>NZ_JANFQO010000002.1 GCF_024437735.1 Tahibacter harae | reverse complement strand
GACGATGCCTTCGCGGGTTTCTTCCTGGCCGTCGGGCGTGCGGGCGATCAGCTCGAACTGGTACTCGCCCAAGGGCAGGTCGCGCGGTTCGATCAGGACTTCATGCGCGCCAAGATCCTGCGCGGCATTGTCCAGCGCCGTCCAGGCCAGCGCCGTGTTGCTCGGCCCGCTCCCGCCGACGCGGTGGTAGAACTTCAGGCTGACCGTGGCCGGCTGGCTCAGCAGGTAGGCCAGGCGCTGGCCCTGGCTGCAGGCGTAGCTCGCGGCGATATCGATCGAACGCTGCTGCGTCATCAGCGTGGGATAACGGCCCTGCACCAGGCCGGCAACGCTGATCGGGTCATTGCCGGCGCGCAGCAGGCCGTAGCCGCCGATGATGCCCTGGGTCAGCGGCAGCGCCTTGGGTGGGGATTGCAGCCGGTACGGCGTGCCGTCGTTGAGCACGGTGACGACGTCGTAGGTCTTGCGGCGGTCGAGTGCCAGGCCG
Organism: Tahibacter harae; assembly: GCF_024437735.1. GTDB lineage: Bacteria > Pseudomonadota > Gammaproteobacteria > Xanthomonadales > Rhodanobacteraceae > Tahibacter > Tahibacter harae. Next base: position 464,036 of record NZ_JANFQO010000002.1, on the reverse strand, counting down.
CGCGACAGGTAGCAACTGCTGCCCGAGAGCCCGCCGGGCAACGCGCACTCGTCCACGAGCTGGCCATCGCCGCGCAGTTGCAGCCGCAGCGAGGTGGCGTAGTAGTCGGCCGGGCTGAAGTCCGCGGTGAGGGTCAGGCGTTCCGTCGTCGTGCCGCTGGCGGTCAGCGGCAGCGTGGCCGGGCTGATCTGCGGGGCGCGGACCTGCACGCTCCAGCCCCAGTGCACCGTGGCATCGATATGCGCCATCTGGTGATGGATGGTGCTGGTGATCTTGCCGGGCGTATCGCCGGCGCGCAGGTCGAACTGGTATTCGTTCGAATAAGGGGCCGTGCGCAGGTTTTCCGGCGTGCCGCCGACGAAGTTCTGCAGCAGCGGGGTAATGCCGGTCGGGAGGATGTACGGCGCCCAGTAGGTGATGCCGGGCTGGGTGCTATGCAGCTCGTAGGTGAGGAAGCGCGGCGTGACCGGAAACAGGTCACCCGGTGCGGCCGCCGCGGGGACCTGCAGCGCGCGGATACCGCCGACCTGCTGGTAGTCCTGCGGCACCCAGAGCAGCACGCCCGGGCCGCGTTCGTCACAGTCCCGGAAGTCGTTGCGGATAATGCGGCGTTCGCTGAGTCCCTCTGCCATGGCATGCACGGTGTACCGGGCGGGCCGGGCGAGGTTGCCCGGCACCAGCCGGAACGGCGTGAGTTCGCCGTTGGTGAACAGGTCATCCAGTACCTTGCTCGTGCAGGGATGGCCGGTCAGCTGGAACTCGCCGGCGGGGCACTGTTCGGCCAGTGCCAGGGTCGCGTCGATCGGGTTGCTGGCGACAGTGCATTCCTCGGTGACGGGGAGCACTTCGGTGTCCACGCGCAGGCGCAGCGGCAGGTTGGCGACGGGATTGTCATTGGCATCCAGCGCGCGCAGGCCGAGGTCGAGGTAGCCGAGGCCGCCGATGATCGTTTCGTTGTCGGTGTGGTTGAGGTCGAGCCGCACGCCGGGACCGGGCACGCTGTAGGCGTGCAGCGGTTCGCCGCTGACAAGCAGCCCGTTGGCACCCATGGCGCTGACTTCGATCTCGTTCGCGCCGGTGCGGTTGGGCCAGGCGTCCTGCGCATTCTGGCGATAGCGCAGGGGCGCGACGATGCGGGCGTTCGTGGTGAAGCCGAGGCGGGCGTGGCCGTTGCTATCGGTCTTGACGGTCGCGCTGCTGCCGCCACCGGCCAGCGTGCCGTTGCCGCTGGTGACGCGGAAGCGCACCGCCGCGCCCTTCACCGGCCGGCCGGCGCGATCCAGCACGCTGACGCGCAGCGGGTTGGCCAGGGCCTGGCCGGCGATGGCTTCCTGGTACTGGCTGTCGCGGTCGATGACGAGCAACGCGCCGGCCAGCGGGTCGTTATTGGCCAGCAATGCATAGGGATTGCCGAGCAGCTGGACCAACTGCTGCAGGAACCAGTATTCCGGTGGTGGCACCGTGCTGCCGCCGGCGAGCGTGCCGCTGAGGAAGTAGCCGGCTTCGCCGCTGGCGAGGTGGCGTGCGCGCCAGGCTGAGCCGGTCCAGGCCTGCAGCGTAAGCGGGTGGCGCGGGATATCCACGACGTAGCCGCGGGCGAGCCAGCCCTGGACCGCGGCAAGGACGGCGGGTGGGTGGTTGAGCGTGCCGATGCCGGTGGCCGGTGTCAGCGTCTCGATCGGTTCGCCGCGTTCGCGCGCGAGTTGCAGCGCTTTATCAGCAGAGAGGCTGTCCACGCGCCACTGCTGCTCGAACACGCGGTGTTCGAGGCTGGAGCCCTGCAGGGCCGACAGTGCGGTCCAATCGCGTTCGACCGCGTTGGAAGCGCCTTGTGCGAAGGCTTCGACCGGACGCAGCGCCGCATCAAGTGCGACGCCGCGCCAGTTCAGTTCCTGGGCGAGGCCGGCCAGGCGCGGTACGCGGTATTGATTGAGCACCAGCGCCGCCGACGGAAACGGCCGGATCACGCCGACGCCGAAGAGCTGGGCGAGTTCGTCATCGGCCGCATCCCACTCGGCCAGGTAGCGCGCACCGAGGTTGGCCAGCAGGCGCGCGGCGGCGGGTTCGCTGTCGCCGGTCAGGGAGTCTGCTTCGTCCTGCTGTGGCGGGCGGCTGGCCTGGGCGTCGAGGATCAGCGCGGCGTAGCCGCCGGCGTCGAGTTGCTGGCTGAAGCTGACGCTGCCGCCGGGGCCGTGCAGGGTGATGTCGAGGCGTTGGGTGGTGCCGGCGTCGAGGGCGCCGCTGCCCAGGAGGCTGCTGGTGTTGGCGGTGGTGACGGTGCTGCTGGTGTTTGCAGTAAACGGGTGGGGTGCGCTAGCCGTAGTGGTGGTGTGTGCGTTACTTGCCGCCTTCGATTCGGCGAGTGCGTTAGCTGTATTTGACGCATTTAGTACTTCTGAATCATTTGACGCATCGGTGTTCTGGCTTCCCTCGGTACTGCCGTCGCTGCGCTGGCGTACAACTGGACCGGTGGTATTGGACACCGGCCGTACGGCAGCCGCAGGGAAGGCATGGCCGCCTTGGGTTCCACCAGCAGCGCCGCCTTGGCGCACGACGAGGCCGTCAATGCTTAACACGGGCCGCACGGCATAGAGGTAAGGCGGCGTCAGGCTCATGCCGCCGTAGGCATCGACCACCGCGCCGTCAGCGATGGAAGCGGGCTGATAGGCCAGCGTGATACGACGATCCGCCACATCGGCCAGCGCGAGCTGCGCATCGAGCACGATGGGCGCATCTTCTGCGGTGCCCGCGCGCAGCACGATCCGCGCCTGCTGGCGCAGCGTATCAGGCAGTTCGGCGAACTCGCCGGTGATCGCAACGGTGGCCGCGGGCAGGCTGGCCGGCAGCAGTTCCAGCGCGGGGGCGGCGACGGTATGACGGCCGAGCTGGTCGGCATAGGCCAGCGGCGGTGTCAGTGCGGCGAGGCGGCTTTCCAGTGTCTGCCGCAGTAGGGTCAACGGCGCTTCGGATTGCGTATGCGCGAGCACCTCGTCGAGGAAGGCTTGCGCATCGAGTCCCGTGCGCGCGAGCGCGCCGCCGGCCGGGATCACCTGATGCGGCTTGAGCGCCGGCGCCAGCGCAATCCACGCCGCACCGCTGCGGTCGGCGCTGCTGCCGCGGTAGTGGGAATAGGGGATCTTGGCGGAAACGAACACCTGCTCGACCGCGTAGGCGTCGATACGCCCGCCGCGCAGCAGCGGCCGATGCGCGACACCGGCCGCGGCCAGGGCCAGGCCGATCTTGTCTTCGCGCACACCCAGCGAGGCGGCGAGATCCGCACTGCGGATCTCCAGCACACCGCGCACATAGCGCGCCGGCGCACGGCTGGCACGCAGCAGCGCGATCAGCAGGCTGGCCTGGTCCACATCGTTGCCGGCCAGGGTACGCAACGTGCCTTCGGCGCCTTGTTGCGAACCGGCATACCACTGCGTGCGCACGCTGCTGCGCACGAAATCGACGATGCGGGTGTAGTCATTGCCCAGGCTCTGTGCCTTGGCCAGGATCGCCGGTGACAGCGGTGCATCGCGGCTGGCGGCGTAGTCGGCCGCTTGCACCGGCACTTCGGCCGTGTCGGCATAGCTGGGCAGCACGACCGGCTGCAGCAGCGGTTCGCGTGCGGGCAGGCGCGGGCGGTGCACGGGAAGCTGGGTGCCGAGGATGGGGGCGGCGTCTTCCGTTATGCCCGCGGCGAGCAGGGTTTGCAGTTCGGCGGCCTGGGCGGCGGGGATGAGGGCGACGGAAGCTCCGCCTGCAGCCACTTTACGCGACGCGTCCGCTGTACCGGATTCAGGCGCTCCACGCGAGGCATCGGAGGGGCGAGAAGCGTCCGATGCGTGAGATGGATCGGATGAGCCCGAAGCAATCGTCGGTAGCGATTGCGTGAAGGTGTCGGTGGCATTGTCGAGCTGTCGCAGCCAGTCGCGCAGCGGCTGCTGCCGCTGGCGGACCTGCGCGGCGGCCGCCGCAGGCAGCGGACGGCCCGGCGGATCGGCTTGCTGATCCAGACGCAGTTCCAGCAGCAGACGCTGGGCCTGCAGCGATTGCAGCGCGTCGCGCAGCGCGGGTGTGTGTCGCGCACCGCCTTTGGCTTGCAGCAGCTGCTGCACGGATCGGGCCTGGTGCAGCAGGCCCTCGACAGCCGAGGGCGCGCGTTCCTGCGCCGTCTTTGGCTGCAGCGGATCCGCTGGCAGCGCTGCCACGACGCCGCGCGCATCATCACCGCGGAGCAGGGCGGCGATGGCGGCTTGCTCAGGTGGGGTGGCTGCAGTGGGTGTAGTCGCCGCAGCCGTGGTGTCGCTGCGTGCAGCGGCCGGTGCCGCCGCCACGGGGACCTGGCTCAACGTCGGCGTCGATGGGCTTCGCGCCGCGTTCGTCCGCATCGCCGTCTGCGTCGCGGCGTCAGCCGTAGCGGCGTTGGCTGGCGTGTTGGTCGCTGAGCCGGCCGAGCTAGGCGGCGCGATGGTTGCCCGCGCTGCTGCCGGTGGTACGGCGAAGGCGGCAAGGGTGTCGGGCGAGGAGTTAGCCGATGAATTGGCCGGCTTATTCAGCGCTGCGCTTGTCTGGGCTGTCGTCTGTGCGGCGGTGATGGTCGCAGAGGCGTTGGACGATGTGCTTGTCGCTGAATTGGTCAGCTTATCCGGCTCAGCGCTTGCCTGAGCTGTTGTCTGCTCAGCAGCGACGGTCGCAGAGACGCTGGGTGATGTGTTGGCCGCTGAATTTGCTGGCTTGTGTGGCGCCGCGAGTGCCTGGGCTGCTGTCTGTGCGGTAGCGCCTGCGAAGGCGTTGCCCGACGTGTTCGCCGATGCATTTGCCGCCTTGTCTGACCCAACACTTGCCTGCGACCGTTCCTGCGCAGCGGTCGCTCGCTCAGGGATGGTGGCCGGAATATCGCTCGATGCACTGGCCTGCTCGTCTGGCTTCGTACCTGCTTGAGACTTCGCCCGTGCAGCCCCGAAGGCCGCGAGCGTATTTGTCGAGACATATGTCGCCAGGGATACCGGTGTGACCGATGGAACGCCGGCCCCGCTAGTGACGGGCATCGCGGTCGAAACACGCGGGGCATGCGCTGTAGACGCGTTGTACGCCGCGGTAGGCCGTGCTGTCGCCGGCAACGCCGCCGCGAGCGCAACCCGCATGCCTGAGAACGCATCAGACTCCGTCACGACCGACGGCCGTGCTGCCGCTGTGTGCGATGGCGATGCGATGAAATCGCCAGTTGGCATTGCCCCCGACATCGCCGGGTATGGCGACAGCGCGGGATCGCCGGCCGGCATTGCCGTCGCTGCAGCCGTGTAGTGCTGCGGTATGGCGGAGTCATCTGCCGGCTCTCCCGTCATCGCTTCCAGTCGCGATGACGAAGTCGCGGAGTCGTTTGCCGCTACGGCCGTTGTCGCATCCACCTGCAGCGGCGTTGCGGAATCGTTCGTTGCTATGGTCGTCGTTGTATCGGCACGCGGCGCTGCTACGAAATCGCTCGTTGCTATGGCGGTCGTCGCATCAGCATGCAGTGACGCTGCGGAACCGTTCGTCGCTGGGGCCGTCGTCGCATCCGCCTGCGGCAGCGCCACGGAATCACCCGCGGGCTTCGCCGTGAGTGCCTTCGTTTGCTGTGGCGCTCCCGCAGAGCGATTTGCCGGCCCTGCCGTCACCGTCACCGCAGGCTGCAACAGCGATGTTGATACCGTAATGGATGCCGCTTGCATCGCAGGCAAGATCGCCGGTGCAGTCGCCGGCAGCGGCCCAGCCAACCCGGCCGCCGTCGTCAGCACGGCCGTCGCACCAGCCAGCAATGCGCTCAACAGCGGCCGCTGCCACAGCGAAACAGCAATGGCGGGTTTCGTGATTGCTTCCTTGCAGCTCATGGTTGCTTCCTTGCAGTGCCTTCGACGCTCCTGCGCGATGCCGCCGCAACCACCGGCGGCGGGAAATCAAAGTCATCGCAGAACAGGCCGTCTTCCGTGCCGGGCGGTTCAAAGCCGTTCCAGAACACGGCATCGGCCGGGCGCCGGTACGGACAGCCGCTGATGCGCGCGCTGGTCGTGCCCAGCGCAACCCACTGCAACGTGCCGGCGGCATCGCGCAGCTGCGCGGCCAGGGCCACGCGGTATTCGCCGTAGCGCAGCGTGCCGGTGGGGAACAGCGAGCTGCGTGTGGTTTCGGCGTTGACGCCGAGATCCAGCGCGTATTCGTCCTGCGCCAGCACATCGCCGTCGAGCGTACGCAATTCCACCCGCAACGGCGTGGCGGCCAGCGCGACCGTACCGGTATTGCGCAGCAGATAGCGCACTTGCAGCGGATCGCCGCGGCGCACCAGCAGGTCGGTATCCAGCCATTGCGCGCTGGCGCTCTGCGCCTGCGAGGGCTGATAGGTTACGTCGGCGGTAATCTCCGCGCCGGTATTGCCGGCGCGGTCGATCGCGTACAGGCGCAGCGTGTTGAGGCCGGGCTGCAAGGTGGCTGCGGCGCTGCGGAAACGGCCCTGGGCGTCGGCCTGTACGGTGGTGACCAGGCCCGGCGCCTGGATATGCACCGAGGCCAGCGGCTCCGTGCTGCCGGCGACTTCCTGCTGCGCGAGCGTGACGGTGGAGCCGGGCACGGGTTCGCTCACGCTGACCGCGGGCGCCTGCAGATCCAGGGTGAAGCGCAGCTGGGCGGTCGCGCTGTTGCCGGCGGCATCGGTGGCCTCGACCTGCAGCAGATGCTCGCCGTCGATGCTGACTGCGCTGCCGCTGACGAAGGGTTGGCCGTCCAGGCGAATGCTGCTGCTGGCCGGATGTGCCTCGTCAATGCCGATCAGCGGCGTGACGGCGTGGTTGAGCAGATCGCCGTCGGCCACGCCGCTGAGCGTGATCAGCGGCGCGGTGGTGTCCACGGCGAAGCCGGTCGCTGCGCCTTCGGCCAGGTTGCCGGCGGCGTCGCGGGCGCGCAGGCGATAACTGTGATCGCCGTCGGCGAGCTTGAGCGGCGCGCTTTCGAAGCTATCGCCGCCGGCCGCGGACAGTTCCTGCCACAGGCCCTCGTCCAGGCTGTATTCGGCGCTGACCGGGGCACTGAGCGCATCGTGGGCGCTGGCGCGCAGGCGCAGCGGCGCGCGCAGCACGCTGCCGGCCGCGGGCGCGATGGCCTGCAGCTGCGGCGCCGTGCGGTCGGCCAGGGTGATGCTCTGGCTGTCCAGCATGATCCAGCTGCCGTCGCGCAGGATTTCCAGGCGCAGCATGAGCAGGCCCAGCGGCCATTCCGTGGTGGCGAATTCCGGCATCTCGCTGAACTCCTCGCCGGCGGCGAAGACGCGCTGGTATTCGCGCCGCTGCAGCAACTGCGCGGCGGGGCCCAGCACATCCAGTCGCAGGCTCTGCGCGGGCAGTGCCACGGCGCCGGGATTGCGCAGGCGCAGCGTGAGCTGCAGCGGCTGGCCGTGGGCGACTTCGGCCGCGGCCGGCTGCAAGGTGCCGACCAGGGGCTGCGCGGCCGCGCTTTCGTAGCGCACCGTGATCGCGGCGACGGGGCTGGCATTGCCGGCGGCATCGCGGGCCACGGCTTCGATGCGGTTGTCCCCTTCGGCCAGCGGCACGCCGGCGAATTCGGCGATGCCGCCGCCGGTGGCGACCTGCTGGGCGCTGTAGGCGCCGGTGTCCAGCGTGACTGCGGCGCCGGCTTCGCTCAGCACCTGTACGGCAACCCGGCTTTCGGCGACGACGGCGCCGTCGGCCGGCCCGGTGATGAGCAGCGGCGGCGGCGTGCGGTCGATACGGAAATGGTGGGCGGCGAGGCTCTGGTTGCCGGCCAGATCCAGTGCGCGGATGCCCAGCACATGCTCGCCCTCGGCCTGGATGGGTGTGCCTGGGACATAGGGCTGGCCGTCGAGGTGGATGCTTGTCTGCGCCGGGTCGAGGTTGGCGTCGCTGATGCTGACGGCGGCGCTGAGATCGTGGTTGGCGAGCTGGCCTTCGCCGATGCCGCTGATGATGATTTGCGGCGGCAGCGCATCGACCGTGAAGGATTGTGCGGGGCTGAAGGTTTCATTGCCCCAGCTGTCGCGGGCGCTGAATTCGACCTGGTGCGCGCCATCGGCGAGGCCGCCGAGATGGCGCGTGAACAGGCCGTCGCTGCCGCGGCTCAGCGGCTGCCAGGCGCCGCCGTCGATGCGCAGGCGTGCTTCGGCGATGGCCGAATGCGCATCGGTGATGCGCGCGCGCAGCGGCACGATGGCGGGCTGCAGCGCGCTGCCGGGCGCCAGTACGCCGATCTGCGGCGGCAGCGCGTCGACGGCATCGAAGCCCTGGCTGGCGAGCAGGCGCCACTGGCCTGCGGCATCGCCGGCGGCGCGGGCTTCCAGCAGGGCGACATGGCTTTGCAGCTGCAGCGGCGGCGCCAGCAGTGCCACGCTCCCTTCGTAGGCGGCGCCGGCGGCCAGATCCAGGGTTTCCTCGCGATCCAGCAGGGCGGGCTGCTGCGGACTCTGGTATAGGCGCAGGCGCAGTTGCAGTGTGGACAATGCGGCGCTGCCCTCGTTGACCAGGCGATAGCGCAGCGCGCCGTCCTGGCCGGCGATCAGGCGCGCGCCCGGGGCCAGCGTCAGGCTGCCGGACAGGCGTACGGGATCGCTCACGGCGCCGGCCAATTGCAGGCTGGAACTCGCTTCCTGTTCAAAATCCGGCGCGCTGAGTGTCAGACGCAAGGTGTAGACGCCGGCGGCGGCTGCGGTGGTATCCCAGCTGTCTTCGCGCTGCAGTTCGTAGCCCGGCTGCAGCACGCCCAGGGTCTGGGTGGCGCTCCAGACTTGCGCGCCGTCGCTGCCGTGCACCGAGGCGCGCAAGGTGGCGTTCTGCAGCAGCGCATTGCCCTGCAGGAAGTGCAGCGCGCTGCGCAGCTGCACGCTGCTGCCGCTGCGCGGCGCCGGCGTGAGACTGGCGATATCCAGCGCGACATGGCGCAGCGCCAGGATGCCGAAGGCGGCCGTATGTTCGGCCAGGCTGCTGCTGTCGCTGCGCAGCAGGCGCGCGCGCAGGCGGTAGTCGCCGGCGAGCACGCCGGTGGCATCCCAGTTCAGTACCTGCTGCCATTGCTGCGCATGATCCAGCGCCGGAACGCTGATTTCGCCGAGATCGGCCACGCGCCATTCCTGCGCATCGACGATTTCCAGGCGCACGCGACCGCCGCCGAACTCGCGGCCGGGATTGCTGACGCGCACTTCGCCGCGGACCGTTTCGCCGGGGCGGAACAGGCTGGCGGCCAGGCTGAGATCGAGCAGCGGATCGGCACTGGCCGTCACCGCCAGCGCGGCCTCGGCGCGGTTGTTGTCCTCGCGGGTTTCGTTGAGCTGCTGTTCCGGATCGGCTTCCAGGCGCAGCCGGTAGTAGCCGGACTGTTCCAGCGTGCCCAGGCCCAGCGTGACCTGGCGCGCGCCGCCGGGCGCCAGCGCCGGCAGCGGTGCGGCCAGGGCGATGGTGCGCATGCTGCCGTCGGGCGCAATCAGCTGTACCGCCAGGGTGGGCACGGCGACGGCGGCCTGGCCGGTGTTGCGCAGCGTGGCCAGGGCGGTCACGGCCTGGCCCGGCGCGGGTGCGGCTGGCACGAAGAACAGGTCGGCGCTGCTCAGTGCCAGGTCGGGCAGGGCAGCCGCGGACTGCAGCAGCAGCGGCGCGGCGGCCGGGCCGCGGTTGCCGGCATCGTCCACGGCGCTGGCGCCGATGCGGTTGTCGCCGGGACGCAGCGGCAGCGGCGTGCTGCAGAACCAGCCGGCCGGTGTGAAGGTGCCCACGTTTGTTCCCGTGTGGAACAGTAGTGTTCCGCTCGCCGTCCAGGCCAGGCTTTCTGCATCGTTGATCGCCAGGTTGAACGGCGGCGCCGGCAGCGGCAGGCCGCTGTCGGCGGCGTAGAGGCCAATGCGGCCGTCCGCCGCGACGGCGACCTGGCTGTCGTCGGGCGACCAGGCGACGCGGCTGGCGGGCTGGGCCAGCGTGGTGCCGGACAGCGGCTGCAGCGCGATCGCGTCGTAGATCTCCAGGCGGTAGTTGCCGCCGATGCCGCTGGCATGGGCGAAGCGGCGGCTGTCCGCGGCCCAGGACGGGGCGACCGCGCTGTCGGCCGGGATCTCGGCGCGCAGTTCGCCGCTGCGCAGATCCAGCAGCAGCAGGCTTTGCGGCGTGGCGAGCAGGGCATGGCGCAGATCGGGCGCCAGCAGCGGCGCAGTGTCGAGCAGGTCATGGCCGTCGAGCACGGCGTAGCGGCGCGGAGCGGTGCCGTCGCGGCGCAGCAGCCAGACGCCGTCGGCGGCACCGGCCGGCGCGCCGTACAGCAGCACCTGGTTGTCGTCGCTGCCGACGGCGTAGCGGCGCAGTTCGTCCAGTGCGAAGCCGAGATCCACCGCCGCCACGCCGGGCTGCTGCGCCAGCAGGCGACTACCGTCGGCGTAGTACAGCGTGCCGCCGCGCGCCGACCACTGCGCCAGACGCGCCGTGTCGGAGAGGGCTTCGCTGGCCTGGGTGGACAGGTCGACGATGCGCAGGCGGTCGTCGCTGCCGCGGCCGGAGACATGTACGCCGTCGGCGGCGGCGCGGATCTCGTTGGTAAGGCCGGCGGGAATCGTGCTGCGGTAGCTGTCTGCCGCGGCTGCCCGGGCCTGGCCCAGGACTACGCCGTCGCGTTCCAGGTCGATCAGGCTGCCGGCTTCGGCCAGGCCGCAGACCGCGCTGGCGCCCGCGCCGGTCTGCAACGGCTGGCCGGCGCGTGTGGGCCAGGTCAGCAGCGGTGCCGGCGGACCTTGCTCATCGCGCGGCGTGCCGCTGACGGGCGCGCTCTGCGGGCTGCGGTTGCCGGCGGCGTCGATGCTTTGCACGGTGTAGTAGTAGCTGCGGCCGTTGACCAGACCGGCGTCGCGCCGGGCGAGCGTCGCTGCGGTGGACAGTTCCACAAAGGGACCGGCGGCGCTGTCGCCGCGGCGCAGGGCGTAGGCGGCCACGGCCGGACCGGCGGCCGGCGGCTGCCAGCTCACATCCAGCGCGCCGCCCGCGGGCACGCGCGTCACCTGCACGTTCTGCGGAATCTGCGGCGCCTCGCCGGCGACGACGAGCGTGATCTCATTGGACGGCGCGCCGGCGTTGCCGTAGCTGTCGTAGGCGATGACCTGGTAGCGGTGTTCGCCCAGCATCAGGTTGGCGTCGGTGTGGCTGCGCGGCGCCTGCGCCGGCAGATTGGCGATGACGCTGCCGTCGCGGCTGAGTTCATAGCGCGCGAGGTCGGCGGCGGCGCTGGCGCTCCAGCTGAGCTGGGCGCTGTTGCCGTCCAGCGTGCCGCTGAGTTCGACCGCGTCGGGTCCGGTCGCATCGCCTATGGCCAGTTCCGCGGCGACGGAAAGCGCGCTTTCAAAGCCCAGCGCATTGACCGCGCTGACGCGGTAGCTGTGCAGGCCGTCGAGCAGGGTTTCCTGCTGCGGCGGCGTAGCCTTGAGCGGGCGGGCCATCAGGCGCAGCTCGGCCAGGGCCAGCGGTACTTCCATGGCATGGCCGCCCGGCGAACGCACGACCATGCGCAGGCGGTCGCTGCGATACGGCGGCTCGAACACGGCCGTGCCGTGCGCCGCCGCGGCGCCGCGCAGGCGGGCGATGCGTACCCAGGCCGCGCGCGGCGTGCGGGCATAAATGTCCACATTGCCGCTGGCCTCGGCCGCGCTGCGCCAGTCCAGCTGCAGCGCGGTCAGCAGCTGCGGCTGATCCAGGCCGATTTCCAGCGCCGGATCCAGGGCCGAGGCTTCTTCCAGCGCGGCATAGCCGGCGTAGAAGCTCCAGGCCGTGGCGGGATCGCCGTCGACGGCGAATGGCGTGTCGCAGCAGAGGCCCGATTCCGCGCCCAGTCCGCCCAGCGCCTGGTCGGCGGCGAGCGGACGGCCGTTGCGCTGTACGCGGTAGCCGATCACGTCGGCCTCGGGGTTGAGGTTCCAGTCCAGTCGCGCGGCGTAAGCCTGGGCGCTGGCGGCGAGGCCGCCTGGCGCCGACGGCGGCTGGCCCTGCTGCAGCCAGACTTCGGCTTCGCGGCTGCGGTTGCCCAGGCTGTCGCTGATCTGCGCGCGCAGGCGGTTTTCACCGGGCTGCAGCGCGATTGCGGCGGCGCTGAAGCGGGCGTCGGCGCCGCTCTGCAGGGCCGGCAGCGTGCTGTTGCCGGCGCCGTTTTCGACGCGGATTTCCACGCTGCCGGGACGTGCGCCGCGGCCCTGCAAGGCGGTCTGCGCGGCGCTGGTCGGCGTATACGGCTGTTCCAGCGTCAGGCCGAATACGAAGGCGGTGTCTTCGACTGCGCCGGACAGGTTGCCGGCGGCGTCCTTGGCGCGCACGCGGTAGCGCCAGGTGCCGTCGTCGAGGCCGGTGTCGCTGAACGTGGTGGCATCAATGGTGTCGCCGGCCAGCTGCCAGCTGCCGCCGTCCCAGCGCTCGATGCGGTAGCCGCTGACATCGGCCGCCGTGCTGGCAAGCCATTCCAGCCGCACGCCGCCGCCGTCGCCGCGGGCGCGCACGTGCAGCGGCGGCGAAGGCGCGGTGAGGTCGGCCAGGCGCACGCGGCGCTGCGGCGGCTGCGGGTCGGAGAGGCCGCCGCTGTCCTGGGCCAGGGCGCGGATTTCGTAGTCGCCCGGCGGCAGGCCCTGCGCGTTCCAGGTGATCTGGTACGGCGCGGTTGCGAGCACGGGTTGCAGCGCCGTCCAGGTGCCGGCGCCGGCGGCGCGGTAGGCGAATTCAACGCTGGCGATATCCTGGTCTGCACTGGACGCGCGGATTTCCAGGCTTTGCTCGAAGGCATGGCCCTCTTCGGGCGTATCGATCTGCAGCCGCGGCGGGCCGTTGTCCAGCGGCCCGACGCTGGCCGGCTGCGAGGGCGGGCTCAGGTTGCCGGCGCGGTCGATGGCATGCACCACGTACTGGTGCGTGCCGTCGGCCAGCGCCGCGTCGAGATAGCCGGTGTCGCTCAGCGCCAGCACGCGCAGGTCTGCGGGAAGCTGCGCGCCGCCGTTGACGGGACGGCCGTTGCGGTAGAGCACGTAGCCGAGCAGATCGGTTTCCGCGTTGGCGTTCCAGCTGACCTGGGCATCGGCGCCGGCCAGTACGGCGCTCAGGCCGGTCGGCGCGGCCGGGGCGAGGTTGTCGATGCGCACGGGTACTTCCGCGATGGCTTCGTTGCCGCTGCGGTCGCGGGCGGCCAGGCGCAGGATCAGCGCGCTGTCTTCGGCCCAGCTGCGGGTATCCCATTGCAGCAGCGGCTGGTTTTGCTGCGGCAAGCCGGAACGGGCCAGCGATTGCACGGCGCCGCTGCCGTCGGCGCGGCGCACGGACAGCTCCCAGGATCCGAAATCGTCGTCCAGGCTGTAGGCGCTGCCGACGACGGCGCGGATGCCGCCCAGGCGCTCGTCGCTGCGCGGCGACTGCAGCATGACCAGCGGCGGCGTACGGTCCACATCCAGCTGCACGCTGTTGCTCGGTGCGCTTTCGTTGCCGGCAGGGTCGATGGCGCTGACGTGGTAGCGCCAATGGCCGTCGCCAATCGCCGCGTCGACATGGCGCGGCTGCTGTGCCAGCTGCGGATTGATGCGCTCGCCGTTGCGATAGACCGCGTAGCCGGCAAGATCGCCGGCGGCCACCGCGTTCCAGTCCAGCTGCGCATCGGCGCCGGCCAGGCGTACGCGCAATTGCAGCGGCACGGGCGGCGGGCTGCGGTCGATGCGGAACTGTGCCACGGCAGTGGCGCTGTGGCCGGCGCGGTCATTGACGCGCAGGCGCAGGCGGTAGTCGCCTTCGGCCAGGGCCAGGTCCAGCACACCGAGTTCGCCGTCGCTGACCGGGCTGACGCCGCGGAACACCGGCGTCCAGCGCCCGGCGGCCGCATCGTCGGGTGTGGCGACGGCGAGCTGGTAGTCCTGCAGATAGGTGTCGCTGGCACTGCCCAGCACGCGCAGCGCGCCGCTGACGGCGGCACCGTCCTGCGGCGCGCTGATCTGCGCCAGCGGCGGTGTGCCGTCGATGCCGACGGCGCGCAGCAGTTCGGTGCTGTTGCCGGCCTGGTCTTCGGCGCGCAGGCGCAGCTGGTAGTCGCCATCGGCCTGCTGTACCAGCCAGTGCGCCAGCAGCGCATGGCTTACGGCGCTGGTGCCGCTGCCCAGGTTGTTCCAGTCCTGTTGTCCGGCGTGGGCGATGTCTACGTCATAGCGGGCGAAATTCGTGTCCGTCGCGCTGCCGTTGATGGCGACCGCGGTGGCGGCGCGCGGCAGTACCTGGTCCTGCGGCGGTGTATCCAGGGCGAGTTCCGGCGCGACGCGGTCGACCTGGAATGGATGGGCGAGTTCGCGCCGGTTGCCGGCGCGGTCCTGGGCGAGGATTTCCAGGCGGTAGTCGCCATCGGCCAGGTTTTCCACGCGGCCCAGCAGGCGCCGGCCGGATTGCGCGCCGCTGTCCTGGGCGACGACCTTGCCGGCGGCATCGAGCAGGCGGATGTCGTAGCGGTCCAGATGCGCTTCGTCCAGGCGCAGGGCGATAGCGCCCTGGCGCGCGAACGGTTGCGCGGGTTCCAGTTCCAGCACGCCCGGCGGCGTGGTGTCCACGCCCAGCGCCAGGCGCGCGCTCTCGCTGAGTGCCGGCTGCGCGGGATCGCGTGCGGTCACGGTAACGATGTACTCGCCGTCGGCGGCAGCAGCGCCGTCCCAGTTCAGCGTGGCAGTGCCGGGATCGAACGCGCGGTCGCTGGCGAGTTGCGCCACGAGGCTTCCCTGCGGACCGGAAATCGTCACATCGACCCGGGCTGCAGCCAGCAGGTCGAAGCTGAGGCGGGTCTGGTCGAGACGGCCGTCGCCGTTGGGCGAGAACAGCGCCGGCTGCAGCCGCGCCGCGCCGAGCAGGCGCAGCGGCGTGCCCAGGCTGAAGGGCAGGGCGATTTCACTGGTATTGCCGAAATCGTCGACGCCGAGCAGGGCGAACTGCGCCGTGCCCTGGGCATCGCCGCGGTTCCAGTGGCCGAGCAGGGCGGCCTGCGGCAGTGCGTAGTCCTGTTCATTGATCAGCTGCAAGGGGCTGCCGCCGACGCGCACGCCGAGCTGCCAGTACGGCTGGGCGGTATCGAAGCTGCCGAAATGCACATCGTCCACGGTGCCGCGTACTTCGGTCGTGGCCGCATTGAGCACGCTGCCGGCGGCTGGTTCGGTCAGCGCCAGTTCGGGGCCGGTGGAGTCCACGTCGACCAGATAGGCGCGCGCCGCTTTCCAGCCGCAGCTGTCAGTGGCGCGGATCACGATGGCGTAGAAGCCATCCGCGGCCGGGCTGCCGTTCACCTGGCCGTCCCAGCTCAGGCCGAAATTGCCGCTGATGGCGTTGCCGGTGCCGAGCTGCTGCAATTCGGGACCGAGTTGGCGGGCAGCGTCGATGGCGTGCAGGGATATGGTGTAGTTAAGCGGTTCGCCGGCCAGAAGTGACACGGTCACGTTCCGATAGCGCGGTGAACCGTTGCGGGAGAGGCCGAGTGAGACCGTTTCGAACTCCGGTAGATCGGCTCCATGAACGCTGAACTGGCGTTGGCCGATCTGGGGCTGCGGCAGTGCTGCTTCACCGAGCTCCACTGCGCTGTCGAGATAGAACGCACTGTTGCTACAGACTGTCGCACCTGACCAGTCTGCTGTGCGCAGCTGTGCTTGGACCGGGCCGTTTATTCTGCTGAATCCGCCGTTGCCGTCGCTGTTCAGCTGCTCTTCGACGGTGACCTGGAAGTCAGCATCGGTGGTCGGATGCAGCTCGTTCTGCACCGGGCAACGCCCGGACTGTAATGTGGTGCGGTTGGCGTCATTGAATATGCAGCTGTAGCTTCCGCCGAGCAGTTCGGGGTGGAAAAGTTCGATCTGCCATTCGGCTGCCGTGTCGGTGCGCAAGCGTCCGGCGAAACGTAGAGCCTGTTTGTCCGCCTTGCGCGTGGCGCAGAAGCGGCTGCCGCTGGCCGGTTCGTCGAGATCGGCCAGCGGTGGCGTGTGGTCTATGGGCAGGTAGACGATGCCGGTCTTTACGGCGCCCAGGCGATTGATCGTGGCATCGACACGCAGGGTGCCGGGCGCGCGCTGTGCGGTGGCGATGGGCAGATCCAGTCGCCAGCCGTAGGGGGATCCGGCGGTGGCGTCGTTGCGCACCGGAAATTCGTTCAACAGGGTTTCTTTGCTTTCCTGACTGCCTGCCGTTACCAGGGCCGAGGCGAACGGTAGTTCAGCCGGACTCATGAAAGAGACGCGTCCCTGGCCTGTCGGCAACGACCCGCATTGGGGGTCTACCTGCATTGCGTTGCTGGTTTCCAGTTCGTCGTGCTCGTCGCCTGGCTTGTAGCTGCAGCTCAAACTGGCGATTTCGCCGCGCATCACGCGATTGCCCGCCAGATTGACGGCGCCCGCCCCGTAACTTGCGGTTCCGCCCATGCTGGAAGCTTGTAGCAGAAACACGGCGCCATGGGCGTTGCGGGCAACTGGTTGCAGTTGTGTGTGGATGCCCTGGGCAAGATGCGCCGAGGATGGTGCAACGGCCAGTTTCAGCGGCTCCGACAGACCGGGAACAAAGGTCTGCACGAAAACCTGGATCTGGGCTGGATTCTGCGCTTGCACCAGCTCCTGCAACGGAAGCGGGATGATGGAAAGATCCGGCGTCGGGGAATAGCAAAGAATGTTCGGCTGGCCGATGCCGCGCATCAGCAGGCGGATCTGGTTACCCGGTACGCGGCTGCCATCGGAACGGATGCCGACCGGACGCAGATAGATGTCGGAGCCTGCGGGCAGTTGATGCAGCGGCAGCACCAAGCGGAGCGCGCGATCGCCCGGTTTGTCGAAAACGAAAGGGGGCGCAGTGCCTGGCAGGTGACTGAGTACACTCCAAATTCCCGGCGCATCTGCATTTGCCGTTTCGATCTCGATGGCGGCGAGGCCGGCGCTGACGTCCTGGAGAAACAGTTCCACCTTGGCGGGATCCTCGACCACGATGGTATGGCGGTCGGGAAATGTATCGGGTACCGGTCTTTCCGGTGCGGGCTGCGATCTGCGCGGATAACTGCCGGGTACCGGGTCCTCGCAGACGTTTGAGCAATCGATGATGCGAACGTGATCTTCCATCGCACCCAGTTCAAGCGTACGGCGATTGCCGGCGAGATCGAGCGCAACAACGCGGAAATCCTTGCCAGCCAGGAAACTGACGCGTGAAGACATGGCGGCGTCCTGCCATTCGTTGCTGCTGTGCGCTGCCGCCTGGAGGTAGCTTGTATCGAGGTTGGCGTCCTCGGCGGCGAAGCGGACGCCGGGCTCCCATGGCACGGCGCCCGTGATCGGACTGCGTCGGAAGGGCTGCAGCACTTCGCCGCTCACCAGCGGTGGCGTTGTATCGAGGACGGTACTGCTGGCGACACCCGCCACATCAATGCGATAGACCCCGTCAGGCTGCAGCTGGCCTTGCTGGTCGCGTCCGTCCCAGCTGAAAGAATGCCTGCCGGCATCAAGGGTATGTGTCTGCTCGTGCAGCAGCCTGCCCTGGTCATTGAGCACGCGCACGCTGATTTCCGCGGTTTGCCGAACGCTGTAGTGCACGCTGACCGTATCTTTCACTCCATCGCCATTGGGCGAGAAATAGCGCGGCTCCAGTTCGAAGGTGGAGATCGGGGTTCCGTGTTGGGAAACCGCGGCTGTATGGTGCACGACGCGATTGCCGGCTTTGTCCACCACGCTTAGGCGGATGCGGTACTGGCCCGGTTCAGGTGGAATCCAGCTGAGGAACTCGCCGCCGATTACCGGGTCGCGCATCGGTGGCGTTATCGCGTGCCAGTCGGTGTCGCCGCTGAATTTCGTCCAATCGAGTTGGTAGTAGGCGAAATTCAGGTCGGTAGCGAACCCATGCAGCTGGATGGCGCGACCGCTGCTGCCGGCCCAGATCTGGGCTGTGAGGTTGGCGAGACTGGCCGCATTGCGGCGTACGCGCGCGTCGTTGTCCAGCCCGAGCAACACGCCGTCGTCGCCGCTGTTGAACGGTGCCGCGTCCTGATACCAGCCGGCAATATTCTCGGCTGGGGCCCAGGCCTCGAAGGACAGCGCGGTGCCGGCTCTTGCATGGCGGCCGTCATGCGCCAACCGCGCTCCATCGCCGAACACGTAGCGCGGACGTAGCGTCGACGTCAGGTCGGCGCCGCGCTGGCCGGCGAGCACGCGACTGAATGTACCGCTGTCGATATCGACGGCGAAGGCTTCCAGTGTTGCCGGATGGCGGTCGAAGCAGTACACCGCTTCGCACGGGGCGACGCCGACGTATTCGCTGGTCAACACCACGGTGATTTCGCGCTGCACGGGATCGAACCACTGCCGGCGCGGTTCACTGACCAGCCATTGCGAGGCTTCGCAATCCACCGCGGCGCTGACGCAGGTGCTGCCCTCGTAGAGCGCTTCGATGCGCTCGCTGGGGCCGATGAAGCTGCCGTCGGGCGGGCCAAGGTCGAGCTGCGAATCGGGCGGCGGTAGCTGCGCGCTGCTGCGCTGCTGGCCGCTGCGTTCGAAGATGCGCACGCGCCGCTGAGCTGCATCGATTAGCAGCACGCTGCCGTCGCGGCTGACCCATTGCGCCTGCAGGCTGCGCACGTGGCTCGGGCTGGCCAGCAAGGGATAGGCGAAAGTCTGCGGCGTGCGGTGCTGCAGTACGCGCAGTGGCGTGGCGTCGGCGCTGAACAGGCTGACGGATTCTTCGCTGTCGCCAAAGCGGTAGACCAGGGCTTTTTCGCCGTCCTCGTTCAGCATGATGCGGAACTGCCTGCTGCCGTCCGCTCGCGGCAGCGCGAGCATCGGCCGTTGCGCATCCAGTGGCGCGTAGTGTGATGGTGCCTGGCTGTTACTGATATTGGTCCACAGATACAGGCCGTGGGAGAACACCTGCACTTTCTGCGTATCGGCCGGCAGGCTGCGCAGCGGAGTCTTGCCACCGCTGTCCAGGTTGTAGATGTACAGCTGCGGCAGCACCCCGGCAATGACGTGGTTGGAGTCGATGAATCGCGGATTTATGGCCCCGCCGACCGGGCTGCCGGCGGTGACGTCGGCGTCCAGCACGCGCACCTTGTTGGTTTGGGTCGTTGCCGCGACTGCCAGTTCCAGCTTGCCGTGGTTGAACAGTCCGAACACGACCCATTGACCGTCCGGCGAAAAATTGCTCGCGTCGACCGGCAAAAGGTGGTCTTCGGGGAGCGCAGCTCCGACCTCGAACGCGACACGTTGCTCAACCCATTCGGAGGAAACGGTCGCATCCAGTGCGGGTGCCAGCGCGCTGCTGCGATAGAGACCGTCCATGCGTGGATGGGGGGAAAGGGGATGGGTATTGCTGAACAACAGATGCTGCAATTCGCTGCTTGCAGGCGGATGGAACCAGTGTGGCCGCGGCTGCTTGGTTTCCAGCAGCAGCGGCGAACCGATTGCTGCGATGAAGCTGGAGCGGTCGGTGTCGACGACGACGACAGTGCGTGCGGTTTCCACGCCCGCCGTCAGCAGCACGGGGTAGTAAATGCCGTCGGGAACGACGCGGCCGTGCATGTTGTGCCCGTCCCAGTTGACCTGATCGCTGCCTTCGTTGCTAGCGGTGCTGTCGTAGCTGCGCACGGTACGCCCGGCTGCATTGCGGATCTCGATGCGCTGCGCCGCGGCCGTGCGGCGGAACACCAGGCTGGTGCGGTCGCGCACGCCATCGCCATTGGGCGAGAAATAGCCTTCGCTGGCGTAGAAATCCTGATCCTGCAACGCCACCGGCAGTATGGCGATGTTGTTTTCCTCGACGTTCTCCCGCACGGTCGCGCCCGCGTCGGCGAGCACGCTGAGCTGGCGTACGCCGGGCTGCAGACCGAAATTCCAGTTCCACTGCAATACGGCTTCGGCACCGGGGGCGAACTCGGCGATGGTCTGCTCCGGCGCGACCAGTACGCCGGTGACGGCATCGCCTTCGCGCAATTGCACGCGTACGTCCTGCGCCGCCTGGCCGCCGATGTTGCGTACGCGCACCACGGCCTGCAGCGGCGCGCCAGGCACCGGCGCCGAAGGCTGCAGTTCAATCGCCGCGCTGCTCACGCTGATATCGGCATACGCACGCACCGGCAGCTGGCGCAGCAGCAGGTTGTTGGTTTCGTCGCTTTCCTCGATGGCGAGATCGGCGTCGACGACAGCGAACAGCGGTGTGTCGTAGCGCAGGTCCAGCGCCGGGATGGCGAAGTTGACCAATGTTTCGGCGCCGGCGGCGAGGCCGGCCAGGCTGGTTTCGGCCAGGCGTGTGCCGCCCTGGCGCGGATCGGCCGCATACAGCGCGACCTTGAACGCGCCGGCTGCCGCGCCGGCGTTGCGCAGCAGCAGGCTGGCCGTCAGCGGCTGGCCTTGCAGTGCGGGTTCGGGAGCAAAGCCCAGGCTGTCGGGTACGGCGATGAGATCGGGCTTGTCCGGCGTGGCGACGGTGAAATCGAACTGCGCGGTGTTGTTGTCCTCACGCAGTTCGGCCAGCTGATTGGATGCATCCAGCTGTACCGTCAGCTGCGCCGGGCCGCTTTCCTGCGCGCGCCAGCTCACGCGCCGCTCGATGCTGGTGCCGGCGGGAATCTGCACGGGCTGGTCCAGCAGGGTGCTGGTGACGGCGCCCTGGTGCAGTTGTGCCAGCAGCTGGAACGGCGGCGAATCCTGCGTGCCGCGGTTGTGCGCGACGATGCGGAAATTCACGTCGCGGCCCTGCTGCGGCGGATTCGCATCGGCCAGGCTCAGGCCGGCCGGCAGTACTTCCAGGTCCAGGCTGGGGCCATAGGGCAGGATGAGGCTGGCCTGGTTGTTGGTTTCGCGCGCTTCGGCGGTCTGGTTATCGGGATCGGCGACCAGGCGCAGTTTCAGCGTGGCCGCCGTCGCTACGTTGAATTGCAGGGTGAATGCGCTGCTGCTGCGCGCGGCCACAGCGAGCGTGGTTTCCGCGAGCACCTGCGCCGTGGTTTCGTTGAGCAGGCGCAGACGTACGTCGCTGGCCGCGGCGGCGCCCAGATTGCGCACGCTGCCGCTGAGCTGCACCGTGGTCGGCAGCTGGGTGACGCTGGCGGGATTCAGGATGAGATCGGCACCGCGCAGTTCCAGGTCGGGCTGCGTCGGTATTGGCGCGATATCCAACGCGAGCGAGGCGAGATTGTCACTTTCGTTGAGTTCGTCGATCGCTTCCGCCGCATCGAGCTGCAGCCAGAACTGGCGCGCACCGGCATGACCGCTGCTGTCCCAGTGCTGGCTTATGCTGAAGCGCGCGCCGGGAATCAGCGCAGGTACGGCGATATCGCTGCCGAGCGGCGTACTGCCCTGGGCGGGATCACCGTCGAACCAGCGCGCGCTGCTGGCCGGCGTGCTGATGCCGCCGCTGTTGTGCACGACCGCGCCCAGCGTGAGCAGGTCGCCGTCCAGCGGCGCGGCCGGTACGGCGCTGAGCGCACCGTCGATGCGCAGGTTCGCCCGCTGCGCACGCATCTGCGCCAGGGCGGCGCGCGCGGTGAGATAGACGCTGCCCTGCCAGTCGCCTTGCAGTTGCTGGCGCTGCGCCAGGAAATCATGCAGCGCCGTGTCGGCGCCGGCGGGCAATTGCAGCGTGCGCGCCAGCGTGGACAGCTCGATGCTGTCGGCCAGCGAGGTCTCGTCATCGCCGTAGCCGCCGCCGGGACGGATCTTGCCCTGCAGCCAGGCCGAAGCGGCCGCGATCACCGGATCGGCCTGCGCCGCCGGCGCCTGCGCGAACGCACGTACCGCGTACAGGGTGGGCAGCATATGGCCGCGGCCCTGCGCGCCCAGGGCGAAGCTGCCGTCGCCGTTCTGGCGCGCGGCGAGTTGCTGCAGGGCGGCGCGCACGCTGCCGGCGCCGGATTCGCGCCCGGCCAGCGCGGCGGCGACCAGGGCGGTATCGGTCACGCTGTCCTGGAAGCCCGCGGCCAGGCCCCAGCCGCCATCGGCGGATTGCGCGGCGATCAGCTTCGTCGCCAGTGCAGCGTCGCCGTCCAGCACCAGGCGTGCGGATTGCTGATCGTGATTGGCGCCGGCCTGGGCCGTCAGCCAGCTGCGCGCGCGCGCCAGGCCGGCGTAGGCCGGATCCAGTTCCTGCAGCAGCTCGATCACGGCGGCGGTATCGCGCAGGGCGGTGGCGGGGCGGTCCTGCCAGCGGCCGTCGGCGAGCTGGCGCTGGCGCAGCCAGTCCAGCGCCGCACTGATGCCGCCGGGGTGGACGACATCGCCGCTGCCTTCGAGTACGGCCGGCAGCTGGGCCTGCGCCGTTTCGCGCATTTCGTTGTAGATGCGCAGCGTGCCGCGGCCGTTGGTGACCTGGGCGAAATGCTGCTGGGCGCGTACGCGCAGGTTTTCCAGTGCGGCCAGGGTGTCGGCGGGGATGTTTTCCTGCGGCCGGGTGAGCACGATCAGGGCGGCGCGGAATTCCTTCTGCGCCGCGGCCACGCCGGGCTGGCGCGGGCCTTCGGCGGCGATGATCTGTTCTATGCGTACGCTCTCGGCGCTGCCGGCGCTGATCGCGCCCAGGCGCGGCATGTCCACGGCGTTGCCGTCGCCGCCGCGGATCAGGTCCATGGGCGCGACTTCCTCCGCCGCGGCGAAGCCGGCCAGGTACAGGTCCAGCGCGCTGTAGCGGTAGGTGACGTTGCGGCTTGCGTAGCGGCCGTCTTCGCGCCGCTCCCAGTCGTTGCCGTACATCAGCGAGGCGTCGCTGTCGAGGAAATAGCTCCAGTGCGTGCCGTCGCGGCCGCGCAGGTCGCCGCGCGGCTGGCCCTGGGCATCGTGGTAGGACACGCCCGCGCCCCAGCGGTGCATCAGCTCGTGGGCGAGCGTATTGCGCAGGTTTTCGAATTCCGGCGCGCGCAGGGAAAGCACGTAGCGCCGCAGCGCGGCCATGTCGATATAGCCCTGCAGGCGCCCGGCGCTGCCGTAGGCGGCGCTGTGGTCGAACACGGCCTGGCCTATGCCGCCGACATCGTTGCGCACCGGGTTGTAGAACGCGACCGCATCGCCGGTGGGGAATTCGAAGGTGGTGAAGACGATGAGGAAGTCGTAGCGGTCCGGATGGGTTTCCAGGAAACGCTGCGTGATCGCCTGGCGCGGCGCGGTCAGGCCGCGGGCGTAGTCGCCGCTGAATTCGATCTGGCTGATATTGCCCCAGTCGCGGCTCGCGCCGACGCTGAAGTCGGCCGGGGCGGCGCCGCTCTTGGGGGCTTCCACGCACTGGCCTGCATTGCCTTGCGCGGCGGCGCTGGCGGCGAACGCGGCAAACAGCGCGGTGCGCAGGAACGGACGGAAGAATCGAAGCATGGCAGCAGCTTCCTTGCTGGCAGGTAGTGCGGTTTCAGCGGCCGTTGGCGGGCTTGCCGGGGGCAGCGCTTGACGGCGCGCGGGCGCGTGCGGCGAGGGCGTCGAAATCGAGGCGGTCGCCGACGCCGGCCTGGACACGCAAAACGGCGAGGGCCTGTTCAAATACGACCTTGCCACCGCTGACGCCGACGACGCGCCAGTCGGGCGCGGCCAGCGCCTCGCCGGCAGCATGGCGCTGCAGACGGCCAGCGGCGTCGGCCAGCACCACGGCATCGGGATCGGCGGAAATCGCAACCACGCGGAACTCGCCGGCCTGCGCCGGGACGGCGGTCAGGGCGAAAAGCGACAAAATTGCTTTGGATATAATTTGCATCGATGCACCATCTGCCATGACGCAGACGAGCACAGGCCTGCGAAAGGCCGTGCGTTCGTTGCGTTGATGCGACCGGCTGCGTCTACGCGCCCAAGTCCAGGGCGAAATGGTTGCGCTGACTCCGGATTCCCCGCGCCAAGCATAGCCCGGCGGCGGCGGCAGGCAAAATTACCCACCGTTCTGGATGGAGCAATTTGCCGAAAACGGACCTATGTAGTTTCGGTACGTTCTTATGTTTGTCGGGTAAGTGACTGGGTGGGATTGGGGATTTTGGGATTGATGGTCGCTGGGTCGGTGATCGGGTTTTCAGGACTGGCCGCTTGCGGCGCTGCATCGCCGTAAACGATTCGGAGCCGGCCATCCCCCAAATCGATCGGGCAGGGCGGCCGTACGGACTTCCAGCCGGCGCTGGCTACAGACTGTTGCGCGAGCGCAGGAACTCTCACGGGGTACTGGCGGCTTGCAGATCGCGGCGGAGCGGCCGGGCGAGTCCAAAATCCTGCGGATTGCCGCCATCGTTTTCCATGGCGGTGATGGGCGTACGCGCCAGGACGACTTCGCAGGCCGCAACGGCCGCCGCTTCCCAGGACCGGCAAAACGCATTTGGTTCCTGCGATCCCGGATCACCCAATCCCGAATCCCGTATCCTAGCCAGATGCCTACCTTGCTGCTCAATCTGCGCCACGTGCCCGAGGACGAGGCGGATGAAGTCCGCCGCCTGCTGCAGGAACAGTCCATCGGTTTTTTCGAGACTCCGCCCAGCCGCTGGGGCGTCTCCGCCGGTTCGATCTGGCTTTCCGACGAGAGCCAGGCCGTGCAGGCGCTGGATGCGCTGCGGTACTACCAGCAGCAGCGCCGGGATAGCTCACGCGCGGCCTATGAGGCGGCGCGGCGCGACGGCAGCGGCGCAACGCTGTGGAGCGAACTGCGCGCACGGCCGTTGCGCCTGCTGGCCGCGTTGCTGGCGGCCGCGGCGCTGGTGGCGCTGTGTGCGCTGCCGTATTTCCTGCTGCGCGGCTGAATTGCGCCGGCCCGCAGGCTGAAGCGTGCTCGGCGGCGGGGATGGAATCCGCTGCCGGCAAGGGAAAGCGATCAGCGGTTGTCATTGCTTGAGGTAGCCGCCGTGCGGTGTGCTGGCGCTGTTGCTGGGGTCTGACGCGGCAGACATGGCCGGCGCATTCGGCGGAGTGGCCAGTGTCAGGCGTCTGCGGATGCGTTCGTCACATTCCGTGCGGCGGAAAGCACCGGGCGGGCAGCGGATGTAGCGGTTGTATTTCGTGGCGCACCCGTGGCGCGCTTCGTTCCGCAGGGTGGGGGCTGCCAACAGGTCTTGCGCCGTAACTGAATGCGCGGGCCGCGGGCGAAGTTCTGGGCGTGCCTGACAGCGCGACGGCACCACGTGACAGCAGCGCCGCGCAGGCAGGTCAGCAGCGTAGCGGGATCCGGAAACGACAACCGGGCGACTGGCGCCCGGTTGTGAGGGTTCGGCGGCGGGAGGCCGGCGGCCTCCCGGCGAACTCAGAGTGCAGCGTCCTTCAGCTTCTTCAGCGCGCGCGCCTTGATGCGCACGGTGGCCGGCTTGGCCGGGAACCAACGCTCGGCGCCGGTGAACGGATCCTTGCCGAAGCGCTTCTTCTTCGCCGGCACGGCCTGGGCCGTCACCTTGAGCAGGCCGGGCAGGGTGAAGCTGCCGGCGCCCTTCTTGTGGATGGAGCCCAGCATGGTCGCTTCGAGGGCGCCGAGGACAGCCTTGACGGACTTCGGTTCCACGCCGGTCTGTTCAGCCAGGTGCTTGGCGAGTTCAGACTTGGTGAAGCTGTCCTTGATCGGCTTCGGGGCCGCCGCGGCGGTGGACTTGGCGGCGCTCTTGGTCTTGCTGGTTGCTGCTTTCTTGGCCATGGGTCTTGGTTCTCGGTGACAGATAGTTTCGCCCGCGCGGTCATCGGCGGGCGGCCAGTGTCGGCGGCGACACTTTACTGCATCAGGAGCGCAAGATTTAAGCGGTTTCTGTGATTTCTTACGCTTTCGGCCGGTATTGCGACGCTCTTCGCGCGACTTGTTGCAGTGCAAGCGTTGCGTGGCCTGGTTTTCGAGTATCTTCGGCGGCTCCAGGCGCTGTCCGGGACGCCGCCGGCATTGCAGCGACTGCAGCTTGCGCCCGTGTTTCCCGCCCGTGCAGCCGGGTTCCGCCGTCCGGTGGATTAATCCAAAAGTAAATTAGTGTGAAGGCGGCGGGCGCCTGGCGCGGCTCCGCTGCCGCCAGCGTTCAGGGCGCCTTTTCCACGCGGCCGTCCTTGATAACCCAGGCCACGCGCTTGAGTACGCGCACGTCCTGCAGCGGATCGCCGTCGACGGCGATGAGGTCGGCGCGTTTGCCGGCTTCGAGGCTGCCGATCTCCGCGCCCAGGCCGAGCAGGTCGGCCGCGTTCACGGTTGCCGCGCGCAGCGCCTGGGCCGGGCTGAGGCCGTGTTCCACCAGCAGCTCGAATTCATCCGCATTGCGGCCGTGCAGGCTGACTCCGGCGTCGGTGCCGAAGGCGACGGGAATGCCCGCGGCGGCGGCCTGACGCAGGGACTTTCCGGTGATGCCGATGCGCCATTCGATCTTGGCGCGCACCTCGCCGGTATAGGCGTCCGGGTTGGCGGCGAGACGCTGCTTGTAGCCGTTCACCGTGGACAAGGTGGGCACGTAGTAGGCGCGGCTCTTGCGCCACAGCGCCAGCGTGTCGGCATCGAGCAGGGTGCCGTGTTCGATGGAATCGGCGCCCGCGCGCAGGGCCAGCGCGATGCCGTCGGCGCCGTGCGCATGCACCGCGACCTTCTTGCCGTACAGATGCGCGGTCTCGACGATGGCGCGTGCCTCGTCCTCGAACATCTGCTGGCCCAGGCCCGCGCCGATGCGGCTGTTGACGCCGCCGGTGGTGGCCATCTTGATCACGTCGGCGCCGCGGGCGATCTGGCGGCGCACGGCGCGGCGGCAGTCGTCGGCGCCGTCGCAGGTGTTGTGTTCGTGCGCCAGTGCCTCGTGCAGTTCCTCGCGGAAGCCCAGAGTCGGATCCATGTGGCCGGCGCTGGTGGAGATCGCATTGGCCGCATCGAGTATGCGCGGCCCGGGCAGCTTGCCTGCGGCGATGGCGTCGCGCAGGGCCAGGGTGACGCCGTCCTGGTCGCCGAGGTTGCGCACGGTGGTGAAGCCTGCTTCCAGCGTCTTGCGCGCATTCAGCGCCGCTTCGTACGCCGCCGCGGCGGTACTGCGCGTGACCTGTTCCAGCTGGCCTTCGGCGCCGGCCTTGTCCGAGCGCAGGTGTACATGGCTGTCGATTAGGCCGGGCAGCACGAACTGGTTGCGCAGATCCAGCACGCGCGTATCGGCCGGCGCTTCGCTGAAGGCGGCGGCGTCGACATGGCCTTCACGCACGGCCTGGATGCGGCCGGCATGGATCAGCACCGTGGACTTGCCGCGCGCGGCCTGGCCGGGACGGTCCAGCAACTGGCCGGCCTGCACGATCAGCCAGGACGCATCGGCCGCGAAGGCCGGCGCAGCGGCGCCGCCAAGCAGGCAGAACAGCGTTGCACGCAACAGAGAGGTACGCATGGTGGCTCGCAGGGCAGGGCAATCGGCGCAGCATAGCCGAGGCTGCCGTGCGGATTGACATACGAATTTGTTCGTATGACTCTCCGGCGCAGCCGACCGTGGGAGAACGACATGCGCCGCATCGCTGCTATCGCCCTGCTGTTGAATGTGCTGCTCGCCGCGCCGCTGCTGCAGGCGGCCGCAACCAAAGGCAGCGTGGTACAGGGGCCTTACTGGGTGAGCCCGGCGCACAGCGGCTCCTGGTTCCAGGCGGACCGCAGCGGGGAAGGCTTCATTCTCGAAATCCTGCCCGACGGCAACAGCGTCGCGGCCTGGTTCACCTTTCCCGCCGCCGGCGAACCCGGCGAACAGGCCTGGCTGGTGGCCACCGGCGGCGAGATGCGCGGCGACACGCTGATATTCGAGCAGGTGTATCGCTCCAGCGGCGGCCGCTTCGGCCCTGCCTTCGATCCGGCCCAGGTGCAGCCGGTATTCTGGGGCCGCTGGGAATTCCAGTTCCACGACTGCAACCGCGCCACCTTGCATTACCGCGGCAACGCGGCCTACGGCGAAGGCACGCGCCAGCTGGAGCGCATCACCACGCTGGACCAGCTTTCATGCAACGGCGGCCGCCGCCTCGCCGCCGGCGGCGGCCGCGCGCTGGAGGGCCTGCGCGCACGCCATGGCAACTGGTTCGTGCCGGCGCGTTCCGGCGAGGGCTGGTTCATCGAAGACCTGCCCGACGGGCGCATGCTGGTCTACTGGTTCACCTTCGACACCGCCGGCAATCCGCTGTGGCTGATCGGCCAGGGCGAGCGCACGGCGCAGAACACGCTGGGCGTAGACGCCTATCGTGTCCGCGGCACGCGCTTTGGCGACGGCTTCGATCCGGCCGCGCTGCGCCAGGAACGCTGGGGCCGCATGGAATTCGACTTCCTCGACTGCAACCGCGCGCGCTTCCGCTACGCCGCAAGCGACGCGGCCTACGGCAGCGGCGAATACCAGGCGCAGCGCCTGACCGAACTGGCCGGTGCGCCCTGCCTGGACGGCACGCCGCAGGCGCTGACCGGCGGCAACTGGGTGGAGGCCGCGTCCATGCCCGGGCCGGCGCAGTCGGAACTGGCGACGGTGGCCTATCAGGGCCAGATTTACGCGCTGGGCGGCTACGGCGATCCGCGCGGCTTCAAGCGCTACGACATCGCCAGCAACAGCTGGAGCGTGCTGCCGCAGCTGCCTTCGGGCCGGCATCATCTGGCGGCGTTCGCTACGGGCGGACAGGTCTACATGGTCGGCGGCGACAACCTCGGCGGCGGCGCGACCGGGCCCGCGGGCTTCCGCTACGACATCGCCACGCAGCAATGGCAGCCGGTGCCGGAGCTGCGCACGACCTTCGGCAGCCAGGCCGCGCTGCTGAACGGCCGCGTCTACATCGGCTGGGATGACGGCTCGCTGCAGGAATTCGATCCGCGCCAGCGCAGCGGGCGCATGATCGCGCCGCCCGACCGCACGCGCCGGGATCATGCGCAGGTGCAGGCTTTCCTCGGCGAGATCTGGGTGCTGGGCGGCCGCGCGCCGGATACCAACACGGTGGCGATCTACGATCCGGTGGCCGAGTCCTGGCGCGCCGGGCCTTCTTTCGTGCGCCATCGCGGCGGCTTTGCCGCGGCGGTGGTGGGCAACCAGATCATGGTCAGCGGCGGCGAAGGCCTGACTGGACAGCCGTATCTGATCGACCAGACCGAAGTGCTCGCCGCCGGCGGCGAACGCTGGGAAGTGGGGCCGCGCATGCCAGTGGCGGTGCACGGCGTGGGCGGCGCGGCGGCGGATGGACGCTTCTATCTGGTCAGCGGCTCTACCCGCGCCGGCCAGGCCAGCGGCGCCACGGGCCGCGTGTTCTGGTGGCAGCCGCAGCCGCGCTGAACGCGGCGCAGTGACGGCGCGCCGCGTTCAGCGCACCACGTTGCGCCAGTCGCGCTCGTAGTAGCGCACCAGGGCCTGGGTATCGAGCTGGTTGGGCTCGACCTCCGGCCGCGGCAGGTCTTGTGAAAAAGTAAACATTGCGGCTGACGCGGCCGGATCCAGATAGCGCATGGGCAGGCGGTAGTGCTGTGCCGGCGTGAAATCCGCGCGCCGGCCGGCGAGCAGGAAGCCCCATTCGCCGAACGAAGGCACATAGATGTGGTAGGGCCAGGTCGCCAGGCCGGCCGCGCGCAGGCTGGCCTCCACGCACCAGTAGGCATGCGGGGCGTAATAGGGCGACGTGGCCTGGACCGCGGCCAGGCCGCCGGGACTCAGGCGGCGCGCGAGCAGGCGGTAGAACGGTACCGAATACAGCTTGCCCAGGGCGAAATTGGTCGGGTCGGGCAGGTCGACGATGATGGCGTCGAAGCTCTCGTCATTGTTCTGCAGCCATTGCCCCGCGTCCGCGTTGACCACGCGCACGCGCGCATCCGACAGCGCGCCGCGGTTCAGCGCGACCAGTTCCTCCTGCTGCGCAAACAGCGTGGTGACGGCGGGATCCAGGTCGACCAGGGTGATGCTGGCGACGTCCGCATAGCGCAGGATCTCGCGCGCCGCCAGGCCGTCGCCGCCGCCCAGCACCAGCACCTTGCGCGCACGGCCGCTGCCTTCCAGCGCGGGATGCACCAGCGCCTCGTGGTAGCGGTATTCGTCGCGGCTGGAGAATTGCAGTTCGCCGTTGAGGTACAGGCGCAGGTCGTCGCGCCAGCGTGTCAGTACGATGCGCTGGTAGGGCGTGCTCTGCGCGTGCACGATGGTGTCGCCGTAGAGGCGCTGCTCCGACCAGCCGGTGAGCTTGCCGGAGCCGGCCAGCGCCGCGGCCAGCAGCACGATCACCGCCAGCGCGCGCAGCAGCAGGCCGCGCACCGCCAGTTCGGCGCGGAAAGCGTGCAGGGTATACAGCGCGACCAGGGCGTTGAGCAGGCCGAATACCAGTGCGGTGCGCGCCATGCCCAGCCAGGGCGCCAGCAGCAGCGGGAACAGCAGCGAGACGATCAGCGCGCCGAGGTAGTCGAACGTCAGCACGCGGCTGAGCATGTCGCCCAGGGCCAGGCCGGTCTCGCGCTTGCGTGCATCGAGCAGGCGCATGACCAGCGGGATCTCGCTGCCGACCAGCACGCCGATGCAGAACACCAGCGCGTAGAGCAGCGTACGGAAGGGCACTCCCTGCGCACCGAACAGCAGGAATAGCAGGCTGGCGGAAAGCCCGCCGACCAGCGCGATCAGCAGTTCCACCTCGATGAATACCCGCAGCAGATCGGCGTCGCGCACGAAACGCGACAGGTGCGAGCCTACACCCATGGCGAACAGGTAACAGCCGATCACGGTGGAGAACTGCAGCACCGAATCGCCGAGCAGATAGCTGGCCAGGGCGGCGGAGACCAGTTCGTAGGCCAGCCCGCTGGAGGCGACGACGAAGACCGAGAAGACCAGGACGTGATCGGGACGCAGCGCTTTTCGCATGGATGGGGCGGGCGGCGGGACAGGCCGCGAGAGTAGCCTGTCGCGGCGGCTTGCGGCGATGCGGGCGCGGCGGCGCGGCCGACCGCGCATCGGCACGGCGCAGCGCGATTCGCAAGCGCCGCCGCCGCGACTACACTGCGGCCTCCCCTGAACTGTGGACACGCCCATGTTGCGAGGAATGCACGCCATCGCCGCCGCCGCGGCCCTGCTGGCCGCGGGCGCGGCAGCGGCCGATGACTCCCTTTCCAACCCGGCCTGTGCGGCGCTGGAAAAGATCGCCATTCCCGCCGCCGACCAGCCCGATGCCGCCGCGCGCGAACGCCTGGGCGGCTGCGATTCCGAATCGCTGTACTACGCCGACGGCGGCAAGCCCGACTACGCCGATGCGCGCCTGTGCGCCTACCTGGAGCGCGACAAGGGCGACGAACTGGTGTTCGGCGGCTCGGCCGTGCTCATGATGATCTACGCCAACGGCCAGGGCGTGACGCGCAATATCCCGCTGGCCAAGCGCTTCGCCTGCGCTGTGCAGGGCGCGCCGGCCGAACTGGACGGCCGCCTGGCGCATCTGGATGAGATGGCCAAGGCCGGCGCCAAGGCGGAAACATTCGATCTCTGCGATGACATCACCAGCGGCTACATGATGGGCTTCTGCGCCAGCCGCGGCGCCGACGCGGCCAAGGTCGACCGCGACAAGCGCATCGCCGCACTGAGCAGGAACTGGAGCGCGGCCGACCGCGCCGCCTTCGCCAAGCTGCGCGCCGCCGCCGACGCCTATTTCGGCGCAGTGGTCGACGGCGAAGTCGACCTGAGCGGCACCGCCCGCGGCGCCATGGCCGTAGGCGCGCGCGAAGACCTGGAAAACTCGCTGGTAGAGAACCTGACCGCGTTCGAACGCGGCGACCTGCCCAAGGACGACGCCACCCGGTTCGCCGCCGCCGACAAGGCGCTGAACGCGAGCTATGCCGCCGCGATGAAGGCGGCCAAGCCAGTCGAAGGCGAGGATTTCAGCAACCTCGGCACAATCCGCCCCGAAGGCATACGCGCGGCCGAGCGCGCCTGGATCAAGTATCGCGATGCCTGGGTGACCTTCGGCGCGCGCAAATATCCGGCGGTGAACGCGGATGCGTGGCGCAGCCATTTCACGAAGGAGCGGGAGGCGGCGTTGAGGGAACTGGCTGGAGGGGAGTAGGGCTGGGATTCGGGGCTCGGGATCCGGATTCGTGGTTTGGGATTCAGGATCGGGGATTCGAGAGTCAGGAGTAGGGGGCCGGCTGAGTGATCGGCGGCAGCGGCAGAATTTTGTGGGAATTTGTCAATTTGACGGTGTAGCTGCCGCCGTTCACTTGAGAACGATCGGGGCGCGTTCGAAGCGGATCGAGCTGCATGGGCCTGAAGTTCACGGTCGCGTCGTCGCATGAGCAAGCTGGGCTTTAAGGCTCCGGGAACTCCAGCTTTCCGGCTTCTTCTTCTCCAGCCGCCGCACCGCCGGCGTCCATCCCTTCGCCTTCCCCCTTCGCCACCACACTCGCCGCCGCCAGATCCGCCGTCACATTCCCCACGGTTGCGAATACGTCGGGAATCATGTCCACGGCCAGCAGCAGCGCCAGCGGTTCCACCGGCAGCCCGAGCGAATGCACCACCGGCAGGTTGGTGCCCATGAAGATGGCCTGGCCGGGCAGGCCGGCCGAGCCCATGCTGATGATTACGGCCAGGGCGCAAGCCAGGGCCCATTGGGCGGCGGTGATGTCGATGCCGTAGATCCAGGCGACGAAGGCGCTGACGCCGATGTACTGGATAGGGCTGGTGATGCGGAACAGCGACACCGCCAGCGGCAGCACCAGGGCGCTGACCGCGGCCGGATGGCCCAGGCGCGACTGCGTGCTCTGCAGCATGGCCGGCAGCGAGGCGAGCGAGGACTGGGTGCTGGCGGCGACCGCCTGGGCCGGCGCGGCGGCGGCGATGAAGCGGTGCAGCGGGTCGCGGCCGAACACGGCGACCACGCCGTAGAGCAGCAATACGGCGGCGCAGTACAGCGCGCAGAGCAGGGCGATATACCAGCCCAGCGCCTGCAGCATGCCGCCGCCGGCCTGGGCGCAGACCGGCAGGATCAGCGCGAATACGCCCACCGGCGCGGCCCACAGCACCCAGCCTACGATCACCGTCATGGTGTCGGCGATGGCCTGGAAGAAGCCGAGCACGGGCTGGCGCCTTGCCGCGTCGATGCGGCTCAGGGCGAAGGCGAACAGCAGGGTGAACACGACCAGCGGCACGATTGCGCCCTGGGCCGCGGCGGCGATGGCGTTGGTCGGCACCAGATTGGCGAACCAGTCGGCCAGTCCCACCGGTGCGGCGGGCGCGGCCGGCGCGCCCATCGCCGCGCGCAGCGACGCAATCAGCGCTTCATCGCGCGGCAGCAGCGACAGCGCCGCCGGCGCGCACAGCGCGGTGAATACCGCGCCGCCGAGCAGCAGCACCAGGAACCACACTACGGCGCGGCGCGCGACCCGGCCCGAGGCGGCCGCATCGCGGGTGAGGTTGACGCTGACGATCAGCAGCGACACCACCAGCGGCACTATGGTCATCTGCAGCGCGTTCAGCCACAGCCGCCCCAGCGGCTGCAGCACGGCCGATACGGTAGTGGCCGTGGCGGCGTTGTAATGGCCCAGCAACAGGCCGATGACGGCGCCGAGGATCAGGCCCAGCAGTACGCGGGTCGCACTGGTCATGAAGGAGTTTTCCGCAACGTGAGAAAGGGCCGGCCGGAAGCGGGCGCGTGGAATCGGGCTAGCTGCCGCGCGTCCGCTCAGTCGGCAGCCGGTGGCAGCTGCCAGCCAGCGGCGAGCTTTGCGTATTCGGCCTGCGGCAGCAAAACGAAAACCGGCATTTGCTTAGGATCCAGCCAGCGCAGCAGGCGTTGCATCGCGGCTTCGTCCATGGCGGTGCAGCCGGAGGTGGCTTCGCCGGGCTTGCGCCACAGATGGGCGAAGATGCAGCTGCCGCCGCCGGCCAGGCCGGCGCTGTTGTGTTCGATCACGAAGCCGGCCTTGTAGCGCACGTCGCCGTCGGCGTGAATATCGCGGCGCATGGGTTCGGTAGAGCCCTGCACCGCGGCTTCGCCGACATCGCGGGTGTCCACGATGCGGTTGTACAGCGGCGAGCTGGTCACGTCGACGCAGTAGTGCGTGGCCTGCATGGCCGCATAGGGCAGCGCGGTGCGCAGTGTGCCGGCATAGCCGAAGGCCGTGCCCAGGCGGAATACGCCGGCGGGACTGCGGCCGTCGCCTTCGCGCTTGCGCGGACCGGCATGCCTGTCGTGCAGGCCCAGGCCCCAGGCGGAGCCGGCGCGGCCTATGCTGACGTTGACCGCACGGCCTTCGGCTTTCCAGCGGCCGTCCTTGCGCAGAAAGGTGCGCAGTTTGCCGTGGTCGGCATTCCAGTCGGGCGTGGTGACCAGCACCAATTGGCCGGCGTCGCGCCAGCGCGCGGCTTCGGCTTGCGCTGCGGGCGGGTCGCTCGCGTTTTCCGCAGCGGCCAGCGCTTCAGCAGCAGCGGCTGGCGCAGGCTGCTGCGCAACGGCGGCCGCCTGATTCTCGCCGGCCGCGGCATGTGCGGAAGCGGCGGACATGGGCGGATTCCTGCCGTCGCCAGCCGCGCTCTGCGCCGCCGGTTTCGTGTTGTCGGCAGCGGCCACGGCACAGCACAGCAGCAGGGCCGCGGCGGTCAGTCGCAAGGGCAGGGCAGGCATGGGCATCCTCGTTCAGGATTCGAGCAGGCGGCGCAGGCGCTCGGCATTGGCCTGCAGCCGGGCCAGCGCGTCGCGGCGGGTTTCGCACAGTTCCAGGTACAGCACATCGAGCAGGTGCTGCAGCGCCGCGCGGTACAGCAGCGGTTCCACATGGGCGCGTTCGTCATGGGCGGAGACCAGCAGGGCCAGATCGGCCTGGCTGCGCAGGGGATTGGCGCTGTGCCGCGTCACCGACACCAGCTTGCCGCCGCGCGCGCGCAGCTCGCGGCCAAGCTGGGCCAGGGCCGGCTGCCTGCCGTGCTCGCACAGCACTAGCAGGACGTCGTTGCGCGCCGCGCCGGACAGCGCGGCGGAAACGACAAACGCATCGCCCGGGCAGCTGGCGCGTATGTCCAGCAGTGCCAGGCGCAAGGCCAGAGCCTGCGCCTGCGGCGCATCCTCGCCCAGGCCGGTCACGAACACCTGCGTGGCCGCGGTCAGCGCGGCGGCCACGGCGCGGATCTGCGCCGGCGGGTTGATCAGGCGGGTTTCGCTTTCCGCTTCCTGCTTGCGGCGCCACAGCGCCTCGGCCGAGGCGGCGAAGGGATCCGCGGCCGTGCGCGGTGCGGTGCTTTCCTGCGCGCGGTGGTGGGCAATGGATTCGCCGATGCCGTACTTGAGATCCGGATAGCCCTTGAAGCCCAGCTTCTGGCTGAACTTCACCACGCTGGACTGGCTGATCTGCAGCGCATCGGCCAGCTGCTGCGAGGAGTAGTCGCGCAGCAGGTGGGCGTTGTCGAGGATGAAGTCGGCGATGCGGCGTTCTATTGCCGACATCTGATCGCGCTCGGCGCGGATCTTCAGCAGCGGCGACATGGGTTCAGGCGGCCAGCGGCTGCAGGCCGCGGATCTCGCGTATGCCCAGGCCGGGCGAGTCGGTGATGGTGATTTCCGATTCGTTGAACAGCACGCCGCCGTCGACCGGGTTGAACTGGCACAGGGAAGGGCCGTCCAGGTCGACCTTGGTAATCACGCCCGACTTGGCCACGGCCACATGCACGGCGGCCGACACGCTGATGCTGGTCTCTATCATGCAGCCGATCATGCACTCGACCTGGTACAGCGCGGCGATGTCGGCGATGCGGATGGCGTTGGAGATGCCGCCGGTCTTCATCAGCTTGATGTTGATGATGTCGGCCGCGCGCAGCTTGATCAGCTCTATCACCTCGATGGGGCCGAACACGCTCTCGTCGGCCATGATCGGCGTGTGCACGCGCTCGGTCACGTATTTCAGGCCTTCAAGATCCTGCGCCTTGACCGGCTGCTCGACCAGTTCCAGGTGTACGCCGGCGTCTTCCAGCGCCTGGATCGCGTAGACCGCCTGCTTGGCGGTCCAGCCCTGGTTGGCGTCCAGGCGCAGCAGGGCGCGGCCTTCGACCGCGGCGTAGATCGCCTTGGTGCGTTCGATGTCCACGCCGATGTCCTTGCCCACCTTGATCTTGAGCGATTCAAAGCCGCGCTCCACCGCAGCCAGCGAGTCGGCCACCATCTTGTCGATATAGTCCACGCTGATGGTGATGTCGGTGGTGATGACCGGGTCGCCGCCGCCCAGCATCTTGTACAAGGGCGCGTTGTACAGCTGGCCGAACAGGTCGTAGACGGCGATCTCCACCGCGGCCTTGGCGCTGAAGTTCTTTTCCAGCGCGGTCTGGATCAGCTGCGTGATGCGGTTGAGATCGGCGATTTCCGCGCCGATCAGGCGCGGCTGGATGAACTTGCGTATGGCTTCGACGATGGAACCGTGGGTGTCGCCGGTAATGACGGCAGTGGCCGGCGCCTCGCCGTAGCCGACATGGCCGGTGTCGGTGTGGATGGCGACGACGATGTCTTCCACAGTCTCCACCGTGCGCAGCGCGGTCTTGAACGGCGTCTTCAGCGGCACGCGCAGCATGGACAGGCGGATGTCGGTGATTCTCATGGTCGGAGTCAGTTCCTGATGCGCTGGATGCTGTAGATGCGGTCGACGAAGGGCGCCTCGTCGCCGAGCAGCGGCGTCAGCGGCGTCACTGCCACGCCGTTGAGCGCGGCATGCACGCGGCGGCCGTCCGGCATGGTGTAGGTGATGCCGCTGGTGTCGTGGATCACATAGGGTTCGCCGTAGATGTTGCCTATGTTCATCATGACGTGGCCGGGGATGAACACCAGGTCGCCGGGCCTGAGCGCTTGCAGCAGGGCCAGGCGTTTCTCACGGCTGTCGTTCTCGTCCAGTGCAATGCGGTCGAAGGCCGGGCTGGTGCCCATGTCGCGGGTATTGCGCGGCAGCAGCACGCCGAAGCTGCGGTACACCTCGCCGACGAAGCCGCTGCAGTCGCGGGCGTTGTAGGAATGGCCCCAGCCGTAGCGTTCGCCGAGGAACTTGAAGCTCTGGCGCAGCAGGTTGGCCGTGGTCAGCGGCAGGTAGTCCGGCGCAGTGTCGGCGCTGCGCGGCAGCAGGGCGGGCGTGAATTCCAGCCGGCCCTGGGCGTTGCGCAGCGGCAGTTCGATCACATGCGAGGTATAGGGATGCTGGCCGTTGACGGGCTGGTCCGGCGGCCAGTCGGCGCGCACGGGCACGCGCACGCCCATGTCCAGCTGCAGTTCGGACACGGCCGCGGGCTGCGGCGTGAATACGGTGCGCACCATCGCGCCGGTGACGATGCGGTACGGTGTCTTGCGCCCGTAGCCGAATACCTGGGCGGCCTCGCCCTCGGCGACGACGTCGGCTTCGATCCAGGCGGCGTATTGCGCGCAGAGCACGAACAGCCAGCGTCCGTCGCGGCTGGCGTGCAGCAAGCGCACCGGCGTGCCGGGGAACAGCGCGGATTCCTGGAAGCGGTCTATGTCGGTGTCGCCGGGCCGCGAGAACACGCGCAGCCGCGTGGGAAACGCGCGCAGATCGGCGCGGCGCACGACCAGGCCGTGGCGCGGCGCGATCTGTTCCGGCAAGGCGTCGGCGGCGGCATCGGCGACCAGCGCATCCAGCGTTGCCGCGGGGACTTCTGCGCCGCGCTCGTCGTACAAGGTCTTCCGCGGCCGTGCCGATACGCCTAGCCACTGCGCCACCGTCGCGCGCGGCAGCTGTGCCGGCAGTGCTTCCAGATCGTGCATGGAGCGGTCCTGCGCGAACAGGCGGCGGTTCTGCGCCGCGATGGCGGCGGTGCTCAGCAGCAGCTGCTGCGGCGCGTGCTGGCGCTGTATCCAATAGTCCGCATCGAGCTGGGCTGCTTCGACATCGGGTACGCCATGCGGCGGGAATACGCGCTCCCGCGGCGGATGATGCGTGCAGGCGGCGAGCAGGACCAAGGCCAGGACGGAAAGATACGCACGCATGGATTCAGCTCGCGGCAGGTGCCAGCGCGGCAAGCACGCTGGCCATGAACAATCCCACGCCGGTGCCCAGCACCAGGCCCAGCATGGCCATGAGAACGGCGACCGGCACCAGCGCGGTCGAGTAGGTCGCCGCCAGCAGCGGCGCGGACGCCACGCCGCCGATCTGCGCCAGCGAGGCGATGCCGCACAGGTGCAGCTCGAAGCGGAACAGGCGCGCCGCCAGCGCCAGCAGCAGTATGTGCACGGCCAGCACGCACAGGCCGCAGAGTACAAACAGCGGCGCCGCGGCAATGCCCGCAAAACTCGACTGCGAGCCCAGCACCGCGACCAGCACGGCGAGCAGGGCCGAGGCCAGCGTTGGCGCGCCGGGCAGCTGCGCCAGCGGCGTATGCGCGGCGGCCAGGCCGGCGGCGGTGGCGATCAGCAGCGACCAGGATGTCGTGGTGAGAAAGCCCGCCGCCGGCAATTGCACGGCCGCGGCCTGAGACAACTGGGCCACCAGCAGCCCCAGTCCCAGCCAGAGCAGAATGTCGCCGCCGCCCGCGGCCGTGCGCGCCGGCGCCTCGCGCAGCGGCGGTGCCGGCCGTGCCGCGGCGCGCGACCAGCGATTGAAGCGCGCGGCCAGCGGCGCGGAGGAAAACAGTACGACCACCCACAGCGAATAACACAGCGCATCGGCCAGCAGCACCGGCGACAGCGCGCTGTCGTCCAGGCCTATGACCTGTTTCACCGCGAGCAGGTTGGCTGAGCCGCCGGTCCAGGTCGCCGACAGTGCGGCCAGCATCTTCCAGCCCTCGGCCGGCAGCCACGCGCGAAACAGCAGATAGCACAGCACGATGGCGAGCAGGATGCTGGCCATGGCGCAGGCGAACACGCCGAGCAGGCGCGGGCCCAGGGCGAGGATGGCGCGCAGATCGCAGCCGAGCATGAGCAGGAACAGCAGCGCCGGCAGCAACTGTGCAACCACGGCACGCTGGGCGGCCTGGATCTCCGCGCCGGACTGCCACAGCCCGGCCACCGCCAGCAGCAGCACCAGCAGATAGGTGAGCACGATGGGCGGCAGCACCTCGAACAGGCGCCAGCGCAGGCGCTGTTCCAGCACGGGGAACAGCCCGGCGGCGAGCAGCATCAACCCGAGATAAGGCCAGACCGACTGGATCATCGTTTCCCGTCTTGCTGCGGACCGGGAGCGTTCCCGCCGTTGCCGGAATATCTGCTTCGCATTGGAATGGTGTCAAGAATAATTTATTGACCGACCGGATTGCCCATGTTACACAGGCCTTTCAAGCCATGAACGCAGGGTGGCAACGGCGTGGACAGGGCAGCGGCGAGGGCGGTCAGGCTGGCGGCGGGCGCACTGTGCTGCGCCGTGTTCGCATCGCTGCCGGTGCAGGCGGCGCAGGAGCGCCTGAGCGCGGTGCGCGCCGCGGTCGATCGCGGTGATTTCAAGGGCGCCGAAGCGGCCATCGCCGCGGCGCTGGCGCAGCCGTCCACCGCGGCCGTGCAGCGCAATGAACTCGAATTCGAGCGCGAGCGCATGCGCCGCATCCGCCTGGATTTCCGCCTCCCGCGCAGCGAAATGGAAGCGCGCCTGCGCCAGGCCGTGCCGGATCTGCGCGCCGGCGAACTGCGTGCCTGGGATACGCCGCGCCTGCTGGAGCAGCTGCGCATCGACGGCGAGACGCGCTATTTCAAGTCCGCCGTGGACAATCTGTTCCGCATCGACGCGAAGGCCGCCGCGCGCCGTGCCACACCGCTGCCATCCAACGACGGCCCGCTGTACCGCTACACGCCCTATCACGCCGAAGTGCGCCGGCTCGCGCTGGACGCCGGCCGCGCCAGTGTCGCGCCGCGGCGCATCACGGTGGATTATTCCCTCAGCGTCGATGCGGATGCCGTGCCCGCCGGCGAGACTGTGCGCGCCTGGCTGCCGTATCCGCGCGCGATTGCAGGCCAGCAGGAACAGCTCAAGCTGCTGGCCAGCGAGCCGCCGCAGGCGCAGATCGCGCCTGAATCGGCGCTGCAGCGCACGGTGTATCTGGAAAAGACTGCCCAGGCCGGCGTGACGACAACGTTCTCCATCCGCTACGAACTGGTCACTTACGCGACCTATCACGCCGTGGATGCCGACAAGGTCGTGCCGGCGCCGGTCACGGCGGAGCTGGCGCCGCACCGGGGCGAGCGGCCGCCGCATATCGTGTTCACCCCGGCGCTGAAACGCTTTTCGCGCGCGGTGGTGGGCGATGAGAAAAACCCGTACCGCATCGCGCAGAAACTGTTCGCCGCGGTCGATGCGATTCCCTGGGCCACGGCGCGGGAATATTCGACGATTTCCAATATCAGCGACTACGCCCTGCACGCCGGCCACGCCGATTGCGGCCAGCAGACCCTGCTGCTGATGGCGCTGCTGCGCCTCAACGGCATTCCGGCGCGCTGGCAGTCGGGCTGGGAATTCGCCGAGCGCGATTTCGACACCATGCACGACTGGGGCTGGCTGTATCTGGCCCCCTACGGCTGGCTGCCCATGGACGTGACCCACGGCCGCCTGGCCGGCGCGCCGGCGGAACTGGAAGGGTTCTACCTGGGCGGACTGGACGGCTACCGCATTGCCTTCAACGACGACTACAGCCGCGATTTCGTGCCGCCCAAGCAGCATTTCCGCTCCGAGACCGTAGACCTGCAGCGCGGCGAGGTGGAGTGGAAAGGGGGAAATCTCTACTTCGACCAGTGGGACTACCGCTTCACCTGGCAGGTGGCGCCGGCGCAGCCGCCGGCGGCGCCGGACCAGACCCGCGCCGGGCCAGGGCCGGCGCCATTACACGAGCTGTGAAAAACAGCCGCACGCAAACCGACCAGACGGGGAATGGGGTATGAACAACAGAAGTATGCGCAAGAGTGCGTTGTGCGTAGCCATGGGGCTTTGCCTGTCGTCGCTGCTGCCGCCGGCGCTGGCGGCGGCCAATGACGGTTCGCTGGTGGGGCGGCTGGTCGGCGGTGCCGGCGAAGCCGTCGCCGGCGCCCAGATCACCGTGCGCAACACGGAGACCGGCCTGACCCGCAGCGTGCGGGCCGAGGCCGACGGCTCCTATCGGTTTCCGTTCCTGCCCATCGGCACCTATGTGGTCGAAGTGCGCAAGGACGGCTTCCAGCCGGCGCGCGCCGAAGACGTGCACGTCAGCCTGGGCAATGCGACCGCGGTGAACATGACCTTGTCCGCGGCCGCCGCGGCGACGCTGGAGGCGATCGAAGTGGTCGGCTCCGGCGCCAGCCTGATCGTCGATGTGAGTTCCACCGAATCGGCCACCAATCTGACCAAACAGCAGCTGGACCGCCTGCCGGTGGAACGCAGCGCCCAGGCCGTGGCGCTGCTCGCGCCCGGCGTGACCACGGGCGCCTTCGGCGGCGTTTCCTTCGGCGGTTCCTCGGTGGCGGAGAACACGGTCTATATCAACGGCCTCAACGTGACGGATTTCTACCGCCGCATCGGCTTTTCCTCGGTGCCGTTCGCGTTCTTCAAGGAATTCCAGGTCAAGACCGGCGGCTATTCGGTCGAATTCGGCCGCACCACGGGCGGCGTAATCAATGCAGTGACGAACTCGGGCAGCAACGAATTCAAGTTCGGCTCGGAACTGGTGTGGGAGCCGCGCTCGCTGCAGACCGAAGGCAAGGACAAGTACAACCCCGACGGCAGCAAGGTCAGCTACCAGTACGACGAGTACGACCGCTACAGCCTCAACGGCTACGCCTCCGGCCCCATCATTCCGGACAAGCTGTTTTTCTACGTCATGTATGAGGCGCGCGATTACCGCGACACGACTGTCACCAACGACGAGGCCCAGCTCTACCGCGGCCGCAGCCCGGACGATTTCTGGGGCGCCAAGCTGGATTGGCAGATCAGCGACGGCCATCTGCTGGAACTGTTCGCCTTCTCCGACAAGAACAGCACTGTGCGCGACGACTATCTGTTCGACACCGACACCGGCCGCCGCGGCGCCTTCAGCAACCGCCGTTTCACTGACAGCGGCGGACGCAATTACGCCGCAACCTATACCGGCTATCTCAGCGACAGCTTCTCGCTCAAGCTGCTGGCCGGCGGCAATGAGCGCGACCGCATCCAGAAAAGCCTCAACGATATCGACTGCAGCCGCATCCGCGACCGCCGCTCCGGCGGCGGCGACGTGGGCTGCACCACCAGCGGCCTGATCGAGGAGGGCAAGGACGAGCGCCGCGCTTACCGCGTGGATTTTGAATGGTCGCTGCCCGGTCACCTGCTGCGCTTCGGCCTGGACCGGGAAGAGAACACTTCCGACAACGTCAGCTTCTATCCCGGCCCCGAGCGCCTGCTGTACGAGATCTTCACCACCTCGCCCGGCGCCACCCTGGCCAACGGCGGCGTGGTGCCCGAAGGTGTGACGGCGTATGTGCGCGGGCGCCAGCAGGAAGTCAGCGGCACGTTCGAGACCATCAACACGGCGTATTACCTGGAGGATAACTGGTCGATCACGCCGCGCCTGGTGCTCAACCTGGGCCTGCGCCTGGAAGGCTTCGACAACCGCAACGGCGAGGGTGCCACCTACATCAAGATGGACGACATGCTGGCGCCGCGCCTGGGCCTGTCCTGGGACATGAACGGCGACGGCCGCTCCAAGCTGTTCGCCAACGCCGGCCGCTACTTCCTGCCGGTGTCCAATATCATCAACGTCAAGCAGGCCGGCGCCTTCCTCGACCGCCGCACCTTCTGGGCCTTCGACGGTTTCACGCCGTTCCAGTACAACGGCCAGACCTACCAGAACATCGTATTCGGCCCGCAGATAGGGCCGGTCGACGATTCCCAGGGCGACGGCACCGTCGGCGACCTGCGCGGCGAGGTCGACAAGGACATGGACGCGGTCTACCAGGATGAATTCATCCTCGGCTTCCAGTCCATGTTCGACGACAAATGGGGCTGGGGCGTGCGTGGCATCCACCGCAAGCTGCACAACGCCATCGACGACATGGAGCTGACTTCCAACGGCGTGCTCTGCGACGGCGAGCCGGGCAGCATCGGCTATGTGATGGGCAATCCCGGCCGCAACGTGACGGTGTATACCGACACCGACTGCGACGGCGACAACGACGGCTACGTGACCATAGACACCTCGCGCCGCGGCTGGGCGCTGTACGACGACGACGGCAACTACATCGGCGAGCGCGGCTGGGTCGAGCCCAAGCGCACCTACAAGGCACTGGAACTGCAGCTGGACCGCGCCTGGGACGGCCTGTGGTCGATGAATGCCTCGTATACCCTGTCCTACAGCCGCGGCAATGCGGAAGGCCCGGTCAATACCGACACCGGTTTCTCCGACACCGGCCGCACCGAGCATTTCGACGATCCCTATGTCGATCTCGACGCGGAAGGCCCGTTGCCCAACGACCATCGCCATCAGATCAAGCTGCGCGGCGCCTATGCGCTCAGCGATTCCTGGCGCCTGGGCGGGACCCTGACCGCGCTCTCCGGCGCGCCGATCAGCGGCCTGGGCGTGGGCAATCCGTACGACGGCACCAACTATCACAGCTTCTACATCTGCGTGCAGAACTGCACGGCGGAAAATCCGTCCGAGCGCGTCTACCGCCATTCGCCGCGCGGCTCCTACGGCCGGCTGCCGTGGACCTACGACGTCGGCGCCAGCATCAGCTATGCGCGCTCCTTCGGTGCGGCCGATCTGAACGTGACCCTGGCGGTATACAACCTGTTCAACGGTTCGCGCGTGCAGGCGGTGGACCAGGATCTGCAGACCGATATCGGCGACGAGTTCAATCCCACCTTCCGCTACGGCACCGATTACCAGACGCCGCGCTACGCCCAGCTCAAGGTGAAGGTGGATTTCTGAACCAGCGCCGGCGCGCCGCGGCGGGCGCGCCGGCCGGCATCCCGCGCAGTGGCGTTGCGCGGCGATGCGCGTCTCGGTGGTACCCGGTCGGGAACCTGCGTCCTCCCCCTCGAACGTCACGCAGGGATTCCCGGCCGGCTTTTTTTCCGGCCCGGCTGCCGCGCACGCGCCGGACTGGCCGCATGCGCTAGATTCGCGCGGACTGCGGGCGGCGGCTGCCAGCGGCCGCGAATCACCGATCCGCTGCCGCTATCCTGTGATCGCAACCTGGAACAGCCGGCAGCGCCGGCCGGAGCAAGCATGGCCATGAAACACTGGGTGTTGGCGGCGGTCTGCGGCCTGGCGGCGACGCGCGGCGGAGCACAGGAGCCTGCGCCGCCGCGGAATACGGCCCGGGAAACGGTGCCTGCGCTGTCCGAGGGGCAGGAGCCGGCGGCCGTATCGGCGCCGCCGGCTGGCGTGCCGGCAGCTGCTGCGGCAT
This sequence comes from Tahibacter harae, assembly GCF_024437735.1. Taxonomy (GTDB): domain Bacteria; phylum Pseudomonadota; class Gammaproteobacteria; order Xanthomonadales; family Rhodanobacteraceae; genus Tahibacter; species Tahibacter harae. The sequence goes on along the minus strand of NZ_JANFQO010000002.1, from coordinate 419,830 downwards.
CGGGCACGCAGATCCCGCCGCGGGAAGCCGCTGCGGCCCGCCGCGCCTCGCTCGACGCGCTGTTCGACGAGACCTTCACTCGCTACCGCCTGCCGGGGCTGGCTGTCGGCGTCGTTGAAAACGGCCAGGTTGTTTTCAAGCGCACCGCCGGCGAGACCCGCGCCGGCAGCGGCGAGGCGGTGACCGCCGAAACCGTGTTCAAGATCGCTTCCAACAGCAAGGCCATGACCACGGCCTTGCTTGCGCGCCTAGCCGACGCAGGCCGGCTGGACTGGAGCGACCCGGTGCGCAAATACCTGCCGCGCTTCCGTATGAACGACGACTGGGTGACGCGGGAGATCCAGCTGCGCGATCTGCTGATCCACAACAGCGGCCTGCGCGCCGGTGCCGGCGACCTGATGCTGTGGCCGGAGCCCAACCACTTCAGCCGCGCCGACGTGCTGGCCGGGCTGGCGCATCTGAAACCGGCCTACAGCTTCCGCTCGCGCTATGCCTACGACAACCTGCTCTACATCGTCGCCGGCGAAGCCGCCGCGGCGGCCGGCGGCGCCAGCTACGAGGAATTGCTGCGGCGCGAAGTATTCCAGCCGTTGGGCCTGCGCCGCTGCCAGGTCGGCGAATGGCGCCGCGACGAAGTCGGCAATGTGGCCCAGCCGCATATGCGCAAGGACGAGCGCAACATCGTCATCCGCGCCGACGACAAGGTGATACCGGCCATGGCCTCGGCTGCGGCCGGCGGCGTGCGCTGCAGCCTGGACGACATGCTGCGCTGGGCCCAGGTCTGGCTGGATGCGGAAACCGCCGGTGCCGATGGCAGGCCCTGGCTGTCGCGCAGCCAGCGCGAGGTGCTGTGGACGGCGCAGATCGCGATGCCGCTGGGCGAACGCCAGCGCCGCTGGGACAACGCGCATTTCAGTGCCTACGGCTATGGCTGGCGCCTGTCTGACGTGGACGGCACGCTCAAGGTCTCGCATACCGGCACCCTGGCCGGCATGTATTCCGTGCTGACCTTGCTGCCGGAAAAGCGCGTCGGCTTCGTCGTGCTGATCAACGGCGACGGCAGCGAGGCGCGCACAGTGCTGAACCAGGTCCTGGTCAAGCACTACAGCGCGCCGCAGCAGGGTGTGAGCGTGGCTGCGCTGGCCGGGGAACTGGCGCGCGAGCGTGGTCCGGCGGCGGCCGCGGACAAGGCTGCGCCGGCGCGCAGTCCGGTGAAGCCGCGGGAGGCGGCGCAGTGGAGCGGCATCTACCGCGATGCGTGGTTCGGCGACGTGGAAATCTGTCCACAACGGAGCACGGTGTATTTCAGGGCGGCCAAGTCGCCGCGCCTGTCCGGCCCGCTGCTGCGCCAGGACGGCCGCCTGCTGGTGGACTGGGACGACGACAGCGTGGACGCGGAGCCGTGGCTGGATTTCGCTCCGGCCGCGGACGGCAAGCCCGCGGGGCTGCGCCTGGCGCACGTCGATCCCGGCGCGGACTTCAGCTACGACTATCCGGACCTGGATTTCGTGCGGGTAGGGGATTGCGGGCGCGGTGGCTAGGCCGTGCCGTGCAGCGCCGCGTTGTGCAGTGCGGTTGCGGTGGATTCAGGGATTCGGCGTCGTGCGTTGCAGCGCGAAGGCGAAAAACGCGGTCGCGGCCGCGCTGCACAGGGTGACTGCGCTGGCGGCGAGCGCGACGAGCACGCCCTCGGTATGGCGGTTGAACAGCCACTGCAGGTGAGCGCCGACCCAGTCGATGCGCTTGAACTCCTGCGGGTACAGCGACGAGAGATGGTGCAGGTGTTGCGCGGCCCCGTCGATGCCGTTGCCGAGCACCGGCGGATCGAAGAACAGCGGCGCCGCCCAGTACAGCAGCGCCAGCGCGACGGTCAGCTGCAGCACGGCCAGCGCAGCCAGTCCGAAAGAAGGTTTCATCGGGTTCCGTTCCTGTGCCGGCGGCTGGCCACGGGGCCAGTTCCGGGAAGGCCGGCAATCTACCGGTGCGGCGGATACCTGCCAAGAAGACGCCGCCGCCGGCGCGCTGCGAGCGGCATCTTCGATCGACGGCGGTAAGGCCGGCGCGGGCCGCAGCGCCCGTACGGTGAACGCAGGCGCACCGTGTCCGCTGCGGCAGTGCGCCGGAGCGCAAGGGCCGGCGCGACGGGCAGGCCGTCGCGCCGGCCAGGGTTACCAGTGGATATCCGCCGTCTCCGCCAGCGACCGCTCGCGCGGCGCACGCCGCTCCTGCGCGGCCTCGCTGGCCAGTTCGCGGAACAGCTGCACGGCGATGCGCCGGGCCTGCTGGCGGATTTCCGGGATGGCGGTGGATTCCCAGTCGCGGCCGCGGCACAGCGCGCCCAGGGTCCACAGGCGCTGCTGCGGATCGAGACGGCCGTTCCCGTCGACGAGCAGGCCCAGGCCCAGCGGATCGGGCTGGGCCAGACCCTGCTGCAGCAGCGAGCGCACCAGGCTGTGGCTGGTGCCGCGCGCATCGGTGTCCATGCCCACGGCCTGCAATACCAGGTCGTAGCTGGCGACCTGTTCGTGGGTGTGGTCCGGGGCGGAGGTCCAGGTCAGTACCGGCTTGTTGTTGCGGCCGGCGCGGAAGCTGCGGATGCGGCCGGCGCGGGTTTCCAGGCGCTGGTCGGCCTGCAGTTCCAGCACGCGCCGGGCTATCTGCGGCGGCATGCGGTGGCGGCCTATCTCCCAGATGCCGCGCAGATGGCGCAGGAAGCGGCGGCGGTCGGTGTCCGGCAGCGACTGCCACAGCTGCGGCGTGGCATGGCGCAGGCTGTCGATGACGCTGCGCCAGTCGTCGGCCTCGTCGCAGGCGGCGCGCACCAGGCGCGTCCACTGGCGCAGGTCCGGGCGTTCGCGCAGATCCTCGATCAATTCGGCCAGGCCCTCGGCCGGCAGCTGTGCCTCGCGCACATGCGCGGCGGGCAGGCGGCCGCGGCGCGAGAGCAGGGTCACGTGCACCTGCGGCCAGCGTTCGGTGACGCTGAGGGCGAGGTCCACGGCGGAAAGGCCGGAGCCGACAATCAGCACTTTGCGCAATCGGTCAAAAGGCAGCGTATTGGCCGACAGCCACTGCCATGGGTCCAGCACGTAGCGGCCGGCCTCGATCAGCGTATCGCAGGCCTGCGGCAGCGGCCGGTTGGGCAGGGCGCCGACGGCAGTCACGACGATGTCCGCATGGCTGGGATAGCCGGTGGAATCGGTCAGCATATAGCCGCCTTCGGGCGCGGGCTCGATGCGTTCGATCTCGGTGCGCAGGCGCGAGGCGCGGATGCCGCGGAACGAGGCGCCTTCAAACGCGCGCGACACGCGCGCTTCGAGATAGTCGCCATAGAGGCGGCGCGGCAGGAAATCCCCGCCGCGCGCATCGGGCAGCTGCTGGCGCGCGAATTCCAGGAATTCGGTGGGCTCGGCCGAGTTCAGCCCCATCGCCGTGGCGCGCACGTTGAGCAGGTGTTCGTCCACCGGCGTCGCATAGGCCACGCCGCGGCTGCCGCCGCGGCGGCCCGAATACCAGTGCAGCTCGGCCGGCATGCCTACGCCGTGCTCCAGCAATTCCGTTATCACGAACGCGGCGGCGGCGCCGCCGCCGATGATGGCAACCTTCGTACCCATGGCTGATCCTCTGAACGATATGAGCGAACCGGGCTGGCGGCGGCAGCTCCGTTGCCGCATGGCGTGTGTCTATGACGCCAAACCGCCGGTTAAACGGTTGCTAAATGAAACGCCATTTCCGTTGACGCCATCATCGCGGCTGGTTGGTTCGATATGAGCTTTTGGTTTGGTAAGTGGCGCGGCGCGGCAGCTCTGGTGCGGCTGGTGGCGTGTACGCCAGCAGCAGGAGCCTGGGGTCATGGCGTGAAAATGCCGGATTGGAGGCGTCGGCCGCAGGGAGGCGGCCCAGACCGCGGCAAGGGGATTGTCACGCCGTTGTCATCTGCCACCGGCTTTTCCCGGGGCATTCCTACGGCCCGTCCTCTCATACTGCGGTCCATCCGCAGTCGCGACGGCGGAACCAGCTGCGCTGGCAAACACCGCATTGCGGAGTACTGGCGGTGCACGCGCTTCCTGAAAGCGGCCACGCTGGCATCGCGCCGGACCGCTCTGGCGATTGCCGCAAGCGACAGGACGCGGTGGCGGCGGCTGGGGACAAAATAAACACCTGAGCTACTATACGTCTTCGTCACCTTTGGGAAGTGCCGATGGGGTCTGCAATACGGGTTGCGCGCAGTTTCCTCCTGGCGACGAGCATGGTGCTGGGTTGTGCGAGCGATAGCGTGCTGGGCGGCGTACAGTTGCAGCAGGCGGACAGCGATACGCCCCCGGCCAGCGCCGAAAAAGCGCCCGGGATCAGCGGACAGGCGGCGGCAGAAGAGACAGGATCGGATGCCGCGACGGCCGGTTCTCCAGCTCCGGAAACGGCCGTCAACGGAGCCGGTTCGCCTGTGGGCGAGCTTTCCGCACCTGCGGACGCGAAAACGGTATCCATGCCCAGGCCGCGCCTGGGCGAGGTGATGGCTTCGGTCGCACCGAACGGCGCGGCGCCTTTCCGGCCGGCGCTTCTCGAGCTGAGCGAAATTGCCGGAGTGCAGATCGCTGCAAATGCACTTGCAGCGGACGATGCCGGGGAACGCGCCGTGATCGGCACGCGGAATGGCCAGATCGCAAGTACCAGCGATGGCGGCAGAAGATGGCTGCGGAGGTGGATAGGCGGGAGGCCCTTCGTCGCGGCGACTTACAGCGCAGCCGTCAAGCGATTCCTGCTGGCGGACGACGAAGGAGGGATCTATCTCTCCGACGACGGCGGTATGACGTGGGCTCTGGAAAAGGCACTGCCGGATCCCGACGTGATCCGGCTGGTGGCCAATCGAGGTGGCGGTGTGCTCGCGATCATGGCGAGCGGGCGCGTGTTTCGCACTGCCGGCGGCAGCTATTCCTCATGGACTCTGGTGAGAGAGGGCGACGGCGGAAGATTTGTCGATGTCTGCTTCGTGCCGCGTTCCGCGGTTGCGCTTGCTGTCGACGATTCCAGTGAGCTTTGGCGGTCGGCCGACGACGGCGCAACCTGGAGCAGGCATCCGACGCGCTATGCCCTTGGCCTTCGTTCCATCGCTTGCGGAGAAAATTCGGTGGTCGCGGTGGGGAGGGCCAACGGCTACGGCGAAACGTTGATGCGGATTGGCAAGGGCCGATCGACGCTCTATACGAACGGCCTGCGTTGGGAGGCAAGCACAGGCAACATCCTTGTCGAGCAGTTGTCGGGAATCGTCGTCCTTTCCGATGACGGCGGCGCCAGCTGGATGGTTGCAGCCGAGCCGACATTTGCGCTCAACCGGGTTTCCTACGATTACAGGAGACAGCGCTACTTTGCGGCCGGGGCTGGCGGTTATCTGTTGAGCGACGGCTCCGATGCAAAAGTGTGGAACACATTCGCAACGCCGGATCTCACCAGCTTTATTGATGTCGCACTGCGCGGCCCCGCCGGTGAGGCGCTTGCGCTGGACGACCAGGGCTTCTTGTACGATGCCAAGGACGGCGGCCTGAATTGGGCCAGGATGGAAGCGACGGCGCCGGGCTCGAACAGGTTGCTGACCTTGCGGGATGCCACGGTAGTCCCTGGAAATCAGGTCGGACTTGTCACCGAATCGGCTGCCGTCGTGCCCGCGGTGACAGGCATCAAGTCGCAGCGGCAGATCGGAAACGACCTCGTCATCGATTTCGAACTGGATGATCCGTCCGGTCTCTGTACAGGCAATTGCGTCGAAGTGGCCGGTTGGAGCAGCGCCGACTATGCGCGACGAGCGAAGATCGCGCCGCGGCCGATCAACTCCGATGCCATCTCCCGTTCCGCCGTGAATACGGTTCGCGTTGTGCTGGACCCGGCTGCCACGCTCAGCGCGGTGGAAAACTCGACTATCTATCTCGTTGTCACGCTGAGCGGGCCGGGTTTCAGAGTCCGCTATCCCTCCAGCGACCAGGCCTTTGCATTGGTCTACAAGCCAGACTGGCGCAGCATCGCCGCTGCCGCATCGCTCGCGCTGCTGTTGCTGGTGCTGGGCATGGTGTTCTGGCTGCGGCCGTTCTGGGTCATCTCGCTGGCTTGCAGTGCGGAGAAAGTGGCCGAAATGGTGGGAGTTCCCTTCCTTCAGTCGGTGATAAAGTCTCTGTTTCCCCTGTTATTTGCGTTGCCGTTCAGTCGCCGCCGGGTCTTGGCGGCCTGGTTGCGTGCGCACCGGCACAAGTTCCTGGCTCGTCTGGAACTCGATGGGCCGCAGCAATACGAATACGTGCCGTTGCCGTTGGGCATGCGTCACGGCGCCGGGGCACCGGTGTCCGCCGCGGGCGTGACGGTCGATGCGCTGCGGCATGTGAAGGGACGCCCGTTCGCGGCGATGGTGATCTCCGGCAATGGTGGAACCGGCAAGTCGACGCTGGCCGGCCGCATCGCGCGGCTCGTAGCGGACGAAAGTGCTCTGGGAAATCCGTCGCTGCCGCTATGGTTCTCCGCCGACTCCGCAATGCCGGAACGCATGTACGAGCGCGTGCGGGAAATCGCCGGCCAGCCCTTGCTTCCAGCCGCGATCATCGGCCATCTGGCAAGAGACCGTTTCCTGCTGTTCATCGTCGACGGTGTAAGCGAGGCGCCGGCCGATTTTCAGAAAGCCTGGCAGGAATTCGCCAAGCAGGGGAACTTCGTCGTACTGACGACGCGCAGGGAAGAGGCTTTCGCGAATCGCGACTACACCTACTGTCGCACCAGTGACCTGGGTACGCATGAGGCAACTGTATTGCTCATCGATACCGTTGCCTCTCTGCTGCGCAGCGGCGGCGTTGCGCGTCCAGCGGGCGAGGTGCTGAACATCCAGGGGGGCATGCTCACAGCGTTCTCCGGCATGTTTCCTGGTGCCGGAGCGGTTTCGCCGCTGCTTGTACGGTTGTTCGTCGAGAACTATCTGGCCAAGGCGATCACCGCTGTCGCGGCAAATGCCGGAGCGCCCGCTATCACCGCTTCGGAGGTACAGGTCTATTTCGACTATCTCGCCGAACTGCATCGGCGCAAGCCTTCCGGAGACTCGCAGCTCGACAGCGAGGCGCTGTTGTTCAAGGCCTGCAAGGCGCTGGCGGTACGTGAACTCGCCGAGGACTATCTGCCCAAGGCAGTCAAGCACGATGCAGGTATTGCCGCCTTGAGCAGGGCGCTGGGCGATGATGCCAGACTCGCCGCGGCGCTGCTGCAGCGGCTGAAGGAGGACGGCATTCTGCGTATGTACAACGTCGAGGGCGATGTCATGTGGCGTTTTGAATTCGATCCGATCGCCGAGCACGTGGCCGCGCTCGCGCTGGTCGAACTCGACGCACGGAGAATGCGCAGGCTGGCCGAGGGCCTTTCACAACAGTCCGACCCTCCGCAGGGGTTCATCCGGGCGGTACGGGCTATTTTGTCGAGCTAGCAGTCCGGGGTTGTCTGCGCCGCGCCGTCCCGCGCGATGTCTGTATTGCACCGTTAGCGCAGCGCCAGTCCCGTCCCCGGCAGAAACAGACAGACCAGGAACCCGCGTCGGAATACGGCGGACTGATGCGCTCCCATGCCGCTCACGCCCTTGACCGCGCCGGCGAGGAAGAAGGTCAGGGCGATCGCCGCGAGCAGCGGCGGCGAGATTTCGATCATGGTCGCGCGCATCCCGGGTCCACGGTGTGCTGCGTGGCGCTGCCGTCAGCCAGAAGGTAACGCCGGGGCGCGGGGCGGTGATTTGGGCCTGCGGCCGGCGGTGTGCGGTAGCACGGCTTGCGGCAGGGGATGCTTGCGCGGCAGGCTGCGGCACAGTTCGTCGCCATGCGGCAGGGCGGGTTCGCGGCGCAGCAGGCGGCGCAGGTTGGCGCTGTCCTGCTGGCCGCCCAGCTCGTCGGTGAGCGCGTTCAGGCGTTCGGCGGCGGGCAGGAATTCGGCGGCCTGGGTCAGTATCAGAGTGGCATCCTGGCGAGCGGCGGCGGGCGCTTGTTCGTCCGCGGTGATCTGCTGCAGGCAGTCCAGCTGCTGACGCAGCCGGCGCAGGCGGCGGCGCCAGCGATGGCGCTGTTCGACGGTGGCGGAGGCGGCCTGCGCAGCGCGCTGCGCGCGTTGCAGGCGGGCGGCGCTGTCGCGCAGGGCCTGCAGCAGCTGTTTCGGTTCCAGTGGCGCGAAATCCAGTGCGTCCAGTTCGGTGCGGACGCGTTGTGCCTGGCGGCGCAGGCGGCGGAAGGCGGGATCGGCCTGCAAGGCCTGGTGCAGCAGGGTGTCGCGGCGCCGCCGCAGTGCCTGCTGCAGTTCGCGCCAGCGCGCAGCCAGCGGGCCCTTGCGCTGCGCTGCTGCGGTTTCGGCGGCGACATGGGCGTCGCGCAGCGGGGAGAGTTTCCTGCCGATGCGGCGTACGCGCCGGCCGGCCGCGGCGACGGCGTCGTCGTTCAAGGCGGCGCACAGTTCCAGCCCGGCGCGGAAGCGGCGGGCGGCCTTGCGTGTTTCATGGATGGCACCGTGCCGGTGCGTGCGCCGGCGCAACTGCTGTTCGATGATGTCCAGCTGGGCCTGCAGCCAGCGGCCCAGCAGCGTGCCGAGCGTAGGCGGCGGTGCAGGTATCGCGTTGACGCAGGTGGGGGCCGGGCGGACAGCGGGCACAGGGCGGCTCCGGTGGCAGGCCGCGGCATGGTACTACGGAGGCGGGACGCCGGCAGGCGCGCGCGCGGGCTTTCCTGCAAAGGAATGCAACGGCGGCGTGGACGGCGGACAGGGGCGATCTCGCAGCCGCACATCGGGCAGGCGGACGGGGCGCCGTGGGACGGGGCCGGCGCAAGCCCGGACAGGCACGGTGCGGATGACGGAATGATAAAACCTGTAAATTGATCTTTGTTTATTTATTCGTGGATTGCGATTGTGTGACCGCGTTCCGCCGCCTTAACGCAATCTTTTCCGGGCCGCGGCTAGGCTGCCGTGCACAGGGGGCAGTGTCCGAGGCGCCAGCCGTCACGACTTGGGAGCAGGCCCATGCTCGATGCCCATACCACCGATCCGTCCAACAGCAGCGACCGCATCAATATCGTCGCGAACTGGGAAGTGAACTACTGGTCCACCCGCTGGGGCGTCACGCCGGACGAACTGCTGGGTGCAGTGGCCCAGGTCGGCGTCAACGTGCGCGTGGTGCAGGCCTACCTGGCCCAGCAGCGCCAGCCGGCCTGAGCCGGCGCGGGCGTCAGTCGCCGCCGCCACAGCCGCCGCAACCGCTGCTGCAACTGCTGCCGCCGTCGCTGCTGCTGCTGCAACTGCTGCCGCCGCCTCCGCTGTCGCCGGAGTTCCGCTCGCGGTAGTTATGGAAATCCGCGTAGGCCGTGCCCGCCAGCACGGCCGTGCCGGCCAGGGCCACCGCCAGGCCCACATCGCTGTTGCGCGGCGCGCGCCGGGCGTGGGCGTATTTCAGGTTCAGCTGCTGCAGCAGCGCATCGCCGGCGCGGCTGCGCTCGGGCATGCGGAACAGCACGATCAGGCCGGCGATGACGCCGATCAGCAGCAGCATCACCAGGAACGCTACCGGACGATCGCGCAGAATGCCGATCCAGACCTTGGCGATGCCGAACAGGGTCAGCAGGCCGAAGGGCAGGGCCGCGAGCAGGCCGGCCTGGCGGCGCCGCTGCGGCGGCAGCAGCAGGCCGCGGTCGCGCAGGCTGCGGCGCAATTCGTTCAGCTGCGGATCCAGCCGCTTGGTCATTTCATCAATGTCGCGGCCGGCCTGGCTGGCGATCAGGTCCAGCGGGAATTCCAGCCCGCTGCGGCCGCGCGGGAATTCCAGCCGGCGCGTCTTGCGATTCCACTGCGCCCGGTCTTCCGCCAGCAGCCGGGCGATGCCAGCCTCGACCACGCGCCGGGTGCCACCGGCGAGGTAAGCGATGGACCATTCATCCGGCTGCGCACCCGGCCGGGCCGGGCCGGTATCGCGCAGCCGGCGCCGCAGCACGGCCTGGACCGCGAAGCAAAGGACGAGCAGGGCGATAAACAGGCCCAGGAAGGCCGGGCCGCTCATGTCCAGCGGGTTCAGCGGCAACGCCTGCAGCAGCGGCGCGGCACCCAGCAGCAGGCCGGCCAGGCCCAGCTGGCTCCAGCGCGGGCGGGGCAGGCGCGGGCGGCGCAGCAGCCAGTGGCGGTTGAGATCGATGCGGCGGTAGCGGGCGGGGCTGGCGTTCTGGGTTTGTGCGTCGGGCCAGTAGTCCAGCGGGGGCGGGCCGAACCAATGCTGGTAGCTGGCCAGGGTCTGGGCGTATTGCGCATAGTGCAGGCCGGCCTGTTCGCGGCCGCCTCGGCTGGGTTCGTGGTGCAGGTTGCCGCCCAGCACGTCGGGGCAGTAGCGGGTCCAGTAGTCGCGGCTGTAGGTCAGGTGCAGATGCCAGACCTCGTCCACCGCGTCGCTGGGCGTGACCGCGTGGCCGCTGGCCATGGCCAGGAAACAGAAGCGCTGGTATTCGCGCACCGCGCCGGCGGCGTAGGCTTCGCTCCAGCCGTGCTCCCGCGCCAGGCGGGCGGTGAAGTCCAGGCGGTGGCCGCAGGTGCCGAAGTCGTGCTGCTCCAGCCGCTGCCACAGCGCGCGCTGCGGGGCGGACCAGACCGTTTCCGCGGACGTCATGGTGGATCTCCGTAGGCAGGCCGGTTCATTCTGCACAAGAAGAACGTAGGCCGGCGTTAGGAGCGAACGCGGCCGCGGCCGCCAGGCGGCCTCAGCGCTACGCTGGTCGGCGCGCCGGCCGCGTTTCGCGGCCAGGCATCAAAAGTGTTCCTGAACCTATTGGCAGGAATGTGAAATACGAGTATCTTCGCGGCACTGTGTTTGCCTGGGTCACGGTAAATTGTGGCCTGATGCGGTTGATCCCGAGTGGATCCGCTTCATCGATTCGCCCTGCTTGCTCCCTGCAACCTCAGTCTCGGTCCGGATTCACCGCGATCGTGATTTTCCCAAATCGTTTCATGGAGTTAAGAGTATGTCGAATCGTCAGACTGGCACCGTCAAGTGGTTCAACGACGCCAAGGGCTTTGGTTTCATCACCCCGGAAAGCGGCGCCGATCTGTTCGTGCACTTCCGCGCCATCCAGGGCACCGGCTTCAAGACCCTGCAGGAAGGTCAGCGCGTGAGCTTCATCGCCGTGCAGGGCCAGAAGGGCATGCAGGCCGACCAGGTCCAGGTGATCTGAAGCAAGCTCGGGTGAGCTGATCCTCGCGGATCACGGTTTACCGAAAGACCCCGGATGGAAACATCCGGGGTTTTTTATTGCGCGCGTGACGCGGCCAGGCCCGCGCACCGTTCCGTCCGCCGGAATTTCCGGCTAGCCTCGGCCTGCCCAGGGGAGGCCGAAAAACATGTGGCGCGACGCCTACAAGAATCTGTATGTCCAGGTGCTGGCCGCGGTCGTGGCCGGCGTGCTGCTGGGGTATTTCTGGCCGCTGTACGGCGAGGCCATGCGCCCGCTGGGCGATGGCTTCATCAAGCTGGTCAAGATGGTCATAGGACCGGTGATCTTCCTGACCATCGTCGTCGGCATGGCGCGCATGGGCGAGCTGCGCCACGCCGGCCGCATCGGCGTCAAGGCGCTGGTGTATTTCGAGGTGTTGACCACGCTGGCCCTGGTCATAGGCCTGTGCGTGGCCAATCTGGCCCAGCCCGGCGCCGGCATGAACGTCGATCCGGCGCAGCTGGATGCGAAGAAAGTCGGCGTCTATGTCGACGCGGCCGAGCACCAGAGCGTCGTCGCCTTTCTGCTCAACATCATTCCGGACACCTTGGTCTCGGCCTTCGTCGGCGCCGACCTGCTGCAGGTACTGTTCGTCGCGGTGCTGTTCGGCATCGCCCTGACCCGCAGCGGCGCGGCCGGGCGGCGCGTGCTGGACCTGTGCGACGAGATCGCCCATGTGCTGTTCAAGATCGTCGCCATCATCATGCGCGCCGCGCCCATAGGTGCTTTCGGCGCGATGGCTTTCTCGATAGGCCGCTTCGGCGTGGATGCGCTGGTCTCGCTGGGCTGGCTGCTGCTGGCGGTCTATCTGACCTGTTTCCTGTTCGTGTTCGTGGTGCTGGGCGTGGTGGCGCGGCTGTCCGGTTTCTCGTTGTGGAAATTTCTCGTCTTCATCCGGCGCGAACTCATGCTGGTATTGGGTACGTCCTCGTCCGAATCGGCCCTGCCGCGCATGCTGGTGCGGCTGGAACAGGCCGGCTGCGACCGTTCCGTGGTCGGGCTGGTGCTGCCCACCGGCTATTCCTTCAATCTGGACGGCACCTGCATCTACCTCACCATGGCGGCCATCTTCATCGCCCAGGCTGTGGGCGTGCAGCTGAGCCTGCGCGACGAACTGGTCCTGATCGGCGTGCTGCTGCTCACCTCCAAGGGCGCGGCCGGTGTGACCGGCGCGGGCTTCACCACCCTGGTCGCGACCCTGGCGGCGCTCAACGGCAAGGTGCCGGTGGAAGGCGTGGCCCTGGTGCTGGGCGTGGACCGCTTCATGTCCGAAGCGCGCGCCATCACCAACCTGATTGGCAACGGTGTGGCGACCATGGTGGTCGCGCGCTGGGAAGGCCTGCGCGACGATGCGCGCATGCACGCGGCGTTTGAGCGCGGCCCGGTGGAGGACACGCTGGACGGCGCCGCGCCGGCGCCCGCCGCGGGCTGACTTGAAACCCCGGGGTTTCGCCTGCATTCTTCCGCCGCCGCCGGGCTGGCCCGGCTTCCTGCCCGTTCCGGGCGCCATTCCGAGAATTTCATGCAGATTGCCGAGCGCTGTGTCGCCGCGTTTCACTACACCCTGACCAATGAGCAGGGCGAAGTCATCGATTCCTCCAGCGGGCGCGAGCCGCTGGCCTACCTCCACGGCGCCGGCAACATCGTGCCGGGCCTGGAGCGCGAGATGACGGGCAAGCGCGCCGGCGACACCTTCAATGTCGTGGTCGCGCCGGAAGAAGGCTACGGCCCGCATCACGCCGGCCTGATCCAGAAAGTGCCGCGCGCCGCCTTCCAGGGCGTGGATACCATCGAACCCGGCATGCAGTTCCACGCCAACGGTCCGCAGGGGCCGATGTCGGTTACCGTGACCGCGGTGGACGGCGATACCGTCACCATCGACGGCAACCATCCGCTGGCCGGCCAGGCCCTGCATTTCGCCATCGAGATCACCGACGTGCGCGAAGCCACGTCGGAAGAACTGATGCACGGCCATGTGCACGGTCCGGGCGGTCATCACCACTGATTCGGCCGGGCGGAGAACGCGCCGGCGCGTCCTCCGCTGCTGCGCCAGGCGTCGTCTGTCCTCAACGAGGTGAAGCATGACTACTGCGTACGACTTTTCCGCCACCACGCTGGACGGCGACGAGCAACCGCTCAAGGCCTACCGCGGCAAGGCGCTGCTGATCGTCAACGTGGCGTCCAAGTGCGGCTTCACGCCGCAGTACACCGGCCTGGAAGCCCTGTACCGCAAGCACAAGGACGAAGGCCTGGTAGTGCTGGGCTTTCCCTGCGACCAGTTCGGCCACCAGGAGCCGGGCGACGCCGACGAGATCCGCAATTTCTGCTCGCTCACCTATGACGTGAGCTTTCCGCTGTTCGCCAAGATCGACGTCAACGGCGACAAGGCGCATCCGCTGTACAAGTGGCTCAAGAGCGAGAAGGCAGGCTTTCTCGGCACCGAGGCGGTGAAGTGGAATTTCACCAAGTTCCTGGTCGATCGCGAAGGCCATGTGGTCAAGCGCTACGCGCCTACCGATACGCCGGAAAAGATAGAGAAGGAACTGGCCGACGTGCTCGGCTGAAGTCCCGCAGCGGAAAAGCACCCGAAGAAGGCGGCCGGTCGGCCGCCTTCTTCGTTTGCACCTCAGCGCGAGGACTTGCCCGGCCGGCCCGCGCCCAGCTCGAAGCCGTTGGCGAAGACGGGATCCACGACCGGGTCGACCACCGTGATCGCACCGTTCATGGCGGCGTGGTTGCCGCAGTTGTAGTGCAGGCTGGCCGGCGCATCCAGCGGCACCACGAAGGTGATGTCGGTGTTGCCGGTGGCGCCGTTGTTGGTCACGCCGCTGTTGTAGCGCGCACCGTTGCCGGTGGTGTTGCTGGTGTTGATGTTGAACGGATGCACCGCCGACACGCCGGTGAGGTCGAAGACATAGGTGCGGCCGCGTTCCAGGGTCAGCGGCGGATTGGCCTGGCCGTCGATGGTCCAGGCGGAAAAACTGCCGGCGCTGACGGCGAACGTGGTGGGCGTGCCGGCACCGGCGGCCAGCGGCAGCAGGAGCAGGGCGCAGGCGAGCAGATGACGCGGACGTAGGGCGTTCATGCGGTGATCCTCGTGGTGGGTGGGAAAAGCGCGGTAGCGCGGTTCAAGGCAAGACTTGACGCCGTGTCAAGCGAACGCGGAGCGCGCCGGACAACTGCCGTCTTCCTGTGAATACGGGACGCGGCGAGAATTTCTGCAACGCCGCAGGGCAGGGGGAATGGGCGATGGGAAGGAACGTGACCGGGTGGCCGGCGGCGGCGGCGCGCCTGTTTGACTTTGCCGACCAGCCGCGTAGCGTGCGCGCTCCCCCCGTGTCCGACCCCGCCGCCATGTCCGAGGATTTCGCCGATCTGCTGACCGCCTACATGCGCCGTATCCGCGCCAGCGCCTCGGGCGTGGCGACCGAGATCGGCATGAGCCGCGAAGCGGTCAACAATTGGCGCCACGGCCTGTCCCAGCCCAGCCGCAAGCATCGCCACAAGCTGGTGGACTGCGCGCGCTACCTGCGCCTGAGCGAGGCCGAGACCGACCGCCTGCTGCAGGCCGCCGGTTTCGAGCCGGAATACCCGGTCGGCGGACAGGCCCCGGGCCAGCCCTATGCGGACTACATCGCCGGGCTGTTCGAGCGGCTGCAGCGCCTGGCGCCGTATCCCATACTGTTGCTGCTGAGCCAGGCCCACTGGGGCCAGCCGCCGTTCCGCGATGCGCTGCTGGCCAGCGCACAGCCGGTCTACGGCGCCGGCGCGGTGCTGCACATACGTCCGCCCTACAGTGTGGAAGCCGATGTGCGCGGCTATTTCGCCGCGATCGGCGCCCAGTGCGGTTTCGCCGGTGTGGATTCGGATTTCGCCTTCGAGGCCGCGCTGGAACGACGCCTGGCCGCCGGCGAGCGCGTGTTCTGCCTGGTCAGCCGCTTCGAGCAGGGCGATGCCGCGCTGCGCGAGGCCCTGGCCGGCATCCTGCGCGGCCTGAGCGAGATGTACAGCGGTCGCCTGCACCTGATGTTGTGCGGCGGCGAGGCGCTGGCCGAGCTGAAGTACCAGAGTGGAGATCTGTCGCTGTTGAATATTGCCAGCGTGGAAAACTGGCCCGATCCGGGCGCGGCCGAGCTGCGCGCGCTGGCCGCGCGCAAGCTGCCGCCGGAACGGGTCGACGCCGGCCTGCTGGCGCGGCTGGAGCGCGAATGCGGCGGTCATCCCGCCCTGATCGATGAAGCGCTGAGCCTGCATGCCGTCGATACCGTCCTGGAGGACCACCAACTGACTGAGTGCCTGGCGGGCAGCGTACGGTTGTGGGAAGGCTTCGTGCCGCTGCTGGGCGAGGCCCAGGCCCGCGGCCGCATCGCCGCCTGGCTGGAGCAGCCGGCGCTGGGGCGGGCCCAGCCCTACCTGATCGACCGCCTGCTGCGGCGCCTGTTCTGGGCCAACCTCATCACCGCGCGCGCCGCGCCGCAGGGGCCGCAGCTGCACTGGCGCTGCGAAGCCGTGCGCGAGGCCGGCCGGCGCATCCTCGCGGCCTGGGACCAGGCCGGCGCATGAATCCCCGTTTGCGCTATGCGCTGCGCCTGGCCGTCATCGTTGCCGCCACCCTGTTCTTCGGCACGGCGCTGATCGCGCCGCAGTGGAATCCGCTGCTCGCCGGCTGGGTAGTGACCCGGCCGCAGACTGCCGCCTGGATGGCGCAGGGCTGGAGCGAAGTGAACGTGGTGCGCCTGCATATAAACGACTACGTCCTCGACAAGGAGGAATGGCCGGCCAGCCTGGATGTGCTGCAGGTGCCGCTGCAGGGGCAGGTGTTCGAGTTCAGTGTCGCCCAGCCCTATGTGCTGGTCGCCACCGTGCGCGACGACCCGCGCGTGGAGCGTGCAGTGCGCGGCCGCCGCGTGACCTTCCGCTACGGCCAGAACGGTCTGCAATGGCAGTGCAGTCCCGGCGATCCGCCGTTGCCGTCGCGCTATCTGCCGATGAACTGCCGCAGCGACGGCGACAACAGCACCGACCTGACCCGCTGGTTGCTCTCGCTGATCGTCATGGGAGTGCTGGTTCTGCTGGCGGCGGGGCTGCTGCTGGTCTGGCGCCATCCGTTGCTGGCGCCGGTGCAGCGCGATCCGGCGCGTCTCAGGCGCATGCCGCTGCACCTGCTGCCGCGGCTGGACGCGGCCCTGGGCTGGCTGCGCCGCCGCCGCGATACCCTGGCCGCGGCCGGCGTCAGCGCGGCGGACTGGAAGCAGGCCCTGGGCTATGCGGCGCTGCCCGAGGACCGCCGCGCCGACCTGCTCGCCCTGCGCGTGGCGGCACGCAGCAGTCCCAGCAGCGGCTGGAATCTGCCCGGAAAAGTCTACGAATGGACATTTTCCGGCGACATGCCGGTATCGCTGGAACGCTGCCTCTTGTGGCTGGTGCCGGCCCAGGCCGACGGCGAGCAACTGGTGCGCCATCTGCGCCAGGCCCAGACCGGCCTGGACGTGCTGCTGATCGCCGGCGCCGATGCGGCGGCCGAACCGGCCCTGCGCCGGCTTTGCATCGACCGCGGCAATCTCTACGTCTGCCTGGATCAGGAAACGCTGACCGGCTTGCTGCTGCAGCGCGAGCCGCTGGGCCTGCTGCTGGCCCAGCTCGCGCGCCAGCTGCGCCTCAGCCGCATTTCGCCCTACCAGACCCGCGGCGGCGTCGCGCGCGCCTCGGGCTTCTTCGGCCGCGAATCGCTGCTGGCCCGGGTGGTTCAGCGCGAGCCGTCGAACTACTTGCTGGTCGGCGGCCGCCAGCTGGGCAAGACCAGCCTGATGAAAGCGATAGAGCGGCGCTTGCGCGATCACCCGCGCCTGGCCTGCATCTATGTGGTGCTGCGCGACCACCGCCTGCTGCCGCGCCTGGCGGCGCAGAGCGGTCTGCCGCTGGACAGCGATCTTTCCACCATCGTCGCCGAGCTGGTGCGCCAGCAGGGCGGCAAGCGCCTGCTGCTGCTGATCGACGAGGCCGATCCGTTCTTCCGCGCCGATGCGGCGCGCGACTATGCCGAGCTGTCGGCGCTGCGCGCACTGTCGGAGGAAGGCCACTGCCATTTCCTGCTGGCCGGCTTCTGGGACCTGTACGCCGCGGCCGCGCTGGATTATCAGTCGCCGCTGCGCAACTTCGGCGAGGTCATCAGCGTCGGCGGTCTGGAAGAGGAGGCCTGCCGCGAACTGGCGACCGTGCCGCTGGGCGTGCTCAACCTGCGTTTTGCCGATCCGGCCCTGGTCGGGCGCATCGTCGAGCAGAGCGGCCGCCGCGCCAACCTGGTCGCCATCCTGTGCCAGGAATGCCTGGAAGGGCTGGACGGCGGCGGCGTGATCGAGGCCGCCGACGTGGAACAGGCGCTGCGCTCCCAGGCCGTGCTGGACGCCCTGGCTGGCTGGGGCCGGCTCAGCCACGACGATCTGGCCTCGCGCCTGGACCGCATCGCGGTCTACCGCGTCGCGGCCCGGGGAGCCACCAGTCTGGCCGACATGGTGGAACTGCTGCGTCCGCATGCGGCGATCGAGGTCGAGGCCATACGCCGCGCGTTCTCGCGCCTGCAGCTGGCCTATGTGTTCGCACGCCGGGCCGAACAGCTGCATTTTGCCGTGCCGCTGTTCGCGCGCCAGTTCGAGGCGGCCGAAGTGCCGGTGCTGCTGGCCGAGGAGCTGGCCGCGCTGGGCGCCGCCGCCGCGAGCAAAAAACCGTAGCAAACCAAGGGCTTCCAGTGCCGGTCCGGGCCGGTTCTGTGGTATGCTTGCGCGTTATTTTCGGCGCGGGCCCGGAAGGGCGCCGCCGCTGCACGAAACCGGCGTCAGAACCCTGGAATCCCGATGGCGGAACTAGCCAAAGAAGTCATACGCGTCAATATCGAAGACGAGATGCGGCAGAGCTACCTCGACTACGCCATGAGCGTGATCGTGGGACGCGCGCTGCCGGATGTGCGCGACGGCCTCAAGCCGGTGCACCGGCGCGTGCTGTACGGCATGTACGAGGTCAACAACTTCTGGAACCGCCCGTACGTGAAGTGCGCGCGCATCGTCGGCGATGTGATGGGTAAATACCATCCGCACGGCGATGCCTCGATCTACGACACGCTGGTGCGCATGGCGCAGGACTTCTCGCTGCGCTATCCGCTGATCGACGGCCAGGGCAACTTCGGCTCCATCGACGGCGACGCGGCCGCGGCCATGCGCTATACCGAGTGCCGCCTGGACCGCCTGGCTTCCGAGCTGACCGCCGACATCGACAAGGAAACCGTCGATTTCCAGCCCAACTACGACGAGAAGGAATGGGAGCCGACGGTACTGCCGACGCGCGTCCCCAACCTGCTCATCAACGGCTCCGCCGGCATCGCCGTGGGCATGGCGACGAACATCCCGCCGCACAACATCAGCGAAGTCATCGACGCCACCGTCGCCCTGATCGACGATCCGGAACTGGGCGTGGACGAGCTGATGCGCCACGTCACCGGCCCGGATTTCCCCACCGCCGGCATCATCAACGGCGCTTCCGGCATTGTGGAAGCGTACAAGACCGGCCGCGGCCGCATCCTGATCCGCGCCAAGGCCGAGATCGAGACCGAAGCCAACGGCCGCGAGACCATCGTCGTCACCGAGCTGCCGTACCAGGTCAACAAGGCGCGGCTGATCGAGAAGATCGCCGAGCTGCACAAGGAAAAGAAGATCGAGGGCATCTCGCCCGACGGCCTGCGCGACGAGTCCGACAAGGACGGCATGCGCATCGTCATCGAGGTGCGCAAGGACACCATGGCCGATGTGCTGCTGAACAACCTGTTCCAGCAGACCCAGCTGCAGGTGACCTTCGGCATCAACATGGTCGCCCTGGTCGACGGCCAACCGCGCCTGCTCGGCCTGAAGGAAATCCTCGAAGCCTTCATCCGCCACCGCCGCGAAGTCGTCACCCGCCGCACCATCTTCGAACTGCGCAAGGCCCGTGCCCGCGCCCACATCCTCGAAGGCCTGACCGTCGCACTGGCCAATATCGACGAGATGATCGAGCTGATCCGGACTTCCGAATCGCCCGCCGTCGCCAAGGAGCGCATGCTGGCGCGGCGCTGGGAGCCGGGCTTGGTGCGCGCGCTGCTCGACGCTGCCGGCGCCGACGCCTCGCGGCCGGAGGACCTGGACGTCAACGCCGGGCTGCATGCCGAGGGCTACCAGCTGTCGGAAGTGCAGGCCAAGGAAATCCTGGAAATGCGCCTGAACCGCCTGACCGGGCTGGAACAGGACAAGCTCACCGACGAATACAAGGAACTGCTCAAGGCCATTGCCGGCCTGATCGAGATTCTGTCCGACCCGGCCGTGCTGCTGGCGCTGATCCGCGCTGAGCTGGTCGAAGTGAAGGAAGCCTACGGCGACGCGCGCCGCACGGTGATCCAGCACAGCCAGGAAGACCTGGACGTACTCGACCTGATCGAGCCCGAGGACGTGGTCGTCACGCTGTCGCACACCGGCTACGTGAAGCGCCAGCCGATCAGCACCTACCGCGCGCAGAAGCGCGGCGGCAAGGGCCGCTCGGCCACGGCGGTGAAGGAGGAGGACTTCGTCGCGCAGGTGTGGATCGTCAACACCCACGACACCCTGCTCACCTTCACCAGCGCCGGCCGCGTGTTCTGGCAGAAGGTCTACCAGATTCCCGATGCCGGCCCGAACTCGCGCGGCAAACCCATCGTCAACCTGCTGCCGCTGGAGCCGGACGAGAAGATCCAGGCGGTACAGTCGGTGCGCGAATTCCCCGAGGACCGCTACGTGTTCTTCGCTACCCGCCAGGGCACGGTGAAGAAGACCTCGCTGGCCGACTACTCGCGGCCGCGCGCCAACGGCATCCGCGCCATCGACCTGGACGAGGGCGACGGCCTGGTCGGTGTGGCGCTGACCGATGGCAGCCGCGACGTGCTGATGTTTGCCTCCAACGGCAAGGCCGTGCGCTTTGCCGAGGATGAAGTGCGTCCGATGGGCCGCGTCGCCCACGGCGTGCGCGGCATGAAGCTGACCGACGGCGCCGAGGTGGTGTCGCTGATCGCGGTGGAAGGCGAGGGCGACATCCTCACCGCCACCGAGCGCGGCTTCGGCAAGCGCACGCCGCTGGAGGAATACCCGCGCAAGGGCCGCGGCACCCAGGGCGTGATCGCGATTCAGTGCTCCGGCCGCAACGGTGCCCTGGTCGCGGCGGTGCAGCTGGACGATGCGCACGAGCTGATGCTGGTGTCCAACCAGGGCACCCTGGTGCGCACCCGCGCGGCGGAAATCGCCCGTGTCGGTCGCAATACCCAGGGGGTGACCCTGATCCGCCTGCCCGAGAACGAGGCGCTGGCCAGCGTGGTCGGCCTGGCCCTGCTCGGCGGCGAGGACGACAACGCCGAGGGCGATGCGGATGCCGAGTCCGCCACGCCCGCCGCCGACGCCGTTGCGGACGATGCGGCTGCCGGTGACGCCGGCACCGCGGCGGAGGAACCGACGCCGGGCGAATGATTCCGCCCGTCTCCGCCGTGCGATGAACAGAACCCCGCAGTGGAAACTGCGGGGTTTTTTCTTACCGCAAACCGTTGCGGAAGATCCGGTCGCCGGCCCGCTCAGCCCAGGCTGCCAAGCATGTTCTCGGCGCTGGACACCTTGAATTCGCCCGGCGCTTCCACATTCAGCGTGCGCACCACGCCGTCCTCGGCATACAGCGCGAAGCGGCGCGAGCGCACGCCCATGCCGTAGGCGGTCGCGTCCATTTCCAGGCCCAGGGCGCGGGCGAAGTTGGCATTGCCGTCGGCCAGCATGATGAGGCCGGCGGGCACGTTCTGGTCCTTGGCCCAGGCCTTCATCACATGACCGTCGTTGACCGCCATGCAGGCGACCTCGACGCCGCGCTCGCGGAACTGTGCGAATTTTTCCACATAGCCGGGCAGGTGCTTGGCCGAGCAGGTCGGCGTGAACGCGCCGGGCACGGAGAACAGCACGACCTTTCGGCCGCTGAAGATTTCATCGGTGCTGACGGCCTGGATGCCGTCGTCGAGCACGTTGATGGTTACGGAGGGAATGCGGGCGCCGACTTCGATGGTCATGTACAGCCTCGGTACGTGGGGAATGCAGGCGCCGCATCATAGCCTGCCGCGGCGGCCCCGCCAGCTTTTGCGCAGACCCTCTTGAAAGCCTGTCCCCGGATCCTATCTACCGGACCATGGCGCGATTGCCGCGCCGCCAACATTTGCAGGAGTTCGCATGAGCATCTCACGTCACTATCCCTGGGCTGTCCGCAGCGGTCTGCAGGACGAGATCAAGAATGCTTTCGAGCGCTTTTTCAGCGGCGCCGAATCCGACCAGTCCAACGTCGTGACCAGCCAGTGGGCGCCGCGCGTGGACATCCGCGAGGAGGACAAGCGGTTCGTCATCCTGGCCGATATTCCCGGCGTCGACCCCGGTGAAATCGAAGTCCACATGGACAAGGGCGTGCTGTCCATCAAGGGCGAGCGCAAGAGCGAAACCAGCGAGACGCAGGGCAAGCTCAGCCGCGTCGAGCGCTTCCAGGGCGTGTTCCACCGCCGCTTCGCGCTGCCCGACAGCGCCGATGCGGACGGCATCACCGCCACCGGCAAGCACGGCGTGCTGGAGATTTCCATTCCCAAGCGCCCAGAGAGTTCGCCGCGCCGCATCGCCATCGCCACGCACTGACACTGATCCGCGCTTGAACCCCCAGACCCGTGGCGGATCGCTCCGCCGCGGGTCTGTTCGTTTGGCGGCCGTGCAATTACTGTTGCGCACGGCCGGCCGTCACGGCACCCGGTTCTCCTAGGTGGATACGCATGCAGTTCAAGGATTACTACGACACCCTGGGCGTAAAGCCCGACGCCAGCGAAAGCGAGATCAAGAGCGCGTTCCGCAAGCTGGCGCGCAAATACCACCCGGACGTCAGCAAGGAAGCCGGCGCGGAAGACAAGTTCAAGGCCGTCAACGAGGCCTATGAGGCGCTGCGCGATCCGGACAAGCGGCGCGAATACGATGCGCTGCGCGCGCGCGGCTACAAGCCCGGCGACGAGTTCCAGCCGGCACCGGATTTCGGCGGCTTCGGCGGCGGCGGCTTCGGCGGCGGCAACGGCGGCGGAGAAGGCTTCAGCGACTTCTTTGAATCCCTGTTCGGCCGCAGCGGCGGCCGCGCCCAGGCCGGTCCGCGCCGCGGCCAGGACCTGCGCGCGCACGCCGCCATCGACCTGGAAACCGCCTTCGTCGGCGGCACCCAGCGCCTGGAACTCAACGGCGAGCGCCTGGACGTGACCATTCCCGCCGGCATCCTGCCGGGTCAGACCATACGCCTGCGCGGCAAGGGCCATCCCGGCCGCAACGGCGCGCCGGCCGGCGACGTGCTGCTGGAGATCCAGCTGCGGCCGCATCCGCGCTTCCAGCTGGACGGGCGCGATGTGACGGTCAAGCTCGCCATCGCCCCCTGGGATGCGGCGCTGGGCGCGACGGTGAAGGTGCCCACGCTGGCTGGCGAAGTGGATCTGAAGATCCCGGCAGGTTCCGACAGCGGCCGCAAAATGCGTCTGAAGGGCCGCGGCATGCCCGGCCCGGAGACCGGCGACCAGTACGTGGTGCTGGAAGTGCGTGCGCCGGCGGCGCACAGCGATGCCCAGCGCGAAGCGTACGAGCGTCTGCGGGAGGCTTTCGACGGCTGAGCGTGGCCGCCCGGCGGGAAACGGCCGTTGCGGTGCGGAATAAAGCGTGCCGATGCGCAGCGGCGCAAACGAAAAGGGAGCCTCGCGGCTCCCTTTTCTGTTTTTCCGGTTGGCGGCGCCGCCTTACTTGGGCAGCAGTTCGTTGATGACCTTGACCAGCTCGGGTTCGTTGATCGGCTTGGTCACGTAGGCCTTGGCGCCCTGGCGCATGCCCCAGACCTTGTCGGTTTCCTGGTCCTTGGTGGTGACCAGGACAATGGGGATGTGGCTGGTCTTGGCTTCGCGCGAGATCGTGCGCGTAGCCTGGAAGCCGTTCAAGTTGGGCATCACCACGTCCATGAGGATCAGGTCGGGAATCTCGCGCTTGGCGACTTCCACGCCGGCGGCGCCGTCTTCGGCCGTAATGATCTCGTGGCCCATTTTCTCGACGATGCGCTTGAGGCCCAGCAGCTGGGACTGGGAATCGTCAACGATCAGAATTCGCGCCATGGTTGCTCTGTCACCCCTGTAGGCCGTCGTGCGGCCGGGACATTCTACCGGCGGGCTGCGCCTGCGCAACAGCCGCACCGCTCTGTGTGTATGGTCTGCGCCGGGCTGGCGGCGTCAGCCGATGTGTACCAGAGTTCGGCCGTGTGAGCCACCGGCCAGCATGGTGTCGAACACCCCGGCGAGCTGGTCCAGGCCCACTTCGCGCGTGCAGATCGTGTCCAGGTGAGCCGGTTTCCAGGCACCGGCCAGGCGTTCCCACACTTGTTCGCGGATATCGCGCGCGGTGCCGGCCGAGGCGATGCCGAGCAGGCTCACGCCGCGGATGATAAAGGGCATGACCGTGGTGGCCAGGTCGTGGCCCGCGGCCAGGCCGCAGCTGGCGATATTGCCGTAGGGGTGGATCACGCGCGTCAGGCCCGCCAGCATTTCGCTGCCGACATTGTCGATGGCGCCGGCCCAGCGGCTGGTTTCCAGCGGGCGCTGGCCCCAGTACAGCTCCTTGCGTGCGATGCACTGGCGCGCGCCCAGGCCGATCAGCCAGTCGAACTGGTCGATCTTGCCGGTGATGGCGTGAGCTTCGTAGCCGGCCCGGGTCAGGATGTCGATGGCCAGCGAACCCACGCCGCCGGTGGCACCGGTAACCACGACCGGCCCCATTTCCGGGTTCTGCCCGTTCTGCTCCATGCGGTACAGCGACAGCGCCGCGGTGAAGCCGGCGGTGCCCAGGATCATGCTTTCGCGCAGGGTCAGGCCGGCGGGGAGCGGAATCGTCCACTGCGCCTGCAGCCGGGCGTATTCGCCATAGCCGCCGTCGCGGGTCTCGCTCAGGCCCGAACCGGTGCACAGCACCGCGTCGCCTTCGCGGAAGCGGTGGTCGGTGGAGGCGACCACGTAGCCGGCTACGTCGATGCCGCCATTCATCGGATACTGGCGCAGGATCTTGCCTTTGCCGGTGCCGGCCAGGGCGTCCTTGTAGTTGACGCTGGAATAGGCGGTCTTGATGACCACTTCGCCGGGCGAGAGGTCGTCCAGGGCCAGGGTTTCCAGCGTGGCGCGGTAGCCCTGGGCATCGTTGTGGATGCGCAGGGCGCGGAAGGATTCGGTGCTGCTCATGCGCGGGCTCCGCGGGTTTCGGTTTCGGTGGTATCGGATTGCATCAGCACGATGCTGGACATGCGCCGGCCGGCCTCGCGTTTGCGCGGCTGCAGCCAACCCAGAATGCGCCACAGCCAGGCCAGGCGCGGCGTGCGCTTGAGGCGCCAGGCCTCGTCCCAGGTGGAATGGAATTCGGCTTCGCGCCAGCCGTGCGGCGCGAAGAAGGCCGTGCCCTCGCGCGGACCGAAGCGGAACGGCGCATTGCCCTGCTGCACGGCGCGGCCCCAGTTGCCGGCGAGGAAGCGCAGCAGGGCGGGCGAGGCGAGGTCGCTGAGCCACCAGCGCGCGCCGGCGACATCGTGCAGGTCGCGGGCGAGGGCGGCGACGTCTTCGGTTTCGAGATAGATCAGCAGCCCTTCGGTGATCACCAGCAGTGGCCCGTGCTGCGCGGCCCGGGCGAACACCTCGCGGCGGCGCTGCGCGTCGCGCAGGTCGGCGGGAATGAATTCAAGCCGGCAGCGCGGCGTTTCCTGCGCCATGTGGCCGCGGAAGTAGTCGACCATATCGGGCATGTCGACGTGCAGCCAGAGCAGGTCCGGCGGCAATTCCAGGCGGTAGGGGCGGGCGTCCAGGCCGGCGGCGAGGTTGAGCACGCCGCGAACGCCGTTGCGCACGCAGCGCAGGATGACTTCGTCCATCACTGTCACGCGCACGACCAGCGACCAGGCCAGGTCGCGCCCATGCGGCATGCTCTCGACGATGGCCTGGCCGCGCGCGCCGCCGAGGCGGCGCGCGTAGGGATCGTGGAACAGGGCGTCGGGCCGTTCGCTCTCCTGGGCGCGATAGATGGCGACCCAGAGCGCGGTGTCCGACACGTTGCGGATCGGGCTGGCTTCCTGCTTGGCCATGGTCCCGATCCGCGCGGGTTCAGTTGGCCTTGTGGATGGCGCGCTTGTCCACCGCGAGAGCGGCTTCGTGCACGGCCTCGGACAGGGTCGGATGAGCATGGCAGATGCGCGCCAGGTCCTCGGCCGAGCCCTTGAACTCCATCGCGACCACGGCCTCGTGGATCATTTCCGAGACGCAGGCGCCGACCATGTGCACGCCGAGCAGGCGGTCGGTGTCGGCATGGGCGATGACCTTGACCATGCCCGCGGTCTCGTTCATGGCGACGGCGCGGCCGATGGCGGCGAATGGGAAGGAACCGGTGCGGTAGGGCACGCCCTCGGCCTTGAGCTGTTCTTCGGTCTTGCCGACCCAGGCCACTTCGGGCTCGGTGTAGATGACCCAGGGCACGGTGTCGAGATTCACATGGCCGGCGCGGCCGGCGATGAGCTCGGCCACCGCAATGCCTTCCTCGGAACCCTTGTGCGCCAGCATGGGGCCGCGCACGCAGTCGCCGACCGCCCAGACGCCGTCGACGCCGGTGTGGCAGTGTTCGTCCACCACTACGCGGCCGCGCTCGTCCAACTGCACGCCGCTGCCTTCGGCCAGCAGGCCCGCGGTCGCCGCGCGGCGGCCGACGGCCACCAGCAGCTTGTCCACGACCAGGCTCTGCTCGCCCTTGGCGTCGCTGTAGGTGAGGTGCACTTCGTCGCCCTTGACTTCGGCCTTGGACAGCTTGGCGCCGAGGCGGATATCCAGGCCCTGCTTCTTGAATTCGCGCGCGGCGGCCTTGGCGATGTCCTGGTCGGCGGCGGCGAGGAAG
This sequence comes from Tahibacter harae, assembly GCF_024437735.1. Lineage (GTDB taxonomy): Bacteria > Pseudomonadota > Gammaproteobacteria > Xanthomonadales > Rhodanobacteraceae > Tahibacter > Tahibacter harae. The sequence continues at coordinate 393,591 of NZ_JANFQO010000002.1, read as the reverse complement.
TCGGGCAGGGCTTCGAGGATGGTGACCTCGGCGCCCAGGCGCTTCCACACGCTGCCCAGTTCCAGGCCGATCACGCCGGCGCCGATCACGCCCAGGCGCTTGGGCGTGGCGGCGAAGTCGAGCGCGCCGGCGTTGTCGACGATGTGCTTGTTGTCGAACTTGGCGAACGGCAGTTCGATCGGCACCGAGCCCGCGGCGATGATGATGTTGGCGGCGGTAAGTTCGGTGATGCTGCCGTCATGGCCCTTGACCGACACCACGCGGCCCGGCTTGAGCGTGCCGAAGCCGGCGAACGGGGTGACCTTGTTCGCCTTGAACAGCATGGTGATGCCGCCGGTGAACTGTTTGACGATCTTGTCCTTGCGCCCGACCATCGCGCCCACGTCGATGCTGGGATTGGCCGCGCTGATGCCGTGCACGGCGAAGTTGTGGGTCAGGTTGTGGAACTGCTTGGAGGAATCCAGCAGCGCCTTGGACGGAATGCAGCCGACGTTGAGGCAGGTGCCGCCCAGGGCCGGCTTGCCGTCCTTGCCGATGAAGGCGTCGACGCAGGCGGTCTTCAGGCCCAGCTGCGCGGCGCGGATCGCGGCCACGTAGCCGGCCGGGCCGGCGCCGATCACTACGACGTCAAATTGTTCGCTCATCAGGGTTTCCTAGTGGTTTCACTCGGCCGGCGCAGGCGGCGGCAGGGTCTCGGCAAGTTTCTGGATGTAGTCGCCGTGGGTCGCAAACAAGGCCTTGGCCTTTTCCAGCGCGGCCAGGCAGCGCTCGGCGGTCGGATTGTGGTCGACCTTGGCGGGCGCTTCCGGCTGCAGCTGGAAATGATCCAGCACCCGGCCCATGGCGACCGAACTCGGCGAGTCGGTCAGCGCGCGGTAGGCCTTGCTGAATTCGGCGTGCTCGTGATCGCAGTTGCCGATGTCGATGTCGGAGATGGCGTTGAACTGGGCCAGGATCTCCACCATGCGCGCGCGGTCGGCCGCACCGGGCGCCGCGAAGGCGGCGCCCGAGACGACGGTCAGCACGGCTGCAGACAGCAGGCGGGCCGCTTTCATCACAGGCCCAGCAGCATCTTGTGCGGGTTTTCCAGCTGGTTCTTGATGTCGACCAGGAACAGCACCGCGTCCTTGCCGTCGATGATGCGGTGATCGTAGGACAGGGCCACGTACATCATCGGCGCGGCCACGACCTGGCCGTTCTCGACGATGGCGCGGTCCTTGATCGCGTGCATGCCCAGGATGGCGCTTTGCGGCGGGTTGACGATGGGCGTGGAGAACAGCGAACCGAAGGTGCCGCCGTTGGTGATGGTGAAGGTGCCGCCGGCCAGGTCGTCCAGGGTCAGGCCGCCTTCGCGCGCCTTCTTGGCGTAGCCGGCGATCTGCTTCTCGACGTCGGCGAAGCTCATGTTCTGCGCATCGCGCAGTACCGGCGTGACCAGGCCCTTGTCGGTGGACACGGCCACGGAGATGTCCTGGTAGCCGTGGTAGATCACGTCGTTGCCGTCGACCGAGGCATTGACGATGGGATGGCGCTTGAGCGCCTCGCAGGCGGCCTTGACGAAGAAGCTCATGAAGCCGAGCTTGATGCCGTGCGTCTTCTCGAACTGTTCCACCAGTTCCTTGCGCATGGCCATGACCTTGCCCAGGTTGATCTCGTTGAACGAGGTCAGCATGGCGATGGAGTTCTTGGACTGCATCAGGCGTTCGGCGATCTTGGCGCGCATGCGCGTCATCGGCACGCGCTCTTCCGGACGCGAGCCCGGCGTCGGCTTGGCCGCCGGCGCGGCGGGAGCGGCGGCAGCCGGAGCAGCGGCCGGCGCGGCCTGGCCGCCGGAGCGCATGAAATTGACCAGGTCTTCCTTGGTCACGCGGCTGTCGCGGCCGGTGCCGGCGACGGCGGCCGGGTCGATGGCGTTCTCGCTGGCGACGCGGCGGCCGGCCGGGGACAGGTCCTCGACCTTGCCGGCGGCGGGCGCGGCGGTGGCCGGCGCAGCAGCCTTGGGCGCTTCAGCGGCCGGGGCGGCGGCTGGAGCCGGCGCGGCCGCGGCGGCGCCTTCCTCGATCACCGCAATGATTTCCTGGCTGTTGACCGTCTCGCCGGTCTGGCGGCGGATTTCCTTGAGCACGCCGTCGGCCGGGGCCGGCACTTCGAGCACGACCTTGTCGGTTTCCAGATCGACCAGGTTCTCGTCGCGCTTGACCGCGTCGCCGGCCTTCTTGTGCCAGGTCGCGATGGTGGCGTCGGAAACGGATTCGGGCAGAACCGGGACTTTGACTTCGATGGTCATACTTCTTACTCCGAGGCGTGATCAGTGCCGATCGGCGCGACCAGCGCCTGCTCGACCAGGGCCGCCTGTTCGGCGACGTGGGTGTTGTGATGGCCGCAGGCCGGCGCCGGCGAACGCGCGCGGCCGGCATAGCTGAGGCTGTGCTCTGCGCCCAGGCAGGCGCGCAGGTGGTGCTGGATCTGGTACCAGGCGCCCTGGTTCATCGGCTCTTCCTGGCACCAGACGACTTCCTTGGCAGCGGGGTAGCGGGCCAGCTCGGCCTTCACCTCGGCGCGCGGGAACGGATACAGCTGCTCGACGCGGATGATGGCGACATCGCTGATGCCGCGCTTCTCGCACTCGTCGACCAGGTCGAAGTAGACCTTGCCCGAGCACAGCACGATGCGGCGCACCTTCTGCCCCGGCTTGGCCGTGCTGTCGCCGATGACCAGCTGGAACGAGCCGTTGGCCAGGTCCTCCAGCGAGGACACCGCGAGCTTGTGGCGCAGCAGCGACTTGGGCGTCATCACCACCAGCGGCTTGCGGCAATCGCGCACCATCTGGCGGCGGATCATGTGGAAAGCCTGCGCCGGCGTGGTCGGTACACAAACCTGCATATTGTGCAAAGCACACAATTGCAGGAAGCGTTCGAGGCGGGCGGAGGAGTGCTCCGGACCCTGGCCCTCGTAGCCGTGCGGCAGGAACAGCGCCAGGCTGGACAGGCGGCCCCACTTGGCTTCGCCGGAGCTGATGAACTGGTCGATCACGACCTGGGCGCCGTTGGCGAAGTCGCCGAACTGGCCTTCCCAGATCACCAGCGTGTTGGGTTCCGAGGTGGTGAAGCCGTATTCGTAGGCCATCACCGCTTCCTCGCTCAGCACCGAGTCGATCACCTCGACATTGGCGCCGGCGCGCACGTGGCCCAGCGGCAGGTAGGTGCCGTCGGTCTTCTGGTCGTGCAGCACCGCATGGCGGTGGAAGAAGGTGCCGCGGCCCACGTCCTGGCCGACCACGCGCAGGTCGTAGCCTTCGGCAATCAGGGTGGCGTAGGCAAGGTTCTCCGCGAAGCCCCAGTCCAGCGCCTGTTCGCCGGCGGCCATCTTGCGGCGGTCGTCGTAGATCTTGGCCACGCGCGGATGCAGCGCCAGTTCCGGCGGCAGGTTGAGGATGCTCTGGCTCAGCGCGACCAGCTTGTCCTTGGCCACGCCGCTCTGGTACGGCGTGTCGATGCGGCCGTCGATGAACTTGGACCAGTCCAGCGCGTACGGATCCTTGAACTCCGGATCCAGCTCGGCCACCGGCAGGCCGGCTTCGAGCTTGCGGCGGTAGTTGTCGACCAGGGCCTGGGCGTCGCCGTCCTTGATTACGCCGGCGGCGGCGAGCTTCTGCGCGTACAGCTCGCGCGTGGTCTGGCGGGCGCGGATGATCTGGTACATCACCGGCTGGGTCGCCGCCGGCTCGTCGGCCTCGTTATGACCGTGGCGGCGGTAGCAGACCAGGTCGATAACCACGTCGCGCTTGAACTTCTGGCGGTAGTCGAAGGCCAGGCGCGCGACGAACAGCACGGCTTCCGGATCGTCGCCGTTCACATGGAACACCGGCGCGTTGACCATCTTGGCCACGTCGGTGCAGTAGTAGGTACTGCGCGCGTCCTGCGGATTGGACGTAGTGAAACCGACTTGGTTGTTGACCACGATGTGGACGGTGCCGCCGACGGCGAAGCCGCGCGCCTGCGACATGTTGAACAGTTCCATCACCACGCCCTGGCCGGCGAAGGCGGCGTCGCCGTGGATCAGCACCGGCATGACCTGGCCGCGCTCGCTGTCGCCGCGGCGGGTCTGACGCGCGCGCACCGAACCGGCCACGACCGGGTCGACGATTTCCAGATGCGAGGGATTGAAAGCCAGGGCCAGGTGCACGGTGTGGCCGCTGGTCTTGATGTCGGCGGAGAAGCCCATGTGGTACTTCACGTCGCCGGAATGGGCCGGATCGTCCGGGTGGTCGAACTTGCCCTCGAACTCGGCGAACAGCTTCTGCGGCGCCTTGCCCAGGGTGTTGACCAGCACGTTGAGGCGGCCGCGATGGGCCATGCCGATGACCATGTCCTTGACGCCGTCGGCGCCGCTCTTCTGCACCAGCTCGTCCACCAGCGGGATCAGGCTGTCGCCGCCTTCCAGCGAGAAGCGCTTCTGGCCGACGTACTTGGTGTGCAGGTAGCGCTCCAGGCCTTCGGCCGCGGTCAGGCGCTCCAGCAGGCGCTGGCGGTCGGCGGCGCTGAGGCCGAAGTTGCCGCCGGCCTTTTCCAGCTGTTCGTGCACCCAGCGGCGCTGTACCGAATCGCTGATGTGCATGAATTCGGCGCCGATGCTGCTGGCGTAGGTGGCCTTGAGCAGGGCGACCAGGTCCTTGAGCTTGAGCCGGGCCGGGCCGGCCAGGGAGCCGGTGTTGAATTCGGTGTTGAGGTCGGAATTGTCCAGGCCGTGGAAAGCCAGCTCCAGGTCGGGCGCGGGCAGCTTCTCGGCCAGGTCCAGCGGATCCAGCGTGGCGGCCAGATGGCCGCGCGAGCGGTAGGCAGTGACCAGCTTGAGCACCGCAGCCTGTTTCTGTGCCTGGGCGTCGTTGCCGGCGGCGGCGACGGCAGCCGCGGGTTTCTGCTTCTGCGCCGCGCTGATGCGCGCGATGGCGTCGGAGTGCGGCACGTCGCCGGCGCTGCGGCCCTTGAAGCCATCGAAGTATTTCTGCCATTCCGGCGAGACTGCGGCGGGATCGCGCAGCCAGGACTCGTACAGGTCTTCGATGAAGCCGGCGTTGCCGCCGGAAAGCTGGGAGGTCTCACGGAACAACTGGATCAGGTTCGCGCTCACGTCGGGAATCACCGCAGGTTTTGGTGGTGCTGGCTGCACGCCGGAAAGGCTCGATCGGGCTCGATCGAAACCCGCGGATTATACGCTCATCGTGTTGCGGCGCGGCAAGGCGACGTTGGTCATAAGTGCGGGGATTTCGGTCTTTTTTTGCCGCCGGCCGGGGCCGGTTACAGGTGCAGCTCGCGCAGCTGCGGCGGCGCCACGGAACGTTCCCAGACCTGGTTGAAATACTCGCGCAGCTGGGCGTGCCGGCCGGGGCGGTAGGTATGCGCCTCGCCTTCGTAGCGGCTGCCGAGCACGCGGAAGTAATAGCTGCGCCGGTCGGTAATGAGGAAAGCCGACGGGTACTGCTGGTCTTCCTCGGTTTCCGGGGTGCGGAACTGGAACACGCTGGGCAGGCGGTGGGCGATGTGGATGAGGCGGTGGCCGGCCTCGATGGCGGCGGCGGGCGTCTGCACCAGCACGCGCACGGAGGCGCCGCGGCCGGCGGTGCCCAGACGCTTGAACTGCTCCAGCACGGCCTCCTGGTCGTACAGGGCCGGGTCCAGGTCGCGGCTGTACAGGCAGACCTCGCGCTTGGCCAGGGCGAGGATTTCCAGCACCGCGGCCAGGGCCTGCTCGCGGTTCTCCACCGGGATCAGGCGCGGCTCGGGCGTCTCGTCCAGCTGCATGCCCGGGCGGTAGCTGGATTCCAGCGGGGTCAGCTCCAGCCGCATCATGCGATGCGGGATGTCGCATTCCAGGAATTCCTCGCCGTAGGCCTGGAAGCCCGAGCGTTCGTAGAACGGGATCGCGTAACTCTGCGCGTGCATCTCCAGCGCCGGGCGGCGCTGTTCGCGCGCGCGCTGGATCAGCGCCTGCATGATGGATTCGCCGACGTGTTTGCCGCGCCAGCTGGCCAGTACGGCCATGCGGCCGATCTTGTCGTCCGGAGTGAGCCGGCCCGTACCTATGGGGCGGCCTTCGTTGTCGCGGGCGATGACGTGGATGGAGCGCGGGTCGAGTTCGTCCCATTCCTCGGCCTCGGGAATGTTCTGGCCGATGATGAAGACCTCGGTGCGCACGAACTTGAGATCGGCCTGGTCCACGATCCAGTCGGCGGGTTCCACCCGGAACGAATCCTCGATCATGTGCGGCTCCGGCGGCGGGGACGGGTCAGCACCAGCTGACCCTGGTTGAGGAGAGCGAGCAGGGCGGCATGGTCGCCCGGCGTCAGCGCGGCGATGTCGGCGGCGGCGATCTCGCGCTGCTCGCAGACCAGCCGGGCGAAGCCGGCCGAGCAGTCCAGTGCCTGGCCGGCGACATAGAGCGTGGCGCCGTCGCCGCGCCGCGTCCAGGCCGTGCGCGCCCAGGGGAAGCGCAGCAGGCCGGCGCCCTTGGCCAGGGCGGCGTCGAGGTCCCTGGCGCTGACGGGTTTGTCCGGTGCCAGTGCGGTCTGTGCGCTGCGGTAGCTGGTGATGTAGCGGCCGAACCAGGCCTGCAGCGCGGCATCGTCCAGCCGGCGCAGCGCAGCCACGGCGTTTTCCACGCGGGCGAAGGCGGCGGCATCGATCTCGTAGGGGTCGGCGGCGGGAGCGAGGTCCGGGTCGGTATAGCGGTCGTCCTCGCCCAGCGGCTCGACCAGTTGGTCGACCAGGTCGCCCAGCATCTCGGCGATGGCTGGCGCGCGCATGCCGATGGACAAGGTCATGCAGTCGCCGATGGCGACGCCATCGTGGGCGAAGCCCGGCGGCAGGTAGAGCATGTCGCCGGGTTCCAGCACCCAGTCGTGGGTGGGCTGGAATTCGGCCAGGATCTTCAGTTCCAGCTCGGGCCGGAATGCCTTGGGCGCGCCGGCGTCGTCGCTGATGCGCCAGCGCCGCCGGCCCAGGCCCTGCAGCAGGAAGACGTCGTACTGGTCCACATGGGCGCCGACGCCGCCGCCGTCCACGGCGTAGGAGATCATCACATCGTCGACGCGCCAGCGCGGCAGGAAGCGGAACTGCTCCAGCAGCGCGGCCACGTCCATGTCCCATTTGTCCACGTCCTGCACCAGCAGGGTCCAGTGAGTCCGGGGCAGCTTGGCGAAATCGCCCTCGGCGATGGGGCCGGAGCGGACTTTCCAGCTTTCCTTGCGCGGATCGCGCACGATCAGGCGCGACAGCGCGGCTTCCTCGCAGGCCAGGCCGGCCAGGTCTTCCGGTGTGATCGGCGGCGTGAAGCCGGGCAGTGACTGGCGGATCAGCAGCGGGCGCTTCTGCCAGTAGTCGCGCAGGAAGTCCTGCGCGCTCATGCCCAGCGGCTGGCCGGGCTTGGCATGGACTTCGATCATCGGCTGAGGCATCGGGGCTGGCCGTGGCGGGGCGGGCGACGAGGAAGTGGGCACGGGCGGGCCGGCTTCAAGCGGCCGGCCGCCCGGTTTTTCAGATGGCGCGGGCCAGCGGCTCGGCCAGGCCGGTGTAGCTGGCCGGGGTGAGTTCGCGCAGGCGCTGCTTGGCCTCGGCCGGCAGATCCAGGGTCTCGACGAATTCGGCCATGGCCTGCTTGCTGATGCCCTGGCCGCGGGTCAGGGCCTTGAGCTGCTCGTAGGGGTTGGGCAGGCCGTAGCGGCGCATCACTGTCTGCACGGCTTCGGCCAGCACTTCCTGGCTGGCTTCCAGGTCGGCGGCGAGGCGTTCCGGGTCGGGCTTGAGCTTGCCCAGGCCGCGGCCCAGGGCATCCAGCGCGATCAGGCTGTGGCCGAAGGCGGTGCCCAGGGCGCGCAGCACGGTGGAGTCGGTCAGATCGCGCTGCCAGCGGCTGATCGGCAGCTTGGCCGAGAAATGCTCGAACAGGCCGTTGGCGATGCCGAAGTTGCCTTCGGCGTTTTCGAAGTCGATCGGGTTGACCTTGTGCGGCATGGTCGAGGAGCCGACTTCGCCGGGCTTGAGCGCCTGGCGGAAATAGCCCAGCGAGATATAGCCCCAGACGTCGCGGGCGTAGTCGATCAGGATGGTATTGAGGCGGCGCAGTGCATCGCCGATCTCGGCCACGCAGTCGTGCGGCTCGATCTGGGTGGTATAGGGATTGAAGGTCAGTCCCAGGCTTTCGACGAAGTGCTGCGCGAAGGCCGGCCAGTCCACTTCCGGATAGGCCGCGACATGGGCGTTGTAGTTGCCGACGGCGCCGTTGATCTTGCCCAGCAGTTCCACCGCGGCGATCTGGCGGCGCTGGCGCTGCACGCGCGCGACCACGTTGGCGATCTCCTTGCCCACCGTGGTCGGCGAGGCAGTCTGGCCGTGGGTGCGCGACAGCATGGGCTGGCCGGCCAGGTCGTGCGCCATCTGGCGCAGGGTGGCGATGAGTTTGTCGATGGCCGGCAGCATGACCTGGTCGCGCGCATCCTTGAGCATCAGCGCGTACGACAGGTTGTTGATGTCTTCGCTGGTGCAGGCGAAATGGATGAATTCCTTCACCGCCTCGACCTCGGCGAAGCCGGCGCTGCGCTGCTTGAGCAGGTATTCGATGGCCTTGACGTCGTGGTTGGTCTCGCGCTCGATCGCCTTGACCCGTTCGGCATCGTGCAGCGAGAAGCCGTCGGCCAGGGTGGTCAGGAATTGACGCGCTGCGGCAGAGAAGGGCGGAACTTCGCCAATCTGCGGCGCGTCGCCCAGGGCCAGCAGCCAGCGCACCTCGACCAGGACGCGGCGCTGCATCAGGCCGAATTCGCTGAAGATGGTGCGCAGGGGATCGACTTTGCCGGCGTAGCGGCCGTCCAGCGGCGACAGGGCGGTGAGGGTGTTGAGGCTCATGGGCGGGGGCGGGCGGGGGAGCAAGAAGCGGGATGATACACCGGCGGCTATACTGGCCGGTCAGTATCGACAGCCGCGGAGCCGCATCGTCATGGCCGAATACCGCTTGGAAAAAGACAGCATGGGCGAGCTGCGCGTCCCCGCCGACGCCCTGTATGGCGCGCAGACCCAGCGCGCGGTGCAGAATTTCCCCATCTCCGGCCTGCGCATGCCGCGGCCCTTCATCCGCGCCCTGGGCCTGATCAAGGCGGCCATGGCCGATGTCAACGCCGAGCTGGGCCATCTCAAGCCGGGCCTGGCCAAGGCCATACGCAAGGCGGCCGCGCGCGTCGCCGCCGGCGAATTCGACGATCAGTTTCCCATCGACGTGTTCCAGACCGGCTCGGGCACGTCCAGCAACATGAACGCCAATGAAGTGATCGCCAGCCTGGCCAGCCGCGGCGGCAAGGCCGCCGTCCACGCCAACGACCACGTCAACATGGGACAGAGTTCCAACGACGTGATCCCCAGCGCGATCCAGCTCGCCGCCGTGCTGCAGACCCGCGAGGAACTGCTGCCGGCGCTGGCGCACCTGCGCGACACCATCGTGCGCCGCGCCAGGAGCTTCGCCCGCATCACCAAGACCGGCCGCACGCATCTGATGGACGCCATGCCGCTGACCTTCGGCCAGGAGTTCCTGACCTGGGCGGCGCAGCTGGAGTCGGCCGTCGCCCGCATCGAGGACAGCTTGAAGCGCCTGCGCCGCCTGCCGCTGGGCGGCACCGCCATCGGCACCGGCATCAACGCCGATCCGCGCCAGGCCAAACGCGCGGCCAAACGCCTGGCCGAGCTTGCTGGCACGAAACTTGAGTCTGCGCCCAATCTGTTCGAGGGCATTGCCTCGCAGGACGCCGCGGTGGAGCTGTCGGGACAGCTCAACGCGCTGGCCTGCGCGCTGATGAAGATTGCCAACGACCTGCGCTGGATGAACTCCGGACCGCTGGCCGGCCTGGGCGAGATCGAGCTGCCGGCGCTGCAGCCGGGCTCCTCGATCATGCCGGGCAAGGTCAATCCGGTGATTCCGGAGGCCGTGGCCATGGTCTGCGCCCAGGTCATGGGCAGTCACACCACGATCACGGTCGCCGGTCAAAGTGGCAGTTTCCAGCTCAATGTCATGCTGCCGGTGATTGCACACAACCTGCTGCAGTCCATAGGCCTGCTGGCCAGCGCCTCGCGCCAGCTGGCCGACGCCGCCATCGCCGGGCTGCGCGTGCGCGAGGACCATGTCGGCGCGGCACTGGCACGCAATCCCATCCTGGTCACGGCGCTCAATCCCGTGGTCGGCTATGAGGCGGCGGCGGCGATGGCCAAGCAGGCGTACAAGGAAGGAAGGCCCATCCTGGACGTGGCGCGCGAAAAGAGCGGCCTGCCGGAGGCCGAGCTGCGCAAGCTGCTGGATCCGGTCGCGCTGACCCGCGGCGGCATTGGCGCGGGCGGCAGCGGCGGCGGCTGATACGACCAAAGTCTGAGTAGGGCCCCGTCATGGCGAACAGCACATGCCGGGGTGGATACGGGCGGCACAATGGCGCCGCCCTCGTAGTATTTGTCATGTCTGGAGAATGAAATGCTGAAACGTCTGGCCTTTGCCACCGTGCTGCTTGCCGGCAGCGCCTGGGCGCAAACGGAAATATCGATCACGGCCAAGGACATCGAGACCGGAGCGGCCGACGCCAAGCTGGCCGAACTGGGCCGCCAGGCCGCCGCCAACGGCAAGGAAGTCGTGATCAATGCGCCCAAGGAATGGCACGGTGCGGTCGCCGCCAAGGTGAAGGCCGGCGGCGCGGCCAGCGTCAAGCTCAACGACAGCTTCTTCGAGAACGTCGTCGTGCGCGTCAGCGACAAGGCCAAGCCGGAAGCCCTCAAGCCGGCCGAGGCACCCAAGCCCGCCGCGCCGGCCAAGCCGGCCGAACCCGCCAAGCCGGTCGAGGCGCCCAAGCCCGCGCCCAAGCCGGTGGAAGCGCCCAAGCCGGTCGAGCCCGCCCCGGCTCCGCCGCCGCCGGCGCCGGAACCCGAGCCGGCTCCGGCTCCGGCCCCGGTCGTGGAAACCCCACCGCCCCCGCCGCCGCCGGCCAAGCCGGTCGAGGCGCCCAAGCCGGCGGTCGACCCCAGCGTGGCGATCAAGCAGCGCTTCGAGCAGAACCTCAACGGCGGCAAGCCCGCCGCGGCCGAAGAGCTGACCCAGGGCCAGCTGCAGAAGGGCGACCTGGTCTATGTCGACGGCGATGTGCGCGCGATCGTGCGCCGCGACAGCCTCGGCGTGCGCCTGTACTGGCTCTCGGGCGAGCTGAACCTGCAGCGCGCCGAACTGCGTCCGCTGGCGGAAAACCGCTATGAAGTGGTCGACAAGATCGCCAATACGGCCAATCCCTCGCTGCGTGGCACCACCGACGCGGGCATCACCTTCGTCGCCAGCGTGCCGGCCGAAGGCGACGCCGAGCGCGCCGAGATGGAGAAGTCCTACGCCGAAGGCCGTCCGGTCGGCCGCAGCGTGCGCATCGATCAGCTGCGCCAGGGCGACACCGTCTACCTGGGCAAGACCTCGGCCATGGTCGTGCGCCGCGACGGCGGCAGCCTGACCCGCTACTGGCTGGAAGGCACGCTGAACACGGGACAGGTCGGCCTGCAGAAGGAAAAGGGCTCGACCACCAAGTTCAAGGTGCTGAGCGATACCGTGCAGTAATGTGCCGACGGGCCTGGGCGCAAGCGCAGGCTCCGGACAACAAAAAAGCCGCCTTTAGGCGGCTTTTTTGTTTTACATCGTTTATTTCATCGCCATCCCGTCTCCATGCTGCTGGCCGCAGTGGTCAAGATCTTGCGGCGAGCATCGCATCCAGCTGCGCGAACTGTTCGGGCAAGGCTTCCGCAGAACCGGCGATAGCTTCGTCGAGGGCCGCTCGTGTGGGGTAGCGTTCGTGCAGGGTGACCCGCGTCGTGCCGGCGTTTTCTTCGAACGTCACTGTGGTCACGGCGCCCTGATCGCTTTCTTCGTTCGTCCATACGAGGCGCTGGGGCGGCGTCACTTCCTGGTAGGTACCGAAGAACGCCATCGGCAGATCCGCGGCCGGATGGCGGAACACGAGGCGATACGTGCCCCCGGTTCGCACATCCATGTCGCAGGAGAGCAGCGTCAGGCCCGCCGACTTCGGAACCCACCATTCCTTGAACAATTCGGGATTGCTCCACGCTTCAAAGACGAGGTGTGCCGGGGCATTGAACGTGCGTGTCACGACGAGTTCGAGGTCGGACTTGCGTTCCACGGCGGTGTGGTTCATGGCGTCCGAACCCGCTTCATTTGCTTGAGGCATCTGCTTTCTCCTTGCGTTTCAAGTGCTCGACAATCGTGTCCAGCGCGTCGAAGCGCGCGCTCCAGAGTTGGCGGTGCCGCTCGATCCAGGCGGCTTCTTCTTCCAGCCGGCGCCGGCCGAGCTTGCAGGTGCGTACGCGCCCGACCTTCTCCGTGGTTACCAGCCCCGCCTGCTCCAGGACGCTGATATGTTTCTTCATGCCCGTGAGGGTCATTTGGAACCTGTCGGCAAGGTCGGTGATGGAGGCGTCAGAACCCGCGAGCTGCTCCAGCACTCCGCGTCGGGTGACATCGGAGAGCGCGGCGAAGGTTGCGTCGAGGCGTGCTTGATAGTGAACCATGTGGTTCACTGTAATGTGCGTGCGGGTGATGTGCAAGCCGCATGGCAGCGGCTGCCTGCCGCGCAGTCTGGCGCCGGTCGGCCGGAAAAAGCAGAAATCGCTTCAACGTCAAAAACAGGAAAGCCGCCTCGCGGCGGCTTTTCTGCACAGCGTACTTACTTCGGCTGCTCAGTTGTCATCACGCCAGCGGCGCAGCCAGATCGCGGCGGAGATCATGCCGATGCCGGCGGCCACGCCCAGCCACAGATTCACGCTGCCGAGCGGGGCGAACAGGGTCTGCAGATCCAGCGCGTTGAGCAGGACTTCCGGGCCCTTGTCGTCCATGCGGCGTTCCAGGCCTTCGAAATCCAGCCAGCCGCCGGGGAAAATGCTGAACAAGGCGCGGAACACGATGTGCTGCCAGAACCAGGAGTCGGGCAGGCGCAGCTTGGTCACCGCGTCGAAGATGGAGATGCAGGTGGCCACGGACACCGGCAGCAGGGTCGCCCACAGGAAGGGTTTGCTGCGCGCCCAGGCCGAGCAGAGCATCAGCCAGCCTATGCTGGGCAGGGCCCACAGTGCGTTCAGCGGCAGCAGCAGCGTCAGTTTGCCGAGGACCTTCAGCGGCGAGGCCGGACCCCAGATCACGGTGACGGGATTGGCGCCGTAGAACATCACGACCAGGCTCAGCACCAACAGCAGGCCCAGCATCATCACCAGCGAAGCGGCCAGGGCGAACAGCGGGGCGACGACGGTCGCGGTGACGACCTTGGACAGCACCGTCTGCAGGTCCGAAATCGGCAGCGACTTCCAGAACAGCATGCTGCGGTCGCGGCGGTCGTCGTAGAGGGAGCCCAGCAGGTAGAAGAATGTCACTATGGCCAGGGTGATCGCGATTGGCGCGGCGGAGAAGAACAACGCCACATCGAGGGCGCCGCCGACCTGGGCGCGCTGCTCTGGCGTCATCGCCGCGGCGATGTCGCCGAGCTTCACGTTGTTGATCACGGCGTCGTGGAGATTGCTCTGCGCAGCGTTGACGCCGGTCAGCGCACCGATCGTGAATACGGCCAGGATGACGCCGGCGGCGATCAGCGGCGCCCACTGGAAGCCGCCGCGGTGTTCCCAGTACTCGCGCTTGAGCAGCCAGGTGAAGGTGTTCATGCGTAGGTCCCTTTCATGGTGGCGACGAACAGGTCGGCGATGCTGGGCTGGCGGGTTTCGCCCAGTTCGGCCAGACGCGGTTTCTCGGTGCCGTCGAACAGGAAGATGGATTTGCCGAAGATCTGGCGTTCGCCCAGCGGCTGCAACGCGCGTGCGGCGGCGGCCTTGTCCGGGTTGACCATGACTTCGGTGAAGCGGTCGGCCACGGCGTCCATGCTCGCGTCCAGCACGATCTTGCCGTCGCGAATGAACATCAGGTCGGTGAGGATGTGTTCGATCTCCTCGACCTGGTGGGTGGTGATGATGATGGTCTTCTGTTCGTCGAAATAATCGTTGAGCAGGCTCTGGTAGAACTCCTTGCGGTAGAGGATGTCCAGGCCCAGGGTGGGCTCATCCAGCACCAGCAGGCGCGCGTCTATGGCCATGACCAGGGCCAAGTGCAGCTGCACGATCATGCCCTTGGACATTTCCCGCACCCGCATGCGCGGCTTGAGCTTGGTGCGGGCGAGGAAGGCTTCGCATTTCTCGCGCGAGAAGCGCGGGTGCACGCCGGCGACGAAGTCGATCGCCTCGCTGACGCGCAGCCAGCGCGGCAGCACCGCGACATCGGCGATGAAGCAGACCTGCTGCATCAGCTCATGCCGCTGGCGCCGCGGATCCAGGCCCAGCACGCTGAGTTCGCCCTGGAAATCGGTGAGGCCGAGTATGGCCTTGAGCGCGGTGGTCTTGCCGGCGCCGTTGGGGCCGATCAGGCCGACGATGCGGCCGGACTCGATGGAGAAATTCACGTCGTCCAGCGCGGTCGATGCACCGTAACGCTTGCTCAGGTTGCGCGCTTGCACCACGGCGCTCATTGGGAGGCTCCTTCCATTTCGCGGCTGTCCTGTACCAGTCTTTCCACATCCAGCCCCAGGCGCTTGAGGCGGGCGTACAGCGCCGGCCATTCTTCGCGCAGGAAGCGTTCGCGTTCGTTCTTCAGCAGGGCTTCGCGCGCCCCTTCATTGACGTACATGCCCAGTCCCCGACGTTTTTCGACCAGTTGTTCATCCACCAGCTCCTGGTAGGCCTTGGACACCGTGATCGGATTCAGCTGGAAATCCGCGGCGACCTGGCGCACCGAGGGCAGGGCATCCCCCTCGTTCAGCACACCGTCCAGGATCATCGCCACCACGCGGTCGCGCAGCTGGCGGTAGATCGGGGTGTTGTCGTTCCACGTTATGGTCATGGGGTCAGTCCTGGCTCACCTGCGGCAGCACTTTGCCAAACGAATAGTAGGGCATGTCGAAACTGCCGCGTCCCGCGCCGGAACGCGGCGGCAGCGGCGAATCCGGCACGCTGGCCGCCGTGGCGACGGGCTGGGCATAGGCCAGCGCGATGTCTTCGGCGCTGGGGCGGACGGTGACTTCGGGCAGCACGACCAGGCTGGCGCTGCGCTGCGGCGCGACCTTGGGCGCGACGGCGCTGATCCGGACCGGCGCGGCGGGCGTGGAGACAGCAGTTGCATGGGTGGCACGTTCCAGGGCGGCGCCGGCCACGAAGGCGGAGGAAGCGATCAGGACGGTGACGATAGCGCTGACTTTCATGACGGGCTCCTGCGTGGTGCTCGGCTTGGGTGGTGTTGTAGTGAACTATAACACCATATCGAAAACGGTCAAGCAATTTTTCCCGGGGCTGTCGGGAAAACCCGGCTATGGAAGCAAAAGCCTTACAGAAACCGATACTTGCGCCGCTGACGGAGTATGCTCGGGAGGTCCCATACCCCTGACAGGAGGTTCCATGCGTGCATTTCTTCCCGCCCTGCTGCTGTCCCTGGCCGCTTCCGCGCCGGCCTGGGCCTGCAGCGATCTGCTCAACAGCGAGTACCGTCCGCTGGCCGGCAAGGACAAGGTCTCGCTATGCAAGGAGTACGACGGCAAGGTGCTGCTGATCGTAAATACGGCGAGCAAGTGCGGTTTCACGCCCCAGTACGAGGGCCTGGAAGCCCTGCATGCGCGCTACAAGGACAAGGGCTTCGCCGTGCTGGGTTTCCCGTCCAACGACTTCAGGCAGCAGGAACCGGGCACGGAAAAGGAAATCCAGGAATTCTGCACCTTGACCTATGGGGTGAAATTTCCAATGTTTGAAAAAGTGCACGTGACCAAGGAAGAGGCCACGCCGCTGTACCAGCGCCTGGCCGCGGCCAGCGGCGAGCGCTATCCGAGCTGGAATTTCTACAAGTATCTGGTTGGCCGCGATGGCAAGGTGATCGCGGACTATTCCAGCAAGGTCAAGCCCGACGATGCGGAGCTGGTCGCGGCGATCGAGAAAGCGCTGGCGACGCAGTGAGTGGCGCGGCCGGCTTTGTCCGGCCGCTGCGCAGAAACACCGGCGCCGCGTTGCGCGGCGCCGGTCATGAGGTTGTCAGTCCCGCGGCCGGATCAGGCCCAGGCTTTCCAGTTTCAGCACGATGCGCTGCACCGCCTCGTCCGGCCCCATTTCGCTGGTATCCAGGCGCAGCTCCGGCGCTTCCGGCACTTCGTAGGGATCGCTGATGCCGGTGAATTCCTTGAGCTTGCCGGCGCGGGCCAGCGCGTACAGGCCCTTGCGGTCGCGCTGCTCGCAGATTTCCAGCGGCGTGGCGACATGGGTTTCGACGAACAGGCCGTACTGCGCAACCATGCTGCGCACTTCGGCACGGGCCGCGGCGTAGGGCGCGATCGGCGCGCAGATCGCGATGCCGCCGTTCTTGGTGATCTCGCTGGCGACGAAGCCGATGCGCTGCACGTTGAGATTGCGGTGCTCGCGCGAGAAGCCCAGCTCCGAGGACAGGTGCTTGCGCACGATATCGCCGTCGAGCAGGGTGACCGGGCGCGTGCCCAGTTCCAGCAGGCGCACCATCAGCGCATTGGCCAGGGTGGACTTGCCGGCGCCGGAAAGGCCGGTGAAGAACACGGTGAAGCCCTGCCTGTGCCGCGCCGGATGAGTGCGGCGCAGTTCCGCCACGACTTCCGGATAGGTGAACCACTCGGGTATGTCCAGGCCTTCGTGCAGGCGCCGGCGCAGTTCGGTGCCGGAGATGTTCAGCACGGTCTCGCCGGGCTGGATCTCGTTGGCCGGCGCGTACTGGGCGCGCTCCTGCACGTAGAGCATTTCCTGGAACGGCACCATCTGTATGCCCAGTTCCTGCTGGTGCCGGGCGACCAGGTCCTGCGCGTCGTAGGGGCCGTAGAACGGCTTGCCGTCGGCGCCGTTGCCGGGGCCGGCATGGTCGCGGCCGACGATGAAATGCGAGCAGCCGTGGTTCTTGCGGATGATGGCGTGCCACAGCGCCTCGCGCGGACCGCCCATGCGCATGGCCAGATGCAGCAGCGAGAGCATGCTGGTCTGCTCGGGATAGTGCGTGAGCAGCTTTTCGTAGCAGCGCACGCGGGTGTAGTGGTCGATGTCGCCGGGCTTGGTCATGCCCACGCTGGGATGGATCAGCAGGTTGGCTTCGGCCAGCTGGGCGGCGCGGAAGGTCAGTTCCAGGTGGGCGCGGTGCATGGGGTTGCGCGTCTGGAACGCGACCACGCGGCGCCAGCCGCGCTTGTCGAACTGCTCGCGCACCTCGCGCGGGCTCAGGCGCAGATGGCGGAAATCATAGTGCTGCGGCGCGGCCAGGCCGCGCAGTCGGCCGGCCAGATAGACCGGTCCGGCCTTGTCCAGCAGCCAGGCCGCGCCGGCATGCAGGCGGTCGGTGGTGCCGAACACGGCCTGGGCTTCGGCGGTGCGGTCGGGCTCCCAGGATTCCTCGATATCGAGCACGGCCAGGGCCACGCCTTCGGGATCCCGCAGGGCGATACGGCGCGCATCGCCGATCTTTTCGATGAATTCGCGGCTCACGTCCAGCGTGATCGGCATGGGCCAGAGCGTGCCGTCGGCCAGGCGCAGATCCCTGCACACCGATTCGTAGTCCGCCCGGCCGAGGAAACCCGTCAGCGGGGAGAACGCGCCGTTCATCAGCAGCTCCAGGTCGCAGAGCTGGCGCGCGTTCAGATCCCAGCCCGGCAGCGATGCGGCTTCGTGCTTGAGCGCCTCCCGTTCGGCGGCGGGAACGTACAGATCGACGAGTTGGCCGCCGTGCGGTGCGATGAGTTGGCTCATGAAAGGTTCCGGGTGGTGCGCTGATGCGGTGGAAGGGGAGGCGGCAGGCTCAGTCGACGGCGGCCTGTTCCAGGTTTTCCTGGGCGACCAGCCAGGCTTCCTCGACCTGGGCCAGTTCGGCGTTGGTCTCGCCCAGCTGGCGGGTGAGTTCGGCCGGGCGCTGCGACGGTGTCTCGTACAGGGCCGGATCCTGCAGCGCGGTTTCCAGCGTCTGCTTGCGCGCGGCGAGTTCGGCCATGCGCTTTTCCAGCTTCTGCACTTCCTTGCGCAGCGGCGCCTGGCGCGCGCGCTGGTCGGCGCGCTCGCGGCGCTCGTCCTTGCGCGAGGCCGTCGGCGCCGCGGCGGCCGGCACTTCGCCGGCCTCGGCCGCCTGGCGCAGCACGATGCGGGCGTAGTCTTCGAGGTCGCCCTCGTAGGGCTGCACCCGGCCGGCGCCGACCAGCAGCAAGGTGTCGCAGCAGGTGCGGATCAGGGCGCGGTCATGGGCGACCAGCACCACGGCGCCGGTGAAGCCGTTCAGTGCCTCGGTCAGCCCTTCGCGCATGTCCAGGTCGAGATGGTTGGTTGGTTCGTCCAGCAGCAACAGGTTCGGTCGCTGCCAGACCACCAGGGCCAGGCACAGGCGCGCCTTCTCGCCGCCGGAGAACGGGCCCACCGGCTCGAGCGCGCGGTCGCCGAGGAAGCCGAAACCGCCGAGGAAATCGCGCGCCGCCTGTTCGCCGAGCTTGTCGTCCAGGCGCTTGAGGTGTTCCACCGCGCTGGCCTGCGGATCCAGGGTTTCGAGCTGGTGCTGGGCGAAATAGCCGATGCGCAGGCCCTTGGCCTCGAAGCGCTCGCCGCTGCGGTTTTCCAGCGCGCCGGACAGCAGCTTGATCAAGGTGGACTTGCCCGCGCCGTTGGCGCCGAGCAGGGCGATGCGGTCGCCCGGCACCAGGCCGAACTTGACGTTCTCCAGCACCAGGCGCTCGCCGTAGCCGGCGCTGGCCTGGTCCAGCCGCGCCAGTGGATAGGGCAGGGCCTCGGGTTCGCGGAACTCGAAACGGATGCTGGAGGCGGCGCGGATCGGCGCGATCTCGACCATGCGCTCCAGCGCCTTGACCCGGCTCTGCGCCTGGCGCGCCTTGCTCGCCTTGGCCTTGAAGCGGTCGACGAAGCTTTGCAGGTGGGCGCGTTCGCGCTGCTGGCGTTCGTACTGCAATTGCTGCTGCACCAGGCGCTCGGCGCGCTTGCGTTCGAAGCCGGACAGGGTGCCGGCGAACAGTTCCACTTTTTCGTCGGCGATCTCAAGCACGTGGCTGACCACGTTGTCGATGAATTCGCGGTCGTGCGAGATCAGCAGCAGGGTGCCGGCGTAGCGGCGCAGCCAGTCTTCCAGCCAGAACACCGCATCCAGGTCGAGGTGGTTGGTGGGCTCGTCCAGCAGCAGCAGGTCGGAGCGGCACATCAGTGCCTGGGCCAGGTTCAGGCGCATGCGCCAGCCGCCGGAGAACTCGGCCACGCTGCGCAGTTCCTCGCCGGGCTTGAAGCCCAGGCCGTGCATCAGCGCCGCGGCGCGGGCCGGCGCGGCATAGCCGTCGATGGCGTGCAGGCGTTCGTGCAGCTGGGCCTGGGCGATGGCGTCGTGATCGCTTTCGGCGCGGGCCAGGGCGGCTTCGATGGCACGGTATTCCGGGTCCCCGTCCAGCACATAGTCCAGGCCGCTGCGGGCCAGGGCCGGGGTTTCCTGGCGCACATGGGCCAGCACCCAGTCGCGCGGCCGGGCGAATTCGCCTGCGTCGGCCTGCAGCTCGCCGGCGACCAGGGCGAACAGGCTGGACTTGCCCGCACCATTGCGCCCGGTAACGCCGACCCGCCAGCCCGCATGCAGCTGCACACTGGCGTTGGAGAAAAGCAGCTTGCTGCCGCGCCGCAGCGTGACCGAATCGAATCTGAGCATCCGCCTAGTCTAGCAGCCGCGGCGGCGGCGGGCGGGTGGCCGCGGTCACGGCGCGTGAGACGCGGGCCTGGCAAGGTACGGGTTCCGGCGGGCCGCGCCGCTTCAGGCTGCCGGAACCGGCGATCTGCGGTTCGGCTTCGGCTTGCCGGAGCGTGGCGGCCTCGGGCGGACGGTCCTGCAGAACGATTTGTGCCGGCCGGGAACTTCCTGCCGGGCACCGGGTCGCAGGCCGCCGGACGTTTGCCTTCGACCCGCGGCGTCTACACAATACGCCGCCCCGTAGCGCCTAGCGGCCGTCGGGCCGCCTACACAATTCATCCAGGAGCAATTGATGAGCAAGTTTTTGCGCAAGAGCCTGACCGCTGCCGCCGTCGTCGCGGCGCTGGGCACCGCGGGCGCCACGTTCGCCCAGGAGCTCAAGACCGAGAAGGACAAGGTCAGCTACATGGTCGGTATGGACGTGGGCAAGGGCCTGGCTTCGATCAAGGACGAGATCGACATGGCCGTGGTGATCCAGGCGCTGAACGCCTCGGTCAAGGGCGAGAAGACCGCGCTGACCCAGGAAGAGGCGCTCAAGGTCCGCCAGGACTTCATGACCAAGCTGCAGGCCAAGCGTGCGGCGGAAGAGAAGGCCAAGGCCGAGACCAACAAGAAGGCCGGCGACGAGTTCCTGGCCAAGAACAAGGGCAAGAAGGGCGTGACCACCACGGCCTCGGGCCTGCAGTACGAAGTGGTCAAGGCCGGCACCGGTCCCAAGCCGAAGGACACCGACACCGTGCAGGTGCACTACACCGGCACTCTGCTGGACGGCACCAAGTTCGACAGCTCGGTCGACCGCGGCGAGCCGGCCACCTTCCCGCTCAAGGGCGTGATCCCGGGCTGGACCGAAGGCCTGCAGCTGATGCCGGTCGGTTCCAAGTACAAGTTCTACATTCCGTCCAACCTCGCCTATGGCGAGAGCGGCCCGCCGCCGATCGGCCCGAACGCCATGCTGACCTTCGAGGTCGAGCTGCTCAAGATCGTGCCGCCGGCCGAGACGGCCAAGCCGGCCGAAGCCGCCGCCAAGCCGGCTGAGAAGAAGCAGTAATCGCGATACCTGTTGCACCGGGGGCGCGGCGATCATCGCCGCGCCCTTTTTCGTTGCGGGCTGCTCCGGGCGGGCGGACTGCTAGAATCCTCCTCTTCGATCAAGGAATCGGCCGCGCATGAACGTCACCGTCTTCGGCACCGGTTACGTGGGTCTGGTCACCGGAACCTGCCTGGCGGAGATGGGCAACACGGTGGTCTGCGTCGACGTGGACGCGGCCAAGGTCGAGCGCCTGAACCAGGGCCAGATCCCGATTTACGAGCCCGGCCTGGAAGAGCTGGTGCTGGCCAACCATGCTGCCGGCCGGCTCGCCTTCACCACGGACCCTGCGCCGGCCATCGCCCACGGCGACGTCATCTTCATCGCCGTCGGCACGCCGCCGGACGAGGACGGCAGCGCCGATCTGCGCCATGTGCTCGCCGTGGCGCGCACCATAGGCCTGCACCTGGGGGCGGCCAGTATCATCGTCAACAAATCCACGGTTCCCGTCGGCACCGCCGACCGCGTGCGCGACACCATCGCCGCGGCGCTGCGCGAGCGCGGCGTGGACATCGGCTTCGACGTGGTCTCCAATCCGGAATTCCTCAAGGAAGGCGACGCGGTCAACGACTGCATGCGTCCCGACCGCATTGTCATCGGCAGCAGCAGCCCGGCCGCAGTCGCGGTGCTGCGCCGCCTGTATGCGCCGTTCAACCGCAACCACGACCGCATCGTGCTGATGGACGTGCGTTCGGCCGAGCTGACCAAGTACGCCGCCAATGCGATGCTGGCGACCAAGATCAGCTTCATGAACGAGATGGCCAATATCGCCGAGCGGGTCGGCGCCGACATCGAGCTGGTGCGCCATGGCATCGGTTCGGATCCGCGCATCGGCTATCACTTCATCTATCCCGGCGTGGGCTACGGCGGCTCCTGCTTTCCCAAGGATGTGCAGGCGCTGGACCGCATTGCCCGCGACCATGGCTACACGGCGCGCCTGCTGCAGTCGGTGGAGCAGGTCAACGCTGCGCAGAAGAATCGCCTGTTCGAGCTGATCGCGCAGCATTTCGGTGGCAATCTCGCCGGCCGCACCATCGCGCTGTGGGGCCTGGCCTTCAAGCCGAATACCGACGACATGCGCGAAGCGCCGAGCCGGCGCCTGCTGGAACAGCTGTGGCAGGCCGGCGCCACGGTGCGCGCCTACGATCCGGAAGCGCGCGAGGAGGCGCGTCATATCTACGGCGAACGCGCCGACCTGGTGTTGTGCGAGCAGGCCCAGCAAGCGGTGGCCGGCGCCGATGCGCTGGCCGTGGTCACCGAATGGAAGGCTTTCCGCAGCCCCGATTTCAAGCGTCTGGCCGCAACTTTGAAGCAGCCGGTGATCTTCGACGGCCGCAATATCTACGATCCGGCGGCGGTCGAGGCCGCCGGCATCGCCTACTACGGCATAGGCCGCGGCCGCAGCGTCGCGCACAGCCGCTGACACGGCAAACCGGCGGGGGAACGGCGCAGTGTCCAAACGAGCTTTGATTACCGGCATCACCGGCCAGGACGGCGCGTATCTGGCCGAACTGCTGCTGGGCAAGGGCTATGAAGTGCACGGCATCAAGCGGCGCACGTCGTCGTTCAACTCCGAGCGCATAGACCATCTCTACCACGAGCTGGACGAGGCCGTGCCCAAGGTGCATCTGCACTACGGCGACCTCACCGATTCGCTCAGCCTGCTGCGCGTGCTGCAGCAGGTGCAGCCCGATGAAATCTACAACCTCGGCGCGCAGAGCCATGTCGCGGTCTCGTTCGAGGAACCGGAGTTCACCGCGAATGCCGATGCGCTGGGCACGCTGCGCCTGCTTGAGGCAATGCGTGTGCTGGGCCTGGGCGGGCGCTGCCGCTTCTACCAGGCCTCGACTTCGGAACTGTTCGGCCAGGTGCGGGCCACGCCGCAGAGCGAGACCACGCCGTTCCACCCGCGCTCGCCCTACGGCGTGGCCAAGCTCTACGCGCACTGGATCACGCAGAATTACCGCGAGGCCTACGGCCTGTTCGCCTGCAGCGGCATCCTGTTCAACCACGAGTCGCCGCTGCGCGGCGAAACCTTCGTCACGCGCAAGATCACGCGCGGCCTGGCGCGCTGCGCCTATGGCCTGCAGCAGTGCGTCTACCTGGGCAACCTGGACGCCCGGCGCGACTGGGGCCATGCGCGCGACTACGTCGAGGCACAGTGGCTGATGCTGCAGCAGGCGCAGCCGCGCGATTACGTGATCGCGACTGGCGAGCAGCATACCGTGCGCGAGTTCGTGCAACTGGCGGCCCTGGCCATGCAGATCGAGCTGGAATTCTGCGGCGAAGGCGAAGCGGAATACGCCCGCGTCGTGCGCTGCGGCCTCGCCGGCAGCCAACTGGTGCCCGGCGACGTCGTCGTCCGCATCCATCCGCGCTATTTCCGTCCGGCCGAGGTCGATACCCTCGTCGGCGACGCCAGCCTGGCCCGGCACGAGCTGGGCTGGCAGCCGCGCACGGATTTTTCCGCCCTGGTCGCCGAAATGGCCGAAGCCGACCGCCGCCTGGCCGAACGTGAGGCGCAGGGGCTGGTAGGATCGCGTCACGGCCGCCACCTGATCGAGAAGCTGGGCTGACATGACGCTCGCAACCACGCTGGAAGAACGCCTGACCGAACTGGAAGTGCGCTTCGCCTTCCTGGAGGATACGGTCGCCGTGCTCAACCGTACCGTCGCGGCGCACGACCGCCTGCTCGGCGACATGCGCGAGGAGTTCCGCCGCCTGCGCAGCGAACTGGGTGCGGTGCGTTCCTCGCTGAGCCACGACCCGGCTTCCGAGCCGCCGCCGCCGCATTACTGAAACCCGCGTTTTCTCCACGCCATAGCAAGTGAAGATCGACCATGGCCGATTCCCTGCGTGACCAGTTGTTGAAAAGTGGACTGGTCCAGAAGTTGAAAGCCGAGGCCAAGCCGGCGTCCGCGCCGCAGGCCAAGCCAGCCCGCTCCGACGACGCTCGCCGCGGCCCGCCACAGGGCCGGCCCGGCGGTGCCAAACCCGGCGAACAGCGCAGGCCGGGCCAGGGCCGGCCCGCCGGGGGGCGTCCGGGGCAGGGCAAGCCAGCCGAGGGCCGGCCCGCCGCCGGCGGCGAGCCCGATCTGGCCCAGGCCTATGCGCTGCGCGCGCGCAGCGAACGCGAAGACCGCGAACGCAGCCAGCGCGAAGCCGAGCAGAAGGCGCGCGAGAAGCGCGAGAAGAAGGAACAGGTCGCGCGCCTGCTCAACGGCAAGGCGCTGAACGTGGCCGACGCCGAGCACGCGCGGCATTTCGAGCACGGCGGCAAGATCCGCCGTGTCTACTGCACCCAGGATCAGCTGGCCGCGCTCAACAAGGGCGAACTGGCCGTGGTGCAGCAGAACGGCCGCTACCTGCTGGTGGGCGCCGAACTCGCGCAGCAGGTGAAGGCGGTTTCCGCCGAGGCGCTGGTGCTGCTGGTGGATCCGAACGCACCGGTCGAGGACGACGTGCCGGCGGATCTGATCTGGTGAAACGAAAAAGCCGCGCGGGCTGCCCCGCGCGGCTTTGCTTCGTTGGGCCTGCGTGTTCGCGCCGTCTCAGAAATCCATGAAGTAGCCGCCGTTCACCGGAATGTTCGCGCCGGTGATGAAGCCCGAATCCGCCGCGACCAGGAAATCCACCACGCGGGCAATTTCCGACGGTTTGCCCAGGCGGCCCACTGGCACGTCCTCGATGATCTGGGCGCGGATCTCCGGCGCTATCTGCATCACCATTGCGGTCTCGCAATAGCCCGGCGACACGCTGTTGACGGTCACGCCCTTGCGCGCCACTTCGCGCGCCAGCGCCATGGTGAAGCCGTGCATGCCGGCCTTGGCGGCGGCGTAGTTGGTCTGGCCGAACTGGCCGGTCTGGCCGTTGACCGAGGAAATATTGACGATGCGGCCATAGCCGCGCGTGCACATGCCTTCCACGGCGTTGCGGCAGAGGTTGAACACGCCGTCGAGATTCACCGTCAGCACGCTGTGCCACTGTTCCTGGCTCATCTTGCGCAGGGTCGTGTCGCGGGTGATGCCGGCGGCATTGACCAGCACGTCCAGGCGGCCGTGCCCGGCCTCAATGCGCTGTATCAGTTCGGCGCAGGCGTCGAAGCTGGCGATATCCAGCGGCTCGAAGCGGATGCGGTCGCCCAGGTCGGCGGTTTCCTCGCGGAAGGCGGCGATGCGCTCGGTGCGTACGCCCAGGTCGGCGGCGATGACGAAATGCCCGGAGGCGGCCAGGTGGCGGCAGATTTCCGTGCCCAGGCCGCCGATGCCGCCGCTGACCAATGCGATGCGCTGATTCATTGCTTCCCCTGGAAATTGCTGCATACGCGAAGCTATTGCGCCGCAGCAGGCGGCGCTGTCAGCGCAGGCGGATGCCGGCGCGGCGCGGCCGCGCCGCGACGATCAGGATTTGTCCTTGTTGCCGCTGCCCGGCGGCTTCATCGAGCTGCTGGCGGCGTTGAGGAAACCCTGTTGCAGGGACTTCCACATGTCCATGTTGCGCTCGGTCAGATCGTTGAGCATGGACCAG
The DNA here is from genome assembly GCF_024437735.1 of Tahibacter harae. Taxonomy (GTDB): domain Bacteria; phylum Pseudomonadota; class Gammaproteobacteria; order Xanthomonadales; family Rhodanobacteraceae; genus Tahibacter; species Tahibacter harae. Next base: position 368,156 of record NZ_JANFQO010000002.1, on the reverse strand, counting down.
GGCGTCTGCCCCATCATGGTGTTCAGCTGGCTGCGGAATTGCTGCTGCTGGTCGAGGAAGACCTGCAGGCTGCGCTCCAGATAGCCGCCCATGAAGCCCTGCAGGGAATCGCCGTAGAAACGGATCACCTGCGACAGCAGCTGGGTGGTGAACATGGGCTGGCCGCGTTCCTCGTGCTCGGCGATGATCTGCAGCAGGACGGAGCGGGTCAGTTCTTCGCCGGATTTGGCGTCGCGTACCTCGAATTCCTCGCCATCCACCACGAGCTGCCGGACTTCTTCCAGCGTGATGTAGCTGGAAATCTCGGTGTCGTAGAGGCGGCGGTTCGGGTACTTCTTGATGACTCGGACTTGTGCCATGCAGCGAAGCTAGCACGGCTTGCGGCGACGCACCAGCCGGTTTGCTGCGCAGCATTACCTATGGCAGGGGTGGTGCGTGGCGTTGGTCCGAGACCAATGTTGCAGTGTGCGCCCGGCTGCGCTGCAGAAAGCAGCGGGGGCGGAAGCGGTCCCGGCAGATCGTCGTCCCGGGACCGCGGACATTCATCGTCATATCGGGCGCAGGTCCGCGCGCTGCGCTTTTACCGCCGCGCGCGGACTGCTCCGGCAGCGGCCGTCACCAGCCCATGTAGTGGCCGCCGTTGATCGACAGGTTCGCACCCGTGACCCAGGCGGCCTCGTCCGGAATGAAGAAGCCGACGGCGTAGGCGATCTCATCCGGGTTGCCCAGGCGGCCGACCGGAATCTGCGCGGCGATCTTGGCGCGTACTTCCTCAGGCACGGCCATGACCATTTCCGTCGCCACGTAGCCTGGCGAAACCGTGTTCACGGTGATGCCGAACTTGGCGTTCTCCTGTGCCAGCGAGATGGTGAAGCCATGCATGCCGGCCTTGGACGCGGCGTAGTTGGCCTGGCCGTACTGGCCCTTCTGGCCGTTGATGGAGCTGATCTGAATGATGCGGCCCCACTTGCGCTCGCGCATGCCGTCGATGACCGGACGGGTGACGTTGAAGCAGGAATTGAGGTTGGTGTTGATGACTTCCTGCCACTGCAGGGCGGTCATCTTGTGGAAGGTGCCGTCGCGGGTGATGCCGGCGTTGTTGACCAGGATGTCGACCGGGCCGAGCTGGTCGGTCACTTGGCGCACCATGGCTTCGGCTGCGGCCGGATCGGCGACGTCACCGGCCGCCAGCGCCACCTCGACGCCGTCGCGCCGCAGGGCTTCCTGCCAGGCCGTGGCCCGGGCCTTGTCGCGATAGTTCGTCGCAACCTTGTGTCCCATCGCCGCCAGCTTGCGCACGATCGCTGTGCCGATACCGCCCGTTCCGCCTGTAACCAAAGCTACCCGTGAGGTCATGCTCCACTCCCAGTTTGTCGTTGTGATCCGTCGCAACGCGGGAAAGCCGCGTGACGCGGACTTCGCGCGATTCTACACAAGCGTCATGCATTGCCATGGTGCAGCTGCACATTTGTTTTTGCTGCATGCGCCAGCGCAGCGAGATCGAACGCCGGCACCGCGGCACGCAGCAGTGCGGCAACGCTGCCCGCGGACGCACACAGCGCCGGCGGCAGGCCGAGGAAGCGCAGCGCCGCGCGCAGCGCCGGCAGCGGCTCGGCCGCGTCCACCGGCAAGGCGCGGTCCTGCTTGCTCAGCTTGCGCCCGTCCGGGCCCAGCGCCAAAGGCAGGTGCACATACGCCGGCGTGGGCAGGCCCAGTTCGCGCTGCAGCCAGATCTGGCGCGGCGTGGAATCCAGCAGGTCGGCGCCGCGCACGACTTCGCTGACGCCCTGCCAGGCGTCGTCGACGACCACGGCCAGCTGATAGGCGAAATAGCCTTCGACCCGGCGCAGCACGAAGTCGCCGACCTCGTCCTGTAACTGTTGCACGCAGCGGCCGGCGACACCGTCGTCGAAGGCGATGGTTGCGGCCGGGACGCGCGCGCGCCAGGCCGGCGTGCGCGCCGGATCGGGTGCGGCCAGGCACGCGCCGCGATGCAGGCCGTCGCTGCGCGCCAGGTCGCTGCGGCTGCACCAGCAGGGAAAGGCCAGACCGCGGGCGGACAGCGCGGCCAGGGCCGCGGCATAGGCCTCGCCGCGTGTGTGCTGCCAGACCACGGCCTCGTCGGATTCCATGCCGAACGCGGCCAGGGTCGCGATCTGGCCGGCGGCGGCGCCGGCGATCTCGCGCGGCGGGTCCAGGTCCTCGATGCGCAGCAGCCAGCGGCCGCCCTGGCTGCGCGCGCGCAGCCAGCTGCCCAGGGCAGCGACCAGGGAGCCGAAATGCAGCGCGCCGGTGGGCGAGGGGGCGAAGCGGCCGCGGTAATCACATCCCGTTGCCATGTCCAGGTTGATCATGAGAAAGACTCAGCCGCCTGCCGCGAGGGTCGGCCGCGATGTCCGGGTCGGGCTCGGCTGCTTGAACTGGCCGGGATCGGACATAACTAGGGCTGCAGTCGGATTCGGATTACGGATATCTGTCGCCATGCGCATCCTTCTTTATCTCGCCACCAATATTGCCATCCTGTTTCTGCTCAGCATCGTCATCAAGCTGTTCGGGCTGGACGCGGCCGCGCGCACCAATCTGACTTCGCTGCTGATCATGGCCGGCGTCATCGGCATGGGCGGTTCCTTCATCTCGCTGGCCCTGTCCAAGTGGATGGCCAAGCGCGCAACCGGCGCGCAGGTGATCACCCAGCCGCAGAACGAAGTGGAGCAGTGGCTGCTGACCACCGTGCGGCGCCAGGCCGAGAAGGCCGGCATAGGCATGCCCGAGGTCGCGATCTACGACGGCCCGGAGATGAACGCCTTCGCCACCGGCATGAGCAAGAACAACGCGCTCGTCGCCGTGAGCATAGGCTTGCTGCACAACATGGACCGGCGCGAGGTCGAAGCCGTGCTGGCCCACGAGATCAGCCATGTGGCCAATGGCGACATGGTGACCATGGGCCTGATCCAGGGCGTGCTGAACACCTTCGTGATCTTTCTGGCTCGCATCATAGGCTCGGTCGTCGATGGTTTCCTGCGCGGCAACGATCGCGAAGGCGGCACTGGCATAGGCTATTTCATCACCGTGATGGTGGCCCAGCTGGTGCTTGGCCTGTTCGCCTCGCTGATCGTGATGTGGTTCTCGCGCTGGCGCGAGTTCCGCGCCGATGCCGGCGCGGCGCATCTGGAAGGCAAGGGCGCCATGATCGCCGCCCTGCGCCGCCTGGCCGACGGTCACGGCGCCTCGACCCTGCCCAAGGAAGTGGCCGCGTTCGGCATCAGCGGCGCCTGGGGCAAGCTGTTCGCCAGCCATCCGCCGATCGAGGATCGCATCGCCGCCCTCCAGTCTGCGGCGTAAAAAAAACGGCCCTGCGGGGCCGTTTTTTTTGGATTGGATATTCGTGATGGGAGCACGCTGCTTTTGCAGATCCCCGATCCCGAATCCCGTCTTCAGTGCAGATCGTGGACCATCACCTTCTCGGGTTCCTGCAGGAAGTTGCCCTGCACGAAGTTCACGCCGCAGCTGAAGAGGATGGACATGCTGGCCGCGTCCTCGACGAACTCCGCCACGGTGAGCTTGCCGGAGTGGTGGGCCTGGTCGCAGAGCTCCTTGAGCTTTTCCTGGTTTTCCTTGTGCTTGGGCAGGTCGGCCATGAAGCTGCGGTCCAGCTTCAGATAGTCCGCGTCGATGTGCTTGAGCAGCTGCATCGAGTTCAGGCCGGAGCCGAACTGCTCCAGGGCGAAGCCGCAGTGGATCTGCTTGAGGCCGGCGACGAAGGTGCGTGCCGGCTTGAGGCTGGTGACGACCTTGCTCTCGGGCATTTCGAACACCAGCGCGTCGCCGCGCAGGCGCGCGTTCTTGAGCTGCTGCGCGATCCACGGCAGCAGGGTCTGGTCTTCCAGCGACTGCGGCGTGAGCTTGATGAAATAGGTGGTCTTGATGCCGCTCTTCTCGCGCTCGACCAGGGCCTTGATCGCGTGGGCGATGACCCAGCGGTCGATCTGCGGCATCAGGCCGTGCTGTTCGGCGATGGGCAGGAAGAAGTTCGGCGTGATCTCGCCCTTGGGGCCCTGCATGCGCAGGAGGATCTCGAAGAAGTCGCCGTCGGCGCCGTGCAGGCTGATGATGGGCTGGTTGAACAGCACGAAGCCGTTGTTGGCCAGCGCGTCCTGCACCAGCTTGAGCCAGTGGCGCTGCTTCTCCTCGGCCGCCTTGTCCTGCGCGGCAGGGTCGAACACGTTGACGCGGTTGCCGCCCTCGGTCTGGGCCGCGCGCAGGGTGGTGTTGGCCTGGCCGAGTATGGCCTGGGCATTGGCGTTCTTCTCGCCGATCAGGCAGCCGCCCACGCTCATGGTGACATTGATCGACTGCTTGCCGACTTCAAAGATGCGCTCGTTGAAGGCCTTGAGCAGGACCTCGGCGACTTTCTTGGAATTTTCCTGGTCGCGCCCGATCAGCAGCACGGCGAAGGTGTGGTCGGCGAAGCGTGCGGCCACGTCGGCCTCGGCCAGGTGGCGGCGCATCAGGTTGGCCAGGTCGCCCAGCAGCAGGTCGGCGTTGCCGATGCCGATGGTGTCCAGCACCTTCTTGAAATTGTCCGGCTCCAGCAGCAGCAGGCAGCGGTCGTTGGCGCCGGCGGCCGCGGCGGCGACGGTGCGGTCCAGTTCCACCAGCAGGTGCTGGCGGTTGAACAGGTCGGTGACCAGGTCCTTGGAGCGCAGCGCGTCGAGTTCTTTTTCCAGCTCCGGATTGCTGGTCTGCTGGCGGAAGATGATCTGCTGGCAGGGCTCGCCTTCGTAGGTGGCCTCGGCGAATTCCATCACCGCGTCGAAGGTGGAACCGTTGGAGCGCTGTGCCTTGAGGTTGAGTTTCTGCGGCGGCTTCTCGCCCTTGGACAGCTTCTTCAGCAGCGCCTTGAAATCGTCGGCGTCGTCGGGCGCGATCATGTCCAGGATGGACATGCTCTCGATGTCCTCGAACTCGTCGAAGCCGAACATCTCCAGATAGGCCTTGTTCGCGCGCACGTGCATGCCCTCGTGCACATAGGCGATGGGATCGCGCGAGGAATCCAGCAGCGAGTCGCAGCGGCGCTCGGTCTCGCGCAGTGCGGCTTCGAGCTTGCGCACGTTGCGCCGCATGAGCAGGCTTTCGAATTCGCGCCGCACGATCATCTGGGTGTGATCCGGGCGGGTGCGCAGGGCGATGGCGCGGGCGCCGCTGCGGAAGGCGTTGACAATGGTGTCCTCGCTCGGCGCCAGCGCGCTGCCGACGATGGCGATGTCCTTGCCGCCGCGGTTGGCGGCGTCGGCGACCTGTTCCAGACGCAGCGACTTCGCCGCGAGATTGACCAGGATCACATCGGGGGTGTTCTGGACGATCTGGTCTTCGAGTTCGGCTTCGTTGCCGGCCCGGCCCGGGCGCACGGCGATGCCGCCGTTGCGCAAAACACTGATTTGCTGTTCGGCGTCTTCGACCGAATCCTCGATCAGCAACAACCTGATGACGCTGTCCTGTTTACTCATGTCCGCTCTGGGGGTGGGCGAGTGCCGGCAGCGGCCGGGACGGGATCCCGGCGTGGGTCGGCATCTGGCGGGTTCATTCCTGGGTATGAATTACGGAGGCATGGCGAGCAACCGCTTGTCGCCGTTTTTACCGGATTCATCCGGTTATTTCCACAGCGGATCCGGTTGCCTGAGTGGCGCATCACACTGGCGTCTTGGATTTTTCGCCGGCGATCTCGCGCACCAGGCGCGGCACCAGATAGCCCGGCAGGCGTGTGCGCAGGGCTTCGACCAGGGCGGCCGCGACCGTATCGTCGACCTCGAAATGGGCCGCACCGAGCACGCGGTCGAGCTGGTGCAGGTAGTAGGGCAGCACGCCGGCGGCGAAGCCGCGCTGCGACAGCGCGGCGAGCGCATCCGCGTCGTCGTTGACCCCGCGCAGCAGCACGGCCTGGTTGAGCAGGGTGCAGCCAGCCTCGCGCAGGCGCGCGCAGGCAGCGTCGACCTCGGCATCGAACTCGTTGGCGTGGTTGGCGTGCAGCACCACCACTTTCTGCAGCGGCAGCGCGGCCAGCCATCCGGTCAGGCCCTCGTCCACCCGCTGCGGCAGCACCACCGGCAGGCGGCTGTGGATGCGCAGCCGGGTCACGTGCGGCAGGCTCTGCAGCGCCTGGCCCAGCTCGACCAGCTTGGCGTTGGACAGGGACAGGGGATCGCCGCCGGACAGGATCAGCTCGTCGATGCTGGTATCGGCGGTGACGGCGGCCAGGGCCTCGCGCCAGTGATTGGCGGCGGCGGTCTCCTCGGCATAGGGAAAATGGCGGCGGAAGCAGTAGCGGCAGTTGACCGCGCAGGAGCCGGTTGCGATCAGCAGGGCGCGGCCGGCGTACTTCTGCAGCACACCGTGGGCGGAGCGGGCGGCGAGGTCGCCGACCGCGTCGATGCTGTACCCTGGCGTAGCCTCCAGCTCCGCCGCCAGCGGCAGCACCTGGCGCAGCAGCGGGTCGGCCGGGTCGCCGGGGCGCATGCGGGCGACGAAGCCGCGCGGCACGCGCAGGGCGAAACCAGTGTCGCGTCCGGGCAGCAGCTCGGCGGCCCGGTGCTGCAGGCCGAGCAGGCGCAGCAGCTCCAGCGGGTCGGTGACGGCCTCGCGCCACAGCTGCTGCCAGTTGCGGGCCGGTGGCTGCGCGCGCCGGCGGTTAGCGGTTATCATTGCTGGCTACTTTCCGGCTTTACGGCCAATCGACCATTGTAGCCGCAGATCGGCGGCGATTCTCTTTGCAGGAGCGACCCATGGCCAGCTATGGCATGAATGACGTCAAGAACGGCATGAAGATCATCGTGAACAACGAGCCGTGCGTCATCACCGAAACCGAATATGTCAAGCCGGGCAAGGGCCAGGCCTTCACCCGCGTGCGCTACCGCAACATCAAGTCCGGCCGTGTGGTCGAACTGACCATGAAGGCGACGGATTCGCTGGAACCGGCCGATGTCATGGATACCGACATGGAATACCTCTATTCCGACGGCGAGTTCTGGCACTTCATGCATCCGGAAACCCATGAGCAGGTCGGTGCCGAGGAGGCCGCCATGGCCGACGCGGCCAAGTGGCTCAAGGGCAACGAGACCTGCGTGGTGACCCTGTGGAACGGCAGCCCGCTGACCGTGGCGGCGCCGAATTTCGTCGAACTGGAAATCACTGAGACTGACCCCGGCGTGCGTGGCGACACCTCCGGCGGCGGCGGCAAGCCGGCCAAGCTGGAAACCGGCGCCGTGGTGCGCGTGCCGCTGTTCGTGGCCCAGGGCGAGAAGATCCGCGTCGATACGCGCACTGGCGAATACGTCTCCCGCGTCAAGTAAGGCGGCGCGGCGGCGCTGGAAGGGCCGGATCCGCTGCAGCGGCCGTGCTCCGGCGGCGCGGCGGAGTCCCGGCGCACCGCTGCGGCCGCGGACACAGATTCCGCATTCGCAAGGGAAATCCGGCCGCGCCGGGTTTCCCTTTTTCGTATCCGCCCCCATCATGCGCGGATCGTCAACGCCAGGAGCCGGACGTGAGTCCGACCACACAAGTCAAGATAGACACTCTGATCGAGGCGCGCTGGGTGGTGCCGGTGGAACCCCATGGCGTGGTGCTGGAGCAGCACGCGGTGGCGCTGGCCGGCGGACGTATCCTCGACCTGCTGCCGATCGCCGAGGCGCGGCAGAAGTACGCGCCGCGCGAGACCTGCCGCCTGGACGAACACGCGCTGATCCCGGGCCTTATCAATGCGCATACCCACAACCCCATGACCCTGATGCGCGGCATCGCCGACGATCTCGCGCTGATGACCTGGCTCAAGGAACATATCTGGCCGGCCGAGGCGCGTGCGATGAGCGCCGAATTCGTCCACGACGGGGTGGAGCTGGCCATCGCCGAGATGCTGCGCGGTGGCACCACCTGCTGCAACGAGAACTACTTCTTCCCCGACGCCCAGGCCGCGACCTACCGGCGCTACGGCTTCCGCGCCATGGTCGGCCTGCCGGTGATCGAATTCCCCAGCGCCTGGGCGCGCAGCCCCGACGAATACCTGGACAAGGCGCTGGCGGTGCATGACGAATACCGCGACGATGCCCTGGTCGGCACCGCCTTCGCGCCGCATGCGCCGTATACCGTCAGCAATACCAGCTTTGAACGCATCCGCATGCTGTCGGACCAGCTCGATCTGGCGGTGCATATGCACGTGCACGAGACTGCCCAGGAAGTCGAGGATTCGCGCCGCGAGCACGGCGTGCGGCCCATGACCCGGCTGCAGGGCCTGGGCCTGGTCAACGACCATCTGATCGCGGTGCACATGACCCAGCTCGACGAGGCGGAGATCCGCCTTTGCGCCGAGGCCGGCGTATCGGTAGTGCACTGTCCCGAATCCAATCTCAAGCTGGCCAGCGGCTTCTGCCCGGCCGAGGAACTGCGCAAGGCCGGCGTGAACATCGCCATCGGCACCGACGGCTGCGCCAGCAACAACGATCTCGACATGTTCGGCGAGATGCGCACGGCGGCGCTGCTGGCCAAGGGCGTCTCCGGCGATGCCAGCGCCCTCGATGCCGCCTCCACCCTGCGTGCGGCTACCTTGAACGCCGCCCGCGCCCTGGGCTGGGGCGACCGGCTGGGTTCGATAGCGCCGGGCAAGCTGGCCGACCTCACCGCGGTGCGCCTGGATGCGCTGGAAACCCTGCCCGTATTCAGCGTGACTTCGCAGCTGATCTACGCCTGCGGCCGCCACCAGGTCAGCGATGTGTGGATCGCCGGCGTACCCAAGCTGGCCGCGGGCGTGCTGGTCGATATGGACCCCGCCGCACTGCGCGCCAAGGCGCGCGAGTGGGGCGGGCGGCTGCGTGGCTGAGGTTTGAACGTGATGAATAGTGCCGTGGAAAAACGCGAGAACGTCGATCGCAGCGAGACCGCCAAATTCGACCGCTTGGCCAGTCGGTGGTGGGACCCCAACGGCGAATCCCGCCCCCTGCATGACCTCAATCCGGTGCGCCTGGCCTACGTGGCCGAACGCTGCAGCCTGCGCGGCGCGCGCGTACTGGATGTGGGCTGCGGCGGCGGTCTGCTGAGCGAGGCCCTGGCCGCCGCCGGCGCCCAGGTCACCGCCATCGACCTCGCCCCCGGCGTGCTCGACGTGGCGCGGCTGCATCTGTACGAATCCAACCTGACGGTGGATTACCGCGAGATCAGCGTAGAGGCCCTGGCGGCGGAAATGCCGGCCGGCTTCGACGCCGTCACCTGCATGGAAATGCTTGAACACGTGCCCGATCCCGGCAGCGTGGTCGAGGCCTGCGCACGCCTGCTCAGGCCCGGCGGGCGGTTTTTCGCCTCCACCCTGAACCGCACGCCGCAGGCCTTCGCCCTGGGCATCGTCGGCGCGGAATACCTGCTGCGCCTGCTGCCGCGCGGTACGCATCACTACAGCCAGTTCATCAAGCCCAGCGAAATGGCCGCGGCCCTGCGCCAGGCGGGGCTGGAACTGGAAGACTTGCGCGGCCTGGACTACAACCCGCTGACCCGCCGCGCCAGTCTCAAGGCTTCGGTCGCCGTGAACTACCTGGTCAGCGCGGTGAAGCCTGCATGAGGCTGCTCGGACGCGATCTGGATGCGGTGCTGTTCGACCTGGACGGCACCCTGGTCGATTCCGCACCGGACCTGGTTGCCGCGATGCAGCGCCTGTGCCGCGAGCTGGGCCAGCCCGAGCCGGATACGGCCGGCGTGCGCGCCGCCGTGTCCAAGGGCGGCCGGGCCATGCTGCGGCGCGGCCTGCCGGGCCTGGACGATGCGCGCTACGACGCGCTGCTGCCGCGTTTCCTGGACCTCTACGCCGCCGATATCGCCCAGCTGTCGCGGCCTTTCGACGGCGTGGATGCGCTGATCCGCGCCATCGAGGCGCGCGGCGCGCGCTGGGGCGTGGTTACCAACAAGCCCGGCTGGCTGGCGCGGCCGCTGCTGCAGCAACTGGGCTGGAGCACGCGCAGCGCGGCCCTGGTCAGCGGCGACTGCCTGGCAGTGAAGAAGCCGGATCCGGCGCCGATACTGCGCGCCTGCGAGCTGGCCGGCGTGGCACCGCAGCGCTGTGCCTACGTCGGCGACGACCTGCGCGATATCGAGGCCGGCCGCGCCGCCGGCATGCTCACGGTCGCGGCCGCCTGGGGCTATCTGGATGGCGAGGATCCGCAGGCCTGGGCGGCCGACTGGGTGGCCCGGTCGGCGCAGGAGCTGCACGCGGCGCTGGAACTGCTCGCCGCATGAGCGAGACCGAAGCCGAAGACGCTTTCGTCGCCAAGCTGGTCCAGGCCTATCCCGAATTCCGCCTGTTGCAGCCGTATCTGCGCACGCCGGCCGGGGCGGCCCGGCTGGCCTTTGAAGGCATCGCGCACGAACTGACCCAGGCCGTGTTCCATCTGCCCGAGCCGGTGGTAGCGACCGGCAAGTTGCAGTGGTGGGCCGAGGAACTGGAGCGCTGCGTCGCTGGCGAGGCGCGTCATCCGCTGACGCGCCGGCTGGGCCGGGTGCCGGCGACGCGCTGGGATCGCGCCGCCTTTGCGCCGCTGCTGGCCGCGGCCAACCATGTGCACGAGGCGGCACCGGCGTCGGACTTCAGCGCTCAGCTGGCCCAGTTGCGGCCGGTTTTCCTCGCCCTGGAGCACTGGCGCGAACCGCTGCTGGGCGCGGCCGGGCAGGGCAGCCAGGCCCAGGCCGAGTTGCGGGCGCTCAGCCATCTGCTGCGCCAGCTGGCGCGGCTGCCGCTGGACGATGACAGCGGCGGCCCGGCAGTTTCCATGCAGTTGCTGGCGCGGCACCAGCTGGGCGGCGCCGAACTGGCCACGGCCGGTCCGGCGCGCGACGCCCTGGTGCGCGAACAATTGGCGCGGATCGCGGCGGCCCTGAGCGATCTGGCGCTGCCCGCCGGCGGCAGCTGGATCCTGCGCCTGCGCGCGCGCTGCGAACGCTGGCGCGCCCGCCCGCTGGCGCCAGGCGATCCGTTCGCGCAACTCTGGCCGCGGCTGGACCGAGTCCCCTGGAACACCGCCTGGCTGGCCTGGCGCGAGGCCCGCCGCGGCGGCTGTTAAGCTATTGACCCGCGCCGAAGCGGCCCCACCTGCACCAATTCCGGTGCCCGCACGGCCGGCGAGGGGGCAAACCCTGCGGCGGCGGCGCTTTTGCGCCGCGGCGGCAACCGTTTCTGCAAGGATTCCGTATGCGCAGCAGTGAAAACACCGTCCGTTCCATGCCCGATGTCGCCAACGACGCCCGCCCCCACGTGGCCGGTGCGCTGGAGTGGGTGGGCATGGGCGAGATCGAGGTGCCGATCAGCCTGAACAGCCCTGACGGCCGTACGGTGCAGTCCGGCGCCCGCGTCACGGCCTATGTGAACCTGACCCGGCCCGAGGCGCGCGGCATCCACATGTCCCGGCTTTATCTGCACGTGGACAAGTCGCTGTCCAACGAGCCGCTGACGCCGTGCTCGCTGCGCCGCCTGCTCAAGGATTTCCTGGATTCCCACGCCGAGCTGTCCGATCGTGCCCTGGTGCGCATCCGCTTCGATCATCTGGTGCGCCGACGCGCCCTGGTCAGCGATAACAGCGGCTGGAAGTCCTACCCGGTCATGCTCACTGCGCTGATGGACCGCGGCCATTTCAGCCTGGAGCTGGCCTATGAAGTGGTCTATTCCAGCACCTGTCCCTGTTCCGCCGCGCTGGCGCGGCAGTTGATCCAGGAACGTTTCGGCGAGGATTTCGCCCGCGGCAAGACGCTTGACTATGACCAGGTCCTGGCCTGGCTGGGCAGCGAGCAGGGCATCTGCGCCACGCCGCACAGCCAGCGCAGTTCGGCGGAGGTTCGCGTCAAGCTGGTACAGGGCTTCGATTTCCCGCTGATCGAGCTGATCGACCGGGTCGAGGATGCCCTGCAGACGCCGGTACAGACCGCGGTCAAGCGCGTCGACGAACAGGCCTTCGCCCGCCTCAACGGCGAGAATCTGATGTTCTGCGAGGACGCCGCACGCCGCGTGCAGCATGCGCTGGATGCGGACGAACGCATCGTCGACTTCTGGGTGCGTGCCTCCCACTACGAAAGCCTGCATCCGCACAACGCCGTGGCCGTGGCCACCAAAGGCCTGCCCGGCGGCTACAGCGGCGGCATGGATACGTTCGCGCCGCTGCGCTGAGGCCATTTTCCTGAGCAGGTCGGGCGAGGGCGACTGCCCGCGCCTGCCTGCCGGCGTGCCCGCTTCCGCACCTATCCGCGCCCTCGTGCGCGCAATTGTCGCAACACTTGCCGGCAATATCCGCAACCTCCGTCGTAATGCCTAGTGGCGTTTCCGCCATGGCTGCGGCGGCTGCCGTTGCGTGTACGCGACACTTTCGCGTGCCTGCGCATCAGTGCCGTAACACTGCGCAATTTCCGCAAACTGGGCTGTTTTTCCTGTGGCGATGAGCTCTTGCACTGGAAAGTGCGGCGAAAATCTGCTTGGGAAATCCGTGCTGTTGCTTCGCAACATCACTCAGATGTTGCAGAAATGTTGGCGAGGTTATATACGCTTAACCTACCGATGCAGCAGTCGTTATGCCTCGGGCCGCAGCCATGCCTGCAATCGTGTCCTTCTATGGGCCTATGCCCTCGAAGCGCGAGCGCTGCACGGGCTGCTCGCCCCGGAGCGGACTACGTCGAGCTTCGTACAATAATTGCGGCACCTGCACGGTAGTTTGGCCTGGGGTTTTTAGCTCCGTTTACCACCACGATCCGCACCACTCGGTTGGCGTCGGCAGTGAGCCTGTGGACGTCAATGGGTGATCTGGGGAGCGGTACGGTCTGTAATTTCCGGCCCGTACCGAACACCTATACGAGTAGGAGAATTACGCATGACAGTTGATCAGAATGTGCTTGTACGCGCCGTCCGCTATGCGCTGGTGGCCGGCTCTGCAGGCATGGTCCTGGCGCCGGCTTTCGCTTTCGCGCAGACGCCGTCTGCTTCGGACGAACCGGCCCAGCTCGAACGCGTGGAAGTCACGGGTTCGCGCATCCGCAAGGTCGACCTGGAAACCGCCCAGCCGGTGCTCGTCATCGACCGCGCCGAAATCCAGCGTCAGGGCTTCCAGTCCGTCGCCGACATCCTGCAGAACGTGTCGGCCACCGGCTCGCCGGCCATCAGCCGCGCTGAACCGCTGTCCGCCGGTGAATCGCCGGGCGGTTCCTTCATCGACCTGCGCAACCTCGGTCCGCAGCGCACCCTGGTCCTGGTCAACGGCAAGCGCCTGGGCATCAACACCAATGGCCTGCAGGACGTCAGCACGATCCCGACCGCGATCATCCAGTCGGTGGAAATCCTCAAGGACGGCGCCTCGTCCGTGTACGGTTCCGATGCCATCGGCGGCGTGATCAACTTCATCACGCGCAGCAACTTCGAAGGCATGGAAGCCAACGGCTACTGGGGCCAGTACAGTGAAGGCGACGGCGACATCCAGCGCTGGGACGCCACCATCGGCTACAAGGGCGATCGCGGTTCGCTGATTGCCGTTGCCGAATACAGCGAGGAAAAGGTCGTCCACGGTTCCGATCGCGAGTTCTCGCGCTATCCGCGCGGCCAGTTCCACCCGTACCTGGGCTGGACCACGGTCAGCCAGTGGGGCGTGCTGGTGCGCACGGCGGCCAACGGCGGCAACGTCGTGCTGGACCGCGGCGGCAACCCGTACGACATCACGAACTACCATCCGACCAACGCCTCGGCGCCGAACGGCGACGTCACCAACACCAACATGGTGACCGATCTGCGCACGCCGCTGGAAACGAAGAACCTGTTCGTCTCCGGCGACTACCAGATCAGCGACTATGTGCGCTTCCGCGGCGACGTGATGTACAGCGACCGCGACTCCAGCCGCCAGGTCGCCGGCTATCCGTTCCAGAGCGCGTCGTTCCCCGGCACCACCATGTCGCGCGACAGCTACTTCAACCCGATCGGCAGCCATCACGGTGCAGCCACCCCGGCTGCGGCCAGCTTCCAGCGCCGTACCTGGGAAGTGCCGCGCGTCACCACCAGCAGCCTGCAGAACTTCCGCGCCACCCTCGGCCTGGAAGGCTCGTTCGAGCTGGCCGACCGCACCTTCGACTGGGATGTCAGCTACCTGTACTCGCAGAACAAGCTGAACCAGCGCGCCTACGGCAACCTGAACCTGGCCCGCGTGGCCCAGGCCGTCGGTCCGTCGTTCCTCAACGGCGCCGGCCGCGTGCAGTGCGGTACCGCCGCCAACCCGATCCCGTTCTCGACCTGCGTGCCGTGGAACCCGTTCCTGCCGTACGGCCGCACGGGCGACGGTGGGCTCTATAACAACCCGGAACTGCAGAATTACCTGTTCCAGGAAGAGCACACCACGGGCATGACCGAGACCAAGATCTACTCGGCCAACCTGACCGGTCCGATCGTGACCCTGCCGGCCGGCGACCTCTCGTTCGCCTTCGGTGCCGAACACCGCTCCGAGAACGGCGAGTTCCTGCCGGACGCGCTGTCGCAGACTGGCGGTTCGACCAACCTGGCGGCCGGCCCGACCGGCGGCAGCTACAAGGTGGACGAGCTGTACGCCGAAGTGTTCGTGCCGATCCTGAAGGACGTCGCGTTCGCCAAGGACCTGAACATCAGCATCGCTTCGCGTCACTCCGACTACGACACCTTCGGCAAGACGACGAACAACAAGGTGGGCTTCACCTGGAAGCCGATCAACCAGCTGCTGTTCCGCGGCACCCGCGCCGACGGCTTCCGCGCGCCGACCATCGCCGACCTGTACGGCGGCGGCTCGCAGACCTTCCCGTTCTACACCGATCCCTGCGACACCGTGTACGGCGCGGCAGCCAGCAACGCCGCGGTCCGCGCGCGCTGCGGCCAGGACATCCAGAACGCCGCCACGTTCCGCCAGCTGGGCCAGGGCTTCGTCCCGACCACGGTGGCCAACGCGCAGTCGCCGGTTGCTTTCGTCTCGGGTTCCAACCCGAACCTGCTGCCGGAAGAATCGCGTTCCAGCACGCTGGGCGTGGTGTGGAGTCCGGAGTTCTCCGAAAACCTCAACATGAGCCTGGACTGGTGGAAGATCCGCATCGACAACACGATTGTCTCGGACGATCCGACCACCAAGCTCAACGACTGCTACGTCGACGGCAACGCGGCCCGCTGCAACGGCTTCACGCGTGATCCGGAACTGGGCTACGTCAACAGCCTGACCTTCGGCAACCGCAATGCCGGTTACGTCGAGACCAAGGGCTTCGACTTCGACCTGTCCTACCGCCTGCCGACCGACTGGGGTACCTTCGGCGTGGTCTGGCAGAACACCTACGTGTCCAGCCTGGAATCCAAGTCGACGGACGATCCGACTACCCGTCCGAGCCAGTTCAACTCGTTCTCCAACAGCGCCGGCATCAACTTCCGCCTGCGTTCGATTGCGACGTTCAGCTGGGACTACGGCGATTTCGGCGCCACCTGGGGTTCTCGCTACTTCTCCAGCTCGAAGGAGACCTGCCTGAGCGCAGTCAACTTCCCGAACGAGTGCAGCGATCCGGGCTACATCGCGTACAACCCGTCTGACACCCGTCCCATCAACCGCGTCGGCGCCAACACGTTCCACGATCTGCAGGTCCGCTGGAATGCACCGTGGAAGGCAACGATCTCGCTGGGTGCCAACAACGTGTTTGACCACCAGGCCGGTCTGAACTACTCGAACCCCGCCTCGTCCAGCACGCCGTACTACGGCGCGTTCGATATTGGCCGGTTCTACTACGTCCGGTACCACCAGAGCTTCTGATCGGGACAGTTCTGGTCGTGCAAGTCGAGGGCCCCGCGCAAGCGGGGCCTTCTTTTTTTCGTGCGAAAAGGCAAGTCGCACCGTGGGACGGTCGAGTGCGCGGGAGAAAGACTGGCTGAAACTGGCTGCGCTGCGGCGCTGCTGAAGTCGTGCTGCGGCCGGCGTTGTTAGCGCGCCGACCGGGCGGACCGAACAGGCGGCTGCCGCGCGCTATTTATTCGATTGCGGCAGCAGCGCCGGATCCAGCCGCACGTCGAACCAATTGAAGCCCCAGTGCACGTGCGGTCCGCTGGCGCGGCCGGTGGCGCCGGCTGCGGCGAAGACCTGGCCTTGCTTCACCACATCGCCTGCCTTCACGTCGATGCGGCTCAGGTGCAGGAAAGAACTGCTCAGTCCGTGGCCGTGGTCGATCAGCACCGTGCCGCCGGTGAGTATCAGGTCGCCGGCGGCAAAGCTGACGATGCCGGCGGCCGGCGCCTTCACCGGCGTGCCGGTGGGCACGGCAATATCCAGGCCGTAGTGCGGCGCCTTGGGCACGCCGTTGTCGATGCGCTGGCTGCCGTAGACGCCGCTGATGCGGCCCTGGGCCGGGCGCAGGAAGCCGGCGAGGTAATCGTTGCGCTCATCGTCGCGCTCGCGCGCCTGGGCGACGCGGGCCTGCTGCTCGGCGATGCGCTTGGCCAGCTCCGGGTCGGGCGTTACCGTGTGCTGCGGCAGGCCGTCCACCTTTTCGATTTTATATTTTCGCTGGATTACCGCGAGGGTATGGCGCCGGGTCTGGCCGTCGGGACCGCGGACGCTGATTTCCAGCTGAGCCGGCGCATCGCGCTCCACGCCGAACACGTAGCGGCCGTCCTTGCCGACGCGCACCGGGCGCTCGCCCACGCGGACCTCGCTGCCGGGCTGGGCCGTCGCGGTTACCAGCTGGCCCTGCTGCACGCTCGCGGGCAGGGCCGTTTGCGGAGCCGTGGCCGCGGGGGCGGCGTGTTTTTCCGCTGGCCCCGCCGCGAAAACAGGAACGGCGAGCAGGGCAGGGATGATGGCGAGCAACAGCGCGCCGCGGATAGCCGCAGGGTGAAACCGCACAGCGACATGTTTCATCGGGCAAACACCAGGCGCTCGCCGCGCACGCTGTCGTCGACCTGGCTGCCGTCCCAGACGCGCCGGCCGTTGACCCAGGTCGAGGCGATGCTGCTGCGGAAGGTATGGCCTTCGAACGGCGACCAGCCGCAGCGCGACAGCACTTCCTCGCGCCGCACCGTATGCGGCTTGTGCGGATCGACCAGCACCAGATCGGCCTTGTAGCCCTCGCGCAGGAAACCGCGCTCGGCCACGTCAAACAGCTGCGCCGGCGCATGGGTGAGGCTTTCGACGATGCGCTCCAGCGGCAGGGCGCCGGAGAAATGCTGCTCCAGTGCGCATTGCAGGGCGAATTGCACCAGCGGCAGGCCCGACGGCGCCTGGGCGTAGGGCAGGGCCTTTTCTTCCAGCGTATGCGGGGCGTGATCCGTGGCCAGCACGTCGATGCGGCCTTCGGCCAGCGCAGCGATGATGGCCAGCCGGTCGCTTTCCGCCTTGATCGCCGGGTTGCATTTGATCTGATTGCCCAGCGTGGCGTAGTCGCGTTCGGAAAACTGCAGGAAATGCACGCAGGTCTCGGCAGTGATGCGTTTGCCCGCGAGCGGACCGGGCTGGAACAGTTCCAGCTCATCGGCCGTGGTGATGTGCAGGATGTGCAGGCGCGTGCCGTGGCGGCGCGCCAGCTCCACGGCGAGCCTGGAGGACTTGAGGCAGGCTTCGCGCGAGCGGATATAGGGATGGCGTTCCACCGGAATCGCCTCGCCGTAGCGTTCGCGTTCGCGCGCGAGGTTGGCGTCGATGGTCGGCGTGTCCTCGCAGTGGGTCACGATGATGGTCGGCGCATCGCGGAAGATCGCATCCAGTGTGGCCGGGTTGTCCACCAGCATGTTGCCGGTAGAGGCGCCCATGAAGATCTTGATGCCGCAGGCGGCACGCGGATCCAGCGCGCGGATCACATCGAGGTTGTCGTTGGTTGCGCCCAGATAGAAGGCGTGATTGGCCACCGACTTCGCCGCGGCGCGGGCGTATTTGTCTTCCAGCGCTTCCAGCGTGGTAGTGGTCGGCTTGGAGTTGGGCATCTCCATGTAGCTGGTGATGCCGCCGGCCACGGCCGCGCGCGATTCGGTGGCGAAATCGGCCTTGTGCTCCAGGCCGGGCTCGCGGAAGTGGACCTGATCGTCGATCATGCCGGGCAGCAGCCAGCGGCCGGCCGCGTCCAGCAACTGCTCGCCGGGCTGTGCATCCAGCTGCGCCGCTATCGTCTCGATGCGGCCGTTGCGCAGGCGCACGTCGGCGACCGTGCGGCGGCCTTCATTGACCAGCTCGGCATTCTGGATCAGCCAGTTCATCATGATCAGTCCTCGGATCGGGGCGGAGCGCTGCGCTGCCGCCGGAACGTAAAGCGTTCGGGTACGTAGTCGAAGCCGCCGCGGCTGGCGGGATTGCAGCGCAGCAGGCGCCAGGCCGCCAGCAGGCTGCCGCGCGCCGCGCCATGCCGCGCGACCGCCACGCGCGCATAGTCGGAGCAGCTGGGATGATAGCGGCAGCGAGCACCGAACAAGGGGCTCAACCAGCGCTTGTACAGGCCAAGCAAATAGAGTATTAGCCGTGACACGGAGGCGAGAAGCGAAGGACTTGGCTTGCGCGGGGGCGCATATTTCCGGCGGTTGCCGGTGCTGGGGACTTAGGCTATAACACGCCGCCGCCTAGCCACAACGGTGAACGGAAATGGCGAAAAGCACGGGTAGTACGGCAAAGAAAGCCGCCGCCAAAGGCAAGCCGGGCCTTGGCGCCAAGGCGGTGAAGAAAGCAGCGGCGCCCGCCAGGAAGGTTGCTGCCAAGACAGCCGGCAAAGCGGCCAAGACTGCAGTCAAGAAAACGGTGAAACCGGCGCCCAAGGCCACCAGGCCGGCAAAACCGGCCAAGGCTGCGAGCAAGCCCGCGGCGAGCAGCGTCAAGACCACGGCGGCGAAGCCTGCCGCCAAACCCGCCGCAGTCGCGGCGAAGAAAACCCCGGCGGCGGCAAAGAAGCCGGCCGTGACGAGTTCCGCGAAAACCGGCGCCGCTTCCGCAGTTGTGAAACAAGCGCCGGCTAGCATCGAGTCGTCTGCGCCGTCCGCCAAGGCGGCGCCGAAGAAAACGCCGCAGCCGCCGGCTGCGGAAAGCGCCGCCGAAGCAGCGCCTGCAACACCAGCCCCTTCCAGCAAACCGACCAAGCAAGTGATTACAGAAGAAGCCAAGAAGAATTCGCGCAAAGGCGTCATCACGCCGACCGCCTCCGAAGCCGGCATCACGATGGAAGGCGGGCGCTACGCGCTGGCCGCCACCACCAACATCGAGCTGCCGCCGGGCTACCGTCCGAGTGCGGACGAGGAATACATGAACCCGTTGCACCTGGCGTTCTTCCGCAACAAGCTGCGCGAATGGCGCGATCAGCTGGTGGAAGAATCCAAGCAGACCATCGACAACCTGCGCGAGGAAGTGCGTGACATCGGCGACGAAGCCGAGCGCGCCACGCGCGAGACCGAGAACTCGCTCGAGCTGCGCACGCGGGACCGCTACCGCAAGCTGATCGCGAAGATCGACAAGGCGCTCAAGCGCATCGAGGAAGGCCGCTACGGCTACTGCGAGGAAACCGACGAGGACATAGGCCTGGAGCGTCTGGAAGCACGTCCCATCGCCACCTTGTGTCTGGATGCGCAGGAACGCTGGGAGCATCGCCAGCGCCAGATGGGCGACTGATCCACGTATCGCCGTATCATATGCAGAGCCCCGCCTTGTGCGGGGCTCTTGCTTTGTGGCTTTTGCTGCGTCGGCCGCGGTGCCTGGATCAGGCTGCCGCTTGTGCGTCGGCGCCGGTCATGTGACGCGCCGGCCGCATGATCGGTTGCGGTACCGATGCGGAGCCGTGCGGATGTGCACGGCTTGTGCGCGGCGCCCCCCGCGCGCGCTCAGCCGCCCAGCGCCGAACGGGCGTATTGCTTGACCGTCTGCAGCATCGCCGCCAGGCCGTTGGAGCGGGTGGGCGAGAGGTGCCTGGCCAAGCCTATCGATTCCACGAAGCGCGGTTCGGTCGCGAGTATGGCTTCGGCGGAGCGGCCGGAATACACGCGCAGCAGCAGTGCGATCAGGCCGGTGACGATAGAGGAGTCGCTGGCCGCGGCGAATTCCATGCGCGCGGCGTCGCCCGAGGGCACCAGCCAGACCTGAGACTGGCAGCCGTGGACCTTGTTTGCCTCGGTCTTCCACTCCGCCGGGAAATCGCCGAGCTTGCGGCCCAGGTCGATCAGGTACTGATAGCGTTCGGTCCAGTCACCGAAGAAGGCGAATTCGTCGATGATGGCGTCCTGCGCCGCCTCGGCGGCGGCGGCCGAAGTCTCGTTCATGCACCCACCCGCCAGCGCGTGCCCTGGGCGCCGTCCTCGATGGTTACGCCCAGCTCGCCCAGTTCCTTGCGGATCGCATCGGCCCGGGCGAAGTCGCGCGCCGCGCGCGCGGCATTGCGTTCGGCAATGAGGGCCTCGACCCGCGCCGCATCGACGGCCGCGCCGCCGGTGGTCTGCTTGAACCAGGTTTCGGGATCCTGCCGCAGCAGGCCGATCAGGCCGGCGGCGGCGAGCAGCCGCGCCTTGGCGGCGCCGGCCTGGTCGCTGCCGAGGCTGCGCCGGGCGGCGTCGGCCATGCCGGCGAGCAGGGCGAAGGCTTCGGGGGTGTTCAGATCGTCCAGCAAGGCGGCTTCAAATTCGGCCGGCACCGGGGTTTCGGCAGTGGCTTCGACCGCGGCCAGATCGCGCAGCACGCCGTACCAGCCGTCCAGCGTTGCCCGCGCCTGCTGCAGCGCCGTGTCGGACCAGTCCAGCGGCTGGCGGTAATGCGCCTTGAGCAGCACGAAGCGCAGCACTTCGGCGGGATAAAGGTCCAGCAGTTCGTGCAGGATCAGCGTATTGCCGACCGACTTGGACATCTTGCGGCCTTCCAGCGTCAGCATGCCGTTGTGCAGCCAGTAGCGCGCGAACACCTTGCCGCCGTGGGCGCAGGTGCTCTGTGCCACTTCGTTTTCATGATGCGGGAACTGCAGATCCACGCCGCCGGCGTGGATGTCGATGGTCTCGCCCAGATGGGCCTCGCTCATGGCCGAGCATTCGATGTGCCAGCCCGGCCGGCCGCGGCCCCAGGGACTGTCCCAGCCCGGCAGGTCGTCGCTGGAGGGTTTCCACAGCACAAAGTCGGCCGGGTTCTTCTTGTACGGCGCCACTTCGACGCGGGCGCCGGCGATCATGTCCTCGACCGAGCGGCCGGACAGATGGCCGTAATCCGCATAGCTGGACACGTCGAACAGCACATGGTTCTCGGCCGCGTAGGCGTGGCCGCCGGCGATCAGGCGTTCGCACATGGCGATGATCTGCGGGATGTGCGTGGTCGCATGCGGCTCCACATCGGGCGGGTCGACGCCCAGCCGGGCCATGTCCTCGCGGTAGGCGGCGGCGTAGCGGTCGGTGATGGCGCTGATCGGCACACCGGCGGCGCGGGCCGCGTCGTTGATCTTGTCATCCACGTCAGTGATGTTGCGCGCGTAGACCACGCCGGGAAAATGCCGCCGCAGCAGCCGGGCGAGCAGGGCGAACACCACCGCCGGGCGCGCGTTGCCGATATGGATATAGTTGTAGACGGTGGGACCGCAGGCGTACAGCGTGACCCGGTTCGGATCCTGTGGAACGAAGTCTTCGACGCGGCGGGACAGGCTGTTATGGAGACGGAAGTTCATGCGGTTCGACCTTGATGAACGGCAAAGTGTAGCAGGCCGGCTGCGGCGCCTGGGCGGGGCGGTGGCCGGCATCGTTCAGGTCCACGGCCAGCTTGGCGGAGCTTGCGTTTGCCTTATCGCCGATTCAGCCTGTTGAGGTTAAATTCTCATCAAGTCTATGGTGGAACGCGCACCTTCCGGCCGGCAGCCGGAAGCCCGTGGCCCAAGCCGATGCCTCGGCCCGCGCGCTCCGCCAGCCTTTCGGAGATGCAAGATGTCAGGTCGGTTCCCGTTGTTGCTTGCTGCTGTACTGCTTTCGGTCCTGCCCACCGCCTACGCCCAGAACGAGCGGCGCGACTATGGCGATGAAGGCGTCCACTTTGCCTGGGCCGATGTGGTCCGCGTCGACCCGATCTACACCTACGAACGTGTCAGCCGTCCCGAGCGCGAGTGCTACGACACGGAAGTCACCCGGCGCGAAGACCGCCGCGGCAACAACGCCGGCGCGACCGTGCTGGGCGCCATCATCGGCGGTGCACTGGGCAACCAGGTCGGCAAGGGCGACGGCCGCAAGGCGGCGACCATAGCCGGCGCCGTGGCCGGCGGCGCCATCGGCAACAGCGCCGCGCGCCGCGACGACGAAACCTATGTCAGCAGCGAGCGCCGCTGCCGCGAAGTCGACGGCGGCTACGAAGAGCGCCGCATCAACGGCTACGACGTGGAATACCGCTACCGCGGCGAAACCTACATGTCGCGGCTGAGCTTCGATCCAGGCGAGCGCATCCGCGTCCGCGTCAGCGTCACGCCAGCCGACTGATCCGGCAGCCGGACGCTCTCGGCGTTGCCAGCCGGAGATCCAGTGGCGCGCCGGACAAGGTTTTCGCCCCCGGCGGTCCAGCTCCCGAGTCTGCAATCCCTGCTTCCAGAGGGCCGGCTTCCATGCCGGCCCTTATTCCTTAGTGTTGTTGCGCCGCGGAAAACTTCCGTGCATCATCGGCGCGCTTTTCCTACACCGCGACCCATGAATCCGAACTATTCCGACGCCGAGATCCTGACCAGCGCCCGCATGGCCGCCGGCATGACTTCGCGCGCGCGCCGACCGTTCCCGACCACATCAGCCGGGTAGGTTGTCGCACAGCTTTCATGTGTTTCGACGAAAACCCGGCCCAGCGCCGGGTTTTTTCATGTTCGAGCAGCGAACTCCCGGCACCAGGCCCGCAACGCCCACACCGAGGACTTCGATGACTCTGCGCCACTTTCTCAACACCAACGACTGGTCCCGCGCCGAGCTGGACGCCCTGCTGCAGCAGGCCGCCCGCTTCAAGCAGAGCCGCCTGGGCCAGCAGATGGCCGGCAAGTCAATCGCGCTGCTGTTCTTCAATCCCTCCATGCGTACCCGCACCAGCTTCGAGCTGGGCGCCTTCCAGCTGGGCGGCCACGCCGTGGTGCTGGAGCCGGGCAAGGCCGCCTGGCCGATCGAGTTCGCGCCGCGCGCGGTGATGGAAGGCGATACCGAGGAACACATCGCCGAAGTCGCGCGCGTCCTGTCGCGCTATGTGGACCTGATCGGCGTGCGCGCCTTTCCCAAGTTCCAGCAGTGGGAAGTGGACCGCGAGGATCTGGTGCTGAAGGCCTTCGCCCAGTATTCCACGGTGCCGGTGATCAACCTGGAGACCATCACCCATCCCTGTCAGGAACTGGCTCATATCCTCGCCCTGCAGGAACACTTCGGCACGCTGGACAAGAAGAAGTACGTGCTGACCTGGACCTATCACCCCAAGCCGCTGAATACGGCCGTGGCCAATTCCGCGCTGCTGATCGCCACGCGCTTCGGCATGGACGTCACGCTGCTGTGCCCCACGCCGGACTACGTGCTGGATTCGCGCTACATGGAGCTGGCCAAGGCCAATGCGGCCGAAAGCGGCGGCTCGCTCACGATCAGCCATGATGTCGAAACCGCCTATACCGGTGCCGACGTGGTCTACGCCAAGAGCTGGGGCGCGCTGCCGTTCTTCGGCCGCTGGGAGCAGGAAAAGCCGATCCGCGAGGCGCACCGGCATTTCATGGTCGACGAAGCCAAGATGGCGCTGACCAACAACGGCGTGTTCAGCCATTGCCTGCCGCTGCGGCGCAACGTCAAGGCCACCGACGGCGTGATGGATTCGCCGGCCTGCATCGCCATCGACGAGGCCGAGAACCGCCTGCACGTGCAGAAAGCCGTCATGGCCGCGCTGCTGGCGCAGCGCTGAGCCCATTCTTTCTTCTTATCCACCTTTTCCAACCTGGAACCTTTCCCATGACCGATTCCACCGGCGCCGCCAAGGATGTCGTGCTCGCCTTTTCCGGCGGCCTGGACACCAGCTTCTGCATTCCCTACCTGAAGGAGCGCGGCTACGCCGTGCATACCGTGTTCGCCGACACCGGCGGCGTGGATGCGGAGGAGCGCGCCTACATCGAGGCGCGCGCGGCGGAGCTGGGCGCGGCCAGTCATGTCACGGTCGACGGCGGCCCGGCGATATGGAGCGGCTTCGTCAAGCCCTTCGTCTGGGCGGGCGAGGGCTACCAGGGCCAGTATCCGCTGCTGGTGTCCGACCGCTATCTCATCGTCGAGGCCGCGCTGCGCCGCTGCGACGAGATCGGCAGCCGCATCATCGCCCACGGCTGCACCGGCATGGGCAACGACCAGGTGCGCTTCGACCTCGCGGTCAAGGCCCTGGGCGACTATGAAATCATCGCCCCGATCCGCGAGATCCAGCGCGAACACAAGGAGGTGCGCGCCTACGAGCAGCGTTATCTGGAAGAACGCGGCTACGAAGTACGGGCCAAGCAGAAGAGCTACACCATCAACGAGAACCTGCTCGGCCTGACCATGTCCGGCGGCGAGATCGACCGCTGGGAAGCGCCGGGCGAGGGCGCCCGCGGCTGGTGCGCGCCGCGCGCGGAATGGCCGGCGCAGGCGCTGCGTGTGCGCCTGAGTTTCGAGCAGGGCGAGGCGGTGGCGCTCGACGGTGAGCGCATGGCGGGCCACGCCATCCTCGCCCGGCTCAACGCGCTGCTCGCGCCCTACGGTGTGGGCCGCGGCATCTATACCGGCGACACCACCATCGGCCTCAAGGGCCGCATCATCTTTGAAGCGCCGGGTCTGGTCGCCCTGCTGGCCGCGCACCGCGCGCTGGAAGAAGCCGTGCTGTCGCGCCACCAGAACCGCTTCAAGCCGGAAGTGGCGCGGCGCTGGGTGGAGCTGGTCTACGAAGGCTTCTACCACGATCCGCTCAAGCGCGATCTGGAAGCGTTCCTGGCCTCCAGCCAGGCCTGCGTCAACGGCGAAGTCACGCTCGAAACCCAGGGCGCCACGGTGCACGCCGTCGCGGTCAAGTCGCCGCATATCCTCAACGCCAAGGGCGCGACCTATGCCCAGTCGGCCGACTGGGGCGTGGCCGAGGCCGAAGGCTTCATCCGCCTGTACGGCATGAGTTCCACGCTCTGGGCCGAGGTCAACCGCCAGTGAGCACCGGCCAACCCCTGCTGGATGCCTGCCTCGCGCATCTGCGCGCGCTGGTCGCCTGCGATACGCAGAATCCGCCGCGGGCCATCGGCACCGGCGGCATCTTCGATTATCTGCAGGCGCAGCTGCCGGGCTTCCGCCACGAGCTGACCGATTTCGGCGCCGGCGCGGTCAGCCTGTATTCGGTGCGCGGCAATCCGCGCTTCCTGATCAATGTGCATCTGGATACGGTGCCGGTTTCGTCGACCTGGACGCGCGATCCCTTCGACCTGCTGGTTACCGCGGACCGCGCCATAGGCATGGGGGCCTGCGACATCAAGGGCGCCGCCGCCGCCATGGTCGCCGCCGCGCGCGCCAGCGACGGCGACTGCGCCTTCCTGTTTTCTTCCGACGAGGAAGCCAACGATGCGCGCTGCATCGCCGGTTTTCTCAAGCAGCCGCGCGCCTTCGACGCCGTGCTCGTGGCCGAGCCCACCCGCGCCGAGGCCGTGCTGGCCCACCGCGGCATCAGCTCGGTGCGCATGCGCTTCGCCGGGCGTGCCGGACATGCCTCGGGTGCGAATGCCGCGGGCGACAGCGCGGTGCACCAGGCTCTGCGCTGGGGCGAGCGCGCGCTGAACCATGTGGAATCGCTGGCCCATCACCGCTTCGGCGGCCTGACCGGGCTGCGCTTCAACATCGGCCGCGTCGAAGGCGGCATCAAGGCCAATGTGATTGCGCCCAGCTGCGAGGTGCGCTTTGGCTTCCGCCCCCTGCCGAGCATGGACACGGACGAACTGCTGCAGACCTTCCGCCAGCTCGGGCCTTATATCCCGGAGGAATTCGAGCCTACGTTCTTCGGCGCGTCGCTGCCGGCCGGTGATACCGCCGCGGCGGAAACGCGCCGTCTGGCGGCGCGCGATATCGCCGACGAACTCGGCCTGCCCATCGGCAACGCGGTGGATTTCTGGACCGAGGCCGCCTTGTTCTCCGCCGCCGGCTACACCGCCTTCGTCTACGGCCCGGGAGACATCGCCCAGGCGCATACGGCGGACGAATGGGTCGCCCTGGATCAACTGCAGCGCGTCTGCGAAAGCTACGTACGGATAATCGAAAATGGCCGCAAATAAGGACGTCCGCCAGACCATAGTGCGCCTGCTCTCCAGCATGGCCAGCGCCAAGGAGATCCACCAGTATCTCAAGCGCTTCTCCCAGGTCGACGCCAAGCGCTTCGCCGTGGTCAAGGTCGGCGGCGCGGTGCTGCGCGACGATCTGGAGGCGCTGACGTCGTCGCTGGCCTTCCTGCAGCAGGTCGGCCTTACGCCCATCGTGGTGCACGGCGCCGGGCCGCAGCTGGACGAGCAGCTGTCCGCCGCCGGCATCGTCAAGCAGACCGTCGACGGCCTGCGCGTGACCACGCCCGAGGCCCTGGCCATCGTGCGCCGGGTGATGCAGACCGAGAACCTGCGCCTGGTCGAATCGCTGCAGACCCTGGATGTGCGCGCGACTTCGGTGGTCGGCGGTGTGTTTGAATCGCGTTTCCTCGATGCCGAACGCCTGGGCCTGGTCGGCGAAGTGCAGGCGGTGAACCTGGCGCCGATCGAGGCCAGCCTCAACGCCGGCTCCATCCCGGTCATCGCCAGCCTGGGCGAGACGCCCAGCGGCCAGATCCTCAACATCAACGCCGATTTCGCCGCGAACGAACTGGTGCAGGTGCTGCAGCCGTACAAGATCATTTTCCTCACCGGCACCGGCGGCCTGCTCGATGGCGAGGGCAAGGTGATCGATTCGATCAACCTGTCCACCGAATACGATCATCTGATGAGCCAGCCCTGGATCAACGGCGGCATGCGCCTGAAGATCGAGCAGATCAAGGATCTGCTGGAGAACCTGCCGCTGGCCTCGTCGGTGTCGATCACGCGCCCGGCCGAACTGGCCAAGGAGCTGTTCACCCACAAGGGTTCGGGCACGCTGATCCGCCGCGGCGAAAAAGTGCTGCGTTTCACCAGCTGGGACGGCGTGGATCAGGCGCGCCTGCGCGGCCTGATCGAATCCAGTTTCGGCCGCCGCCTGGTCGAGGACTATTTCGCGCGCACTACGCCGTTCCGGGTCTACGTCAGCGAGAACTACCGCACCGCGGTAATCCTGACCGAGGCCGAAGGTCTGACCTATCTCGACAAGTTCGCCGTACTGGACGAGGCCCAGGGCGAAGGCCTGGGCCGCGCCGTCTGGCAGGTCATGCGCGAGGAAAATCCGCGCCTGTTCTGGCGTTCGCGCCACGGCAACCTGGTCAATCCGTTCTACTATGCCGAGTCGGACGGATGCTACAAACAGGAAAAATGGAAAGTGTTCTGGTATGGACTGGGCGACTTCGACCTGATCGCCCGCTGTGTCGCGCATTGCCGCGAGCGGCCCGCAACCCTGATCGGCTGAGGCAGGCATGAAACACACCCTGGGCATCATCGGCGCGCGTGGGCATACCGGCGCCGAACTCATACGCCTGGTTGCGGGCCATCCGCAGCTGGAGCTGGCCTTTGTCTCCTCGCGCGAGCTGGATGGACAGCGCGTGGCCGATCACGTCGCCGGCTACCGTGGCGAACTGCGCTACAGCAACCTCGACGCCGAAGCCGCCGCGCAGCAGCCTGTCGATGCCGTGGTGCTGGCCCTGCCCAACGGCAAGGCCGCGCCGTACGTGGCGGCGATCGATGCGGTCGCGCCGCAGCGCGTGATCGTGGATCTT
Organism: Tahibacter harae; assembly: GCF_024437735.1. Classification (GTDB taxonomy): domain Bacteria; phylum Pseudomonadota; class Gammaproteobacteria; order Xanthomonadales; family Rhodanobacteraceae; genus Tahibacter; species Tahibacter harae. The sequence goes on along the minus strand of NZ_JANFQO010000002.1, from coordinate 340,302 downwards.
TCCGCGGACTACCGCTTCGACAAGCAGTGGTATTACGGCCTGCCCGAACTGACCCGGCACAACTACCGCGGCCAGCGCCGCATTAGCAATCCAGGCTGCTATGCCACGGCCATGCAGCTGGCGATAGCACCCCTCAGGGATCAGCTGGCCGCACCGCCGGCCTGCTTCGGCGTATCGGGCTATTCCGGCGCGGGCACCACGCCGTCGGACAAGAACGACGTCGAAAAGCTGCGCGACAACCTGATGCCGTATTCGCTCACCGGCCATGTGCACGAGCGCGAAGTCAGCGAGCAACTGGGCCTGCCGGTGGAATTCATGCCGCATGTGGCGCCGCATTTCCGCGGCATCACCCTGACTGCCAACCTGTGGCTGCAGCAGCCCGCGACGCGCGACGCGATCCGCACGCTGTATGCGCAGCGTTATGCAGGCGAAGCCCTGGTGCGGCTGCTGGATGATGCCCCCTGGGTCAGCCGCATCGCCGGCAAGCATCACGCCGAGATCGGCGCGTTCGCGCTGGCCCCTGGCGGCAAGCGCATCGTCGTCGTGGCCACGCTGGACAACCTGCTCAAGGGCGCCGCCACCCAGGCGCTGCAGAACCTCAATACCGCGCTGGGCCTGCCCGAGCACCTGGCGATTCCCCTGACCGGAGACGACGCATGAGCGGCCTGTTGTGGCAGAAGCAAGGCGTGGAAGTCGATCCGCGCATCATGCGTTTCCTGGCGGGCGACGACGTACTGCTGGACCGCGAGCTGTTCCTGTACGACGTGGAAGCCAGCCAGGCGCATGTGGAAGGCCTCGCCCGCATCGGCCTGCTCAGCACCGAGGAATGCAGCGCGCTGCTGCGCGAACTCGATCTGCTGGCGCAGGATTTCCGCGCCGGCCGCTTCGTGCTGGACGAGCGCTACGAGGACGGCCATTCCGCCATCGAGGCACGCCTAACCGAACGCCTGGGCGACGCCGGCCGCAAGGTGCATACCGGCCGCAGCCGCAACGACCAGGTGCTGGTCGCCTCGCGCCTGTGGCTCAAGGCCCAGCTGCGCGTTTTGATCGAACACTGCCGCGCTGCGGCGCGCGTCTGCCTGGACCGCGCCGCGGCGCAATCGCTGCCCATGCCGGGCTATACCCATCTGCAGCGCGCGGTAGTCTCGTCTACGGCAATGTGGTTCGCCGGTTTCGCCGAAGCCTTCATCGACGATGCGCGCCGCGCCGCCGATACGCTGGACCTGATCGATGCCAACCCGCTGGGCACCGCCGCCGGCTACGGCGTCAACCTGCCGCTGGACCGCGATTTCACCACGCAGAAACTCGGCTTCGCGCGGCTGCAGGTTTCGCCGATCTATGCGCAGCTGTCCCGCGGCAAGTTCGAGCTGGCCGCGCTGGATGCGCTGGCCTCGGCCCTGCTGGACCTGCGCCGCCTGGCCTGGGACCTGAGCCTGTTCACCACTGCCGAATATGGCTTCGTGCAGCTGCCGGCGGCGTATACGACGGGTTCGTCCATCATGCCGAACAAGCGCAATCCGGATGTGGTCGAGCTGATGCGGGCGAGCTATTCCGCCGTCGCCGCGGCACGCTGCGAAGTGGAACAGTTGCTTTCGCTGCCTTCCGGCTACCAGCGCGACCTGCAGTTCAGCAAGGGCTCCATCGTGCACGGCTTCGGCCGCGGCCTGGGCGCGCTGGCGTTGCTGCCGGGACTGCTCCAGGCGCTGCAATGGAATGCCCCGGCGCTGCAAGCCGCGATCGAGCCCAGCATGTACGCCACCGATGTCGCCATAGAACAGGCCGCCGCGGGCGTGCCGTTCCGCGAAGCCTATCGCCGCGCTGCCGAAGCCGCGACCGAGGCGGGGCAGGGACGCACGCCGCAGTCCAGCCTGGATGCGCGCGTGTCGCCGGGCGGCGCGGCGGATCTGCGCCTGGACGAATTGCAGCAGCGCTGGGCCGCGCTGGGCGGCGCCGCATGACTGCGCGGCGCCACAGCGAACAGGAGCTGCCGCGCTGGCGCCGTGCCGTGCTCAAGGTGGGCAGCAGCCTGCTCGCCGCCAACGGCGGCGGCCTGAGCACGCGCTACGCGCTGGGCCTGGCGGAATTCATCGCCGCCAGCCATCGCGCCGGGCGCGAGGTGGTGCTGGTTTCTTCCGGCGCCGTCGCCGCCGGCCGCGCGCTGGTGCGCGCCCAGCCCGAGACCGCGCACGGCCTGGCCGCGCGCCAGGCGCTGGCGGCGCTGGGCCAGACCACGGTGGTTGCGCTGTGGCAGCGCTTCTTCGACCGGCCCGTGGCCCAGGTGCTGCTGACCCATGACGACCTGCGCAACCGGCGCCGCTACCTCAACGCCCGCGCCACCCTGCGCGAACTGCTCGCGCTGGGCGCGCTGCCGGTGGTGAACGAGAACGACACCGTTGCCGTGGACGAACTCAAACTCGGCGACAACGACAATCTGGCCGCCATCGTCGCCGCCCTGGTCGATGCGGACCTGCTGCTTATCGCGACCGATATCGACGGCCTGTATTCGGCCAATCCGCGCACCGACCCCACCGCCGTGCCCGTGGACGACGTTGCCGCGGTGACGCCGGCCATCTTCGCCATGGCCGGCGGCGCCGGCAGCAGCGCCGGCACCGGCGGCATGCGCACCAAGCTGGAAGCGGCGACGAAGGCCGCCGCCGCGGGCATCGGCACGCTGCTGTTTAACGGCACGGATGCGCAGGCGCTGCGCCTGCTGGCACAGGACCGCCTGCGCGGCACCCGCTTCCGCGCCGCGGAAACCCGCCTTCATGCGCGCAAATACTGGCTGCGCCATGCGCCGCTGGCCGGCGGCTGCATCCGCGTCGATGCGGGCGCGGCGCGCGCCCTGGGCAGCGGCGGTGCTTCGCTGCTGCCCGGCGGCATTGTCGGCGTGCGCGGCGAATTCGCCCGTGGCGACATGGTGGAAATCGAGACTGAGCAGCAGGACCAGGTCTTCAGCATTGCCCGCGGCATCAGCCAGTACGCCGCCGCGGAAGTGCGCCGCATCGCCGGGCGCAAATCGGCCGAAATCGAGAGCCTGCTCGGCTACAGCTACGGCGAGACCGTGGTCCACCGCGACGATCTGGTCGCCCTCAGCGGAGTCGGCGCCTGATGCGCACGGTAAAGGAACAAGCCCTGGCCTGCCGCGCGGCCGCGCAGCAGGTGGCTGAACTCGACGGCGCCGCGCGCAACGCACTGCTGCTGGCCATGGCCGCGCAGTTGGAGCAGGACGAAGCGCAGATCCTCGCCGCCAATGCGCAGGACATGGCGGCCGCCGCGGCCCGTGGCACGGCGGCGGCGCTGCTGGACCGGCTGCGCCTGGATGCCGCGCGCGTCGCCGCCATGGTTGCCGGCGTGCGCCATGTGGCCGGCCTGCCCGATCCGGTGGGGCAGGTCACGCGCGAGGACGTGCGCGCCGACGGCCTGCGCATACAGCGTGTGCGCGTGCCGCTGGGCGTGATCGCAATGATCTACGAGGCCAGGCCCAACGTGACGGCCGATGCGGCCGCACTCTGCCTCAAGGCCGGCAACGGCGTGATCCTGCGCGGCGGTTCCGAGGCGCAGCAGTCCAACCGCGCCATCGCCGCATCGCTGGGCCGGGCGCTGCAAGCCTGCTGCATCGGTGCCGCGGCGGTCAGCGCGCTGGAAGACCTGCGCCGCGAAAGCATCATCGAATTGCTGCAGCTCAGCGACATCGTCGACCTGGCCATACCGCGCGGCGGCGAAGGCCTGATCCGCTTCGCCGCCGAGCATGCGCGCGTGCCGCTGATCAAGCACTACAAAGGCGTATGCCACCTGTTCGTCGATGCCTCGGCCGACACCGCGCTGGCGCTGCGCCTGCTGATCGACGGCAAGACCACGCGCCCGGCCGTGTGCAATGCGCTGGAAACCCTGCTGGTGCACGCGGATATCGCCGCGCAGTTCCTGCCGCTGGCGGCCGCGGCACTGCAGGCGCGCGGCGTGGAAGTGCGCGCCTGCGAACGCAGCCGCGACTTCTTCGCCGGCAGCCGGCCGGCCACCGAGGCGGACTACGCGGCGGAATTCCTCGACCTGGTGCTGGCGGTGCGCGTGGTGGACGATCTCGACGCGGCGATTGCGCATATCCGCAGCTACGGTTCGGACCACACCGAAGTCATAGCCACCGGCGAGCCGGTCCAGGCGCAGCGCTTCATCCAGGCGCTGCGTTCGGCGGTAATCATGGTCAATGCCTCCTCGCGCTTCAGCGACGGCGGCGAGCTGGGCCTGGGCGCCGAGATCGGCATTTCCACCACGCGCCTGCATGCCTACGGGCCCATGGGCGCGGAATCGCTGACCATAGAACGCTACGTGGTCAGCGGTACGGGCCAGGTACGCCATCCGCAGTGATCGCGCGGCACGGCAGTGCACGCTGCCGTGCCGCAAGTCATGCCCGCGGCTGCGGCGTACAGGCGGCCGGAAGTCATGCCGTTTCCGCGGCGCTGCGCCGAAGCGTGCGAACCCTGCCATCAGTTGGGGCAAAACCACGCAACCGATTCATGCCGGTGCTCATCCAAGTCAGGGCAAGTGCAGCAACCCCCTGGAGTACCGCCATGACTGCGTATCGCTTCCTGTCTTCTTCCACTCTGCCGCCGAAGTTCGCCGCCGCCTGCGCCACCGCGCTGGGCCTGGCCACGATCAGCCTGTTCGCCGGCACCCCTAACGTGCAGCACAACGCCGCCGCACCGAGCTACGAGAACATCGTCGTGCTGCCGACCATTGTCGTCGTGCCGGACGCGGCGGACCGCGCCGCGGCCGCGGCGCTGCAGACCGCCGGCGTGGCCGCGGCCAAGCGCCTCGACGAAGTCTGATGCCTGCACCGGCGGCCGCGTTGCAGCGGCGGCCGCTGCAGCGCGCGGCGCCGCCGGGTCGCGGCTGTAACGCTCGCGCCGTTCAGGGCGTGATGCGCTGCAAGCCGTCGGCGAAGAGGCGGTCCATGGCCACCGGATCCCAGTACGTGCCGCTCATCAGCAGCAGCGACAGCAGCGCCACGCTGTCTTCGTAATAGCCTTCCTGGCGCGTGCGCACGCTGTCGTAGATCGCGTTGAGCCAGCTCTGCTGGGCTGGCGTCACCATGGCCGCCGTGCCGATGGGCGCGGCAAAGAAACTGCTGAAATAGTCGGTCGCCAGCGGCGTGCCGTCGAGCCGATAGCCGGGGCGGATATTCGTTGCCACGCCACCGGTTGAGGCCTGCGCCCACTGCGAAATGCGCCGCGCCTGACGCGCGCTGGCGACGTCGCTGTGGAGCAGGGCATGGGTGGCCAGGCGCCAGGGCACGCGGCCGGCGTTGTAGTTGTAGTTGCCGTCGTTGGCGCCTTCCAGGAAGCCTGGATCCGCCGGCCGCAGCGTCGTCACCGCGGCGCTTTCGCGCACCGCGAAATCCGGCATCAGGCCGGTATTGGCCGCGTAGCTGCCCTGCAGATGCTCGGTCGCTGCGCGTGCGGCGGCCACAGCCTGCATCCACAGCGGCGCGTTCGCCGCGGCGGCGAAGTTCACAAAGTGCGCCGGCATGAAATCCGAAGGCCGCACCGTGTACTGGTTGTACTGCGCGCCGTTGGGCGTCACCCAGTCGCCGAGCAGGGGCAGGTACGAAGCCGGCCCCATCGCCGAGGCGGCCTGGCCGGCAATCACCTCCAGCGCCCGGGCGCGGAAATCCACACCGTTCGCGCCGCCGGGCCATTGCGCCGCGGCCAGCAGCAGGCCCAGCGCGAGATCGTTGTCGCCGTCGAAGGCGCTGGTATTGCCCTGCTGCACCTGGCCGGCGGCGTTGATGTTCCAGCTCATCAGGCGGCTGTCGTTGCCGCTGGGATGCAGGTCCGCGTAGCGCCACAGCCCGGCGCTGATGGCCGCCGCTTCAGTCTCCGCGCCGGCCATCAGCGCGACGATGACCAGCCCGTAGCCCTGGCCCTCGGACACGGTATTGCCCGCGCTGTCGGTATCGCACAGCACACGGTACAGCGTGAGCCCGCCGTCGCTGCCGGCGGTGCGCAGATACGCCGTCTTCCAGCGTGCATAGGCCTCGCGCACATCCTGGTCCAGCTGCGCCTGGCTGCGGTGACTGGGCCGGATGCTGCCGGCGGCGTACGGCAGGTGTTGCGGAAACGGATGGGCCGGTGTCTGCGCCGGCACGCCGGAGCTGGCGAGGGCGGCGAGGGCGGCGAAGGCGGGAATGATCAGCGGGCGCATGGCTGCTCCTCAGTCCCGCAGCACCAGCAGGCGCAACTCGGTCATGTCCTCGATCGCGTAGCGTATGCCCTCGCGGCCCAGGCCCGAATCCTTGACCCCGCCGTAGGGCATGTTGTCGACGCGGAAGCTGGGCACATCGCCGACGATGACGCCGCCGACTTCCAGCACGTCCCAGGCACGCAGGGCCTTGCGCGTATCGAAGCTGAAAAGCCCGGCCTGGAGGCCGAAATCGCTGTGGTTGACCTCGGCCAGGGCGGCCTCGAAATCGGTATAGCGCTGCAGCAGCACGACCGGGCCGAAGGCTTCCTGGCAGGACACTTTCTGCGCCGGGTCCACATTTTCCAGCACCGCCGGCTGCAGCATTGCGCCCTGGCGCGCGCCGCCGCAGAGCAGGCGCGCGCCGGCGCCGGCGGCTTCCTTGATCCAGCCTTCCAGGCGCTGCGCCTCGCGCTCGTCGATCATGGGGCCGATGAAGGTGTCTTCCTCGCGCGGATCGCCGCTCTTGAGCGTTTCCACCTTCGCCACCAGACGTTCGCGCAGCTCGTCGTAGATGTCCGCATGGGCGAGGATGCGCTGCACGCTGATGCAGCTCTGGCCGGACTGATAGAACGCGCCGAATACCAGCCGCTCGATGACGAAATCCAGGCGTTCGCGCTGGTCCGCGTCGACGATGCAGGCGGCGTTGCCGCCGAGTTCCAGCACCACTTTCTTCTTGCCGGCGCGGGCCTTGAGATCCCAGCCTACCGCCGGCGAGCCGGTGAAGGAGAGCAGCTTGAAGCGCTCGTCCGTGGTGAACAGGTCGGCGCCGTCGCGGTGCGCCGGCAGGATGGAGAACGCGCCCTGGGGCAGATCCGTCTCGGCCAGCACTTCGCCGATGATCAGCGCACCTATCGGCGTGCGGCTGGCCGGCTTGAGCACGAAGGGACAGCCCGCCGCGATGGCCGGCGCGACCTTGTGCGCGGCCAGGTTCAGCGGGAAATTGAACGGCGAGATGAACGAGCACGGCCCTATGGGCACGCGCCTGGAAAAACCGCGGTAGCCGCGCGCGCGGGCGGAAATTTCCAGGTTGATGACGCTGCCGTCGATGCGCACGCTTTCTTCCGCGGCGACCTTGAACGTGTCGATCAGGCGCGAGACTTCGCCGCGCGAATCGCGGATCGGCTTGCCGGCTTCCACGCACAGGGCCAGGGCCATTTCCTCGGCGCGTTCGCGGAAGCGCTTTACGCAGTGTTCCAGCACCGCCTGGCGCTGGTAGGGCGCGAAGCGGCGCAGCGCTTCCTGCGCGGCCACCGCGGCGGCGATGCCGGCGTCGATGGCCGCGGCATCGGCCAGGGCGACGCGCGTGGCCACCTTGCCGGTGTATTTGTCGGTGACTTCCAGACCGGTATTGGCCGCGACGGGCTTGCTGGCCAGGTAGTAGGGATAGCGTGCTGCGAGCATGGAAGCCTCCTTGGCGGCGGCGTTGGCCGCGGGATTCGTGGGCGACGGCTGCCGTCGCGGGATTCGGCGTTGCGGCCGGGACCAGGGAGGCCGGCCTCAGATCGCCGCGCTGAGTTCGCGGATCTCGTGGTTGAGCACGCGGTCGTTGTCGGAATAGTCGATAGGCAGGTCGATCAGGTGCACGCCGGGCGTATCCAGGCAGTGCCGCAGCAGCGGGGCGAACGCGGCGGCGGAGTCGGGGCGGTGGCCGTGGGCGCCGTAGCTCTGGGCGTAGCGCACGAAATCCGGGTTGCCCAGGTCCATGCCGTAGGCGGGGAAGTCCATGTGTGCCTGCTTCCACTTGATCATGCCGTAGGCATCGTCGCGCAGCACCAGCACGGTCAGGTCCAGGCCCAGGCGCACCGCGGTCTCGATCTCCTGTGCGTTCATCATGAAACCGCCGTCGCCGCAGACTGCGACCACCTTGCGCTGCGGATGCACGATCTTGGCGGCGATGGCCGACGGCAGGCCCGCGCCCATGCTCGCCAGGGCGTTGTCCAGCAGCAGGGTGTTGGACTGGCGGCAGCGGTAGTAGCGCGCGTACCAGAGTTTGTAGATGCCATTGTCCAGGCAGAGCATGCCGTCGTCGGGCATTACCGCGCGGGTATCGGCGACCAGGCGCACCGGATGGATGGGGAAGCGCGCATCGTCCGCACCCCGCTGCAGATGCCGTTCCAGATGCTCGCGCACGGTGTCGAACCAGCTGAAATCCCAGTGCGCCTGCGGCGCCAGCGCCTGGCCCAGCTGCCAGACCGAGTTGGCCACATCGCCGACGACCTCGATCTGCGGGAAATACACCGTATCCACTTCGGCGCTGGAGAAATTCACGTGGATCACCGTGCGCAGGCCGCGGCGCATGAAGAACGGCGGCTTCTCGATCACGTCGTGGCCGCAGTTGATGATGCAGTCGGAATGCTCGATGGCGCGGTGCACGAAATCGCCGTCGCTGAGCGCCGCATTGCCCAGCCAAAGCGGGTGGTGTTCGTCGATGACGCCCTTGCCCATCTGGGTGGTGAAGAAGGGGATGCCGGTGCCGTCGACGAACTCGCGCAGCATGCGCGAGCAGGTCTTGCGGTTGGCGCCGGCGCCGATCATCAGCAGCGGCCGCCGCGCCTGGCGTATGGCCGCGGCGGCGTGGCCCACGGCCTTGTCGTCGGCGATGGGACGGCGGTGGTAGCTGCGCGGCAGCACGATGGCATCGGTGTCGTCGCGGGCGATGTCCTCGGGCAGTTCCAGGTGGGTGGCGCCCGGGCGTTCTTCCTCGGCGCGGCGGAAGCTTTCGCGCACCCGCGCCGGGATGTTGTCGGCCGAGACGATCTGGCGCGTGTACTTGGTCAGCGGCTGCATCATGTCGACCACGTCGACAATCTGGAAATGTCCTTGTTTGGACAATTTGATCGGTTTCTGCCCGGTCAGCATCAGCATGGGCATGCCGCCGAGATTGGCGTAGGCCGCCGGCGTGACCAGGTTGGTCGCACCCGGCCCCAGCGTGGCCAGGCAGACACCGGCGCGGCCGGTCAGGCGGCCGTAGGTCGCGGCCATGAAGCCGGCGGCCTGCTCGTGCCGGGTCAGCACCAGCTTGATCGGGGATTTGCGCAGCGATTCGAGCAGGTCGAGGTTTTCTTCGCCCGGCAGGCCGAAGACGTATTCCACGCCTTCGGCTTCGAGCGCCTTTACGAACAGGTCGGACGCCTTCATGGCTCGCTCCTTCGCGCAGCAAGGCCGGATTCTCGGCCGCGCGGCGGGAAGCGGTCAATGTGGAGAAACGTCAATCCACCCGCAGTTTCAGCTCGCCCTCGGCCAGGCGTGCGCGCAGGCGCGTGCCGGGCGCGGCATCGGTGGCGGCGCGCACCACGCGGCCGTCGTCCTCGCGCTGCAGCAGGGCGTAGCCGCGCGCCAGCACCGCCAGCGGGCTGACCGCGTGCAGGGCGCGGCCGAGTGCGGCCAGGTGTGCGCGGCGCGCGTCCACGCCGGAACGCAGGCATTGCTGCAACTGGTGCTGCTGCCGCTCCAGCCCGCTGCGCAGCTGTTGCAGGCGTTCGCGCGGATGCCGGCGCAGCAGGCGCATGTGCAGCAGATGCAGGCGCTCGCGGCTGCGCTGGCGGCTCTGGGCCAGGGCATGGCGCAGGCGCAGCGACTGTGCCTGCAGCCGGCTGCGGCCCAGCGCCAGGCGCTGGGCCGGACTGCGCGCCTGCAACTGCGCGTGCAGGCGGTCCAGCTGCTGCTGTCCGCGCTGCAGCCGGCGCTGCCACAGCAGGTGCAGGCGCTGCTGGCGCTGCTGCAGCGCGCGGGCGAGCGCGGCGGCATCGGGCGCCAGCAGTTCGGCCGCGGCCGAGGGCGTCGGCGCGCGCAGGTCAGCAACGAAATCGGCGATGGTGAAATCCACTTCATGGCCTATGGCCGATACCACCGGCAGGCTGCTGGCATGGATGGCGCGGGCCACGCCTTCGTCGTTGAAGGCCCACAGGTCCTCGATCGAGCCGCCGCCGCGGGTGAGCAGGATCAGGTCGTGCGCGGCCGCCGCGGAAAGCCGGCGCAGCGCGGTGACGATGGCCGGCGGCGCTTCCCTGCCTTGTACCGGCACCGGCACCACGTCGACCGCCAGCAGCGGCCAGCGCCGCGTCAGCACGCTGAGCACGTCGCGCACGGCCGCGCCGGAAGCCGAAGTGACCACGGCGATGCGGCGCGGATGGCGCGGCAGCGCGCGCTTGTGCGCGGCGGCGAACAGGCCTTCGGCATCGAGCAGGGCCTTGAGCCGCTCGAATTCGCGCTGCAGCGCGCCTTCGCCGGCTTCTTCCAGGTGTTCGACGATGAGCTGGAACTCGCCGCGCGCCTCGTACAGGCTGACCCGCGCCCGCGCCAGCACCTGCATGCCGTCGGCGGGACGGAAGCGCAGCCAGGTGCTCTTGGGCTTGAACATGGCGCAGCGCACCTGGGCGCTGCCATCCTTGAGGCTGAAGTACAGGTGGCCTGAGGACGGACGCGAAAAATTGGAGATTTCCCCCGCCAGCCAGATCAGGCCGAATTCGTCCTCCAGCAGGTCGCGGGCGCGCCGCGTCAGTTGCGAGGGCGTCAGCACCTCGCGCGTGCTGGCGTAGTCGATGCGATCTTCGGACATCGATGAGCTGGGCAGTGCCCGGCGGGGCCGGGCGGATTCCAGAGTCTAGCAGGCCGGCGCCGCAGCGCCGGTGCGAGGCCTTGGGCCGGTTTCCGTGCTGCCGGCGTAACTGGTTGATTCGCGGAAGGGAAACGCCGGCGTCTGCGGCGGCGGATTGGCGCGGCCGGCAGTCGCCGGCGCTGCGGGCGTGTCGTGCGCTGCGGCGGCGACGGATCCATCTTCCGCCAGCCGCGGCGAACGGCGGCGAAATTCCGGCGTCCGCGGATTCAGCTTGCGCCGCTGCCGACACACACGATTTCATATCGCGCCGCTGCGGACGCGCTGCACCGCCGTGGCAGTCGCTATAGTACGGCCGTACATCAGGGGCGATGAACACGATGGCCGATACGACGACGGAAGCCGAGGCGCCGCGGGCTTCGGCGGGCGGGCGCAATCTGCGTCAGCGCCTGGAGGCATTTGTCGCGGACTGGCGCAGCAGCCAGTCCGGCGCCTGGGACGGCGCCAAGGCCAGCCTGCTGCACGAGGAACTGGAACGCATCAACGCCGAGGCCGAGGCGCAGGACCTGGCCGAGATCGCCGCGCCGACGCTGGAAGTGATCGTGTTCCTGTGCTCCTTCGTCGAGACCGGCGCGATTCCCAGCGCGGCTCAGCGCCAGGCGCTGGCTGGTCTTATCGACAAACTGGCCCAGTCCGATACGCCGCGGCCGGCGCCGCGCAGCCCGGCCAGGCGCGCCGTGGCCAGCCATGTGCGCGGCCAGGTGCACTACCTGGCGTCGCCGGCGCGTGCGATCGAGGCGCTGGCGCCGACCTTGGGCGCACAGCGTTTCCTGGTGCGCCCGTTCGAGGACGCCGCGCCGCTTCTGGCCATGGCCGAGAGCGTGCCCGACGTGCTGCTGGTCGAGGACGAATTCGTGCCGCAGCTGCACGCGGTGCTGGAAGCCTTTGCGCGGGCGCGCGAAGCGCAGCGCGATCCGCCGGTATGCCTGGTGCTGGCCGAATCGGCCGACCTGGCCCGCGTGCTCTACGCCCAGCGCGCCGGCGCCGACGCGGTGATTTCCAGCCGCGATCCGGTAACCATCCTGGCGCGGCTGGAGGAACTGCTGGAGCAGCGCCGCAGCCTGGGCTACCGCGTGCTGGTGGTCGAGGACGATCCGGCCCAGGCCAAGTTCTGCGAATCCGTACTGCATCACCGCGGCATCACCACCCAGGTCTGCGCCAGCGCCGCCGGCGTGACCCAGGCCGTGCACAGCTTCCATCCCGACCTGGTGCTGCTGGATTTCTACCTGCCCGACGGCAACGGCATCGAAGTCGCGCAGATGATCCGCGCCGAGCCGGGCTGCGCCTTCCTGCCGGTGGTGTTTCTTTCCGGCGAACAGGACCTGGACCGGCGCTTCGACGCCATCTCCATGGGCGGCGACGATTTCCTCACCAAGCCGGTCAAGCCGCGCCATCTGCTGATGACGGTGGAGAGCCGCGTACGCCGCGCCCGCGCGCTGTCGGCCAGCGCGGGTTCCGCGCGCGGCGAGCGCCGCGGCACGCTGTCGGGCCGCGACGTATTCCTGCAGGAGCTGCAGAACCTGCTGGAAAGCGGCGGCGAAGCCTGTCCGGCCCTGGTCTACCTCGCGGTGGACGATATCGAATCGGTGCGCGAGCGCGTCGGCTTTGTCACGGCCGGCACCCTGGGTCAGCAGCTGGGCCTGGCCATCGCCGCGGAACTGCCGTTCGCGCGGCCGCTGTGCGCCTACGGCGAATACGTATTCCTGGCCCTGGCCCAGCGCGAGGATGAACTGGCCCTGCGCGAGGCGCTGGAGCAGGCGCGCCAGCGTCTCTCCGCGCGCAGCTGGCTGTCGGCGGACGATCCGCTGCGCCTGTCCTTCAGCCTGGCCGCGCTGCGCCTGAGCGGGCCGGCCGAGCGCGCCGAAAGCCTGATCCGGCGCGTGCGCCAGCAGGCGCTGAACCTGCAGGCCGCTGGCGGCAACGGCGCCAGCCTGGAACTGCGCGACCCCAACCAGGCCAGCGAGGATCCGCGCCTGCGCCTGGTACGCGCCATCCTGCGCACGCCGGCGGATGCCAGCAATTCGGTGCTGTCCTACCAGCCGTTCGCGCCGCTGGCCGGCAACCTCAGCGGACAGTACCTGGCGCGCATGCAGCTCAAGCCGCCGCGCAGTTCGCAGAGCATCCTGATCGATACCGAGGAATACCTGCCGCTGGCGCGCGGCCTGGGCCTGGTGGCCCAGGTCGACAAGCGCCTGATCCGCCTGGCCCTGCGCCAGGCGCATATCCATGCCAACGCACTGAACGAACTGCGCCTGTTCCTGCCGATCAGCGCCGAGGCGCTGCTGGATCCGGCCTTCGCGCCCTGGCTCGCGACCGAGCTGCGCGCCCAGTCGGTGCCGGCGGCGGCCATCGCGCTGGAATTCGACATCGCCGACCTGATCGAACAGCAACCCGGCGATGCCGCGATAGAGGCCTTGCAGCGCGTGGGCGCGCGCTTCTGCCTGCGCGCCAACGACGACAGCGAGCGCGCCCAGCGCTGGTTGCAGCACGCGGCCTTCGGTGTGGTGCGCTTCGAGCGTCCGGCCGGGGATGGGCCGGGCTCGCCCTGGGCGGCGCGCGCTAATGCGTTCGCCGCGGTGCGCGCCCTGGGCAAGATCGTGATTGCCAGCGGCGTACAGGACATGAGCGACATCGGCGAACTGCTGCGCAGCGGCGCGCACTACGCCAACGGCGTGGTGGTATGCGACTGGCTGGCGGATTTCGACTTCGATTTCGCCGGCGCGGTGCTGTAGCCGATCGCGACGGCCTGGTTACACGACGCAGGACTGCGGCGCGACGGTACCGGGTGCGGTGCGGCCGCGCGTCGCCGCAAAGCAGCGCCAAGCCGCGCGACTGCAGCGCGATGCGGATTTCCGCAGGCTGCAAGCGGCGGCTTTCAGCCCTTGTCCGCGGTCTGCAGCGGCGGCGCGCTGCGCTTGCGCGCCTGCAGCGCGCGGGCGAGCAGGCTCAGCCCGGCCAGGCCGGTCAGCACGCTCAGCGGCCAGGCCAGCAGCCAGGGCCAGTACAGGCCCAGCCCGGCCAGCAGCAGCAGGCACAGCGCGATCCAGGGCAGGGACGTGGCCTCGGCCCGGCCCAGCACGCGCTGGTCGCCGAGCGCGGCACCGACGCTGTGCGCCAGGCGCATCACGCCGGCGGCGGCGCGGCTGGAACTGCCGCCGTGACGGCGGCTGCTGCGCGCGGCCTTGTGGCCTTTTTTCCGGCGCAGCACGATTTCGGTGGAGAGGCTCAGATCCTTGAGGTATTGCTCTTCCATCTGCGCGGCGAAGCCGCGGTCTTCCACGGCAAGATCGATCTCGCAGTTGCCCATCCAGCTGGCGATGTTCAGGTTGCTGGAGCCGACCCGGGCCCAGCGCGAATCGGCCACGGCGGTCTTGGCGTGCATCATGGAACCGTTCCACTCGAACACGCGCACGCCGGCTTCCAGCAGCGGCCGGTAGCCGGCGCGGGACAGCCGCGCTACGGCCGGGATGTCGCTGGCGCCCGGCACCAGCAGGCGCACGTCCACGCCGTCGCGGGCAGCGGCGGCCAGCGCCTGCACGTACGGCGGCAGGCCGACGAAATAGGCATCGGCCAGCCACAGGCGCTCGCGCGCCATCGCGGCGATGAGCTGGTCCAGGCGGAACAGTCCGGCGGTGCTGGGCTGGGTCGCGATCACGCGCACGTCGACGTCGCCGGCGGGTTCTGCCGAGGTCTGCAACAATTCCGCCGGCAGCGGCGGACCCAGCTGGGCCCAGAGATCGGCGAAGGCCAGCACCAGCTCGGCCACCGCCGGGCCGCGCAGGCTGACGCCCGTATCGCGCCAGGGCGCGATGCCTTTGCGCGGATCGCCCAGCCATTTCTCCGATACGCACACGCCGGTGATGTAGCTGAGTTCGTTGTCGATCACCAGCAGCTTGCGGTGGTCGCGGCTGATCCAGCCCAGCGGACTGGCGAAGCGCGGCGGATTGTAGGAGCGCACCTCGCCGCCGGCGTCCAGCAGCGGCTGCCAGTAGCGCCTGCCGTCCAGGCCCAGGCAGCCCAGCCAGTCGCGCACCACGCAGACCTTGACCCCGGCCGCCGCGCGCTCGGCCAGCGCGTCGCGCAGGCGGCGCCCGACGGAATCGTCGCGGATTATGTAATTTTCCAGAAATAGTGATTTCTTCGCGCCGGAGATGGCCTGCTGCCAGGCCTGGAAATGCACTTCGGCGTCGATCAGCAGTTCCACCGCATTGGCGCCGACCAGGGGCGCGCCGGCGGCGCGGCTGAAGGCCTGTTCGGCCATGCGGCGCCAGGGCGAGGCGGGCGGTGAGGGAAAGCATTCAGGTACGGACATGGGCCCGAGTGTAACGGCTGAGTCAGTACAGGAAATGTGGTCGCGCCGGCCGATGCCAATGCACGCCCTGGTCAGCCGCGCGGCCAGGGTGTAGCGTTGCCCGGCCCTCCGCCGCCGAGCCCTGCGCATGGACGATCTGCCGATCACCCACGACACCGCTGCCCGCCGCTTCGAGGCCTGGGTCGACGGCCACCGCTGCGAGCTGGACTACGAGCTTTCCGGCCCTCTCATGAGCATCGTCCACACCGGCGTGCCCGAGGCCGTCGGCGGCCGCGGCATCGCCGCGCGCCTGACCGAAGCCGCCGCGGCCGCGGCGCGCGAACGCGGCTGGAAGATACGCCCGCTGTGCTCCTACGCCCGGGTCTGGTTCCAGCGCCATCCGCAGCAGGCCGACCTGCTCGCCGGCAACTGAGTCCACCGCGCCGCCGTCCGGCGCCGCCGCACCTCGCCGACTGCATCGGGATGAACCATGGGAACCCGTGATCCGCGCGTAGACGCCTATATCGCCAGGTCCGCCGAATTCGCCCGGCCCATACTTGAATACCTGCGCGAGGCGGTGCACCAGCACTGTCCCGAGGTGCAGGAAACCATCAAATGGAGTTCGCCGTTCTTCGACTACCGCGGTCCGCTCTGCCATATGGCGGCGTTCAAGCAGCACTGCGCCTTCGGCTTCTGGAAAGGCGCGTTGTTTCTCGCCGATGCGAAGAACGCGGAAGCCATGGGCCAGTTCGGCCGCATCACCGCGATCAAGGAAGCGCCGGGCAGGAAAGTGCTGGCCGGCTATATCCGCCAGGCCATGAAACTCAACGAGGACGGCGTACAGCCCGCGCGCAAGACCAAGGACGCCGCGCCCAGGCCGCCGGCCGAGGTGCCCGGGGATCTCGCCGCCGCGCTGGAAAAGAACCGCAAGGCCGCCGCCGTGTTCGCCGCCTTCAGCCCGTCGAACAAACGCGAATACATCGAATGGCTGACCGAGGCCAAGCGCGAGGAAACGCGGCAGAAACGCCTGGCGCAGGCCGTCGAATGGATGGCCGAGGGCAAGCCGCGCAACTGGAAGTACATGCAGGGCTGAGGCGCCGCGGGCGCTGCCGGCGCCGTGAAACCGGCGCCGGTTTTTCAAGGCGATGGGACGCCTGCGGCTACTCCGGCGCGCGCTCCGTGCGCACCACCGGATACAGGTTGAAGCGTTCGTCCCAGGACGCATGGCGCCGCGCGAAGAACTGCAGGCGCGCGGCGGGATCCTTGGCGAACTCCGCGTCGCTGGCGAGTTTCTTCTGGAATTCCTCGGCCAGCCTGGGATCGCGCTTGAGCTGTTCGCGCGCGACGTCCTCGGCTACGTAGTCTTCCATGTATTCCTTCTGCTCGAAGGCGCCGTTGAATTCGCCCCAGGCGGCGAGGGAATCGGGCGCCTGCGGTTCCAGCAGGGCGACCGCGATGCGCGAGCGCGCCTGGGCCAGCGGCACGAACAAGGCGCCGGCGGCCAGATCGCGGGTCTCGTCCTTCCATTCGCCCTGCAGGGTGGCGCGGCTGTGGCCTTCCACCGGCCGGCTGGCGAAGGTCGCGCTGGCGGCGCGGAAGGTCTGCACCGGCAGCTGGGGCAGGGCGCGTTCGATGCGCCGGTAGCTCACGCCGTGCACGTCCAGCCGCGCAGCGACCTGCTGCGCCCAGGCCGCCGGCACGATGTAGCCGGCCTTGGGCGCGTCCACCTGCACGCTGGGGCGCACGTCGTCGCGCAGCGGCACTTTCCATATCTGCGGTTTCTTCTCGTCGTAGCGCGTCATCAGCTGGCCGGAGATCTCCGACGGCGTGCGCGTATACGCATAGCCGCGGAATTCGACGGTGCGGGCCTGCTCGCTCGCGGCGTAGTCCAGCGCCACGCGCGTGCCGCCGAGCGTGGCGGCGCGTTCGTCGGCAGTGCGCTGTTCCACGCGCCAGTCCCTGCCGCGTTCGGCCACGAGCTGCATCACGTCGAGGATGGTGTTGCGGGTGATGCGCACGCGCTGCGGATACGGCTTCCACGAATGCGTTTCCACCAGCATGGCGAAGCGGTTGCGCAGCGGCAGGTAGCCGGTGGAGAAGCGCGGCGGCGCGACCGCGTCGGCGAAGCCCGAGGCCGGATCGTCGCCGACCACGAACGAAGGATAGAAGCCCACCGGCAGCGAGCCCTGCTTGGCCAGCCGCGCCATGGTCTCGTCGCGCAGCTGGCGGCCGAGCTTTTTCAGTTCCTCGTCGCCGGAATACAGCGGCTCGACCTGGATCGCCACATCGTGCTCGAACTTGGCGCCGTCGGTGACGTGCAGATCGACATAGACCAGCGGATCCCAGCGGCTGATGAGGCCCAGCATGGCCCGCATTTCGGGGGCGTCGGCCTTGAGATAATCGCGGTTGAGATTGTAGTTCTGCGCCGTGGTGCGCCAGCCCATCTGCTCGGGGCCGCGCTGGTTGGGCCGGTTCCACGCGCCGAAGCGCTCGTGGCCGTCGATGTTGAACACGGGCACGAACACCAGCACCTGCTTTTCCAGCAGCCCCTTGCCCGCCTTGCCCTGCAGCAGTTCGCGCAGCAGCAGGAAGCCCGCGTCCTTGCCATCGATCTCGCCGGCGTGGATGCCGCCCTGGAACAGGCTGACCGGAATGCCCTGTTCGTGCGCGGCCTGCGCGGTGCGTGCGCCGCTCTTGCTGACGACCAGCGCCAGCATGGGCCGGCCTTCCGGCGTGCGGCCGAATTCTTCGCAGGCCACGGCATCGGGATAGGCCGCGGCGAAGCGCGCGCACAGGTCTATGACTTCGTCGTAGCGGCCGGTGCGCTTGAAGCCGGACTGCTCCGACACGGTGCGCAGATCATTGGGCGCGGCGGCGGTGGCGGCGGAGCCCAGCAGCAGCGAGACGGCGAGGAAGGCGGCGGATCGGATCATGGATGCGTAGCCTGGCGTTGGACCGGAACGGGCAAGCATAGCCAAGCTGTCCGCGCGGCGACATGCGGCTGCGGCATGTCGCGGATCAATTCGCAGAAATGGCCGTATGCGGACGCGCAATGTCCGCATTGGGCCGCGCTCCGGCCCTGCGCTGCGTCAGCGCAGGCCGCGCCACAGCAGCGCCGCGAGCCCCAACTGCGCGATGAAGGCCAGCGCCGACCAGCCGCTGGCCGCAAGCACGCTCCAGCCCGGACCGGCGAGCTTGCGCGAGATCAGGCTGAGCAGGCTGCCGGCGCCGAGGTTGGGCACCACGAACAGGATCAGCGCCGCGCCGATCAGCCAGGGCTGGGCCGCGGCGCCGCTCATGCCGTTGAGGCCGATGATCAGCATGAGCATGAGCACGAGAAAGACAGACACGCCGACGGCGGCGAACAGCACGGTCAGCAGGATCAGCACGGGCATGGCGGTTCATCCGGTGGCGGTGGCGCAGGATAGCAACGCCGCCGCCGCCCCGGGTTCACGCGGGCGGCGGGCGGCCGGTGCGCCGCGCGAAAGGCCAGCGCCACTGCGCCGCATACGTGGCCGGAAAGCCGGCTTCGCGCAGACCTACCGCGTTCGCCGCCAGCGGCGTCCGCGGATCGCGGTAGGTGCCGAACAGGCGGTCCCACAGTAGCCAGAACTCGCCGAAATTGACCTCGGCGTCCTCGTACTCGCGCTTGTGGTGCCAGCGATGGCTTTCTGCCACGCCGAGGATGCCGCGCAGCGGACCCAGCGAGTAGTCGAGATTGGCATGCTGGAAGGCCAGGTGCACGGTCAGCAGGGTGAGCCAGGCGCTGACCACGGCCGGCGGCGCGCCGAGCAGGGCCGTGGCCGCCAGCCCCGGGCCGGCCAGCAGCACCGCGCTCAGTGGATGACGGCGCTCGCCGTTCATCCAGTACAGGCGTTCGGCGCTGTGATGGATCGCATGCAGCCGCCACAGCCACGCAATGCGATGGCTGAGCCGGTGCATGGCGTAGAGACCGAGATCGACTACCGCGCCCGCCGCGATGATCTGCACACCGACCGGCCAGTGCCGCGGCCATGGCGCTGTCGCCGGCAGTGCACCGGCCAGGGCGTGCAGCAGGCCGGCCGCGGCCGACAGCAGGCCGAGGTTGACCAGCAGATGGATGGCGTCGGTCCAGGTATCGCCATGATCCTGGTTCCACTCGGGCCGGAACGGCTGCAGACGTTCCAGCAGCGCCACCGCGAGCAGGCCGCCGGCGGCGGTCAGCGCCAAGCGCAGCCCCGCGGTGTGCGCCGCATCGGCGGCGGCGAACACACCTGCGGCTGCGCCGCCGAATACCAGCGGATAAGCGCCGTAGCGCACGATCGTTCTCCATTGCATGGCCGCCTCGGCGCCGGGGGAAGATGGCGCTCAGTGTGGCCGGCCGGTGCGCGGCGCGGCTTGAACGTAGTGGCTGAGTCGGCGGCTCAGGCTTCCCGCAGCGCGGCCAGGATGCTGCTCGGCGTCACGCCGAAATGGCGGCGCATGGTGCGGCTGAAATGCGCGGCATCCGCGAAGCCGGCATCCAGCGCGGCCGCGGTGAGGCCTGCGCCCCGGCTCGCCCCTTCCAGCGCACGCGCCAGGCGCAGCCAGCGCAGATACGGACGCACGGCCATGCCGGTCTGCGCGCGGAAGGCATGCGCGAAGCGGCTGGGCGACAGTGCCGCGGCGGACGCCAGCGCCGGTAGCGTCCACGCGGCGGCGGGCTGCGCCGGCAGTGCGGCGATCAGGGTGCGCAGGCGGCGCGTCGAAATCCGTTCCGGCACGGCGGCAGCCGGCGTGCCGCAGAGTGCGTCGATCACGGCTTGCAGCCGCACCGCGTCCGGCGCGGGACGCTGCCACAGGGCCAGCAACTGGTCGCGTTCCCGCGCGCGCAGACGCCGCAGGCCGTCCGTGCCGGCCGTCGACAGCCGGCGGCCGGCATCGGATTCGCGCTCCACGTAGAGCAGCCATACCGGCCCTGGCCATAGCCGGTGCGCAACGCCGGAGCCGATGAGCAGGCCGGGCGCTGCAACCGTTTCCCCTGCGATTTCGGCGCGCACCGGCCGGCCGTCGCCCAGCGCGAGTTGCAGCGCCGGATGCCGGTGGGCGTGGCTGTCGCCGGCGCGGCCGCGGAACTGGCCCCAGCCGGCGCCGAGCGCAATGCGCCCGTGCCACGGCGCGCCATTCCTGGCAGCGGGATCTTGCATCATCGGCCGCTATGCAGGCGCAGCGCGTTGGCCACGACCGAGACCGACGACAGGCTCATGGCCAGCGCGGCGATCATGGGACTCAGCAACACGCCGAATACCGGATACAGCAGCCCCGCCGCGATGGGCACGCCCAGCGCGTTGTAGGCGAAGGCGAAGGCCAGGTTCTGGCGCATGTTGCGCACGGCGGCCTGGGAGATCTGGCGCGCCCGCACGATGCCGCGCAGATCGCCCTTGACCAGGGTGACCTGGGCGCTGGACATCGCGACATCGGTACCCGTGCCCATGGCGATGCCCACGTCGGCCGCGGCCAGCGCCGGCGCGTCGTTGATGCCGTCGCCGGCCATCGCCACGCGGTGCCCCTGCGCCTGGGCGCGGGCCACCAGTGCGGCCTTGTCCTGCGGGCGCACTTCGCCGTGCACTTCGTCGATGTGCAGCTGCCGCGCCACGGCTTCGGCAGTGGTGCGGCCGTCGCCGGTGGCCATCACGATGCGCAGCCCCGCCGCATGCAGCGCGGCGATGGCTTCGGCGGTGCTCGGCTTGATCGGATCGGCCACGGCCACCAGTCCCGCCAGCGCGCCGTCCACGGCCAGATGCATGACGCTGGCGCCTTCGGTGCGCAGCCGCTCGGCCTGCGCCTGCGCCGCCTGCGTCGCCACGCCGGCTTCCTGCATCAGCGCGGTATTGCCCAGGTGCAGATCGTGGCCGGCCACGCGGCCGCGTACGCCGATGCCGGTGACCGATTCAAAGCCGTCCACGCGCTGCAAGGACAGCTGGCGCCGGCGCGCTTCGGCCACGATGGCATCGGCCAGCGGATGCTCGCTGCCCTGGTCCAGGCTCGCCGCCAGGCCCAGCACGTCGGCCTCGCTCCAGTTGCCGAAGGGGACGATCTCGCGGAAGGCCGGCCGCCCTTCGGTCAGCGTGCCGGTCTTGTCCACGATCACGGTATCCACCGTGCGCAGGCGCTCTATCGCCTCGGCGTCGCGGAACAGCACGCCGGCCTGGGCCGCGCGTCCGGTGGCGACCATGATCGACATGGGCGTGGCCAGCCCCAGCGCACAGGGACAGGCGATGATGAGCACGGCGACGGCGTTGACGAAGGCATAGGTCCAGGCCGGCGGCGGGCCGAAAAGTCCCCAGCCCAGCAAGGTTGCCGCGGCGATCGCGAGCACGCCGAGCACGAACCAGTAGCTGACCTTGTCCGCCAGGCGCTGCATGGGCGCACGCGAACGCTGCGCCTGCGCCACCAGCTGCACGATCTGCGCGAGTACCGTGTCCGCACCGACACGGTCGGCGCGGATCACCAGGCTGCCGTTGCCGTTGATGGTGGCGCCGATCACCGCGCTGCCGGGTGTCTTCTCCACCGGAACCGGTTCGCCGGTCAGCATGGATTCGTCCACCGGCGAGCGTCCTTCCAGCACCTCGCCGTCGACGGGAACCTTCTCGCCGGGACGCACGCGCAGACGGTCGCCGATATGCACGTGGGTCAGCGGAATGTCTTCCTCGCCGCCGTCATCGCGCAGCCGCCGTGCGGTCTTGGGCGCAAGGCCGAGCAGGGACTTGATCGCGGCCGAGGTGCTCGATCGCGCCTTCAATTCCAGCAGCTGGCCCAGCAGCGTGAGCGAGACAATGATCGCGGCGGCCTCGTAGTAGACGCCGACGCGGCCATGTTCGCGGAAGGCCGCGGGAAACAGATCCGGCAGCAGCGTCGCCACCAGGCTGTAGCCGAAGGCCGCGCCCACGCCGGTGCCGATCAGGGTCCACATGTTCGGGCTGCGGTTGGCGATGGACTGGGCCCAGCGCTGGAAGAATGGCGCGCCGGCCCAGAGCACCACCGGTGCGGCCAGCACCAGTTCCAGCCAGGTGCGCAGCGTGGCCGACAGGCCGGGCAGGCGGTGGCCGGCCATGGCGATCACGAATACGGCCAGCGACAGCGGCAGCGTCC
Organism: Tahibacter harae; assembly: GCF_024437735.1. GTDB lineage: Bacteria > Pseudomonadota > Gammaproteobacteria > Xanthomonadales > Rhodanobacteraceae > Tahibacter > Tahibacter harae. Next base: position 318,049 of record NZ_JANFQO010000002.1, on the reverse strand, counting down.
ACCAGAAGCGGCGGCGGAAATCGGTCAGCTCCGGGTTCTCGCCGTCGTCCAGGCTGGGCATCAGCGGTTCCAGCGCCATGCCGCAGATAGGGCAGGTGCCCGGATGATCCTGTTCGATCTCCGGATGCATGGGACAGGTATAGCGCGTGCCTGCCGGCGCCGGCGCCGCGGCGGCCGGATTGAGGTAGCGGTCCGGCGCGGCGACGAATTTGCTGCGGCAGCCGGCGGAGCAGAAGCGGTATTCCTGTCCGCCGTGTCCGGCGCGATGCGGCGCATCCGGCGCGACGCTCATGCCGCAGACGGGATCGCGCAGCGCGCCGGCGCCGGCGCTGCCGGCGGTTGCTGCAGGGTGCGAATGTTCCGTTGCGTGCGTGCCCGCGTGGCACGTGCCGCCGGCCTTGCCCGGATCGGCAGGGTGATGGTGCGAGTGCGCGGCCTGCGGTTCCGCGGTGGAATGCGCGCAGCAGCTGGCGGATTGCGTTTGCGTTGCGGTGTGTGCGTCGGTGTGGCAAGCGTCGCCGGCCTTGTGCGGATCGGCGTGACGCTGCGGCGAATGCGCGGTTTGCTGATCTGCGGTGGAACTTGCGCTGCAGCTGGCAGGTTGCGCCTGCGTCGCGGCGTCCGCGCCGGTGTGGCAGGCGCCGCCGGCTTTTTCCGGATCGGCGTGATGATGCGGCGATTGCCTGGCCTGCGCATCCGCAGCCGGAGTCGCGCAGCAGCCGGATATTTTCTGCGTCGTGGGTTTCATGGGGAATCCTCTTGCGTCAGGGCACGCAGGATGGGGCAGGCTTCGGCGCGGCCATGGCCGGGGCAGGCGGTGATCAGCGTATCCAGCGCGGCGCGGATGCGTTCGAGTTCGGCGATGCGCCGTTCGATGTCGTCGCGCTTGCGCTGCGCCGCCTCGCGGATGCGGCTCACGTCCTGCTCGTCGCTGAGCGTCAGCAGGGTGCGTATGTCATCCAGCGAAAAACCCAGTGCCTTGGCGCGCCGTATGAAGCACAGGCGGCGCAGTTCCGTGGTGCCGTAGCGGCGGTAGCCCGAGGCCAGGCGGCCGGCCGGCGCCAGCAGTCCGTTGCGTTCGTAATAGCGCACGGTGTCGATGGCGACACCCGCCTGTTGCGCCAGCTGACCAATGCTCAAAGAAGCCATGCTTACTCCTCGTGAGGCGTCAGTCTGCACTCTGGACTCAAGTCCAGAGTCAATCCTCGGACAAAAAAAGAACTGTCGTGGCTGCGTTGAAACTTTCCCCGGCGCAGGGCAGTCTAGCCGGCCGATGCGCCGCCTCGCCTTCCATCTGCTGCTTGCAATGACACTGGTCCTCAACGGGATTGCAGCGCCTTGGGCGATGGCGCGCATGAACCATGCCGGTCACGGCCAGGCGCCGCCCGTGCTTGCAGCGGGCGCGGCTGCGGATGCTGGCCATGCGCAGCACGACCGGCCGGCGGCATCCCACGACTGCGCCGCGCCCGTACAGAACGACACCTCCTGCACCGACCCGGAGCGCTCCTGCTGCGACGGCGCGGCCTGTGCCTGCGGCTGCGTACTGCCGCCCGCCTTGGGCATGCCGGCACCGGCCGCTGCCGCTCCGGCGCTCGCATTCCTCGTTTTCCCGCTGCCGGCGCGGCGCTCGCCGCCCGGCCACGACACGCCGCCTTTCCGACCTCCCGCGGCTTGAGCGGCTGACGCTCTTCTGCGGCGTGCCTGTGCACGTCCGCCTTCGCAGCCATGCCTGCGGCGCGCTTTGCCTGCGCCGCATGGCCCGTGAGGAAGATCCCATGCCACTTCCGTTTTTCGCCGTCGCGCCTGCCGCGGCGGTATCGCCGCTTGCCGGCTGTGCCGGCCGCGCATTCCCGCCGCCTGCCGGCACAAAAAGCGACTGTGCCGGCCGTGCGCCTGCCGGCTGGCGCGGCAGCCAATCCACTGCCGGCGCAAACGCCGCATCGCCGCAGCGCGAAACGCGCGGGAGGATGCGTCCATGAAACTGCTGAGGACCTTGCTGCTGCTGGCCTTCGCCGGCGCGGCCGCCATCGCCGGCGTGATCGGGTCCGGCGTCTACGATGTCGGTGCCGATACGCCGCACTGGCCGGCGACGTACAAACTGCTCGACATCGCCCGTCAGCGTTCCATCGCTGTGCGTGCCGCGGCGCTGGTGCCGCCGGATCTGACGGATGCCGCGCTGATCCGCAGCGGTGCGGGCAACTACGACGCGATGTGCGTGAGCTGCCATCTCAGCCCCGGTGCGGCGGAGACCGAACTCAGCGCCGGCCTGTATCCGCGTCCGCCGCGCTGGGATGCGCTGGGGCAGGTCGATCCGCGCGCGGCGTTCTGGGCGCTCAAGCACGGCATCAAGGCTTCCGGCATGCCGGCCTGGGGCAAAAGCATGGACGACCGCTATCTGTGGGGCATGGTCGCCTTCCTGCAGCAGTTTCCGCGCATGGACGCCGCGCAGTACCGCGCCCAGGTCGCAGCCAGCGACGGCCACAGCCACGGCGGCGGCGAGACCGCCGTGGGCGGCGGCGATCGCCGCGGGCCTCACGCCCACGACGCGCCGCGCTCTTCCTTCGAACCCGTGGACGATCCCATGGCCGCGCCCGCCGACGGCGGTGCCCAGGCCGATGACGGCCACCAACACTGAGTTCGCATTTCGAGGCACAGCGCCTCTTCACTACGGGAGATTTACACCATGATACGAATGATTTCGCTCGTCCTGGCCCTGACCCTGGCCGCGCCGCAGGCCTGGGCCCACGGCAATGAAAAACACACGGCGCAGATCGCCGCCGGCCGCGACACCGCCGGCGCCATGCTGACTATCGCGCCCGCCGCGGCCGCTGCGGTGGCGGCGCTGGAGCGCTTCTCCGCGGCCCTGGGCCAGGGCGAACTCGACCGCGCTGCGGCGGAACTCGATCCGGCGGTGCTGATTCTCGAAAGCGGCGGCGCCGAGCATTCGCGCGAGGACTATCTCGGCGGCCACGCCAAGCACGACGCCGAATTCCTCAAGACCGCCCATGTCGCGCTGAAGCGGCGCACCGCCCAGGCTTCGGGCGACCTGGTCTGGGTCGGCAGCGAGAGCGAGATCCGCGCCAGCAAGGACGGCAAGCCGCTGGCGATTTCCTCCAGCGAAACCGCCGTACTGCGCAAGACCGCACAGGGCTGGAAGATCGTCCACATCCACTGGTCGTCGAGGGCGCAGCGATGAATTTTTCCCGGCGATTCTTCAGCGCCTTCCTTGCTGCCGGACTGGGCGCGCTGCTGCTGGCCGGCGTGAATGCGCGCGCCGCGGAACCCGGACATCCGCTGCCGGCGCAGAAGGCCGGCGCTGCGGCGGCGGCGCCAAAGCACGCCGCGGCCCCGGCCGGATCCGCGCTGCCGCGCGTCGTCGTGCACAACCGCCGCCTGCGGCTGCTGTCATCTGTGGGTGGAACACTTGCAGCAATCCGGCTTCCCGGTCGAGGTCCACGACAGCGACGATCTCAGCGCGGTCAAGGCGCGGCTGGGCGTGCCGGTGGGGAAAGGCTCCTGCCATACCGCGGAAGTCGGGGGCTATCTGGTCGAAGGCCACGTGCCCGCCGCGGATATCCGGCGCCTGCTGCAGGAGAAACCCCGCGCGCGCGGCCTGGTGCTGCCGGGCATGCCGCCGGGTTCGCCGGGCATGGAGATGCCGGATGGGCGGGTGGCGCCGCATACCGTGGAACTGGTGGGCGAGGACGGCAGCGTGTCCGCCTTCAGCCAGCACGGTTCGCGCTGAGCGCGGTCGCGCCGGACATGGCCGCAGGCTGCCCGCGCGGCGGTCTGCGGCGCAGCGCGATTGCCGTCACCGGCGCGAATGCGGCGCCGGTGACGGCGCGGCGTTCAGCACAGCATCGCGCCTAACTGATTGAGGAATACGGCCTCGCCCCAGCGCAGCCACAGTGCCGCCAGCGCGGCCAGGGCCAGCAGCACCGCCGCGAGCCAGCCGCCGCGATGCCAGCGGCGCGGAGTCACGGCGTGGATTCCGCCGCACGCAGCGGCGCCTGCGCCGGCACGGATTCGTCGCGTGTAGCCCAGCTCACGGCAGCGGCGAGCAGGCCCAGGGCGATGCTGGCGACCCAGATCGGGCCGTAGCTGCCGCTGCTGTCGTAGAGACGGCCGGCGACCCAGGCGCCGACGAAGCTGCCGACCTGGTGACTGAGGAAGACGATGCCGTACAAGGTGGACAAGTAGCGCACGCCGAACATGCTCGCTACCGCGCCATTGGTCAGCGGCACCGTGCCCAGCCAGAGGAAGCCGAATACCGCAGCGAACACCAGCGCCGAAGCCGCGCTCAGCGGCACCAGCAGGAATACCGCGATGGCCAGGGCGCGCGCCGCGTACAGCGCCGCCAGCAGCCGCGGCCGCGAATGGCGTCCGCCCCACAGGCCGAACAGGTACGAACCCGCGATATTGAACAGCCCGACCAGGGCCAGCGCCGTCGCGCCCACGCTGGCGGCTATGCCCTGGTCGACCAGATAGGCCGGGAAATGCGTGGCGATGAAGGCGATATGGAAGCCGCAGACGAAGAAGCCCGCATTGAGCAGCCAGTAGTGCGGATGTGCCGCAGCGCGCGCCAGCGCAGCGGAGAGACTGCCGTAGCTGTCCCCGGCCGGGCCGGCCGCGGCGCTGCCGGCGGCGGGCTTGCGCAGGCCGACGGCGGCGGCGGCCGTGGCCAGGATCAGCACGCACAGGCCGAACAGTGCGTGGCGCCAGCCCCAGCTGGCAATCAGTGCCTGCGCCAGCGGCACCACGGCGAACTGGCCGAAGGAACCGCCGGCGGTGACCAGGCCGAAGGCCATGCTGCGCTGTTCCGGCCGCACCAGCCGGGCCACGCCGGTCAGCACGACGACGAAGGTGGTGCCGCTGAGCCCCAGCCCGACCAGTACGCCCAGGCTGAGCATGATGCCGCCCGGCGCCAGCACCACCGCAGCCAGGGCCAGGCCGGCCACGTACACCAGCGCGCCGACTACCAGCACGCGGCGCACGCCGTAGCGGTCGGCGACGGCGCCGACGAAGGGCTGGGCCAGGCCGAACAGCAGGTTCTGCACCGCGATGGCGAAACCGAAATACTCGCGGCCTATGCCGAAGTCGCGTCCTACCGGCTGCATGAACAGGCCGAAGCTCTGCCGCACGCCCATGCTCAGGGTGACGATCAGGGCGCCGCAGGCAATCGCGATCAGTGCGGCGCGGGTCCAGCCGCCGGCGGTGGAGGGGGAATCGGGCAGGGTGCTTGGCTTCATCGGCGGCGGCAAAAGCGGAACTGTCGGCCAGGGTAGCGATGGGCGTATCGTCGCGACAGCGGCGGCGGCGCCGACACAGAATCAATCCGCAGTTGAGAATGAGCGAATCCCTGTCCGACATCGCCGTCTTCGTCGCCTGCGCCGACAGTGGCCGCCTGAGCCACGCCGCGCGCGCCTTGGGCATCACCCTGGCCGTGGCCAGCGCGGCACTGAAGCGGCTGGAAGCCCAGCTGGGCGCGCGCCTGATCCTGCGCACCACGCGCAGCCTGCGCCTGAGCGCCGAGGGCGAACGCTACCTGCCGCATGCGCGCGAGGCACTGGCGGCGCTGGGCGCCGGCCGCCTGGCGCTGGCCGCGGGCGCCGACGGCGGCGGCCTGGTACGCATCACCGCGCCGGCGGATTTCGGCCGCAACCGTCTGGCCGGCTGGCTGGACGAATTCGCCGCGCTGCATCCGCAGGTGCGCTTCCAGATCACCCTGGACGATGCCATCGCCGACTTCTACGCCGCGCCGGTGGACCTGGCCCTGCGCTACGGCCATCCCGTCGATTCCAGCCTGATCGCGCTGCCGCTGGCGCAGCTGCTGCGCGTGGCCTGCGCGGCGCCGGACTACATCGCGCGCCGCGGCCTGCCGCTGCAGCCGCAGGAACTGCCCGCGCACGATACCGTCTGCTATATGCGCCAGCAGCGTCCGGCCGACCGCTGGCGCTTCGTGCGCGGCGCGGAGGAATGCGAAGTCCAGGTCGCACCGCGCTGGACCTTCAACGATGCGGAAATGGTGCGCCGCTGGGCCGTCCAGGGCCGCGGCGTGGCCTATCGCATCTGGGCCGACGTAGTGCAGGACGTGCGCGCCGGCCGCCTGCAGCGCGTGCTGCCGCAGTGGGTGGGCGAGGCCGTGCCCTTGAACCTGGTCTATACCGAGCGCCGGGTTTCGCCGGCGCTGCGCGCGCTGATCGATTTCCTGCTGGCGCGGCGCGGCGAGCTGGAGGGCTGTCAGCCGGATTGAATTTCGCGGACTGTGGCGGGACTGCGGCCGGACGGCAGCGGAATGCGCTGCGCACCGCCGTATTTCTGACCGGCCGCCGGTTTGCGGCGACGCCGGCCTCCAAGCGCCTCCGGGGCCGCGCGGTGCCGGCCGCCGTTTTCACCCGGTGAATTTTTCCAGTCCGCGCCGCGCCTCGGCGCGCACCTTGTTGCGCAGCAGCGGCGTCCAGCCCAGCAGCAGTCCGGCCGGCCCCAGCGCCTGGCGCGACCAGCGCCAGAAATCGAAGCTGTCCACATGCCGGGCGATGCGGCCGTCGCGGAATTCAAATTCGGCATGGATGAGGTTGTGCACCGGGCGGCCGGTCTTGCTGAAGCTGTACCAGGCCTGCCAGTTGGCGCTGCCGCGATCGCCATTTGCCTGCACGGCGTTGTATTCCACGCGCAGATCCTTGCCGCGCTCGCACAGCATGCGCCACATGCGGCCGACATCGGCGCCGCGCAGTTCAAACACCGGGTCGCGGAAATTCGCATCCGGCGCGTAACAGGCGGCCATGGCTGCGCCGTCGCGGCGCTGGAAGGCCTGGTAGAAGGTTTCGATCAGATCGGATTCGCGGCGCATGCGCAGGTCCTGTCGTTGACCGGTCGATGGTGCCACGGACCGCTGCGCTGCGCAGTGGGGATTCCGCCGGGATGGCGGATTTCGCCTCGGGCCGCGTCAGGCCTGCAGCAAGCGCCGGGAGAACGACGGTTTCGATGTCTTCGATGCGCCGCCCGCGTCATTCCGTCGGGGAGATGGACGCCGATTGCTGCGAAAGCGCGGCACCAGGGCGTGCCGGCCGGGACGGCAGCAGCATCATCAGTGTGATGATCGTCGGGAAGATAAAACCCTTCAGGTAGGAGAGCGGATGACGCCCTGCGACAAAGGCGACCGGGATATCGCCGAAATACGCCCAGTAGTGGGTAACAACCAGTGTGCCTATGCTCGTCCACATCAGCCACAGGGCGCTGCGGATGCCGCAGGCCACCAGGATCAGGCTGGTGACGATGAGCAGACGCAGTGCCGACTGGATGTATTCGTAGGACTTCGGCGTCCCGTTCAGTGACCTGTCGTACAGCCCCTCGTAGTTGCCTCCGCCAAGATAGAGTTCGTAGAGGACAGTGCAGTGGTAGAAGATCAGTAGTCCGGCCAGGACGCAGATAACCGTCCGGCGGAGCAGCAGGAAGCGGTTTGCGCTGAAGACTGTCAAAATTGTCATAGGTACAGGAACGTCCTTTGTTCCTACGAGTGTGCTGGCTGGGTAGCGGCCATGCATGTACCGGAAGTTGGGCGGACCGGGCGCTGTGGGTGGTGGCGCCAGGGGCGCCATTCCCGCTCGACGTCAATGCATCCCTACCGGCCGGTCAGGCGCTTCGGCGGCCAAGTCTCTCTCGCCCTGTGCGGATGGCCTCGCCGCTCGCAGGCATAGTTGGGCTTTGCGCCGGCGCGGTTGGCCAATGAACTCTTGCGCATGAAGCGTCCTGAGGTCAGCGTCGGGTGTGCCGCAGGAACGTGATCAAGTCGCGGTTTCTTTGTGCGCACCGGCTTATTTCGCAGCGCTGCGGCGGCCTGTGCGCTTGCGGTCGGAACTGGTCCTGCGGGCCGTTGACTTGCGCGCACTGCTGCGTGCCGCAGTCTTCTTCGTGGCACGGGAACCGGCGCGTTTGCCCGCGGCACGTCTGGTCGTGGCTTTCTTCGCTGTTGCTTTCTTCGCTGGCGCCTTCTTCGCAGCTGTTTTCTTTGCCGCGGTCTTCTTCGCCGGCGCTTTCTTCGCTGCTGCTTTCTTTGCGGCGATTTTCTTCGTCGTCGCTTTCTTCGCGCTGCTCTTGCTGGCTGCCGTCTTGCCCGCAGCCCGTTTGCGCGCAGCGCCGCTGCGCCGGGGGTGCTTGGTCTTGGGGCCGGGCAGGGCACCGCCGTCCTGTTTGTTTACCGTGGCCCAGGCGCGGCGCTCGGCTTCTTCCTTGGAGACGCCGCGGTCCTCGTAGCTTTCCTCGATATGTTCGGCCTGGCGTTTCTGGCGCGCGTTGTAGGCGGATTTGTCACCGCGGGGCATGGCGCTTCTCCTCTGGCGTGGATGGATCGTTCAGCCGCGTGGTCCGCCCATCACCGGCAGCACGGCGCCGCTGATGTAGCTGGCGCAGACGGGCGAGGCCAGGAACACGTAGGCCGGCGACAGCTCTTCGGGCTGGGCCGGCCGGTGCATGGCGCTGTCCTGGCCGAATTCGGCGACTTCCGCGGCGCTGCGGTCGGCCGGGTTCAGCGGCGTCCACACCGGTCCGGGCGCGATGGCGTTGACGCGGATGCCGCGCTCGGCGAGCTGGCTGGCCAGGGCCATGGTGAACGCGTGGATGGCGCCCTTGGTGGCGGAATAGTCCAGCAGCTCCTTGCTGCCGAACAGGCCGGTCTCGGAGCCGGTGTTGATGATGCAGCCGCCGCGGCGCAGATGCGGCAGGGCGGCGCGGGCCATGTGGAAATAGCCGGCGATATTGGTCTGCAGGGTTTCCTGAAGGTGTTCCTCGCTCAAGTCTTCCAGCGAGGCGCAGTGCTGCTGGAAGGCGGCGTTGTTGACCAGGATGTCGAGGCGGCCGAAGGCGTCCACGCAGCGCTGCACGGCATCGTTGCAGAATTGCGCGTCGCGCACGTCGCCGGCGAGCACCAGGCAGCGGCGCCCTTCGACCTCGACGTGCTGGCGCGTGACCGCGGCATCCTCGTGTTCGTTGAGATGCAGCACGGCGACATCGGCACCTTCGCGCGCGAACAGCACGGCCACGGCGCGGCCTATGCCGGAGTCGGCGCCGGTGATGATCGCGGCCATGCCTTCGAGCTTGCCGCTGCCGACGTAGTCCGGGGCAAGGAAGCGCGGCTGCGGATCCAGTTCGTGTTCGTAGCCGGGCTTGCGCAGGTGCTGGGCCGGCAGCGGGTTCTCCGGCTGTTCGCGCGCGCCGGCCTGTACCGCGGCGGGGCGCTTTTCCTCGCTTTCCGGCTTGGCTTTTCCGGCCTGCTTGCGTTCGCTGCGGTCCACGTCCTGCTGGATGCGGCGCTGGCGCTGCACGGTGTCCCTGGCCTGTTCGCGCGCGGGTTTGTCGTTCTGCGGCATGGCGGTTTTCCGGATTGGTTTGCCGCAGACATCGGCAAGATCGGTGCCAGTGCGCAAACACCGTGAAATGTGCGTTTGTGGCCGCTGTATACCGCGCGCCGCTGCCGCCTGCCGTGCAATACGACAGGCGGCGCTGCGCTTTCGTGCAGGCTGCGCGGCGGCGGTGGCGGACTGCGCCGGGCGGGGCCGGACTGGGCCGGGTTTTTCGCCGCCACAACGGCGCGGCGGCTGTCCGGCATGCTTCCTGCGTACTCTGGCGCAAGGCAATCCGCCTTGCCGCCGGAGCAGGCGCATGAAGCTCACGTCCTATCTGATCGGCACCGTGCTGGGCCTGTCCGCCGCGGCGCTGGCACAGGCGCCGCAGAGCGAGCGGCCCCAGCCCGTGGACAGCGCGCAACAGCAGCAGGATCCGGAACGGCGCCAGATGCCGACGCCCAAGCCGGCCGAGCCCCAGCCTGCGCCGGAGAAGCGCGGCGATGTTTCCGCCAAGTCGTTCGACCAGCTCGATGCGAACAAGGACGGCAAGCTGGTCAAGGACGAACTCGGCGCCGACGAAGCCCAGGGCATGGATTTCAGCCGCATCGACAAGGACAGCGACGGCGCCATCTCCCGCGACGAATGGAATGCCTACTGGACCGACCGCCCGGACAAGCGCTGAACGCGCCTGCCGCCCGCAACTTCAAGGAGTGAATCATGACCCTTTCGACCATTCTGCTGATCGTGCTGCTGTTGCTCGTTATCGGTGCGCTGCCGACTTGGCCTTACAGCCGCAGCTGGGGCTATGCGCCTGGCGGCGGCCTGCTGGTAGTGCTGATCGTCCTGGCCGTGCTGATCTTCGGTGGCTGGCTGTGAGGCCGGGCAAGTTCGCGCCCGGGCGCATACACGGCGTGCCCGATCCGGCCGACCTGCCGCAGCGTGAACCGGGCGAGGAAGATCCGCCGGATCCGCGCAAGAACACGCACCGGCCCACCGACGCGCCGCCGCTGGATGTGCCGGTGGTGCCGAAACTGCGGCCGTTGGAAATCGGCTGAAAAATTCAAAGGAACGGCACGCGCCGGCCATGGCCGCCGTGCGCCAAGGCCGCGCGCTGTCCGCCACGCTGCGGATCCACTGCGCGGCGGCCCTTATTCCGGCGCAAACAGGCGGTTCAGCAGCGGCGCCAGCTGCGCCAGCGGCAGGCAGTGGTCGGCGCCGGCCTGCGCCAGGGCGGCAGCGGGCATTACGCTGACTTCGGCTTCGGCCGGATCCTGCACCAGGCCGAGTCCGCCGTGCGCGCGTATGCGCGCCAGGCCCAGCGCGCCGTCGCTGTTGGCGCCGGTCATGACCAGGCCGGCGCAGCGCGGGCCATGGGCGTCGGCGGCGCTTTCAAACAGCACGTCGATCGACGGCCGGGCGAAGCCTACGCGCGGGTCCACCGACAGGGCGAAGCGGCCGTCGCCGCCCAGCAGCAGGTGATAGCCCGACGGCGCGATATAGACGTGGCCCGCCTGCGGCGTGGTGCGTTCCATGGCTTCGTGCACCGGCAGCGTGCTGGAGCGGTTGAGCAGTTCGCACAGCAGGCTGACATCGTCCGAGCCGGTATGGCAGACCGCAACCACCGGCAGGGCCAGGCGCGTATCCAGCCCGGCCAGCAGTATGTGCAGGGCGCGCAGGCCGCCGGCGGAACAGCCCAGCACCAGCACATCCGTGCGCGGCCTCATGGCCGGGACTGTTCTAGCTGGAAGATGCGCAGGCGGGCGTCGAGGGCGCGGAAATCGCGCGCGGCGCGGGCGAAGGAAATGTTCTCGCGCGTGCCCAGGCAGAGAAACCCGCTGCGCACCAGGCTGTCGCGGAACAGTTCCAGCACGTGGTTCTGCAGCGGGTCGGTGAAATAGATCAGCACGTTGCGGCACAGGATCAGGTGGGCTTCGCAAAATACCCCGTCGCAGACCAGGTTGTGGTTGGCGAACGTCACATTGCGCTTGAGCGCGTCGTCAATGGTGATCAGCTCGTAGCGCGCGTGGTAGTAGTCGGCCAGCGAATGGCGGCCGCCGGCGGCAAGATAGTTCTCCGAATACAGGCGCGCCTCGCGCGCCGGGAAAATGCCTTCCTGGGCGCGGGCGATGGCGGCGTCGCTGAAATCGGTGGCGTAGATCTGGCTGCGGTCGTACAGGCCGGCCTCGTGCAGCAGTATAGCCAGGGAATAGACCTCCTGGCCGAAGGCGCAGCCGGCCTGCCAGATATTGATGCGCGGATACGAGGCCAGCAGCGGCAGCACCTCGTCGCGCAGTTTGCGGAACACCGGCGGGTCGCGGAACATCTCCGACACCGGCACCGACAGCCCGGCGATGATGCGCGGCAGCAAGGTGTCGTCGCGCAGCACGCGCGCGGTCAGCTCGCTGATGGTCTCCGTGCCCAGGCTCTGCACCAGCGCGTTGACGCGGCGGCGGAGCGAGGCGCGGGCGTATTCGCCGAAATCGTAGCCGTGGCGCAGCTTGAGCGCGCGCACGAACAGTTCGACCTCGACTTCCTCGACGTCCGGCCTGGCCATCAGGCGTGCAGCCATACGCGCATCATCGACAGCAGTTTGTCGATATCCAGCGGCTTGGAGAGGTAGTCGTTGGCGCCGGCTTCCAGGCAGCGGTCGCGGTCGCCGCGCATGGCCTTGGCGGTGATGGCGATGACCGGCAGCTTCTTCAGTGCCGGACGCTTGCGGATCTCGCGTATGGTCTCGTAGCCGTCCATGCCGGGCATCATGATGTCCATCAGCACGAGCTGGATGGCCGGATTCTCGTCCAGCTGGCGCAGCGCCTTCAGGCCGTCCTGGGCCATGAGCACGTTGAGTCCCTTGGCGCGCAGGGTCTTGGACAGGGCGAAGATGTTGCGCATGTCGTCGTCGACGACCAGCACGCTGCGTCCGCTCAGGCCCGTGTCCACGTCGCGCGCCACGTAGCTGTCGCCGCCGGGCTGGCGCATGCTGTGCAGGAACAGGCGCACCTCGTCGAGCAGGCGCTGCGGCGAGCGCGCGCCCTTGATCACGATGCTGTCGGTGAACTGGCGCAGGCGCAGGCTTTCGTCGCTGGAGAGATCGCGCGCGGAATGGATCACCACCGGCGGCGTGCCGTCGAGCTTGGCGTACTGGTCGAGGAAGTCGAAGCCGGACATGTCCGGCAATTGCAGGTCCAGCACCAGGCAGTCGAAATGGCGTTCGCGCAGCGCGTCCAGCCCTTCGGCGCCGGTATGCGCGCTGTCGACCTGCACCGAGGCCGAGGCCAGCATGTTCTGCACGATGAGGAAGGAATCCACGTCGTCGTCCACCACCAGCACATGGCGCAGGCGGCCCTGGTCGTTGGCGAGCAGGCGGTCGAAGGCCTCGGCCAGGGCTTCGCGCGGCGCCGGCTTGGTAAGGAAGCCGACCGCGCCCAGCTCGCGCCCGCGGGCGGATTCGTCCACGCCGGAGATAAAGTGGACGGGAATGCCCTGGGTCGCCGGGCTGGTGCGCAGGCGGCGCATCACCGCCCAGCCGTCCATGCCGGGCAGCAGCACATCCAGCAGCACGCCGTTGGGGCGGTATTCGCCGGCCAGGACCAGGCCGCTCTCGCCGTCGGGCGCGGCCAGGGCGCGGAAGCCCTTGGCGCGGATCTGCTCGACCAGGATGCGGGCGAAGAGCGGATCGTCCTCGATGGTGAGGATGACGGTGTCGCCGGGACGGATGTTGCCGCGGTCGTCGTCGACCCAGGCGGCCGGCAGGTTGCGCGGCGTCTGCGGCGGCGCGGCAGGCGCGGACGCCGGGTAGGGCAGCGGCGCATAGGCCGCGGGAACGGCCGCTGCGGGTGCGGCAACGGCCGGTGCCGGCGCCTCGCTGCCGGCGCTGCGCGACAGGGCCAGGCGCGGCAGCACCACGCTGAAGCGGCTGCCGCGGCCTTCGGTGCTTTCCGCGGTCACCTCGCCGCCGAGCAACTGGGCCAGGCGCCGGGCAATGGACAGCCCCAGGCCACTGCCGCCGTAGCGCCGCGCAGTGCTGGCGTCGACCTGCTCGAACACGCCGAAGATCGCCGCCAGCTTGTGCGGCGGTATGCCGATGCCGCTGTCCTCCACCACGATGCAGAACAGGTCCTGCGGTGCCAGCTGCAGCGGCGCGGCCAGGCCGGCCGGGCAGGGCGTGAAGCGGATGCCGACCTGGCCTTCGCGGGTGAACTTGATCGCGTTGCCGGCGAGGTTGCCGACGATCTGCTCCAGCTTGGAGCCGTCGGTATGGATTTCCGCCGGCAGGGTTTCGTCCACCTCGATGCTGAAGCCCAGGTCCTTCTCCCGCGCCAGCGGCCGGTAGGTACGCATCAGGCCCTGGGCAAAACTCTGCAGCGACAGCGGCTCGACCAGCACGTCCATCTTGCCGGCCTCGATCTTGGACAGGTCGAGAATGTCGTTGATCAGGCGCAGCAGATTGCTGCCGGCGTCGAAGATCACGCGCGCCGATTCGACCTGGTCCGGCGCGAGGCGGCCGTCGTCATTGTCGGCCAGGCCGCGCGAGAGGATCAGCATGCTGTTGAGCGGCGTGCGCAGCTCGTGCGACATGTTGGCGAGGAAGTCGGATTTGTACTGGCTGGCGCGGGCCAGTTCCTGCGCCTTGTTCTCGGTCTCGCGCTGCAGGATCTCCAGCACCTGCTTCTGCTCGTTGAGGGTTTCCGTCTTCTGGCGCAGTTCCTCGTTGGAAGCCTGCAGTTCCTCGGCCTGTACGCGCAGTTCTTCCTCCGAAGCCTGCAGGCGCTGCTGCTGTTCCTCCAGCTGCACGGTCTTGGCCGACAGCTCATCGTTGGTGGAACGCAGCTCCTCGCGCTGCACGCGCAGGGCTTCCTCCGAACGCTGCAGCTCCTGCGCCTGGGCCTGGCTGCGGCTGAGCAGCTCGCGCGTGCGCAGGGCGCGGCTGAGGTTGTCGAAGCTCAGGGCGACGATGGGCAGCAGCTCGTCCAGCAGTTCCTGCTGCTGGCTGCTGAACGGGCCGAAGCTGGCGAATTCCACCACGCCGAGCAGGCGTTCCTTGAGGTTCAGCGGCAGCGCGATGACGCTGCGCGGCGTGGCTTCGCCGCTGCCCGAATGCACCCGGACATAGTCTTCCGGCACCGGCGAGAGCACGATGGTCTTGCGTTCGCGCGCGCACTGGCCGGTGATGCCTTCGCCCGGTGCGTAGCGGGTTTCGAGGTGGCGGCGCTGCTTGAAGCCGTAGCTGCCGCTCAGTTCGAGCTGGCCGTTGTCCTCGTCGAAATGGAAGAACAGGCCCAGGCCGGCCTGCAGCCGGGGCGTCAGCTCGGCGCAGAAGGTGTCGGCGAATTCGCGTGCGTCGGCGCAGCGCTGCAGGGCGGCGGCGACTTCGTTGATGGCGGTCTTGTTCCAGTTCTGCAGATAGGTGCGCGCCGCAGTCTGCTTGAACACTTCCAGCGCGCGCGCCATGGCGCCGATCTCGTCGCGGCGCTGCTGCTGCGGCACGACGATGGCGTGGTCCTGTTCGGAGAGGCGCGTCATCAGGCCGGTCAGCTCGCGCACGGGCTGCACGATCAGGCGGCCGGACAGCCACAGCGCCAGCACGCCGGCCAGCACGCCCAGGCCCAGCATGGCCAGTACGGTGATCTCGGTGAAGCTGGTGGCGCGATCCAGCTCGGCGGTGCGCCGGGCCAGGTCGGCCAGGGCCTGCTGTTCGATCTCCTGCAGCAGGTCCAGCACGGGTTCGCCATGGCGGCGGTCCAGTTCGCCGAAGCGCTGGGTCAGCGCGTGCAGGCTGCGTTCGCGTTCGGCCGCCGCTACCGCCGCGGCCTGGGCCAGCAGCGGATCGGCCGCGGTGGCGATCCAGTCGCGCTGGCGCTGCTGCACCAGCAGGGCGCGCGCATGCAGTTCCTCGTTGCCGGCGGCGCGGGAGACCAGTTCGCCCGTCGCCGCATCCAGGCGGCGGCGCAGCGGTTCGAGCCGGGCGGCTGCCTCGGCGTCGTCGGAAAGCACGGCGTAGATGGCGATTTCGTACTCGTGCATCACGCTGCGCAGCTGCTGCGCGGCGATCACGCCGGCGGTGGTGCGCTGCATCGCCTGGCGCGCGGCCTGCTGGCTGCCCAGTGCGCTGACTATGCCGACGCAGGCGCCGACGAAGGCGAGCAGCACGCCGGCAAACGCGAGAGCCAGCTTGAACTGGATGGGCTGGTTGGCCAGCCAAGACGCTGACGCGCGACTTTCCATCGACGATTCCTGCATTCCGCTGCAACGCGACCGCCTGCCACAGGAGCACCGCGGGACCCTGGATCGATACGGCGGCGAACGGAAATTCCCGTCCGGCCGCAGGCGTAGAAGCACGCCAGGCCATGGTAGCGAAATAATTTCCGGCGCCTCGGCCTGTACGGTTACGAATGGTTTCTCTGGGTGAAAATACTGCCCGGCCGGGAAGGAAGGACGTGCACGTTGGCTGGCGGGGAAAGCGGCGGCGCCGCGGGGAGGAAGGTTTGCCAAGACGCAATGCAACGCGCGGCGCGGCCGGCGGCAGCGCATGAACGCCATCGCGCCGCGCCGGCAGCTGGCGCTGAATCTGCTCGCCAATTACGGCCAGCTGCTGCTGATGGCGGCGGTGACCGTATTTCTGCTGCCGCTGTATCTGCGCCTGCTGGGTCCGGCACAGTGGGGCCTGGTGGCGCAGTGCCTGGCCCTGCAAGGCCTGCTGTTCGCGCTGGAGCTGGCCCTGGGGCCGCCGCTGCTGCGCGATCTCGCGGCGGCGCCGGAGCGGGCGCCGGCGGTTTTCGGCGCCTATCTGCGCAGCTATCTGCGGCTGGCGCTGCCGCTATTCGTGGCGGGACAGGCGCTGCTGGCGCTGTATCCGCCGGACGCGGCCCTGGCCTGGCCATTGCGCCTGGCCCTGGTGCAATGGCTGTTCCAGTTCTGCAACGGCGCCGCGCTGGGCTACTGGAACGGCCTGCAGCGCCATGGCGAGGCAAATCGCCGCCTGGCCCTGGCGCTGCTGTGCAAGCACGCGCTGGCCCTGCTGCTGATTACCCAATGGCAAGCCAGCGCCGTGGCCTGGCTGCTGCCGTTCGTGCTGATCGGCCTGGTCGAGCTGGTGCTGAACCTGCGCGCGGTGCGGGCGCAGGCGCCGGCCGCGCCCGCGGCAACCGCGTATGCCGCGGGCCGCGCCGTCGCCGCGTATGCGCCGGCAGCGGCGCTGGGCCTGCTCACCGGCCAGGTCGACCGGCTGGTGCTGGCGGTGCTGCTGCCGGCGGCCGACTACGGCCGCTATTTCCTCGCCGCCACGGTGGTGCTGTCGCTGCTGCAGTTACAGATGCCCATACAGCGCGCGTTCCTGCCGCGCCTGGCCGCGGCGGCCGCGCCGCGCCGGGAGCTGCGGGCCATGCTGCGGGCTTCGCTGCTGTTGGTGGTTGTGCCCAGCCTGCTGCTGGCGTCGCTCGCACCGCCGCTGCTGCGGCTGTGGCTGCACGATGCGGCTACCGCCGCAGTACTGGCTGCGCCGCTGCGCCTGATGCTGCTGGGCGTGGCCGCGCTGGCGATCTATGCGCCGTTCGGCGCCTGGCTGCTGGCGCAGCGCCGCCACCGCCGCCTTGCGCTGATCAACGGCCTGACCCTGGCGCTGCAACTGGCCGTGCTGCTGAGACTGACCCCGTCGCTGGGGTTCACGGCCGGCGCGCTGGCCTGGCTGGTCTGCGGCCTGGTGCAGCTGGCCTTCGTGCCCTGGACAGGGCTGCCGCGGGTGGAGCCGGCGCATGACTGAAGCGCCGCTGCTCGCCGTCTCGGTGCTGAACTGGAATACGCCGCAGGCGACGCTGGACTGCCTGGCGTCGCTGTATTCCTCCACGTATGAAAACTTCCGCGTCATCGTGGTCGACAATGCCTCGGCCGACGACAGCGCCGCGCGCATCGCCGCGGCGTTTCCGGCGGTACGGCTGATCGTCAACGCGGAAAATCGGGGTTATGCCGGCGGCCATGCCGCTGCCCTGCGCCAGGCGCAGGAATGGGGCGCGGCCGCGCTGCTGCTGCTCAACAGCGATGCCGAGGTCGAGGCGCAGACCCTGCACGAACTCATGGCCGCCTGGCGCGAACATGGCGACGCGCTCTACGGCGGCGCACCGCTGTGCCGGCGCGGCGACGCGGTTGTGTTGAATTTTCCGCAGAAATATCTGCAGCCTGACGGCCGGCCGCGGCCGTGGCGGCGCGACCGGGCGGTGCCGTGGAGCCCGCGCTGGAATGCGGCGCAGGCCTGCCGCGTCGGCGCGGCCGCGGGCAGCTGCCTGCTGCTGCCGCTGGCGTTGGTGCAGAAACACGGCTGGCTGGACGGCGCCTGGTTCCTCTACTGCGAGGAAATCGACTACTGCTATCGCCTGCGCGACGCCGGCGTGGCCAGCTGGCTGGTGCCGCGCGCGCGCCTGTGGCACGCCGGCGGCGGCAGCCAGCGCGACTGGCCGGCGCTGCGCGACGGCATGTACTACTACCACGCGCGCAACGAGATCGAACTGGCGCGGCGGCATGCGGGGACTGGCGTCGCCGCGCTGGTAGCGCTCAAGAAACTGGGACGTGCGCTGCTGCTGGCGCCGCGGCGGCCGGCACGGGCGGCCTGTCTGCTGCGCGGCGTCTTCGACGTGCTGCGCGGACGCATGGGCAAGGTCGTCGCGCCGGAGGCGCTGCTGCCCGCACGCCGGGCGGTGCCCGCGCAGGACGGCGGGCGGCCCGCGCCCGCGGCGCCGGGTGGCGCTGCGTCATCGGATGACGGCGCGGCCGCTGCCGCCGAGGCTGCGCTGTCGCGGTTGCGGCGTTCGGCCCTGCGCGGCGCGCTGCGGCGCCGGTGGCTTGCGCTGTGGCCGGGCTCGCGCACCGCCGGCGCGGTAGCTGAGCCTGCCGGCGCATCCTGGCTGATCTATGCCGCCCGGCCCGCGCCGTTCCTGCGCGAATACCACGACTACTGCGTCGCCCTGTTCCGCCTGGCGCTGCGGCGGCGCACGCAGGCTCTGCGCCTGTGCTTCGGCGACGTTGTTGAAAATGACGTTTCTTCTACAAGGCAGGCGCACCGCATCGCCTTCCAGTGGGAACACACCCTGGTCCGCCCCGGCGGCCGCGACAGCGCCGGCGCGGTGGCGGGCACCGTGCCCACGGGGCGCGGCGAGGAACGCTATCTGGTGCGCATCGCCGGGCTGGAGCGCCTGCTGCAAGCCGCTGCGGTAATCGATTACAGCCGGCAGAACCTGGCCCATATCGCCGCCGGCGGCCGGCACGGCGACTACCTCGCGCGCTGTGTGGCCATCGCTCCGCTGCTGTATGCGCCGGATTTCGCCGCCGCGGCGCGTCCGCTGCCGCTGCTGGCCACCTTCGCCGATCCGCGCCAGCCGCGCCGCGCCGTGCTGCTGCGCCAGGCGCGCGCACGGAGCCTGCCGCTGCGCAACGTCCGCGGCATCTGGGACGGCGCCGGCGTGGGCGCGCTGTACCGCGCCAGCCGCGTCCTGCTCAACGTGCACCAGACCGGCGATCACCACACCCTGGAAGAGCTGCGCGTGCTGCCGGCCTTGCTCAAGGGCGTGATCGTGGTCAGCGAAGATGTGCCGCTGCGCGAGGCGGTGCCTTATCACGAATTCATTGTGTGGGCGGCTTACGACGATCTGCTGGAAACGGCGCGCGGCGTGCTCGACGATTATGCCGCCGTGCATGCGCGCCTGTTCGGCGACGGCCGCCTGCAGCGGCTGATCGCGCAGCTGCAGGCGGACAATGCCGCGGCGGTGGAGCAGGTGCTGCGGCGGCTGGGCTGAGTTCCTGCCGCGGCGCGCCGTTCAGGGCGCGGGCTTCAGCTCGCGCGAGGACCAGTGGATATGCACGATGCGCCAGCCCTGCGGCGTGTTCTTCAGCACCAGGGTTTCCAGGCTGGCGAGCTTGACCGGCTTGCCCTGGCGTTCGGTCTGCACTTCCGATTCGCTGGCCACCCAGGCCAGCTCGCCGGCGACCTCGGCCTTGCGCGATTTCACCGTGGCCTGGGCCGTGCGGGCATAGCTCATGTCGGCGGCGAGGTGGCTGGCGGCGTACTCGTCGCGGCTGCGTTCCACATGGCCGGCCTCGTAGATCTGCACGGCCGGGTCCAGCAGCTGCAGTGCGGCCTCGCCCTGGCCGCGCTGCAGCGCATTGTGGAACTGTTCCGCCACGGCGGCCGCGGCCGTGGCCGCCGGATCGGGCAGGGCGGGCGCGGCCGGCTGTTCCACCCGCGGCTCCGTCGCCGCGGCGGCCGCGGCGAACAGGACGGTGGCCAGGATCAGGGCGGCGCGGATCGGCCGTGGCGGTGCGGTTTGCATGATCAGTCTCCGTGTTTGCCGTGGCCGGAATGATCCATGGGCGGCGCTGCCGGCGTCGCGGGACGCGCGGCTGCCTTGCCGTAAGGATCACGCCGCTGCGGCTGGCCGAAATCCGGATCGCTGCTGACGCGGCGCGCGATCTGGTCCTTGGGATAACGGTACCAGCCTGGATCGCCGTAGTCGTCTGCCGCCTGATCGTCGCGCACCTTGACCACGGTGAACATGCCGCCCATCTCGATCGGGCCGAACTGGCCCTGGCCGGCCATCATGGGCAAGGTGTTCTCCGGCCCCTGCATGCCCATGGCGACATGCTCGCTGTGCTCGGACATGCCGTCCTTGCCCATGGCCATGTAGCCCGGCAGCAGCTTGCGTATGCGCGCTTCCACGCCGCGCTGGTCCACGCCGACGGTGTTGGGGATCTCGTGACCCATGGGGCCCATGGTGTGATGGGCCATGTGGCAGTGCAGGGCCCAGTCGCCGGGCTCGGTGGCGACGAATTCCAGATCGCGCATCTGGCCCACGCCGACGATCTCGGTCACTTCGCGCCGCCACTGCGCCCGCGGCCAGCGGCCGGCGTCCGAACCCGTGACCCAGAACGGGTTGCTGTGCATGTGGATGGGGTGGTTCCACATCGACAGGTTGCCTATGCGCAGGCGCAGGCGCTCGCCGGTGCGCATCACGACGGGGTCGATGGCCGGGAATACGCGCGAATTGAAGGTCCATAGGTCGAAGTCCTGCATCACCGACGGATCCGGCCGGTAGGTGCCCGGATGCAGCGCCCAGTTGTGCAGCAGGAAGGCGTAGTCGCGGTCGATGGGTTCTTCCTCGCCGTCCTTGGGATGGATGATGAACAGGCCCATCATGCCGAACGCCATCTGGGTCATTTCGTCGGCATGCGGGTGGTACATGTGGGTGCCGTGCTGTTTCAGTGTGTACTCGTATACATAGGTCTCGCCGGGCTCGATGCGCGGCTGGTTCAGGCCGCTGATGCCGTCGAAGCCGTTGGGCAGGTCTATGCCGTGCCAGTGCACGGTAGTGCCTTCCTTGAGCCGGTTGGTGACGAAGATGCGCACGCGGTCGCCTTCGACGGCCTCGATGGTCGGCCCCGGCGTGGTGCCGTTGTAGCCCCAGCAGCGCGCGCGCGCGCCGGGGGCGAATTCGTGCTCGATCTCCTCGGCGACGAGGTGGAATTCCTTTACCCCGTTGTTCATGCGGTAAGGCAGGGTCCAGCCGTTGAGCGTGCGCACGGGCCGGTAGCCCTGGGCGCTGCGGCCCTGGCGCCGCGGCAGCGCATCGCCGCCGGGCTGGGCCTGCAGCGGCCGCGCCGCGGCGGCGGCGATCAGGCCGGCGCCACCGGCGCCCATCAGTTGCAGCAGTTCGCGTCGGGTGGTCATGGCTGGGCTCCGTGGGGCGGCTGGGCGGCGTTGTGGTCGCCGTGGTTGTGGTGCTGGCTGTGGTCGTCGGCGGCTTCTGGTTTCTTGTTGCCGGTGTTCTGGCGGCTGCTGTGGTCGCCGTGGCCTGCGTCGTTGCCGTCGCTGTTTCGGTTGCTGTGACCGGAGTGGTTTTCGTGGCTGCTGCCGGTGCTTTCGTTCCTGGGGCCGGCCGGATTCGCAGGGAGCGGCTGCTTGCCGTGATCGCCATGGCCTTCGTGGCCGTTGCCGGCTTCGTCGTCCTGGCCGTCACGGTGCTTGCTGTGGTCTTGCGCGGTGCCGCTCTGCTTCTGATGGGCGCTGTGATCCTGCGACTCGTGGCTCCGCATCTGGTGAGTGCTGTGATCCTGCGACTCGCCGCTCTGCCCCTGATGCGCGCTGTGATCGCCGGCATCCTGCGATTTGCCGTCGGCAGGCTCCTGCGTGCCGCGGCCCGCATGGCCGCCGCCGGCACCATCCTGCTGCGGCTTGCCGTGTGCGCTGTGGTCCTGCGCCTTGTCGTTGATCTGGCCGTGGTTGCCATGTCCGCCGTGTCCGCTGCCGGCCCCGGCCGCCGGCTGCAGCACGGATTCCACGCCCAGCGCGCGGGTGCGCGCTGCCGCGGTGCTGGGCAGCTCCGCGCCTACCGCGCGGGCCAGTTCCACCCGGGCCTGCCAGTAGTCGCGCACGGCCAGCAGATAGCCCTGGTAGGCGTCGTATTCCTGCTGCCGCGCCAGCAGCAGTTCAAACGCGCCGATCAGCATGTAGTTGAAGCGTTCCAGCTCGCGCTGCACCACGGCCTCGCGCTGCGGCACCAGGGCGTCGCGGTAATCGGCGACGATGGCGCGCTGGGCGGCGACCTGTTCCACGCCCAGGCGCACGGCGTTGTCCACGCCGAGTTGCAGCTGCGCCAGGCTGGCGCGGCCCTGTTCCAGCTGGGCTTCGGCGCGGGCGATGGCGGCCTGGCCCTGGTTGAACAGCGGGATCGCCAGGGTCAGGGTGGGGCCGCGCGAACGGCTGCCGTCGCTTTCCTTCTCGCGTTCATAGCCGACCTCCACGTTGCCCAGCAGACGCCAGCGCCGCACCAGTTTCAGCGCCTGGTCCAGCAATTCCACGTCGCGCCGGGCGGCGGCGAGATCCAGCCGCTGCTGCTGCGCCAGGGCGAGCAGGCCGGCGGCCTCGTCCTCGGTTTCCACCGGCGCCAGCAGCGGCAGGTCCAGCCGCCAGCGCGCGGCTTCGGCGCCGGACAGCCCCATGCGTGTGTTCAGCGCCAGCCGCGCGCGCTGGGCCTCGGCCCGGGCGGCGGCAGCGGCGATGCGCGCCTGGCTCGCGGCGGCCTGTTCCAGCTTGAGCTGCAGCGCGCTGATATTGCCGGCGTCGTGGAAACGCCTGGCCAGCTCGGCCGAGGCGTCCGCCGCCTCGGCCACGGCCGCACGCATGGCGGCGACCTGTTCGGCACCGGCGGCGGCGTACCAGTCCGAGGCGGTGTCGGCGGCCAGATCAAACAGCGCCTGGGCGATCAGCAGCTGGCTGCGCTCGTATTCGCCGGCGGCGAACTGGCGGCGCGAGGACAACAGCAGCAGGTCGCTGAGCGGCAGGCTGACGCCGGTGGTGATCTTGGCCGGGCCCTGCTCCTTGCTTGAAGCGATGGAGAAGCCGGGGTTGCCTATGCGGCTGGCTTCGACCACCGCAGCCTGGGCGATGCCCAGTTCGGCGTAATGGCTGGCGATGGCCGGATTGCGCAGCTGGGCCAGCTGGAAGGCGCTCAGCGGTGTGAGCGGTTGTGCCAGCAGCTCGGCGGCGCGGGCGTCGATAACCGCGGCGGACGGGTCGGCACGCCATTGGAACGGCGTGCTCAGGCGCGGCTGCAGCAGCTGTTCGACATTGGCTGCGCCTTCGCGGCGCGACACGGCGACACAGCCGGACAGCAGCGCCAGCGCAGCCGCCAGCGGCAACGGCAGATATCGGGTTTGCATGATCGTGCTCGTGTGTGGGCAGGCCCGCGCCCTCTTGCGACGGCGGACGCGGACCCGCGGGGAACCATGCGCCGCGGCGCGGCGCGTTTCCACTGCGGCGGCGGCAAATGCGCCGCGGAGACGATCAGGCTATGGGCGGACGCAGCGCCACCGCGCTGCGCAGACTGGCGTAGTCCACGCCATCGCGTCCGCCAACGGCGCCGGCCTGCGGCGCCAGCGCGGGCAGGCCGACTTCGGGCACCTGCAGCGAGAACAGCACCGCGCAGAGGCAGTGGCCGCGCTTGCAGCAGTCGGGATGGGCGGGGGAATCGGGCGCGCCCTGCCGGGCCTGCTTTGCCAGCGCCGTATCGGCGGCATCGCCATGACAGGGGACGGCGGCTTCGGCCTGCATCTGCGCATCCGCAGGCACCGGCGCCGCCATCGCAACGGGCACAAGAAACCCGTTCAGGCAGAGCACGACAGCAAGCAGGATCTTGAGCGCGGTACGCAGCACAAACGGTCCGGATAGCGAAAGGCGGCGCATAGACTGCGGGGTGTGGGCGGAAGTTTCAAGCGCGGGGAGTCGAAATTCGGGATGTGAAACTGGTCGTTGAGCGGGAAAGATTGAGGCGCGAAGTTCTCGACTTCAAATCCGAATCCCGAATATCGAATCCCTTCGCTTGACCTTGCCACGATGGGAAGGATCAGGCTGCACTCCTGACCGACAGGAGTACCCATGAGCCCCACTGATTCCGTCATACCGCGGCAAGCCCTGCATCTGGACATTACCCGCATGTCCTGCGCCGGGCGGGTGGAGCGTGCGCTGCGCGTGCCCGGCGTTACCGATGCGGCGGTGAACCTGGCCGGCGAGCAGGCCACCGTGCGCGCGGGCGGGGTTTCGCGCTCAAGGAGATCGAACACCTGCTCGGCCTGCGGACGACCGGCGCCGCTCCAGTGCCCTGGTCAAGCGCCTGGCCCTGGCGCATGTGCAGGCGCTGGACGAGAAGCTCGCGCAGCTGCAGGCCCGCCGCAGCCTGGCGGATCTGGCGCACAACTGCCATGGCGATGCGCGGCCGGATTGTCCCATTCTGGATGATCTGGCGGGCTGAGCGTTGCCGACTGGCTGGTGCGTCGGGATTCGGGATTGCGGGCGGGAATTTGCGTTGCTGCGGTGCGGGCCGCTCGCTCGCGCGGACGCTGCGGCCGCAGGCGCACGTCGCCGTATGGGCGATTCGCATCGCCGCGCCGATGTTTCTGCCGCGCTGATGGACTAACGCACATTGTTTGCCGCGCGTACGCACGATGCGCCGCGGAAGTCATGGAACTAGTTACAAGATACACACTAGTTTGCGATTGGTAAGGCTTGTTTGCTTGCCGCCCCGCGGCGGCGCTGCCTAGGCTGCGCGCCGACAATTGGCCCGCGTGCTGCTGAACCCGGTACGCAGGAATCGGGGGGAATTTGGTGACGACAGGAAGTGCCGCCGGGCGCTTGCGCCGGAGTGCGGCCGCCAGCGCCTTGCTGGCCTGCGCAGTCTGTACGGCAATGGATGCGCAGGCCGCGCCCGCGGATGCCGGCGCGGAACTGCCGCAGCTGCGCGCGCAGCTGCAACGCCGTCCGGACGACGCCGCGCTGCGCGGCGCGGCGGTCATGGCGGCCCATCGTGCGGGCGAGGATGCGTATGCGCTGTCCCTGCTGCCGCCGCAGGCGCCGGAATCGTGGCCGGCTGCTGTGCGGCTGGCCGCGGCGCGGGCGGCGCGCAACCGGGGCCAGTACGCGGTTGCCGCTGCCTGGTTCGACGCGGCGCTGCAGCGCCAGCCGGATCTGACGGCCGCGGCCGCCGGCGCCGCGATGAGCCTGGCCGAGGCCGGCGATGCGGAGGCCGCCAACGCGCGCGCCGATGCGCTGTTGCAGGGACAGGCCGGTGCCGACGTGCTGCTGGCCGCGGCCTATGTGCGCCAGCGCAGCGGCCGTACGGCGGATGCGCTGGATCTCTACCAGCGCGCCCAGCGGCTGCAGGCCGATTCCGCCGAAGCCGCCGCCGGCGTGCGCGCGGCGCTGGCCGACCTCGGCGCGACCCAGGCCGCGCTGGCGCAGGGTCCGCTCAGCGACGCCGAACGCGACCGCCTGCATACCGACCGCGCCGCCCAGGCCATACGCTGGGCGCTGTACCTGCCGGAAAACCGCGCCGACGAACTGGCCGAAGCGCGCGATGCGCTGGCCCGGGCCGAGGCCAACCTGGTCACGCTGAGCGCGGATGCGGTGGAGCAGCGCCGGCGTGCGCGCCTGGACCGCGTACTCGCGCTGCGCCAGCTCGAACGCATGCAGGAAACAGTGGTGGCCGCCGAAGCCCTGCTGCACGAAGGCGTGGAACTGCCGTCCTACGTGCAGGTGGCCTATGCCGACGCCTTGCTTTATCTGCGCCGGCCGCGCGCGGCGATCACGCAGTACCAGGCCGCGCTGGCGGCGCAGCCGCGCCAGACCGATGTCGAGTTGTCGCTGATGTACGCCCAGCTCGAAGCCGAGGATTTCGCCGCGGCGCGCCGCACCGTCGAGGCGGCTATCGCGCACAACCCGCCGTGGACGCGCTCGCCCGGCGCGGCCCAGCCGCTGGCCAACGGCGAGCGCGCCCGCGCCGAGATCAGCCTGGCCCTGCTGCTTTCCTTCGGCGACGATCTGGAACAGGCCCAGGCGCGGCTGGAAGCCCTGGCCGTCGAGGCGCCGGCACGGGCCGACCTGCAGCGCGAACTTGCCACGATCTACCTGCGCCGCGGCTGGCCTGAGCGCGCCCTGCGCCAGTACCGCCTTGCGCGCAGCCTGGATGAGGAAAGCCTGGCTCTGCGCCTGGATCTGCTCGGCGCCGAGCGCGCGCTGGGCCACTACGAGCGCATCGACGCGCCGCTGCGCGAGATCGAGGCCGCTGTGCCGGCCAACCGCCACGTGCAGCGCCAGCGCGAGGAATGGGACGCCTTCCGCGGCTGGCAGCTGGATCTGGGCGCGCGCCGTGCCCAGGGCGACAGCGCCGTATTCGGCAACCGCGAACAGGGCGGGGAATTCAGTCTGGCCACGCCGCTGATCGGCGATTTCTGGCGCGTCTATGCGCAGGCGCAGAAGCAGGACGCCGATATTCCCGAAGGCACGGTGGCCTACGAGCGCAACGGCCTGGGCCTGCGCTACGACCATGCCGGCGTGGATCTGCGTGCTGCCTGGTTCACGCCGCAAGACGGCCATTCGCAGCGCGATGCGTTCGAGACCGCGCTGCGCTGGCGCGTCTCCGATCGCTGGTGGCTGGGCGCACAGACCAGCAGCGCCAGCCGCGATGCGCCGCTGCGCGGCCGCTACTACGGCATCACCGCGCGCTCCTATGCGCTGGGCGGCGGCTGGCAGCGCAATGAGCGCAGCGATCTCAGCCTGCACCTGGCGCGGCTGGATTTCAGCGACGGCAACCAGCGCGACAGCGCCGCGCTGGCCTGGCGCGAGCAGGTCATCACGCAGCCGCATCTGAAGCTGGATCTGCATGGCGAGTTCGCCGCTTCGCGCAATAGCCTGGCCGGCGGGCCGTATTTCAATCCGGAGCGCGACCGCATGGGCCTGCTCGGCGGCGTGCTCGACTGGATGAGCTGGCGCCGCTACGAAAACCGCTGGAACCAGCGCCTGGGCGTCTGGGCCGGCCGCTACTGGCAGCAGGATTACGGCAGCAGCAGCGTGCTGCGCCTGAACTACGAACACG
Source organism: Tahibacter harae (assembly GCF_024437735.1). Classification (GTDB taxonomy): domain Bacteria; phylum Pseudomonadota; class Gammaproteobacteria; order Xanthomonadales; family Rhodanobacteraceae; genus Tahibacter; species Tahibacter harae. The sequence continues at coordinate 291,300 of NZ_JANFQO010000002.1, read as the reverse complement.
AGTGGCAGTGGGGACCGTCCTGGTCGCTGCGCTACGGCCTGGCTTGGTTCCGCCAGGCCTACGACGGCCGCAGCGAGACCCGCCGCGAAGTATTCGCCGCGCTGCATTGGGGCGGCCTGCCATGGTGATGCCCGCAATGGCGATGCCTGCCCTGATGAAGCGTGTCCTGCTCGCCCTGCTGCTGCTGGCGCTGAGCCTGCCCGCCGCGGCGCTGACGGTTCTGTCCTATCACGACGTGCGCGATGCGGTCGACGGCAATGTCGATGCGGACCGCGAGGCGATCAGCACGCGCCATCTGGTCGATCATTTTGAATGGCTGCGGGCGCAGGGCTACAGCGTGGTCAGCCTGGACCAGGTCATCGCCGCGCGCGCCGGCCGCGGCACGCTGCCGCAGAAATCCGTGCTGCTGACCTTCGACGACGGCCTGGTCAGTGCCACCACGCGCGTGCTGCCGCTGCTGCGCGCGTACCGCTATCCGGCCGTGGTGGCGGTGGTTGGGCGCTGGCTGGACCTGGCGCCGGGAGAAACGGTGGAATACGCCGGCAGCAAGCATGTGCGCGCGGAATTTCTCAGCCCGCAGCAACTGCGCGAGCTGGCCGGTTCCGGCCTGGTCGACGTGGTTTCGCACAGCTACGACCTGCACCGGGCCGTGCCGGCCAATGCACTGGGCGGACAGCAGCCGGCGGCGACCACGCGCATCTGGAGCGCCGCCGGCTACGAAACCGAAGCCGCGCTGCGCCAGCGCCTGCATGACGATCTTGCGCGCAGTGCGCAGCAGATCCGCGCGTTGACCGGCACATCGCCGCGGGCGGTGGTGTGGCCCTACGGCGCGCACAGCCGGGTCGGCGAGGAAATCGCCGCGACGCTGGGCATGGAAGTCTCTTTCAGCCTGGCCGGCCAGCAGCCGGCCGGGGACGCATCGATTGCGCGCATCCTGCTCAGCGCCAATCCGGATTCCGCCGGCCTGGCCAATGAGCTGCGCCGTCCGCTGCGGCGCGGGCCGGTGCGCGCGGTGCAGATCGATCTGGACGCGGTCTACGACGCCGACGCGGCCCAATTGGAACGCAATCTCGACGCGCTGCTGGAGCGCGTGCGCCGGCTCGGCGTCAATCAGGTGTGGCTGCAGGCTTTCGCCGATCCCGACGGCGACGGCGCCGCCGCTGCGGTGTATTTCCCCAACCGCCACCTGCCGCTGCGCGCCGACCTGTATTCGCGCGTAGCCTGGCAGCTGCGCACGCGCACCGGCGTGGAAGTATTCGCCTGGATGCCGGTACTGGGCTTCGTACTGCCCGACGCGGTGCAGCAGCAGCGGCTGCAGATTGCGCCGCCGCGTGCGCACGGGCCGCAGGATCCGCCGCGGCTGGATCCGTTCCTGGCCGAAAGCCGCCAGCTGATCGGTGATATGTACGAGGACCTCGCCGCCAGCGGCTATGCCGCCGGCGTGCTGTTCGGCGACGACGCGGTGCTGCGCGACGACGACGCGCTGGCCGCCGCCGCGCCGCCGCCGGGCCGGGCACGCACCGATGCGCTGATTGCCTTCACCCAGGAACTGCTGCGCCGCGCCGGTACCTGGCGTCCCGGCCTGAAAAGCGCGCGCAACCTGTTTGCCGGGCCGGTACTGGACGAAGCCGATGAATTGCACAGTGCGCACAGTGCGGCGCGCTTCCTCGCCAGCTACGACCAGGTCGCGCTGATGAGCATGCCGTGGCTGGAGCAGGCGGCCGATGCGGATGCCTGGCTGGCAGGCCTGGCCGAAGCGGCGCTGCGTCTGCCCGGCGCCGCCGACCGCCTGGTGTTCGAGCTGCAGGCGCGCGACTGGCGCGGCACGCCACGGGCGATCCCGGCCGATACCCTGGTACGCCAGCTGCATCGGCTGCAGCAGGCGGGCGCGCGTCACCTGGCCTATTACTCCGACGATTTCCTGCGCGACGAACCGCCGCTGGAAACCGTGCGCCGCGCGATTTCCGCGGCCGATCACCCTTACCGGCGGCCCTGAGCATGAGCACCCCCTTGCTGCCGCTGCTGCTGGGCTTTGCCTTCTTCTATCCGCTGCTGATGTCCTATATCTGGATCAGCGGCGGCATCCTCTACTACCTGCGCTGGGAGCGCGGCCATCCGCGCCGCGACCAGCCGCCGCAATTGCCGGCGTATCCGCTGGTCAGCCTGATCGTGCCCTGCCACAACGAGGGCGAGAACGTGCGCGAGACCATCCGCTACCTGGCGCAGCAGGACTATCCGAATATCGAGATCATCGCCGTCAACGATGGCTCCCGCGACGATACCGGCGAACAGCTGGACGCGCTGCTGCAGGAGTATCCGCAACTGCGCGTCATCCATTTCGCCAGCAACCAGGGCAAGTCCATGGGCCTGCGCATGGCGGCGCTGGCGTCGAATGCGGAATACCTGATCTGCATTGACGGCGACGCCTTGCTCGACCGCTATGCCACGCGCTGGATGATGCATCACCTGCTGAGCCAGCCGCGCGTGGGCGCGGTCACCGGCAATCCGCGCATACGCAACCGTTCTACGCTGCTGGGCAAGCTCCAGGTCGGCGAGTTCTCTTCCATCATCGGCCTGATCAAGCGCGCCCAGCGCGTCTACGGCCGGGTGTTCTGCGTTTCCGGCGTGATCGGCGCCTTCCGCAAGACCGCGCTGCACCGCGCGGGCTACTGGAGCACCGACATGATTACCGAGGACATAGACCTGACCTGGCGCCTGCAGCTGGATCACTGGTCGGTGCTGTACGAACCCAATGCCATGTGCTGGATTCTCATGCCGGAAACACTCAAGGGCCTGTGGCGGCAGCGCCTGCGCTGGGCCCAGGGCGGAGTGGAGGTGATCCTGCGCTACGCCCTGCCGCTGGCGCGCAACTGGCGTTCGCGGCGCATGTGGCCGGTGCTGGTGGAATACCTGCTCAGCCTGGTCTGGGCCTATGTCATGGCCGGCCTGGTGCTGCTCTGGCTGCTGGGCCAGGTCTTCACGCTGCCGCCGCAATGGAGCGTGCCCACGCTGCTGCCGCAGTGGCACGGCGTGATCCTGGGCGCGACCTGCCTGGCCCAGTTCGCCCTGAGCATGGCCATAGACCGGCGTTACGAGCCCGGCGTGGGCCGCAATTTCTACTGGATGATCTGGTACCCGATCGCCTACTGGTCGCTGAGCATGCTGACCTCGGTGGTGGCCCTGCCCAAGGCGCTGCTCAAGCGCCGCGGCACGCGCGCGGTATGGGTCAGTCCCGACCGGGGAATACGATGAACGACAGCGTGATGATTGCCGACGCGCCGGCGGCGGCGACCGGTTTCGGCGACGGCCTGATCATCTCGGCGCCGGAGCGCCAGAGCCTGGCCCAGCGCAGCCTCTACGCCAGCCTGACCGCATTCGCCTGGCTGGCCTGGATCTCGCTGTGGCTGCCGCTGATCACCCTGGCCGCCTGGTGCCTGGGGCTGGATCAGGCCTATGCCCAGGTCGTGCTGGCCAGCACCCAGGACGGCGCCGAGGCACTGGCCGGCCTGATGCGCGCCGCCGTGGTCTGCGCCGTCGCACTGTTCCTCTGGTCGGCCTACAACCAGCGCCGCTATGGCGGCCGCGACCGCCGCCGTGCCGTCGCCGAAGCCTGTCCGCAGGCCATCGCCGATTTCTTCGGCGCTACGCCGGTCGTCAGCCAGCGCCTGCGCAGCGCACGCCGCACCATACTGCATGTGGATCCCGGCGGCCGCCCGGTGCGCGCAGTGATTCCGCCGCCCGCGCTGCACGGAAAAGGCCTGCCGCACGGCAGCGACGACGAGCATGGCTACGATGCGCGGCCGCAGACGGTGGAGCATCCGGAGACATTGGCGGAGCTGCCGTCCTGAGGGATTGCTGGTGGGACCGATGCGTGGATCTGCGCGGTCGAAGGCGTCGATGATCCGTGCGGGCAGTCCCACTGTGTGCTTGCGGCCTGATGTCTGGAGCGCCCGGTCAGGCCGCGCTGGTGCCGTAGTCCCCGTGCCATGATGCTGCGACGCGGTTCGGATGGCCGCTGCGCGGGAGATGGGTCCAGATGATCTTTGCCGTCGCAACCGACGAGAAATCCTTGCATGTCTTCCCCACGGAGGCCGCAGCCGTGGCCTATTGCGAGGGCATCGATGTGCAGGCCGGCACGTGGCTGTTCTGGAATCGCTACGGTGTGGCGCTGCAGCCCGAGTTTCTCGCGCCAAACCAGCAGGGCCGGTTGTTCGTTGCCAGCGGTGCCTATCGGCTGGTGCCCGCTGCCGGCCCGGCGGCGTCGCTGGGCGAGAGGCTTGGCGGCATCGCGGTCATCGAGGGCAATCCGTATTTTTCATCGCTTGCGGCAATCGAGGCGCATCTTGCCGGTGCCGCCGCCGCATTTCGACACGGCGCTTGAGGGTATTTCGCGGCATCGCTGGGGGGATGTGGCGAGCGCTGGTGGATGCCGTTTCCGAGAGCAAGCCGGTTCGGGCATCGGGCAAACGCCAAAGCCGCACGGCGGATGCGCCGGGAGGATCCTGACGGATCCTCCCGGCTGCAGCGCGCGCGTTACGGCCGATCAGCCCAGTTGCTCGCGGAAAAACGCCACCGTCCTGTCCCAGGCCAGCCTGGCCGCGTCCTTGTCGTAGCGCGGCGTGGTGTCGTTGTTGAAACCGTGCTGGGTGCCGGCATAGGTATACGCCTGGAATTTCTTGCCGTGTTCTTTCAACGCGGCCTCGTAGGGCGGCCAGGTCGCGTTGACGCGGTCGTCCTTCTCGGCGAACTGCAGCAGTAGCGGGGCCTTGATCGCAGCCACGTCCTTGAGGTCCGGCGCCGGGCCGTAGAAGGGCACGGCGGCATCGAGTTCCGGCAGCTGGGTGGCGAGGTAATTCGTCATGCCGCCGCCGTAGCAGAAACCCACCACGCCGAGCTTGCCGTTGCCCTGCGGCAGGGCGGCCAGGCCCTTGGCGGCGGCGACCAGGTCGGCGCGGGTCCTGGTCTGGTCCAGCTGGCCGAACAGTTCGCGCGCCTTGTCCTCGTCGCCGGGATAGCCGCCGAGCGGGGCGAGCGCGTCCGGCGCGAATACGAGAAAGCCTTCCAGCGCGAGGCGGCGCGCAATGTCCTCGATATGCGGATTCAGGCCGCGGTTCTCGTGGATCACCAGCACCGCGCCGGGCCTGGATTTGGTTTTCGGCTTGGCCGTTTCGACGAGATAGCCCTGCACCTTGCCGTTGCCCGCGGGCGAGGGGAATTCCGTGCGCACGGCTTTCAGGCGGCCATCGTCGGGCTTGATCTGCTGCGCGGCGGCGAACTGCGGACTCAGCTGCTGCAGTATCAGCTCGGCTGTCAGCGCTCCGGTGGCGTACTGCGCGATCGCAACAAGAAAGCCGCGGCGGCTGAGCGCGCCATGCACATAGGCATCGAAATGCTGCAGGACTTCCGGGGCGAAATCGGCGCTGGTCTTGCGGTTCATGGCAGCTCTCCGGGTGATTGGCGGCAAGCGGCAAGCATGGCGCCGGCTTTGTCGCGGTTGCAATGCCTGCGCGCGGGCATTGCAACTGCATGCGCCGGGCTGTTGCATGGCCGGGCCGGACGGCGTGGCCGCGTATGCGCAGGGGATTCGCACCTTGCTTCATGAGCTGAAGAAGCAAGGCCGGGGAGCAGGGCGCTCTGGCGTGTCCGGATGCGCCCGCTGGAAAGCAGTATTGAAACAGCGTTTTGTGCGGATGCGAACGCAGGACGGCGGCAATCGCCGCTTCAGAACCAGCTGTCCCGCATCGCATACGCACTGTCATCCGCCCCGGCCACCAGCCGCGCCGACAGCGCGACCTGCGGCAATTCGGTGGCGAAGAAGAAGCGGCAGGCCTGTACCTTGCCCGTGTGGAAATCGGCATCGCCGCCGGCGGCCAATGCGCGGCGTGCGGCCAGGGCCATGCGCAGCCAGCCCCAGGCGACGACGACATGGCCCAGCAGGTGCAGGTAGTGCGCCGCATTGGCCAGTACCTCGCGCACTGCACCGGCTGCCATGCGTTTGGCGGCGGCCTGGGTGGTGTCGCGCACCAGGTTTGCGGCATCGCTCAATTGCACGGCCAGGCCGGCGAGTTCCGCATCCGCGGCGGCTTCGGCACAGGTTGCCGCGATGCGCTGCAGCAGTATGCGCAGGGCCTCGCCGTTGTCGAGCAGGGCCTTGCGGCCGAGCAGGTCCAGCGCCTGTATGCCGTTGGTGCCTTCGTGGATGGGGTTGATGCGGTTGTCGCGGTAGCACTGCTCCACCGGATAGTCGCGGGTATAGCCGTAGCCGCCGAACACCTGTATCGCCAGATCATTGGCGCGCAGGGCGTAGTCGGAATTCCAGGCTTTGACGATGGGCGTCAACAGTTCCAGCAGCAGGTGGCTCTGTTCGCGCACGGCCGCATCCGGGTCGTGCTGGCGGTCGACCAGCACGGCGGCGTCGTAGGCCAGCATCTGGCCGCCTTCGGCATAGCATTTCTGCTGCAGCAGCATGCGCCGCACATCCGCATGCTCGACCAGGGCGACGGCCGGCGTGGCCGGGTCTTTCTGGTCCGGATGGCGGCCCTGGCGGCGCTCGCGCGCATAGGCCAGCGCGTACTGGTAGCTGGCCGCGGCCTGCTGTATCGCGCTCAGGCCTACGCCTATGCGTTCCTCGTTCATCATGTGGAACATCTGCGCCAGGCCCTGGTGGGGCTGGCCGACCAGATAGCCGGCGCAGTCGCCGTTCTCGCCGAACTTGAGGAACGTGTTGACGCTGGCGCGCTGGCCCATCTTGTGGTTCAGCCCGGCCAGGCGCACGTCGTTGCGCGCGCCGCGCGTGCCGTCGGCATTGACGCGCCAGCGCGGCACGATGAACAGGCTGATGCCGCGCACGCCGGCCGGCGCGCCTTCGATGCGTGCCAGCACCAGGTGGACGATGTTCTCGCCCAGCTCGTGGTCGCCGGCGGAGATCCACATTTTCGCACCGCTGATGCGGTAGCTGCCGTCGGCCTGGAGGCGCGCGCTGGTCTTCAGGTCGGCCAGGGACGAGCCGGCCTGGGGCTCGGACAGGCACATGGTGCCGAAATAGCGCCCGTCGAGGATGGGCTGCATGTACAGCCGCTTCTGTTCCTCGCTGGCGTAGACCTCCAGCAGGTTGGCCGCGGCGCGGGCCAGGGTGGGGTAGGCGATGGTGCCGGGATTGGCGGTGCAGAACAGGCCGTCGCAGGCGGCGGTGACGACGAAGGGCAGCTGCATGCCGCCGCGGCCGCCGTCGGCCAGTGCCGCCATGAAGCCAGCCTCGCAGAAGGCACTCACGGCCTCGCCGATCTCGGCGATCAACTGCACCTTGCCGTCGATCATCTGCGGCTCGACCAGGTCGCCCTTGCGGTTGTGCGGCAGGAATTTTTCCAGCGCGATCTGCTGGGCCAGGTCCAGCGCGGCGGTGAAGGTCTCGCGGCCGTGCTCGGCGAAGCGCGGATAGCGGCACAGCGCAGTCACGTCGAGCACATCGTGCAGCAGGAAATCGAGGTGGCGGCGGTCGATGATCTGGCTGGTCTGCATGGCGCGGCGCCGTGGTCGGGAATGAGTCATTGATACTGCAATGACTCATCTGGCGTCAATCGGCGCCGCTGACTATGATCCGGCCATGCCGTCCGCATCCGCCCGCAAGTCCACCCGCCTGGCCCAGGCCCTGGCCGCCGCCCCGGCGCCGCGCGCCGGCCCGCTGGATCTGTTCGGGCTGGCCCAGCGGCGCTGGCGCCAGGGCGGGCGCATCGACGTGGGCGCGCTGGCGGCCGAGCTGGGCATAGGCCGCGCCACCGCGTTCCGCTGGGTGGGCAGCCGCGACGCGCTGCTGGGGGAAATCCTCTGGGCCCAGTGCGATGCGCAGATGCGCCGCGCCGCGGCGGCGCAGCGCGGCCAGGGCCACGGTCCGGCCCGGGTCGGCGCAATCTGCGCCAGCGCCATGCGCTCCATCGTGCGTTCCGCGCCGCTGCGCCGCTTCCTGCGCGAGGACACGGAACAGGCGCTGCGCCTGCTCACCTCCAAGCAGGGCCCGGTACAGGCGCGCGCCATCGCCCGCGTGCGCGAGCTGCTGGAATCCGAAGCCGCGCGCGGCGCGCTGCAACTGCCGATAGAGGCGAATACGCTGGCCTATCTGGTCGTGCGCCTGTGCGAATCCTTCCTCTATGCCGAGGCCATCAGCGACCAGCGCGTGGACCTGGCCGACGCCGCGCTGGCGGTGGAACTGCTGCTGTCCGGCCGCGTGGCCGCGCCGCCGGCGCGGCGCAAAGCTGCGGCCAGGCCGGCTTGAACTGCCTGCGCGCGCCTACACCTGGTTCTGCAGCATTGCCGCCATCTTCCGTCCTCCAGGTTCCCCATGACCGCCACCGCCGACGCCCTGCTGATCGCCTGTCCGCACTGCCACAAGCTCAACCGCCTTCCGGCGCAGCGCCTGGCCGACCGGCCGGCCTGCGGCCAGTGCAAGCAGCCCCTGTTCAGCGGCGCGCCGTTCGCGCTGACCCAGGCGAATTTCGACGTCCACGCCGGCCGCGCGCAATTGCCTTTGCTGGTGGATTTCTGGGCGCCTTGGTGCGGGCCCTGCCTGAGCATGGCGCCGGCCTATGCCGCCGCCGCGCGCGAGCTGGAGCCGCGCGTGCATGCGGCCAAGGTCGATACCGAAGCCGAACCCGGCCTGGGCGCGCGCTTCAATATCCGCAGCATTCCCACGCTGGCGCTGTTCGTGGGCGGCCGCGAGATCGCGCGGCAGTCCGGCGCGATGCCGGCGGCGGATATCCTGCGCTGGGTGGGGATGCAGCTGCGCGCTGTCTGATTCACGTTCGACAGGCGCCCGCTCCCAGGCGCAGGACGCGCTCCGGGAGCAGGGCGGTTGTGAGGCGGGATTTAAGCAAGGTGCGACTGGCTTGACGTTCGCGGGCCGCGTTGAATTTTCGGCGGATAATTCAAGCTGGGAGGCGGGCCGATCGGCGCGTTGTACCGCCCCAGGCCGGGCGGCTTGCATTGGCCGGTTCAGCTTTCCTCCGCCAGCGCCCAGTAATCGCCGCGCCGGTCCAGCCGTCCCAGGAACTCGAAGCCTGCCTCGCCCGGCACGCCGGCCTGCGCGCGGAACTGCTGCGTGTCCGGGTATTCGACGATATCCGGCGAAGCATTCGTGCCTATGGCCAGGTAGCGCAGCTCGACGCTGCCCGAGTTATGGATCTGGTGCGCCGTCTCCGGCCCGCCCGCGGGACAGGCGATGAAATCGCCGGCGCGGATTGGATACGTGTGTTCGCCGTGGCGCAGTTCGCCGGCGCCTTCCAGCACGTAGAAGACCTCGTCGCTGGCGCGGTGCGAATGGAACGGAAAAGCGCGCTTGCCCGGCGCCAGCGCGACCAGATTGGCACCGAGCCGGTGGCTGCCGAGCAGGCTGCCCAGCCGGGCTACGCGCGGGGCGTAGTGTTCGGCGGCGGCGCCAGTCGGGGCGTAGGGCGGCGGCAGCGGGGCGGGTTCGGTATCGGCAAGGTTGATGATGGGGCGCATGGTGGTCGCTCGGTGGGAAGGCCGCGATGTTGCCGGGCGGGCCGGTGAAATGAAATTATCGGTCTCCGTCGGGTGACTAGACAGATTTGATCAGTATGAGCAGCCCCGACTGGGACGATCAGCGCACCTTGCTCGCCGTACTGCGCGAGGGCAGCCTGCTGGGTGCGGCGCGCGCGCTGGCGCTGAGCCAGCCCACGGTGCGGCGCCGCATCGAAGCGCTGGAGGCGGCCCTGGGCCTGGTCCTGTTCAACCGCAGCGCTGCCGCGGTCGTGCCGACCCAGCAGGCGCTGGAGCTGCGCCCGCACCTGGAAGCGATGGAACGCGCCGCGCTGGCGTTCCAGCGCGGTGCCAGTGCCGATGCCGCGGCCCTGGCCGGCCGCGTGCGCGTGACCAGCAGCGAACTGCTCGGCGTGGAGTTGCTGCCGCTGCTGCTGGCGCCCCTGCGCGAACGCCATGCCGCCCTGGAGCTGGAGCTGTCGCTGTCGGACCGGCTGGAAGACCTGATCGAGCACGAGGCCGATATCGCCCTGCGCAGCGCGCGCCCCGAACACGAGGCCCTGATCGCCCGGCGCGTGGGCAGCAGCCGGATCGGCCTGTACGCCGCGCCGGCGCTGATCGGACGCCTGGGCGCGCCGCCGGTGCTGGCGGCGCTGGGCGAGTGGCCGCTGATTATTCCGGACCGCGCCGCAAAGGACCTGGCCGTGCTGGCGGCGCACGGCCATCCCGGCACCCAGGGGCAGGCCGGACTGCGCGCCGACAGCCATCTCGCTCAGCTCGCGGCGGTGAAGGCCGGCCTGGGCATAGGCCCCTGCCACGCGCCGATCGCGCGGCGCCACGGGCTGGTGCCGGTGCTGCAGGACGGCTTCGGTTTCGAGCGGGAACTGTGGCTGGCGATGCCGGAGAGCCTGCGCAAGGTCCGCCGCGTCGCGGTCGTTTTCCGGCATCTGGCCGAGGCGGCGGCGCGTTTCCTCAGCCCGGCTTAGGCGCGGGCGCCGCGCGCAGGTCCAGTTCCAGATAGGACGTGCCCGCGACCGGGTTATGCCGGTACGGCGCGATCTCGCGGAAACCCAGGCCGGCATAAAGGCGGCGCGCGGCGTGCATGTCGGGCAGGGTATCCAGGCGCAGGCTGGCATAGCCGGCGCCGCGGGCGAAGGCGATGGCCGCTTCGCTCAGTGCCAGGCCCAGTCCGTGACCGCGGCCGGCCTCGCGCACGTACAGGCGCTTGAGTTCGGCCACCGCCGGCTGCTGCAGCGGCCGCACCGCGACGCAGCCCACGGCCGCGCCGTCCAGCCGCGCCAGCAGCAGCGTGCCGCCGGGAGCGGCATAGGCGCCGGGCAGGCCGGCGAGTTCCTGCGGGAAGCCCTGGAAATCCAGGTCGATGCCGAGGCTGGCGGCGTATTCCTCGAACAGCACGCGGACTTCGGCGAGACCGGCGATGTCCTCGATAGGTGCAATGTGTATTTTGCTCATCTGTTTAAAAATGACCAGGAGTTGCGGGGCGTGGCGGGCGCGGGCCTGTTGCAGCATCGGCGGCCTGGCATTTCAGCCATTCCAGCGCAATGCCTGCAGCGCCTGCCATTGCTCGTCGTCGGGAAATCCAGTGACCCGCACGCGCGGCGGCAGCAGCGGCGGCGTCGTTCCGTACTGCTGCAGCAGGGGAGCGAGCTTGTCCCGGGACACCAGCACGAAATCGTTCCCGGCGCCGTCCGCATCCCGGTTCAGCGCGACCAGGTCGGTCTGCGGCAGCAGGGTGGGCACGCCGCGCGTCCAGACGCACCAGCTCTGCTGCTGCCCGGGCTGTTCGCGCAGCTCCAGCAGCTGCATGTTGGCCACGAAGACGTCCTCGCCGGTGTGTTCGTGCAGGGCGTCCAGCAGCGGCTTCTGGCTGGCGTAGCAACCGATCAGGGCCTGCCGGCGCAGGTTGCCCAGGGCTTCGCCCACGGGCGGAGGCAGCGCCGGGTCCGCGGCATCCAGGGCCTGCCATTCCTCGCCGCGGCGCCGGCAGGGCAGGAAGGACAGCGGCCAGGGCAGGGTCTCGCGCGCTTCGGCCGCCGCGGCAATCAGGGCCAGCATCGCCCGCGGCGATGCGCCGTCGGCGGCCAGCAGCACGCCGCGATTGCTGGCGATGCAGACCGGGTCGGCGAACGGCAGCGCCGCAATGACGCGCGGCAGCAGCATCAGCGATTCTTCGTACGAGGCCTCGGACGCGAGCTGGTATACGCCGTCGTCGCGCTGCACCCAGCTCGCACGCGGCAGGGTGGCCAGATTGGCCAGCGCAGTCTCGCGCAGTTGTGCGTCGGACTGTCCCCAGGTCCCGGCCAGTTCGCGGTCGACATAGCTCAGGTGCTCGCCGAAATCGTAGACCAGCTGCACGCAGAGGTCGCCGGCCAGCGGCCAGCTCAGCTCCGCGCGCGGCGTTTTCCCTGTGCTGCGCAATTCCAGTTCGAACAGGGCGGCGAGGTAGGCCGAGCGCACCACCGGATAGATCCGCGGCGCGGCCAGCGGCCACAGTTTCTGCGGACGGACTTCCAGCTGGCGTGCAATGGCGATGTATTTCCGCAGCAGCTGGCGCCGCTGGGCAAAGCCGGCGTTGTGGTACTCCTTGCGGATGTTGCCCAGATTGACTTGCAGGGACGAAGGGTGGACCAGCTGGTCCTCGGCTTCGTCCAGGCGCCAGCCCGGCATTCCGGCGCCGGCGAGTTCGGCGATGAGGCGGCGGGCGAAGCGGCGGCGGCGCCAGTCCTCGAACCATTGCAGCAGGCTTGGCATACGGACTCCCGGAGGAAACTTTGGCACGCCCGGCGTTCGTTTCCGCCGGAGCACGATCGTCGATGATGCAACAAATCACGCGGCGACCGCCGGAATGGTTTGAGCCGTGCCCGTTATGCAGGCCGCCGCCGCCGCTGCGGCTCTGCCGATTCAGCCCGCCGCCGGCATCAGCACCACCGCCAGCACCAGCGCGGCATTGATCAGCGCCACGCCCAGCACCACCGGCAGCGCGTAGGCGCGGCCGGCTGCGCCGGCGGCGAAGCATTTGACCAGGGAATTGGTGGTGAACGCGGCGGCCAGCGCCCATGCGGCTTCATGGGCGGCGATATTGCCGGTGCCGACCAACTGGCCCAGCGAGATCGCCGCCGCATGCACGTCGGCCAGCCCGGCCGCGGCGGCCGCGGCCAGCACGCCGCCGTCGCCGATGAAATGCTGCAGCACGCGCGACAGGATCAGCGCGCCGGCGATCACCGCGGCGAAGAGCAGCGCCTGGCGCAGTTCAAACGGCCGGCCCTGCACGGCCTGGTCGCCGGTTCCGTCCTGGCCGCGGCCGCGCCACACGAACCAGGCCGCCACCAGCATTGCCGCCACGCCGGCTGCGGCCAGCGGCCAGGCCAGGCGCTGCAGCAGGGGCGGGGCGATCGCGAACAGGATGGCGGCCAGCTGCACCACGGTGGCGACGCAGGACAGCAGCCCGGCCGCGACGCAGCCCGGCAGCAGACGCGCATCCGCATTGGCGCGCTGGCCCATGCCGGCGATGGTCGCCGCGCTGGAGACGAAGCCGCCCAGCAGGCCGGCCAGGGCCAGGCCGCGGCCGCTGCCGAGGATGCGCAGGGCGATGTAGCCCAGCGCGTTGATGCTCATGACCAGCACCACGTACAGCCACAGCTTGCGCGGATTGAGCACGGCCCAGGGATCGACGGCCCGGTCCGGCAGCAGCGGCAGCACGATCAGGGCCGAGGCGGCCAGCAGCAGCGCGTCGTTGAGTTCGCGTTCGCTGAGCACCTGACGGGTGAAGCGGTGCAGCACGGTCTTGCTCTGCAGCACCACGGCCAGGCCGACGAACAGGCCGGCAGCGAACTGCGGACTGTTCTGCGCCAGGGCGCCCAGCAGGAAGGTGGCGAGCAGGGCCAGTTCGGTGACCACGCCCGGATCGTGTTCCACGCTGTGCCAGTACGAGGTCACCACCATCGCGATCACGCCGGCGCCGGCGACGGCCAGGGCAACGGGACCCAGCAGCATGGCCACGGCGCCGGCCAGGGCGGCGACGGTGAAGCTGCGCACGCCGGCGGGTTCGCGCTCGGGCCTGGCCGCCTTCTCGCGCTCGCGTCCCACGCCGACCAGCAGGCCGCCGCCCAGTGCAGCGATCAGGCCGAACAGCTGTTGCGCACCGACGTCGTCCATGGTTTCTGCCCGCAGCGTAGCGATGGTGGCGATACTAGCGCGGACGCGCGCGGCGGCGGTGGATCGCAGCGGTTGCTGCGTGGGCGTGCCGCACCGCACAGGCGTGCATCGTTTCCGCGTATCGGACAACGCTTCGCGTCGTCATGCGCTGGTTCGCGCCGGCAGCATCGCGCGAATCCATCTGCGGCGGCGCCGCGGGATCGCCGTGCCGCGCGCGGGCGTTGCCGGCTGCGCTGTGCGGCGAGGTTCGTTTCGTCGACCGCCTCCTTTGTCGAAGCCTTTGCCGCTCAGAACCGTCCCTGCGTCAGCGTGAACACGCTGTTGCGCAGCGCCACCAGTTTCGGACCGATCTCGTGCAGCAGTTTCTCTCGCGTCATCAGCCCGACGCGGCCGCTGCAATTGAAGGCGAGTACACGGCTGCGGTCGGCCGAGACCATGGCCACGCCGACGGCGAACACGTCGGGGTTCCAGTCGCCCAGGGAAAAACAGAAGCCGTAGTTTTCGTAGTCGGCGCGTGCGCGCAGCAGGCCGGCGTGGATGCGCGGCCAGGCGGCGGGTTCGCAGTCGCGCTGCAGTTCGGCCAGGCGCGAATCGAACACGGCCTGGGGACGCGCAGCCAGGTCGGCGCGGCCCAGCGCGGTGGACCCGTGCGGTACGCGCGCGCCGGGCTGCAATTGCAGCGCGAAGGTGGCATCGCCCTGGCAGATTTCCAGCAGCACCATGCGCAGGCCGTCGGCGGCGCCGAGCATCACCGCGGCCTGGGTCTGTGCGGCCAGTTCGCGCATCAGCGGCCGGGCCAGGCTGACCACGTCGTTGTTCTTCATGAAGGCGTGGCCCAGGCTGAGCACGGCCGTGCCCAGGGCGTATTTCTCGTGTTCGGCGGAATAGCTCAGATACCCCAGTGCCGCCAGGGTGAAGGTGAGGCGCGACACCGTCGCCTTGGGCAGGCCGGTGCGGCGCGCGATGTCCTGGTTGCCCAGATACGGTTCGCCGTGCTCGAAACAGCGCAGCACGGAAAACGCGCGCGCCACCGCGCTGACGAACTGCGGGTGCGCGGTGTCGATGCCGCGGCTGAAGGTGTCGCTGGCGCGGCGCGGATTGCCCATCGCCTCAGTCCGCCGCGCGCGCGGCGTAGCGCGCGAGTTCCAGCTTGGCGATGGTTGCGCGGTGCACTTCGTCCGGGCCGTCGGCCAGGCGCAGCGAGCGTGCGCCGGCATAGGCCGCGGCCAGCGGGAAATCGGCGCTGACGCCGGCCGCGCCATGGGCCTGTATGGCCCAGTCGATGATCTGCACGGCCATGTTCGGCGCCACCACCTTGATCATCGCGATCTCGCTGCGCGCGGCCTTGTTGCCGACCTTGTCCATGGCGTCGGCGGCCTTGAGCGTGAGCAGGCGTGCCTGCTCGATCAGGCAGCGCGCCTCGGCGATGCGTTCGTGCCAGATCGAATACTCCGCCAGCGGCCGGCCGAAGGCGACGCGGCTGCTGACGCGGCGGCACAGCAGTTCCAGCGCGGCCTCGGCCAAGCCTATGCTGCGCATGCAGTGATGGATGCGGCCCGGGCCCAGGCGGCCCTGGGCGATCTCGAAGCCGCGGCCTTCGCCGAGCAGGATGTTTTCCGCCGGCACGCGCACGTCGATCAGGTCTATGTCCATATGGCCGTGCGGCGCGTCGTCGTAGCCGAAAACGCTGCAGGGCCGGCGCACGTGTATGCCGGGCGTATCGGCCGGCACCAGCAGCATGGACTGCTGCCGGTGCGCGGGCGCATCCACGTCGGTCTTGCCCATGACGATGTACACCGCGCAGCGCGGATCGCCGGCGCCGGAGGAAAACCACTTGCGTCCGTTGATCACATAGCTGTCGCCATCGCGGCGGATGGAACACTGGATATTGGTCGCGTCGGAGGAGGCGACATCCGGCTCGGTCATCAGGAAGGCCGAGCGGATCTCGCCGGCCAGCAGCGGCGCCAGCCAGCGCGCCTGCTGCGCCGGTGTGCCGTAGCGCTCCAGCACTTCCATGTTGCCGGTATCCGGCGCCGAGCAGTTGAATACCTCGGCCGACCAGGGCACCCGGCCCATGATTTCGCACAGGGGCGCATATTCCAGATTGCTAAGGCCCTGCGGCGCGTGCGCCGAGCGCGGCAGGAACAGGTTCCACCAGCCGCGCTCGCGCGCTTTCTGCTTGAGTTCCTCGACCACGGCGCTGGCCTGCCAGGGATTGCCTGCGGTGCGCTGGGCCTGAGCCTCGGCGGCATGGCGCGCTTCGGCAGGATGGATGAATTCATCGAAGAACGCGGTCAGTTCGCGGCGCAGGCCTTCGACCTTGGCGCTGTAGCTGAAGTCCATGCGGGGCTCCGGGGTGAGGTGAGAACGAATTCCGTCAGGCGGAACTTGTGTGGCGGTATTGGCGAAATGCTAGGCGTGGCCGTGTCGTGGGTGCAAGAGCGTACAGCCGCTGCCAGTGCCTGTTTCTGCGCACATCTCGGACTTGATCGGCGTACCGGTGCTGGCTAGAGTGGGTTCGTATCGCGAAATTTAGTTCCGCTGTACGAAACTTGTTGCGTCGCGATAAAGCCGGGCATCGGACAGATCCATGGCGATGCCGGCCGGCGGAATGCGCGGCGCTGGAGTAATTAGTGAATTAATGGACAAATTATAAGCGGCGCACCGCTGCGGGCGATCTGCAATCGCCATATCGTCCCGCAGCGGTTCGCTCTGCCGGCAAGCACATTCCTGGCCAGATCCTGGCCGCGCACGGAGGAAATACCACGGTATGAGCAGCAACGATTCGCAAGGCAAGGTCGCCGTCATTACCGGCGCGGGCATGGGCTTCGGCCGCGAATTCGCGCTGCTCGCCGCCCGCCGCGGCATGCGCCTGGTGCTGGCCGATATCCAGCGCGACGCGCTCAATGCCACGCTGGTCGATGTGCAGGAACTCGGCGCCGAGGCCGTGACCCAGGTCGTCGACGTGGCCGACGGCGACCAGGTCGAGGCGCTGGCGGTCACCGCGCAGCAGCGCTACGGCGTGGTGCATACGGTGTTCAACAACGCCGGCGTCGGCTGCGGCGGGCTGATCTGGGAAAACACCCGGCGCGACTGGGAATGGACCCTGGGCGTGAATCTCTGGGGCGTGATCCACGGCGTGCGCGCCTTCGTGCCGCGCATGCTGGAAGCGGCGCAGGCCGATCCGGCCTATCGCGGCCATGTGGTGAATACCGCGTCCATGGCCGGCCTGATCAATCCGCCGCTGACGGGCGTCTATAACGCGAGCAAGCATGCGGTGGTTTCGCTCAGCGAGACCCTGCATCACGACCTGGCGCTGGTGACGCAGCAGGTGCGCTGCTCGGTGCTGTGTCCTTACTACGTACCCACCGGCATCCATGCCTCGCACCGCAACCGCCCGGCCAGCCGGGCCAACGACCGCTCGGCCACGCAATCGCAGCGCGTCGCTCATGCGATGATCGAGAAGGCGGTCACCTCGGGCAAGGTCAGCGCGGCCGATGTGGCGCGCATGACCTTCGAGGCCATCGACGAGGGCCGCTTCTATATCGTTTCGCACCCGCAGTCCCTGGCCAGCGTGCAGCAGCGCGCCGAAGACATCGCCGCGCTGCGCGATCCCACTGATCCGCTTGGCGCGCGCGACGGACTGCGTGAGTCGCTGATCGAATCCCTGCGCCGTTGAACTGGCGGGTGCGGTGCCTGGGCGCCGCCACTCAGGGCCGCGCAGCCTCCTGCCGCTGCAGCGATAGCAGGGCCAGCAGCGCGGCCAGCACCGCATAGGCCGCACTGAATTGCAGGTTGATGGTCTGGGCCAGTCCGCTCAGCTGCCAGGGCAGATGCAGGCCGCCGCGCGCATCCACCGAATGGATGACGCCGAACAGGGTGAAGCCCGCGGCGACCAGAAGAATCAGCGCAGCGCGGCGCAGGCGCGCGTCGATCATCGCCGCCACCGCCGCTGTCCACAGCATGGCGGTGATGATGAAGCCATTGCCCAGGGTCTTGATCACCGCCAGTTCGGGCAGGCCATGGCCATCCAGCGTAGTGGCGAGTTCGTTGAATTTTTCCGGAGAAATCCAGGCGGGATTGCCCAGCTTGATGGACAGCATGTAGGCCACCGAGGGCAGGAAGCCCAGCACCATCGCCGCCGCGTGCTGCCGCGGCGTGGCCTCGAAAGCCTGGGTAGTGATGTCGATGGCGACGTAGACGATGATGGGCGCGAGCACCGCCAGCGGCAGCCACTGCACCAGGCTGGAAACCACGCCCAGCATGCCGCCCAGGCCGATGAACAGGCCGGTGAGCAGGGTATAGCCATGACGTGCGCCCATATGCTTGTAGGCCGGCTGGCCGATATACGGCGTGGTCTGCGCCACGCCGCCGCAGAAGCCGGCGACGAGAGTGGACAGCGCCTCGGTCAGCAGGATGTCGCGCGTGGAGTAATCATCCCCGGCGGCGCGCGCGCTCTCGCTGACATTGATGCCGCCGACCACCATCAGCAGGCCGAAAGGCAATAGCAGCGGCAGATACGGCAGGGTAGCCGGCAGGCCGTCGATGAAACCGAGGTTGGGCCAGGGCAGGGCAGGCTGCCAGTGCACCGCCGCCGGCAGCTGGAAACCCGGAGCACCGAGACCGGCCAGGCCCAGCCCGTAATACAGCGCCGTGCCGAACAGGAACACCAGCGGCACGCCGGGCAGGCGCAGCGGCAGCCGGCCCTTGGCCACCAGCACATACAGCAGCAGTCCCAGGGTGACGAAGCCCGCGACCGGCGCGCGCAGCGCCTCGATCAGCGGGAACAACCCCATCAGCACCAGCGCGATGCCGGCGATGGAGCCGAGCAGCGCTGCCCGCGGCAGCACGCGCGTGACCCAGTCGCCGGTGAAGGCGAGCAGGAATTTCCATACGCCCATCACCACCAGCGAAGCCATGCCCAGCTGCCAGGTCGCGATTGCCGCGGCCTGTGCGTCCAGTCCCGCGGCCTTGCCGGCGAGGAAGGACGGCCCCAGCACCAGCAGGGCCATGCCGATCGAGGTCGGCGCGTCCAGGCCCAGCGGCATCGCTGTCACGTCCTCGCGGCCGCTGCGCGCGGCCAGCCGCCGTGCCATCGCGGTATAGATCAGGTTGCCGATCAGCACGCCCAATGCGGTGCCGGGGAACATGCGCTGGAATACGACATCGGCGGGGAAACCGAAAATGCCGATCAGTGCCGCGGCGATGAAGCTGAGTATGGTGAGGTTGTCAACGACCAGGCCGAAGAAGCCGTTGAAATCCCCGCTCACGAACCAACGTTGCGGCGCGGCGCCGGATGCCCGTGTTGCCATGGCTGCCCCTGTATCGATCGGTGCCGCGTGCCTGCCGGGGCCCCCGGCGGCGTGGCGGTGCGCGGCAACGATACCTGAAGCCGGGCTGCCGGCGGTGACAGGCGACTGCTTTTCGGGACTGCGCGGCCGCTGGGCGGGCACCTGCGCTTGGGCGCGTGCGCCGCGGTGGGGCGGTGTGCGGATGGGTAATGCGTCAGCGTGACGTGCTGCTGGCCGTCCTGCACCGTGCCGTGCGTGACAGCGCACGCAAAAAAGGCCGCTGGTGCGGCCGGTCCGGAGAATCCGTCTGTACAGGAAACCGCCCCGGCACAGGCTCGGGGCGGGGGAATCGCTGGTGCTGGAAGCTCAGCGCTTGGCGCGGCTCTGCAGGGCGCTGCGGAGGCGGGCTTTGCGGCGGCGGGCGCGGGCGGTCTTCATGAGCAGGTCCTCGATGGGTATGTGGACCGGCGATTGTCGCACAGTCGGCGCGCCTCGTGCCCGCCAGATGCGGCGGCAGGCGGTGCGCACGGCCGGAGCGCGCTGCCGCTGCCGTTCCGGCGCGCCTGACGGTGGCTGGTGCGGCCGGCCGCCGCCGCGGAGCGCGGCAGTATGCGGGCGGACGCTTCCTGCGGCGTGATCCCCTTGCCGCGTTGCAAGGGTTGCGCAGCGGCGCCGGCCTGCATGGTCGCCGCCGTGGGTCCGTACTGGCGCGTGCGAAGAAGGCGCGAACGGCTGGTCCCGGCGTCCGCGGAAATTTTCCCGCGATGATCGCGTGAGGCTTGCGCGCCGCGTGCGGCGCAGCGCCGGCTGCCGGCTGTATCCGCGTGCGGGAAGCCGCAGCGCGCGCGGTGTGGCCGCCGGGTGCCGCGGTATTCCCGATATTTTTTAATCGATTATTGCACTACACGATTTTCTTCCTGCGTGCTGACAGCAATGCGCATCGGATGTCGTCTTCAGTGGGGCGAGGCCCGTGTACGACGTCGTTGCGGCAGCTTGTCAAGCCTTTCGCTGCGTCGTCTGCGCGAGGCGTCGGATTGCCGGACGAGAAAAAAATCTTTTCAGAAAATCCGCCAGATAAATCAACGGTCGAATTTTTTCATGGAAAAGTTTCGGGTAATCAGTCGATTGCAATTGAGTTTCAGAAACTGAAAGTGCGTTCCATGCCGTGCCGCATTGAACAAAATATAGTCAATTGCCGGCTGTCTAAATCAGGAAATGTATATATAGAGTTAATATCAAAATGCTTGACGCGGGTGACCTGTTTGCGACTACTATCCCAATTGCCCAGCACCTACAGCTCGCGGCTCGTTCCGTTTTCAAGCGAACCGGTGTTACAGGTTCACTGTCGATCGCGGAGTCTGCGCGGGAAGCCGGCAAGTCCAGGGGGGCAGCCGGTTTTCGGGTAGTTCCAAGTAATGGAAATTCATGCTGTTCGCTCGCGCCGGCGCGATGTGAAGGGATGCGGCTTGCCTGCGTGTGGGCTGCCGTCCCGGATCTGTCTGCGTCGCGGCGCCCGAACGCAACGGATTGCGGAAAGGGAAAGATCTGCGTAATGGATTATTGCGATCATCGGCGGGCTGGCCCTGCGACAGGCAGGGCGATGGAGCGTGCGGCCACGCTGTTGCGCGGGCGTTTTGCACCCGTCGCGCCGCGCTGCGCATGCGGCCGTTGCATCCGTCTGCGCGATCTCAGGCCATGAGCCGCTGCCCGCGTAGAAAGCTCCACATCGCCGCGGCGCCGTCCGGGGCCCGGCGCCGGCAGGTTTCATCCGGCCATTGGCATCCTGAACAACACAGCCGCTGCGGGCGCAAGCTGCGGCCGCAGCCCGAAAGGAATCAGGGGTAGGTATAGATGTCCGAGATGCTGCAGAATAAATCCTGGTTCGGCCGCACCCTGCTTGCGGTGATCGTCCTGCTGGTACTCGCCGCCGCGTTGGTCCGCTGGCGGCTGGATCCGGTGACGCCGCTGGGTGCCGATGCGCCAGCCGAGGTGTTTTCCGCCGGCCGCGCCGTGCAGGTGCTGGGCAGGCTGCTCGGCGATCAACGGCCGCATCCGGTCGACAGCAGCGCCAATCGCGCAGTGCAGCAGCGCATCAGCGAAACCCTGCAGGGACTGGGCTATACAGTCGATGTGCAGGACACAACTTCCTGCCGCAGCTATGGCCTGCTTACCTGCGCGCGCGTACGCAACCTCGTCGCGGTGCATGAAGGCAGCGCCAAGGGCAAGGCGATACTGCTGTCGGCGCACTACGATTCCGTCGCTGCCGGTCCCGGCGCCAGCGACGCCGGTTCGGCCGTCGCGGCGCTGCTGGAGATCGCGCGTCTGCTCAAGCAGGCGCCGGCCGGGAAGAATTCCGTCGTGCTGTTGTTCAACGAAGGCGAGGAGATCGCGCTGCTCGGTGCCGATGCCTTCGCCGCGCGCCATCCGCTGGCCAGGGACATCGCCCTGGCCATCAACATCGAGGCGCGCGGTACCTCCGGCCAGAGCGTGATGTTCGAGACCGGCGACAGCAGCGGCTGGCTGGTCGATGCGCTGGCGTCCACCGCGCGCCGACCGCTGACCAATTCGCTGCTGTACGAAGTCTACCGGCTGATGCCCAACGATACCGACCTGACGGTGTTCAAGGCGCGTGGACTGCAGGGCCTGAATTTCGCCCATGGCGAGCAGCTGCCCTACTACCACACGCCCAGGGACAATCTGCAGGAACTCAACCCCGGCAGCGTGCAGCAGCACGGCGACAACGTCTACGGCCTGGTGCAGGCGTTGCGCAACGCGGACCTGTCGCAGCAGCCCGCCGGCAACCGCGTCTACACCGATATTCTCGGCCTGACCTTGCTGCACTGGCCGGTTTCATCCACCCTGCCCATCGCCGCGGTGCTGCTGCTTGCGTTCGTGTTCGCAAGCTGGCGCCTCAAGCGGCGCTACGGCTACACCGCCGGCAGCGCGTTGCGCGGCTTTCTGAGCTTCCCGCTGTCGCTGCTGGCTGGTGCCGGCGCGGCGTACCTGCTGATCTGGCTGCTGTCGCTGGTCAACGGCAGCCTCACCACCTGGCACAGTTCGGTCCTGGCCAATCGCGTGCTGCTGTGGAGCGCAGTGTTGCTGGCTGTTTTCCTGTGCGGCCGCCTGCTCGCCCGGCGTGCGAACCCGCTGGGCTTCTGGGTTGGCCTGGCGCTGGCCTGGCTGGTGATGGGCGTGGTGTCGGCGCTGACCCTGCCAGGCCTGAGCTACCTGTTCATTCTGCCCTCGTCTGTGCTCGTGATCGCCGCGCTGGTCGTGCCGCACCTCGATGGCGGCGCGCGCGCTGCCGGCCTGTCTGCGCTGTTCTGGGTTCCGGCCCTGGCTGCCTTCATCGTGGTCTTCCCGACCGTTTTCCTGGTCGAGATCATGATCGGCTTCAGGGCCCTGGCCGGCGTGCTCGGCATGGCGGCGTTCGTCGCTCTGGCGGCGACCTTCATCGCGCCGCTGGCCGTCGATGGCGACGGTTCGCGCCGCCTGCGCTACCTCAGCCTTGCCGCAGCCGCCGTCGTGATCGTCAGCGCGGTCGCCTCGATCCTTGCGCCGGCCTACGGTCCGCGCAGCCCGCAGGCGGTCAACGTGGTCTATGTGCAGGATCAGGCCGGCACTGCCCGCCTGTTGGCCGGTACCGAATACCGCATGCCGCCCGCCGCAGTACGCCAGGCGCTGGGCCCGCAGGCGGCGCTGGAAAAGGTACTGCCCTGGGTCGGCATGCGCTTTCATGCCGCGCCGGTCGCTGCGGCGGCACTGGCGCCGGCGAAGCTCACGCTGCTGACCGAGGAAGCGCAGGGCGAAGGCCGCAGGCTCACCGCGCGCATCGATGCCGGTGCCGACGTGCAGAGTGTGGTGCTGCTGCTGCCGCGCAGCGCCGGACTCAAGGCCATCGAGATGGACGGCCAGCGCGTGGAATACAAGGAACGCTTCTCCGAGGCGGGCGACTACAAGGCGTTCGTCTGCCGCGGCGAATCCTGCGACGGCAGGCAGCTGCTGCTGGAGTTGAGCGGCAAGGCGCCGCAGGCCGGCTTGCTCGTGCGCATGAGCGCCGGCGTGCCGGAAGCGGGCAGGGCAGTGGTACAGGCGCGCGATGCCAATGCGATCGCCCAGGGTGATGGCGACCAGAGCTACGTCATCAGCGAAATCAGTCTGTAGCAGGAGGGGTTCCGCACGGCTGAGGCGGCGCAGAAAAATAGTTCAGTGGATTTTGTAACACTTTGCCGTTGTCCGTCGTTACACATGTGGCTGGGCAACTTGCCCGTGTCGGAGAGGCGGGAAAGGTCCGGGAGCGTCCCGCGCCCCGGCCGGCTTCCGGGCAGGGCGCAGCGAGGGGCCGCCCCTGTACAGGGCGGAGCACGGCGGGGTCCGGATGACCCGGTTGCGACAGGGATCGGCCGCCGCGGCGGCCGGTGAACCACTTACGGGCTGTTGCCGCGTTGGCGAATAGCCACACAAGCCAATGATGGCAGGTATGCAGAAGGAGATACGGAGTGCACGCTGATATGTGGGAAGCAGGCAGCCTCGACGAGGTGCTCGACGGCGGCGATTCGCCGCAGGCGAAACTGGAGCACATCCTGCACTGCAAGTCGCCGTTCCACGCGCATGTCGACAAGGCGGCGGAGTTCATCCGCAGCAATCGCGGGCTGATCGACAGCCCCCGACATAATTTCGCGATCCTGGATCCGCTCATTGAGAACATCGAATCGCGCATCTTTTTCGCCCGCGAAGCCGACGAGCTGGCCTTCAGCGTCAAGCACGACCGCGACAGCCTGAAGCTGCTCAACGACGCCTATTGTTCCTGGGAAACCGCGTTGGAACAGATCTTCGCCAAGCGCCTGTGCAGCGGCAGCGCCAGTTCGCTGCACGACTACCGCCTGAACAAGCGCTTCCAGCGCCTGCTGCAGCGCGAAACCTCGCTGCTGCGCGGCAAGAACCCGCGCCGCGCGCTCTTCATAGGTTCCGGGCCGTTCCCGATCAGTGCGATCTGGCTGCATCGCAACCTCGGCATCCCGGTCGACGGCCTGGACGTGTCGCTGGACGCGGTCGAACGCTCGCGCGAGCTGATCGACAAGCTGGGACTGTCCGGTTCCATCGGCATCATCCACGAGGACTCGCGCAGCTACAACGTCTCCGAATACGACGTGATTATCGTCGCGCTGCTGGCCAAGCCCAAGCAACTAATTCTGGAGAATATCCATAGTTCCGCCAAGGACAGCTGCGAAATCATCTGCCGGACTTCGTTCGGTCTGCGCAGCGTCATCTACGAACCCACCCTGGTCACGCACGAGATCCTGGAACGGTTCTCCATCGAGGACGCACGCATCGTCACCGGCAGCACCGACGACACGATCTCCTCGCTGTTGCTGAAGAAGCTGCCCGCCGCCTAGGTCGCTTGCGCCGCTACCGCTGTCTGCAGGGCCGGGCCGCTTTCATCCCGGAGGGGCCGTTCTGGCCTTCGCAACCGCAGCGGCAGGCGTCAGGACCCTTGCGATGCGCACCGAGCCTACGCTCAACCGCCACCGGCAGGGATGCGACCCAGTGTCGCAGTTCGCCGGGGAACTTGTGGAAGTGGAAACCGCCATGCTGGAACTGACATCGACGCAGCGCGACATCTACCTCGAAGGCAAGCTCTTCGGCGGAGTCGTCAACAACATCGGCGGCTACCAGAAATATTTCTGCGCCATCGACCAGGACCGCTTCCGCCGCGCGCGCGAATGGCTGCTGCGCGGCAACGACGCCTACCGCCTGCGCTTCCACGAGAGCGGCGGCGCCTGCCGGCCCTGGCTGTCGGAAGCGGCACCGCCGGCGCTGGCGCTGATCGACTGCAGCGGCGAAGCTGCGCCGGCGGCGTTCGCGCTGGACTGGATCCGCGCGCAGTTCGAACAGCCCTTCGCCGATCTCGGCGCCGCGGTGTTCCAGGACGCGCTGCTCAAGATCGGTGCGCAGGAATACTGGTACTACGCCAAGGCGCACCACCTGATCATGGACGGCTGGGGCTTCGCCCTGCAGATGCGGCGATTCCTCGGCCTGTACGCCGCCCTGGCCGACGCCGATGCAAGCGCCGAACCGGCCCTGCCGGCCAGTCCTTCCTTCGTCGACTACATGCGCGCGCAGGCCGGCTACGCCGGCAGCGGCGCGGCCGCAGATAGCCGCGGCTACTGGCTGCAGCAGTTCGACAGCGTGCCCCCGGCGCTGTTCGCGCCGCAGGGCGCGGCCGGCGCCGTGCCGCGCAGCCAGCGCACCAGCCTGGTGCTCGCGCCCGAGCTGTTCCAGGCGCTGCAGGCCCTGGCCCGGCGCGCCGGCGCGCATGTGGTATCGGTGTTCTATGCCGCGCTGTATGTCTATTTCTCGCGCACCAGCGGAAATGAAGATCTGGTCATCTGCTCGCCGGTACATAACCGCCGCGGCGCGGCCGAGAAGGACATCATCGGCTCCCTGGTCAACGTCAATCCACTGCGCCTGCGCGCGGCGGCCGATGTCACTTTCCTCGCCCTGGTGCAGGGTATTGCCCAGACGCAGAAGCGCGATTTCCGCCACAGCCGCTTCCCATTCGGCGACCTGCTGCGTGGCCTGCGCGATCAGATCGCCGCGGCGGGCGGACAGTTCCACCAGCTTGCCTTCAACTACCAGAAGCTGGATTTCCAGCTCAGCGTCGACGGCCGCGCCACCGAAACCCACTATCTGCAGCACCAGCACGAGAAGGTGCCGCTGACCTTCGTGCTGTGCGAATACGGCGACGGCCAGGATGTGGTGCTGCATCTGGACTATCGCCCCGACTACTTCGACGCCGGCGAGGCCGAGCGCACGCTGGCGCGCGTGCATGGCCTGCTGCGGCAGGCGGCGGCGGATGCAGCGCAGACCATCGATACCTGCGACCTGCTCGCGCCCGGCGAATGGCTGCAGCAGTCGCAGCAGTGGAACGGCACCGCGTTGCCGCTGCAGGACATCTGCCTGCACGAATTCTTCGAGCGTCAGGCTGGGCGCACGCCGCAGCGCACCGCGCTGGTCTGCGGCGGGCGCCGCCTGAGCTATGCCGAACTGGACGCACAGGCCAGTCGCCTGGCGCAGCAGCTGGTCGCCGCCGGCGCCGGCCCGGATGGCTTCGTCGGCGTCTGTCATGGCCGCACGCCGGAGCTGCTGGTCGCGCTGCTGGCAGTGCTGAAGGCCGGCGCGGCCTATGTACCGGTGGATCCGGCCTATCCGCCGGCGCGCGTGCAGTACATCCTGGAGGATTCCCGGGTCGGCATCGTGCTGGTCGATGCCGCCGGCCGCGCAGCGCTGGGCGCGAGCGGCCATGCCTGCATCGATGTAGCGGAATTTCTCGCGCGGGAGGATGTGCCGGTTGCGGCGCCGCCGCCGCCGACCAGGGCGGCGCCGGGCAATCTCGCCTACGTGATTTACACCTCGGGCTCCACCGGCCGGCCCAAGGGCGTGCTGATCGAACACGGTAATGCCTCGGCCTTTGTGCAGTGGGCTCTGACGGTCTATGCCGAGGACGAGTTGCGCGCCGTGCTGGCCGGCACCTCGATCTGCTTCGATCTGTCGATCTTCGAGCTGTTCGTGCCGCTGGCGGCCGGCGGCTGCGTGGTGCTGGCCGACAACGTGCTCGCCCTGCGTGACGGCGTGGCGGAAGAAGTCTCGCTGCTCAATACGGTGCCTTCTGCCGCACGCTCGCTGTTGCAGGCTGGCGCGATCCCGGCGTCGGTGCGCTGTATCAATCTGGCCGGCGAACTGCTGCGCCAGGAATTGGTCGAGGCGCTGTACGCCGGCACCCGCGCGGCGAAGGTTTACGACCTGTACGGTCCGTCGGAAGACACGACCTATTCCACCTTCGTGCTGCGCCGGTGCGGCGGCGCCGAATCCATAGGCCGGCCCATTGCCAATACCCGCGCCTATGTGCTGGACGGTGCTGGCAATCCGCTGCCTACCGGCCTGGCCGGCGAACTGTGTATCGGCGGCGCCGGGTTGGCGCGCGGCTATCTGAACCAGCCGGCGCTGACGCAGGAAAAATTCGTCTTCAACCGGCATGCGGGCGAGCGCGTTTACCGCACCGGCGACCTGGTGCGCTTCGCCGCCGACGGCGAGCTGCGTTACCTCGGTCGTGCGGACAGCCAGGTCAAGATTCGCGGTTTCCGGGTCGAGCTGGGCGAGATCGAAAGCTGCCTCGCGCGCCATCCGCAGATCGCCGGCTGTGCGGTGCTCGCGCGCGAGGACGTGGGCGAGGCGGGCAAGACGCTGGTCGCCTACCTCGTGCCGTGCCAGCCCGGCGCCGGCGAGCGCTGGCGCGATCTGGTGGAGTCGGTGAACCAGCTCCTTGCCGCGCAACTGCCGGGCTACATGCTGCCCGCGCTGTTCGTGCAATTGACCGAGCTGCCGCTGACGCCCAACGGCAAGCTCGATCGCAACGCGCTGCCGCAGCCGGACATTGCCCACGGCCGGCGCAGCGAATACGTCGCGCCGCGCACGCCGGAGGAACGGCGCGTGGCCGCGCAGTGGAGCGCCGTGTTGCGCCGCGACGGTATCGGCGTACGCGACGATTTCTTCGCCCTCGGCGGGGATTCGCTGCTGCTGATGCGCCTGGGGGCGGGGCTGGAGGCGGAGTTCGGCGTGACGCTGGACCTGTCTCACCTGTTCGCCAACGCAACCATAGAAACACAGGCCGCCCTGCTGCTGCGGCAGGACAGCCACCGCGCCGTCATGGCCGCGGTCGCGCTGGCCGCGGAGGGGCAGGGCGGCAGCCATCTGGTGCTCTAGGGAAGGTCGCAACTCAACCACGCGGCGCCGGGCCTGCGCCTGCCTGCCGGGACGAAACGCAAATTCCAGGCAACGCGCCGCGTCACTCACACTCAGCGGACTGAATCCACATGGTGATCGAAATAGTAAGCCGCAACCGCCTGAAGATCGCCTTCGTCAGTGCGATCAGCGCGCTGGCGGGTGCGGCCAACATCTGGCTGCTCGCGCTGATCAACCGCAACGCGCAGCTGCAGGACGCGCAGCGCGGCGTCGCCGAATTCGCCGTCGCTCTGGGCAGCATGGTGCTGGTCAGCTTCCTGTCGCAGATCCTGCTGTCGCGCCTGAGCGCCGCCACCTTCTACAAGCTGCGCGAGCAGCTGGTCAGCGGCATCGCCAACCTGAGTTCACAGCAGATCGAGGCGGTCGGCAGCGCGCGTCTGTACACCGCGCTGACCAAGGACATCCCGGCAGTGCATGAACTCATCATCGTGCTGCCCAACTACGTGTTCAATTTCACCGTGGTGGCGGCCTGCCTGGTCTATCTCTGTCTGATGTCGGTGCAGCTGTTCCTGATCTTCCTCGGCTTTCTGCTGCTGGCCCTGGGCGTGGCCAAGTTCGCCATCGCCGACCGCGCCGAGAAGCGCTTCCAGCTGCGCCGCAAGATCGAGGACGATCTGTTCCGCTGCTACAGCGCGCTGATCGACGGCAACAAGGAACTCAAGCTCAACCGCGCGCGCGAGACCGGCTTCGTGCACAGCGACCTGAAAGCCCACGCGGAGAAATACCGCGACGCCACGCTGTCGGCCGAATTCTTCTGGAACATGTCGAACAACTGGAGTTCGGCCATGATCTTCATCGGCATCGGCGCGCTGCTGTTCCTGGCGCCGGTCCTGGGCCAGGGCAGCCGGGCGCCGGTGCTGAACTACATCATCGTCATCTTCTACATGGTCGGCCCGCTGACCATCCTGATGAACTCCTTCCGCACCGTGTACGCCGCGCGCGTGGGCCTGCAGAAGCTCAAGGACCTGGATCTGGACACGCGCCCGCGTCCGCTCGCGTCGGGCGTGGACGGCGCGGAGCCTTTCGCCACCTTGTCCCTGCGCGGCCTGGCCTTCGAATACGGCGCGACCGAGGACGGCCGCGACGGTTTCCGTGTCGGGCCGCTGGATCTCGAGATCCAGCGCGGCGAAATCGTCTACTTCGTCGGCGGCAACGGCAGCGGCAAGACCACGGCGGCCAAGCTGGTCACCGGCCTGTACGAGAAGCGCGCCGGCAGCCTGCTGGTCAACGGCCGCGAAGTCGTCGCCGACGAGCGCTATTTCCAGAATTTCTCCGCCGTGTTCCAGGACTACTACCTGTTCGAGACCCTGGTGCCCAAGCTCGGCGGCCTGCCGCAGACCGAGGAAGTGGACGCGCTGATCGCGCGCCTGCGCCTGTCGGAAAAGGTCTCGCTGCAGGACGGCCGCCTGTCGACGACCAAGCTCTCCTACGGCCAGCGCAAGCGCCTGGCCCTGCTGGTCGCGTATTTCGACAACTCCGGGATTTACGTGTTCGACGAATGGGCGGCGGACCAGGATCCGGAATTCCGCGAGTTCTTCTACAAGGAATTTCTGTTCGACCTGAAGCGCCTGGGCAAGACCGTCATCGTCGTCAGCCACGACGACCGCTATTTCCACCTCGCCGACAAGGTGGTCAAGTTCGAGAGCGGCCGCATCGTCTCGGTGGTGGACAACCATAGCCGCGAGCTGGGCCAGGCGCAGCCGCGCGAGGCGCTGCGCGCATGAGCACGGCGCAGGTCCAGTCCTTGCTGCACCGCTGCGCCGAGGCTGGCATAGGCCTGGCGGAAAGCGACGGAGAACTGCGTGTGCATTTCAGCGGCGCCGCGCCGGAGGCGGCCCTGATCGCAGAACTGCGCGCGCACAAGCCGGCCCTGCTGCAGGCGCTGCGTGCGCATGCGCGCGAACAGCAGTCGGCGCCGCAGACGCTGCCGCCGGCCGCGCGTCGCGCCGTGCCCGCCTCGCCGGCGCAGCGCCGGCTGTGGCTGATCGACCGGCTGGACAAGTCCTCGGCACAGTACAACATGGTCGGCGGCTACCGGCTGCGCGGCGCGCTGGATCGCGCTGCGCTGGAGCGGGCGCTGGCCGAGGTGGTGGCGCGGCATGAAGTGCTGCGCTCGAACTACCGCGAGCGCGACGGCGAGCTGCTGCAGGAGCTGCGCGACACACCGGCGCTGGACTGGGACTGGAGCGATGTGTCCGCGCTGGACGCCGGCGCCCGCGAGCAGGCCGCGCAGGCGCTGCTGCAGCGGGAAAACCGCTGGCGCTTCGATCTCGCCCGCGATGCGCTGGTGCGTGTGAGCGTGCAGCGCCGCGCCGAGCGCGAATGGCTGCTGCTGATCAACCTGCACCATATCGTCGGCGACGGCTGGTCCATACGTCTGCTCGCGCGCGAGATCGGCGCGTGCTATGCCGCCGCCCTGGAGCAGCGCAGCGCCGGGCTGCCGGCGCCGGCCCTGCAATACGCCGAGTTCGCCGAATGGCAGCGCACCAACGCCGGCGCGCCGGAGCTGCGCGAACAGCTGGCCTACTGGCAGCGCACCCTCGACGGCGCGCCGCAGCTGCATGCCCTGGCGCTGGATCTGCCGCGGCCGGCGCTGCAGACCAGCAACGGCCACGGCCTGCGCCGCCGCCTGCCGGCTGCGCAGGTGCAGGCGCTGCGGCAGCAGTGCCTGCAGCACGGCGTGACCTTGTTCGTCTACCTGCAGGCCGTATACAGCGCGCTGCTGGGCCTGTACCAGCATGAGCGCGACATCGTCACCGGCTTTCCGGTCGCCGGCCGCCGCCATCGTGCGCTCGCCGATACGGTGGGTCTGTTCGTCAATACCCTGGTGCTGCGCAGCGATGTCGACGGCAACGCGCCGTTCCAGGCGCTGTTGCAGCAGACCCGGCGCAACGTGCTCGCCGCGCTGGAGCACCAGGATCTGCCGTTTGAAGCGCTGATCGAGGCGCTCAAGCCCGCGCGCAGCCGCGCCTACGGTCCGCTGGTGCAGGTTTTCTTCGCCCTGCAGAACCAGGCCGACGCGGCGCTGGAACTCCCCGGCCTGACCGCCGAGCCCCTCGACGACGCCCAGGCGCCGGTGAAGTTCGACCTGCAGCTGCTGGCCGAGGAATCTGCCGACGGCCTGGATCTGATCTGGCAGTGCAACCGCGACCTGTTCCTGCCGGCGTCGCTGCAGCGTCTGGCGCAGAGTTACGAACGCCTGCTCGCCGCGGTGCTGGCGCAGCCCGCTGTGCGCCTGTTCGACATCGAGCTGGACGACGCGGCGCCGCCGGCCGCGCCGGCGACATCTGCCGGCGTGCCGCGGCTGGAGCACCTGTTCGAGGCGCATGCGCGTGCGCATCCGCAGCACCTCGCTGTCGCGCACGGCGACGAGCGGCTGAGTTATGCGGAATTGAATCAGCGCGCCGATGGCCTCGCCGCACGGTTGCGCGCGCTGGGCGTCGGGCGCGGATCCACCGCGGCGCTGCTGCTGCCGCGCTGTGCGGACAGCCTGGTCGGCATGCTCGCCATTCTCAAGGCGGGCGCGGCCTACGTGCCGCTGGACCCGGCCCATCCGCCGGCGCGTCTGGCCGCCATCGTTGCCGACAGCGGCGCCGCCGTGGTGCTCACGCACGCCGCCCTGGAGCAGACCGCGGCCGGATTCGGCACGGCCGTGCTGGCGCTGGATACCGCCGGCAGCCCCGCGCAGGACATCACCTGCGCGCCGCAGCCGCTCAGTGCCGCGGATCCGGCTTATGTCATCTATACCTCCGGCACCACCGGCACGCCCAAGGGCGTGGTCGTCGCCCATGCGGGCCTGGTGGACCTGCTGGCGCACTTCCAGGAACTGACGCCGCTGCAAGCGCCGTGGAACGGCTCGCAGTGGTGCAGCCACAGCTTCGATGCGGCGGTGTACGAGATCTTTTCCGCGCTGTGCGGCGGCGGCGCCGTGCATATCGTGCCCGAGGCGCTGCGGCTGGATCCGCCGCGCCTGTTCGACTGGATGGCGGCGCAACGCATCCACAGCAGCTTCGTGCACGCAGGCTATCTGGAACCGTTCGCCGAATTCCTGCACGCCAGCGGCCGCGGCCGCGACCTGCGCCGCCTGCTGGTCGGCGTGGAGCCCATTCCCAAGGCGCAGTTGCAGGCCATCGCCGCGGCGCTGCCGCAGCTGGAGATCCTCAACGCCTACGGTCCGACCGAGGCGACGATCTGCTGCACTCTCTACCACTTTCCGCGCGAAGGCGCTGCCGGCGCGCTGTGCGTGCCCATAGGCAGCGCCGTGAGCGGCGCGCAGATCCATCTGATGAACCCGGCCGGCCGGCGCGTCGCGCCCGGTGCGGTCGGCGAGTTCTGCGTCGGCGGCGTCTGCCTGGCCCAGGGCTATCTGAACCGGCCGCAGCTGACGGCGGAACGCTTCGTCCTGCGCGAGATCGGTGGTGTGCCGCAGCGCCTGTACCGCACCGGCGACCTGGGACGCCAGCTTCCCGGCGGCGCGTACGAATTCCTCGGCCGTGCCGACGAACAGGTGAAGATCCGCGGTTTCCGCGTCGAGCCGGCGGAAGTCGAAGCGCGCCTGGGCCAGCTCGCCGGCGTCAGCGACTGCCATGTCGCCGCGCTGGGGCAGGGCAGCGACAAGTATCTGGTCGCCTATGCCGTGCTGCGCGAAGACGCAGCGGCGGCCGCGGCCGATTTCGCCGCGAGCGCGCGCCAGGCGCTGCGCCAGTTCCTGCCGGACTACATGCTGCCGGCGCACATCCTCGTGCTGGAACGCCTGCCACTGACGGTGAACGGCAAGGTCGACCGCGCCGCGCTGCCGCTGCCGCAGGATGCCGCCGGCGAACGCGCGCGCATCGCGCCGCGCACGCCGCTGGAAAGCCAGCTTGCCGCGATCTGGCAGGAACTGCTGGGTATCGAGTCCGTCGGCGTCGACGACGACTTCTTCGCCCTGGGCGGGCATTCGCTGCTGGCCACGCGGCTGACCAGCCGGCTGCGCCGGCAGTTCCAGCTCGCCGACGCGGACCTGGCCATCAGCGACGTGTTCGAGCACCCGACCCTGGCCGCACAGGCCGAGGTCGTGGCCGCGGCGCAGCTGCAGGACGAGGCAAGACGCAAGGAAACGTATCTGGCCTCACTGGAACAGGATGTCGAGGAAGGGGTGTTTTGATGCGCGCCAACGAAATCTATGCCGCCGCCCTGGCTGCAGATGTATTGCTTTACCTCAAGGGCGACAGCCTGGCCTACAAGGCCGCGGCCGGCGTGCCCGCCGAACTGCGCGGCCTGATCGGCACGCACAAGGATGCGCTGATCGCCTACCTGCGCGAGCGCGGTGCGCGCGGCGCGGAACAGGCGCCGGCCGCCGGCATGCAGCCGCTGGCCGACCGCCGCCGCCTGCCGCTGTCGCGCGCGCAACGCCGCATGTGGTTCGCCGACCGGCAGTCCGGCGACGGCAGCCAGTTCAACATACAGGGCAGTTTCGAGTTCGACGGCCGCTTCGATGCGGCCGCGTTCCGCCAGGCCCTGCGACAGCAGCTGGAGCGGCATGAAGTGCTGCGCTGCAATTTCTTCGAGCAGGACGGAGAGCTGCATGCGCGGGCGGTCGCGCGCGATGCGCTGCCGCTGGTCGAACTCGATCTTGGCGCCGAGGACGCCGCGCGCCAGGCCGACAGCGTGCGTGCGGCGATTCGCCAGGACCTGCGGCGCCGCTTCGATCTCGCCGCCGATCCGCTGTTCCGGGTCACCTTGCTGCGGCTGGCCGCGGAACGGCACGTCGCCATCTTCAACATGCACCACATCGTCTCCGACGGCTGGTCGGTGGGGCTGCTGATCGAGCAGTTCTGCGCTGCCTATGCCGCCGCCTGCGGTCACGCTGCGCCACTGCCGCCGCCGGCGCTGCAGTACGCCGACTACGCCGCCTGGCAGGACGCTCATCTGCAGGGCGAGGTGCTGGCCAAGGGACTGGCGTTCTGGAAAGACACGCTTGCCGGCGCGCCGGCGGTGCACGGCCTGCCGCTGGACAAGCCGCGTCCCGCCCAGCCCGATCACGCCGGCGAACGTCACGCAAGCCTGATCGCGCCGCCGCTGGCGCAGCGCATCCAGGCCTATTGCCAGGCGCGCAAGGTCACCTTGTTCATGTTCCTGGAGACCGCCTTCGCGCTGGCAATGGGGCTGTACGGCGACGAACACGACATCGTCGTAGGCACGCCTGTCGCCGGCCGCACCACGCTGGAAAGTGAGTCGCTGATCGGCCTGTTCATCAACACTGTCGCGCTGCGCAACCGGCTGGACCCGGCGCAGAGCTTCGATGCGCTGCTGCAGCGGAACAAGCAGCAGATCCTCGACGGCTTCGCCCAGCAGCACATTCCGTTTGAACAACTGGTCGAGGAACTGGGCCAGCGCCGCAGCAGCAGCTACAGCCCGCTGTTCCAGCTCTGGTTCGTGCTGCAGAACAACCGCGAAGTCGCGTTCGCGCTGCCCGGCTGCAGCGTCCGCGCCCTCGCCGAACCGCCGGCGCCGGCGGCCAAGTACGAACTCAACCTGTACGCGACGGAAGGCGCGGACGGCATAGCGCTGGACTGGGTGTTCCGCCGCGAACTGTTCGATGCCGCGGCTATCCGCTATGTGGCGGACCAGTTCCTCGAATTGCTCGCCGCCGTCGTCGATGCGCCCGAACGGGCCTGCTTCGCTCATGCGGTGTTCCGTGCGCCGGCCGCACGCATCGCACCGCCGGCACCCGCCGTGGCCGACATCATCTGCGCGCCGCAGCAGCTGCTGCGGCGGCTGGCCGAGCGCTGCGCCAGCTGCGCCGCCCGGCCCGCGGTGGTCACCGGCGAGGCCAGCCATTCCTATGCCGAACTGCAGCAGCTCAGCCGCCGCTACGTGCAGGCGATCCAGTCCGGCGGCACACAGGGCGCCATAGGCCTGCTGCTGGAGCGCGGCGTGGACATCGTCGCGGCCATGCTCGCGGCGCTGCAGCTGGGACGGCCTTATGTGAGCCTGGATCCGGCCTATCCGCAGGCGCGTCTGCACTACATGGCCGGGCACGCCGGCTGCGGCCTGCTGATCAGCAGCGCAGCCCATGCCGACCTGGCCCGGACCATCGCCGGCGAGGCGCAGTTGCTGCTGCAGCCCGCCGCCGCGGCCGGCGACGAAGCGATCGCCGTCCAGGCCACGGATGCACCGGCCTACATTTTGTATACCTCGGGTTCCACCGGGCAGCCCAAGGGCGTGTACCAGAGCCACGCCAACCTGGCCTATCACGCCGAAAGCTACGTGCAGGAGCTGGGCCTGACGGCGGAGGACCGCATCCTCCAGCTGGCTTCCTACAACTTCGATGCCTCGGTGCTGGATACCTACGGCGCGCTGCTGGCCGGCGCGTCCGTACACCTGGCCGATGCGCGTGCCAGCAGCCGCGAGCAGCTGCTGCGGCAGATCGCCGCGCAGGGCATCAGCGTCTATCACTCCACGCCGACGCTGTTCAAATACCTGTTTGCCGATGCGGCGCCGGAACCCCTCGCACAGGTGCGCCTGGTCGTGCTCGGCGGCGAAGCGGTGGATGCGCAGACGCGCAAGGTGTTCGCCGGCGTGTTCGGTCCGCACTGCCGCCTGGTCGGCCTGTACGGCGCGACCGAATCCTCGCTGACCACGCTCAACAGCCTGCCGCGTGCGGCCGTCGATGCCGGCCTGCCGCCCAATCTCGGCTACGCGATTCCCGCTACCGAGATCCTGGTGCGCCGCGCTGACGGCAGCCCCGCGCGCGTATTCGAGACCGGCCAGATCGTGATTCGCAGCGCCCACCTGGCTTGCGGCTACTGGCAGGATCCAGCGCTGACCGCGCAGCGTTTCCTCGATGCCGGCGACGGACGGCGCGAATACCTCAGCGGCGACACCGGCTATCTGCTGCCCGACGGCAGCCTGCGTTTCGTCGGCCGGCAGGATTTCCAGGTCAAGCTCAACGGCATCCGCATCGAGCTGGGCGAGATCGAAAGCACGCTGCGCGAATGCGCCGGAGTCAGCCAGGCCGCGGTAATCATCGCTGGCGACGAAGGCGATCATCACCTGGTCGCCTATCTCGCCGTGGACGGCCTCGCACCCGGCGATGCCGCGCGCGAACGCGAACTGGCCGGCCAGTACCGCGCGCGGCTGCGCCAGTGGCTGCCGGACTACATGGTACCGGGCATTTTCGTGTTCCAGCCGGCCCTGCCGCTGACGCCCAGCGGCAAGGTGGACCGGCGCAACCTGCCCAGGCCGCAGCCTGCCGCCGCTGCATCGCTGGCGCCGCGCAATGCGGCCGAGCAGCGCACTGCCGCGGTATGGCAGCGCGTGCTGGGCTGCGAAGCCATCGACATGCGTGCGGATTTCTTCGCCCTGGGCGGCCACTCGCTCAAGGCGCTGCGCCTGCTGGCGGCGCTGCGCGAGGAGTTCGGCGTGGAAATCCCGCTGCGCCGCTTCTTCGAGCAGCCCACGGTCGAGGCCTGCGCGCAGCTGCTGGCGCATCCGGCCGCCGCGTCGGCGCCGGAGCAACTGCCGCAACTTGCCGCCGACAGCGCCCGGCGCCACGAACCGTTCCCGCTCACCCTGCTGCAGCAGGCCTACTGGCTGGGCCGCAGCGATGTGTTCGAGCTGGGCAACGGTTCGACCCAGTCCTACATCGAAGTCGCCGTGCAGGCGCTGGACGTGGCGCGGCTGGAACAGGCCTTCGCCCGGCTGATCGCGCGCCACGACATGCTGCGCGCGGTGATAAGCCCGGCCGGCGAGCAGCGCATCCTGGCGCAGGTGCCGCACTATGCGATCGCAGTACAGGATCTGCGCGCCGCGGATCCGGCGCAGATTGCCGCCGCCACCGAGGCGTTGCGCGAAAACATGGCCGGGCAGGTGCTGCCGCTGCACACCTGGCCCATCTTCGACCTGCGCGCGAGCTTGCTGCCCGGCGGCGAAGGCCGCCTGCACGTGGTTACCGACGCGATCACGCTGGATGCGCGCAGCCGCGCCGTGCTCGCCGCGGAATTCGCGGCCCTGTACCGCGATCCCGCGCTGGAGCTGGCGCCGCTGGCGCTGTGCTACCGCGACTATGTGCTGGCGCAGCAGCAGCGCCGCGAGAGCGCGGCCTACGCCGCGGCGCGGGACTACTGGCTGCAGCGCCTGGATGCGCTGCCCGGCGCGCCGGAACTGCCGCTGCTGACCACGCCCGGTGCGGGCAGCGGCGTGCGCCGCTGGCAGCTCGCCCTTGATGCGGCGCAGTGGGAGCGGCTGAAATCGCGTGCGTCCGCGCAGCAGCTCACGCCGGCCAACGTCGTGCTGACCGCGTTCGCCGAGACCTTGGCCCGGTGGAGCAAGAGCGGCCACTTCTGCCTCAACCTGACCTTGTTCGACCGCCAGCCGCTGCATGCCCAGGTCAACGATATTGCCGGCGACTTCACCTCCTCGCTGCTGCTGGAAGTGAACCTGGACGCCGCCGGCGATTTCACCCGCCAGGCGCGGCGTGTGCAGCAGCAGCTGTGGAGCGATATCGAACAGCGTCATTTCTCCGGCGTGGAAGTGCTGCGCGAACTCAACAACCGCCGCGGCACGCGCCTGACAGCGCAGATGCCGGTGGTGTTCACCAGCACGCTGGGCCTGGGCGAGGCGATAAGCGTGGCGGCGGAAGATCCGCTGTTCGTCGTCAGCGATGCGGCCGGCGCCGGCCGCAGCCGCACGTCGCAGGTCTACCTGGACTGCCAGCTGGCCGAACGCAAGGGCGGTGCGCAGATCGTGTGGAACGGCGTGGAAGCGCTGTTTCCGGCCGGCCTGCTCGGCGATATGTTCGACGCCTTTGCCGCCCGCCTGCAGCAGATCGTCTGCGCCGGCGCCGTGGGCCTGCCGGATGACAGGCCGGGGCTGCCGCCGCGCCACGCCGCCGTGCGCGCCGCGGCCAACGCGACGGCCGTCGCGCGCGAACCCGGCGTGCTGCTGCACCAGCTGTTCGCGGCCCAGGTCGCCCTGCGGCCGCGCCATACCGCGTTGGTCACGCGCGAGCAGCGCTTCAGCTATGCGGAACTGGACCAGCTCAGCACCGCGCTGGCACACCAGCTGCGCCAGCACGGCGTGAAGGTCAACGAACTCGTCGCCGTGGCGGCGGGCAAGGGCTGGGAGCAGGTGGTCGGCGTGCTTGCCGTGCTCAAGGCCGGCGCGGCCTACCTGCCGCTGGATCCGGAGCTGCCCGCGCAGCGCCGCGCACAATTGCTGGCCCAGGCCGAGGTGCGCGTGGCGCTGACCCAGCCCTGGCTGGATGCCGCGCTGGAATGGCCGCAGGGCCTGGTGCGCATCGGCCTGGAGCGCGAACGTCTCGCCGCCGGCGAAATGCGCGCGCTGGATACGCGCCAGAGCGATACCGACCTGGCCTACGTGATCTTCACCTCCGGCTCCACCGGCGTGCCCAAGGGCGTGATGATCGACCACCGCGGCGCGGTCAATACCGTGCTGGACATCAACGCCCGTTTCGGCGTGGACGAGAACGACGCGGTGCTGGCGCTGTCGGCGCTGAATTTCGATCTTTCCGTCTACGACATTTTCGGCCTGCTCGCCGCCGGCGGTTGCATCGTCATGCCGGATCCGGCCAGCGAGCGCGATCCGCTGGCCTGGAGCAGCCTGGTCGAAAGCCACCGCGTCACCGTATGGAACACCGTGCCGGCGCTGGCGCGCATGTGGCTGGAATCGCTGCAGGACCAGGCCGCCGCGCCGGTGCAGGGCGTGCGCGTGGTGATGATGAGCGGCGACTGGATTCCGACCGACCTGCCGGCGCGGCTGCGCCGGCAGCTGCCGGCGGCGCAGCTCTACAGCCTGGGCGGCGCGACCGAGGTGTCGATCTGGTCGATCATCTATCCGATCGGCGACGTGGACCCGGCCTGGAGCAGCATTCCCTACGGCAAGCCGATGGAGAACCAGTACTTCCGCGTGCTCGGGCGCGGCTGGCGCGACTGTCCGGAATGGGTACCCGGCGACCTGTACATCGGCGGCGTCGGCCTGGCCCACGGCTACTGGAAAGACGCGGTCAAGACCGAGGCCAGCTTCGTCACCGACCCGCACACCGGCGAGCGCCTGTACCGCACCGGCGACCTGGGCCGCTACCTGCCCGACGGCAACATCGAATTCCTCGGCCGCGAGGACAACCAGGTCAAGGTCAACGGCTATCGCATCGAACTGGGCGACATCGAGACGGCGATGCTGGCCCACCCGGAGATCCGCACCGCCATTGCCGCCGCCGTGGGCGAGCGCAACCGCCGGCAGCTGGTCGCCTATGTGCAGCTGCGCGATGCCGCGCGCCAGCAGCAACTGCGCGCCGATCGCGCCGCCCTGGATGCGCTCAGCGCCGAGGTGCAGCAGCTGCTGCGCGAGCGCCTGCCGGCCTACATGATGCCGGCGGCCTTCGTACTGATCGACGCGGTGCCGCTGTCGGCCAACGGCAAGGTCGACCGCAAGGCGCTGCCGGCGGTGGAGTTGCAGCGCGAGGCCCGGCGCGAATACCGCGCGCCGGCCGACGCGGTCGAGAGCGCGGTATGCACGATGTGGCAGCAGCTGCTGTCGCTGCCGCAGGTCGGCGCCGAGGACAATTTCTTCGAGATCGGCGGTGATTCGCTGCTGGCCTCGCGCGCGGTCGGCCTGATCCGCAACCACTATGGCCTGGGCGAGCAGTTCCGCATCCGCAGCTTCTTCGAGAACCCGACTGTGCAGGCCGTGGCGGCCCAGGTTTCGGCCCTGCTGCAGCAGCGTTCGCTGCAGCAAGCCCTGCGCCAGCTCGACGACGCGCAGGCAGAAGTGGAAGAGGGGCTGCTGTGATGGATGCGCGCAGTCTGGTCGCGCAGGCGCTGGAAGCCGGCGTCGCGCTCTACCTGCAGGATGGCAGGCTCGCCTTCAAGGCGCGCAAGGGCGAATTCCCCGAGGCGCTGAAGGCGGCGATCCGCGCCCACAAGGGCGCGATCGAACAGCACCTGGCCGCGCTGCAGGACGAGGACGCCAGTGCCGCCGCGACGCCGCCGCTGCGTGCGCTGGGGCTGGAGCGCGCGCGGCTTTCCTTCGCCCAGGAGCGGCTCTGGGCGCTGGACCGCCTGGGCGGCGGCAGCAGCCACTACAACCTGCCGTTCGCGATCGAGCTGCGCGGCGACTGCCGTGCCGACCTGCTCGAAGCGGCGATCCGCCGCATCGTGCAGCGGCATGCCGCGCTGCGCACGAATTTCTTCGACGACGGCAGCGCGCCGTACCAGCAGGCCGGCGATGCCGCACGCTTCGTGCTGGAGCGTGTCGATCACCTGGCCGCGCTCGCGCCGGCGCAACGCGAGCAGGAGCTGGCCGCGCGGATCGAGGCCGAGGCCGCCCATGTGTTCGACCTGCGCCACGATCTGCTGCTGCGCGCCAGCCTGCTCAGGCTGGCGCCCGACCGGCATGTACTGCTGGTCAACATGCACCACATTGCTTCCGATGGCTGGTCCATAGGCCTGCTGATCGCGGAACTCAACCACCTTTACAGCGCCGCCGTGCGCGGCGAGGCCGAGCCGCTGGACGCACTGCCGCTGCACTATGCCGACTATGCCGAGTGGCAGCGCGAGGTGCTGGCCGGTGCGGCATTGCAGGGCCAGCTCGACTACTGGCTGGCGCACCTGCGCGGCGTGCCGCCGCTGCATGCGCTGCGCACCGACCATCCGCGGCCGCCGGTGTTCTCCTTCCGCGGCGCGGCCGTGGAAAGCAGCCTGGACAAGGCG
This sequence comes from Tahibacter harae, assembly GCF_024437735.1. Lineage (GTDB taxonomy): Bacteria > Pseudomonadota > Gammaproteobacteria > Xanthomonadales > Rhodanobacteraceae > Tahibacter > Tahibacter harae. The sequence goes on along the minus strand of NZ_JANFQO010000002.1, from coordinate 250,826 downwards.
CTGACCGGCCGCCTGCAGGCGCTGGCCCGGCGCGGCAACGCCACGCTGTTCATGCTGCTGCAGGCGGCCTTCGCCGCACTGCTGGCGCGCCACTCCGGCAGCCGCGACATCGTGTTCGGCACGCCGGTGGCCAACCGCGAGCATCCGGGCATCGCCGCGCTGATCGGCTGCTTCATCAACGTGCTGGTGCTGCGTTGCGACGTGGCAGACGAACTGGATTTCGACGGCCTGCTGGCCCAGGTGCGGCAGCGCTTCATCGATGCGATGGCGCAGCAGCAGCTGCCGTTCGAGGTGCTGGTGGAGCACGCGCAGCCGCCGCGCAGCCTCGCGCATGCCCCGCTGTTCCAGGTCGCACTGGTGTTCCAGAACAACCAGACCGGCGAATTCGAGCTGCCCGGCCTCACGGCGCGCGCGCTGGAGCCGCAGGTGCGTAGCACCAAGTACGACTTGACCCTGGTCGCCAAGGAAACCGGCGAGGGCCTGCGCCTGTCCTGGGAATACGCCAGCGACCTGTTCGAGGCGGCGACGATACGCCGCCTGGCGGCAAACTTCGAACGCCTGCTGCAGGCCGTGCTGGCGGCGCCGCACACGCCGCTGGCGCAGTTGGATTGCCTGGATACCGACGAGCGCCGCCAACTGCTGCAGTGGGGCCGCGGTGCGGTGCCGGCGGCGGACGACGGCGCCTCGGTAGTGCGCTGCTTCGAGGCCCAGGCCGCGGCCGCGCCGGAGCGGACGGCCCTGGTTTTCCAGGACGAGACGCTGAGCTACGCCGCGCTGAACGCGCGCGCCAACCGCATCGCGCACTGGCTGGCGGCGCAGGGCGCCGGCGCGGAAAGCCTGGTCGCGGTCTGCCTGGAGCGCTCCGCCGATCTGGTCGCTGCGCTGCTGGGCGTGCTCAAGGCGGGAGCCGCCTACCTGCCGCTGGATCCGCACTATCCGCCTGCGCGCCTGCAGCACATGCTGCAGGACTCGGGCGCGCGCCATGCGATCACGGCGCGCGCACAGCTGCCGCTGTTGCCGTCGCAGGACCTGGAGCTGCTGTGCCTGGACGCCGCCGGCGCACAGGAAACGCTGGCCGCGCAGCCTGCTGTCGACCGCGCGGCTGCGCCGGCGCCGCAGGACCTGGCCTATGTGATCTACACCTCCGGCTCCACCGGCCTGCCCAAGGGCGTGCAGATCGAGCACGCGAGCATGGCGGCCTTCCTGCGCGCGGTGCGCGCGGTGCCGGGTTTCGGCGCCGGCGACTCCCTGCTCGCAGTGACGCCGGTCAGCTTCGATATCCATGTGCTGGAACTGTTCCTGCCGCTGGTCAGCGGCGGCAGCGTGGTGCTGTGCACGCGCGAGGACGCGGCCGACGGCGCGCGCCTTGCCGCGCTGCTGCGCCAGCACCGCATTCGTGTGATGCAGGCCACGCCGGCGACCTGGCGCCTGCTGCTGGCGGCGGACTGGCAGGGCGAGGCGGAACTCACCGTGCTCTGCGGCGGCGAGGCGCTGGACCGCGCCCTGGCTGACCAGCTGCTGCCGCGCGTGGCGGCCTTGTGGAACATGTACGGCCCGACCGAGGCGACGGTGTGGGCGTCCTGCGCCCGGGTCGGCGCCGGCGCGCAGCCTGTGCGCATAGGCGCGCCGCTCGCGCATGCGCAGCTGCATGTGCTCAACGCACACGGCGCGCTGCAGCCGCTGGGCGCCGTCGGCGAGATCGCTATAGGCGGCGCCGCGGTCGCGCGCGGCTATCTCGGCCGCGACGAACTCACGCGCGAGCGCTTCGTCGCCGTGCCGGCGCTGGACGGCGCACGCTGCTACCGCAGCGGCGACCTGGGCTACTGGACCGCCGACGGCGAACTGGTCTGCCTGGGCCGCAGCGACGGCCAGGTCAAGATCCGCGGCTTCCGCATCGAGCTGGGCGAGATCGAACAGCAGTTGTTGCAGCTCGACGGCATTGCGCAGGCCGTCGTCGCCGGCGACGGCGAGGGCGACGAACGCCGCCTGGTCGGCTACGTCGTGAGCGCTGCCGGTCGCGACGAAACAGACCTTGCCGCGCGCCTGCGCCGCGAACTGGCCCGGCAGCTGCCCGAGTACATGATCCCCACGCTGTTCGTGGTGCTGGACGAATTGCCGCTGACGCCCAACGGCAAGGTCGACCGCAAGGCCCTGGTCGCACCGGCCGCGACGGCCGCCGCCTATGTTGCCCCGGCCAGCGCGACCGAACACGCCGTGGCCGCCGTGCTGGCCGAGCTGCTGCGCAGCGAGCCGGTCAGCGTCGAAGGCGATTTCTTCGCCCTGGGCGGCCATTCGCTGCTCGGCGCGCGGCTGGTGACCCTGCTCAACCAGCGCCTGGGCTGCAGCCTGAGCCTGAAGGACGTCTTCGAGCAGCGCACCGCCCGCGGTCTGGCCTTGCACATCGATTATCTGAATCTGCTCCACGCGCAACAGCACGCGCCATCGCCGCAGGACGCGGCTCTGCAGGAAGAAATGGAATGGTGATGTCCTCGCAAAAAGAACTTCTGCTCGCTCTTGCCGCCCGCGGCATCCATGTCTACGTGGAAGAAGGAAAGCTGCGCACGCGCAGCGAACCCGGCGCGATCACGGCGGATATCGCCGCGCAGATCCGCGCGCACAAGGACGGCCTGATCGCGCTGCTCAGCGCCGCGGCGCCGGCGGCGGCCGGCACGCTGGAGATCGCACCGGCGCCGCCGGCGCAGGACTATGTCCTTTCCTTCGCGCAGCAGCGCCTGTGGTTCCTGGACCATTTCCAGAGCGCGGCGGCCAGCTACAACATGCCGATGGCGCTGCGTCTGCGCGGCCGCCTGGACGCCGCGGCGCTGCAGCGCACGCTGGATAACATCGTGCAGCGCCACGCCATCCTGCGCACCACCTACCGCAAGTCCGCCGCCGGCGGCGTGCAGGTGATACAGCCGGCCGGGCCGGTGGCGCTGGAAGACGCCGATCTGTCCGCGCATGCCGATGCGGATGCCGAGATCGCCCGGCGCATGCGCGCCGAGGCGACGCAGCCCTTCGACCTGGCCGCGGACCGCATGCTGCGTGCCACGCTGCTGCGGCTGGCAGCCGACCACCACATACTGCTGCTGACCCTGCACCATATCGCCGCCGACGGCTGGTCGCTGGGCGTGCTGGTGAAGGAATTCATCGCGCTGTACCAGGCGTTCAGCGCCCACCGCGACAACCCGCTGGCGCCGCTGCCGATCCAGTACGCCGACTTCGCCGTGTGGCAGCGCGAGCACTGCAAGGGCGAGCGCAGCGCGCGCGATGTCGAATTCTGGCGCGACTGCCTGCGCGGCCTGCCGGTGCTGCACGGCCTGCCGCTGGACCGGCCGCGCCCGCTCGCGCTCAGCGCCGAGGGCGGCGTCGTGCGCCAGCAGCTGGATGCGCCGCTGCTGGAAGCCCTGCGGCAGCTCGCCGCGCGGCGCAATGCCAGCCTGTTCATGCTGCTGCAGTCCGCCTTCGCGTTGCTGGTCGCGCGCTGGAGCGGCGAGCGCGACATCGCCATCGGCACACCGGTGGCCGGCCGCGTATCCGCCGCGACCGAAGACCTCATCGGCTGCTTCATCAACACCCTGGTCCTGCGCACGCGCCTGGATGCGGATATGAGCGTGGAGCGCCTGCTCGACCAGGGCCGCACTGCTGCGCTGCGCGCCTACGAGCATCAGCAGCTGCCGTTCGAGCTGCTGGTCGAGGCGCTGAACCCGGAGCGCAGCCTCAGCCACACGCCGCTGTTCCAGCTGATGTTCGCGCTGCAGAATTACGAAGTCGGCGCGCTGGAGCTGCCCGGCCTGTCCATCGAGGAACTGGCCAACGACGCGCAGAACACCAAGTTCGACCTTGGCGTGATGGCGGCCGAGCGCAGCGACGGGCTGCATCTGACCTGGGTGTTCGCCAGCAGCCTGTTCGACGCGGCGAGCATCGAATGTCTGGCCGCGGGCTATGCCACGCTGCTGCGCGAGATCGCCGCCGATCCCACCCGCGCGGCGCTGAGCCTGCCGCTGCTCGATGCGGCGGCTTGCGCGCAGATCCTGGCCCACAGCCGCGCCAGCGGCCGGATCGTGCTGGATGAGCAGGGCCGGCTGCAGCCGTTCGCGGTCAGCGGCGTGCTATACGAGGTTGCCGCGGCGGCAGACTGGTCCGCGCTGCTGGCCGGTGCCGTTGCCGGTGCCGATCTGCGCGGCCACGGCCTGCGCGAAAGCGGCCTGCACGGCCGCCTGCGCCGCACCGGCGCCATCGAGACCTTCGCCGCCGACGCCTGGCCGCGCCTCAACGGCATGGCCGTGGATACCGCGCGTATCGCCGCGGCGCTGGGCGAAGTCGACGGCGTCGGCGATGCGCATGTGACAGTACGTGCCGGGGTGGAAACGCCGCAGGCCCAGGCCCTCGTCGCCTACGTGGCCGCGACGACGGACGACAGCGCCGCCCTGGCCGCGCGCTGCCGCGAACACCTCAAGACACGCATTCCCGATTACCTGCTGCCGCGGGCGCTGGTCGTCCTGCCCGCACTGCCGCGCGATGCGGATGGCCGTATCCGCGCCGGCGAATTGCCTGCGCCGGCGGTGGCCGCCGCGGCGGCGAAACCAGCCTACACGGCGCCGGCGCATGCGCTGGAAGCGCAGCTGTGCGAAATCTGGTGCGGCGTGCTGTCGCTGCCCCAGGTCGGCATTCACGACAATTTCTTCGACGTCGGCGGCAGTTCGCTGCACAGCATCCTGTTGCAGCAGGAGATCGCGGCCCGGCTCGGCCAGGAGGTGTCGGTCACCGATATCTTCACCTATCCAACCATCGCCGATCTCGCGCGCTTCCTGCGCGCGGGCGACGCGGAACCGGCGGCGCCGGAAGCTGACGCGGACCGCGCCGCCGCCCAGAACGACGCCATCGCCGTGATCGGCATGGCCGGGCGCTTCCCGGATGCGGCCGGCGTCGATGCGTTCTGGGGCAACCTCCGCGACGGCGTCGAGTCGCTGACCGTGTTCTCCGACGACGAACTGCGCAAGGCCGGCGTCGGCGAAGCGCTGCTGCAGGATCCGGCCTACGTCAAATCGGGCGTGGTGCTGCCGGGCCTGACCGACTTCGATGCCGCCTATTTCGGCTTCACCCCGCGCGAAGCCGAAGTCATGGATCCGCAGCAGCGCCTGCTGTTCGAATGCGCGGTGGAAGCGCTGGAACATGCCGGCTACGGCGACGAAGCCGAGCGCCGCGCGGTCGCCGTCTATGTCGGCGTGGGCGAGAGCCGCTACCTGTTTGAACATCTGCTGCCGCAGCCGGCGCTGATCGAGCCGCGCCGGCTGGCCGCGCTGTACGGCAACCGGCCCGACTACGCCGCCACGCGCCTGTCCTACCGACTCAATCTCGGCGGACCCAGCATCAACGTCGGCACCGCCTGCTCGACCTCGCTGGTGGCCGTACACCAGGCCTGCACCAGCTTGCGCAACAACGAATGCGAGCTGGCCCTGGCCGGCGGCGCCGCCATCGCCCAGCTCGGGCCGAACGGCTATCTGTTCCAGGAAGGCAGCATCGCCTCGCCGGACGGCCACTGCCGCACCTTCGATGCCGCCGCCCGCGGCACGCGCGCCGGCAGCGGCGCCGGCCTGGTCGTGCTCAAGCGCCTGCAGCGCGCGCTCGCCGACGGCGACACCATCCATGCCGTTATCAAGGGTTCGGCGGTCAACAACGACGGCGCGGGCAAGGTCGGCTATACCGCGCCCAGCGTGCCAGGTCAGGCCCAGGTCATCCGCGACGCGCAGCGCAACGCCGGGGTCAGCGCCGATTCCATCCAGTACATAGAGACACACGGCACGGCGACCGAGCTGGGCGACCCCATCGAGATCAAGGCGCTGACGCGCGCCTTTGCCGGCGCGCCGCGCAATTCGATCGGCCTGGGTTCGCTCAAGCCCAACATCGGCCATCTCGACGCCGCCGCCGGCGTGGCCGGGTTGATCAAGGCCGTGCTCGCGCTCAAGCACGCGCAGCTGCCGCCGAGCATCAATTTCCATACGCCGAATCCGAAGATCGATTTCGAACAGAGCCCGTTCTACGTCAATGCCGCGCTGCGCGACTGGCCGGCGGTGGACGGTCCGCGCCGCGCCGGCGTGAGTTCGTTCGGCATCGGCGGCACGAATGCGCACGTGGTGCTGGAACAGGCGCCCGCGGCGGCGGCGGCGGATTCGCCGCGCGGAAGCCAGCTGCTGCTGCTCTCGGCCAAGAGCGAAGCCGCGCTGGAACAGGCTGCGGCCAACCTGCGCGACTACCTGCGGCAGCCCGGCGCCGCGGCGCTGGCCGATGTCGCCTATACCTTGCAGCGCGGCCGCAGCGCGCATCCGTTCCGCCGCGCCGTGGTCGCCGCATCCGCGGCTGAAGCGCTGGCTGCGCTGGAGCAGGGCGCTCCTGCCTTGCAGGCGCACTGTGCCGAGGGGGAAAGCGCTTCGGTCGTGTTTCTGTTCACCGGCCAGGGCGCGCAGTACCTGGGCATGGGGCAGGACCTGTATCGCAGCGAGCCCGGCTTCGCCGCCGTGGTCGACCACTGCGCGGCGTTGCTGCAGGCCGAGTTCGCGCTGGACCTGCGCGCGGTGCTGCTGCCCGCCGACGACGAAGCCGCGCGTGCCGCGGCCCAGGCGCAGCTCGCCCGCACCGACATCGCCCAGCCGGCGCTGTTCGTACTCGAATACGCGCTGGCCACGCTGCTGCTGGCGCGCGGCGTGGAACCCGCGGCGATGATCGGCCACAGCCTGGGCGAATACGTCGCCGCCTGCGTGGCGGGCGTGTTCAGCCTCGACGACGCGCTGCGCGTGGTCGCCCGCCGCGGCCGCCTGATGCAGCAGGCTCCGGCCGGCCGCATGCTGGCGATCAGCCTGGGCGAGCAGGAGGCCGCGCCGTTGCTGGCCGCGGGCGGCTGCTGCCTGGCCGCGGTCAACAGCGCGCGCGATTGCGTTGCCTCGGGCCCCGCCGGCGCCATCGAGGCGCTGGCCGCGCAGCTGCAGCAGCGCGGCATCGCCGCGCGCGCGGTGCACACGGCGCAGGCTTTCCATTCGTCGCTGATGGACGAAGTGGCCGGCGCTTTCCGCGGCATCTTCGACGGTATCGTCCTTTCCGCACCGGCGCGGCCTTATCTGTCCAATGTCAGCGGCGACTACATCCGTGCCGAGGACGCAGTCGATCCGGACTACTGGGTGCGGCATATGCGCGGCACGGTGCGTTTCGCCGCCGGCGTGGACTGCCTGGCCGCCGATACGGTCCGGCTGCGCGGCAACCGCGTCTATCTGGAGATCGGCCCGGGCCCGACCCTGGCCGGCCTGCTGCGCAAGCACGCGGCGATCGCGCCGCGCAGCGTGGTGACCACGCTGCGCCATGCGCAGGAGACGCAGAGCGACACGCACACCCTGTGCAAGGCGCTGGGCCAGTTGTGGCTGGCCGGCGTCGGCCTGGACTGGGCCGCGCTGCACGGCGACGGCACGCGCCGCCGCGTGCCGCTGCCGACGTATCCGTTCCAGCGCCAGCGCTTCTGGATCGAACGCGCCAGCGACGTGCTGGCCGCGCCGCTGCAGAGCGGCCGGGTCGCCGCGCCGCGCGACTGGTTCCACGCGCCGGTCTGGCAGCCGCTGCCGCCGCTGCCGGCGCCGCCCGCGCACAGCGCGGACGACCGCCGGCTGTGGCTGGTGTTCGGCGACGCCCAGGGGCTGGGCGCGGCGCTCTGCGCGCACTTGCGGGCCCAGGGCCGCGAGGTGATCGCCGTCACGCCCGCCGCTGCTTTCCGCCACATTGCCGCGCGCTGCTTCGCGCTGGATCCGGCCAGCGAAGCCGACTACGCCGCGCTTGCCGCCGCCGTTGCCGCCGAGGGACCGCGTCCGCTGCAGGTGCTGCACCTGGGCAGCCTGGAGCCTGTGACCGGCGACATGCCGGAGCGGTTTGCACAGAGGCAGGCGCAAGGCCTGTACAGCCTGCTGTTCCTCGCGCGCCAGCTTGCCGCGGTTTGCGCCGAGGTGCCGATCGCGATTGACCTGGTCACGCGCGAGGCGGTCAGTGCCAGCGGCGATGAAGCCGTCGATGCGGCCGCGGCGACCAGCCTGGGCCTGGCCAAGGTGATTCCGCAGGAACTGCCGCAGGTCCGCCTGCGCCACATCGATGCCGGTGCGCGCGCCGCGGACGGCGAGCGCCTTGCGGCCCAGCTGCTGGCCGAGGCCTGCAGCGAGGCGCGTCCGCTGCAACTGGCACTGCGCGGTGCCCGGCGCTGGGGCCTGGATTACCAGCCGCGCCGGCCGCAGGCGGACGCGGCGGCCCTGCGCATCCGTCCGGACGGCGTCTACGTCATCACCGGCGGCCTGGGCAACATCGGCCTGCTGCTGGCCGGACACCTGGCCGGGCAGGGCGCCGCCGGCCTGCTGCTGATCACGCGCAGCGCTTTCCTGCCGCCGTCGCAGTGGGACACGGCCGACGCCGCTGCGCTGGATGCCGGCACCTTCGCGCGCGTGCAGCGTCTGCGCGGAATCCGCGACAGCGGCTGCAAGGTGCTGGTCTGCAGCGCCGATGTCGCCGACGCGGCGCAGATGCAGGCTGCCTTCGCGCAGGCCGAAAGCGCACTCGGGCCCATTGCCGGCGTGATCCACGCTGCCGGCAAGGTGCACGATTCGCTGCAGCCGGTCGATGCCATCATGCCGGCCGACGGCGCCGCGCATTTCCGCGCCAAGGTCGACGGAACGCGGGTGCTGCAGCAGCTGCTCGCCACGCGCGACTACGACTTCTGCCTGCTGATGTCCTCGCTGTCGGCGGTGCTGGGCGGCCTGGGCTTCGGTGCCTATGCCGCGGCCAACAGCTATCTGGATGCCGTCGCCCAGGCCTGCCACAACGCCGGCGAGCCGCGCTGGCTGGCGGTGAACTGGGACGGCTGGCTGTTCGGCGCGCGCAGCGACGCCACGGCCGAACGCGCCGGCATGTCCGAGGCCGAAGGCGTAGAGGCCTTCGACCTCGCCCTGCGCCTGGGACGCGAGGCCCAGCTGGTCAACTCCACCACCGCGCTGCAGGCGCGCATCGCGCAGTGGCTGCACCCCGCGCCGCAGGCGCCGCGCACACGCAGCCTGCATGCGCGCCCGGCGGTGCAGAGCAGCTTCGTCGCGCCGCGCAGCGCGACCGAACAGCGCCTGGCGGCGATCTGGCAGGACGTGCTGGGCATAGAACAGATCGGCATACGCGACAACTTCTTCGAGCTGGGCGGCGACTCGGTCATGCTGGTACAGGTACACAAAGCCATCCGTTCCAGTGTGAACAGCGGCGTGGCCGTGGCCAGCCTGTTCCAGTACCCGGCAATCGAGGAGCTGGCGCGCTTCCTGGACAAGGACGACGGCGCGGCCGTCGCCGCCGGCATCGTCAGCAAACGCATGGAGCGGCGCCGCGGACGCAGCCGCGCGGCGGCGGAGGAATCCGCCTGAACCGCTGCTCCGCGGCCGCCGGCCGCCGCACCGAACCCCACGCAGCGCGCCGCGCTGACCACGAATTCACGAGTCGAGCATGAACAACGCGAAGGAACACGAAAACGAACTCGCCATCGTCGGCATGGCCTGCCGCTATCCGGACGCGGTGGACAGCGCCGGCTACTGGCGCAATATCGCCGGCGGCATGTGTTCGATTCGCCGCCTGTCGGAACAGGAATTGCTCGACGCCGGCGTCAGCGCCGACAGCGCGCGCGACCCGGCCTACGTGCCCATGGTCAGCCGCGTCGCCGACGCCGACCGTTTCGACGCTGCCTATTTCGGCGTCGCGCCGAACGAAGCCATGTACATGGATCCGCAGCGCCGCCTGCTGCTGACCTGCGCGCAGGAAGTGCTGGAGCACGCCGGCTATGCCGACGGCGCCACGCGCGAGGAGATCGTCGGCGTCTATGTCGGCGCCTCCAACAGCACCTATCCGTTTTCCAGCCTGCTGGCGCAGATGAACCAGCTCGCCGGCAAGGACAAGCCGCTGGGCGACGCGGTCGACATGGCCGCGCTGCTGGCCAACGGCAAGGATTTCCTCAGCACCTATCTTTCCTACCGCCTCAACCTCACCGGCCCCAGCGTCAACATCAACACGGCCTGCTCGACTTCGCTGGTCGCGGTGCACCAGGCCTGCCGCGGGCTGCTGGCATACGACTGCGACCTGGCCATTGCCGGCGGCTCGGCGATATTCCCGTACAACCACGGCTACCGGCACCAGGAAGGCGGCATCCTGTCCGCCGACGGCCACTGCTACGCCTTCGATGCGCGCGCCAACGGCACGCTCTTCGGCGACGGCGTCGGCCTGGTGCTGCTCAAGCGCCTGGCCGACGCGATCGCCGACGGCGACACCATCCATGCCGTGATCAAGGGCAGCGCGATCAACAACGACGGCAGCGACAAGATGAATTTCGCCGCGCCCAGCGTGACCGGCCAGATGGACGTGATCGCCGAGGCCCTGGTCTGCGCGGATGTTTCCGCCGATACGATTTCCTATGTGGAAGCCCACGGCACCGGCACCGCGCTGGGCGACCCGGTCGAGATCGATGCGCTGAGCCAGGTGTTCCGCACCTATACGCGCCGCAGGCAGTTCTGCGCGATCACCTCGGTCAAGCCGAACATAGGCCACCTGGACGCCGCCGCCGGCATAGCCGGCCTGATCAAGACGGTGGAGGCGCTCAAGCACCGCCAGCTGCCGCCGAGCATCAACTACGCGAACGCGAACCCGCAGATCGACTTCGCGGCGAGCCCGTTCTACGTCAACACGCAGCTGCGCGAGTGGCCGCGGGGCGAGACGCCGCGGCGTGCCGGGGTGAGTTCGTTCGGCATCGGCGGCACGAATGCGCACGTGGTGCTGGAGGAAGCGCCGGAGAGCCCGGTGCAGGCGACGCAGCGGCCGGTGCACCTGCTGCTGCTGTCGGCGAAGACGCCGACGGCGCTGGAGGCGGCGGGTGCGCGCCTGTTGCAGCATCTGCAGGGCGAAGGCGCGACGCAGACGCTGGCAGATATCGCCTACACCTTGCAGGTGGGCCGCACGCGCCACGCGCAGCGGCGTGCGCTGGTGGCCGATTCGGTGCAGGACGCCATCGCGCAGCTGCAGCAGGACGGCGGCCAGGCGGTCGCGGCCGAGGCATCGGAGGCGGGCGTGTCGCTGGTGCTGCTGTTCCCGGGCCAGGGGTCGCAGTACCTGGACATGGGCAAGGGGCTGTACGAAAGCGAAGCGGAGTTCCGCCGCCAGTTCGACCGCTGTGCGGAGCTGCTGCAGCCGTTGCTGGGGCTGGACCTGCGTGCGGCGGTGTATCCGCCGGCGGGGGCGGACCGTGCTGCGGCGGCGCAGGCGCTGAACCAGACGCGCCTGGCGCAGCCGGCGCTGTTCGCCCTGGAATACAGCCTGGCGCAGTGCCTGCTGAGCTACGGCCTCGAGCCTGAGGCGATGATCGGTCACAGCCTGGGCGAATACGTGGCGGCCTGCGTGGCGGGCGTGTTCACGCTGGAGGAAGGGCTGCACCTGGTGGCCCGGCGTGCGCAGCTGATGCAGGCGATGGCGCCGGGCGCGATGCTGTCGGCCGACTGCGACGAAGCGACGCTGGGTTCGCTGATCGCCGGCACGCCGTGCAGCCTCGCGGCGGTGAACGGCGCGCGGTCGGTGGTGGCTTCGGGTCCGCTGCAGGCGATCGAGCAACTGGCCACGACGCTGACGGCACAGGGCATCACGCACCGGCCGCTGGCGACCTCGCATGCGTTCCACTCGGCGATGATGGAACCGCTGCTGGCGGAATACCGCAGCGTGCTGCACCAGGTGCGCTGGCAGGCGCCGCAGCGGGCGTACGTGTCGAACCTGAGCGGCCGCTTCATCGAGGCGGCGCAGGCGACCGACGTGGAGTACTGGCTGCGCCACCTGCGCGAATGCGTGCGCTTTGCCGACGGCGCGCAGACGTTGCTGGCGCAGCCGGCGGCCGGCCGGCGCGTGCTGCTGGAAGCCGGCCCTGGCCTGGCCCTGGGCAGCCTGCTGCGCAAGCAGCCGGCGGCGGCCGGCGCGACGGTAATCGCCAGCCTGCGCCATGCGCAGGATCACGCCGGCGACGACAACCGCCTGTTCGCCAAGGCGCTGGGCCAGCTGTGGCTGGCCGGTGCCACGCTGGACTGGAAGGCCTATCACGCCGGCGAACGCCGCCGCCGCGTGCCGCTGCCGGCTTACCCGTTTGAAGGCCAGCGCTACTGGATCGAGGAAGACCGCAGCGCGCGCGCCGCGGCGGCGCCGTCGCTGGCGCGACGCGAACCCGGCGACTGGTTCCATATGCCGTCCTGGCGCCTGGCGGCGCCGGCCGGACTGCGCCGCAGCGCAGTGCCGACCGCCTGCTGCCTGGTGTTCGCCGACGACGGCGAATTCAACGATGCGCTGCTGGCCGCGCTGGGCGAGCGCGCCGGCCAGGTCGTGCGCGTGCGTTCCGGCCGGGCCTATGCCTGCGGCGCGCACGAGGCGACCATCGACATTGCCGAGCCGGCGCATTACCAGCGCCTGTTCGCCGATCTGCGCCAGGCGGGCCGCACGGTCGACACCGTGGTGCATGCCTTCGCGCTGCAGGCCGCCGACGCGGACGCGCCGTTCATGCCCGCCGCGCTGGAGCGCAGCCTGTACAGCGTGCTGTTCCTGTGTCAGGCGCTCAACGATGCCGCCGCGGCGCAGCCGCTGCGCCTGAGCCTGCTCGGCAGCGGCCTGGCCCGCGTCGCCGAGGACGATGTGATCCGTCCCGAACATGCGGTGCTGAGCGGCGTCTGCCGCGTGATCGCGCAGGAATTCCCCGCCGTCGGCTGCCGCTGCATCGATGTGCGTGTCGCCGCGAGCACCGCCGCGCGCAGCGCCCAGGCCGCGACCGTTGCCGGCGAAGTGCTGGCGCCGGTTGACGAGGTGGTGATCGCCTACCGCGGCAGCCAGCGCTGGTGCCGGCGTTTCGAGGCCGTGGCCCTGGGCGGAGACGATGCCGTGCCCGCGCTGCTGCGCCCGCGCGGGGTCTACCTGATCAGCGGCGGGCTGGGCGGCATGGGCCTGGCCCTGGCCGAACACCTGGCCGCGACGGTGCAGGCGCGGCTGGTGCTGCTGGGCCGCACGCCGCTGCCGCCGCGCAGCGAGTGGGAAGCGCTGCTGGCGCGCGACGATGCAGGCGCGCGGCGCCTGCGCGCGCTGCAGCGGATCGAGGCGCACGGCGGCGAAGTGCTGGCGCTCGCGGCCGATGTGGCCGACGCCGGCCAGCTTGCCGTCGCAGTCGCCGCCGCGCGGCAGCGCTTCGGTTCGATCCACGGGGTGATCCACGCGGCTGGCGTTGCCGGCGGCGGCGTGATCGCGGCCAAGACGCGCGCCTTCGTCGATACGGTGACGCGGCCCAAGATCGCCGGTACGGTCGTACTGGACGCGGCGCTGGCCGGCGAAACGCTGGACTTCTTCGTGCTGTGCTCGTCCATGAACGCGCTGGTCGGCGCCTTCGGCCAGTACGACTACTGCGCCGCCAACGCCTTCCAGGATGCCTACGCCGCCCAGCGCGATGCGCAGGGCGCAACGCGCTACATCAGCCTGAACTGGGACGCCTGGAAGGAAGCTGGCCTCGCCGCCGATACCGACATCCCCGACTACCTGCGCGCCCAGCGCGAGCAGTACCTGCAGTCGGCCATCAGCAACGCCGAAGGCGTGCAGGCCTTCAGCCGCGCGCTGGCGCATCCGCTGGCGCAGTGGCTGATCGCCACGCGCAGCCCCGAAGCCTTGCTGGCGTACCAGCCGCCGGCCGCGCCCGCGGCGCGCGCGGCCGGCCCGGCCCAGGCACGGCCGCAGCTCGCCGCGGCCTATGCCGCACCGCGCACGCCGACGGAAACCGTACTGGCGGAGATCTGGCAGGAACTGCTCGGTCTGGAGCAGGTCGGCATCAATGACAGCTTCTTCGACCTCGGCGGCGATTCGCTGCTGATAACGCGCCTGCTTGCGACCATCCGCAGCCGCATTCCACAGGGCACGCAGGAACTTTCGCTCAAGGCCCTGTTCGAGCATTCCACGGTCGCCGCGCTGGCCGCGCTGATCGTCGAGCGCGAGGACTCGCAGCAGATCGCCGCGGACATGAGCCGCCTGCGCGCCGCCGCGGTGGTCACCGAAGCGGGAGAAATCTGATGCCGATGCGTGCCCTGGTCAAGCAGGCGGTGGACGCCGGCATCCTGCTGCGCGTGGAAGACGGCCGCCTCAAGTTCGAGGCGACGGCGGCGCCGCTGGCGCCCGCACTGCGCGAAGAGCTGCGCCGCCACCGGGACGAACTGGTGGCCTACCTCGGCCGCCTGCAGACGGACGCCGCCGCCGCGGTGCCGCCGCTGCGGCCGCGCGCCGGCGGCGCGGCGCGCGCGCCGCTGTCGTACGCGCAGGAGCGCCTGTGGTTCGTCGACCAGTTCGACGGCTCCTCGGCGCAGTACAACATGCAGGGCGCCTACCGCCTGCACGGCCGGCTGGACCGGGCCGCGCTGCGCCAGGCGCTGGCCGCGCTGGTGCAGCGCCACGAGATCCTGCGCACGCGCCTGATGGAGGAAGGCGGCACGCCCTGGCAGCAGGTGCTGGCCCAGGCCGAGGTGGCGCTGGACGAAATCGACCTGAGCCTGCTGCCCGCCGACGCGCAGGACGCGCGCGTGCGGCAGGCGCTGCGCGAGGACGCGGCGCGGCCGTTCGACCTGGCCGGCGGCAGCCTGCTGCGCGCCAGCCTGTACCGGCTGGACGAGACGCGGCACGTGCTGTGCTTCAACATGCACCACATCGTCTCCGACGGCGGTTCGCTCGCCGTGCTGGTGGCCGAGTTCAGTCATCTTTACGCGGCCTTTTCCCAAGGGCAGGCCGCCCGGCTCGATCCGCTGCCGCTGCAGTACGCCGACTACGCCGTGTGGCAGCGCGACTGGCTGCGCGGCGAGGTATTGGAAAAGCAGCTGCACTTCTGGAAAGACTATCTGGCGGGACTGCCGGTGGTGCATTCGCTGCCGCTGGACAAGCCGCGTCCGGCCCAGGGCAGCTTCAACGGCCGCAGTCATTTCAGCGCGATCGGCGAGGACACCACGGCGGCCGTGCGGCGCCTGTGCCAGCAGCTGGACGTAACCCCGTTCATGCTGCTGCAGACGGCGCTGGCCGTGCTGCTGAGCCGCTACGCGAACGAATCCGACATCGTCATGGGCACGCCCATCGCCGGCCGCGTGCAGCAGGAAACCCAGGGCCTGATCGGCCTGTTCGTCAACACCCTGGTGCTGCGCACCCAGGTCGACCCGGCGGCAACCTTCGAACAAACCCTGCTGGCGAACAAGCGCGCCATCCTCGACGTCTACGACAACCAGCACGTGCCGTTCGAGGCCCTGGTCGAGGAACTGAAGCCGCGCCGCAGCCTGGCCCATGGCCCGCTGTTCCAGATCCTGTTCAATCTGGAAAGCGGCGGCGGCCGCGAGCGCGAACTCCGCTTGCCGGGCCTGCAGCTGGAACCGCTGCTGTGGGACGAGGTGGTGGCCAAGTTCGACCTGGAGATCATCGCCGCCGAGGCGGGCAGCCGCATCCTGATCAACTGGACCTACAACAGCGACCTGTTTCTCGACAGCAGCGTCGCGCGCATGGCCGAGAACTTCGCCGCGCTGCTGGCCGGCGTGGTGGCCGAACCGCAGCGCGCGCTGGGCGGGCTGTGCCTGCTCGCGCCGCGCGAACGCGCACAGATCCTGGCCGACTCGGCCGAGCCGGCGCAGCCGATCAGCCCGTACTGCGCCTTCGAGCTGTTCGAGCAGCAGGCCGCGCTGCAGCCGCAGCGCAGCGCGGTGCGCGACTGCGACGGCGCGCTCAGCTATGCCGAACTGAATGCGCGCGCCAACCGCCTCGCGCAGCAGCTGCGCGCACAGGGCCTGCGGCCGGACGACCTGGTCGCGCTGTGCGTGAGCCGGCGCGCCGAGCTGATGGTTGCGATCCTCGCCATCCACAAGGCCGGCGCGGCCTATGTGCCGCTGGATCCGGACTATCCGGCCGAGCGCATTGCCTACATGCTGGAAGATTCCCGCGCCGCGCTGGTTATCACCGAAGAAGCCCTGCGCGCGCTGCTGCCGCTGGAAGGGCGGCAGGTGATCTGCCTGGATGCGGAGACGACCCGCGCCGCCCTGCAGGCTGGGCCGGCGGAGAACATGTCCGCAGCGCAGATCGGCCTGACCCAGCGCCATCTCTCGCACATCATCTACACCTCCGGCTCCACCGGCCGGCCCAAGGGCGTGGCGATCGAACACCGTTCGGTCACCGCGCTGCTGGACTGGACCCGGCGTACCTACAGCGCGCAGGAACGCAGCCGTGTGCTGCTGTCCACGTCGCTGTGCTTCGACTTGTCGGTGTTCGAGATGTGGAGCCCGCTGATCGACGGCGGCGAGATCCTGGTCGTGCGCAATGTGCTGGACCTGCTGCAGCCCGCGGCGCCGCGTCCCACGCTGATCAACACCGTGCCCAGCGCGCTGAAGGTGCTGCTCGACGACGCGGCCGTGGCTGATTGCGTGGATGTCGTGAACGTCGCTGGTGAGCCGCTGAAGAAGGAACTGGTCAACCGCACCTTCCGCGAGACCCGCGCCCGGCGCATGCTCAATCTCTACGGCCCGTCGGAAGACACCACGTATTCCACCGTGGCTGAGTTCCGCGGCGTACTGGAAGAAGAGCCGGGCATAGGCCGGGCGCTGGACAACACCAGCCTTTACGTAGTGTCGCCCGGCGGCACGCTGTGCCCGCAGGGCGCGGTCGGCGAGCTGTATATCGGCGGCGCCGGCCTGGCGCGCGGCTATCTGCATGCCGATGAGCTGACCCGCACCCGTTTCATCGCCAACCCGTTCCCGGCGACCGCGCCGCGGACCAGCGAGCGGCTCTACCGCACCGGCGACCTGGTACGCCGCCGCGCTGACGGCAGCCTGCAGTTCCTCGGCCGCAACGATCACCAGGTCAAGCTGCACGGCTTCCGCATCGAACTGGGCGAGATCGAACGCCGCCTGGTCGAACTCGGCGTGGCGCGGGAATGCGTGGTGATGGCGCGCGAGGACGGCCCGGCCGGCCTGTGCCTGGCCGCCTATGTCGTCGCCGCCGGCGACGCGGAGGCCGACGGCGATGCGGCCGCGCGCACCGCCGCAGCCAAGGCCGCGCTGCGCCGCGTGCTGCCCGACTACATGGTGCCGGCGCTGTTCGTGTTCCTGCAGGCGCTGCCGCTGACCGCCAATGGCAAGATCGACCGCAAGGCGCTGCCGGCGCCGCAATTCGCCGCCGGCGATGCGGTGGTCGCGCCGCGTACGCCGCTGGAAAGCGATCTGCACGCGATCTGGTCGGCGCTGCTCAAGCGCGAGACCCTGGGTGTCGGCGACGATTTCTTCGATATCGGCGGGCACTCGCTGCTGGCGACGCGGCTGGTCAGCGCGATCCGCCAGCAGCTGGGCCTGGAAGTCGCGCTGCGCGAACTGTTCCAGCATCCGACCATTGCAGCACTGGCCGCCCTGCTGGAACAGCGCCGCACCGCGCCGTTGCTGCAGGGCCTCCAGACCCTGGACCGCAATGCGGTGCTGCCGCTGTCCTACGGCCAGCAGCGCCTGTGGGTGCTGGACCGGCTCGAAGCCGGCAGCGCCCAGTACAACATCGTCAGCGCATTCCGCGCGCATGGCCGGCTGGACCGCGCCGCGCTGCAGGCGGCGGTGGACAGCCTGGTGGAACGGCACGAGATCCTGCGCACGCGCTTCGTCGAACACGACGGCGTCGCGCGGCAGCAGGTGCTCGCCGCGGACGGGCTCGTGCTGCGCGAGTTCGATCTCTCGGCCCTGCACGGCGAGGAACAGGAACAGGCGCTGCGCGTACAGCTGGCTGCCTGTGCCGGCGAGGTGTTCGATCTCGCCGCCGGGCCGCTGATCGCGGTCGCGCTGGTGCGCCTGTCGGCGCAGGAACATGCGTTGCTGTTCAACGTGCACCACATCATCTGCGATGGCTGGTCCATGGGCCTGCTGACGCGCGAATTCGCCGCGCTGTACGCGCAGTACGCCGGCGGCGCCGCCGCCGCGCTGGCGCCGCTGCGTTTCCAGTACGCCGACTACGCCGGCTGGCAGCGCACGCTGCTGCAGGGCGAGACACTGCAGCGCGAGCTGGATTACTGGCGGCAGCGCCTCGCCGGCATTCCGCAGAGCCACAGCCTGCCGCTGGACCAGCCGCGCCCGCCGCGGCAGAGCCATGCCGGCCGCCGCCTCGCACGCGCGCTCGGCGGCGAGCGCAGCCGCCGCCTCGCCGCGGCCTGCCGCCGCCACAGCGTCACGCCGTTCGTATTCCTGCACACGCTGCTGGCGGTGTTCGTCAGCCGCTACAGCAACGCCGGCGACATCGTCATCGGCGCGCCCATCGCCGGGCGCGTGCATGCGGACCTGGAAGCCCTGGTCGGCTTCTTCGTCAATACCCTGGTGCTGCGCACGCAAGTCGATGGCGAGGAACGCTTCGACCAGCTGCTGGCGCGCAACCAGCGCGACATCCTGGATGCCTATGCCCATCAGCAGGTGCCGTTCGAGATGCTGGTGGAGGCGTTGCAGCCGCCGCGCAGCCTCAGCCACAGTCCGCTGTTCCAGATCCTGTTCACGTTCCAGAACACCGAGCAGCAGGCGCTGGGGCTGAAGGATCTGCAGCTGCAGCCCCTGGCCGGCACCGGCGACCGCGTGCGCTTCGACCTGGAAATCGTCGCCGAGCAGGACGACGAAGAACTGCAGCTGGCCTGGCTGTACAACACCGACCTGTTCCGCGCCGCCACCGTCGAGCGCATGGCGGAGAATTTCCTGGTGCTGCTCGACGGCGCGCTGCAGGACGCCGCCCGGCCGGTGTGGCAGTTGCCGCTGCTGGCCGAAGTGGAACGGCAGCAGGCGCTGTACGGTTTCAACCAGACCGCGCGCGACTTCCCCGGCGCGCTGTGCATGCAGCAGCTGTTCGAGGCCCAGGTCGAACGCAGCCCCGACGCGATCGCGCTGCAGTACGAGGCGCACAGCCTGAGCTATCGCGAACTCAACGCGCGCGCCAACCGGCTGGCCCACCACCTGCTTGCGCTGGGCGTGCGCCCGGACCAGCCGGTGGGCCTGTGCCTGGAACGCTCGCTGGAAATGGTGATCGCCATCTACGCGGTGCTCAAGGCCGGCGGCGCCTACCTGCCGGTCGATCCGGACTATCCGGCCGACCGCGTGCGCTACATGCTGCAGGATTCCGCGGTCGGCATCGTGCTGACCCAGTCCTGGCTGCGCGACACCGCCGCCGCCAGCGGCGCGCGCGTGATCTGCCTGGACCAGGCCGATGCGCAGATCGACGCCGCGCCGGCGCACAACCCCGACAGCGCCGCGCTGGGCCTGACCCCGCAGCACCTGGCCTACGTGATCTACACCTCCGGCTCCACCGGTCGGCCCAAGGGCGTGATGGTGCCGCATGGCGCGCTGGTCAACCGCATCGACTGGATGCAGCGCGAATACGCGCTCGGCGCCGACGACCGCGTGCTGCAGAAGACGCCTTTCAGCTTCGACGTGTCGGTGTGGGAATTCACCTGGCCGCTGATCGTCGGCGCCCGCCTGGTCATGGCCAGGCCCAACGGCCACAAGGATCCGCAGTATCTGGAGCGGGTCATCGACGAGTGCGGCATCACCACGCTGCATTTCGTGCCCTCCATGCTGGCGCAGATGCTGGACGTGGCCGACTGGGGCGCACGGCGCAGCCTGCGCAAGGTGTTTTGCAGCGGCGAGGCGCTGGGCAAGAACCTGGTGCAGCAGCATTTCGCCAGCGGCAGCCCGGCGCAGCTGCACAACCTCTACGGCCCCACCGAAGCGGCCATCGACGTCACCTACTGGGACTGCCGCGACAGCCGCGGCGAGCACACCATTCCGATCGGCTATCCGATCCAGAACATCCAGATGCACGTGCTGGACGAACACGGCCAGGTCGTGCCCATCGGCGTGTTCGGCGAGCTGCACATCGGCGGCGTGGGCCTGGCCCGCGGCTATCTCAACAAGCCGGAACTCAGCGCCGAGAAGTTCATCGCCGATCCGTTCGCGGCCGGGCCCGGCGCGCGCCTCTACCGCACCGGCGACCTGGCGCGCTGGACCGATGCCGGCTACCTGGAATTCGCCGGCCGCATCGATCATCAGGTCAAGCTCAACGGCCTGCGCATAGAGCTGGGCGAGATCGAGGCGCAGATCATGGCCTCGGGGCTGGCGAGGGAATGCGTGGTGGTGGCGCGCGGCGCCGGCGCCGACAGTCGCCTGGTTGCCTACGTGGTAGCGGCCGAGGCGGGCAGTACGCCGGCCGCGCCGCTGAGCCAGTTCCTGCAGCGCGAGCTGCCGCTGTTCATGGTGCCGGCGCAGTTCGTGTTCCTGGCCGCGCTGCCGCTCTCGCCCAACGGCAAGATCGACCGCAAGGCCCTGCCCGAGGCGGGCAGCGGTGCTGCGCGCCAGCCTGAATACGTCGCGCCGCGGCATGTGCTGGAACAGCGCCTGTGCGCAATCTGGCAGGAGCTGCTGGGCCTGGAACGTGTCGGCGTACAGGACAATTTCTTCGATGTCGGCGGCACCTCGCTGCGCGCGATACAGCTGCAGAAGCGCATCAGCCAGCAGCTGCAGCGGCCGGTCGCGCTGGTCGACCTGTTCACCTATCCGACCATTGCCGCGCTGGTGCGCTTCCTGCGCGAAGGGCAGGGCGAAGGCGCGGCCGCGGACGATGCGGAATCCGCGCTGCCGGCCGGCGGCGACATCGCGATCATCGGCAGTGCCTGCCGTTTCCCCGATGCGCGCGCGCCGGCGGAATTCTGGCGCAACATTGCCGCGGGCCGTGAATCGCTGCAGTTCTACGGCGAGGAGGAACTGCGCCGTGCCGGCGTGCCGGCGGAACTGCTGGCGCGTCCGGACTATGTGCGCGCCGGCGTGGTGCTGGATGGCCTCAAGGAATTCGACGCGGCCTATTTCGGCTTCACCCCGCGCGAGGCCGAGGTCACCGATCCGCAGCAGCGCCGCCTGCTCGAATGCGCGGCTGAGGCGCTGGATCACGCCGGCTACGGCAACGCGGCCGAAAGCCGCGCGGTCGGCGTATTCGTCGGCGCGGGCGAAAGCCTGTATTTCATCAACCACCTGCTGCCGCAGGTGGACCGTTTCGCCAGCCTCGGCGCCGGCCTGCTGCATGCCAACAGCCGCGATTACGCGGCGACGCGCCTCTCCTACAAGCTGAATCTGTCCGGCCCCAGCGTCAGCGTGAACACGGCCTGTTCCACCGCGCTGGTCGCGCTGCACCAGGCCTGCAACAGCCTGCGCCTGGGCGAGTGCCGCATGGCCCTGGCCGGCGCCGCGGGCATCGCCCAGTTCGAGCCGGCGGGTTATCTGTACCAGGAAGGCGACATCCTCTCGGCGGACGGCCATTGCCGGGCGTTCGACAGCGCCGCCAGCGGCACGCGCCGCGGTCACGGCGCCGGCCTGGTATTGCTCAAGCGGCTGGAACACGCCATTGCCGACGGCGACACCATCCATGCGGTGATCAAGGGTTCGGCGTTGAGCAACGACGCCACCGACAAGGTCGGCTTCACCGCGCCCAGCGTCGGCGGCCAGGCCCGCGCGATCCGCGGCGCGCTGCGCGCCGCGGGTGTGGAGGCGGCCAGCATCGGCTACGTCGAAGCCCACGGCACCGGCACCGTGCTGGGCGACCCCATCGAGCTGCGCGCGCTGCAGCAGGCCTTCGGCGCGCTGCCGACGGGCGGCTGCGCGATCGGCTCGGTCAAGTCCAATCTCGGCCACCTGGACGCCGCCGCCGGCATAGCCGGCCTGATCAAGACGGTGGAGGCGCTCAAGCACCGCCAGCTGCCGCCGAGCATCAACTACGCGAACGCGAACCCGCAGATCGACTTCGCGGCGAGCCCGTTCTACGTCAACACGCAGCTGCGCGAGTGGCCGCGGGGCGAGACGCCGCGGCGCGCCGGGGTGAGCTCGTTCGGCATCGGCGGCACGAATGCGCACGTGGTGCTGGAGGAAGCGCCGGAGAGCCCGGCGCAGGCGACGCAGCGGCCGGTGCACCTGCTGCTGCTGTCGGCGAAGACGCCGACGGCGCTGGAGGCGGCGGGTACGCGCCTGTTGCAGCATCTGCAGGGCGAAGGCGCGACGCAGGCGCTGGCAGATATCGCCTACACCTTGCAGGTGGGCCGCACGCGCCACGCGCAGCGGCGTGCGCTGGTGGCCGATTCGGTGCAGGACGCCATCGCGCAGTTGCAGCAGGACGGCGGCCAGGCGGTCGCGGCCGAGGCATCGGAGGCGGGCGTATCGCTGGTGCTGCTGTTCCCGGGCCAGGGGTCGCAGTACCTGGACATGGGCAAGGGGCTGTACGAAAGCGAAGCGGAGTTCCGCCGCCAGTTCGACCGCTGTGCGGAGCTGCTGCAGCCGTTGCTGGGGCTGGACCTGCGTGCGGCGGTGTATCCGCCGGCGGGGGCGGACCGTGCGGCGGCGGCGCAGGCGCTGAACCAGACGCGCCTGGCGCAGCCGGCGCTGTTCGCCCTGGAATACAGCCTGGCGCAGTGCCTGCTGAGCTACGGCCTCGAGCCCGAGGCGATGATCGGCCACAGCCTGGGCGAATACGTGGCGGCCTGCGTGGCGGGCGTGTTCACGCTGGAGGAAGGGCTGCACCTGGTGGCCCGGCGTGCGCAGCTGATGCAGGCGATGGCGCCGGGCGCGATGCTGTCGGCCGACTGCGACGAAGCGACGCTGGGTTCGCTGATCGCCGGCACGCCGTGCAGCCTCGCGGCGGTGAACGGCGCGCGGTCGGTGGTGGCTTCGGGTCCGCTGCAGGCGATCGAGCAACTGGCCACGACGCTGACGGCACAGGGCATCACGCACCGGCCGCTGGCGACCTCGCATGCGTTCCACTCGGCGATGATGGAACCGCTGCTGGCGGAATACCGCAGCGTGCTGCACCAGGTGCGCTGGCAGGCGCCGCAGCGGGCGTACGTGTCGAACCTGAGCGGCCGCTTCATCGAGGCGGCGCAGGCGACTGACGTGGAGTACTGGCTGCGCCACCTGCGCGAATGCGTGCGCTTTGCCGAGGGCGCGCAGACGCTGCTGGCGCAGCCGGCGGCCGGCCGGCGCGTGCTGCTGGAAGCCGGTCCTGGCCTGGCCCTGGGCAGCCTGCTGCGCAAGCAGCCGGCGGCGGCCGGCGCGACGGTAATCGCCAGCCTGCGCCATGCGCAGGATCACGCCGGCGACGACAATCGTCTGTTCGCCAAGGCGCTGGGCCAGCTGTGGCTGGCCGGTGCCACGCTGGACTGGAAGGCCTACCACGCCGGCGAACGCCGCCGCCGCGTGCCGCTGCCGGCTTACCCGTTTGAAGGCCAGTGCTACTGGATCGACGCACCGGCGGCGGCCTCCGCGCCGGCGCGCCAGGCCAAGCGCGGCACGCCGGCGGACTGGTTCCAGCTTCCGCTGTGGAAGCTCGTGCCCGGCGGCGCCCGCGCCAGGCGTGACCTTGCCGCCGAGACGCGGGTCTGGGTGCTGCTGTGCGACGAGCACGGGCTGGGCGAGGCGCTGCTGCACCGTTTGCGCCAAGCCGGCCAGACCGCCGTGGCCGTGCGCAGCGGTGCAGGCTGCGAACGTCTGGCGCGCGACGACTATCGCTACTCGCCCGCGCAGCCGGCACAGCTGGAAGCGCTGCTGCCGCAGATTGCGGCCGAGCACGGCCGCATCGACGAACTGGTGCACCTGGCCGGCCTGGCGCTGTCGCACGGAAACGATGCAGCGGCCGCGCTGGAACAGCAGTTGCAGTGCGGCTATTTCAGCCTGCTGCATGCCGTCCGTGCCCTCGCGGCGCTGCGCCAGCCTACGCCGGCCGTGTGCAGCGTGGTCAGCGCCGATGCCTGCCGCGTCACCGGCGCCGAGCGCATCGCGCCGGAAGCGGCGATCCTCGCCGGCCTGTGCAAAGTCGCGCCGCAGGAATACGCCGGCCTGCGCTGCCGCCAGATCGACCTGGACAGCGCCGACGCCGGCGCCGGCGGCGATGCCCTCATCGCCGCCACATCCGCACAGCTGCTGGACGAACTGTGCCTGGCCGATCCGCCGCCCAGCGTGGCCCTGCGCCGCGCGCGGCGCTGGACGCCGGCCTATGAGGCGCGCAGCGCCGACGGCAGCCCGGCCAGGTCGCTGCGCCGCGGCGGCACCTACCTGATCAGCGGTGGACTGGGACGCATAGGCCAGGCGCTGGCCCTGCACCTGGCGCGCAACTACGCCGCCAATCTGGTTATCGTGTCCCGGCGCGCGTTGCCGGCGTCGCAGGACTGGGCGCGCTGGCTGGCCGATGAAGCGGCTGACGCGGGGCTGCGCCGTTCGCTGCAGCAGCTGCAGGATCTGCAGCAGGCGGGCGCGCAGGTGCTGTACTGCAGCGCCGACAGCGCCGACGCCGCGCAGATTGCGGCGGCGATGGACCAGGCCGAGGCGCGCTTCGGCCGCATCGACGGCGTGATCCACTGCGCCGGCAATCCGCAGGGCGCGGCCATGGCGATCAGCGAGGCCACGCCGGAGTCGGTGCGGGCCCAGTTCCTGCCCAAGGCCGGCGGGGTGCTCGCGCTGGCGCAGGCATTGGAAGGGCGTGCTGTCGATTTCTGCCTGCTGATGTCCTCGCTGTCCGGCGTGCTCGGCGGTCTGGGTTTCTCGGCCTATGCCGCGGCCAATCTCTATCTGGATGCATTCGCCCAGGCGCGCCACGCGGCCGGCGACGAACGCTGGCTCAGCGTCGGCTGGGACGGCTGGTCGTTCGCCGCCGCGGGCACGGAAGCGCGCGGTGCGGACGCCTACAGCATGAGCGCGGCCGAGGGCGTGGCCGCGTTCGAGCAGGCCCTGGCCTGGAGCGACACCGCGCAGCTGATCAATTCCACCGGCCCGCTCAAGCCGCGCCTGGACAAGTGGATTGCGCTCGCCGCGCCGGAAAAGCCTGCGGTGCAACTGTATTCGCGCCGCGGCGCCGCGGCCGGCCGCGCCGCGCCGCGGGATGCCGCGGAGCAGCGCCTGCTGGAAATCTGGCAGGAACTGACCGGCGTCGCCGATATCGGCGTGCACGACAACTTCTTCGAGCTGGGCGGCGACTCCCTGCTGGCCACGCGCCTGCTCAGCCGCATCCGCGACGAGTTCCCTTCGCGCGACGGCGAATATTCCATGCGTGCCTTCTTCGAGGCGCCGACCATCGCAGGCGCCGCCGGGAAGATCGCCGCGGCCTCCCTGCGCGACCGGCTGGCCGAAAAGAAACGCGAAATCCTGCAAGAAAACCACGTAATTGAAGAAGGTGTGTTCTGATGAGCCGAGTCGAACAACTGGTCGGCGAGGCGCTGGCCCATAACGTCGTCCTTTACCTCAAGGACGACCGTCTCGCCTACGTGGCGTCGGGCGGCAGCTTTCCGGAAGCTCTGAAGCGCGAGATCGCGCAAAACAAGGATGAACTGGCCGCCTACCTGCGCGGGCTGGAGCAGGCGCGGCAGGCCGGCGAACTCAAGCTGCCGCCGATCAGTCCGCGCGCACCCGGCGCGGCGCTGCCGCTGTCGTTCTCGCAGCAGCGCCTGTGGTTCATCGACCGCTTTGAAGGCGGCAGCAGCCAGTTCAACATGGTCAACGTGTTCCGCCTCGAAGGGCGCCTGGACCAGGCCGCGTTCGAGCGCGCGCTGCACGCCATCGTGCAGCGGCACGAATCGCTGCGCACCGTATTCCACGAGCGCGACGGCGAGACCTGGCAGCAGGTGCGCGAGGACTTCGCGCTGGACCTGCGCCGTGTCGATCTGCGCGACCAGCCGCGCGCGCAGCAGGACGCGCAGATCGCCGCGCGGGTTGCCGAGGACGCCAACACCTCGTTCGACCTCAGCCGCGACCTGCTGCTGCGCGTGATGCTGCTGCAGCTTTCGGCCAGCGAGACCGTCGTCGTGTTCAACCTGCACCATATCGCCTCCGATGGCTGGTCGCTGGCGCTGCTGGTGCAGGAATTCAGCACGCTCTACGCGGCCTTCTGCCGCGGCGCGGAAAACCCGCTGGCGCCGCTGCCGATCCAGTACGCCGACTATGCGATCTGGCAGCGCGAATGGCTGGGCGGCGAACTGCTGGCGCGCCAGCTCCATTATTGGGACCAGCGCCTGGCCGGCCTGCCGCCGGTGCATGCGCTGCCACTGGACCGGCCGCGCCCGCTGCAGCAGACCTTCCGCGGCAAGTTCCACGCGCAGCAGATCGACGCGGCGCTGACGCGCCGGCTCAGGACGCTGGCCCAGCAGCAGGACGTGACCTTGTTCATTCTGCTGCAGTCCGTGTTCGCGCTGCTGGTCGGCCGCTACAGCAATGAGTCCGACGTGGTCATGGGCACGCCCATGGCGGGGCGGCCACACAAGGACACCGAGGCCCTGATCGGCTTCTTCATCAATTCGCTGGTGCTGCGCACCGATCTGGGCGGCAACCCGCGCTTCAGCGACTACCTGCAGCGCAACCGCCAGGCCGTGCTGGGCGACTACGACCACCAGCACGTGCCGTTCGAGATGCTGGTGGAACGCCTGCGGCCGGAACGCAACCTGGCGCATGCGCCGCTGTTCCAGATCGTGTTTGGCCTGAACAACAACGACAACCGCCAGCTGGAGCTGCCGGACCTCAAGCTGTCGCTGCTGCCCAATGAGGTGAACACGGCCAAGGTCGATCTGGAACTGAGCATTACCGAGGCCGACGGTACGCTGCGCGTACTGTGGTCGTTCAATTCCGACCTGTTCGAGGCGGCTACGATCCAGGCCCTGGCGGCCTCGTTCGCGCAGCTGCTGCAGGGGGTGGTGGACGATCCTTCTGCCGAGATCCTGGCGCTGCCGCTGCTGGACGCCGCGCAGCGGCAGCACCTGCTGGCGCTGGGCGCCGGCCCGCAGGCGGCCGGTTGCGAACAACTGGTCCACACCGCGTTCGAGCGCAGCGTGTCGCAGGCGCCGGACGCGGCAGCGGTGATCGAAGGCGGCCGCGTACTGAGCTATGCGGAACTGAACGCCAAGGCCAACCGTCTCGCGCACTACCTGCGCGACATCGGCATAGGCCGCGGTGCGCGCATCGGCCTGCTGCTCAAGCGTTCTACCGAACAGCTGATCGGCGTGCTCGGCGCGATGAAAGCCGGTGCGGCCTATGTGCCGCTGGAGCCCAGCCATCCGCGCGACCGCCTCGATTACATCGTCAACGACGCGGCCATAGAACTGCTGCTGACCGGCCAGGGACTGCTGGAGCATGTCAGCCTGGGCGGCTTCGACATCCTCGACATGGATGGCGCCCTGGCGCCGGGCTGGCTGGCCGAGTATCCCGACAGCGATCCTGCCGTTGCGCATGCACCGGCCGCGGAGCAGCTGCTGTACGTGCTCTACACCTCCGGCTCCACCGGCCGGCCCAAGGGCGTGATGGTGCCCCACGGCGGCGTATACAACTACCTTTCGTATGCTGCGGAAACCTACCTGCATGCCGGCCTGCGCGGCGCCGTGGTCAGCTCGCCGCTGTGCTTCGACGCGACCCTGACGACCTTCCTTGCGCCGCTGTTCGCGGCCAGGCCCGTCGTGCTGCTGCCCGACGACGACACCACGCTGCAGGCGCTGGACGCCTATCTGTTCGGTGCGGACAGCTGGCTGTTCAAGATCACGCCGGCGCACCTGGACGCCCTGGCCCAGCGGCCGGCGGCGCGCCATGCGGGCAGCTCGGTCATCGTCGTCGGCGGCGAGCAGCTGGCCTCGGCCACGCTGCTGGCGTGGAAGGACCGGCTGCTGCCCGGCGCGACCTTCATCAACGAGTACGGCCCCACCGAAACCGTGGTCGGCTGCAGCATCTACAGCGTGGGCGCGCCGTACGATCGGGCCGCGCTGGCCGCGCGCCCGGCCGTGGCCATCGGCAAGGCCATAAGCAACACCCAGCTGTACGTGCTGAATGCGCAGCGCCAGTTGCAGCCGTTCAACTGCGTCGGCGAGCTGTACATCGGCGGTGCCGGCGTGGCCCAGGGCTACGTGAATCTTCCCGCCGAGACCGCGGCCCGCTTCGTCGCCGATCCGTTCGGCGCGGCGGGCGCGCGCCTGTACCGCACGGGCGATCTGGTCTGCTGGCTGCCCGACGGCAACCTGGAATTCATCGGCCGCGCGGACGACCAGGTCAAGATCCGCGGCTACCGCATCGAGCTGGGCGAGATCGAAAGCCAGCTGCGCGGCGTGGACGCCGTGCGCGAGGCGACCGTGCTGGTCGCCGCGGCGGGCGAGGGCACGGCGGACAAGCAGCTGGTTGCCTATCTCGTGCTGGATCCGGCCCGGCCGGACGCGGCCGAGGGCATCGCCGCGCGCTGTCGCGGCCGCCTGCTCGCGGCTCTGCCCGAGTACATGGTGCCGGCCGCGTTCGTGGTGCTGCAGGAAATGCCGCTGACCGCCAACGGCAAGATCGACCGCAAGCGCCTGCCGGCGGCGGACGGCGCCGGCCTGTCGCAGGACAGCCATGTCGCGCCGGTAGGCCCGACCCAGCAGCGCCTGTGCGCGCTGTGGCAGGAGCTGCTCAAGCGCGAACGCATCGGCGCCAGCGACAACTTCTTCGAACTGGGCGGCCATTCGCTGCTCGCCCTGCGCCTGATCGGCCGCGTGCGCGAGGAATTCCGCTTTGAACTGGAACTGCGCAATCTGTTCGCCCAGCCCACGGTGGCCGGCCTTGCTGCGCTGATCGACGCCGGCGGCGGTGCGCGCCTGCTCGCGCCGATCGAGAAGGCGGTGCCGGGCGGCGAAGCGCCGCTGTCCTTCGCCCAGCGCCGCCTGTGGTTCATCGACCGCATGCAGGGCGGCAGCATCCAGTACAACATGCCGGGCACGTTCCACCTGGCCGGTGCTCTGGACCGCGCGCGTTTCGAACGCAGCCTGCGCGCGATCTTCGAACGTCATGATGTCCTGCGCACCGAGTTCGTGGAGCGCGACGGCGATGTGTTTCAGCGCGTGCGCGCGCAGTACGAACTGCCGCTGCAGTGGCTGGACGTGGCTGCGCTGCCGGCGGACCAAGCCCAGGCCGAGGTGGCGCGTCTGTGCCGCCTGGATCTGCAGACGCCGTTCGACTTGCGCCGCGACCTGCCGCTGCGCGTGACCGTGCTGCGGCGCGGCGGGCAGGACCATGTCGTGCTGTTCAACATGCACCACATCGCCTCGGACGGCTGGTCCATGGGGGTGCTGGTGCGCGAGTTCGGCGAGTGCTATGCCGCCGATGCCGAAGGCCGCGCGCCGGCGCTCGCCGCATTGCCGGTGCAGTACGCCGACTACGCGCGCTGGCAGAGCCGCTGGCTGGACGCCGCTGCGCTTGAGCAGGGCGTGGATTACTGGAAACGCCGCCTCGACGGCATCCCGGCCGTGCACGGCCTGCCGCTGGACCGGCCGCGCCCGGCCAAGGCCAGCTACGCGGGCGCGGCGCACAGCCAGATGCTGCCGGCGGCCCTGGGCGTGCAGCTGCGCCGGCTCTGCCGCGATACCGACACGACCCTGGCCATGTTGCTGCAGACCGCCCTGGCCGTGCTGCTGGGCCGCTGGAGCAACGAGACGGACATCGTGCTGGGCACCACCGTCGCCGGCCGCAGCCATCGCGAGGTGGAGCCGCTGATCGGCTTCTTCGTCAACAGCCTGGTGCTGCGCACCGATCTCTCCGGCAATCCGTCCTTTACCGACCTGCTCGCCCGCTGCCGGCGCGACATCCTGGAGGATTTCCGCCACGACTACATTCCGTTCGAGACCCTGGTCGAGGCGCTCAATCCCGAGCGCAGCATGAGCTACAGCCCGCTGTTCCAGGTGGCCTTCTCGCTGCATAACAACGAACAAGTGCAGATGCAGCTGCCGGGGCTGGCGTTCTCGGTGCTGCCGCAGGAGGTGGCCACCGCGCATTTCGAGCTGGTACTCAATGTCACCGAGGCCGGCGACGAACTGTTCCTCACCTGGGCCTACAACAGCGACCTGTTCGACGCCGCGACCATCGCGCGCATCGCCGCGAGCTTCCACTGCCTGCTCGACAGCGCGGTGGCCGACCCGCGTGCGCCGCTGCAGGTGCTGGACATCGCCGGCACCGACGCGGCGCAGTCGCTGGTGCTGCGCGGCCCCACCGTCGACCCGGCGCTGCAGCCCGATCTGATCGCCCGCTTCGACCGCGAGGCCGAGGCCCGGCCCGAACGCATTGCCGTGCGCTGCGGCGCGCAGCAGCTCAGCTATGGCGAGCTGCGCGAGAAATCCGGGCGCCTGGCGCACTACCTGCTCGACATAGGCACCCGGCCCGGGGCGCGCATCGGCATCTATCTGGATCGCTGTAGCGAAATGCTGGTGGCGATCCTGGGCGTAGCCCGCGCCGGCGCCACCTACGTGGCGCTGGAGCCCAGCCATCCGCAGGAGCGCGTGCAGTACATCGTGCGCGACGCCGGCGTTGAATTGGTGCTGCTCAAGAGCGCGCAGCTGAACGCGCTGGACGTGGAAGGCGTGGACGTGCTGCTGCTGGACGAGGCCGCGCACGATCCGCAGTGGCTGGCCGAATATGCCGACGGCGGCAGCCTGGCGCCGCCCGCGCGCGCGGCGCAGGACCTGGTCTACATCCTGTACACCTCCGGCTCCAGCGGCAGGCCCAAGGGCGTGATGATCACGCACGGCGGCCTGGCCAATTATCTGGATTACGCCGCGGCGCAGTATCTGCCCGGCATCGGCGGCGCCGTGGTCAGCTCGCCGCTGTGCTTCGACGCGACCATCACCTCGCTGCTGGCGCCGCTGTACGCCGGCGGCGAGGTGGAACTGCTGGCCGGCGACGACGGTCTGCTCGAAGCGCTGGCCGCGCGGCTGTTCCAATCCGCCGCGGCGCGCCTGTTCAAGATCACGCCGGCGCATCTGGAGGCGCTGGCGCACCTGCCGTCGGCGACGCACGCGACGCTGGCGCACTGCATCGTCGTCGGCGGCGAGCAACTGACCACGCACAACCTGCAGCAATGGCGGCAGAAGCTGCCGCGGGCGACCTTCGTCAACGAATACGGCCCGACCGAGACCGTGGTGGGCTGCTCCACCTGCTTCGTGCGTCCGGGCGATGTGCTCGACGCGGCGCGGCGCGTGGCCGTGCCCATCGGCGGCCCCCTCAGCAACACCCAGCTCTACGTGATGAACGAACAGCGCCGGCTGCAGCCCGACGGCTGCATCGGCGAGCTGTACATCGGCGGCGCCGGCGTCGCGCGCGGCTATGTGAACCTGGCCGCGATGACGCAGGAACGCTTCGTCGCCAGTCCGCTGCCGGGCCAGGCCCAGGACCGCCTCTACCGCACCGGCGACCTGGTGCGGCGCCTGGCCGACGGCCAGCTGGAATTCCTCGGCCGTGCCGACAGCCAGGTCAAGATCCGCGGCTTCCGCATCGAACTGGGCGAGATCGAGAATGCGCTGCGCGCCGCTCCCGCGGTGCAGGACGCCGTTGCCGTCGTGGACGAATCCGATCCGGCCGACCGCCAGCTGATCGCCTACGCCACGCTGGATGCGGCGGCGGCACCGGCCGCGGCGGCGGCGCTGGCGCTGATCGCGCAGCAGCAGCTGGAGCCCGCGCACCTGTACCGCATCGGCAACGGCATGGAGCTGTACGGCCTGAACAAGGCCGAGACCGAATACCTGTACGACGAGATCTTCGTGCACAAGGTCTATGACCGCCACGGCATCAGCGTGCGCGAGGGCGACTGCGTGTTTGACGTAGGCGCCAACATTGGCGCTTTCAGCGTGTTCCTGGCCACGCGCTTCGAGCAGCTCACGGTCTACAGCTACGAGCCGATCCCCGACGTGCACCGCCGTCTGCAGGCCAATGGCCGCATGTTCGGCGCCGGCAAGATCGTGCCGCACTGCCTGGGCCTTTCCGACTGCGCCAAGGAAACCGAATTCAGCTTCTACCCGAATGTGACGCTGTACTCGGGCCTGGACAAGGGCAGGGCCGAGAACATCGACATCGTGCGTACCTTCCTGGCCAACAAGGCGGTCGCCGGCAGCGCCGACCACGCCCTCAGCGACGAGATGGTCGAGGTGCTCGCCGCCGACCGCATGCAGACGCGCCGGGTCAAGGTGCAGCTGTCGACCGTTTCCGAGCAGATCCGCCGCCACGGCATCGCACGCATCGACCTGCTCAAGATCGATGTGGAGCGCAGCGAGCTGGATGTGCTGCGGGGGATAGAACCCGCGGACTGGGCCAAGATACGCCAGGTCGTGATCGAGGTGCATGACACCGACGGCGCCATCGCCTATGTCAGCGGGCTGCTGCGCTCGCACGGCTTCGAGGTGGTGCTGGACCAGGACGCTGATCTCGAAGGCACCGAGCTGTACAACCTGTATGCGCGGCGTCCGCAGCCGGTGCAGCCGCTGCCGCCGCTGCAGGCCGAACGCTGGCGCGGCCTGGCCGAACTGCGGCGCGAACTGCGCCACGGCCTGGAACAGGCGCTGCCGGACTACATGGTGCCCGCGGCCCTGGTCTTCCTCGATGCGATTCCGCTGACCCACAACGGCAAGGTCGATCGCCGCCGCCTGCCCTCGGCCCGCGGCCAGGACACGGTGCAGCAGCAGTACGCCGCGCCGCGCACCGCCAACGAGGAAACGCTGTGCGCGATCTGGGCGCAGCTGCTCAAGCGCGAGCGCGTCGGCATCCACGACAATTTCTTCAGTCTCGGCGGGCATTCGCTGCTGGCACTGCGCCTGATCAGCCACGTGCGCGAGGCTTTCGGCGCGGAGCTGGCGATCCGCACGCTATTCGATCATCCGACCATCGCCGAACTGGCGGGCGTGCTGCGCAGCGAGGGCCGCGCGAGTGCCGTGCCGGCGCTGCTGCGCGCCGGGCGCGACGGCGACCTGCCGCTGTCCTATGCGCAGCAGCGCATCTGGTTCCTCGACGTGCTGGCCGGCGGCGCCAGTCTCGAATACACCATGCCCAGCGTGTTCGAGCTGGAAGGGGAGCTGGATGTCGCCGCGCTGCGGCGCGCGCTGGAAGCCGTGCTGCGCCGGCACGAAGTACTGCGTACCCGCTTCGCCGAGCGCGACGGCGAGGTGTTCCAGCACATCAGCGAGCGCTTCGAGCTGCCGCTGACCATCACCGACCTGGCCGGCCTGGACGCGGCGGAACAGGACGCCGCCGCGCAGCGCCTGTTGCAGGCGGAGCTGGCGCGGCCGTTCGACCTGCGCCAGGACCTGATGCTGCGCGCGCAGCTGATCGTGCTGGGGCCGCGGCGCCACCGCGTGTTGTTCAACATGCACCACATCGCCTCCGACGGCTGGTCCATGGGCGTGCTGCTGCGCGAGTTCTCTGCGCTGTATGCGGCTTTCCGCAGCGGCGGCACCGATCCGCTGCCGCCGCTGGCCGTGCAGTACGCCGATTTCGCCCAGTGGCAGCGGCGCTGGCTGCAGGGCGAGGTGCTGGCGGAACAACTGAACTACTGGACCACGCAGCTGGCCGGCGTGCCGCCGCTGCACAGCCTGCCGCTGGACCAGCCGCGCCCCGCGCACCCGAGCTACCGCGGCAGCGCGCAGCTGCGACGCCTCGACGCGGCCCGGCTCGCGGCGGTCAAGGCCTGCTGCCGCAGCGCCGACGTCACCCTGTTCATGTTCCTGGAGACCGTGTTCGCACTGCTGCTGAGCCGCTTCAGCGGCGAAGCCGACATCGTCGTCGGCACGCCCGTGGCCGGCCGCACGCACAAGGATGTGGAGCCGCTGATCGGCTGCTTCCTCAACAGCCTGGTGCTGCGCACGCGGGTGGATGCGGATGCGAGCTTCGCCGATCTGCTGCGCGCCAACCGCGAAACCGTGCTGGGTGCCTTCTCCAACCAGCACCTGCCGTTCGAGATGCTGGTGGAGGCGCTGCAGCCGCAGCGCAGCCTCAGCCATGCGCCGCTGTTCCAGCTCATGTTCATCCTGCAGAACAACGAGCAGGCCGCGCTGGAGCTGCCGGGCCTGCAACTGGCGCCGGCAGCGCGGCCGGCGGACCTGATCAAGTTCGACCTGGAGCTGATCTGCGCCGAGGACGCCGACGGCCTGGTGCTGAACTGGTCCTACAACCGCGACCTGTTCGCCGCGCCCTTCATCGACCAGCTGGCGCGCAGCTTCGAAGTGCTGCTGGACGGCGTGCTGGCCGATCCGCAGCAGCGCTGCGCGGCACTGCCGCTGCTGCGCGAGGCGGACCGCCGCGCCATTGTCGCGCAGTCGTGCAGCGGCGAAGCCGCGCCGGCGGCCGCGGCGACCGTGGCGCGCCTGTTCGAGCGGCAGGCACAGCGCACACCACAGGCCCAGGCTGTGGTGTGCGGCGCGCAGACGCTGGATTACGCCACCCTCAACGCCCGCGCCAACCGCTACGCGCACCAGCTGCAGGCGCAGGGGCTGGCGCCCGGCGCCGTGGTCGGTCTGTGTCTGCCGCGTTCGGCGGAAATGGTCGTGGCCATGCTGGGCATACTCAAGGCCGGCTGCGCCTACCTGCCGCTGGATCCGCATTATCCGAAGGCGCGCCTGCACTACATGATCGCCGACGCCGGCGCTGCCGCGATCCTGACCACGCAGGCCGTGCGCGACGCGCTGCAGTTGCCGCAACCGTCGCTGTGCGTGGACACGGCGGAATTCGCCGCCGCGCTGGCCGCGCAGGCCGATACTGATTCCGCGCTGGCGCAGGAGGCGGCGGCCACGGCCTATCTGATCTACACCTCGGGTTCCACCGGCACGCCCAAGGGCGTGGCGGTGAGCCAGGCCAATGTGGTGAATTTCCTCGCCGGCATGCAGGCCGAGCCGGGCTTCGCCGCGGACGACCGCCTGCTCGCGGTGACGCCGGTCAGTTTCGACATCCATGTGCTGGAGATCCATCTGCCGCTGGTCAGCGGCGGCTGCGTGGTCGTGGCCAGTCGCGACGAATGCCTGGACGGCGAGGCGCTGGTCGGGCTGCTGGAGACGCAGGCGATCACGGTGATGCAGGCCACGCCGGCGACCTGGAAGCTGATGCTGTCCAGCCCGCGCTGGAACGGTACGCGGCGGATCCGCATGCTCTGCGGTGGCGAGGCGCTGGACCGCACCCTGGCCGACCGCCTGCTCGCGCGCGCCGAAAGCCTGTGGAACATGTACGGACCGACCGAGACCACGGTGTGGTCGTCCTGCGCGCGCATCCACGCCGACGGCATGCCCATCGGCATAGGCCGCCCGGTGCGCAACACCGGCCTGTTCGTGCTCGACGCCGCGCAGCAGCTGCAGCCTGCCGGCGTATTTGGCGAGCTGTACATCGGCGGCGCCGGCGTGGCCAAGGGCTATCACGGCCGCGACGATCTCAGCGCCGAGCGTTTCGTCGCGGTCGCCGGCCTGGCCGCCGCGCCGCTGCGCCTGTACCGCACCGGCGACAGCGCGCGCTGGCGCGCCGACGGCCAGCTCGAATGCGGCGGACGCCTGGACCAGCAGATCAAGATCCGCGGCTTCCGCGTGGAGACGCGCGAGATCGAACTGCGCCTGCTGCAGCTGCCGTTCGTGCGCGACTGCGTGGTCAGCGACTGGGCCGGTGCCGACGGCGAGAAGCGTCTGGTCGCCTACGTGGTGGCCGCCGGCGATGCCGCGCTGAGCCCGTCCGCGCTGGACGAGTGCGTGCGCGAGGCCACGGCCGCACTGCGCGCGGAGCTGCCGGACTACATGGTGCCGGCGATTTTCCAGCTGCTGGACGCGCTGCCGTTGACCGCCAACGGCAAGATCGACCGCAAGGCCCTGCCGGCGCCGCAGACGGCGGCGCGGCCGCGCGGCGGCTACGTCGCGCCGGCCAACGACGTCGAGGCGGTCCTGTGCGCCATCTGGCAGCAGCTGCTGCAGGTCGAGCGGGTGGGTACGCAGGACGATTTCTTCGAGCTGGGCGGACATTCGCTGCTGATGACGCGCCTGCTCAGTGCCGTGCGCGAGGCCTTCCTGGCCGACCAGGTGGAATTGTCCATCCGGGAATTTTTTGAAATGCCCACGATCCAGGCCCTGGCCGCGCTGATCCAGGCGCGCCAGTTCGCCCGGCGCAGCCAGCAGCGCGAGGCCTACCTGGGCTCGCTGCAGGAAGTCGAGGAAGGAGAAGTTTGATGACGATCAAGGACGTACTGGACGCCGCCGGCCGCAGCGACGTGCACCTGTATCTGGATGGCGACACGCTCAAGTACAAGGCGCCCAGCGGCGGCCTCCCCGACGCGCTGCGCCAGCGCATACGCGAGCACCGCGCGGGCATCGTCGACTACCTCAAGGGTGTGGCGCGGCGCGCGGCGGAGCCGGAGTTCCGCCTCAGCCCCATCGTCGCCGCGGGCGCGCCGGAGCGCGCGCCGCTGTCCTTCGCCCAGCAGCGCCTGTGGGTGCTCGACCAGGTCGAAAGCGGCAGCAGCCACTACAACATGCCCGGCGCGGTGCGCCTGAGCGGCACGCTGGACAAGGCGGCGCTGCGCGCCGCATTGCAGCGCATCGTCGAGCGCCACGCGGTGCTGCGCAGCAGCCTGCACAGCGCCGATGGCGAGGTCTATCAGCAGGTCCACGCCCAGGTGGAACTGCCGCTGCGCGAGTTCGATCTCAGCCCACTGCCGCCGCCGGCGCGTGCGCAGGCCGCGGCCGAGCGGCT
The DNA here is from genome assembly GCF_024437735.1 of Tahibacter harae. Classification (GTDB taxonomy): domain Bacteria; phylum Pseudomonadota; class Gammaproteobacteria; order Xanthomonadales; family Rhodanobacteraceae; genus Tahibacter; species Tahibacter harae. The sequence continues at coordinate 214,242 of NZ_JANFQO010000002.1, read as the reverse complement.
GCAGCAGGAGGCCGCGGCGGTGTTCGACCTGGGGCAGGCGCCGCTGCTGCGCGTGGCCCTGCTCACGCTCGCCGCGGACGAACACCTGCTGAGCTTCAATTTCCACCACATCGTGTTCGACGCCTGGTCCTACGGCGTGGTGATACGCGAGTTCTCGCAGCTGTACGCGGCTTTCGCCGCCGGCCGGGCCGACCCGCTGCCGCCGCTGCCGCTGCAGTACGCCGACTACGCGCTGTGGCAGCGCGACTGGCTGCGCGATGAAGTGCTGCAGCGCCACCTGGCCTACTGGACCGCGCGCCTGCACGGCGCGCCGCCGGTGCACGCGCTGCCGCTGGACCGGCCGCGTCCGCGCCAGCAGAGCTTCGCCGGCGCGCGCCACAGCCAGCGCATCGACGCGGAACTCGGCGGCGCCATAAACGCGCTGTGCCAGCGCGCCGGCGCAACCCTGTTCATCACGCTGGAGACCGCGTTCGCGCTGCTGCTGAGCCGCTACAGCAACGAGAACGACATCGTCGTCGGCACGCCCATCGCCGGCCGCGCGCACCAGGCGGTGGAATGCCTGGCCGGCTTCTTCGTCAACACGCTGGCGCTGCGCAGCCAGTTCGACGATGCGGAAAGCTTCGAGACGGCGCTGCGCAACAACCGCGCCTCCATCGTCGATGCCTTCACCTACCAGCATCTGCCGTTCGAGGCCCTGGTCGAGGCGCTGCAGCCCGAGCGCAGCCTGGCCTACAGTCCGCTGTTCCAGGTGCTGTTCTCGCTGCAGAACAATGAAACCGGCGCAGTGGAGCTGCCCGGCCTGGTGCTGGCGCCGGTCGCGCCGGCGGCCGCGGCGGCCAAGTTCGAGCTGGAACTTTCCGTGGCGGAATGGAACGGCGGGCTGGAACTCACCTGGACCTACAACACCGACCTGTTCGACGCAGCCACGATAGAGCGCCTGGGCGCGAGCTTCGATTGCCTGCTGCGCGGCATCGTCGCCGATCCATCCCGGCCGCTGTGCCGCCTGCCGCTGGTGGCCGAGGCCGACCGCGCGCTGCTGCACGGCTGGGCCGCGGGCGCCGAGGATTTTCCGCGCGACTGCCTGGTGCACGAGCTGTTCTACCGCCAGGCGCAGGCGGCACCGGAACGCATCGCCGTGGTCTGCCGCGACGCCAGCCTGAGCTACGCCGAACTCAATCGCCGTTCCAACCGGCTGGCGCGCCACCTGCAGGCGCAGGGCGTGGGCCGCGGCAGTGCGGTCGGCCTGTGCACCGAGCGCGGCCTGGACATGATCGTGGCCATGCTCGCGATCCTGAAGGCCGGCGCAGCCTATGTGCCGGTGGATCCGAACTATCCGGCCGACCGCATCGCCTACATGCTGACCGACTCGGCCGCGGTCGTGCTGCTGACGCAGCGCAGCCTGGTGGCGGAACTGGGCGCGCCGGCGCTGCCGCTGTTCCTGCTCGACGGCGCCGCCGAAGCCGGCCTGCTGACCGCCCAGGACGATGCCGACCTCGCGCTGCCCGCCGACGCCGACCCGGCGCGCGACCTGGCCAACCTGATCTACACCTCGGGTTCCACTGGCCTGCCCAAGGGCGTGATGGTGCCGCACCTGGGCATCGCTCGCCTGGTCAGCGCGCCCGAATACGTGCCGCTGGATGCGGACTGCGTGATGCTGCACGCCAGCTCGCCCTCGTTCGACGTGTCCACCTTCGAGATCTGGGGCGCGCTGCTCAACGGCGGCAAGCTGGTGATCTATCCGGAGCGGCATATCGACACGGCGGTGATCAACGCGCAGGTCGCCGCCCACCAGATCAATACCATGTGGCTGACCGCCAGCCTGTTCGAGCAGTGGAGCTTCGAGACGCCGGTGGCCGGTCCGCTGCGCTGGGTGCTGGCCGGTGGCGACGTGGTCAGTCCCGCGGCGGTGCTGCGCGTCCACCGCGCCAATCCCGCCATCGTCGTCATCAACGGCTACGGCCCTACCGAGAACACGGTATTCACCTGCTGCCACCGCGTGCCGCGCAGCTTCAGCGGCGAGCGCCCGGTGCCGATAGGCCGCCCGCTCAAGGGCACGCGCAACTACGTGCTGTCGCGCCATGGCGAGCTGATGCCGCCGGGCGCCATCGGCGAACTGCACAGTGCCGGCGCCGGCGTGGCCCGCGGCTATCTCAACAAGCCGGCGCTGAGCAGCGAGAAATTCGTCGCCGATCCGTTCAGCGCGGACCCGGACGCGCGCCTGTACCGCACCGGCGATCTGGTGCGCTACCTGCCCGACGGCAGCCTGGAATACCTGGGCCGCGCCGACAACCAGGTCAAGCTGCGCGGCTTCCGCATCGAGCTGGGCGAGATCGAATCCGCCCTCAACCTGCAGCCCGGCGTCAAGGAATCGGTCGCGGTGGTGCGCGAACAGCAGGGCAGCAAGTTCGTCGTCGCCTATGTGGCCGCGCCGGATGTGGCCGACGACGCCGCCTTCCTCGCCGGCCTGCGCGAGGCGCTGCAGCAGCGCCTGCCCGAATTCATGCAGCCCGCGCGCTTGCTGCGCCTGGAGCGTCTGCCGCTCAATCCCAACGGCAAGGTCGACAAGAAAGCCCTGCCGGATCCGGGCCTGGGCGACTACCACAGCGACGAAGCCTTCGTCGCACCGTCCACGCCGCTGCAGCAGCAGATCGCGCAGGTGTGGCAGGAGGTGCTCGGCGTCGAGCGCATCGGCATACAGGCCAATTTCTTCGAGATCGGCGGACATTCGCTGCGCGCGGTGCAGGTGGTCTCGCGCCTGCGCCGCGCGCTGGGCGTGGAGCTGGCCGTGCGCACCCTGTTTGAACAGCCGACCGTCGCCGGCCTGGCCCAGGCCATCGCCGGGGCGGGGCAGGCGCAGCGTCCGCCGGTCACGGCGGTTGCGCGCGACGGCCGCCTGCCGCTGTCCTGGGAACAGCAGCGGCTGTGGTTCATCGACCAGCTCGACGCGGCCGCGGGTGCCGCCTACCACATTCCCGCCGGCCTGCGCCTGCGCGGCGCGCTGCAGCGGCCGCAGCTCAGGGCCGCGCTGGACCGCCTGGTCGACCGCCACGAAGCGCTGCGCACCGGTTTCCCCACGCACGAAGGCCAGCCCTACCAGGCGATTGCGCCGGCCGGGCAGGGCTTCGCCCTGGCCGAACACGACCTGCGCGGACTCGATCCCGCGCAGCAGGCCGGCGCCGTGGCCGAACACGCCGCGGCCGAGGCCGCGCAGCGCTTCGACCTGGCGCGCGGGCCGCTGATCCGCGGCCGCCTGCTGTGCCTGGCCGAGGATGAGCATGTGTTGCTCATCACCCAGCACCACATCGTTTCCGACGCCTGGTCGCTGGGTGTGCTGGTGCGCGAGGTTGCGGCCTTGTATACCGCGTTCGTCGCCGGCGAGGCCGATCCGCTGCCGCCGCTGCCGATCCAGTACGGCGATTACGCCGCCTGGCAGCGCCAGTGGCTGCAGGGCGGGACGCTGCAGGCGCAGATCGCGTTCTGGCGCGAACATCTCGATGGCGCGCCGGTGCTGATCGATCTGCCCACGGACCGGCCGCGTCCGCCGGTGCGCAGCTTCGCCGGTGCGTCTTTCGACTTCACCCTGGCGCCGGAACTCGACCGCGGCCTGCGCGCACTGGCGCAGCGCCACGACGTCACCTTGCACATGGTGCTGCTGGCCGCCTGGGGCGTGGCGCTGTCGCGCCTCAGCGGCCAGGACGACATCGTCATAGGCACGCCGGTCGCGAACCGGCGCCAGACCGAGGTCGAATCGCTGATCGGCTTCTTCGTCAACACGCTGGCCCTGCGCCTGCGTTTCGACGGCGCGCCCGACACCGGCCAGCTGCTGGCCCAGGTCAAGCGCAGCCTGCTCGATGCCTACAGCCACGAGGAACTGCCGTTCGAGCAGGTGGTCGAGGCCGTGCAGCCGCCGCGCAGCCTGAGCCACAGCCCGCTGTTCCAGGTGACCCTGGCGCTGGACAACACGCCGCGCGACCAGGCGCTGCAACTGCCGGAGCTGGTGCTGGAACCGGTCGCGGCGCCAGCGGCGACGGCGCATTTCGACCTGTCGCTGGCGCTGACCGATTTCGGCGACGGTCTGGCCGCGAGCCTGGGCTATGCCAGCGACCTGTTCGACGCCGCCACCGCCGCGCGCTTTGCCGCCTGCTGGCAGCGCGTCCTGCAGGGCATGCTGCAGGACGAGTGGCGTAGCGTGGCGACGATTCCGCTGCTGGATGCGCAGGAGCAGGCCGCGCTCGCGGCGTTCAACGCGACCGCGGCACCGCACCGCGGCGATCTGCTCGTGACCGACCTGTTCGCGCAGCAGGCCGCCGCGCGCGCCGATGCACTGGCGGTCGTGGATGCGACCCGCCGGCTCAGCTATGCCGCGCTGGAGCGCCGCGCCAACCAGCTTGCGCGCCTGCTGGCGCAGCAGGGCGCGGGCCGCGGTGCGCGCGTGGCGATCTGCCTGGAGCGCGGCGTGGACCTGGTGCTGGCCCAGCTCGGCGTGCTCAAGGCCGGCGCGGCCTTCGTGCCGCTGGATCCGGCCTATCCGCGCGAGCGCCTGGACTACATGCTGCAGGACTGCGCGCCGGCGCTGCTGATCACGCAGGCCTCGGTGCAGGCCGCGCTGGGCTTCGCCGGCCCCTCGCTGCTGATGGACACGCTGGATCTCGCCGCTTTCGACGACAGCGCCGTGCCGCCGTCGCAATCCGGCCTGGCCGCAGCGCAGCCGGCATACGTGATCTACACCTCCGGCTCCACCGGCCAGCCCAAGGGCGTGGTCAATCACCACGCCGGCCTGAGCAACCTGATCCAGGACAACATCGTCCGCTTCGGCCTGGGGCCGGACAGCCGCATGTTGCAGTTCGCCTCGTGCAGTTTCGATGCGAGCGTGTGGGAAATCTGCCTGGCCCTGTGCGCCGGCGCGACCCTGCACCTGGCCGCGCGCGAGGAACTGCTGCCCGGCGCGCCGCTGGTGCAGACGCTGCGCGCGCGCGACATCAGTCACGTCGTGCTGTCGCCCTCGGCCCTGGCTGCGCTGCCGCTGCAGGCGGAATTGCCGGCGCTGCGCTGCGTGATCGCCGGCGGCGAAGCGCTGGCACCGGCGCTGGCTGCGCAATGGGCGGCGCGCTGCCGCCTGTTCAACGCCTACGGTCCGACCGAGGCGACGGTCTGCTCCACTGTGTTCGACTGCAACGGCGAGAGCCTGCGCAGCGTGCCGATCGGCCGGCCGCTGGCCAACGTGGCCGTCTACATCCTGGACGAACTGCAGCAGCCGGTGCCCATCGGCGTCAGCGGCGAGCTGTACATCGGCGGCATCGGCGTGTCGCACGGTTACCTCGGCCGCGACGAACTCACGGCGCAGCGCTTCCTGCCCGATCCCTTCGCCGGCCGCGCCGGCGCGCGCATGTACCGCAGCGGCGACCTGGGCCGCTGGCGCGCCGACGGCAGCATCGAATACCTCGGACGCTGCGACTTCCAGGTCAAGCTGCGCGGCTTCCGCATCGAGCTGGGCGAGATCGAGGCACGCCTGGGCAGCCTGCCCGGCGTGCGCGAGGCCGTAGTCGTCGTGCGCGAGGACAGCCCCGGCGACAAGCGCCTGGTCGCCTATACGACCGCCTTGCCCGGCGCGGCGCCCGACGCGGCCAGCCTGCGCGCCCAGCTTGCCGCGCAGCTGCCTGAGCACATGCTGCCCGGCGCCTACGTCAGCCTGGCGCAGTTGCCGCTGACTGCCAACGGCAAGCTGGACCGGCGCAGCCTGCCGGCGCCGGACGGCTCGGCCCTGGCCAGCCGCGTCTACGCGGCGCCGCAGGGGGCGGTGGAGGAAACCCTGGCCGCGATCTGGCGCCAGCTGCTGCGCGTGCAAGAGGTCGGCCGGCACGATCATTTCTTCGAGATCGGCGGCCATTCGCTGCTGGCGGTGCAGCTGGCCTCGCAGGTGCGCGCACGGCTGGCGGTGGAACTGCCGCTGCGCGCGGTGTTCGAGCAGCCGACCATCGCCGGCCTGGCCACCGCGATCGCCGCCGCCGCGCCGGCGCAGCAGCTGCGCATCGACCCGGTGGACCGCGGCCAGTCCCTGCCGTTGTCCTGGGCGCAGCAGCGCCTGTGGTTCCTGGCGCAGCTGGATCCGGCCGCGAGCCGTGCCTACCACATCCCGATCGCGCTGCGCCTGCGCGGCGCGCTGGACGCGGCCGCATTGCAGGCAGCGCTGGACGCGCTGGTGGCGCGGCATGAAAGCCTGCGCACGGTGTTCCTGAATCAGGAAGGCCGCGCGGTGCAGGTGATCCGTCCGGCCCAGCCCTTCGCGCTGCAGCGGGCCGATCTGAGCACGCTCGGCGAGGCCGAACGCCAGGCCCTGCTGGAGCGGCACATGGCCGAGGAAAGCGATGCGGCCTTCGATCTGGCCGCCGGTCCGCTGGCACGCGGCCGCCTGCTGCGGCTGGCGGCGGATGAGCACGTGCTGCTGCTGACCCAGCATCACATCGTGTCCGACGGCTGGTCGGTCGGCGTGTTCGTGCGCGAAGTCAGCGCGCTGTACACCGGTTTCGCGCAGCCGGCACTGGCCGTGGCGCTGCCGCCGCTGCCGCTGCAGTACGCCGACTACGCCGCCTGGCAGCGCCAGCGCGTCCAGGACGAGGCGCTGGCGCGGCAGCTCGCGTTCTGGCGCGAACACCTGCGCGATGCGCCCGGCCTGCTCACCCTGCCGCTGGACCGGCCGCGTCCGGCCACGCAGAGCTATCGCGGCGCGCAGGTGCCGGTGCAGGTGCCGGCGGCGCTCGCCGCCGGCCTGCGCGCGCTGGCGCAGCGCCACGACTGCACCTTGTTCATGGTGCTGCTGGGTTCCTGGGCGCTGCTGCTGTCGCGCCTGAGCGGCCAGGACGATGTCGTCGTCGGCACGCCCGTGGCCAACCGCGGCCGGCTGGAGCTGGAAGGGCTGATCGGCTTTTTCGTCAACACGCTGGCCCTGCGCGTGCGCAGCGGCGGCGATGTCAGCGTGGCGCAGCTGCTGGCGCAGATCCGCGGCGCGGCGGCGCAGGCCTATGCCAACCAGGATCTGCCGTTCGACCAACTGGTCGATGCGCTGCAGCCCGAGCGCAGCCTGGGCCACAGCCCGCTGTTCCAGGCCATGCTCACGCTGGACAACACGCCGCCGGCCGCACCGGCGGCCGATACCGCCCTGCAGCTGGAGCCGCTGGGACTGGAGCGGCGCAGCACCCATTTCGACATTTCCCTGGCCCTGGGCGCCGCCGGCGACGGCCTGGCCGGCAGCATCGACTACGCCAGCGACCTGTTCGACGCTGCCACGGTGCAGCGCTGGGCCGGCTACTGGCTCAACCTGCTCCATGCCATGGTGGCCGATGCGCAGCAACCGGCCGCGCGCCTGCCGCTGCTGGATGTGGCCGAACGCACGCGCCTGCTGCGTGAATTCAACGCCACGGCGGCGGATTTCCCGCGCGGACGCCTGATCCACGAGCAGTTCGAGGCGCGCGCGGCACAGCAGCCCGACGCGATCGCCGTGGTCTGCGCCGGCGAGCACCTGAGCTATGCGGAACTGAACCGGCGCGCCAACCAGCTGGCCCGCCACCTGCTGGCACTGGGCCTGCGCGCCGATACGCCGGTGGCGCTGTGTCTGGAACGTTCGCTGGACATGGTTGTGGCCATCGTCGCGGTGACCAAGGCTGGCGGCGCCTACCTGCCGGTGGATGTGGAACTGCCGGCCGAGCGCATTGCCTACATGCTGGAGAACGCGCAGGCGCCGCTGCTGATCAAGACCGCGGCGCTGCTGCCGGGCCAGCGCTTCGACCAGGTCCAGGTCATCGAGATCGACGCTGCCGCCACGGCGGCGCAGCTGCAGGCGCAGGCGGATACGGATATTGCGGCGGCCAGCCTGGGCCTGCACGCGCGCAGCCTGGCCTACGTGATCTACACCTCCGGCTCCACCGGCCGGCCCAAGGGCGTGATGGTCGAGCATGAGGCCCTGGTCAACCGCATCCACTGGATGCAGAAGGCCTACGCGCTGGAGCCGCGCGACCGCGTGCTGCAGAAGACGCCGTACAGCTTCGACGTGTCGGTGTGGGAGTTCTGGTGGACCCTGGGCGAGGGCGCGGCCCTGGTCATGGCGCGGCCCGGCGGCCACCGCGATCCGGCTTACCTGCGCGACGTCATCATCGCCGAGCGCATCACCACCCTGCATTTCGTGCCCTCTATGCTGGCCGGCATGCTGGCCGCGGTGGACTGGGCCGAATGCCGCAGCGTGCGGCAGGTGTTCTGCAGCGGCGAGGCGCTGGACAAGCGCCTGGTGGCCGATTACTGGCGCAGCGGCACCACGGCAAAGCTGCACAACCTGTACGGCCCGACCGAGGCGGCGATCGACGTCACCTTCTGGGACTGCGCGCGGCATGCCGAGGTGGACACCATTCCCATCGGCCGGCCCATCGACAATATCCAGATCTACATTCTGGATCCTCACGGCGAGCCGACGCCCACTGGCGTGGCTGGGGAACTGTATATCGGCGGCGTGGGGCTGGCCCGCGGCTACATCGGCAATGCCCAGCTCAGCGCCGAGAAATTCGTGCCCAATCACCTGGGCGAAGCGCATGGGCTGCCCGGCCCGCGCCTGTACCGCACCGGCGATCTGGCGCGCTGGACCGCGCGCGGCGAGGTCGAGTACCTCGGCCGCATCGACAACCAGATCAAGCTCAACGGCCTGCGCATCGAATTGGGCGAGATCGAAAGCCGCCTGATGGAATGCCCCGAGATCCGCGAGGCGGTGGTGCTGGCGCGCGCGCTGGATGCACGCGCCGGCGCGGCGCGCCAGTTGGTCGCCTACGTGGTGCCGGCCGGGCCGGTCGATGCCGCGGATGCCGATGCGCGCAAGACGCGCTACCGCAGCCAGCTGCGCGAAAAACTGCCGGAATACATGATTCCGGCCATTTTCGTCGAGCTGGCGCAGATGCCGGTCACCGCCAACGGCAAGGCCGACCGCAAGGCCTTGCCCAGCCCGGCCGGCGCCGATGTGCAGCGGCGCGAATACGTGGCGCCGCGCACGCTGTGGGAGCAGACCTTCTGCCGCATCTGGCAGGAGGTACTGGGGCTGGAGCGCATCGGCATCCACGACAACTACTTTGAACTTGGCGGCAATTCGCTGGGCACGGTGCAGATCGTCGGTGCTGCGCGCAGTGCAGGCATCACCATCAGCGTAGGCCAGCTGTTCAAGACGCCGACCATTGCCGGCCTGGCCGAGCTGGCGCTGCGCAACGCCGAGGAAAGCGCGGCCGCGCTGGCGGCGGGCTCCGGCGGCGCGACCTGGACGGCGGCGGGCGGCGAGGGCGGCGAGCAGGGCGCGCACCGGGCCGAACTCGCCCCGGCGGCGGAGTTCACCGAGACCCAGCTGCGTCATCTGGTGCGCACGCTGGGACGGGAATTCCCCGCGCTGGCGCAGCAGTCCGACCGCATCGACGGCCGCCTGGTGCTGCGCGCCGCCGAGCTGGACCGCGACGCGCTCAGGCGCATCGTCGGCGTGCAGCAGCTCGCGCCGGGCGAGGACGCACAGGCGGCGCGCGCAGCCCTGGCCGAAACGCTGCAGCGCGAGGCGGAAGCCGCGGCCGGCGCGCCTTTCCGCGCCGGACTGCTGCTGCAGGAAGGACGGGCGGAAGGCGTGCTGCTGGCGGCCAACGCGGCACTGGTCGATGTGGCGGAGTGGAATCGTATCCATGAGCGGGCGCGGCAGCTGGTCGCCGCGGCGCAGGAGGCATGACTGTGGCGCTGTACACATTCCGTCCTGCACTACGGGACCCACTGACATGAGCCAGACCATGCCTCACCTGCCTACCCTGGTCGAACTGAACCAGTCGACCGCCAACCTGACCATCTTCTGCCTGCATCCGGCCGGCGGCGGCCTCAAGCCCTACGAACTGCTGGCGCAGAGACTCGCCGGCAGCGCCAGGCTGTACGGCCTGGAAGATCCGCTGATCCACGCCGGCGAAACGTTTTCCAGTCTGCCGGCGCTGGCGGAATTCCATGTCGAAGTGATCCGCGCGGTACAGCCCGCCGGGCCTTATCTCCTGTTCGGTTCCTGCTCCGGCGGCCCCATCGCCTACGAGACTGCCTGCCAGCTCAGCCTGGACGGCGACGCAGCGCAGGTGGTGATGTTCGGTTCGCACGGGCTGGTCGGTTTCGATCCGGCCGAGCGCGAGCAATACCTGTTCCTGTGCGATTACCTCCACCGGCGCTTCGAGGTGAATCTGGCCCACCTGGACTGGAGCGCGTTCGAGGCGCTGCCGCTGGCCGAAGTCAGCGCGCGCATCGTGGCGGAGCTGGTGGCGCTGGGCCTGGTGTCCAGCCAGACGGATACGGCCTGGATCCGCCGCTCGCTGGAATCGCTGTGCATGACGCGCAGCGCGACGCGGCGCTACCGCGCGCCGAAATCCCGCGTCGGCGTGGATTTGTACAAGCAGGTGCGCTCGGCCGCGGCCGTTGCCCTCGCCCCGCGCGAATGGTGCGACTGGAACAGCCTCACCAGCGGCCGGCTGCGCGTGTTCGAACACGCGCCGGGCCTGCCCGACGACGCCGACATCCTGGCCGCGCCGCATATCGAGGCCACCCTGGACCAGCTGCACCGCAGCCTGCTGGCGGCCGCACCGTCCGCGGCCGCCGCGCTGCCTGCCGAATCTTTCAATTGACAACGGAATCCGCACCGTGGAATTCACAACGCTTTTGACAACCGCGCGCGCCCATGCCGGCGGCCGCATCGAAGCCCGCCGCAGCGACGGCGAGGACATCGCCGTCGGCTTCGCCGATTTCATCGACAGCGCCGAACGGCTGGCCGGCCGGCTGCGTGCGGCCGGACTGGTGCGCGGCATGCAGATCGGCCTGCAGGCGCCCAATGTTTACGAATACCTGGTCTGGGACCTGGCCGCCGTCGCGCTGGGCGCCGTGCTGCAGGCGGTGCCGGAAGACCTGCCGGCAGACAAGGTGGCGGGCCTGGTGGAGAAGCGCGACGTCGCGCTGTGGGTCTACGAGAAGGCGGAGAACTTCGCCGGCGTGGCCAATGCGGTGCCGCTGGCCGCGGCGCTGGACGGCAGCACGCTGCCGCTGGATGCCGCCGCCGCCGCGCTGGCCGACGCCGACCTGCATTCGCGCGTGTATTCCTCGGGCAGCTCGGGCTATCTGAAAGGGCTCAACATCAGCCGCCGCGGCACCGAAGTGCTGGTATCCGACTTCGTCGCCGCGTTCGGCCTGTGCGCCAGCGACTCGCACCTGATCTTCCTGCCGCTGTCCAACTATCAGCAGCGCCTGTCGGTATACGGCTGCCTGTGGTCCGGCGCGTCGTTCAAGCTGGTGCGGCACACCGCCGTATTCCAGGAGCTGGGCCGCTACAAGCCCAGCTTCATCGTCGCACCGCCGGCGATCTACGAGAACATCTACGCGCAGTACGGCCGCGGCCCCGATGCGAAGGACAAGCTCAACGCCTTCCTCGGCGGCAACATCCGCTTCATGATCACCGGCATGGCGCCGATCCGCGGCGCCATACTCACGGCCTTCAACCAGCTCGGCCTGCGCCTGCTCGAAGCCTACGGTGTGACCGAGACCGGCATGATCGCCTGGAACACGCCGCGCAACCAGCGCATAGGCTCGGTCGGCCTGCCCATCCATCCGGAACAGCTGCATTTCACGCCGGAATCGGAAATCGTGATCCGCCGTCCGCACCCGTTGTCCAAGGGCTATTTCGACAGCAGCGAGAGCGACAGCAGCAATACCTTCCTCGCCGACGGCGCCATCGCCACCGGCGACATAGGCGCGCTGGACGCCGACGGCTATCTCAGTCTCAGCGGACGCAAGAAGGAAATCATCGTCACCAGCGGCGGCACCAAGTTCCATCCCGAGGAAATAGAGCGTTCGCTGGCCTCCATCGAGGTGGTGCGCCATGCCGTGGTGCTGATGTCGCGCAACGACAACCGCCTGGTCGCCGTGCTGGTGGTGCCCGACAGCAAGGACGCTGCCGCGACGCGCCTGGTCGACGACGGCGTGCAGGCGATCAACGCCGCCGCGCCCAGCTACAAGAGCATCCACCGCCGTGTGCTGACCGAGACCTTGCCCAGCATCGAGAACGGCATGCTCACGCGCAATCTCAAGTACGACCGCAAGGGCGTCTACCGCCTGTTCCAGGCCGAAATCGAACAGCAGGGCTGAATCCATGACGACGATACAAGACAACGCCGCGGAACTGCCGGCGCTCATTGGCCTGGTGCAGCAGGTCGCCTACGACCTGCCCGCCGGGTACGCGATCTCGGCCGGTTCGCGCTTCGTGGAAGACCTGGGCCTGGAATCGGTCAACCGGCTGATGCTGATGACCCTGGTCGAGCAGGAGTTCGGCGTCAGCCTGGAGCAGCACATGCCGGCGCTGATCGAACTGCAGACCGTGGGCGACACCGCGCGCTTCATCGGTTCGCTGCGGGCTGGCCGCTGAGATGGTTCCGCTGCCGCGGGTCATCGACGGTCACTGCCATCTGGCCTCCAGCCGCTGCATACCGCACGGCTTCTTTCTCGGCGTGGCGCAGAACATCGCGCGCAAGATGCCGCGCCATGCGCCGCCGCCGGATCTGGACAAGCTCACCCGCATGCTGATCTCGCAGTACGAGGATCACGATGCGGACAAGCTGGTGGCCAAGATGGACGAGGCGAGCATAGAACGCACTGTGCTGCTGGCGCCGGATTTCAGCCACGTGTTCGACGCCCAGTACAGCTACGAGGACGTGGCGCGGCAGCATGCCGCCGTGCGCGCGCGTCATCCGGGGCGCTTTCATGTCTTCCTCGGCGTGGATCCGCGCTGGGGCCGGCAGGGCTGCGACTACTTCGAAAAGGCGGTGGACGAGTACGGTTTCGAAGGGCTCAAGATCTACCCGCCCTGCGGCTATTCGCCCAGCGACGCCGTGCTGTTCCCGCTGTATGAGATCTGCGCCGCGAAGGGCCTGCCGGTATTGCTGCATACCGGGCCGACCACGCCGACGCTGCAGTTCGACACCGCCGCCCCCAGCCTTATCGACGGCGCCGCGCGGCGCTTCCCCGCGGTCAACTTCATCCTGGCCCACGGCGGCGTGAACTTCGTCGAGCAGGCCAAGCTGATGTGCAACTACCGGCCGAACGTGTACCTGGACATTTCCGGCTTTCCCGCGGTGATGGCACCCGGCGGCTGGCGCGCGCACCTGGCCGACCTGTTCGCCCAGGGCATCAACCACAAGATCATCTTCGGCAGCGACTGGCCGGTGTTTTCCATGAAGGACGATCTCAAGGCCATGACCGCGGGGCTGCTGGAGGAGGGCGGTCCGCTGGCGCGGCTGCCGCGCCCGGCGGTCGAGGCCATCCTCGCCGGCACCATCGAAAGCCTGCTGCCGGCGCGGGCGCAGCACCCTGTTTCAACGGCCAAGGCCGCACGACACGAAACCAACGCTAGGGAGATAGCAAGCAATGAATGTTGAATTCAGTTGGCCCAAGTCCATCGACGCCAAGCTCGGCGCCGGTGTGGTCGCGCTGTACAACGATGCGATCAAGTCCACCACGGTGATCGGCTACACCGCGCCGCTGGACGAGGAGGCGGGCGGCAAGGTTGTCGATGCGCTGCGCGATTCGCTGGACAAGAACGCAATCTCGCTGTTTGCGATCCGCAAGGAGGACGATCTGGTCGGCATGGCCATTCTGTCGGCGAGCGAGATGCCCAACTGCAAGCACATCGCCAATCTGTCCAAGGGAATCATCCGCTCGGATTTCCAGAAGAGCGGCCTGATGAAGACCGCGTTCCTGAGCATCGCCGAGCACTGCGAGCGCGAAGGCCACGACCTGATCACGCTGGACGTGCGCGAGAACTCGGTGCCGCACCAGATCTGGAGCAGCATAGGCTTCAAGCCCTACGGCGTGCTCGGCGACTACGCCCGGGTCGACGGTGTCTCGCACCCGGGCGTGTTCATGTACCAGCCCACGGCCGAACTCAAGCAGCGCCTGAGCGCACCGCCTGCCGCGCCGCAGCCGGCACCGCGCTTCCTGCCGAACGAGGAATTCCGCCTGAAGCTGCGCGAGGAACTGGAAAGCCGCATCACGCTGACCCATCCGCTGGTCAAGACCCTGCTCGCCGACGAGCCCAAGTGGGATCTGCTGCGTTTCATGACCCTGCAGGGTTACCAGCTGACCAAGCATTTCCTCGAATACATCGAGACCCTCTACCACCACTGCCCGCGCGGCAAGCACAAGCGCCGCCTGCTGTTCAACATGTTCGAGGAGGAGACCGGCCGCTTCTCCAAGACCGACAACCACGTCACGCTGATGGAGAACTTCATCCGCGCCATCGGCATCAGCGACGCCGAGCGCGACCGCGCCGTCGCCCTGCCGCGGACCCGGGAACTGATCGATTACCGCATGGACCTGGTACGCGACCGCCGCACCTTCCACATGGGCGCGGCCGCCGTGATGATCGCCAGCGAAGGGCAGAACCTCGAAACCGCCGCGGGCGAAGCGCGCCACGACCTGCTGCCGCGCCTGTACAACCTGACCGAGACGGACCTGCAGTTCTTCTCCGTGCACCAGAAGGAAGACGTCGGCCACGTGAAGGAAGGCATCAGCCTGGTGGCACATATCTGCGACACGGTCAAGATGCAGCAGGAGGCGCTGGAGGCCGTGCGCCGCACCTGCGACCTGTTCTACGGCATGTACGACGGCGTGGCCGAGGCCTGCGGCGTCTGATCCGGCGCGCCCCGGCCGCTGCGGTTCCGGGCGGCCCGGGGCGCGGGTTTATCGTTTTGCAGCATTCCCAAGGCACACTAGATTTCAATTGAACCTGGTATGGAAAAATCCTTATACTCGTTTGTCGGATTAGCTCATTTTGTTTTATCCGGCACGCAATCCAAATTTTGCAATTTCGTAGCCGCCGACTCCGCTTCCGCTCGCCACCGCGAACGGCGGCCGGTGCGGCCGGCACGGAGCGCCGCCGGCAGCGCCGGCGGCAGGCGGGAAGGGATTTGCGGCAAGGTCCGGGCACGATGGCGCCGGGGGGCGCGTCCTGCCGCATACGGGCAACAAGCAACGGCCGTCTCCGGCGCCAGCGGCGCCGCGCTCGTGCTGCGGCGCGCCTGCGTGCCGGGCCTGCGCGACCGCGCTCTTGCCTGCGTGTGCCGGCATCCGGCAGCGGTCGCAGGAAGTGGCTCTCGCGACGAAAGGCGGTGGGACGAGTGATGGTCATGGCAGACGCACAGGTCGACAGGGCTCCGGGCTGGGGCGGCATACGCATCGAACTCGGCGACCGCAAGCGCGCGGTCGAATCGATAGAGGACGCCGCCGCGCAGTTCCGCGCGCAGAAGCTGCCGATGAACCCGGCCCTGCTGGGCTACGGCCATTTCCATGAATGCACCGAGCCGGCGGAACAGCCGATCTGCCGCGCCATCGCCGCCTCGCTGGCCGATACGGGCCTCGCCGCCGCCGATGTGGACCTGTTCATCATCGCCGCGGCGGACGTGGACTACCTCGCCGCGCGCAAGCTGATCCCCGAATTGCTGCATCAGTGCGGCCTCGATGCCGCGCTGCCCATGACCGTCACCTCGCAGGAATGCACCAGCCTGCTCTCGGCCATCGACATGGCGCGGCGCTATGTCGCCGGCGGCGCCTTCCGCAATGTGCTGGTGGTCTGCTACGACAAGGCACGCAGCGAGGCCCAGCGCATCCAGTCCTTCGGCGTGATCAGCGATGCGGCCGTAGCCTGCGTGGTCTCGGCCGAGCTGCCGCTGGAATTCCGCATTCGCGGCTATGCCCACCGTTCCGACCTCGCCGGCATGCGCGGTGGCGACGACTTCGCCAGCCGCCGCGCGCTGCTGGGCAAGGTGACCGGCGACGTGCTGGCCCAGGGCGGCGTCGCCCTGGCCAACGTGCGCAAGGTGTTCGCGACCAATTTCTTCAGGCCGCTGGCCAAGTTCAACGCGGCCACGCTGGGCCTGGCCGAGGACCAGCTCTACACCGATCTCTCGCCGGAGATCGGCCACTGCCTGTGCGGCGATCCGCTGATCAACTTTTCCGGTTTCCTGGCCGGCGCGGCCGTGCCGGCGGCGTCCGGACTCTACCTGTTGCAGGCATATGCGCCGGGCTTCCTCGCCAGCATGCTGGTCGAGCAGGCCGGCGTGCCGGCGGTGCGGCACGGCAGCGCGGCGGCGGAGATCGTGCAGGACTGGTAGCTATGTCCCGGCCGCGGCCGGGATCTTTGCAATTCAATTCATCAAGAGCGTTTCGTATGGACGTAATGCGCGAACCTGCCCGCAAGCGCTGGGGCAACAACAAGAAGTTCATCGGCCTCGGCGCGCTGGCCGCGGCCGGCATCCTGGGCATCTGGCAGATGGCGCCGGCCCTGCCCAAGGTCACCTCGGACTCGGTGCTGATCGATACCGTCAAGCGCGGCGAAATGATCCGCAAGATCAGCGGCCCCGGCGTGCTGGTC
Source organism: Tahibacter harae (assembly GCF_024437735.1). Lineage (GTDB taxonomy): Bacteria > Pseudomonadota > Gammaproteobacteria > Xanthomonadales > Rhodanobacteraceae > Tahibacter > Tahibacter harae. The sequence goes on along the minus strand of NZ_JANFQO010000002.1, from coordinate 197,792 downwards.
GCGGTGGAGAACCGCCTGATACCGTCGATCCTGCCCAAGGCCCAGGTCGAGCGCGTGCTGATCCAGCCCGGCAGCGTGGTCAAGCCCGACACGGTGCTGTTGCAGCTGAGCAATCCGCTGATCATGCAGCAGTACGACGAGGCCAAGCTCAAGCTGCAGGTCGCGCTGGCGGAACTGGAGGCGCTGAAAGAGCGCCTCAATGACAACCTGCTCAACCAGGAATCCCAGGTCGCCACGGTGCGTTCGCAGTACGAGGCGGCCAAGTTGCAGGTCGAGTACGAATCCAAGCTGATCAAGGATTTCATTGTCTCGGAGCTGCAGCACAAGAAATCCAAGCTCACCGCCGAGCAGCTCAAGACCCAGCTCGAAATCGAGATCAAGCGCGAGCAGGCCATCCCGCAGCTCAATGCGTCCGAGCGCAGTGCCAAGGCGGCGGAGATCTCGCTGCTGCAGCGCCAGATGGAATTGCAGGAAAAGCTGGTGCAGTCGCTGGCGGTGAAGGCCGGCATCGAGGGCATCGTGCAGGAGATACGGGTCAAGGAAGGGCAGGGCGTGGACCAGGGCGAGATCCTCGCGCTGGTCGCGCGGCAGGACCGCCTCAAGGCCGAGATCCGCGTCATCGAAAGCCAGGCGCGCGAGGTCGTGGTCGGGCAGAAGGTTGCCATCGACGTCGGTAACCGTACCGAGGCCGGCACGGTCGCGCGCGTGGACCCCTCGGTGATCAACGGCACGGTCATCGTGGACGTGACCTTCGACGGGGAGCTGCCGCAGGGTGCGCGCACCAACCTGCGCGTCAACGGCACCATCGAGATCGACCGCCTCAAGGATGTGCTCTACATCGCCAAGCCGGCCCAGGCCCAGGAAAACGCGCAGGTCAGGCTGTTCAAGGTGGACGATTCCGGCGTGGCTACGCTGACCGAGGTGCAGCTGGGGCGTACCTCCTCTTCCACGGTGGAAGTCGTCGGCGGCCTGCTGGAGGGCAACCGCATCGTGCTTTCCGACGTGTCGGAGCTGTCCGGCGTCGAAAAATTCCAGCTCAAGTGACCACAGGGACCGGCGCGCGGCCGGGTTGAATTCCGCGGGAAAAATTCATTCATGTCCGGCCGCCGGCGTGGCCGACTTCTTTGCGAGCACACCACCATGGAAAAGTCTGCCGTCATCACCATCGAAGGCCTGAGCAAGGTATTCGAGACCGAGCGCATGGAGACCCACGCGCTGTCGGATTTCAACCTGACCATCAACCGCGGCGACTATGTCTCCATCTCCGGCCCCAGCGGCTGCGGCAAGTCGACCCTGCTGTCCATCCTCGGCCTGCTCGACAGCCCGACCCGCGGAAAATTCGTGCTCAACAACATGAATGTGGCCAATCTCGACGCCTCCCAGCGCGCCAGGATCCGCAACAAGGAGATCGGCTTCATCTTCCAGGACTTCAACCTGATCGGCGACCTGACCGTGGCGCAGAACGTGGAGCTGCCGCTGACCCACCGCGACATGGGCAAGGCCGAGCGGCGCGAGCGCGTGATGGCCTGCCTGGAAAAGGTCGGCATGACCCAGCGTGCGGAGCACTATCCGGCGCAGCTCTCCGGCGGTCAGCAGCAGCGCGTGGCGGTGGCCCGCGCGCTGGTCGGCAAGCCCTCGATCATTCTCGCCGACGAACCCACCGGCAACCTGGATTCCAAGAACGGCGACGCGGTGATGGACCTGCTGGCCCAGCTCAACGGCGAAGGCGTGACGATCTGCATCGTCACCCATGACAGCCGCTACGCCAATTACGCCAAGCGCGTGGTCAAGCTGCTCGATGGCAAGGTCGTCACCGACAGTCTGGCCGCCCAGGTGGAAGCCGCCTGATGGAAGCCCTCATCCGCGACATGGGCTATGCGTTCCGGCGCCTGCTGGCGCAGCCCGGATCCACGCTCATCATCATTCTCACCCTGGCCTTCGGCATCGGCGTCAACACGTCGATCTTCTCGCTGGTCAACGGCGTGCTGTTCAAGGAGCTGCCGTTCAAGCGCGGCGGCGACATCGTCGAGATCCGCCAGACCGCGATCAAGGCCGGCGTGGACAACACCGGTGCCTCGGCCCTGGACGTGAAGGACTTCCGCGAGCAGAACCGCTCGCTGGAAGACGTGATCGAATATCACTTCATGTACTTCTTCATCGCCGGGCAGTCGCCGGCGCTGGTGAAGTCCGGCATCGTCTCGGCCAACTATTTCGATTTCCTCGGCGTCAAGCCGGCGCTGGGGCGCAGCTTCGTCGCCAGCGACGACGCGGTCGGCGCCGAGCCCGTGGTGATACTCAGCCACGAGTTCTGGAACAGCCATTTCAGCGCCGATCCGGACGTGGTCGGCAAGACGCTTGAAATGAACGGCAAGGCCAACCGCGTCGTCGGCGTGCTGCCGCGCATGCCGCAGTTCCCGGAGGTCAACGACATCTACATGCCGACCTCGGGCTGTCCGACCCGCGGCGACGCGGAGTTCATCAACACGCGCAGCTCGCGCATGATGAGCATGTACGGCCGCACCAAGCCCGGCGTCAGCCTGCAGCAGGCCGGCAGCGACCTCGACATGGTCGCCAAGCGCCTGCATTCCACTTATCCGGCCGACTATCCGGCCGAAGCCGGGTTCGGCGTGAAGGTGCTGTCGCTGCAGAACGAGCTGACCAAGGATATCCGGCCCTCGCTGCTGCTGCTGCTCGCAGCCAGCCTGCTGGTGCTGTTCATCACCTGCACCAACGTGGTCAACCTGACCCTGGCGCAGCAGTCGCGCCGGCAGAAGGAGCTGGCCGTGCGCGCGGCGCTGGGCGCCGACCGCATCGACATCGCCAAGAAGCTGCTGGTGGAAAGCATGATGCTGGCTCTGGCCGGCGGTGCCGGCGGCCTGCTGCTGGCGTACTTCAGCCTGGACCTGCTGACTTCCTTCGCGGCCACGTTCACCAGCCGCGCCAGCGAGGTTTCCATCGACGGCCAGGCCCTGGCGTTCAACCTGGTGGTCTCGGTCGCGACCGGCCTGATCGTCGGCCTGGCACCGGTATTCGGCAAGCAGGACATCGTCACCGCGCTCAAGGAAGGCGGCGCCCATGCGACCTTGAGCCGGCAGCGGCAGAAGGTGCGCAAGCTGCTCATCGTCGGCCAGATCGCGATTGCCTTCATGCTGGTCACCGGCGCCGGCCTGATGATCCGCAGCTTCGTGGCGCTGCAGCGTATCGATCCGGGTTTCAGGAGCGACGATATCGCCATCGCAACGATCCCCCTGGACTGGAACAAGTACGATCCGGGTGCGATCCGCAATTTCGTGCGCGAGCTGCGCAACGGCCTGTCAGGCTCGCCCGAGGTGCAGGGCGTCGCGTTCACCACGGCCTATCCTTTCGGCAGCGGCATCGGCGTATCGCTGGGCACGGCGGTAATCAGCTTCGACGACCGCGCCGCGGACGCCGGCGGCGGCAAGCGGGTGAATTTCCGTACCGTCAGCGGCAACTATTTCGAGCTGCTCGGCATTCCGCTGGTCGCCGGCCGCTACATCAGCGACAGCGACGACGAGAACGCCACGCCCGTGGCCGTACTCAGCCGCGCCATGGCGGAGAAGTACTGGCCCGGCGAAAGCCCGCTCAACAAGCGCATCTCGCCCGACCAGGGCAAGACCTGGCTCACCGTCGTCGGCGTGGTGCAGAACATCAAGGGCGCCGGCTTCGACAAGCCGCCGATCGACGAGTACTACGTGTCCTATGCGCAGAGTCCGAGCCAGAGCGTCAACGTGCTGCTCAGGACCAAGGCCGCGCCGAACAAGGTCAGCGCTTTGGTCAAGGCCGCCGTCGCGCGCGTCGACGCCAACCAGCCGGTGACCAAGGTCACCACGCTGGCGCGGGTGATGTCCGACACCCTGAGCACGCCGCGCATGCTGTCGCAGGTGCTCAGCCTGTTCTCGTTCCTCGCCCTGACGATTTCCATGGTCGGCGTCAGCGGCCTGCTGGCCTTCACCGTGAGCCAGCGCACCAAGGAGCTGGGCATCCGCATGGCCCTGGGCGCCGAACCGCACGCCGTGCGCCGCATGATCCTGGGCCAGGGCCTGGTGCTGGTGGCGGTCGGCCTGGTGCTGGGCATGGTCGGCAGCCTGCTGCTGGGCCGCCTGCTGGCCAGCCTGATCTACGGCATCTCGTCTTCCGACGTGTTCACCTTTGTCCTGGTGACCTTCCTGTTCCTGGCCGTCTCGCTGGCCGCCTGCTGGCTGCCGGCGGCCCGGGCCAGCCGCCTGGATCCGAACGCGGCATTGCGCACCACCTGAGCCCGCGCCGGCGGCCGCCCGCGGCCGCCGGCTTTTCCATGGTGCGGCTGTTCGCGCCGCGCCGCCCCACCGGTTCGCAGGTATCAATGGATATGAACCCCGAAATCGTCAACAACCACCTGGCCACCTCCCGCAGCGCGGTGCGCTTCCTCGACTATTCCGTCAACCAGCAGCGCTGTCTCAAGCGGCTGCCGCTGCTGGACGATTCGCTGCCGGTCTATTTCCGCAACTACCCGTACCCGCTGCACGCCTGGCCCTGGTTCATCGCCGCTGACATGCGCCGTACTTTGCAGGACTGCGCCTGCCGCGTGCCGGAACTGATCTACCGGGCGCTGCGCGCCGAGTTCCGCGACGACGCGGCGCGCTTCGCCGCCTTCTTCCGCATGCAGGAGATCCTCGCCGGCATTTTCCTGGATTCGGGCCTGAACCTGGACCACGTCATGCTGCGCATGGATGCGGTGATGACCGCGCGCGGCCTCAAGATCATGGAAGTCAACGCCGGTCCCAACATCGGCGGCTGGCAGATCCAGTGGATGGACCAGCAGTACCGCAAGCAGCCCGAGCTGATGCCGTTCTTCGAGGCGAACGAGTGCCGCTCCAAGAACATTCCGCTGGGCTACATGCGCCATCTGGTCGACCAGTCCATCGCCGGCGGTGCGCTGGACGAGGGCCGGGTCAACGTGATGTTCAGCGTCGACGACGGCTTCATGAACGACGCCATGCAGGACACCTTCCGCAAGCTCTACTACCAGGCCCTGGCCGATGCGGGCGTGGAAGGCGAGATCTTCTTCGAGGTCGGCATCGGCGCGGTGGAATACCGCCACAGCGGCGTATTCCTGCGCGGCCGGCGCCTGAGCACCCTGGTGTCCTACCACTTCAACACCGACATGGTGCTGCCGCACGAACTGTACCGTGCCTACCTGCGCGGGCAGGTGTACTGGCCGGACAATCCCTTCGTTTCCGTGCTCGGCGACAAGCGCGCGCTGGCCATTGTCTACCGGCATCGGGACACGGGCCTGTTCACGCCGCAGGAGCGCGCGATCATCGAGGAATTCGTGCCCTGGTGCGAAACCGTGCGTGCGCAGAGCGTCGACTTCGATGGCCGGCGCTGGGACATGGAGCAATTGCTGTTGCAGCGCCGCGCCGATTTCGTGGTCAAGATCGCCAACGGCGCCCAGGGCAACGACGTGTTCGTCGGCCGCTACCAGAGCGACGCGGACTGGCGCGGCATCGTGACGCGCGCGCTGGGCGAGGGCGCCTGGCTGGCGCAGGAATACTGCGCCTCGCTGCCGTTCTACGGCCAGTACGGCGACGAGGGCTATGCCGAGCACGACGTGATCTGGGGCGTGTTCGGCTTCGGCCGCAGCTACGGCGGCTGCTGGCTGCGCCTGATGCTGCGCAACAGCGGCAACGGCATCATCAATTCCGCCAAGGGTGCGCAGGAAACCATCGTGTACGAAGTGCAGGACTGAGCTGCGCGGACGCGCCGCCGGATTACGTCCTGGAAGTCGCGGGGCAGGGCGCCCCGCGGCGTGCCGCCACCGCGGCGCAGAGCAAGGAAACCAACGTGGCAATCAAGTCAGACAAGTGGACCAGCATCGCCGCGCCCAACCCGGGCGCGGCAATGCGGCTGTTCTGTTTTCCCTATGCCGGCGCCGGCGCTTCGGCGTTCCGCGACTGGCCGCGCTACCTGCCGCGCAGCATTGAGCTGGTGGCGATACAGCCGCCGGGGCGCGAAAACCGCTTCTCCGAGCCGCGCCTGAACCGCATCGAGGATTACGTGCAGGCAGTGCGCGGCGCCGTGCTGGCGCTGGCGGACAAGCCGTTCTTTTTTTTCGGCCACAGCCTGGGGGCGCTGGCCGCGTTCGAGCTGACCCGGCGGCTGCAGGCCGCCGGCGGGGCCGCGCCGTTCCACCTGGTGGTCTCCGGCATGCAGGCACCGCCGCAGCCGCGCCGGCGCGAACCCATACACGGCCTGGCCGATGCCGAGTTCCTGCAGCGCATAGGCGAGTACAACGGCACGCCCAGGGAGCTGTTGCAGGACGCCGAGCTGATGCAGCTCTACCTGCCGCTGCTGCGCGACGATTTCGCCATCTGCGAGACCTATGCCTGGCGCGCCGGGGCGCCGCTGGCCTGCCCGCTCACCGCCCTGGGCGGCAGCGGCGATGCCGAGGTCACGCTGGAGGACCTGCACGCCTGGGCCGGCCTCGCCGGCAACGGCTACGACGAGCACGTCTTCGACGGCGATCATTTCTTCATCCAGCCGCACAAGCTGCGCATCCTAGAACTGCTGGGCGCGATCGGCCTCCGCGCGCCGCGCACCGGCCTGGCGCAGGCCGAAGCCGGCTGAGCGGCGCCGGCCACAGCGTTCCCAGCGAACTCCTACCAAAGGTCACCGACATGGACACCGCAACCCTGGAAAGGCCGATCGCCGCGGCGCTCGGCGCCGTCGCCGGCCGCGACATCCTGCTCAATCTGGAGCACTCCCCGCTGCGCCCGCTGGACTGGGCGCGCCAGCACCGCGGCGAGGTCGAGGCCTTGCTGCATGAGCGCGGCGCGCTGCTGCTGCGCGGCTTCCGCTTCCACAGCACGCGCCAGTTCGGACAGTTCCTCGAAGCCCTGTTCGAGGAGGGCCTTGCCGAGTACAGCTACCGCTCCACGCCGCGCACCAAGCTGGGCGGCAATGTCTACACCGCGACGGAATACCACCCCAGCGAGACCATTCCGCAGCACAACGAATCCTCGTATGCCAGCGTCTGGGCCATGCGCATCGGCTTTTTCTGCCTGATCGCGCCGGCGCCCGGCGCCGGCGGCGCCACGCCCATCGCCGACAGCCGCGCCGTGCTGCGCCGGCTGCCGCCGCAGCTGGTGGAGAAGTTCGAGCGCAAGCAGCTGCAGTACGTGCGCAATTACGGCAGCATCGATCTGCCCTGGTCGGAAGTGTTCCAGACCGAGGACCGCGCCCAGGTCGAGGCCTTCTGCCGCAGCCATGGCATCGCCTTCGAATGGATCGGCGAAAACGGCCTGCGTACGCGCCAGACCACGCCGGCGGTGGCGCAGCACCCGGTCACCGGCGAGCGGGTGTGGTTCAACCAGGCGCACCTGTTCCATGTCTCCGGCCTGGGCCAGGACGTGGCGCGCGATCTGCTCGCCGCCTACCGCGAGGAAGAGCTGCCGCGCAACGTGTATTTCGGCGACGGCTCGGCCATCGATGCGGCCGACCTGGACTGTATCCGCGCCGTCTACGATGCGGAGAAATATCACTTCGATTGGCAGAAGGACGACATCCTGCTGCTGGACAACATGCTCTACACCCACGGGCGCCAGCCGTTCTCCGGCGAGCGCAAGATCCTCGTCGGCATGGCTGGCGCGCACAGCCATCCGGCAGCCTGAGCCGCGCGGCGGCCGCGCCGGCCGCCGCATGCATCCGTTCCCCAGCGAGTACCTCCATGTTCGTTCCCCGCACCGTGCGCACCTCCCGGGACTGGCCGGCCGACGACGGCATCAAGCTGTATACGATCTCCACCTCGGCCGAGCCGGTGGCGCAGGCGGTGTTCCGCGCCCGCCTGGCCGCGGTCAAGGCCGCGCGCGCCGTCCCCTGGCCGACAACGCCGCATTTTGCCATTTTCCATCACGGCGCTTCCTGCCACTACCTGATCCTGGCCTGGTGGGCCAACGACAACGAGCTGTTCAACTCGGTGTCGGTGCTGACCGGCGACGGCTGGGTGGAAGATCCGTCGCGCTATTCCTTCTGCCTGTACGACCTGGAAGTGTTCTGGGACGAACGCAACAGCTATATCGCCACGATCGACTGCGCGCAGCCGGATATCGCCGGCTACCGCCAGCGGCGCCGGGCGGACTGGCTGGTCTGATCCCGCCCGCGGCGCGGCGGGCTGCGCCGCGGCGTTGCTGCGGCTCGCGGAAGGCCGGCGCGACCGCATGGCCGCGGTGCGGAGCGGGCCTGGCACCGCCGCGGTAGCCTGGATTCCGCGCACCGTACCAGCGCCCGGCCAGCGCATGCGCTGGACCAGGACGCCGCGAAACTGCGCGGCGATTCGCTGTCCATTGCCGGTTTCGGCGGCGACTGAGCAATGGCCGGTGCAGCGGCCGCGCGGGTCCCGCCGCAGTCCCGCGGCGGCCCCACATGACGACAGATGCCGCACTCGCTGCGGATCGGCAGCGTTGCAACGGCACGAATTCCATCCCGGGCGCTGCCAAAGTAAATCCTGCCGCTCCCGGACGTTGCATTGAAATTTTTCCAATAATCACAATGCCCAACGGCCGGCGGGTCAAGACGCGGCCGTATGCCGCGCGAAAGCAGCTTGCGCCGCTGGCTCGCGCGGCGCAGCGGCCGCTTGCGGCCGCCGCCTGGCGAGGTCCCGCCATCGAGTCCCCAATCTCCAATCCCGATTGATAAGAATTCCTGGACGATCCATCCCGCCACAGCCAGTCAAACGCGATCATGCCGGTTGCTAGCATGCGGCTCCTACTGAACCGAGGAGACGCGCATGGCCAATCATTCCATCACTGGCAAGGTTGTGCTGATTGCCGGCGGCGGCAAGAATCTGGGCGGACTGATCGCACGCGATCTGGCCAGGCATGGCGCCCGGGCCGTGGCCATCCACTACAACAGCGCGTCCAGCCGCGCCGACGCGGAAGCCACGGTCGCGGCGATCCAGGCCGCCGGCGCACAGGCAGTCGCGTTCCAGGCCGACCTGACCTCGGCCGGCGCAGTGGAGAAGCTGTTCAAGGATACGGTCGCCGCGGTGGGCCGGCCGGATATCGCGATCAACACTGTCGGCAAGGTGCTGAAGAAGCCCCTGGTCGAGATCAGCGAGGCCGAGTACGACGAAATGGCGGCGGTGAACGCCAAGTCGGCCTTCTTCTTTCTCAAAGAGGCCGGGCGCCATGTCAACGACAACGGCAAGGTCTGCACCCTGGTCACCTCGCTGCTGGGTGCGTTCACGCCGTTCTACGCTGCCTACGAAGGCACCAAGGCGCCGGTGGAACATTTCACCCGCGCCGCATCCAAGGAGTTCGGCGAGCGCGGCATCTCGGTCACCGCCGTAGGCCCGGGGCCGATGGACACGCCGTTCTTCTATCCGGCCGAAGGCGCCGATGCGGTGGCCTATCACAGGACAGCGGCGGCGCTGTCGGCCTTCTCGCGCACGGGCCTTACCGATATCGAGGACGTCGTGCCCTTCATCCGCTTCCTGGTGTCGGAGGGCTGGTGGATCACCGGCCAGACCATCCTGATCAACGGCGGCTATACCACCAAGTAACCTCGCGGCGGCGGTGGCGCCGCGGCAGCGCATTCGCCGTGCCGTTGCCGCCGCGGCACAATGGCGCCGCGATGTGCATGCGGCGGCGCCGCCGCTCGCACCGGTGCTGCACCGCGTGGCAAGAGGCGTCCATTCCTGTCCGGTACCCTCCGCGGCTTTGCACGGCATGCGCTGTCGCCGCACCGGAGTGCCGGGGGTGGCCGGCGATGATTGTCCAGCGGCTACTTGTCCGCTTTGCTCCCCGGCTGATGCGCAGTTTGCGGACGCGCCGCGTCCAGGGGAGCCGATGTGAAAGCGATTACCCTAGTGCGGATTCCATTGCGCCGCGGTGCCGCGGCGCTGGCGCTGTGGTTGTTCGCCGCGGCCGCAGCCGGCGAGGCGGCGGCACAGGCCTTGATTACGGCCAGGCAGAATCACAGCGCGACCCGTCTGCTGTCCGGCCAGGTGCTGGTCGCCGGCGGCTTCAATGAGAACCAGAGTGCCTTGGCCAGCGCCGAACTCTACGACCCGGCCAGCGCCAGCTGGAGCGCGACCGGTTCGCTGACCACGGCGCGTTCGGCGCATACGGCGACCTTGCTCGGCAACGGCCGCGTGCTGGTGGCCGGCGGCGCGAATGCTTCGGGCACGGCGTTGGCCACTGCCCAGTTGTACGATCCGGCCACCGGCCAGTGGAACACCACCGGCTCGCTCGCCAATGCGCGCTACGAGCACACTGCGACCGTGCTTGCCAACGGCCGCGTGCTGGTGGCCGGCGGCCGCACCGGCAGCGGCGGCAGCAACACCGCCGCGCTGGCCACGGCCGAGCTGTACGATCCTGCCACAGGCAACTGGAACGCGGCAGGCAACCTGATCAGCCCGCGCGCCAGCCATACGGCTACCTTGCTGCCCTCGGGGCTGGTGCTGGCCGTGGCCGGTTCCAATGTCATTCCGCAGTCGTCGGCCGAGCTTTACGACCCGACCATCAACAGCTGGAGCGCGGCCAGTTCGCTTTCCACCACGCGCGTGATCCAGACGGCAACGCTGCTGGTCTCCGGCAAGGTACTGATCGCCGGCGGCGACGGCGCCATCCTGTCGCAGGTGTACGACCCGGCGACGGCAACCTGGCGCAATGTCGCCGGGCTGGCGCTGGGCCGCTACAACCATACGGCGACGCTGCTTGCCTCGGGCCGCGTGCTGATCGTGGGCGGCCGGCGCAGTACCGGCACCATCGCCATCGCCGCGACCGAGGAATACGACCCCAACAGCGGCAGTTTCGCTGCAGCCGGCGACCGCATCTTCAAGGACGGATTGCAGCCCCCGGCTTCGTAGGCGGCGCGGCAGGCGCCGCGCCGCGCAGGCGTATGCCGTTCGCAGTGGCGTTGGCGCTGATGCCCAGCTGGCCGCGGATGTCGGTGCCTATGAAACAGCCTTCGACCCGGTGCGGCCCGGCCGAGAGCAGTTGCAGGTTGGTGCGGAAATTGTTGATCGCCAGCCCGCGCAGGCTGAGCCGCGGATTGCCGTTGCCCACGTCCAGCCCGGCCTGGGACGTGTTGCCGTAGCCGTGCAGTTCTATGCGCAGCTGCGCATTGCTGCCGCCGGCCTCCGGCGCGAGGGTGTTTGGCAGCGCGCCGGGCTGGCTGTAGCCGTCGATGCTCAGGTCGTCGGAAATCGGCGGCAGGCTGCTGGCCGGGGCGATGCCCAGTGCGCGGTCGCGGCGACATAGCCGGGATCGGCGGCCGGGATGGCGAAGGTGATCGTGTCGGCGCCGCTGCTCGCATTCGCGCGCAGGGTGGTGCCGCGCAGCGAGCCGTTGCCGTTGCTGCCGTCGCCGTCGCAGAGCTGGAACGGCGCGCTGCCGTTGTCGCTGGTCGTATCCACCAGGAGTGCGGCGGCCGGCGCCGCGGTGCTGTGCAGGGCGAGCAGGGTGCAGAAGGCGAGGCGGCGCATGGTGGGTTCCGCAGGCAGGGTCCTGCGACGGACTTGCGCGCTTGCGGCGCAAAGCTGACACGGATTTCGCGCCGCGCCGGTTTCATTCGGCCATTTCGCGCAGGCCGTGCAGATCGCCTTCCAGGTCGCAGACCCGCGCCCGCCGCCGTTGCAGCGCCGCGTCGGCGATATTCAGCGCGGCCGAGGTGCCTTCGTTGCCGTGGCGCGAGCCGCTGGCATCCCAATCGGCCTGGGCCTGGTCGAAGGCCAGCCACGCGCGCTGTGCCTTGCGCAGCAGCTCGCGGTCGGCCGGCGCCGCGGCCCGCAGCAGTTCGGCATAGACGCGGTTGAGTTCCTTGTCCCAGGCGGCGTAGGCGGCGGACTGGGCATCGCGCAGATCGACCGTGACGCCGCCGCTGCGGGCAGAGGCTTCGGCCAGTTCGCGGTCAATGGGATGCGGCGTGGCGCGGCCGCAGAACGGTTCCTGTGCCGGCGCCGGGGTGCAGAGCAGGGCGAGCAGCAGGGTGGTTGCGGCGGGCAGCGGTGCGGACATGGGCGTTCTCCGGTGATGAACCCGTATACGCAGGATCGCGCCGGTTTCTCCGTGCTGGCGCGTTCGCCGCCATTGCATGGCCGGCGCGGCGACGGCGTGGAAGAATCCGCCGGCCGCCCTTTACGGAAACCTGCCATGTCTGCAAGACGCCTGCTGTTCCTGCCCGTCCTGTTCGCTGCGGCGGTACCGGCCCGGGCCGACGACGCGGCCGCTGCGCTGCGTGCCCAGGCCGCGGCCTGGGACGAGGCCATCGTGCGCAAGGACCGCGCGGCAGTGGAAAACAACCTGCACGCGCGTTTCTTCCAGATCGACGGCGAGGGCACGCGCCACGAGCGCGCCGAATTCGTCGCCTCGCTGCTGGATGCCCGGCTGCAGATCGATCCGTATACCGTGCCCGATCTGGAAGTCCGCCAGTATGGCGACACCGCGCTGCTGAGCGGCAGCACGCGCATGACCGGCCGCTACGACGGCAAGCCCTTCACCAGCCATTACCGCTATATCGATACCTATGTGCGCGAGAACGGCGAATGGCGCGTGGTGGCGGTGCAGATAACGCGGATAGCGCCGTAGCGGGCATGCCCATGGCGCGGGCCTGATACCGGACCGGTACGCATCGCATCGCCCACCGTTGGCGAAATGCAATCGGCGTTGGACTCAGCGCCGCCGCGCCCGCGCAATTGTGGCCGCCAGATCCGCCGGCACCGGCAGCGGCTTGAACGGGCTGATGTTCGCGCCGCCGGTATTGCCGCGCGGCACCCAGCCCAGCGCGGTCTTGCCCGCCGCGCCGGCCAGACGCAGCAGCTGGCCGCAGCATTCGCGCCAGTCGCGCCGGCGCCAGCCCCAGCACAGCATGCGCCAGTGCACCCGCACGTGATGGCGGGTGGAGGCCTGTCCCAGCACATGGGCGCGCTCCAGATGACGGAAGGCGCGTGCCGCCGCACCGGCCTGTTCGGCCTGTTGCGCCAGGGCCAGCTCGTGCTCGACATCGGCGCGGATACGCCGGCTGAATCCGCTCATGGGGCATCCCTCTGCAAGTACCGCCGGGCGCAGTGCAGGCACCTGACGGCGGCGGGCGAGTGTAGCAGGCGGGCGGAGCCCGGGCCGTGCGGCGGCCGCGCCGCGCACGGAGCTTTTCGTAAGCATTCCGTCAGGACGCCGTGCCGCGGCGCGGCGACAGTTCACGCCCCGTTTTTGTCCTGCGAGCCGTCATGCGTCTGTTTTCGTCCCTGCTGCTGCGCCGTTGCGGCAGCGTCCTCCTGTGCAGCGTGTTCTTGTCCGGCCTGTTGCCGCCGGTGCAGGCGGAGCCGCCGTTGACGCCGGCCCAGGTGGCTGAGGTCGTGAACGCCGCCGCCGCGCAGATCCGCGGCAACCATTTCGATACGGACGAGGGCCGCCGCATTGCCGCGGCGCTGCAGGCCTGGCAGGCGGCGCGGCCGGAGCAGCATTTCGACGCCGCCGGGCTGAGCCGCGTCCTGACCGCCACCTTGCGCGAGATCAGCGGCGACCGCCATTTCCGCGTCCTGCGCGAAGCCGATCTGGCACCGTCCGCGGCGCCGGCGCCAGGCGCGCCCGCCGCCGCGGCGGAGGAAGCCGGCGCGGCCGCGGCCAGCGGCATCCTGGAGGCGCGGGTCGACGGCGACGGCGTGGGCCGGCTGGTGCTGGCGCATTTCCCGGCCGATACGGCGCAGAGCCGCCAAGCCTACGCGGCCGCCATGGCCAGCCTGCACAGCGCACGCGCGCTGCTGATCGACCTGCGCGGCAACCGCGGCGGCGACCCGCTCAGCGTGGCGCAGTTGCAGGGCTATCTGTTCGCGCGGCCGGCCTTCGTCAGCATGGATTTCCTGGCTCGCGGCCAGGTCGTCGGCGAGAACCGCATCGCCAGCGACCGGCCCGGCTGGCATCTGCCCGAACCGGCGCCGATGGCGGTGCTGATTTCCGCGCAGACGTTTTCCGGCGGCGAGGCGCTGGCCTACGATCTCAAGGCCTACGGCCGCGCCGTGCTGCTGGGCGAGACCAGCGGCGGTGCGGCCAATCCCACGCGCTTGCTGGAACTGCCGCAGGGATTTGCGCTGAGCGTGCCCTACCTCAGCCCGCGCCATCGCCTGACCGGCGGCAACTGGGAAGGCCGCGGCGTGACGCCGGATATCGCCTGCGCGGCGCAGCAGTGCCTGGAGCAGGCGCTGGCGCTGTTGTGCGCAAAGCTGGGGCAGGCGGCGCCGTAGTTGCGCGCGGCCAGGGCAGGGCCGCGCCGGCGCGACGGCCATCCCAGGCACGCTGTTCTCCGGCGCTTGCGCGCCCCGGGGCATGCGGCGGTCGCCGGCCTGCCTGGTGTTGCGCGGGTTTCAGTCCGCCGGCATGCGATGCTGTGACGGCACGGATTGCCTGGCGTCGCGGCGGCGGTATCGGATGGCCGCCGCCGCGGTGGTTTCCATGGCGTGGGCGCTAGCCCTGCCGCGCCAGCGCAAAGTCGATTGCCGCGCAGACGGCCGCGGCCTGGGCGGCATTGCACTGCTCGGGGCTGGCGCGCGGGCTGTCGGGATAGACCTCGGTCGTCGTCGTATAGCGCGCGTCGGTGATGCCGGCGCACAGGCCCAGCTGTTTCACCGGATAGTTGATCACGCCGTGCGCGACCACCGGCGAGCCAATGATCTGGCCGGCCGCATCGGCCGGTGCAATATGGGTGATTTTTTCAACGGCGGCGATCACCGCCTGCTGGAACTCGGGCTGCGGATTGTCCGTGTCGCCGACCAGGTAGAAGCCGTCGGGAATGCTGTCCGGCTCATAGGGCTTGCCGTCGCGGGCGGCCAGGGCGGGGCGGAATTCGCTCTCGTCGCTGTCGGTGGTCTCGTGCAGGTCGATATGCACCAGCACGCGGCCCTGCAGCGGTGCGACCAGGCGCAGCAGCGCCGCGGATTCGCCGGCCGGGCTATCGGGGCGAAACGAGCGGTTGGGATCGACCGCATCGCGGTTCCAGCGGTGGATGCGCTCATAGGCCCAGGGGCTGATGCACGGCGCGACCAGCAGGTTGACCCGGCCGGCATAGTCCTGCGCATGCTCGCGCAGGAAACGCAGCGCGCCGTGCACGCCGCTGGTCTCGTAGCCGTGCACGCCGCCGGTGACCAGCACCACGGGCAGTTCCTCGCGCCAGTCGCGGCTGCGCACGGCGAGCAGGGGATAGGTGTCGGGCGCGTAATCCAGGCGGCCGTATTCGCTCACATCGAAGCGTGCGCGCAGCGGCTCGATCGCGGCCAGCACATCCTCGGCATAACTGCGCTGGCGCTGCTGGCGCGACAGCCATTCGGCCTTTTCCGCCGCGCCCCAGGGCTGGCCGGGGGTTCCGATGGGATAGAAAGCGTGTTCGGTCATGGGCTGGGTCGCTCGCTGAGGGCTGGCTGGGCCGGAGACTGTAGCAGTGAGCGACGGGATTCGGGATTGGCGATTCGGGATTTGCGGCAGCGACGGGATTCATGATCCGGGATTGGCAAAAGCGCCGTGAATTGCGGGCTTCCACGAATCCCGGATCCCGGCTCAACCCGCCATGCGCCGCAGCAGCGCCACGAACGCCGCATCCTGGCCGATCAGGTCGAGTACGGGCAGCACCGCCTGCGCGCCGTTGTTGCTGTTGGTGAAGATCACCGTGCCGTTGCCGCTATCCGGCGAGAAGTAGGCCAGGGTGAAGGTGCCTTCGTCCTTGCCGGTATGCAGCAGGTAGCGGCGGCCGTCGATCAGGAAGGATTCCCAGCCCAGGCCGAAGCCTATTTCCTGCGGGCAGTCGTTCGCGCGCGGCGGCTTGCAGAAGTCGGCGCGGCGGTCGGACTGGATGCGCGCGCGTTCCGCTGCCAGCGCGGGCGTCAGTCCCTGGCCCTGCATCAGCGCGATCAGGAAGCGGGCGTAGTCGCGCGGGGTGGAGAACACATCGTCGGAAGCCAGTGCCTGCGTGCGGATCTGCAAGGGCAGCACCTTGCCGTCGCCATCGTGAGGCAAGGCCAGGCGGCCGTCGAACCAGGGCTGGCGCGTGTAGGCGGTCTCCTGCATGCCGGCCGGCCCGAACACCAGCTGCTGCGCCCATTGGTCCAGCGGCGTTCCGGTCTTGTTGGCGACGAAGCGGGCCAGGTATTCAAAGCCTTCGCCGGAATAGCCGATGCGCGTGCCGGGCTGCTGCTGGAAGGCCAGTTTGCCGTCGCGCCAGTTGGGAAATCCGGTGCGGTGGCTCAGGGACAGGCGCGGCGTCAGCAGGCGCGCGCGCGGATCCCCGGCGATATCCGGATCCAGCCAGTGCGTGTACATGGGCTCGTCCAGATCCACGTTCTGCCGGGCGGCCAGCCGCAGCACGGTCTCGGCCGAGAGCGGCTTGGCCAGGGAGGCGACGTTGTACAGCGTCGCCGGCGTGGCAGCGCTGCCAGGGCCGGCCTCGCCCTGGGCAATGCTGAAAACCAGCCGGCGATTTTCAATATGCGCGATGGAGACGCTGGCGATGCGCTGCTGCGCCAGCAGCGCGGGAAGTGCGGCCTGCAGCCGCTGCTGCGGGCCGGCACCGGCCGATGGTGCTGCGCCCTGGACCGCGGCGGCGAACAGGGCCAAGGCGAAACCGGCGAGGGCGGGCAGGCGGGCGATGCGCTTCATGATCTTTCCTGGGGCGGGTTGTCGATGGCCCCGGAGATACGGCGGCACGGCCGGCGGTTGCAGCGGGCTGCGCGGCAGCCGCAGTCGGCGTGGATGCCTTGCGAGAAAAACGCCGCGTCCGCAAGCTGCCGCTCTGCTCTTCAGCCGCCCAGGTAATTCGCCAGGTGCTTGCCGGTCAAGGTGGAGCGCGCCTTGACCAGCGCCGCCGGCGTGCCCTCGAACACGATGCGGCCGCCGTCGTGGCCGGCACCGGGGCCGAGATCGATGATCCAGTCCGCATGCGCCATCACGGCCTGGTGGTGTTCGACCACGATCACCGACTTGCCTGCATCGACCAGGCGGTCCAGCAGCGCGAGCAACTGGGCCACGTCGGCCAGGTGCAGGCCGCTGGTGGGTTCGTCCAGCACGTAGATGCCGCCCTTGTCGCCCAGGTGCGTGGCCAGCTTGAGGCGCTGGCATTCGCCGCCGGACAGCGTGGTCAGCGGCTGGCCCAGGCTGAGATAGCCCAGGCCCACGTCGGCCAGGCGGTCGAGGATGGCCTGTGCCGCCGGCGTGCGCGCCTTGCCGGCGCCGAAGAATTGCGCCGCCTCGGCCACCGGCATGGCCAGCACTTCGGCAATGTCCTTGCCGCCGAGTTTGTACTTGAGCACCTCGGGCTGGAAGCGCTTGCCTTCGCAGTCCTCGCAGGTGCTGGCGACGCTGTTCATGAAGCCCAGCTCGGTATAGATCACGCCGGCGCCGTTGCAGCTGGGACAGGCGCCTTCGGAGTTGGCGCTGAACAGCGCGGGCTTGACCGCGTTGGCCTTGGCGAAGGCGTTGCGGATGGGATCGAGCAGGCCGGTGTAGGTGGCCGGATTGCTGCGGCGCGAGCCGCGGATGGCGCCCTGGTCCACCGCGATCACGCCGGCGTCGGCGGGAATCGAACCGTGTACCAGCGAACTCTTGCCGGAGCCGGCCACGCCGGTAATCACGGTCAGCACGCCCAGCGGAATATCCACGTCCACATCGCGCAGGTTGTGGGTTTTCGCGCCGCGGATGGCGAGCTTGCCCGAGGGCTTGCGCACGTTTTTCTTGAGCTGGGTGCGGTCGTCCAGGTGGCGGCCGGTCAGGGTCTTGCTCGCGCGCAGGTCCGCCACGCTGCCCTCGAAGCAGACCGTGCCGCCGCCGGCGCCGGCGCCGGGGCCCAGGTCGACCACATGATCGGCGATGGCGATGGATTCGGGCTTGTGCTCGACCACCAGCACGGTATTGCCCTTGTCGCGCAGGCGCAGCAGCAATTCGTTCATGCGCTGGATGTCGTGCGGATGCAGGCCTATGGTCGGTTCGTCGAACACATAGGTCACGTCGGTGAGCGAGGAACCGAGGTGGCGGATCATCTTGGTGCGCTGGGCCTCGCCGCCGGACAGGCTGCCGGCGGGGCGGTCCAGCGAGAGATAGCCCAGGCCGATTTCCACGAACGCATCCAGGGTCTTGCCCAGGCTGGCCAGCAGCGGCGCCAGCGCCGGCTTGTCCAGGCCGCGCACCCATTCGGCCAGGTCGCTGATCTGCAGGGCGCAGGCGTCGGCAATGCTGATGCCCTTGATCCTGGACGAACGTGCCGCCTCGCTGAGACGGGTGCCGCCGCAGTCGGGGCAGGTGGTGAAGGTCATGGCGCGTTCGACGAAGGCGCGCACATGCGGCTGCAGCGCATCGACATCCTTGGCCAGGAAGGATTTCTGGATCTTGGGGATGATGCCTTCGTAGGTCAGGTTGATGCCGTCGACCTTGATCTTGGTCGGCTCCTTGTAGAGCAGGTCATGCAGCTCCTTCTTGCTGAACTTGCGTATGGGCTTGTCCGCATCGAAGAAACCGCAGCCGCTGAAGATGCGGCCGTACCAGCCGTCCATGCTGTAGCCCGGAATCGTCAGCGCGCCTTCGTTGAGCGATTTGCTGTCGTCGTAGAGCTGGCTCAGGTCGAAATCGGTGACCGAGCCGCGGCCCTCGCAGCGCTGGCACATGCCGCCGGTGCGGGTGAAGGTCTCGCGCACGGTCCTGGTCTTGCTGCCGCGCTCCACCGTGATCGCGCCGGCGGCCTTGACCGAGGGCACGTTGAACGCATACGCGCTGGGCGGGCCTATATGCGGCTTGCCCAGGCGGCTGAACAGGATGCGCAGCAGGGCGTTGGCATCGGTGGCGGTGCCGACGGTGGAGCGCGGATCCGTGCCCAGGCGCTGCTGGTCGACGATGATGGCCGTGGTCAGGCCGTCGAGCACATCGACTTCGGGCCGCGCCATGCTCGGCATGAAGCCCTGCACGAAGGCGCTGTAGGTCTCGTTGATCAGGCGCTGGGACTCGGCCGCGATGGTGCCGAACACCAGCGAACTCTTGCCCGAGCCGGACACGCCGGTGAACACGGTCAGGCGGCGCTTGGGAATCTCCAGGCTGACGTCCTTGAGATTGTTGACCCGGGCGCCGTGCACGCGGATGCGGTCGTGGCTGTCGGCAGCGTGCGCGGCAACCGCCGGTGTTTCGGTCTTCCTGGGCTTGCTCATGACTGCTCCGTCGGCGGAGGGAATGGCGGGCACGCCAGGCCCGGCGCCGCGCCGGCGCCGGGCGGAACTGGGCGGGAGGGAATCAGGCGCCGCCCGCCGCGCGCTGGCCGCGGCTGAAATAGGGCAGGGCGAACAGGTACAGGCCGCTGAAAGTGAGCAGGGCCAGCGGCGGCAGCGGCAGGTAGAACACCCAGGCCGGCGGCTTGCCCAGGCCCAGCGCGGCGAAGCAGGCGATCACGCTCAGGGTGAACAGGACGGAGAGCCAGCGGTGCAACTGCCTTATCCACTTGTTCCATTTCATGGCAGGTCCTCGGCGGGGATCAGCGGGCTTTCTGCTGTATGCGGATCATGTTGCCGGCCGGATCGCGCACGGCGCAGTCGCGCACGCCGTAGGGCTGGTCGGCGGGTTCCTGGGCGATCTCGGCGCCGGCGGCTTCCAGCTTGGCGAACACGCCGGCCAGATCCGGCGTGGCCAGCAGCAGGTTGGCCAGGGTGCCCTTGGCCATCATCTCGGTGACGGTGCGGCGCTCGTCCTCGGTGAGGCCGGGCATGGCGTCGACCGGGTGCAGCACGATGCTGGTGTCGGGCTGGCCGGCGGGGCCTACGGTGATCCAGCGCCGGCCCTGGTAGCCGACGTCGTTGCGCACTTCCAGGCCCAGTGCGTCGCGGTAGAAGCCCAGTGCGGCCTCGGGATCGTTGTGCGGCAGAAAACTGGCGTGAATGGTGATGTCCATGGCGGTCCTGTGCGGTTGGCGGTGACGGCAGGCATGCTAGCCGGGTCAGGACTCGGCGGCTTCTCGATTCCTGATCGGTCGCATGACCTGCTTGGCCAGGCAGGAAGGAATGCCGGCGGCCGCCTGCGCACTGTCGCGGCGGTAGACGCTGGGCGAGACGCCGACCAGTTCGGTGAAGCGCGTGCTGAACGTGCCCAGGGAGGCACAGCCGACGCTGAAGCAGATCTCGGTGATGCTCAGGTCGCCGCGGCGCAGCAGGGCCATGGCGCGTTCTATGCGCCGCGTCATCAGGTAGGAATAGGGCGATTCGCCGTAGGCCAGGCGGAACTGCCGGCTCAGGTGGCCGGCCGACATGCCGATGTCGCGGGCCAGCGATTCCACATCCAGCGGCCGCGCGTAGTCGCGGTCGATGCGATCGCGCACGCGGCGCAGGCGGGCGAGGTCGCGCAGTACGGTGGCGTCGGCGTGCCGGGTCATCGGGCGATGCTGCCAGTTCGCTGCGGGGCGCTCAAGCCTGCGCTGGCGACGATCCGGCGCGGGCGCGAACGCGGCGGTGGAATTGCACAAACCATCACAATGTGGCGGATGTGCACCGCGGATTTCCGGCCTGGCGCAACGGTGTATTCCCGCCGTGCGCGCAACGCCTGCGTTCGCTGTGCGCCGCTGCGCACGCGGCGTGCTTAACGAATCGGGAACACGCCATCGACAATGATCGGGGTTCACGCCGAGTCGCCGCGTCGACTCATTCTTCCGGCCGTCTGTACTGCCGTCCGCCCCGCGGATGCCGGCGCGCGCACGTGTCCGCCGGTCCGCCCGAACAGCGAGAAGCGATGCCCTACCAGCGCTACGCCTACCACTTCGGTATCGAGGAAGAGTTCTTCCTGGTCAATCCGATCACCCGCAACGCCGTGCCGCAGGTGCCCAAGCAACTGGTGCGCACCTGCCAGGCGCGCTACGGCGCGCATGTGCATCACGAGATGCTGCAATCGCAGGTGGAGATCTCCACGCCGGTGCTGGGCTCGGCCGACGAAGCCCGCGCCACGCTGGAGCGGCTGCGCCACGGCGTGGTGCGCGTGGCCGAGGACATGGATCTGCGCGTGGTCGCCGCGGGCACGCATCCGCTGGCGGGCTGGCACGAGCAGCGCCATACCGACAAGCCGCGCTACGATGCCCTGATCGACGATTTCCAGATGATAGGCCGGCGCAATCTGCTGTGCGCGCTGCATGTGCACGTGGCGGTGCCGGCCGGCGTGGACCGGGTGGTGCTGATGAACCGGCTGATGGGCTGGCTGCCGCTGTTCCTGGCGCTGTCCACGTCCTCGCCGTTCTGGAACCGCCAGCGCACCGGTCTGCTGAGCTACCGCCAGGCGGCCTATGACGAATGGCCGCGCACCGGCATTCCGGATCATTTCCGCGACGAAAGCGAATATGCGGATTTTGTCGCCCTGCTGGCGCGCTGCGGTGCGGTGCCGGACGGCAGTTTCCTGTGGTGGGCGATACGGCCTTCGCAGCGCTATCCGACGCTGGAACTGCGTATCGCCGATTCCTGCCCGCGCCTGGCCGACAGCCTGGCCATTGCCGCGGCCTACCGCTGCCTGGTGCGCGCCTACACCTGCCGGCCCGGACTGGCGCGGGAATGGACGCCGCTGACGCGGCGCGTGATCGACGAGAACCGCTGGCGCGCCAAGCGCTACGGCACCGCGGCCCAGTTCATCGACGAGGCGGCGGGGCGCTGCGTTTCCTTCGCCGACAGCGTGGACCGGCTGATCGCGCTGATCGAACCGGATATCGCCGCGCTGGACTGCGCCGCGGAAATCCGCCATCTGCGCCAGCTCGCCCGCGCCGGTTCCAGCGCCGATGCGCAACTGGCGATCTACCACCGCCACCGTGCCCGCGGCGCCAGCCGCACCGAGGCGCTGCGCCATGTGGTGGACTGGCTGATCGTCACCACGGCGCAGGCGGCGGATCTGCAGTAGCGCGGGATGCGCGGCGCAAGGGCCGGGCCGCCGCAGCGTTTGCAGCGTCGGCCTCGCGCGCACACCGCCGCGGCGCGCACCGTGGCGATCGGCCGCGCAGTCGCGCGTGCTGCTGCGCTGCTTCTTCGGCGCACTGTTCCTGGCCGACAGACCGCCGTACAAACCTGCCGTCCGCCGCGCCGCGCCGATTCCGTATCGTCCATTCCCTGACGCCAGCCTGATAGGCAAAGACCCGAATTCGCGCTACTGCCGGCAGGGGAAGATTATGTCCGCCGTTCTGCAGCATGGCGCATTTCTTGCCTCCGCTTGCGCTTCCATGGGATAGGGGAAACCACGATGTCCAGTCCTGACCGCCGTCGCGGCGGCCTGTCTTCGAGCTTGCGCCGCGGCGCAGGGACGGCGGCGGCGCTGCTGTTGCTTGCCGGCATGTCCAGCCCACAGGCCCAGACAGTGGTGCCCAACGCCCACCTCGATACGGCGCTGACGCCGTGGGCGAGCTTCGTTTCCGCCGCGCCGGATCCCGCCGGCAGCGGCAACGCGCCGCTGTGGCAGGCCGCACCGGATGTCGACGGCAACCCGGCCTCGGGCTCCAGCCTCATACATATCGCGACCACTGTGCCGGCGGCCAACGCCGCCTCGGGCATTGCCCAATGCTTCGACTTCGCCGGCGGTCCCGCGCCGGTGAGCTTCGTCAACTACGGCATGGCCTTCCGCCTGCCCGCGGGCACGCCGGCCGACGGCGCTGTCGCGGCCACGGTGGAAGTACGCCTGTTCTCCGCCGCGGGCTGCAACGGCTTCATTGCCGGCGGCACGCAAGGGCAGAGCCTCAGCGCGCCGGGCGTAGTCGCCGGCAGCTGGAACCGCCTGGCCGACAGCGGCTTCGTGCCGCCGGGCGCGCCCGTCACCGCCGCCAGCGTGCAGATACGCGGCTACCTGCGCCAGACCGGCGCCCCAGCCAGCCAGGCCGGCTACGCGGTAGACCTCGACCATTTCCTGCTCGTACTCAACAGCACGACGCCGGTCGAGCTGCTGCAATTCTCCGTCGACTGAGGACGCATCATGACCCCTAGTCTCCTGCGCCTCGCCGCACTCGCCTTGCTCGCCGGCACCGGCGCCGCCCAGGCCGCCAACTGTCCACCCACGTCGCTGGCGCCGATCACCGCGCCGCCGGCGGCCATGGTGGGCGCGCTCTATACGCACAGTTTCAGCGCCGCCAACAGCAACACCGCGCCGCCTTTCAGCTACGCCGTCACCGGCGGCCTGCCTGCGGGCAGCGGCCTTACGCTGGGCAGCGCAAACGGCCAGCTGTCCGGCAAGCCGCTGCTGGCCGGCAACTATCTGATTACCGTCACCGCGACCGACAGCGCCGGCTGCAGCGGCGGCCGCGTTTATCCGCTCAGCGTGGCCCAGGGCAGCCAGAGCATCAACTTCAGCACCACGCCGCCGGCGAACGCCCAGGTCGGCGGCGCGCCGTACCAGCTCGGCGTCAGCGCGACCTCGGCCCTGCCGGTGACGGTGGCCATCGCCGCCGCGTCCAGCGGCGTCTGCGCCATCACCGGTTTCGACGGCATTTTCAGCACGATTGCGCTGCAGGGCACCGGCAACTGCGTCATCAATGCGAGCCAGCCCGGCGACGCAAACTGGCTCGCGGCCGCGCCGGCCCAGCAGAGCTTCAGCATAGGCCTGGCCAGCCAGACCATCAGCTTCACCTCCACAGCGCCGGCGAATGCGCAGTTCGGCGGCCCGGCCTATACGGTCGCGGCCAGCGCGACCTCGGGCTTGCCGGTGAGTTTCAGCATCGACGCGAGCGCGGCCGGCGTCTGCGCCATCGCAGGCGCTTCGGTCACGTTCCAGGGGGTGGGCACCTGCGTGATAAACGCGAACCAGGCCGGCGACGCCAGCTACGGTATCGCGCCGCAGGTGCAGCAGAGTTTCGCCGTCGGCAAGGCGGATCAGACGCTCGGCTTCACCTCGACGGCGCCGGTCAATGCGCAGTTCGGCGGTGCGGCCTACACCGTTGCGGCGACTGCGACGTCCGGTCTGGCGGTGAATTTCAGCATCGACGCGAGTGCGGCCGGCGTGTGTGCGCTGGCGGGTTCCTCGGTCACATTCCAGGGCGTGGGCACCTGCGTCATCAACGCCAACCAGGCCGGCGATGCCAACCACAACGCCGCACCGCAGGTGCAGCAGAGCTTCGCCGTGGGCAAGGCCAGCCAGACCGTCAGCTTCACCTCGACCGCGCCGGCCAATGCGCAGTTCGGCGGTGCGGCCTACACCGTCGCGGCGACTGCGACGTCCGGTTTGGCCGTAAGTTTCAGCATCGACGCGAGCGCGGCCGGCGTGTGTGCGCTGGCGGGTTCCTCGCTCACATTCCAGGGCGTGGGCACCTGCGTCATCAACGCGAATCAGCCCGGCAACGCCAACTACAACGCGGCGCCGCAGGTGCAGCAGAGCTTCGCCGTGGGCAAGGCCAGCCAGACCGTCAGCTTCACCTCGACCGCGCCTTCCAATGCGCAGTTCGGCGGTGCGGCCTACACCGTCGCGGCGACTGCGACGTCGGGTTTGGCCGTGAATTTCAGCATCGACGCGAGCGCGGGCAGCGTGTGTGCGCTGGCGGGTTCCTCGGTCACATTCCAGGGCGTGGGCATCTGCGTCATCAACGCCAACCAGGCCGGCGATGCGAACTACAGCGCCGCGCCGCAGATCCAGCAGAGTTTCGCGGTGGGCAAGGGTAATCAAACCTTGACCTTCACCTCGACCGCGCCTGCTGCCGCGGCAGTCGCCGGGGCGACGTATACGGTGGCGGCCACGGCCAGCTCGGGCCTGACGGTGAGCCTCAGCATCGACGCCAGCGCCAGCAGCATCTGCACGCTCAGCGGTGCCACGGTCAGCTTCCAGGGCGCAGGCACCTGCGTCATCAACGCCAACCAGGCCGGCGATGCGAACTACAACGCCGCACCGCAGATCCAGCAGAGCTTCGCGGTGGGCAAGGGCAGCCAGACCCTGAGCTTCACGTCGACCGCTCCCGCCAGCGCCGCCGTTGCCGGCGCCACGTATACGGTCGCCGCCACGGCCAGCTCGGGCCTGAGCGCGAGCTTCAGCATCGACGCCAGTGCCGGCGGCGTCTGCGCAATCGCGGGTTCCACGGTCAGCTTCCTCGGCGCCGGCACCTGCGTCATCAACGCCAACCAGGCCGGCGATGCGAATTACAACGCGGCGCCGCAGATCCAGCAGAGCTTCGCGGTGGGCAAGGGCAGCCAGACCGTGACATTCACCTCGGTCGCGCCGCTGGGCGCCGCCGTGGGCGGGCCGGCGTATCCGGCCGGTGCAGTCGCCAGCTCCGGCCTGCCGGTGAGCTTCAGCATCGATGCCGCGGCCGCCGGTGTATGTGCGCTGAGCGGATCGACTGTGTCGTTCCTGCATGTGGGCACCTGCATCGTCAACGCCAACCAGGCGGGCGATGCGAACTGGAACGCGGCGCCGCAGGCGCAGCAGTCCTTCGCCGTGCAACCGGGCCTGCAGTTCATCACCTTCACCTCGACGCCGCCGGCTGCGGTCAACCAGGGGCCGGGCTATACCGTCGCGGCGACGGCCAGCTCAGGCCTGCCGGTGAGCTTCGCCATCCACGCGGACGATGCCGGCGTGTGTGCGATCAGCGGCAGCACGGTGAGTTTCATCGGTGCGGGCGCTTGCGAAATCATCGCCTCGCAGCCCGGCAACGCCGACTGGATCGCGGCCTCCGATGCCACCCAGACGGTGGCCGTGGCCAAGGCCGGCCAGACCATCACCTTCACCTCCGCGCCGGCCACGCCCGCCGTGGGTGCAAGCTATACCGTCGCCGCGACAGCCAGCTCGGGCCTGGCCGTGACGTTCTCCATTGATTCGACCGCCGACGGCATCTGCTCCGTGGCCGGTGACGTGGTCAGCTTCAGCGCCGAGGGCACCTGCCTGATAAACGCCGACCAGCCCGGCGATGCGAATTGGAACGCGGCGCCGCAGGCCCAGCAGAGCGTCGAGGTGCTGGCGGCGGCCGCCTGCCTTACGCCGGCCCTGGGCGAAGTCGTCAAGGGCCGCCTGCCCGACAACAGCGAACTATGTATCGAGAACAACTCGGGCGCGGCGATGGAGTTCACCTATCTGCCGATCAACCACAGCAGTGTCGGCAACATCGCGGTGGAAGTGACCGCCAGCAACGTTGTCGCGGTGACCGGCCCACCGACACCGCGGCCGGGCGGCGACAGCGCCGCCGCTGCGGCCGGTTTGCTTGCGCTGGCCGAGCCGGCGCTGACCGATCTGCACGACCAGGGCGTTTTCCCCGCCTCCGCGGGCGGCGAACCCATCGACCGCAGCAAGTTGATTTCCCGCGCCAAGAAGATTCCGCAGGGGCCGTTGACCGTAGGCCAGCTGATCGATTTGAACGGCGGCATCGGCGACGGCTGCAGCAGCACGCTGAATGGGCGCAAGGGCCGTGTGGAAGCCGTCACCACGCCGCAGCACGCGGGCCAGGCCGTGCTCTACGCGGTGCAGGAGGTGAAGGAGACGACTACCGGTTCCGGCGTGTGGGTGCCAGCCCTCCCGGGCGGTTTCAGCACCACCGACTTCCAGAACATCATCAACGTGGTGGCCATGAACCCGCCCGGCCAGACGCCGCTCGGCAGCGCCGGCTCCACGGGCACGCCGGCCCTGTGGTACACCGGCGCAGTGGACGCGCTTGCCGACAACTTCGGCTTGCCGGCCGATGTCGACGCCAACAACGGCGTGGTGATCTTCTTCACCAGCGCGGTCAACGCGATGTCGCCGCCGGCTTCGTCGACCCTGCTCTACGCCGCTTTCCTGCCGCGCGACCTGTTCTCGTCCGCGCCGGGCAACTGCCCGAACAGCAATGAAGGCGAGATCATCTACGTGATGCAGCCGGACCCGACCGGCGTCGTGAACAGCAACGTGCGGACGCTGTCGAGCGTCTACAACAACGCGCCGGCAGCCATCATTCACCAGCTGCAGCACCTCAGCAACGCCTCGCGCCGGATATACGTCAACGCCGCTCCCTCGCTGGAGGAACGCTGGCTGGACGAAGCCCTTTCCGGGCAGTTGCAGGAGCTGTCCTTCTTCAAGGCCGCGGGCCTGGCGGTGCGCAGCAACCTGCCTGTAACCGCGCTAACCACCGGGCCCCAGGCCAGCCAGCGGGTGCAGCTGTTCAACATGTACGAGAACATCATGTTCGGCGGTGTGCGCAGCTATTTCCTGCAACTGCTCGGCGGCGAGCGCATGGGGCCGCTGCGGACGAACGCGCTCGCTCCCGGAAACCACGATTACCAGTGGCCGCATCACACCATCTCGGCGTTCTTCCTGCGCTATGCCCTGGATCGCAAGGCGACCGGCGATGCGGCCATCCTGTCGGCGCTGATGAACTCCACGCTGAGCGGGAAGGCCAATCTGCAGGCGGTGCTGGGCGTCGACCCCGACGAGTGGGCGCGCGATTTCCTCGTCGCCATGTATACCGACGATGCCGTCGCCGCGGCCGCGCCGGCGTACACCGCGCCGACCTGGAACTACCGCAGCGTCTTCATTGCGCTGGTGACCAACTACCCGCTGGCTGTGAACCTGCTGAGCGACAACACGATGGCGAATTACTCGCTGGGTCCCGGCGGCGGCACGCGCTATACCCGCTTCGCCGTGGCCGCAGGCCAGACGGCCACCTTGACCACGACCGGCAGCGGCGGCAGCCCTGGGTCGAATCTGGTGAGTACCGCGCTGGTGCGTACCAAGTAACGCCGGAGGGGGCGTTCGCGGGAGGCGCGGCAGTTGCAGGCCGCGTCTCCCGCACTTCCGGTCCCGTAGAGGCGCGGCAGTTGCAGGCCGCGTCTCCCGCACTTCCGGCATCGCTGAGGCGCGGCGGTTGCTGGCCGCGTCTCCGCGCTTTCAGTATTGCCGGGACGCGGCGGTTTCGCGCCGCGGCATAGCGCGCAATCCGTGCGCCGTGCGGGGGGACTTGTTCATTCCTCGTGGCGGACGGGAACCACGGTGATCTCGCCGTTGGTTTCCAGCACAGCCAGGGCCACCTCGTCCACATGGCGCAGTCCCTGCTTGCGCACGGCTTCCTTCAGATCGGAAATCGGCAGATTGTTCGCACGCAGTGCCTTGTGCAGCACACGGCCGTCGCGCACCAGCAGCACCGGCTCGCCTTCGAGCAGGCGGTCCACCGTCTTGCTGCGCGCGCTGAGATAGCCCAGCAGCTGGTTCAGCGCGATCAGGGTCGCGGCCACCAGCGGCGCACCCAGGACCGATTCGTCGCCGCCGGTCAGCGCACCCTGGGTGGATTCGCCGATCAGGATGACCAGCACCAGATCGAACGGCGTGAACTCGCCGACCGTGCGCTTGCCCGACAGGCGCACCAGAAACAGGATGGCGACATAGATCAGGGCGCCGCGGACGATGAATTCCCACCAGGGCTGGGACAGCGAGAACATGGCAGGGGCCTCAGTCGGTCTTGCCGCGGCGGGCGAGGCTGCGCCAGCGCACGGAAGCACTGCGCTGCACGCCGCAGCCGAAGGCGCGGCATTGGGTCATGGCGGCGGTGTTGGCCGCGGCGGTGAGCGAGGCGCAGGCGTCGGCCGCGACGATCACGCGCAGAT
This sequence comes from Tahibacter harae, assembly GCF_024437735.1. GTDB lineage: Bacteria > Pseudomonadota > Gammaproteobacteria > Xanthomonadales > Rhodanobacteraceae > Tahibacter > Tahibacter harae. The sequence goes on along the minus strand of NZ_JANFQO010000002.1, from coordinate 169,279 downwards.
CGCGCATATGCGCATCGATGGCGCTCGCCAGCACGCATTGATTGCCGGCCACGCCGGCCAGCACCACGACTTCGGTATGCAGATGCTGCAGCAGCAGGGCCAGCGGCGTGGCATGAAAAGCCGAATGCTTGGGCTTGAGGACGAAATAGTCTTCCGGCGCGGGCGCGAGGCCGTCGGTGATCGCCGCCGCTGCCGTTCCGGCGGCGCGGGATTCGGCCAGCACGGTGCGGAAATCCGAGCGCCACTGGCCGCGGTTGTCATTGGCATAGATCACCGGCACGCCGTGGCGGCGCGCGCCGGCGAGCAGCTGCGCGGCTGCCGGCAGTACCTGTTCGGCCTGGCGCCGCAGCTGCGCGCCGCCGGCCATGCGCCAGTCGCTGATCCAGTCGATCAGCAGCAGCGCCGCGGCCCGGCGGGGCTGCTGCGGCGCTTTCAGCGGTGTGCGTGAGGACATGGTCCGCCGCGTTCTCCTTGCATGGCATGACCGGCACCGCGGTGCGGAATGTTCCGTTTGCCGCAGCAGGGGACAGAAATGGCCGGCGCCGCAAACGGCGCCGGCCGCGCTTACACCGCCGCAACCTCAGCGGTTGCTGCTGTTGTTGTCGTTGTCGGAACGCTGGTTGCCGCCGGCGCTCTGCTTGTCCTGCATGTCGCGCTTGGCCTGCTTGTCGTTGCCTTGCTGCTGCTGACCCTTGTTCGGCGGATTCTTGTACTGGTTGTCACCACGGGGATTGTTGTTGGGCATGACGTTTTCCTCGAACAGTTGTGAAATGGCGAGCCGTGCCGTTGCAGGCTTCCCTGCCTGATATTGATTGCAGTCCGCGTGCCAGGAACGATTAATTTACAAATATAAAAGCGGCATTCCTGAGGCTGCTGGCGCGCAAAGGCCGCCGCACCGCGGCGCAGCGGGGCCGGAGCGGCGGCGAGGCCGTGCCGGTGCGGCGGTATGCCGGCGCCATGCGCGCCGGTGCCGGCGGCCTGCCACCGCGCAGCCTGCATGCCGGCCCGCGGCGGCCGTGCACGATGCCAGCTGCGGCGCGGCGCCGGCACCGGAGGGCACAGACGCAAAAACGCCCTCTCCTGAACGGAGAGGGCGCCGGGGTGGCAGCTGGTGTGGTTGACGGCTTGCCGACCGGTCAGTGCTTCTTGCTGGCGTTGTCGCTGCCCAGAGTTTCGTTCTTGCCACCGGTCTGCTGCGTGCCCTGCTGGCCGGATTGCTGGCCGCTCTTGTTGCCGGACTGGTTGCGCATGCTTACCGTCAGGCGATTTTCCACGTCCTTCACGCCGCTGCAGTTCTCCGCCATGTCCTCGATCTCGTGCTTGAGATGGCGCTGTTCCACCGAGCCGGTGAGGGTGACCACGCCATTCTTGACCTCGACATTGACGTCGCTGGCGTCGATGTAGTGGTGATTGGACAGCTTTTCGCTGAGGTCTTCGCGGATGCGCTCGTCCGAGCGCGTGTAGTTCTTCGGCCCGCGGCCGCGATAGCTCTGGCCCTGGTAGCCGCTGTCCTGGCCGCGGTAGCCGCCCTGGCTGTAGCTGCCTTGGCCCTGGTAGGCCTGGCCCTGATAGCTCTGGCCCTGATAGCCGCCCTGGTAATCCTGGCCGCCGTAGCTCTGCGCCGGATAGCCGGCGCCGCCCGGGTAGCGGCCCTGGTTGCCGTACTCGCGGCCGTAGGGATCCTGGTTCATGCCGGAACGGCCATAGGACGAGCTGCCGTAACCGTAGACACCTTCGGCGCCGCTGCTGCCATAGCCGCGCTGGCCATAGCCGCCGCCGTAGTCACGCTGACCGTAGTCGCGCTGGCTGTAGGCACCCTGGCTGCGGCCGTATTCGCTGCTGTAGCGGTTGCCGCTGTAGTCGCTGTCCTGCCGGCCGTAGCCGCCGCCGTAGCGGCTGCCCTGGTCGCTGCCGTAGTCGCCGGCCTGATAGCGGCTGCCGTAGTAGTCATCGTCGCGTTCGCGGTAGTAGCCGCTCTGGCTCTGCCAGTTCTGCCGGTTGCCGGGCTGGCGGCCCTGGCCCTGGCGCCACTCGTAGGACTGGCCGCCATACGGCTGGCCGCCGCGCGATCCGCTGGAATACAGCTCGCGGCCGGGCTCCTCGTCGCGGTACTGGCGGCTGCCGCTGCCGTAGTCGCGCGCGCCGCCGTAATAGGCGCCGCGTTCAAAACGGTCCTGGTCGAAACCGCGGGTGGACTGGCCGCCGCGATAGCCCTGGTAGCCGCCGCGCTCGTCCGAGTCGCGGTAGCCCGAGGCTTCCTGGCCATAGTCCTGTTCGTCGTAGCCGCGCTCCGCGCTGCCGTAGGCGCCGCCATAGCGGCCCTCGTCCCAGCGGTCTTCGTTGCGGCCTTGGCGCAGGTTCTGCGGACGGTCGAAGTCGCGGCCTCGGCCATACGGTCCGCGCTGATTCGGATTCTGCATGGTGCTGCTCCTGATTGCTCGTGATTCAAGGGAGGGATGCCCAAGCGGCATGGGCGCCTGGACACAGCAACCCATGTGCCAGCGCAGCGGAATGTTCACATTTGCAGGACTGCGCATGGCGCCGGCCGCGCCAGCGCAGGCTTAGGGCGACGGCGCAGTGCACCGCACGGTGTCGCGCCGTTGCGCCGCAGACGGGGCCGTTCCTTGCAGTCTGCAGACTGGACCTTGCAGTAAGCCTCAGCGGTCTCAGCGCGGCGGGCGGCGCAGGACGCACACCGCGCCGTCATGCGGTCGCGCGGGCGGCGCGGCACGGGCGGCGATTCGCACACCGCCATAGCGGATCGCGCGGCGATCGCTTCGTTCAGCTACGGTCGTTCGCGTCGCGCGGCGTTTGCGCCACGGTTGCCGCAGGCCGGCATGCGTCCGTGCGGCGGTCCACCAGACCTGCCGCCGCGGCCGCCGTCGCCGAACACGTTCCGGCGCGCTGCGCGGCTTTTCCCTGTCCGCCGCGCGGGTGGCAGAATGCCGCGCACAGCAGCTGCGCGGCGCATGGAAATCCACCGGCGCAGCCCCATATGCCATCGTCCATACCTTGCCGCGGCCGCCGTGCCGCCCGTCGATTCCATGCCCCTGGCGCATTTCCATCCTGCCGTCGCCCGCTGGTTCGAGCGCACGTTTCCCGGCCCCACGCCGGCGCAGATTGCGGCCTGGCCGCAGATCCGCGCCGGCCGCCATACCCTGGTCGCCGCGCCCACCGGTTCCGGCAAGACCCTGACCGCGTTTCTCGCCGCGCTGGACGACCTGGTGCGGCGCGGCCTGGCGCAGGGCGGGCTGCCGGACGAGACTGCGGTGGTCTATGTCTCGCCGCTCAAGGCTCTGTCCAACGACATACGCCTCAACCTGGAAGCGCCGCTGGCCGGCATCCGCGAGGAACTGGCCGCGCTGGGCCTGCCCGACGTGGAAATCCGCAGCGCCGTGCGCACCGGCGACACGCCCGGCGCCGAGCGGCAGAAAGTTTTCCGCAAGCCGCCGCATATCCTCGTCACCACGCCGGAATCGCTGTACGTGCTGCTGGGTTCGGAATCCGGCCGCAGTCTGCTGTCCGGCGTGCGCAGCGTGATCGTGGACGAGATCCACGCCGTGGCCGCGAGCAAGCGCGGCAGTCATCTGGCGCTGTCGCTGGAGCGGCTGCAGGCGCTGTGCGCGCAGCCGCTGGTGCGCATCGGCCTTTCCGCCACGCAGAAACCCATCGCCGCGGTGGCGCGCTTCCTGGTCGGCGGCAGCGGCGATGCGTCGACCGTACCGGCCGATTGCGCCGTCGTCGACATAGGCTACGGCAAGCAGCGCGACCTCGCGCTGGAACTGCCGCCCACGCCGCTGGGCGCGGTGATGTCCAACGATCAGTGGGAGCAGGTCTACGACCGTGTCGCCGAACTGGTTCGCGCGCATGCGACCACCCTGGTGTTCGTCAACACCCGGCGCATGGCCGAGCGCGCCGCGCGTCATCTCGGCGAGCGCCTGGGCAAGGACGCCGTCGCCGCACACCATGGCAGCCTCGCGCGCGAGGCGCGCCTGGAGGCGGAGCAGCGCCTCAAGCGCGGCGAGTTGCGCGTGCTGGTCGCCACGGCCTCGCTGGAGCTGGGCCTGGACATCGGCGATGTGAACCTGGTCTGCCAGCTCGGCACGCCGCGTTCCATCGCCGCCTTCCTGCAGCGCGCGGGCCGCTCCGGGCACGCCGTCGGCGGTGTGCCCAAGGCGCGCCTGTTCCCGCAATCGCGCGATGAACTGGTCGAATGCGCCGCCTTGCTCGACTGCGTGCGCCGCGGCGAACTGGATGCGCTGCGCATCCCCGTCGCACCGCTGGATGTGCTCGCGCAGCAGCTGGTGGCCGAGACCGCCAGCCGCGACTGGGACGAGGACGAACTCTACGCGCTGGTGCGCCGCGCCGCGCCGTATGCGCAGCTCAGCCGCGCCGACTACAACGCCGTGGTGCGCATGCTGGCCGAGGGCTACAGCACCCGCCGCGGCGCCCGCGCCGGCTATGTGCACCGCGATGCCGTGCACCGCCGCCTGCGCGAGCGCAAGGGCGCGCGCATGACGGCGCTGATGTCCGGCGGCACCATTCCCGATACCGGCGACTACGCCGTGATCCTGGAACCCGAAGCCCACACCATAGGCACGGTCAACGAAGACTTCGCCATCGAGAGCCTGTCCGGCGATGTGTTCCAGCTCGGCAACGCGAGTTACCGCATCCTGCGGGTGGAACCGGGCCGGGTGCGCGTGGAAGACGCCAAAGGCGCGCCGCCGAATATCCCGTTCTGGCTGGGCGAGGCGCCGGGCCGCAGCGACGAACTTTCCCTGGGCGTGGCGCGCCTGCGCGAAGACGTGGCCGCGGCCCTGGCCGAAGGCGGCAGCGATGCCGCGCTGCGCTGGCTGACGCAGGAAGCCGGCCTGGACGAGGAAGCCGCGCGCCAGATCGTCGATTACCTGGGCAAGGCCGTGGCCGCGCTGGGCGCGCTGCCGACCCAGTCGCGCATCGTGCTGGAACGCTTCTTCGATGAATCCGGCGGCACCCAGCTGGTGATCCATTCGCCCTACGGCAGCCGCCTCAACCGCGCCTGGGGCCTGGCCCTGCGCAAGCGCTTCTGCCGCCAGTTCAATTTCGAGCTGCAGGCGGCCGCGACCGAGGACGCGATCATTCTTTCGCTCTCGACCAGCCACAGCTTTCCGCTGATCGAGGTGTCGCACTATCTGCATTCGGCCACCGCGCGCGATGTGCTGATACAGGCCTTGCTGGATGCGCCGCTGTTCGGCGTGCGCTGGCGCTGGAACGCGACCACCGCGCTCGCGTTGCCGCGCTTCGTCGGCGGCCGCAAGGTGCCGCCGCAATTGCAGCGCATGAAGTCCGAGGACCTGCTGGCCACGGTGTTCCCGGACCAGGTGGCCTGCCTGGAGAACATCGTCGGCGAGCGCGAGATTCCCGATCATCCGCTGGTCGCCCAGACCCTGGACGACTGCCTGCACGAAGCCATGGACACCGAAGGCTGGCTGGCCCTGCTGCGCCGGCTGGAGCAGGGCGCCGTCGACGTGATCGCGCGCGATCTGCCGCTGCCGTCGCCGCTGGCGGCCGAGGTAATCAACGCGCGGCCTTATGCCTTCCTCGACGATGCGCCGCTGGAGGAACGCCGCACCCAGGCGGTGCAGAGCCGTCTGTACCGCGAAGCCGAATCCGCCGATGAACTGGGCCAGCTCGATGCGGCTGCGATCGCCCTGGTGCGCGCGGAAGCCTGGCCGCAGCCGCGCAATCCGGACGAGATGCACGAGGCCCTGGTCTGCACCGGCCTGGTCACTGTCGTTGAAGCACAGGCCAACCCCGGCTGGGACGAATGGCTGCGTGCGCTGGCCGCGGACGGCCGTGCGACGCGGCTGGGTGCGGCGGAGCCGAAGGCTGCACCGCAGTTCTGGCTCGCCACCGAACAGCTGCCGCTGCTGCGCACGCTGTATCCGGACGCGGCCTGCGCGCCCGAAGTCGAGGTGCCGGAGGAATACGCCCAGGCCGAATGGTCGCGCGAGACCGCGCTGCGCGAGCTGCTGCGCGCGCGCCTGACCTGCCTGGGACCGACGCCGGCGGACGCGCTGGCGCAATCGCTGGGCTTGCCGGCGGCGGAAATCGAAGTGGCCCTGCTCGCCCTGCAGAACGAGGGCTATGTGCTGCAGGGCCGTTTCAGCCCTGGCGCAGCCGGACTGGAATGGTGCGAACGCCATCTGCTGGCGCGCATCCACCGCTACACCATCCAGCAGCTGCGGCGCGAGATCGAACCGGTTTCGCCGCGCGATTTCCAGCGCTTCCTGTTCGACTGGCAGCGCCTGAGCGAAGGCGAACGCGCGCGCGGCCCGGAAGCCCTGGCCAGCGTGCTCGGCCAGCTCGAAGGCTTCGAGGCGCCGGCTGCGGCCTGGGAAGCGGAACTGCTGCCGGCGCGCGTGCGCGACTATTCCATCACCTGGCTGGACGAACTCTGCACCGCCGGCCGCACCCTGTGGACACGGCTGCGGCCCAGCGCCGGCGACGGAGGCGGGCGCGGCAATCCGTCGCTGCGCGCCACGCCCATACTGCTGCTGCCGCGGCGCAATGTGGCGCTGTGGGCGCGCCTGGCGCCGCGCAGCGAGGATGCGCCGGAGCTGAGTTCGCGCGCGCAGCGCGTGGCCGACTATCTCGCGGCCCACGGTGCCTCGTTCTTCGACGAGATCAGCGACGGCGCGCGCCTGCTGCGTACCGAGCTGGAAGACGCCCTGGCCGAACTGGTGGTACGCGGCCGCGCCCACTGCGACAGCTTCGGCGGACTGCGCGCACTGCTGGTGCCGGCCTCCAAGCGCGATGGCACCGGTTCGCGCCAGCGCCGGCGCAAGCCGGCGCTGTTCGGCATCCAGGACGCCGGCCGCTGGGCGCCGCTGCGCACACCGCCGCCCGCCGACGCGACGCAGGCGGAAGAACGCGAACACGTTGCGCGCGTGCTGCTGCGCCGCTATGGCGTCGTCTGCTGGCGCCTGCTCGAACGCGAAGCCGCCTGGCTGCCGCCCTGGCGCGAGCTGGTGCGCGTCTACCAGCGCCTGGAAGCGCGCGGCGAGATCCGCGGCGGCCGTTTCATCACCGGCATTCCCGGCGAACAGTTCGCCCTGCCCGACGCCATCGCCGCGCTGCGCCGCGTACGCCGCGAGGGCAGGGAAGACCAGTGGATCGCCGTGGCCGCGACCGATCCGGCCAACCTGCTCGGGAGTGTGCTGCCCGGCGACAAGGTTGCGCGCATTCCCGGCCAGCGCGTGCTTTACCGCGACGGACTGCCGGTGGCCGCGCTGATCGCTGGCGAGCCGGTGTTGCTGGAACCGCTGGCGCCCGAGGACGAATACAAGGCGCAGCGGCTGCTGCGCGGACTGGCGCCGGCGCCGGCAGAAGCGCTGGCCGCACAGCGGCAGCCCTTGCATTGATGCGCCGCCGCGGGCGGGCGGCGAAACCGGCAGCATGCGTCCGCCGCGGGTCGCCGTAGGGCCTTGCCCTGAGGCAGGGCCACGGGCGGCGCGATGGGGCGGCGGGGATGCACGCCGCGGCGCGCATCATTTCAGCGTTTCCACCGCATCGACCACATCCACGCCCTGCATCTGGCCGAGCAGGCCGTCGAACCAGGGCTTGTGCGAGCTGCCGACGATCGACAGCACGCGGCCGCCGGGCTTGTTGCCGAAAGCCACGCGGATATTCGCCACCATGCGCAGATTGCGTGCCTCCCAGCCGGAGACGTAGAGGCGGCCGTAGCGCTGCGGCGACGCTTCGCTCACCGCGGCGCCGAAGTCGCTTTCGATGGCGATGCGCTGCACTTCGGGCCGGTTGATGTAGCGGTACAGCGCGAGCAGGTCGCCGGACCTGGTCAGTTCTTCCTGGCGGGCGCGGACTTCCCTTGCCTTGCCGGCGGCGGCATCCCAGGCGCCCTGGACGGCGGCGCCGAAGGCTTTGATGTCGTCGATGGCGATGTTGTCGCCCGTGTGGTCGTCAACGTTGTAGACGCGCTGCAGGCCAAGACGCGCCGCCAGCCGTGCGCCCACGCTGTAGCTTTCGTTGTTGCTGGCGCCGAGCTTTTCCAGCCGCGCCACCAGTGCCGTATCCAGGCCGTCGCCGGTGCGGCGTTCGCCGTCGGCAAGCTGCAGCCATTGCACCAGGGCCGAGGGATGCTCGCCCGCGGCCAGGAACTGCGCCGCCAGCTGCCGGCGCTGCGCCGGCGTGGGCCTGGCCGGCCATTCGCGCAGGGTCTTGTGGAACGCGGCGATGGCCGTCGGCACGTCCAGACCCGTCGCGGCTTTCGCCGGCGCGGTATCGACGCAGTATTGCTCCACGTCGGCCGGCGCATACACCGTGGGATGGCGCGCCATCAGGTCGCATTGCTCGCCGCCCAGGCTTTCGACGGTGATGATGTCGGGCTTGAACGCCGCGAGCCGGTCGAGCACGGGTTCCAGCTGCCTGGGCGCAATAGGCTGCTTGATCTGCGAGAGGTGTGTGGAACCCAGCACCAGCACCTGGGTGCGCGGCCCGGCCAGTTGCTTGTCCAGCACCGGCAGCGGCTGCTGCGCCTGCGCGCTCAAAGCGCACAGTGCCAGGGAAAGTCCAACTACCGCGTAGCGCCGATTCATGCCGTTTTCCTTGTCGCCGGGGAAGAAGGCCATGTGGATGCGGCTGGCTTGCGCAGCGTTTAAAGGCCGGGATCGGGGATGCGACCGCGGCGGGCGGAGTTTTCCGTTCCCGCATCTCGCTCCCGGATCTCAGATCCCGCATATCGAATCCCGGCTCAATCAAACTCGCGCGGCAGAAACGGCGTGTCCGGCGCCTTGGCGCGCTGGCGGGCGATGGCGGCGTTGCGTCCGCGCAGCAGGCGCAATTGCCAAGTTTTTTCCAGGCGCAGGGCGTGCTGCGGGTTGTGCTGCATGGCGTCGAGCACGCGCTTGGCGGCCAGCACGGCATCGGGAGAGCGTGCAGTGATTTCCTCGGCCAGGATCAGCGCGGCGGCGAGCGGATCGTCGGCGAGGTGGGTGACCAGGCCCAGCGGCTGGGCTTCCTCGCCGCGCAGGAGGCGTGCGGTGAAGGTCAGTTCCTTGGCCGCGTCCGCGCGCAGCAGGCCGCGCAGGCTGCGGCTCAGGCCCATGTCGGGCACCAGGCCCCAGCGTGCTTCCATCACCGACAGCTGGCAGTCCGGCGTGGCGTAGCGGATATCCGCGGCCAGCGCGAGCTGCAGGCCGGCGCCGAAGCAGTGGCCGTGCAGCGCGGCGAGCACCGGCACGGGCAGCTCCTGCCAGATCAGGAATGCCTGCTGGAACAGGCTGCGGCCAGGCTTGAGCAATTGCCAGGCGGCCCAGAGACGCTGGCGCGGATCGGCCAGGTCGGCCAGATCGATGCCGGAGCAGAACGATTCGCCCGCACCGCACAGCACCACCGCACGCAGGCGGCGTTCGCGCCGCAGCGCCTTCGCCGCGGCATGCAGTTCGCGCAGCAGCTGGAAGCTGACCGCATTGCGCTTTTCCGGCCGGTTCAGCCGCACTACGGCGATCTCGCCGCGGCGTTCGATGTCGAGTATGCCCATGCGGCGACCCTAGCATTTCCTGCCGCGCCTATCGACGCGGCCGGCGTCTTGCGCGCGGGCGCGGCAGCGTCGAGGATGCGGCTTTCTTTTTCGGGCCTGGCGCATGACACCGAACTCCGTACCCCACCGCGCCGGCGGCGCACGCGGCAATGCCGCAGGCCTGCTGCGCCGCGGCATTGCGCTGGCTCTGCTGGTCGGCACAGCCGTGTCCGCGGCGCCGCAGAAACCCGCACAGGATGCGCCGCGGGCGCCGGAAGCGGCCGATGCCGCCGGCTCGGCCTCGCTGGCCGGTGTCATCCACGACCAGGACGCGCCGCCGGCCGATCCCGCTGCCGAGGCCACCTATCGTCTGCCGGGATTGCTGCGGGCGGACAGTTCGCTGGAAGAACTGCGCCAGCGCTTCGGCAAGGCCAATGTCAGCGCGGAAACGCTGGACGGCGCGGAAGGCGAGACCTCCCGCGGCATCGTACTGTTCGGCACCGACCCGGCGCGCCGGGCCGAGATCTTCGTGCAGGACGAAACCACGCTGCGCGGCATCGCGACCGTCCGCGTGCGCGGCAGCCAGTCGCGCTGGCGCCTGGACAACGGCGTGCACCTGGGCATGAGTCTGGCCGAGCTGGTCGCGGCCAACGGCAAGCCGGTCAGCTTCAGCGGGCTGGACTGGGACTACGGCGGCGGCATCCGCGACTGGCACCAGGGCCGGCTCGCGCCGCGTGAAGGCGACACGGTGTTCCGCGCCGTCACGCTGACCCATGGCGATGCAGTCGATGACGGCGCCATTCCGCTGGGCGACGGCGAATTCCGCAGCGACGACAAGCGCTATCCGCGCCAGGGCAGGCTACTGTCGGTGGGCGAGCTGCTGGTGTCGTTTCCGCAGCCGGATGCGCAATGAAGCCGCGGCGGCGGCCTTGCGATCGCCGATCACGGGAAGGGCAGCGGCCGCGCCGCCGGAGCCGCGGCCGGGCCGGAGCGGCCCCGGGGCCTGCGGCGCAGGGTTTCATCGCAGTCGGTTGACACAGCCTGCGGGAGGATAGCGCCGGTTTTTTTGGCCGTCTCCTCCCCTGACAAGGACATCCCATGGCTGAACCGATGGACGAAGCTACCCGCCAGCGCGTGCTCGACACTTACCGCATCGTCGACAGCCTGCCCGAAGCCGCTTACCGCGACATTGTGGAATTGGCCTCGACCTTGTGCGACACGCCGATCGCCCTGGTTTCCCTGGTCGACCGCGACCGCCAATGGTTCAAGGCCAGCCGCGGCCTGGAAACCACCGGCACGCGCCGCGACGAGGCCTTCTGCAATCACGCCATCGAGGCGCCGGCGCAGCTGATGGAAGTACCGGATGCGCGCCGCGACAGCCGCTTCCAGGCTAATCCCCTGGTGACCGGCGACCTGTCGCTGCGCTTCTATGCCGGCATGCCGCTGGTGGCCGAAGGCGGCGCGGCGATAGGCACGGTCTGCGTGCTGGACAAGCAGCCGCGGGAGCTGGACGCGCGCCAGCGCGCCGGCCTGGAGGCCCTGGCGCGGCTGACCATGACGCTGATCGAAGCGCGCCAGCACGAACAGCAGCTGGAGCGCGCCGTGCTGTTCGCGGAAGCGGCGAAAGCGGAAACCGGCGCCGCTCCGGCCGCCGGCGGCCGGTATTCGGTCGTGATCCTGCAGATACAGGACCTGGCCGGCCATGCGCTGCGCCTGGGCGAGCGCACGCTGGAACGGCAGCTGCAGGAACTGGAGCGCCAGCTGCAGGCCGCGCTGGCACCGCACAGCGGCGACAGCATCAACCGTACCAGCCTGAGTCCCGACTTCATCGCCGTGCTGCACGGTGCCGCCGCGCCGGCCACGGAACAGGCCTTGCGTGGCATTGTCGGGGAATTTACCGCGCGCAGCGGGATCGAGGTGCGGAGCGGCAGTGCCGAGGCAGCCGGCGCGACGGAACGCATAGAGCAGGTCTTCCTGCGCGCGGACGAGGCGCTGACCCGGGCCAAGGACGCGGCGGCCTGACGCGGAATCCGTGTCCGCCGCGGCGCCGGCGGCGATGCCGCCCGCGCGCCCGCGGCGGCGCATTCCGCCGCGCGGCTTGCACTTCAGCGCCGGAGCAGGCGCAGCAGGCCGAAGGCCGCGTAGCCCAGCGCCATCGCGCCGAGTGTCACCAGCAGCCAGCTGCCGCCTTCGTACTCTTCGCCGGCAATGCGGATCACGGCCGGCGCGTCCGGCAGATAGCGCACCTGCAGCGGCCGGCCGGCGTGGAAGGCGTCCAGCGCCGTAGCCGAGATCGGCGCCTTGGCCGTGATGATGCGGCCGTCCGGTGCGGCGTAGGTGATGTCGGCGCGGAAGGTGACGTGGTCGCCGCTGCGCTTGATCTTCTTGCCGTTCTCCACCGCCTGCACCGGCGCGGGCAATCCGCGCTGCTCGACCTGACGGCTTTCGTCGTAGAGCAGGGCGGAATGGCCCAGGGCGAGCAGGGCGATCAGCAGGGCCAGGGCCGGCAACAGCAGCGAGCGGACGGCGCTGGCCATGGCATGGGCTCCGGGCCTGGGGAGGCCAGTCTAGCAATGTGGCCATGCGGCGGGGGCGGCGTTGCCGCGGCGGCCGTGGCGCGGTGGCGGCGATGTCCGTGGCATTTATTGATTTGTATATCTCGTGCCTGGCGGCCGCTGGCGGCAATCCGGTCCGGGTCCGGCGCCCGGCGGATTCCGGCAATCCCGGCACTGGAACGCCGCGGCGCGCTGCAATGACTTTTGTCACTTATTGGTGTTGTAGGTCACTAGCACACTAAAGCTCCCAACGAGAGGAGTACCGCATGAAGACGAGGCTGCTTTCCCTGACCCTGCTTGCCGCCGCCCTGACGGGGCCTGGGGCCGTGCTCGCAGCGCCGGCTACGGCCGCGGCCACCGTCGCCGCCAGCCAAAGCGCGCCGGATCCTGCCATCGAAATCAAGCAGTTGGCACAGCTTTTCCGTGCGGGCGACGTATCCGGTCTGGCCCAGGCGCTGACGCCGCGCTCGCGCTGGGAGGCGGCCCGGGCCGCCTTCGAGACCCAGCGCCACAAGCCGACCAGCGCCGAGGACCGCGCCCGCTTCGCCGAGAAAATGCAGCGCCTGACCGCACCTGATGCGGTCGACCAGATCATGGCCAAGCTGGAGCCGGAGATGGCCAAGGCCCGCCCGCAGCTGCCCGGCATGCTGCTGATGGGCTTCGGCGCGCTGCAGGTGGCGATCAATTCGCCGGAAACCGAACTCACCGAGGCCCAGCGCCAGTCCCTGCGCAGCGCTATGCCGGCAGTGCAGCAGTGGGCCGCGACCACCGACTTCCTCAGCGCCGCGACCGCGCGCCGCGCGCTGACCACGCTGACCGACGCCGTGCGCCGTACCGGCATCACCGATATCGACCAGCTCAAGGCCCTGCCGCTGGAAGGTGTGCTGGAACGCACCGGCCCGCTGCTGGCCGCGGCCAAGGACGCCGCGCGCAACTACGGCCTGGACCTGGACGCCGTGGCCGATTCGCTCCGCGTCGATGTGCTGGAACGCGGCCAGACCACCGCCCGCGTGCGCACCACCGTCACCGTCTTCGGTGCGCCGGTCTGGGCCGAGCATGACCTGGTGCTGGTCGAGGGCCACTGGTACGGCAAGCAGGTGCACCTGGAACTGGACGATGTGACCGGCCTGGAAGGCTGAGCGGAGCGCGTGACGGCCGCCGCTGCGCTGGCGGCGGCGGCCTGGGGATTTGTCCACTTTCGCCGCAATGCGATTTGGCGGCGGAAGTCCGGGACGGGCCGGGCGGGAAGCCGGCGAGGCGCCGGCGGCTGGCATGGAATGCCGGCTGTGCGGCCCGGCCGGGCGTTGCCGGCATACCGATGCCGGACTTGCACCCAGGCGGCATCGCGCAACCCGCGCGAATCGGCCGCCTGCGGATCCGTGAAATCCGCGGCAGCACGGCTGCGACGCTGGCTGAGTTTGCCATTCCGGAAAGCCCGGGGCCGGGTGGCGCGCTGCCATCGCCGTCGCACTGCCGCCGGGGCAGTGCCGGCCGCGGAAACTCGTTGTCAGTACCGCAAAATCCCGATACCGTCCTCACTGTCCGTACGCACAAAAACGGGGTCCGTCCCGGGGCGGATTTCACGGACGCGCTGCGATCGCAAACGTCTGCGTTGGAAGTCAGCCATGAGGCAGTTTCTCGGTATGACGTTGAAGACCACCCTGTCGGCTTCGTTGCGGCGATGTTGCAGGCTGCCGCGTCAGCGGGAATGACCGCGCGCTCAGTCATGCACAGTGCATTCACCGCACTGGAACGGTTCGTCTTTTCGGTCGATGGCGAAACCTGCGCGACCGCCGCTACCGGGCGCCGCTTTCGACACATCGGTATCCCGCGCGTATTCCTTGGCTCCTGAAGCAACGCGCTGTTCGCGCGACGGCGTTATGGAATCGAGGTACATTTATCGCATTCTTGCCTTTGATCGTGCCCGGCCTTCAGGATCACTGTCTCGAGGAATGCTCATGGACAGTTGGAAAGCACTCGTCAAGTACGTCGCCGTGACCATCGGCCTCGCGATGGGGGTTTGCCCGGGGGCGCAGGCCGCGCTCACGGCTACGCCGATCACGTGGAACATTATCGGACTCGACAGCAACAGTCCGGCGGCGGGGCCGCGGAATTTTCCCGTCGGGGCGCACATCTGCAGCAACGTGGCTACAACGAACGTCGCCGTGGCCTTCGTATGGGATTCCGCAAACGCGAACATCAACCTGCGGCCGGGTTCGCAATCAAGCCTGGTGATACCTTCCATCGCTGCCGGCACCTGCCAGGACGCCTATTTTGAAGCCGAGGTAACCCAGACCGCTGCCGCCTACGGCACTACCCGCCGCTACCACATCACCGCGACCGACGGCAGCGGTACCGCCTCGACGCCGCTGCCGCGCGAGCTGTTCGTCGAACGCCTGATCTCGCAGAACCGCAATGCCATCACCAATGTCCGCTACGGCCCGACGCCGGCCAGCCTGACCGCCGTTCCCGCGGGCGGCGCGCTCAATCTGGTGGTCGGCAATACTTATACGATCGAACTTTCCGGCGGCACGGCGACCCAGGGCTACGAACAGTTCGAAGCCTTCATCAATTTCTCCAACACGATCTTCCAGATCCTGTCGGTCAGCACGACCTATTCCGCGAACACGTCGATTTACGTGACGTCGCCCAGCGACAAGCTCTACGCCGATGCGTGCCTCTGGCAGAACGATCCGAACAGCCCGAACTACCGGTCCTGCGCCGGCGTGACGGGGAAGACCGGCGGCGCGAACGTCGTCACGACCTACACGGTACGGATCCTCGGCGGCGGCGGCACGGCGCAGACGCTCAACACGCTGCTCTACGATTTCTCCGGGTCGAGTTTCCACTACAACGCCGACTACGCCGTCGGCGCGCGCATCGCCAACATCATTGATCCCGGCGCGGCCACGATCGCCAAGAGCTTCAGCCCCAATCCGAGCAGCCTGAACGGCGTGGCGGCGCTGAGCTTTACCCTGGGCAACCCGAATGCAGCGCCGGTCGGCGGCTACAGCGTCGTGGACAACCTGCCGGTCGGGCTGGTCGTGCGTTCGCCCAGCGGCGTCACGACCGCGGGCTGCGGTGCGCCGACCGTCACCGCGCCGCCCGGCGGCTCGACCATCACCATCGCCGATGCAGCGGTCGCCGCGAACAGCAGCTGCGTGATCAAGGTCGACGTCACGCCGACGACGACGGGCACGCTCGTCAACACGACGAATCC
The DNA here is from genome assembly GCF_024437735.1 of Tahibacter harae. Classification (GTDB taxonomy): domain Bacteria; phylum Pseudomonadota; class Gammaproteobacteria; order Xanthomonadales; family Rhodanobacteraceae; genus Tahibacter; species Tahibacter harae. Next base: position 153,987 of record NZ_JANFQO010000002.1, on the reverse strand, counting down.
GCTGTTCGTCGGCGGCGTCGACACCGGCAAGACCGCGACGGCGACACTCACCGTCAACAGCGCTCCGCCACCGGGTACCGGGCTGTGCGGTCTGACCCTGGCGAGCTGGAATTTTCCGACCGGCATGAGCACTACAGCGCCGCTGCCGACGGTCTCCAATGTAACCGCCGCGGCTGCGGCCGGCGCCGGCGTGGTGCCGGTCTTCAGCAGCGGCGACAACACGATCACGCCGGCGGGAACCGGGTCCTGGGGGTCCAATGGCGCGGTGGCGGTAGGAACCCCGCTGGCGACGACGAACAACGATTACTTCGAGTTCGCGCTGAATACGACCGGCATTTCCGCCGTCTACCTGCGGTTCGACGCGCTGTTCAAGACGCCGAACGGCCCGCGCGGCCTGGCTGTCTACTACGGCACGACGAATACGCGCCCTGAAACCGGCACCTCCGTCTTCAACAATGCGACCGCGCTGTCGACGCAGAATGTCTGGAGCGCGTTCGGCGCGGGCAACAGCATCGCCTTTACATCCGGGCTCAACGCTGGCGGCAACACCTATTTCCGCATCTACGGCTTCAACTCCGGCAATACCAACAGCGGCTCCGACATCAACCTCGACAACGTGCTGTTCACGGGCTGCGGCAGTCCGGTGCAGCCGACCCTGGCCAAGGCGTTCGTGCCGGCGGCGGTTGCGGTCAACGGCGTCTCCACGCTGACCTTCACGCTTGCGAACACGAACGCGGCTGCGCTCAGCGGCGCGGCATTCGCCGATACGCTGCCGGCCGGCGTGCAGGTCGCGGCGGTTCCGGCGGCCGCGACGACCTGCGGCGGCACCTGGGCTCCGGCCGCGGGCGCGACCACGCTGAACTTCAGCGGCGGCGTCATTCCGGCCGGCAGCTCGTGCACGGTCAGCGTCAATACGGCCGTGACCACGGCCGGCCCCAAGACCAATGTCGGCGGCTTCCTCTCGACGACCGAGGGCGGCACGAACACCGGCAGCGTGCCGGTTGCCTCGGTCACCGGCGTACTGCCGCCGGCGATCGCGAAACAGTTCGCGCCGAATCCGATTCTCGCCGGCGGCAGTGCGATCCTGACGTTCACGATCACGAATCCGAACCAGAACGCCGCGCTCGCAGGTATTGCGTTCAGCGACACCTATCCGGCGAATCTCGTCAACGCGGCGACGCCCGGCGTGGTCAACGGCTGCGGCGGTTCGTTCACTGCCGCGGCCGGAGGCAGCGGCTTCAGTCTGAGCGGCGGAACCCTGGCCGGCGGTGCGAGCTGCACCGTCAGCGTGGCCGTGACCTCGAACACGCCCGGCAACTACGCCAACGTCAGCGGCAACGTCTCGCATCTCATCAACGCACAGACGGTCAACGGCAACACCGCGTCGGCGACGCTCGGCGTCACCCCGCCGCATCCGTCGATCGGTCTGCTCAAGCAGATCGGCCCGGCCGCGGCCGGGCCGTGGGCGGACTACATCGCCGTCACGACGGGCGCGCCGGTGTACTACCGGTTCACGGTCGAGAACACCGGCGATGTGCCGCTGACGCCGGTCAGCCTGGCCGACGGCAGGCTGAATGTGTCGGCCTGCAATACGGCGTTTACCGGCCTGACCCTGCCGGTAGCGGTCGCCGCAAACGACAACCATATCGTCACCTGCGTGGTCGGCCCCGTTGCGGCGACCACCGGCGAGCACACCAACGTCGCGCGCGCCAGCGGCAGCTATGCGGCGACCCCGTACACGTCGCCCGATTCGAACGCGGTCTACGGCACTACGGGCCTGAGCATCGTCAAGACGGCGGCGCAGGCCTTCTTCCGCGCGGCCGGCGATACGCTCGACTACAGCTATACCGTGACCAACACCGGCGCGGCGGTGCTCAGCGGCCCGGTGACCGTCGCCGACGACCGCACGCCGGTCACCTGTCCGGCACTCACGACGGTGGGCGATCTCGATGCGTTCTTCGATCCGGGCGAAGTCATCGTCTGCAGCGCGAGCTACAGCGTGGTCGCGGCCGACGTGACTGCGCGCGTCGTCACCAACACGGCCTCCGCCGCTGCCGGCGGCGCGGCCTCGCCGCCGGCAAGCGTCAGCGTGCCGCTCGCGCCCGACCTCAGCGTGGCCAAGAGCAACGATGTCGGCGGCGCAGTCGCGCTTGGCGGTACGTTCAACTGGACGCTCGCCGCGACCAATGCCGCCAGCGCCGGCAGCGCCGCGTTTTCGAGCGGCCAGGTACTGCTTGTCGACGACCTGCCGATCGCCGGCGCGAGCTATGCGGCGGCGCCGACGGCGACAACCACGGGCGGCACCAGCGGCACGATCAACTGCGCGCTCGCGGCCGGCACCGTCACCTGCACGGCGGCCGGCGCCGTCGTGCTGCCGCCGGGCGGCGGTTTCTCGCTCGCGATCGCGACGACGGCGACAGCGCCCGGCCCGCTGGCGAATCCGCGCAGCGGCGGCGCCTGCAGTGTGGATTCCGGCAACGTGCTGCCGGAGATCAGCGACGCCAACAATGCGTGCCCGCCGAACGCGGTTACCGTGCTGGCGGCGCCGCTGCTCGCGGTCGACAAAGTTGCCAATGCCGCCAATTTCACTGCCGGGGGCAGCGGCGGCTACACGCTGACCGTCGCCAATACCGGCGCCGTCGCGAGCAGCGGCACGATCACCGTGACCGACGTGCTGCCCGCGGGCCTGAGCGTTGCCAACGGGCCGGTTGCGCCGACCGGCGCGAATGCGGCGGACTGGTCGTGCACGGCCGCGTCCAACACGATCACCTGCACCAGCAGCGTCGCGATCGGCGCGGCGGGCAGCAGCGTGTTCGGTTTCAGCGTCGCGGTCGCTGCGGACGCGCCGTCCAGCGTGACCAATCCGGCAAGCCTCCGCGGCGGCGGCGATCCGGCCTGCACGGTCGCCACGCCCTGCGCCGATCCAACCCCGCCGACCACGCCCGTTCTCCGCGCGACGAGCCTGGCCATCAGCAAGAGCGACGGTTCGACGACTTATACGCCGGGCGGCACGGCGACCTATGCGCTGGTCGTCACCAATGCCGGCCCGTCGACCGCGGCCGCGGTGAACGTCACCGACACCTTGCCGGCCGGCGTCACCCTGTCGGGCACGCCGACCTGCATCGTGACCGGCACGGCCAGCTGCGGCACGGTCAGCGGCGCGGTGGGGACGGGCAGCTTCAGCGCGAGCGGCGCGACCCTCGCGCCGGGCGCGGGCCATTCGCTGAGCTATCTGCTGCCGGTGGCGTTCGCGGCGAACCTGGCCGCGGATCCGCTCGTGAATAGCGCGGAAACGTCGGATTCCGCCGATCCGGACAGCCCGCATGCGGCCACCGACAGTAACGCGCGCCTCGCGCAGACCGCGCTGACCCTGAGCAAGGACGACGGCCAGGCCATCTACACGCCGGGCGGTACGGCGACGTATCTGCTGACGGTCGGCAACTCAGGTCCTGGCGACGCCACCGGCGTGAGCCTTGCCGACACCTTGCCGGCCGGCGTCACGTTGACTGCCGCGCCGGGCTGTACCGCGACCGGCGGCGCGAGCTGCGGATCGGTCACGGGAGCAGCCGGCGGTTCGGCCTTCTCGGTCAGCGGCGCGAGTCTCGCCGCCGGCGCGGGCAACAGCCTCGTCTATTCGCTGCCGGTGCAGTTCGCCTCGGGCATGACCACGAATCCGCTCGTGAACAGCGCGAGCGTGAATGGTCCCGATCTGGCGGCGCCGGTGAGCGCGAGCGACAGCGACACCCTGCTTGGCGTGACCGGCCTCACGCTGGCCAAGACCGACGGCAGTCCGACCTATACGCCGGGCGGCAGCGCGGTCTACACGCTCGTGCTCGATAACGCCGGGCCGTCGGATGCGAACGCGGTCACCGTCACCGATACCTTGCCGGCGGGCGTCACGCTCGCGGGTTCGCCATCGTGCACGGCCGCCGGCACCGCCTTCTGCGGCAGCCTGAGCGGCAGCGCGGGCGGTTCGACCGTCAGCGTCAGCGGCGCGACGCTGGCCGCCGGCGCGGGCAACCGCCTGACGTACTCGCTGCCGGTGCAGTTCGCGGCGGATCTGCTGACGAGCCCGCTCGTGAACACGGCAACGGCGAACGATCCGGCTGCGCCGTCGCCGAGCACCGCCAGCGACAGCGATACGCGCAGCGCGCTGACCGATCTCGTACTGGCCAAGACCGACGGCAGCGCGAACTACACACCGGGCACGACGGCCACCTACGTGCTGACGCTGACCAACAATGGACCGAGCGACGCGACGGCCGTCGCGATTGCCGACACCCTGCCGGCCGGCGTCACGCTGTCGGCGCCGCCGAGCTGCACGGCCAACGGCAATGCGGCCTGCGGCAGCGTCAGCGGCACGGCCGGCGGCAGCAGTGCCGGCCTTGCCGGCGCGACACTCGGTGCGCAGGCAGGCGACAGTCTCGTGCTGTCGCTGCCGGTGAGCTTCGCTGCGGATCTCAGCGTGAATCCGCTCATCAACACGGCGACGGCGGACGACAGTGCCGATCCGGACGGCGCCCAGGCGCAGGACAGCGATGCGCTGGCGGCCCTGTCCGGCCTCAGCCTCACCAAGGATGACGGCGCGGCGAGCTACGTACCGGGCGGCACGGCGACCTATCTCGTCGTGGTCAGGAACGCCGGGCCGTCGAACGCGAACGCGCTGACGCTTGCCGATCCGCTGCCCGCCGGCGTCACGCTCACGGCGACACCGACCTGCATCGCGGTCGGCAGCGCGGCCTGCGGCGCGATCACCGGCGGCGCCGGTGGTACGAGCTTCGGCGTCAGCGGCGCGAGCCTGGCCGCGGGGCCCGGCAATGAACTGCGCTACAGCGTGCCCGTCGCGTTCGCGCCGGATCTCCTCGCCGACCCGCTGGCGAACGCGGTGACGGTCAGCGATCCGACCGACCCGACACCCGCCACGGCGACGGACAGCAACGTGCGCGCCGCGCAGGTCGCACTGGGCGTGAGCAAGACCGACGGCAGCCTCAGCTACACGCCGGGCGGCGGTGCGACCTATACCGTCGTCGTGTCCAACGACGGTCCCAGCGACGCGCTGGACACCCGCGTGAGCGACAACCTGCCGCCGGGCGTGACCTTGAGCGGCGCGCCGGGCTGCGTCGCGGCCGGCGCGGCGAACTGCGGTACGGTGAGCGGCAGCGCCGGCGGTTCGGCGTTCTCGGCGGTCGGCGCGCGCGTGCCGGCCGGTGCCGGCAATACGCTGACGATCACCCTGCCGGTCAGCTTTGCGCCTGGCCTCACGACCGATCCGCTGGTGAACACGGCAGCCGCGAGCGATCCCGGCGACGCCGACGGCGCCGCTGCGAGCGACAGCGACGTGCTGCTCGCGAGCGCGGGCCTCACCCTGACCAAGGACGACGGTGCCGCGACTTATGTGCCGGGCGGCACGGCGACGTATGTGCTGACGCTGACCAACGCGGGCCCGTCCAATGCGAACGCCGTCAGCCTGACCGACAACCTGCCGGCCGGCGTCACGCTGACTGGCGTGCCGGCCTGTCTGCCGGTCGGCACGGCGACCTGCGGCACGATCACGGGCAGCGCAGGCGGCGGCGCCTTCAGCGTGGCCGGCGCAACCCTGCCGGCCGGGCCGCCGAACGGGCTGACCTACAGCCTGCCGGTCGCGTACTCGGCAGGACTGACCGCCGATCCGCTCGTGAACACGGCGATCGCGACCGATCCGTCGGATCCCACCCCCGCCGTCGGCAGCGACAGCAACGTGCGCGCCGGCGGCAGCGTGGTGTTGCAGGTGACCAAGACCGACGGCAGCGCGGCCTACACGCCGGGCGGCACCGCGACCTACGTCATCACCGTCACCAATGCGGGCAGCGGCAACGCGGCCGATGTCAGCGTCGCCGACACCTTGCCGGCCGGCGTCGTGCTGACCGGGCTGGTGAGCTGCACGCCGTCCGGCAGCGCCAATTGCGGCACCGTGACGAGTACGGTCGGCGGAGGCAGTTTCAGCGCGAGCAGCGCGAGCATCGCCGCCGGCGCGGGGAACCAGCTGCAGTTCAGCGTGCCGGTGCAGTTCGCGCCGGATTTGACCGCCGATCCGCTCGTCAACACGGCCACCGCGAGCGATCCGGATGCGGCCGGCGGCGCGAACGGCAGCGACAGCGACACGCGCGGCGCGCTCGCCGATCTGTCCATCGTCAAGACCGGTCCGCCGACCATCGCGGGCGGCGCGCCGATGAGCTACACGCTGCTCATCACGAACACCGGGCCCAGCGCGGCGGACGGCGCGGCGTATCACGACGCCTTGCCGGCCGGCATCACCGGCGTGACGGCAACCTGCGGCAGCCCGACCGGCGGCGCGAGCTGCACGGCGCCGGCGGTGACGGGCTCGGACATCGCCGGCTACGTCGTCGACGGCACGGTGAGCGTGCTGCCGCCGGGCGGCACAGTCACTGTGACGATCGACGGCAATGCGCCGGCCGGTCCCACCCAGATGCTGGCGAATACCGCGAGCGTCGCGCCGCCCAACGGCACCGGCGATCCGACGCCGAACAACAACACGAGCACTGCGACCACGACAACGCCGGTGCAATTGCAGCGGTTCGAGATTGACTGACGGCGCCAGCACCCGGTGGTCGCGGCGCCCGCCCGGGCTGAACATCCTGGCCCGGGCGGGCGCCGGAGCGGCCGGCTGGCCTCACGCCTGCGCGGGCAAGATCACCGCGGCGCGCGGAACGGATTGCGCTGCAAGGCCGCCAGCGCCGCCCAGGCGGTGGCGCCCAGGTGCGGCCGGCGATAGTAGTAGGCGTCGGCCGAGGTGCTGGCGGGACCTATGGCCAGCCCGGTCGTGATGCGCGGTTCGCGCGTGGCGTAGACGTAACCGCCGGGACTGAACTGCCTGGCGACTTCGCTGAGGCAGCGCTGTGCCGCGGCGGGTTCGCCGGCGATGCGGTAGGCCAGGGCGGCCTGGGCCGTGCCTTCCAGCCATTCGCCGTCGCGGTCGTCGTTGAAATCGAAGCCGGCGCCGACCGCATGCACCCGTTCGGCGTAGCGCAGGGCGCGGCGCCAGTTTTTCGGCGCGCCGGGCAGCATCTGCGCCCACCATTGCACGTCCAGCGCGGAGGTGACGTAGTTCGGCGTGCGGCCGTCGGGCTGGGTGCCGATCAGGAAACGGCCGCCGGCTTCGTCCCACTGACGGTCGAGAAAGCGGCGCGCGTGCGCGGCGTGTCCCTGCCAGTCGCCGGCCAGCCTGGCATCGGCGAGCCAGCTGAACACGGCGACCAGGTCGATGGCGTGTTCGCTGGATTTCCAGCCCAGCTTCACCGGCGCGGCATCGAAGCCGTCCACGCCGCCGCTGAAACCGCCGCCGGCGTCCGGGTCGCGGGTATTGGCCACGATCCAGCTGGCGAGCTTGCCGGCGGCGTCGCGCCAGCGTGCGTCGCGGGTTGCGTCGTGCAGGGCAAGCAGGGCGAGTGCGCTCCAGGCGGCATTGCCCGTAGCCGTGCCGGACTGGTAGGCATCTTCGACCCAGCGGTTCTGCGCTGCGTCCCACCAGCCGTTGGGCAGCACTTTGTCGCCCACGGCGCCGGCGCGATAGGTATTGCGCAGCCGCGTATCCAGCAGCGCCGCGCGCTCCAGCGCGGTGCCCAGGCGCAGTGCCTGGTCGCGGTGCCCGCAGGCGAGCAGGGCGATGACGGCCAGCGCGTTGTCGTAGGTGAATGCGGCCGTGCGCAGGGCCGGCAGATCGATCTCCGCGGCGCCGCCGACCTCGTCGTAGCTGCGCAGCAGCAAGGGCGCGCTGCCTGGAACCGCGTCGACCCGGCTTTTCATGGCCTTGCAGGCTTGTGCGGCCACCGTGGCGGCGACGGCATCGGGCGTTGCGGTGGGTTTGTCCGGCGCCGCGGCGGCGGGCAGGGCGGTACCAAGGCAGAGCACCGCCGCGAAAGCGACGAGCCCGCCGCAAAGGCCGCGGCGCGCGCGGCGGGGAGTGTTCAATGACGGTTGCGCGCGGACCTGGCGCGGGGCCCGGGGACCGGGCGCAGGACCTGTCTGCGCGCCGGCAACCGGCCCGCGCAAGGCCTGCGCCGCCCTCTGGTCGAACCCGATAGCTGAGATGTCGTCCATGACGCGCTCCGCAAACTGGGCCGGTATCACACCGCACTCGGTCTTCGGACACAACTGACAAGGCGGACGGGAGCACAGCACCCGCCGGCGCGCGCGGATCGGCAGAAGCGCGCCGCGTGGCCGGCGCGAATGTGCGGCGTGTTGCTATGCAGACGCGTCAGGCGGATCGCATGGCCCGGCTGCGCCGGTGAAGCGTGACTGCGCGAAACCTCGGCCTGATGCTGCGAATCCGCCGGCTCGGCTGCCGCAAGCCGTCCGTCTGCCGCGGTCGGCCGGCGGGCGCGTCCGTGACTGCCGCGCGTAGATCAGCCCGCCGGCGTGCCCGCGGCCGCTTCGGCCTGGAGTTTGAACGCTGGCCGCGGCGTCGCCGGGCAGTCGTCGGCGATGCCCTGCACCGAGCCCTGGCGCAGCAGCTGGCCATAGCGCTCGCCGATGCAGTCGCTCCAGCCGCTGTGGCCCTGGCCGCGCAGCCGCAGCTCTACATGGTTGGCATAGCCCGGTGCGGCCTGCGCAGCCAGTCTGGCCGGCGTGGCGGGATCGAAGTCGCCGGAGACCAGCAGGGTAGGCACCGGCGTGCGCAGGGGCTGGTGATAGCCGGCCGGCACGCGATAGCGCGGCCATTGCGCACAGGCCGCCTGCTGGCTGCGCACGCGGCCGTCGCCGAACGGGGTGGGCGTGACGCGGGCGCGGATCTCGGCCTCGCGCAGGAAGGCCACGTCTTCGCTGCAGGTGATGGTGAAGAACAGGCCCATGCTCAGTTGCTCATCCATCATGCGCGTGAAATCAAAGAGGCCGTCGACAAACGGCTGCCAGTTTCCCGCATGCGCCTGATGCAACACCCAGGGCACCGTGGCAGCGTTCTCGGTCGAATACAGCAGCCCGCGCAGGCGCTCGGCGAAGCGCCCGCGGCTCAGTGTGACTTTCTCCGTGGAGCCCGGCGCCGTCACCACGACGCTGCCGCTGTCCAGCCGCTCCAGCAAGGCAGCGAACTCCTCGCGCAGTGCCGGAAACGCCGCGTGGCAGGCTGCGTCGGCGGCGCAGGCGTCGAAGGTGGCCTGCAATGCGGCTTCCGCCGCGCTGGAAAATTCCATCAGCACATTCGCGTCGATTGGCGCCATGCTGACCAGGAAGGCCGTGCGCGCGGACCTGGGATATTCGCGCAGGTAGATCTGCGCCGAGCGCGTGCCGTAGGAAAAGCCGAACAGATTGAGCGAGGAATAACCCAGCGCGACACGGACCGCTTCCAGATCCCGGGCGAAATGGCGCAGCGAGTACTGCGCGAGATCGGCCTTGGCCGTGAGCGTGCGCAGGCAGCGCCGGACCGCCGCCGGCGGAAAGATATCGCGCAGATTCGCCGCCGGGTCGGCCGTATCCAGCAGCGGACAGGCCAGCGGCGCGGAAGCGCCGGTGCCGCGCTGGTCGACCAGCAGCAGGTCGCGGTGTTCGTTGATAGCGGCCAGGATCTCGCTCACGAAGTCCGCGTCCTGCGTCGCCGCCTGGCCCGGCCCGCCGCTGAGGAAGACCACGGGATCCGGCAGGCTCTTGCCGCTGCGCGCCGGGATGACGACGATTTTCAGCGCCAGCCGGCGCCCTTCGGGCCTGGCTGGATTCTCCGCCACCTCCAGCGTGCCGCAGCGCGCCGGCGCGGCGACCTTGGGCAGGGTGCAGGGAGTCAGCGGCAGCGCCGGAGCGGGGGGCGGGTCACCCGCGGCGGCGAGGCCGTCCGGCACGGACAGCGCGGCGCAGGCAAGGACGGCATAGAGCGCGGAATACGGCAACCAACGACAGCGGCGGGCGGCGGGGAACATGGGCACCTCGGCAGCGGGGCGGATGCCGCAGGATGGCCTTGTCCACTTCGATAAAAATGTGCCGGTCGTCGGGGGCGGCGGGCCGGCGGCCGTGGCCGGGAGCCTTGCGTGCCGGGCGCTTGCGTCCGGTTGCGTACGCCTGCGGGTTCAGCGCGCGCCTCGGGGCGCGGCGCGCTTGTCGCAGCCGATGCCAGGCGCCGGCGCGGCCGCTTCAGTGCAGCGGCCGCGCCGGCGGCGAAACCGCCCGCAAGCGGTACGCAGGAAAGCGCTAGCGCTGGTCCAGTTCATGATGGATCAGCACCACGCATTGCGATGCGAACAACATTCTCGAACCGAGCGAGATCTTCTTCGCGCCCAGGCGTTCGAGGCTGTGAAAGGTCTTTTTCGGCATGGGGATATGATCGGTCAGCAGGAAGCAGGGGGCGGCCTCGAACGCCTGCTCGCGCATCGGCGTGCCTTTCCTGTCCATCACATACAGCGCATGCGTCTGCGCCAGTTCCGCCACCAGATGCTCGAAGCTCACGGTGCGCACGCTGAGGCCGGCCTCGACCGGCCGCGTCTCTTCCTTGCCCATGCCCACGGACACGTCCAGCGCCCTGGCGACCTTGCCCAGCAGCGCCTGTTCGTGGAAGCCGCCGATGTCCTGCATCGCATTGGCGTCGAAACGGAGGGTGCGGGAGAAATCCGCCGTGCTCTCCAGCACCAGGTAGACCACCACGTCCTCGCGGTGCGACTGCGCCACGAAGATCGCGTTCATCAGCGTATGCGCCAGGATCTCGGTATGCGCCTCCTGGCCGACCCCAGCCAGCAGCTTGCGGCTGTCGGTGGGCGCGGCGCGGGCTCTCAGTACGAAGGTGCGCAGGGGGGCTGTGGTCATGAGGTCATCGCGGGAGATCGGAAACAATGCCGGGACTGCGCAGGCGCGCCCGGCGACAGGAACCGCGTATCAGGGCATGCACGGTGGCCGGCGTCAACAGCGGATCCGGTGGCGGCGGGATCGGGCGGACGCGGCGATGGCGGCGGGTCGGGTCAGCGCAGCGGCGCAGATCGCGGCGCCCGCCGGTGCAATGCGCGCGCGGATGTCCTGATCTTCCTTGCAGCTGCGCCGCGCATCAGGCGGCAGTACAGGGTGAGGCAACCGCCTGCGCCGCCACCGGAAAGTCCAGCCAGGGCTGTACCGCGGCGGCAATGCGTGCCCTGTCTGCCTCCGTCGTGGCCGCGGCGGTCGGATAGGGAAAGGCCCGCGCACCGGAACGCGCGCCCAGCTGGCGCCACAGGGTGAGGGCGAAACCCGAGCCTGTGACCTGGCGTTCGCCCTGCGGTCCCTTGATGTCGTAGGTCTGCCGCTCGCCGCGCAGCGGGCTCAGCGCATCGGCGACGTTGTTGGCGAGCAAGGCCAGGCGCGGCTGGGAATCGGCGGCGGTGAGCGGGCCGAAGCGCAGTCCGGAGGTGCGGATCGCGTTGGCGTCGGTGCTGCACAGGTATCCGTCCAAGCGCGGCTGGGCCGCGGCCGTCTGCGCAGCACCGTTGGCGGCGCCGCGTTCCTGGGCGAGCTGGGCACTGGCGAGCAGTGTCGCCGTGGCGAACAGGCGCACGGTTTCGGCGGCCGCGGCGCAGCCGCTGGCGGCGGTGTAGTCGGTTCCCAGCATGGCCAGGGCGTCGGCCAGGCCGATAATGCCCAGCCGTGGCTGCGCCTCGGGACAGCCGGCGGCATGGCGGATATCGTCGAGCAGGCGCAGCGCCAGCAGCACGGTCGCCGCGAGCGAATCGGTGTGGAGGCTGGCGCGTTCGGTAAACGGCAGGGACACGAAGCGCGCCAGGTTGATGGTGGCGTTGAGGCCGCGTGCGGGCCAGGCGAATCCGCGCGTGCCGGCGCCGGCGAGAATGCGTTCGTCCGGCAGCAGCCGCCAGCTGCTGATGGCGTCGCCGATCTGCTGTTCGTGCCGCGCCGGCTGGCCCGCCGTCAGCGCGCACAGCGCGCCGGTGACGCGCGACCAGGTGGCGTCTATGGTCAGGTCGCGCAGCGCATTGCCTTCGCGCCAGCGGAACCAGGCGTCCCAGGCTTCGACTGCGACCGGATCGACGAACGTGGTCGGCGTTGCATGCACGCCGCTGCGATAGCGAAACCCATAGTCCATGGACGCACTATGCGGGCGATGCCGGGGCGGCGGTGTTGAGCCAGGTCAATTCCCCGCGTCGTTACACACTGTTACCCGCCGTTGCCGGGGTGTGCTCAGGGCACGCAGGCCGCTCGCTAGGCTTTGTCCCAACGCCGATGCCCGACTGCCGACAGGAGCCGCCATGAACACCGCCGCCTTCGTTCCGCCCTGCACACCGGCGCTGCGCCTGGTGCCGGATGCCCTGGATATCGAGGCCCTGTCCGCGCACATGACGGTGCAGCGCCGGCGCATCCGCGCCGGCAAGCCGGTCTATCGCAGCGGCCAGCCGTTCCGCGCCCTGTTCTTCGTCCACGCCGGCTTCCTGCGCCGCAGCGTCGCCGCCGCCGACGGCCGCGAGCTGGTGACAGGCTTTCCCATGCGCGGCGAACTGCTCGGCGTGGAATCGATAGGCAGCGCCCACTACACCGCCGACGTGATCGCCCTGGAAGATTGCGAAGTGGTCGAGCTGGCCTATCCGGCCGTGCTGCAGGCCTGCGCAGCGTTGCCGGTGCTGCAGGCCGCGCTGACCCAGGCCCTGGCGCAGGAACTGCGCCGCGACCAGTACTGGCGCCTGGCCGTGGCCACGCTGAGCGCCAACCAGCGTGTCGCGGCCTTTCTGCAGGAAGTGGCGGCCAGCCATCGCGCGCTGGGTTTCTCCGCCAGCCATTTCGTGCTGCGCATGAGCCGCAGCGACATCGCCAGTTTCCTCGCCCTCAAGCACGAGACCGTGACCCGCGCCCTGTCGCAACTGGCCGCCGCCGGTGTCATCACGGTGGAGCGCCGGGAAATCCGCATCGTCTGCACCGAGCGCCTGGCCGTCTGCGCCAACGGCGCGGAGCTGGTGCAGCAGGCCGCCTGATCAGTCCGGCGGGCGCTGGCGCAGCAGCGCCGCGCGCGCGGCGCCGGCCAGTTCTTCCTTGCGGTAGGGTTTGCGCAGCAGCGGGAACTCGTGCGGCATGTCGCTGCTGCCCAGTTCGTAGCCCGAGGTCAGCAGCACCGGCAGCGCCGGGCGCAGCGCACGCGCCATCTGCGCCAGCTCGATGCCGTTGGCACCGCCGCCCAGCACCACATCGCTGAAGAGCAGGGCGATGGCCGCGTCCTCTTGCAGGTGCTGCAGGGCGCCGGCGGCGTCGGCGGCCTCGTGCACGCGATAGCCCAGCGCGCGCAGGAAGGCCACGGCGATGCCGCGCACTTCGGGCTCGTCCTCGACCACCAGCACGGTCTCGTGGCCGCTCATGTCCGAAGCCGCCGGCAGCGGCGACGCATTCGCGGCGGCCGACGGCGCCAGCGGCAGGAACAATTCCATCTGCGTGCCGTAGCCGAGCTGGCTCTGCGCCATCAGATGGCCGCCGGATTGCTTGACGAAGCCGTAGGCCATGCTCAGACCCAGGCCGCTGCCCTTGCCGGATTCCTTGGTGGTGAAAAACGGCTCGAAGGCGCGCGCCAGCACCTCCGGCGGCATGCCCAGGCCGGTATCGGCGATGGTGAAGCAGATATAGCGGCCGGGCGCCAGCTCGGTGCCGTCGCTGCCAGGGGCGACGACATGCTCGGCGGCGCCGATCGAGAGCACGCCGCCGCGGGGCATGGCGTCGCGGGCGTTCAGGGCGAGGTTCAGCAGCGCGCCTTCCAGTTGGGAAGGATCGGCGAATACCGCCGGCAGGCCCGGCGCGCAGTCGATGCGTACCTGGATGGTTTCGCCCAGCGTGCGTTCCAGCATGCGGCCCAGTTCGCGCAGCAGTTCGGCCGGCGCCACCGCATCGGGGCTGAGGCGCTGGCGGCGGGCGAAAGCCAGCAGCTTGCGTGTGAGTTCGGCGCCGCGCCCGACGGCGCGCAGCGCGCGGGTGACCGCGTCGCCGGCAAGCGGATCCTGCGCGACCAGGTCTTCCAGCAATTGCAGGTTGCCGGAGATCACCGTCAGCAGATTGTTGAAGTCGTGGGCGATGCCGCCGGTCAGCTGGCCCACGGCTTCCAGGCGCTGGGAATGGGCGAGCTGCTCCTGCGCGTGATGGCGCAGCGCCGCCGTGGCCAGCATGTTGGCCACGATGCCGAGGAAGTGTTCGATATCGCGGTCGGCGCGCCAGGGCGAAGCGCTCAGCACGATCAGCGCGCCCAGGGGAAGTTCGTGATCGAGTATGGGCTGGATGCGCGCGCCGCCGATATCCGTCCGCGGCCAGTCGGCGTGGGCGCCGAGGCGTTGCAGCCAGTCGGCGGGTTCGCGCGGACAGTTCTCCGGCCCCAGGTTCAACAAGGCGCAGGCGCGTTCCACGATATCGTCCTGCGCGGCTTCCGTGGCGCTGCTCAGCAGGCGTCCGTGCGGCGACTGGAACAGGACTATGCCCACGGCGCAGGCGCCCAGCGCCTCGCGCAGCAGCGCCGCGGTGCGTTCGCCGAGCTTGTCGAAGTTGCCGGTCTGCAGCGCGGCCTGGCCGATCTGGGCGGTATAGGCGTCAAAGCGCGCGCGCGCCAGCGCCTGGCGCTGGCGCTGGGTTTCGGAAATATCCCGTATCGAGGCGGCAAACAGGATTTCCCTGCCGCTGTCGACCGGGCTGAGCGCGATCTCCACGGCAAACTGGTCGCCGTTGCGCCGCTGCCCGACCAGTTCCTGCCCCGCGCCCATGGGGCGCACGCGCGGCCGTTCCATGTAGCCGGCGCGATGCGAATGATGGCGCTCGCGCACGTGTTCGGGCATGAGCAGCTCCATCGGCTGCCCGATGAGTTCATCCAGCGCATAGCCGAACAGGCGCGCGGCCTGCGGATTGGCCAGCACGATGCGCCCGTCGCGGGCGACCACGACCATGGCATCGGGCGCGGTCTCGAACAAGGCGCGGTAGAGTGCGGCGCCGCTGTCGGGGCTCAGGCTCATGAACCGTGCTCCACGGCCGGCACGAACAGATAGCCGGCGCCGCGCACCGACTTGATCAGCGCCGGACGCTCGGGTTCGGCCTCGATCTTGCGCCGCAGGCGGCCGATCTGCATGTCGATGGCGCGGTCGTAAGGGCCGGCGTCGCGGCCGTAGAGGCTGTTCATCAGGGTGTCGCGCGACAGCACTTCGTTGGGCCGCTGGACGAAGGCGCGCAGCAGTTCGAACTCGCCGCTGGTCAGCTCCACGCTGGCGCCGTCGCGGCCGTGCAGCGTGCGCGCGGCGAGATCCAGCTGGAAGCCGGCGAAGCGGGCGACCGGGCGGGACGCTGCGGCCGCCGGAGCCGGCGTGCGCGCCGCCGCCAGGCGCCGCAGCACGCTGCGCACGCGCGCCAGCAGTTCGCGCAGGTCGAAGGGCTTGGTCACGTAGTCGTCGGCGCCCAGCTCCAGCCCGACGATGCGGTCGACTGCATCGGCGCGGCCGCTGACGATGATTACCGCGCCGTCCCAGTGCTCGCGCAGATGGCGCACCAGGCCGAGGCCGTCATCGCCGGGCAGGCCCAGATCGAGCAGCACCACGTCCACGCCGCCCTGGGCGATGACGCTGCGCATGTCGGCGCCGTTGGCGGCCAGGCTCACGCGCAGTCCCTGGCGGCTCAGATAGCGTTCGAGCAGGGTGCGGATTTCTTCCTCGTCGTCCACACACAGGACATGTGGAATAGTTGCATCCATCGGCGGCGGCGGTGGTGGATCCCTTGCCATCATAAGCGCGCCCGGCCTGCCGTTGCCATGCCGGATATCGCGCCCTGTTACCGACCGTTACCGACGGTTGCCGGCGCGTCGTCGCGGCGCCGCCGCGCGGCGTTAGCCTGTGACCACGGCGGCGATGCTGTTCCCGCGGGTAGCCGGGCTGCTGCGTACCCGCTTTCTGGCCCGCGGCCCGCCGCGCTGCAGCGAGGCACCTGCGATCCCGGCGGGTGCGCGGCATGGCAGCAGCGGCAGCCCGACGCGGTATCGCCGTGCCGACCACGCACCGTATCCCTCCGATGGAGATGTCCATGCGCGACCTGCTGCTTCCCTTCACGCGCTGCCACGCGCGGCCCGCCAGTTTTGAATACGCCGCCTGGCTGAGTGCGCAGTTCGATGCGCCGCTCACCGCCCTGTACCTGGTTCAGCCTTTCCTCGGCGGCCCGGCCTTCGATTCGCCGGCCGCCATCGCCGATGCCATCGACTATCTGCTGCAGCAGCGCCGCGCGGCGGGCGAGGGCGGCACGGCCTTCGCCGAATGGGCCCGGTCGCGCGGACTGGACGGCTTCCGCTGGCAATCGGCGGAGGCGCCGTTCGCGGCGACCATTGCCGCCGCCGCCGACTGGCACGACCTTGTCGTGCTGGAGGCCGACGAGAGCAATGAATGCATGGACGTGGCTGCGCTGGGCCAGATCGTGCTGACCAGCCGGCGCCCCTGCCTGATCGTACGCAGCGACGCCGTATTCGCGCCGCCGCGGCGTATCGCCGTGGCCTGGAACGCCTCGGCCGAATGCATCCGCGCTCTCCGCTCGGCGCTGGGACTGCTGCTGCGCGCCGATGAAGTGGTCCTGCTCGGCGATGCGGCACCCGGCCGCCGCCGCGGCAGCGTCGAACCGCCCGGCGGCATCGCCGGCTATCTGCGCGGCAAGGGCGTGCCGCTGGCCGTTTCGCGCCAGCGCATCGATCCCGACGATGCGGGTGCGTCCCTGGCCCAGGCCGCGGCAGCGGCGGGCGCGGACCTGCTGGTGATGGGCGCCTACGGCCACAACCGCTTCAGCGAATGGATGCTGGGCGGCGCGACGCGGTACCTGCTGCAGCACTGTCCGCTGCCGTTGTTCCTGCAGCATTGACAGACCGGCGCGGCTGCGCGGTCCGATCGGCTCCGGACGGCGTACCGTCGCATCGGGCACAACCGGCGGCAGCGCAAGGCTATTTGCACTGCTTGCGCCGCAGTCCCGCGGTGTCGTTGCCAAGCCTGCATCGCCGTAGTCGGCGAACCCGGCATAGCGCGGATGCGCCGCCGCCAGCTTGCGTACGTGATCGAGCGTCGCGGGGACGCGCCGGACGCTATGCGCGCCGGCGCAGGAAAACGACGCTGAGTGCGGCGCCGGCGGCGGCCAGGGCCGAGTCTTTCTGCGAGTCCCAGATATCGCCCTGCATACCCAGGTAGGCTTGGCCCAGATCGCCGCCGAACGCGCCAGCCGCGGCGGCCTCGACGATCTCGAACAGGGTCGCGTGGGAGACGACGAACAGCCAGGGCAGCAGCCAGCGCCAAATGCCCTGTTGCGGCGCGCGGGCGTCGAGCAGCTCCACCGCCAGGGGCGTGATCAGCACGCCGTAGAGGAAATGCACCAGGCGGTCGAAATGGTTGCGCGACGGCGTGAGCATGACCTGCTGCAGCGCGCCGTCCAGCCAGGCCGGCAAGGGCACCTCGGAATACGTGTAATGCGCGCCGATCTCGTGCAGCAGCAGAAAGACGAACAGGCAGGTACAGGTGGCGTCGGAAAAACGCAGGCGCCGATGGCCCAGGATCAGCAGCGGCACCGCGATCAGCACCAGCACGTTTTCCAGCAGCCAGTCCTGGCGGTATCGGGGAGCGATGCCGAGCGCGATCCAGACGGCGACGAACACGCCCAGCAGCAACAGCGGATAGCGCGACGGGATTTGCCGGATCGATGCGTTCATGAGCCTCCTGTAAGCCTCCGCTCTGTGCGGACTTGTGCACCGCCTTGCCGCCGGCGGCGTGCAGACGGCGCCAGCGCCGGCGGTGCTGCGGCCAGCATCCGCCCTGCGCGATTGCCGGTATTGATTTCGATCAAGCGCCGCCGCCGGCATTTGGCTACGGTGGCCCTGTCGGATCATTGCGGAGCGAGATCATGTCCACAACGATGCAAGCCGCCGTCGTGCGCCAGTTCGGCCAGCCGCTGCAGATCGAGTCGCTGAAGGTGCCGGTACCGGGACCTGGCGAGGTGCTGATACGGCTGCGCGCCAGCGGCGTCTGTCATACCGACCTGCATGCCGCCGACGGCGACTGGCCGGTCAGGCCGGTGCTGCCCTTCATCCCCGGCCACGAAGGCACCGGCGTAGTGGCGGCGCTGGGCCAGGGCGTGAAGAACCTGCGCGAAGGCGATGCCGTCGGCGTGGCCTGGCTGCATGACGCCTGCGGCCGCTGCGAGCATTGCGTGGGCGGCTGGGAAACGCTGTGCGAGGCGCAGCACAACAGCGGCTATAGCGTGAACGGCACCTTCGCACAGTATGCGATCGGCGCGGCGGACTACGTCGCGCGGCTGCCGCCACAGCCGGATTTCCACGCGCTGGCGCCCATCCTGTGCGCGGGTGTCACCACCTACAAAGGCATCCGCGAAACCGAGGCCCGGCCGGGCGAATGGCTCGCCATTTCCGGCATCGGAGGACTGGGCCATATCGCGGTGCAATACGCCAAGGCCATGGGCCTGCTGGTGGCCGCGCTGGACCTCGGCGAGGACAAACTCGCCCTGGCGCGGGCTCTGGGAGCCGATCTGACCGTCGATGCCGCCGCCCCCGACGCTGTGGCGCAGGTGCTCAAGGCCACCGGCGGCGGCGCTCACGGCGTGCTGGTCACCGCAGTGTCGCTGCCGGCGTTCCGCCAGGCGCTGCAACTGGCACGCCGGCGCGGCACGGTGAGCCTGGTTGGCTTGCCGCCGGGGGAATTCGCCACGCCCGTGTTCGACGTGGTCCTCAAGCGCATCACGCTGCGCGGCTCCATCGTCGGCACGCGCAACGATCTGGCCGAGGCGCTTGCGCTGGCGGCACAGGGGAAAGTGCGTGCGCATTACCATTGCGCGCCGCTGGCGGACATCAACCCGGTGTTCGAGCGGCTGCGGCAGGGCCGCGTGGATGGGCGCGTGGTGCTGGACCTGACCTGAGCCGGCGCCGCCGCGTGACGGCGGCACCGGCTCAGCCGGTGGATTTCAGCCGCCGTGCACGGCCGCGACGCTGTATGCCCGCGGCCGTACGGCCTGCTCCAGATTGGCCAGCTGCCGGTGCAAATCGCCGAGGTAGTCCGCGGCGGCATCGGCGGCCGCTTCGTACTGCACGCAGACCAGTTCCGCGGCGCTGCCGCAGCAGGCAAGCTGGACCAGGGTGTCCATGTCCTTGCGCCAGCGCCGCATGGCGAACTGCAGCCATTCGCGCTGGCATTGCGCGGCCGGCTGCAGCCAGGCGGGAAACAAGGCGGCAAACGGGGAGCAGGGAATTTCCGTGCGCGGCGCCAATGCGCCGGCCGGCGTCGTCGCTGCGATCGTGGATCGGGCCATGGGATCATCCTCGCGCTGTACAGGATGACGGCAGCATAGACCGCCGGCCGGGCGGCGCCTTGACCGGCGTCAACCCGGCCGCGGGCATTGACCCAGATCAAGCCGAGCCGCAGGCCGAACCGCTAGCGTGGCCGCATGAACATTCCGCCTCAGCCTCCTGTCGGCCTCGGCACGGCCGAGGCCCGGCGCCGCCTGCGCAGCTGCGGTCCCAATGTGCTGCCGCAGGACCGGCCGCATTCGCCGCTGGCCTTGCTGGTGGATGCCCTGCGCGAGCCCATGCTCGCCCTGCTGGCCACCGCCGCGGGCCTCTACTGGCTGCTGGGCGACGCCGCCGAAGCGGCCGTGCTGGGCGGCTCGGTCGCGCTGGTCGTGGCCAATACCGTGTATCAGGCCGGCAAGACCCAGAGGGCCCTGGCCGCCCTGCGCGAGCTGTCCAGCCCGCAGGCGCGCGTTTTGCGCGACGGCCGCGCCACTGTCTGCGATGCGCGCGAGCTGGTGCCCGAGGATGTGATCCTGCTCGGGCCGGGCGACCGGGTACCCGCCGATGCCGTGCTGATCGAGAGTGCCGGGCTGCGGGTCGATGAATCCCTGCTCAGCGGAGAATCCGTAGCAGCGGAAAAACACAGTGCGGAAACCACGAATGCGGCGGCGGACGCCGGCACGCTGTCTGCAGCGCGGGTGTTTGCGGGCACGCTGGTCGTTGCGGGCCAGGCCCTGGCGCGGGTGGACGCAACCGGCGCCGCCACCAGCGTGGGGCGTATCGGTGCGGCGCTGCGCGACATCGCGCCGGAACGCACGCCAATGCAGCGCGAGATTGACCGTGCGGTGGTCCTGTTCGCGGCGCTGGGACTGGCTTTCTGCACCCTGGTCACGCTCGCCTATGTCGGGTCCGGCCGCGGCGGCTGGCTGGACGCGCTGCTCGCCGGCCTCACCCTGGCCATCGCCAACATTCCGGAAGAATTTCCTGTCGTGCTCACGCTGTTCCTGGCTCTGGGCGCCTGGCGCCTGGCCGCGGTGCAGGTGCTGGTGCGCCGGCCGCCGGCCATAGAGACGCTGGGCGCCATCAGCGTGCTGTGCGTGGACAAGACCGGAACGCTGACGCAAAACCGCATGCGCATCGCCGCCCTCGCCACGCCCACGCAGGCCTGGCGCGCGGCCGGACCGGACCAGCGCCCGCCGGCGCTGTTCGGCGATCTGCTGCGCTACGCCGCCTGGGCCAGCGAGGAAACGCCGGTCGACCCCATGGAGACCGCCATTGCCGAGGCCCGGGGGGCAGCGGTGGCCGAGGCGCTGCGGCACCTGCGCGCCTATCCGCTGGATCGGAGCCTGCTCGCCGCCAGTCACGCCTGGCTGCGGCCGGACGGCAGCCGTTTCATCGCCAGCAAGGGCGCGCCGGAAGCCGTCGCGGAACTGTGCCGGCTGTCCGCCGCGGCGCGGGAAACACTGTTTGCCGAGGTTGCCGCCGCGGCGGCACAGGGCCTGCGGCTGCTGGCCGTCGCCCGCGCCGAGATCGCGCCAGCGGCGATGCTGCCCGAATCGCCGCGCGAGCTGCGATTCGCGTTCTGCGGCTGGCTGGGCTTCGTCGACCCGTTGCGCACCGGCGTGACGGCGGCGATCGCCGCGGCGACGGCGGCGGGCATACGCATCGTCATGATCACCGGCGATCATCCGGCCACGGCCGCCAGCATCGCCGCTGCCGCCGGACTGCCGGCGGCGGAGGTCACCACCGGCGCACAGCTGGCCACTTTCGACGACGACCAGCTGGCGGCCTGCCTGCGCCGCTGCCAGGTGTTTGCGCGCATCGCCGCCGATCAGAAGCTGCGCCTGGTACGCGCCCTGCGCAGCCAGAGCCATGTGGTGGCGATGACCGGCGACGGCGTGAACGACGGGCCGGCGCTGAAGGCGGCACATGTGGGCATTGCCATGGGCCGGCGCGGCACCGACGTTGCGCGCGAAGCCGCGCAGATCGTGCTGCTGGACGACAATTTCGTCTCGGTGGTCAACGGCATCCGCCTCGGCCGGCAGATCTACGCCAATATCCGCCGCGCCCTGCGCTACATCCTCGCCGTGCATGTGCCCGTAGTGGCGATGGCCGTGCTGCCGCTGCTGCTGGGCGGGCCGCTGGTGTTGTCCCCGGTGCACATCGTATTCCTTGAACTGGTAATCGATCCCGCCTGCACACTGGTGTTTGAGCGCCAGCCCGCGCGTTCCGATCCGCTGGCGCTGCCGCCGCGGCCGGCCGGCCAGCGCCTGATCGGGCGGCGCCTGCTGGTCGCCAGCCTGCTGGAAGGCGCCGCGGCCACGCTGGGCGCCGCCCTGGTTTATCTGTGGGCCTGGAGCCGCGGCGCCGATGCAGCGACGGTCGCGGCGCTGGCTTTCACCGCCATCGTCGCCGGCAATCTCGCCCTGCTGGCGTTCAACCGCAACGAGTCGGGTCTGCGCGGCGCCCTGCGGGCGGACAATGCGGCATTCTGGATTATTGCTGCGGCGGCACTGACGATGCTTGGCCTCGGCCTGTACCTTCCCGCGCTCGCCGCGTTTTTCCGCTTCGCCCCGCCGCCGCCAGCGTGGACCCTGGCGGCATTGGCCCTGCCGACCGTGCTGGTCGCGCTGTCGCGCGCGCGGCGTGAGCCGGTCGGTCCGGCGGCCGCCGCTGCACGGAGATAAACCAGCAGCGGGGGGATCCTGACTGGGAGCGCAGACGCGCACAGGCTGGGTTTAGGCATGTCCGAGGCCGCGGAAACGGCGCCCGGCTGCACGGGTCCGCGGACTTCGGCCACGCACACGCCGGCACAATGCGCAACAAGCCGCCGTGCGGGCAGTCCGGTACAACCATCGCCGCGGGACGGGATGCGGGCGGAGCGACGGAAACCTCATCGACGCGCGGCGTGGCGGTGCCTACAGCGTCAGGCGGTGTATGACCTGGCTGCCGTCCTCGGGGTCCGGTTCGCGCCGGAAGCCCAGTGCCTGGGCCAGGTCGCGCATGGCGAAGTTCTCCGCCGCATCCAGCGAGATCATCTCGCCGATGCCGCGGCTGCGCGCAATTGCGATCAGGTGGTTCATCAGCAGGGTACCCAGGCCCTGGCCCTGGAACGCATCGGCGATGACGACCGCGCATTCGCAGGACTTGCCATCGGCGGAGACGCTGTAGCGCGCGACGCCGATTTCCTGCTGCGCACCAGCGCTGTCCGCAAGGGCGACAAAAGCGACATCGTGTACATAGTCGATGTCGGTGAGGCGGCGGATCAGCGCATCGCCGGGACAGCCGATCTGGCCCAGGAAACGGAACCGGCGCGACTGCGCCGACAGCGCGGCGATGAACGCGCGCTCCAGTGCGGCATCCGCCTTGCCCAGCGGGCGGATCACGACTGGCACGCCGTTGCGCAGGGTATGCGTCCACTGCGGCGAGGTGCTGCTCATCGGTGCGGCCGTCAGGCTCTGCGCGGACACGTCGCCGGCGTTGTTGCGGGTGATGTTCATGGGAGACTCCGTTGCAGGTCAGGTGCTGCCAGCATGCGCCTGACCGCGCGGCGCGACTTGACGCGGATCAATCCGCCGCCAACGACCGCGCGCCGGCGCCGCGTTCAGTCCGCGGCGGGCGCCGGCGGCTGTGCCGCCACCAGGCGCGTCAGCAGTTCGATCTGCGCCTGTTGCTGCTGCAACAGCACCAGCAGGTGCTCGCTGCGCAGGGCGTCCAGCTTGTCGTGCAGGGCCATGATCTCGACCTCGGCCTTTACGTTGACCTCGTAATCGTAGATGGCCATCTGGCGGTCTTTGGCCGCCTGCCGGTTCTGGCTCATCATGATGATCGGCGCCTGCAGCGCCGCCAGCATGGACAGGATCAGGTTGAGGAAGATGTAGGGGTAGGGATCGAACGCCAGCGCGCGCGGCAGCTGGGTGTTGAGCAGGCTCCAGCCGGCCAGGAACAGGGCGAACAGGCCGATGAAGGCCCACGAGCCGCCGAAGCGCGCGACGCGGTCGGCCATGCGCTCGCCGAAGCTGGCGACGTCCTGCTGTGTCGCCGGAGCGGTGGCGATGGCGCGGCGTTCCGCGGCGTGGCTCAAGGCGCGCCGCGTGCTGTGGTCGAGATCGGCGAAGCGCCGGCCGAACCAGCGCGAGGCCGAATCCAGGTAATGCGGATGGGTGGCGGACATCGGAAACTCCGGAGAATTCGCGGCGGGAAGCGCACCGGCAGACGCCGGCCCGGCTCAGCCAAGCAGATCGACGCTGTCGCGGTATTCGGGAACCTGCGCCGGCCAGCCCAGTTCGTGTTCGATGCGCAAACGCAGGGCATCGGCCGCATCCGGCTCGCCGTGGGTGACGAAGACACCGCGCGGGCGTTCCGGCGCGCTGCGCAGCCAGGCCAGCAGTTCGTCCGAATCGGCGTGGGCGGAGGCCGCCTGCAGCGCGACCACTTCCGCATTGATCGCGACCTGCTCGCCGTGGATGCGCAGGCTGCGCGCGCCGCCGGCCAGCGCCGCGCCGCGGGTGCCGCCGGCCTGGAAGCCGGCCAGCACGATTGCATTGCGCGGGTCCGGGCCGAAGGCGCGCACATGGTGCAGTACGCGCCCGCCGGTCAGCATGCCGCTGGCCGACACCACGATCAGCGGGCCGCTGCGGGCGTTGAGCGCGCGCGATTCGTCGGCCGTGCCGATGATCTGCACGCGCTCGCGCAGCAGGGCGAAGTCCTCGGGGCCCAGCGCGTGTTCGCCGGCGAAGCGTTCGTACAGGGCGGTGACATCGGCGGCCATGGGGCTGTTGAGATACAACGGCGCGCGCGGCAGCGCGCCGCGCTGCTGCAGGCGCGCGATGAGCAGCAACAGCAGCTGTGCGCGGCCGACCGCGAACGCCGGCAGCACGATGGCGCCGCCGCGGGCCAGCACGCGGCGGCACACGCTGAGCAGTTCCTGTTCCAGATGGTCGCCGCCGTGGCTGCGGTTACCGTAGGTCGACTCGACCACGATCCAGTCCGACGGCGCCGGCGGCGCGGGCGGCCGCATCACCGGATCATGGTTGCGGCCGATGTCGCCGCTGAAGGTGATGCGCGCGCCGGCGTGTTCCAGCGTGACCGCCGCGGCGCCGAGGATATGGCCTTGCGGATGCAGCCGCGCGCGCAGGCCGGGCACGGGTTCGAAGCTGCGCTCCCAGGCGGCGGGCTGGAACAGGCGCAGCGCCTGCTGCGCCTGTGCCTCGTCGTAGAGCGGTTCGGCCGGATGATGCTTGCTGTAGCCCTTGCGGTTGGCGTGGCCGGCGTCTTCTTCGAGCAGACGTGCGGAATCCGGCAGCAGGATGCCGCACAGGGAGCGCGTGGCGCGGGTAGCCCAGATTTTCCCGGTGAAGCCCTGCGCCGCCAGGCGCGGCAGGTAGCCGGAATGATCCAGATGGGCATGGGTGAGCACGACGGCCTCGATGCTGGCCGGGTCCACCGGAAACTCCGCCCAGTTGCGCAGCCGCAGCGGCTTGTAGCCCTGGAACAGGCCGCAATCGACCAGGATGCGCCGGCCGCCGGCCTCGACCAGGTAGCGCGATCCGGTCACCGTGCCGGTGGCGCCGAGAAACGTGAGCCGGAACTGGCTGCGCCCGGGCCGGGATTTGCGTGCACTCATGCGGAACTTTCCTGATGTGTCGTCGCGCCGCGTCCGATGGCGCAGCGTCCCGGTGCGTTCAATGGCGCAGGAACAGCGGAAGGCTGGCATGTCCGAGCAGATGACGGGTGGCGCCGCCCAGGATCCATTCGCTGAAACGGCTGCGTCCGTAGCCGCCCATCACGAGCAGGTCGGCGCGCTGCAGGTGCGCGGCCTCCAGCAGGGCCGGGCCGGCCGCATCGCCGGATTCGGCGATGCCCTGCAACTCGGCTTCGAGGCCATGGCAGGCGAGGTAGTCCACCAGATCGAAGGGCGGCAGCCAGCCGATCTCCGCGTACGCATCGCGCAACTCGCCGCGCAGCACCACGATGCGGCGTGCGCGCCGCAGCAGCGGCCGCGCGGCATGGATGGCGCGCAGGGCTTCCGCCGAGCCGTTCCACGCCAGGGCGATGCAATCGAAGCGGGGCGGCCGCGTCCAGGCCGGCGGCAGCAGCACCAGCGGCAGCCCGCTGTGCAGCAGGATCTGGCCCAGCCGCACATGCTCGTCCGCCGCATGGGCGTCGCGGGCCATCACCAGCAGGTCATGCCGGTTGCCCAGGCGCTGCAATACGTTGCTCTCATTGCCCTCGGCCACCTGCCAGGCAGCGGCGCGCACGCCGTGGCGGCCGGCCCAGGCGATGAAACCGGCGCCGGCGGCATAAGCCGCGGTCTCCGCCTTGCGCACGCTTTCCAGGATCGCGGCGAACGTCTCCGTGGCGCCGTAGAAACCGCCCGGCACCGCGGGCGAGGGGAAGATGTTCAGGCCTGTGAGGCAGCCGTCCAGCCGGGCGGCCAGGCGGGCGGCGAAGCCGAAGCCGGCCTCCCAGTCGTCATGGCCGTTGGCATAGGCAAGCACG
This sequence comes from Tahibacter harae, assembly GCF_024437735.1. Taxonomy (GTDB): domain Bacteria; phylum Pseudomonadota; class Gammaproteobacteria; order Xanthomonadales; family Rhodanobacteraceae; genus Tahibacter; species Tahibacter harae. The sequence continues at coordinate 128,261 of NZ_JANFQO010000002.1, read as the reverse complement.
TCGTTCATGGCGGGGCTCCGAGGGGTGTGCCCACGCTAGTGCCTGTCCTGTCCGGCGGTCTTGACCTGCATCAAGCAGCCGCGTGGTCCGTCGTGTGGACGATGGCACCGCCGCCGCACAATGCCGCCGGCATGGGTCGCCGGCGGCGGGCAGCACAGGCAGCGCGGCGGGGAAAACCGGCGTAATGCCGCCTGCTGCACGTACGCGGCTCAGCGGCCGGCCGAGTGCAGCGCGTGGCATGTGCAATTTTTCTTAAAGTATCTAATGAGCGCTTATTGACAACGAGCTGCGGAAGCGGACGCGGACCCGACGGCAGCAGCCGGGGACTATTCGCCTTCCTCGCCGCCCTCGGCCAGATCCGCCTCGCTGTACTCGTAGACGATCAGATCGCCCGGCTGGCAGTCCAGTGCGGCGCACAGCTTGGCCAGGGTGGAGAAGCGCACGCCGCGCACCTTGCCGGAGCGGAACAGGGACAGGTGGGTCTCGCTGACGCCGATCTGGGCGGCGATCTGTTTCGCCTTGAGCTGTCGGGCCGCGAGTACTTCGTCGAGGCGGATCCGGATCGGCATCAGAAAATCTCGTCGAGTTCGGCTTCGAGCGCCGCGGCGCGGCCGAAGACATGGGCGATGACCGTCAGCGAAAGCCCCAGCGCGCCCAGCACCAGCGCCGACACGTCGAAGGCAATCCAGTAGCCGGGCGCAGCGCCGAGGGCGCGCTGCAGTCCGGGCACGACGAATACACCGATGCAGGCGCCGGCCGCCAGCAGCACGCCGATGCGGTGGAGCATGCGCGTGACCGCGGGCACATAGAGCTGGCCGCGGGCGAACTCGGCCAGGGCGCGGCGCACGCCGCCCAGGGCCAGCAGATAGAACAGCTCGGGAATGGCCAGCACGCCTTGCACGGCGAAGGCGCGCCAGGCCGCGGCGTCGCCGGCCTGCGCCACCAGACGCAGGCTGACCGCGCCGAAACGCTCCAGCAGGAAAGTCAACCACAGCGCGGCAGCGAGCAGGCTGACGAAGCGCAGCAGGGCGGCGCTGCGGGCACGGATATGGGCGATCTGGACGTCTGTCATGGAATTGTCAGGAATTTATCTTTAACTTAAATTTTTGCCGTGATAATGTAAGTCTAACACCAATTTTTGGTGTCCCTTTCGTCCCCAGTACGGATCGCCCCCATGCTGTGCCTGGAAACGAGCAACCTGTGTCACCGCTATTCGGCGGCCGAAGCCGTGCTGCACGACATCGCCCTGGCCGTGCCCCAGGCCAGCATCTACGGCTTTCTCGGCCCCAACGGCGCCGGCAAGACCACTACGCTGCGGCTGCTGCTCGGGCTGATGCGCAAGCAACGCGGTTCGATCTCGATTTTCGGGCGCAATCTGGATACGCACCGGGTCGAGATCCTGCGCCAGGTCGGCTCGCTGATCGAAAGCCCCTCGCTGTACGAGCACCTGACCGCCGCGGAGAACCTCGCCCTGCTGCAGCGCATCCACCGCGTGCCGGCGGCGCGCATCGCCGAGGTGCTGGAGCGGGTAGGGCTGGGAGGCGCGCGCGACAAGCGCGCCGGGGCGTTCTCGCTGGGCATGAAGCAGCGCCTGGGCATTGCCGCGGCCCTGCTGCACCGGCCGGCGCTGCTGATCCTGGACGAGCCCACCAACGGCCTGGATCCGAACGGCATCATCGAGATCCGCGCGCTGCTGACCGCGCTGAACCGCGAGGAGGGCACGACCATCCTGGTCTCCAGCCATCTGCTGGCCGAGGTCGAGCGCCTGGCCAGCCATGTCGGCATCGTGCACCGCGGGCGGCTGCTGTTTCAGGGCACGCTGGAGGCGCTGCGGCGCGAGCGCCACGGCGCCGCGCGCGTCGCCCTGCATACCGCCGACGACAGCCACGCCCTGCGCGTGCTTGCCGACGCCGGCATCGCCGCGCATGGCAGCGAACACGGGTTGTTGCTGCCGCCCATGCCGCCGCCGCATATCGCCGCGCTCAACCGGCGTCTGGTCGAGCAGGGCGTGGAGGTCTATGCCATCGGTGCCGAGGGCGGCGACCTGGAATCCATCTTCATGAACCTGATCGGGAGCCGCGCCGCATGAACCGCGTATTCCTCGCTGCATTGCGTTGCGAGTGGCTCAAGCGCCGCCGCAGCCTGGGGGCCTGGCTGGTGATCGCCGGCGCCTTCTTTACGCCGGCCATCATCGTCCTGGTGCGGCTGGTGCGCCGTGCGGGATTGCCGCAGCTCTATGCGGATCCGCAGTTCTGGACCCTGCACTGGCGCAACGCCTGGGAGTCCATGGCGATCTTCTTCATGCCGATGGCGGCCATCCTGGCCACCAGCCTGGTCGTGCAGATCGAAACGCGGAACAACGCCTGGAAACAAGTGCATGCGCTGCCGCTGCACACGGCGACGATTTTCTTCGCCAAGTTCGCGGTGATCCTGCTGATGCTGGCGCAGTTCCTGCTGCTGTTCGTGTTCGGCGTATGGCTGTCGGCCGTGCTGCCGGCGCTGCTGCCCGGCGGCGTGGCAGTGCCGCCGGCGCCGCCGCTGCGCCAGTTCTTCGCCGATACGGCGCTGTACTACCTCGACTGCCTGCCCATCGTCGCGGCGCAATACCTGCTGAGCCTGCGCTTCAACCACTTCGTGGCTCCGATCGGCATGGGCTTTCTGGCCTGGGTGGCCGCGCTGTCGGCCCTGTCCTGGGAGCACGCCAACCTGGTGCCGTATGCCTACACCATGCTGGATTTCCTCCGGGACAATCCGGAAGCGCGCCGGGCCGTGGTGAGTTCCGGCATGCACGGGCTGGCGCTGGGATGGTTCCTGCTGCTGACGGCGGCGGGCTACGTGGTCTTCGCCACCAAGGCGCAGAAAGGGTAGAGGCCGGCTTCTGCGCGGCGTTGTGCCCATCGCGAGAGGCGCGCCGGCCGTATCTCAGCCAAAGGCGCAACGACAATACCGCCTCAATGCATCCGTGAAATCGCCATGCCGTGAGCCACGGCGAACGCTGCCAGCCAACAGAGCAGCGAAGCGGCGAACGCCAGCGTCCAGCGCAGGGACTTTCGCCAGATCGCCAGGCACAGGCTGCCAAAAAAGGAGATCAGCCCTGCGATGACGAAGACCCAGGCGAATCCGCTGGACAGAACCGCCACGGCCGCAAAAGCGGCCACTGCCTGCGCGACGACGATCAGTGTTGCGACGGCAGCGATTTTTTCCGGAAATCCGACGGTTGTTCTTGGGTATGCAAACAGGAACTGTCGCGCCGGATCACGCATGACTGCTCCGTCGATTCTCCTGCCAGGCGAGATTGCGCTTTTTCAAACAGCGTTGCTGGCCTGCCGGCAGCGAGCCGGCGCATGCTATACCTGTTTTTGCCCGCACGAAAATCACGTTGCGGTTGATGCCGGAAACTGTCCGGATTCCTGCACGAATCCCTTCATTCGGAGCCTGTCGATGTCGGTTCGCAGCACCCTCCTGTCCCTGGTTTTCCTCTGGGCCGCGCCGCTTGCGCAGGCTGCGCCGGAGGAATCTTTCGATCTGCGCGTGCCGGCCGCGCCGATGGTGCGCGCGGTCGGCGGCGGCGCCGAGCTGATCTATGAGCTGCATCTGGACAACTTCGCCCGGCGCGATCTGCAGCCGGTGCAGGTGGAGGTGCTGGATGCGGCAGACGGGCGCGTGCTCGCGTCGTATCAGGGCGCCGCGCTGGAGCAGCGCCTGGACCGGTCCGGCGTGCAGTGGAAGGGCGATACCTACAAGGCGATTGCCTCCGGCCGCCGCGGCGTGGTCTTCGTCGAGCTGGTGCTGGCCGGCGCACCGCCTGCGGCGCTGCGTCATCGCGTCCACTACCGCGCCGTGGATGCGGCCGGCGAGGCGAAGCCTGTCGAAGGCGGCAGCACGGCCGTCGTCGCCGGCCGGACGCCGGTGCTTTCGCCGCCGCTGCGCGGCGGTCCCTGGGCGGCCGTCTACGATGCGCGCTGGGAGCGCGGCCACCGCCGCGTGGGCTACGCCGTGGACGGACGCCTGCGCACGCCGGGACGCTACGCGGTCGACTGGGTGAAGCTGGATGCGGCCGGGCGCAAGGCACCTCCCGGCGAGGAACTGGCGGCGCGCGCCTACAGCCATGGCCAGGCGGTGCTCGCGGTGGCCGATGGCGTAGTCAGCCGCGTGCGCGACGATGTGCCGGAGCGCGCGCGCCGGTCGGACACGCTCACGCTGCGCGAGGGCAACAGCCTGTCGCTGGCGCTGGACGACGGACGCCATGCGCACTACGGCCATCTGCGTCCGGGCAGCGCCAAGGTGGCCGCGGGCACGCGCGTGAAGGCCGGCGACGTGATTGCCGAGGTGGGTTTCAGCGGCAGCGCGTCGGATCCGCAATTGCATTTCGCGTTGACCGACGGACCGGACGAAATGGCCAGCGAAGGCGTGGCCTACACCTTCGACCGCTACCGCCTGCTGGGCGGCTACGCCGATGCGGCGCAAATCGGCACCACCGCCTGGGCAGCGGCGGAACAGAACAGCGAAGTGCAGGCGCTGATGCCGCCCGCACTGGGCGTGGTGCAGTGGCGCGAGTGAAGGAGGCGCGCCAGCAGGCTGGTGCAATGGCGCAGGCGAATGCGCGCGGCAGAGCGTGCTACGGCCGTGAATGGCCTGTCTGCCGCTGTCCCGCGAGCGCTGCGGTTATCGCCTGGCGCTCCAGCGCCCGCGCAAGCGCTCGCTGAGCGGCGGACTGTATTTCGCAATACACCACAGCGCGCGCAGAGCGTCCTTCCAGCCGATCTTCTTGCCTTCCGCATAGCTGCGGCCGTGATACGAGATGCCGACTTCATGGATGCGGCATCCGCTTGCCGCGACCTTGGCGGTGACCTCCGGCTCGAAACCGAAGCGGTCTTCTTCGATGCGTATGGCCTGGATGATCTCGCGCCGGAATACCTTGTAGCAGGTTTCCATATCCGTCAGCCGCAGGCCGGTGAAGCGATTGGAGCACCAGGTCAGCACCTTGTTGCCCAGCCATTGCCGCCGCAGCATGCGCGGCGGCCGCGCCGCCTTGAAGCGCGAGCCGAATACGACGTCGGCGCGGCCGGCCAGCAGCGGTTCCAGCAGCCGCGGGTAGTCGTTCGGGTCGTATTCCAGGTCGGCATCCTGGACGATGACGATGTCGCCGGTCGCGGCCTGGATGCCGGTGCGCAGCGCCGCGCCCTTGCCCTGGTTGATCGCGTGGTAGTGGATCTGCTGCACCAGCGGCGCGATCTGCGTTTGCAGGATCTGCCGCGTGCCATCCTGCGAGCAGTCGTCGACGATGATGATTTCCTTGGGCGCGTACGGCGCGCTGCGCACCGCGTCGACGAGGGCGCGGATGGTGCGTTCCTCGTTGTAGCAGGGGATCACCACGGACAGTTTCGGCCGCATCGTTGCTCCGGCTTCGTGCGCGGCGGCGGTGTTCATCCGGCCAGCATCACCAGGCCGATCAGCGCGAACAGCCAGCGATAGCGCCGCTGCATCCACCGCGCCGTCTCGAAATCCAGCCCGCGCCGCAGCGCGCGCAGGGACCAGGCCAGGTGCAGCAGCCAGGCGGCCGGGCTCCACAGCAACAGCCGCGGCAGGACAGCGCAGGCGGCAAGCCCCGTGAGCAATGCATAGGCCGCCGTGAACGTGAGCAGGCTGGCGACGAAGGTGCGGCGGCGGCCGAATGCCACGGCGTTGGTGCGTATGCCGTTGGCGCGGTCGCCGTCGTAGTCGCGCACTTCCTGGTTGAGATGGCCGGCGGCGAATACCAGGCCGAAGAACAGGCCTGTCCAGATGCCGCTGGCGTCCAGCGTATGGAACAACGTATAGCCGAGCAGGAAATGCAGCGTGCCGCCGGCCAGGTGATTCAGCGAGGCCGCGACGGGCGTGCTCTTGCCCAGCACCGGCGAGCCCGAGTAGAGCAGGCCGAGCACGGCGATTGCCGCGCCGAAAAGCAGCGCGGTGGAACCGACAGCGGCGAAGGCGATCAGGGCCAGCGCGAGCAGGGCGGCCGCGACGGCCGCGACCTCGCGCCGGCTGATGCCCTGGCGACTGAAGACCTGCGGCGCGCGCAGCGGGTCGCGCAGGTCGCTGGCATGGCCGGCCCAGTCGTTGAAGATGAAGATATGCGCCGTCAGCGCACAGCTGCCCAGCACCAGCAGGCCGGGCGCGGCCGCGCTGTCGCGGCCGAAGACATAGCCGCCGAGGAAGATGCCGATGACCGGCGAAGCCTGCAGCGCCAGTACTTCCAGCGCCCGGGTGGATGCGAAGTGCCGGGCGATGCGCCCGCAGTGGCCAAGCTTCTGCATGCTCATGGCGCAGCGTGCGGCGTTGCTTCGGCTTCGCCGCCGGCCGCCTGATGCAGCCGCAGCCACAGCGCATAGCCCACGTCCTCGGACCAGTAGTAGCGCCGTACCGTCGCGCTGAGATCGTTGTGATACAGCAGCGGCGGCGCGCTCCGCAGCAGGGCGAAATCGTCGGCGCCCAGTTGCGCCAGCACGCGCTGCGCGGCCTGTTTCGCCTCCGCGTTCCCGGGCGCGGCGGTGATTTCGACCAGGGCGTGGACTGCCTCGCTCCAGATCGCCTGTCCGGCGACGGGAAGCGCCAGCCGCTCCGCCGGCAGCGGCAGCGCGCAGCCGCGCTGCTGCAGTTCGGCCACGCGCAGATACGGCAGCAGCGCCGACTTGGCGTAGTAGACCCAGATATCTTCGTCGCGGAACGAACGCTGCAGGCTGACGCACAGCGCCTGCGCCGCCGGCGGATCGCGTTCGCGCAGCATGAGATAGACGTGCAGCTGTATCGCGATATCGGTCGGGTTCGGATCACTGCCGGGATCCAGGCAGCGATACTGTCTGCGCGGCGCCAGCCAGGTGCGGTAGAGCCCGCGCCCATCGCGATAGCCGGCGAGCAGGTCGAGCATGGGCCGCAGCCGCGGATCGGCCGCAGCGGGGCCGGCGATGCGCCAGGCCAGGGCGGTGTCGTCCGCATCCGGCGTGATGGCGCAGCCCAGCGTGCCTATGGCCGGGCCGTCCGGCAGGCCGTGGTAGCGCACCAGGCCGTTGCCTTCGATCTGCGCGGCGAGGTGGGCGCGGGCGCGCTGCAGCGGCACCGTCAGATCCTGCTGCGGCGCCAGCGGCGCGAGCAGGTCGACCAGCGTCGCGGTGAGGAAGGTGTTCAGTTCCGGCTGCGCTGCTTCGTAGCGCAGGCCCTTGGTATGCGCGGTGAGCCAGGCGCCGTAACCGGTCTGGTGTTCGCGCAGCAGTGCCGCGGCGCGGGCGGCCAGCGTATCCAGCGTTTGCGCCGGGAGCGGCTGCGCCTGTGCCGCCGCCGGCGGCGGCTGCGGCCGCACGACTACGCGCTGCTCGCGCACGATGCGGAAATCGCTGCGCGGCTCCACCCGCACGGCCAGTTGCAGCACCTGTTCGCCCGGCGCCACGCCCCAGAGGTTGGCGCTGATCTGCCAGCCTGCCGGTGCGCGCGTGCCCATCACGGCGTCCACGTCCGGGCGCAGCAGGAACTGCGTGGTCGTGCCTACGACGGCGCCGTCGACCAGCAGCAACAGCTGCGCCGGCGAACGCTGGCAGGCCAGCGCCCAGCCTTCAAGCACTGCGCCGGGATGCAGTTCGGGCAGCTGGCCATCGGCCGTGGGCAGGCGCGTCTGGCCGACCTTGTCCAGCGTGCCGCGCGCATCGCACAGCAACTCGCCCGGCGCCGGCGGATGGCGCAGTTCGACGAGGTAGGGAATGTTGTGCGGATTCCAGGCGCCGGCCATGGAAGCGGGGTCGCCGGCGTAGATGAGTTCGTCGCTGGTCCGGGTGTACCAGAACGCGCCGACCGCCTGCACGCCCGTCGAGAACGCGATTGCCACGGCGAGGACGCCGCGCGCGACAGGACGCAGCACCAGCGGCGCGGGGGCGAGCATCCATACCAGCACCGGCAGGATGTCGGTCAGCCAGCGCGGGCCCCAGGCTGTGCCGGCGCGCCAGTCGCCCTGGGCGTAGAGCAGCAGCTGGCCGACCACGGCCAGAGTCAGCAGCACAGCCAGTGCGCGCGTTTCGTTCGTGCGCAGGCGCTGGATCAGTCCCACGACGACGAAGGCGAGGAAGGGCGAAAACACCAGCAGGCCGCGCCCCGGGCTGACCAGCAATCCGGCCAGCCCCGACCAGTCGCTCTGGAAGAAATTCACCGGCGGCTTCACCACGCCGTAGCCGCCGGCGAGTTCGCCCATGAAGCCCAGGTTGTAGTACAGCAGCGCCGCCAGCGGCAGCGCGGCGCCGGCGGCCAGCCAGGCCAGACTGCGCCAGTCGCGCCACAGCGCGAAGCCGCCGAAGGCCGCGGCCAGCAGGGCGTCCGGTGGACGGTTGGCCGCCATCAGCACGCAGACGGCGCCGAGCAATACGGTGCGCGCGCCGCCGGCCGGGGCGCGCACCAGCAGCAGGGCCAGGGCGACCAGCAGCTCGCCCGTGCCGTGCTGCCACAGCGCCTGGCTGGAAATCATCCAGGTGTTGGTGCCGAAGGCAAAGGCGAGGGCCAGCGGCAGGCACCAGCGGTTGCCCTCGCGCCGCAGCAGCAGGAATACGAGCACGCTGGCGAGCGTGGCCAGGAGCGATGCCGCCAGCTTTTCCATCCATTCCGCCACGCGGTCGAGCTGCGGCTGCTCCCAGCCGTGCTCATCGAGCCACAGCGCCGCGGGCAGGTACAGCGGCGCCACCAGCAGCGGCGTCACCACCGGATAGAACGACGCCAGCTCGTGCTCGCGCGTGCGGATCAGCCAATAGGCCGTGGGCTCGAAATAGACCGCCTTGCCGTCGTCGTTCGCCGGCCGGTAGCGCGGCAGCGCCAGGGGATGGCCGTGTGCGAACAGACGTGCCTGGGTTTCGGGGACGAGGGTGCCCTGGTGCCAGAGCAGCAGCGGCAGGTAGCGCGCGGGCATGCTGTCGCCGGCGCCGATCTGGCGCAGGTTGGCGTTGTAGACCAGGAAGCAGGCCAGGGCCAGCAGCAGCGGCGCGAGCAGGGCGCGCAGGCGCGGGCGGCGCGGCTGAAGCACGGCGGCGTTCATGGAAGGTGGGATCGCATGGCGCGCAAGCTTAGCGGATCGACAGGGTTCCGTGGCCTTGCTATGTTGGCCGCTTCGGCAAGAACCAGGAACAGACTCTAGATGCGGGCTGGCGGGCAGAGAACGCTGGTGACGGGCGGCGCCGGTTTTCTCGGATCCCATGTGTGCGATGCCCTGATACGGCGCGGCGACGACGTCCTTTGCGTGGACAATTTCCACACTGGCACGCGCGGCAATATCGCGGCGCTGCTGGGGCACCCGCGTTTCACGCTGCTGCAGCACGACGTCACCGTGCCGCTGGACGTGGACGTCGAGCGCATCTTCAATCTTGCCTGTCCCGCGTCGCCGGCGCATTACCAGCGCGATCCCGTGCGCACCACGCTGACCTGCGTGCAGGGCGCGATGAACATGCTCGCCCTGGCCCAGCGCCGGCGCGCGCGCATCTTGCAGGCCTCGACCAGCGAGGTCTACGGCGATCCGGAAGTCCATCCGCAGCCCGAAAGCTACTGGGGCCGGGTCAATCCGATCAGCCTGCGCAGCTGCTATACCGAAGGCAAGCGCTGCGCCGAGACGCTGTTCTTCGACTACCACCGGCAGCATGCGCTGGAAATCAAGGTGGTGCGGATCTTCAACACCTACGGTCCGCGCATGGGCGTCGACGATGGCCGCGTCGTCAGCAATTTCATCGTCCAGGCGCTGCGCGGCGAGGACATCACGCTGCACGGCGACGGCAGCCAGACGCGCGCATTCTGCTATGTCGACGACCTGGTCGAAGGCCTGCTGGCCGCGATGGACGCACCGGCCGGATTCACCGGCCCGGTCAATCTGGGCAATCCCGCCGAACTGAGCATGCGCGAACTCGCCGAGCGCGTGCGGCGGCTCAGCGGCAGCACCTCGCGCATCGTGCAGCAGCCGCTGCCGCCGGATGATCCCAGGCTGCGCCGGCCGGATATCGCGCTGGCCGCGCAGGCCCTGGACTGGCGGCCCAGGATCGGGCTGGACGACGGGCTGAAGGAAACCATCGCCTATTTCCGTGCGTTGCTGCAGGCATGAGCCAGCCGCCGCCGACAACGGGAGCGCAGCGCACGGCGATCATTGTCGCCGGCATGCATCGCAGCGGCACGTCGGCGACGACGCGCATCATCAACCTGCTCGGCGCGCAGCTGGCGCGCGAGCTGATTCCCGCCGACATCGGCAACGAGCGCGGCCACTGGGAATCGCGCGCGGTGCAGGCACTGCACAACCGCCTGCTCGCGGCACTGGGTTCGGACCTGTATTCGCCGGTCAACTTCCCGGCCGCCTGGTTCGACAGCGCGGAAGCGCAGCAATGGACGGCGCATATCCGCGATCTGGTCGCCGGCGAATACCCGGCGTCGAACCTGTTCGTGCTGAAGGATCCGCGCATCGCGCTGTTCCTTCCGCTGTGGTCGCAGGCGCTGCGCCAGGCGCACATCGTGCCGCGCTTCGTGCTGCCGTTCCGCCATCCTGCGGCCGTCGCGGCTTCGCTGGAGGCGCGCGAGCGCCGGCTGGCCAGCGGCGACGCGCTGCCGCCGGCGCAGGGCATGGCGGTATGGCTGCGCTACGTGCTGGCGGCGGAAAAATTCACCCGCGGCGAGCTGCGCAGCTTCGTCGCGTTCGATGCCCTGCTCGCCGACTGGCGCGCGGAATTCGCGCGCCTGGGGCAGCAGCTTGCTATCGACTGGCCGGACTGGCCGCGGGCCGAGGCGGCGATCGACGATTTCCTCGACCGCGGTGCCGGCAGTCGCGCAACAGAAGAAACCGCTCATGACGCCGCCGGAATCTGGCACGACGTCCACGCCGGCCTGCTCCGCGCGGTGCAGGCGCCGCAGTCGGAATTCGCGGTCTTCGACAGCGCCGCGCAGTCGCTGGCCGCGGCCGAGGCGCTGCTCGGTCCCAGCATCGTCGCGCGGGAGCGCGTATTCGACGATCTGCGCCGCCGCGCCGATGCCGCTGCGCAGCAGCACGACAGCGAACGCGCCGACATGCATCGCCAGTTCGCCGTCGAGATCGGCCTGCGCGATGCACGGATTGCCGAAGCAGGCGCGCATGCCGCAATGCTGCAGCAGACCCTCGCCACACGGGAGCAGGAACGCAGCGCCGCGCTCGATTACGCCAGGTCGCTGGAGCGCGAGCGCGACATATCCGTAGGCTATGCCCAGGCGCTGGAGCAGGAGCGCGACAAATCCGTGGGCTATGCCCAGGCGCTGGAGCGGGAGCGCGACACATCCCGCGCCTACGCCCAGTCGCTGGAACAGGATCGCGACCGCGCCGCCGAAAACGCAGCGCAACGCGAGCGCGAGCACGCGGCGCTGCAGGCCCGCCTCGCCGCCGAAATCCACCTGCGCGACGCGCAGCTGGCCGAGGCGGCGGCCGAGGCGCGGCGCCAGGACGATACCGTGGCGCTGCTGCAGCGCGAGCACGGCAACGCCTCCGCCTATGCCGTATCGCTGGCGCGCGACCGCGACCGTGCGGTCGAATACGCGCGCCTGCTGAAAGAGAGCCGCGACGAAGCGCTCAAGTATGCCCAGGCGCTGGAACAGGCGCGCGACGAAGCGGCGGCACAAGCGCTTGCGCAGCTGCGGGAGCGCGGCGGCCTGCCCGTATTCTTCACCATCGCCTCGCGCAACTACCTGGCCTATGCCATCACCTTGATGCAGTCGGTGGCGGAGCACTATCCCGCGGCGCCGCGCTATCTGATCCTCGCCGACCGCGACGAAGGCGACGCCGCGCTGGATGCCGCGCCGTTCACCACCATCGCCGCCGAAGCGCTGGCGCTGCCGGATTTTGCCGCGTTCGCGTTCCGCTACACCATCATGGAGTTCAATACGGCGATCAAGCCGTATGCGTTCGCCCATCTGCGCCGCCTGCATCCGGATGCGGGTATCGTCTATCTCGATCCCGATATTCTGGTGGTCGCGCCGCTGGCCGAAGTCGAAGCCGCTTTCGCCGGCGGTGCGCTGGCGGTGCTGACGCCGCACCTCGTCGACCCGGTGGACGACGGCCTGCAGCCGGGCGAGCGCGATATTCTGCTCAGCGGCACCTACAACTGCGGCTTCGTCGCGATAGGCGCGCATGAACAGGCCGATCGCCTGATCGCCTGGTGGGCGGAGCGCCTGGAATTCGGCGCCTTCAGCGATATTGCTGCAGGCCTGTTCACCGACCAGAAGTGGATCGACCTGGTGCCTGGCCTGTTTCCCGCGGTGCAGGTGCTGCGCGACAAAGGCTACAACCTGGCGTACTGGAATCTGTCGCAGCGCCCGGTATCGCGGCGCGGGCCGCATTGGTATGCGGGACAGCAGCGCCTGGCCTTTGTCCACTTCAGCGGCGTGGATCTGCAGCATCCGGCGCAGTTCTCCAAGCACCAGAACCGCCATACGCGGGCGACGATAGGAAAACTCAAGCCCCTGTACGCGGAGTATCTGCGCCGCCTGGCCGCAAACGGCCACGCCGAACACTGCGGAAAACCCTATGCCTACGGCCGCTTTGCCGACGGCGAGCCGATCTGCGCGCCGGTGCGCGCGGTGTACCGGCGCTATTTCGACAAGGGCAGGGCGCAGCCGCAGCGCGATCCGTTCGCGATGGACCGGCGCCTGTACGACCTTCCCTGCGAAGAACTGCCCGCGCGCGCCGATGCACCGGTGACGCGCCTGATGTACGCCGTGTGGAAGCTGCGCGCCGACCTGCAGCAGGCCTTCGACCTGGGCCAGGCCGCGGGCCGGCGCGGCTTCATCCGCTGGTTTGCGCGCGCCGCCCAGGCCGAGATGGGCATACCCGCGCGGCATCTCCAAGCGGCGCGCGACAGCCTGGCGACCTACGCGGCGGACCACGCGCAGGACGCCGTGCAGGAGCGCTGGCGTTCGGCACAGGGGCCGGCAGGCCGCGCAGCGTCCGCGTGCCTGGACCTGATCAACTGGAGCTGCCGCTTCCGTCCGGTGCTGCGTTTCTACGCGCTGATCCCGCAAGACGCGCGCAACCGCGTGCGCCGCCGGCTGGAACGCATGGCCGGCAGGCCGGCCCTGGCCGCCGCGACGACTGCCATTGCACGAAGCACGGGCGGCATCAATCTGGTGGGCTATGCCCATGGCGAATTCGGCGTCGCCGAGGTGCTGCGGCGTTATGCGCATGCGCTGCAGGGCGGCGGCGTGCCCTTCGTGGTGCGCAACTTCGCCACCGGCGTCGCCAGCCGCCAGGGCGACCGCAGCATGCAGCGATTCCTGTCCGAGGAATGCCGCTACGACGTGAACCTGTTCTGCATCAATGCCGACCAGATGCCGGTGGCACGCGAACAGCTGGGCGATGCGGTGTTCGCCGGGCGCTACAACATCGGCTGCTGGTTCTGGGAACTGGAGAAATTCCCCGGGCAATGGCATGGCGCCATCGATATCGTCGACGAAATCTGGGTGAGTTCGCCGTTCGTGCGCGATGCGATCGCCGCCTGCACCGGCAAGCCCGTGCATATCGTGCCGGTCGCGCTGGAGGTGAACCTGCCCGGGGATTGCGCGCGCAGCGAATTCGGCCTGGCCGAAGGCGTATTCCTGTGCCTCTTCAGCTTCGACTTCAACTCCTTCGTGGTGCGCAAGAATGCCGAAGGCGTGATCGCCGCCTTCCGCCGCGCCTTCGCCGATGGCCGCCGTGACGTGCGCCTGCTGATCAAGACGACCAATGGCGCGCGCTTCCCGCAGGCCTTGCAGCAGCTCATCGACACGGCCGCGGCCGACGACCGCATCGAAGTGCGCGACGGTTTCCTCGACCGCCGCGGCATGTGGGCGCTGCAAGCCAGCTGCGACTGCTATGTCTCGCTGCACCGTTCCGAAGGCCTTGGCCTGGGCATGGCCGAATGCATGCTGCTGGGCAAGCCGGTAGTCGCCACGGCCTATTCCGGCAACCTGGCCTTCATGGATGCGGACAACAGCTGTCTGGTCGATTACAGCTTGATCCCGGTGCGCGAGGGCGAGTATCCGGCCTGGCAGGACCAGCACTGGGCCGAGCCGGACATAGAACAGGCGGCGGCCTATCTGCGGCGGCTGGCCGACGACCCGGTCTATGCGCGCCAGATTGGAGAAAACGCCAGGACCAGCGTGAGCCGGCGCCTTTCGGCCGCGGCCTGCCTGGCGGCGATAAGCGCGCGGCTGACGGATATCCGCTCGCGGCGGCCGGGCTGATTCTGCGGCGCGGCCGTGCGAGGCCGCGCCGGCTCGGCTACTGCGCTTTCGTGCGCTCAGGCGGACGATCGCCCGCCAGGGGATCGAGGTCTCCGGCCGCGCGGAGGCTGACATCGCGCACATAGGCCCAGTCGCAATCGCCGTTGTTCGCCGCGCCGGGCGCCATCTTCAGCCATACCATGCCGTCTGCATCGGCGGTCACGGGGCCGAGCCGGAAGCGGCGCGCCGGGCGCAGCGCCGCATCGGCGAACGGGTTGTAGCGGTATCCCGCCACGGCGTCCGTGCCGCCGCCGGCCTGGACCTCGACACCGTCGCCGCCGCGGCACCCGGCATCGGTGAACGCATTGAGCACGATGCCGACTTCGCCGGAAACGACGTAGCTGCCGGCGCCGGTCCTGAAACCCAGCTGCGCGGGACTGTGCATGAACAGCACACGCCGCCCGCCTTCTTCCAGCGTGCGCACCTCGCCACTCACATTTTCCGGTTGCTGCGAGAAACCGGGAAAGAAGGCATCCCGCAGCGCCGGCGGCAGCGGGCCGCGCGGTCGGCGCGGCAACTGCGCCGCGTTCCACTGCACGTCGCCGGCAAACAGGGGGCGCAGCGCATCGCTCTGCGGCAGCAGGCGGAAACGCCGTACGGCCGGCAGATCAGCACCGGCGAACAGGCGCACATAGTCGTCCAGCGACTGCACCAGCGGCGACACTAGGAAACCGCCCGGCGCCGCGCCGCGGCCCAGCCGGAAGCGCCGGGTCGTACCGTCGGCAAGTTCCAGTTCTATGAATTGCAGTGGCTCGCGCAACAGGAGTGCCATGGCCTTGCCGGCCAGCGAGAGTTCGCTGCGCAAAGCCAGCGCGGTCACGCTTTCCGGTGCCGCCGGCAGGTCGGTCCATTCGCCCCAGGGCGTCTGCCGCCAGCCGGTTTCCGCCGCCAGCGGCGGCGGCGCGGACGCCGCGCCCTTTTCCAGCAGCAGATAGGATTTTTCCACCAGTACTGGATGGTAATTCTGGTACAGCGTGGTGAACGCGAGCGCGTTTTCGCTGCTGGGCAGGTTGCCGTCGATGGGCGAATACGCCAGCAGCACGAAATCCGTGCGCTGCGGGCCGCTAAGCGCCGCGGCATTCAATTGCTGCAGGCGCGGCGTATAGGCGCCGTAGCCCTGGAACACGGGCGAAGGCCGGTAGGCCAGGCCGTTGAAGATGACCACGCCCTGCTGCGTGCCCAGCAGATCGACGCTGCGGCGCCCGACGGCGGCGCGGGTCTGCGGCAGATCCAGGCGCAGGCGCTCGCGTTCCAGCGCCGCGATGAGCGCCGGCCGATAGGTGAGGGGGCGCAGCAGCAGGCCGGCATTATTCTTCAGCACGTCCACGCTCGCCCTCGCCAGATCGCCGTACTGGTACCCCGTGCCGGGATTGAAACAGCGGTCGGCGACGGGCACCACGGCCAGGGCCAGGAACAGGCTCAGCGCGCGCAGCCGCGGTGGCGGCGCGGGCGTCATTCCCGGCAGCAGCGGCAGCACCAGCCAGGCCGTCAGCGCGAAGATCGCGACATGGGTATCGGCACGGGTGAAGCCGGCGCGCCAGGCGACGAAAATGGTAAGGCCGCAGAGCGCGATGCAAGTTAGCCGGGCGGGATCGCGGCGCGCGCGCCAGGCCGCCCACAGCCCGGCGCCGCCGCAGCCGGCCAGCACGCCGAGGCCGTAGATGTCGTAGCGCAGCGGCGGCGGAATGCCCATGGCCGCGGTATAGCCGCGGGACATTTCCAGCACGTTGACGATGAAGGGCAGCAGGTCGTACAGGCGCTGGCCGCTGAGGGTCCACAAGGCGAGGGCGCAGGCCGGCACCAGCAGCAGCCAGGCCAGCGCCTGGCGCCACAGGCCGGTGGCCAGCAGCACGGCCGTGCCCGCGAGCCACCAGGCCACGATGAGCAGCAGGCTGCTCATCTTGATCAGCAGGATGGTTGCCGCATACAGCGCCGCGACCACGAGCAGCAGCCACAGTGCGCGCCGCCGCCCGGCGGCCGCATGGGCGTGCAGGCCGGCCAGCGCGAACACCGGCATGGACAGCCACACCGGGTCGGCCGCCAGCAGCGGCGCGCCGATCAGTACCGCCGCCGCCAGCATCAGCCGTTCGGGCCAGCGCTGCGCGAACCAGGCGTTCGCGAACAGGAAGGCGGCCGCCGCGGCCAGCGCGATCTGCGCCGCGACGAAGGCGCCGTAGGTGCCCGGATCGCAGGCATTCAGCGGATAGAGATAGCCCAGCGGACCGTAGGTGAACACGATCTCGCTGCCCCAATGCAGCCCGTGCATGCTCGCCCAGCGCAGCACCATGGTCCACGAAGGATCGAGTTCGTCGCCGGCGACCGAGCCGCCGAAGCGTACGCTGGCCATGAGGAACAGCAGGCCGGCCAGCGCTGTTGCTGCCAAATCCAGGACGCTGGCGCGCGGCGGCAGCGCCGGTTGCGCGGTGCGGGCGTTCACGATGGCGTACCCGGGCGGGCGCAGCAATGGTGCAGCCCGCCTGGGAGCCGCGCCGTCTGCGGGCTTTCCGGCGCCGTGCGGTTTCGGCCGGCGGCGGCGCGCCGGCTGGGCAGACGATGCAGGCCGGCAGCGGGGCATCCGGGCCGGGGCAGGCGGTTGCGGAAATAGCTGTTCAAGAAGGGCCGCGCGCGGAAATGGCCGATGGTAGCGCGCGGGAGCCGTGGCAGTGCAATGGCCGCGGCGGACCGGGGGCCGGAGCGGCCCGGCATCGGCCGTTGCGGCAGCGTTCGCATCGTTTCCCGCGGCGGCCGTGCCGGGACTTGGCGCGCCCGCCGCGACACGTGAGAATCGCGGGCCGCGCCACTGCGGCCCACGAAGGACAAACCCATGCGTCGCGCCCCGATCCGTTCCGCCGCCGGCCTCGCGCTGGGCCTGCTCGTCTTTGCCGGCAGCGCCGCCGGCGACGGCGCGAAGTCCCGTCTCGAACAGGTCATGGGCGCGAAATTCCGCGAGGCGGGACTCGAACGCGCCACGCCCGCCGAGATCGCCGTGCTGGAGCAATTCATCATCGAGCACGCTGACGAACTGCGCGCGCTCGAGCACCGGTCCGACAGGAAATCGGCCGCGGCCGTCACCGGCGCGGACGCCGAGCGCGAGCGCCGCGCGGACAAGAACGTCGTGTCCAGCCGCATCGCCGGCGAGTTCAAGGGCTGGCGTCAGGGCACGACCCTGACCCTGGAGAACGGCCAGCAATGGCGCATCGACGACAACAGCACGCTGACCGTCCCGCGCGCCCTGGCCAACCCTGCGGTGACGATCAAGCCCGGCACCTTCGGCAACTGGTGGTTGCGCGTGGAGGGCTATAACACGACGGCGAAGGTGAAGCCGGCGAATTGAGCGGCGCGGCGCCGGCCGGCGCAATGCGTGGCGTCGGCGGACCCGCACCCGCACCGCCGCCGCCGTTCCCGGCGCTATCGATCACGCCATTGCCACCGGGCTGGCCGGACGCTGACTTCCCGCTCAGTGGTGCTGCCGGCTTCCCCGGCGCGGGACGCGACACCGCCGGATTTCCCGGGCCGCTGCGCGGGCGCGCACAGCAGGGCCCCGGCCGGAAGATCCGCGGCGCGGTCCGGCATGGGGCATCGGTGTAAAGTTCAACTTGTGGCCGGCGAAATGATGCGGATGCGGCCGCCTCCGGCGCCGGAATGCCTGCGTAAAACAGACGGCCGGACTGTCATGCCGGACACCGTGCGCTGGTGGAATACCGGGTCGCAGACAAGCCCCGGGAAATGACGCTATCGTTGCGCGCATCCCAGGGGGTCTTCATGCAACGTGAGCACTTTGCGCAGGTCCGAGCGCTGTTCGACGCCGTCTGCGATCTGGACGAACCCCTGCGCAGCGCGCGCCTGCGCGAACTCAGCGGCGATGCGGCCGTCGTCGCCAAAGTGCAGGCCCTGCTCGACCGAACCGAGATGAACCCCTGGCAGATCGTGGAGCCGGCGCTGAAATCGCTGGCGGCGGCGGGCGGGGAAGTGCAGGTCGGCGACCGCCTGGGCAACTGGACCCTGCTGGCGCAGATCGGCCAGGGCGGCATGGGCACGGTCTACCGCGCCCAGCGCAACGACGGTCATTTCGAGCAGATCGCCGCGGTCAAGCTGCTGCGCGGCATTCCCAGCAGCGAGGCGCTGGAGCGCCTGGCGCAGGAACGCCAGATCCTGGCCCGGCTGTCGCATCCCAACATCGCCCGCTTGCTCGACGGCGGCGCCACGCCGTCGGGCCAGCCTTACCTGGTCATGGACTACGTCGAAGGCGTGCCCATCGACGACTATCTGCGCCAGCGTGGCCTGGCGCTGCCGGAGTTGCTGCGGCTGCTGATCGCGGTCGCCGACGGCGTCAGCTTCGCCCACCAGCGCCTCATCGTTCATTGCGACCTGAAGCCGGGAAATATCCTGGTCGATGCGCAGGGGCGTCCCGTCCTGCTCGATTTCGGCATCGCCAGCCTGATCGACGACCGCGGCCTGTCTGCAGCTGCCGTCGACGAGCGCAGCTCGCGCGCGTTCACGCCGGGCTATGCCAGCCCCGAGCAGCGTGCGGGCAGCGAGGTATCGACTGCGACCGACGTGTATGGACTGGGGCGGGTGCTGTGGCATCTGCTGCAACTGGGCAGGACCGCCGCGGCGCCGTGCCCGGCCACGGACCGCTGGGACGCGGCTGCCGTCGACGATCCCGCCAATGCCGCGGTGCCGCGCGCGCTGCGCGCAATCGTGAAACGCGCGACGGCCGCCGACCCGGCCCAGCGCTACATCAGCGTCAGCGCCTTCGCCGATGACCTGCGCCGTTTCCTCGATCGCGAGCCTGTCGCGGCGATGGGCGCGCAGCGCGGCTATCGCCTGGCCTGCTATCTGCGCCGCAACGCGCTGGTGCTGAGCCTCGCGGCCGTCGCGGTGCTGGCCCTGCTGGGCGGCCTGTTCGGTACCTTGCTCAGCCTGCGCGACGCACGCCTGCAGCGCCAGCAGGCCCAGGCCGCCGGCGCGCGCGCCGAGCGCACCGCCGAATTCCTCGGCAACCTGCTCAGCGCGGCCGACCCCGATCAGGCGCGCAACCTGGATACGCGCCTGGTGCGCCTGCTGCTGGACGACGCGGCGCGCAATGCGCAGAAGGAACTGGCCGACGAACCGCGGGTGCTGGCACAGATCAGCGCGGTGATCGGCAAGACCTACCACCAGATCAGCGAATACGCGCTGGCACAGCAGTATCTGCAACGAGCGCTGGACCTGATGCCGCCCGGGCAGTTGCGCGAGCGCCTGGCCGTGCGCCAGAAGATCGCCCACGCCCTGGCCGCCCAGGGCCAGACGCCGCTGGCGCTGCAGCAGTACGAAGCCATCCTGCGCGAACGCGAACAGGTTTTCGGCGCCGATGATCCCGATACGCTGGAAAGCGCCCATGCGCTGATCTTCCAGTGGACCGACAACGGCGATTTCCCGCATGCGCTGGAAGCCAGCAGCGCGCTGCAGCCGCGGCTGGAGCGGCTGCTGGGCAGCGACCACGAAACCACGCTGGCCAACCTGCAGACGCTGGCGATCGCGCGCA
The DNA here is from genome assembly GCF_024437735.1 of Tahibacter harae. Classification (GTDB taxonomy): domain Bacteria; phylum Pseudomonadota; class Gammaproteobacteria; order Xanthomonadales; family Rhodanobacteraceae; genus Tahibacter; species Tahibacter harae. The sequence continues at coordinate 108,466 of NZ_JANFQO010000002.1, read as the reverse complement.
CCGAACTGGGCCAGTTCGCCGCCGCCGAGGAAACCCTGAAATCCTTGCTGCAGCGGCGCCTGCGCGTGAATGGCGAACTGAACTCGCAGACCATCGCCGTGCAGACCAGTCTGGCCATCCTGTACCTGCGCCAGCAGCGCTTCGCTGAAGCCGAGGCCCTGCTGCGCGGCTTGCTGCCCAAGGCCGAACAGCGTTTCGGCAATCTCAGCTTCGCCGCGATCAACTTCGCCGCGCTGCTCGGCAGCGCCCTGCGCCTGGGCGGCAAACTCGACGAGAGCCGGCCCTATTACCGCCAGGCGCTGGACCGCGCGACGCAGGCCTGGGGCGCGGACAACACCCGCACGCTGAACTACGAACTGAACTATGCCAACCTGGAAGTCGCCAGCGGCCAGGCCGATCCGGCGCTGCAGCGCCTGGCCAGGATAGAACCGGCATTGACCAGCAGCCTGGGCGCGGAAAGTCCCGCCCTGGCCGAACTCGAACGCACCCGCGCCCGCGCGCTGGCCGCCCTGGGCCGCACCGCTGCCGCACGGCAGGCTTGGCAGCGCGCGCTCGCCATCGACCGCAAAGTGTTCGGCGACGACGCGCATCCGCAGATCGTGGAGGATCTGGCGGGGATTGCGGCGCTGAAGGAAGCCTGATCCATGCATCCGCCCGGCAGCTGTGCGGAAGCCATCGGACAGACCGTGGCGGACGGGGTGCGCAAGGCCAGTGAGCAATGCAGGGGGGATCGACAACGGCGCTTCGGTGCCTTGCGCATCGTGGTCCCGTTCGCTGTTCCGCTGACTGCGCACGACAGGAAATCCGCCGTGACTGCCGCGGCAGGAAGCTGCACCGATTGCCGGCTGCGAAGAAACACATCGGCAAACCCGGCCAGCCGCAGGCCCAGGCAAAGGCGCAGCCCGGGTGACAGCGGCCGCCGCAGCGCGGACCCGTGCCACTACCGCCCCTCAGCGCCCGGCCAGCGCCTCGATCCGCGCCAGCAAGGCCGGCTCGATCCGGCTGCGATCCTGTACCAGCGCGACCGCGCGGCGGGCGGCATCGCGGGCTGCGCGGCTATCGCCCAGGCGGGTGTGTAGCGATGCCAGCTGGTCCAGCAGTTCGATCCGGTGCAAATTTCCGGCAGGCGCGAGTTGCTGCCACAGGGCCAGCGCCTGGTGGATATCGGCCAGTGCCTCGGCGGGGCGGCCCAGCGCGGCCAGTGCGCTGGCGCGTCGTGCCAGCACGGTCTCGGCGGTGGTGCCGTGCTGCTTGTCCAGGCGTGCCAGCAGGTCGTGCGCCTGATCGCACAGGGCCAGGGCTGCGGCGGGGTCGTTGCGGCGCAGGCTCAGTTCTGCGCGCAACTGCCACAGCTGGGCCATCCAGTGATGCCCCTGGGGAAAGATTTCCTGCGCCATCGCCAGCGCGCGGGCGCTGCTCGCGTCGGCCTGGTCCAGCTCGCCCGTGGCCAGGGCGAGTTCGGTCTTGATGGCATAGGTTTCGATGCAGGAGCGCGTGGCGTGCCGGTCGGGATGTTCGCACCACTGCGCCGCGGCGCGGATGTGCCGGGCCGCCGCGGCCGGGTCGCGCCGGCGCAGTTCCAGCTTGCCCAGGCTGGCGAGGGTATTGGCCACGCGCAGATGGCCGTCGCCGTAGACGGCCCGCATCATCGCCAGGGCGCGGACCAGCACGGGCTCGGCCTCGTCCAGGCGCGCCTGCAGGCTCAGCGCGTCGCCGAGATTGAGCAGGGCCAGCGCGATGCGGTCATGCGGCGCATCGTAGATCCGTTCGGCGGTGGCGAGGGTTTCGCGCAGCAGGGACTCGGCAGCCGCCATCTGGCCCAGCGTGTGGTACACGCGCGACAGGTCGGTAAGGCCCTGGAGAAAGTCCTGGTCCGGCGCGCGCCCGCTGCTGCGCCAGGCCTGCAAGGCGGATTCCAGCAACTGCACGGCATCGGCGTGGCGGCCCGAGCCCACCAGCAGATTGCCGCGCACCAGGTCCGCCCGTATGGCACCCAGGGTGCCTTTGCCATACACGGCCGCGGCCTGCCGTGCCGCTTCGGCGGAGATGGCCAGCGCCTGCTCGGTGCGCGCCGAGTACATCAGCGCGCTGGCGTAATTCTGCAGTCCGTCCACGCCGGCGGCGCTGATATCGGCGCGCATCTGCGGCAGCAGCGCGGCGTAGATGCTGCTGGCATCGGCGTAGCGCGACTGATGGATCAGCAGGCTGGCCTGGAGCAGGCGGATCCGCGTCACGGCCGTGTCGGTCGGTGCGTAGAAGGTTTGCGCCAGTTCCAGCGCCTGGTCGTAGAACTGGCCGGCCTGGGCATAGTCGCTGCCCGCCATGCGGACTTCGCCCAGCGTGCGCAGCAATTCCACGCGCGTGGGGACGGAAAGATCGGTCTGCGTCTGCAGGCGCGTGCCGGCGCGCTGTACCAGCTGATCCAGGGTCAGGCGCTGGTCCGGCAATTGCCCGGCCTTGGAGGCATCGAACAGTTCGATCAGGAAATCGCGCACCGCCGTGGCGCGCTGCGCCTGTTCGCGGGCGACATGGGCCTGCCACAGCGCCAGCGAGACGCCGATCACGATGGCCGCCAGGGCCAGCAGCGCGGCGGCCGACGCCGTGCGGTTGCGCTGCATGCTCTTGCGCAGGCGATACCAGACCGAGGGCGTGCGCGCGGCCACCGGCTGGTTGTGCAGATAGCGTTCGAGATCGTCCGCCAGCAGCGCCGCCGAGTGATAGCGGCGGCCCGGATCCTGCGCCGTCGCCGTGTTGTAGATCGCATCCAGGTCGCCGCGCAGCAGGCGTGCCAGGACGGGCGCGGCGGGCATGCCGGCAGGCAGCGCCGCCGCATCGGCGCAGGCGCGCGACAGATCGGCGCGGGCAGGGCTGCGCGGCGGCATCTGTCCGGTGAGCAGTTCCCCCAGCAGGATGCCCAGCGCGTAAATATCGGTTGCCGTGCTCACCGGCCCCGGCAGGTATTGCTCCGGTGCCGCATAGCCGGGCGTCAGCGCAATTGCGCAGGTCTGGGTGGCCTGCTGATCGTCGTCGTCGAGCAGGCGGGCGATGCCGAAATCCAGCACCTTGATCTCGCCTGCGGTGTTGACCAGCACGTTGGAGGGTTTCAGGTCGCGATGCACCACCAGGTTGCGGTGCGCGCTGTCGATGGCGCGGCAGACCGTGACCAGCAGTTCCAGGCGCGCGCGCAGGTCCAGGGCGTGCGCATCGGCATAGGCAGTGACGGGCAGGCCATCGACGAATTCCATCGCGATGTAGGGAATGCCGGCCTCGCTGATGCCGCCTTCGATGAGTCCGGCGATATGCGGATGCGACAACTGCGCCAGCACGCCCTGTTCGCGCCGGAAACGCCGCTGTCCGTCGGCGGAGAACAGGCCTGTGCGCAGCAGCTTCAGCGCCACCGTCTGCATGCCGGCGCCGCTGGCGCGCTGGGCGCGGAACACCACGGCGCTGCCGCCCTGTCCCAGCACGGCGCCGAGCCGGTACGGTCCTATGCTGCTGCCGACCAGGCCGGCGCCGTCGTCGTACGGCGGCGTGTACTGCTGTGCCAGCGCGGCCGCGGAGGTGGCCAGCAGCGGCGCGTCCTGCAGATCGGCGGCCAGCAGGGCCAGCAGTTCCTGCTGCAGTTCCGCATCGAGCGCGTGCGCCGCGAACCAGGCCTCGCGCTGCGGCGGCGTCAGGTCGATCAGGTGATCGAAACACGCGCGCAGATCGGGCGGCGCCGCACTCACGTCAGCCGGGCTTTGAGGAAGGCGGAAGCGAAACGCCAGTCGCGCGCCACTGTACGCGGCGCCACGCCCAGCAGCGCGGCCACCTGGTCCAGGCCCAGGCCGGCGAAATAATGCAGCTCCACCACGTCGGCCGCGCGCGGGTCGTGCAGCAGCAGGCCGTCGAGCGCCGCATCCAGCTCCAGCGCCTGCGCCGGATCGACGGTGAGCGCCTCCACATCCGGATCGGTGAGGGCTACCCGCAGGCGCCTGTCCTCGCGCTTGAGGCGCATCTGCAATTTCGCGCGGTCGAGCAGGATATGGCGCATGGCCTTGGCGGCGTAGGAAAAGAATTGCCGCGCCTCGCCGAAGCGCAGGCGCTCGGCGTCGGCCAGTTTCAGGTACAGCTCGTTGACCAGGGCCGTCGTGTGCAAGGTGTCGGGAGCGCCGCCGCGCCGGCGCTCGCTGCGCGCCAGGGCGCGCAGTTGCAGGTACAGACCGTCGACCAAGTCATCCAGGCCGCGGGCATCGACGACGTGCTGCATGGACCGGGGGTTCTGACGGGGGAGTTCACGGTACAGGCAAGACCGCGGTTTTTCCACCCGGCCCCCGGCCAGTCTTCGGGCCTCGCGGCGTAGCGCGTCCGGCGAGTGCCGTCGTTCAGGCCGCCAGCACAGTTCGTCTGCACCGCAGGCGAAAGCGCTCCCGGTGCCGCAATCATGGCGCGCCCAGGGAACAGGGCTGCGAACTCGTCGTGATGGCCTCGCGCGGGCGCCGCGGCATGGCTGCCCGGCGCCGGGCGGCGTCACGCGGAACAGGCCGACGCACTCGACGAACCCGCTGCCCAGGGTGCTACGAGGGGGGCTGCTGCAGCGTGGGCCGGGTTTGACCGGTGTCAACATGCAAGCTCGTGCCGCCGCCGATCATCGCCGGCATGGGCCGCCAACGCGGCGCCGGGAGTACCTTGCATGAGCCGCATCACCCTGATCCAGGGCCATCCCGATCCCGCCGGTGGCCATTTCTGTCACGCGCTGGCCGATGCCTATGCGGCGTCGGCCGCAGAGGCTGGCCACGAGCTGAGCCGCATCGACGTCGCGCAGCTGCCCATCGAGTGGCTGATGAGCGAACGGGAATTCCAGTCCGGAGCCGTGGCCGGGCCGCTGCGGCTTGCCCAGGAGCAGATCCGCTGGGCCGGTCACCTCGTGATCGTGCACCCGCTCTGGCTCGGCATGATTCCAGCGCGGCTCAAGGCGTTCTTCGAGCAGGTACTGCGGCCCGGCTTCTCCCACCGCGCCGAATCGCAGCGTTTTCCCGAGGCCCTGCTGCGCGGCCGCAGCGCGCGCGTGATCGTGACCATGGGCATGCCGGCGCCGGTCTATCGCTGGTGGTACGGCGGCCACGGCACGCGCGCACTGCGCAGGAGCATCCTTGGTTTCTGCGGCATCGCGCCGGTGCGCGAAACGCGCATCGGCCTGGTCGGCGTGCCGGCCGTGCGCGAGCGCGCGCTGCGGCGGCTCGCCGATCTCGGCAGGCGTGGCGGTTGAACGTGCCACCGCCAGCCGGGGGCCAGCGGGCAGCCACCGTGCAGACATTGCCGCTGCCGGCGCCTTGCGGGAACGCAGTCCCGGCCGGGCCGGGAATGCCGCCGATCGCGCTTCCGCGGCGGCGGCCGCGCGATCCGCGGCCGCCGCGTGCGGCGAATCGCCAATAACGATGACAGCAAAGGCGCGGCACCGATGTGGGACACCCTGATCGCCAGTTACGACACCCGTCGCGTGCAGACCCTGGCGGGCATCCTGATACGCCACGGCTTCGGCGATCTGCTGCGCCGGCTCGGCATTGCGCGCGCGCTGCATCGTGTCGATGGCACGATACCCGTGGAGCGGCTGGAACACTGGATATCCCAGCCCGTGCCGGTGCGTGTGCGCCATGCACTGGAAGAGATGGGGCCCTGCTTTGTCAAGCTGGGCCAGCTGCTGGCGACGCGGGTGGACCTGTTTCCGCCCGAGTGGATAGCCGAGTTCAGCCTGCTGCAGAACGCTGTGCCGGCGCTGCCCTTCGAGGCTGTACGGAGCGAGATGGAGCAAGCGCTGGGGCAGGCGCCCGAAGCGTTTTTCCAGTGCATCGAATCCACGCCGCTGGCGGCCGCATCGATCGCCCAGGTGCATCGCGCGCGGCTGCCGGACGGGCGCGAAGTCGTCATCAAGGTGCGCCGCCCCGGCATAGTGCCGCTGGTCGAGGCGGACATGCGCCTGCTGCAGTACGCCGCACGCCGCATCGAGGCGCGTTTTCCCGGGTTGCGGCGCTTCCATCCGGTCGGCATGGTGCGGCAATTCCGCGCCTCCCTGATGCAGGAGCTGGACCTGGCGGCCGAATGCCGCAACGCCGAGCGCATTGCCGCACGCTTCTCCGGCGATCCGCGCATGATCGTGCCCGCGGTGTACTGGCCGTGTACCAACGAACGCATGAACGTGCAGGACTATGTCGACGGCATTCCGCTCGCCGACTTCGCCGGGCTGGAGCGGGCGGCGATCGATCGCGCGGCCATCGCGCGTGCCGGTGCCCAGCTCGTACTGAAAATGATGCTGCGCGACGGTTTCTTTCATGCCGATCCGCATTCGGGCAACGTCTTCGCGCTGCGCGACGGGCGCATCGCGTTGATCGATTTCGGCATGGTCGGGCGGCTGTCGCCGGCGCGGCGCGACGAAGTGGTGCAGCTGCTCTCCGGGCTGGTGGAACGCGACGCCGATCGCGTCTGCGCCGTACTGCTCGACTGGTCGGACGGCGGCGACGGGGATACGGCGGAACTCGCGGCCGATGTCGATGCGTTCATCGACCGCTACCACAGCGTGCCCCTGGCACAGCTGGATCTGGCCCGCATGCTGCTGGACCTGACCGCGCTGCTGCGCCAGCACGGGCTTGCGCTGCCGGCCGATCTCGCGCTGCTGATCAAGGTCTGCCTGACCCTGGACGGGCTGGGCCGCCGCCTCGATCCGGCATTCGACATGGCGGCACAGGCGCGGCCTTTCCTGCGCCGCGCGATGATCGAGCGCTATCGGCCGGCCGTGCTTGCGCGGCGCGGCATCGCCGCCGTCGGCGACTTCTCCGAACTGGCCATTGCGCTGCCGCGGGAATTGCGCCGGCTGCTGCGCACCTTGCAGGGCGGCAAGGCCGGTCTGCGCATGCAGGTCGACGAGCTGCGCGATTTCAGCCGCGACGTCAGCCATTCCGCCAACCGCCTGGCCGGCGGTCTGGTGATTGCCGCGCTGATCGTCGGTTCGTCGATCACGATGACCGTGGAAGGCGGTCCGACCTTGCTTGGCCTGCCGTTCTTCGGTCTGCTCGGTTTTGTCGGCGCCTCGCTCGCGGGCATCTGGCTGCTCTGGGCCATCTTCCGCAGCGGCGGCGGCCGCTGACCGGGCGGTGTTGCGTCCGGTACGGCCGGCGCGGGTCCTGGCGCAGGCGCGCGGCGAATCGGCAGTGGCCCGCGCCGCCGGGCCGTGCCCGTCCGGGCGAATGCGCGCGACGGCGCACTCGCCCGGGCCGCTGCCAGTCCAGCCTCACTCTACTGGACACGCATCCGGATCTCCCGGCAGTTGCAGTCCGTTGCGGAAGATCGCGTTCAGCAGTCCCAGCACGGTGACATTGATCGCCGTGGCCTGGCTGGCATCGTGGTTGGCATCGCCGCCGTAGCGTGCGCCCAGCGCCAGCGTCGCCACTGCCTGCTGGTGGGCCGAGAGCGTCGCCACGCAGGTGGCCGCCCCGCTCAGCAGCGGCAGGTTGACGCACAGGGAAGCCGGACCGTCGTCGAAGCTGACGCTGCCGGTCGCGTTGATGCCGCCGTTGAGCCGCGCCACCAGCGTATACGGCTGGTTCTCGACGAAGGTGCGCTGGCAGTCGCTGGTCAGCGTCAAGGTGGTGGCCGCCTTGGCGATGACAGCGGCGGCATTGCCCGTGGCGGTGTAATTGGTACCAGCGCAGCTGGCCGTCACCGGCGTGCTGCCGGCACCGGGGCCTGCGCTGGACGGCGTCACCGTGCAGCTGGTCGCCGGTTCGTCGTGGATGCGCGCGGTGATCGCCTTGGCGCTGCCGTCGTAGGTGAAGTTCAGCGTGCCGAAGTCCACCGTGCTCGCGGCGCGGGCGATGACGGCCGTGGCGCCGCCGCTGGCGGTGTAGTGGGTTCCTTCGCAGCTGGCCGTCACCGGCGTGCTGCCGGCATTGGGGCCTACGCTGGACGGCGTCACCGTGCAGCTGGTCGCCGGCTCGTCGTGGATGCGTGCCGTCACCGTCTTGGCGCTGCCGTCGTAGGTGAAGTTCAGCGTGCCGAAATCCACCGTGCTTGGGGCACGGGCGATGACGGCCGTGGCGCTGCCGCTGGCGGTGTAGTGGATTCCTTCGCAGCTGGCTGTCACCGGCGTACTGCCGATGTCCGGCCCTATGCTGGACGGCGTCACCGTACAGCTCGTGGCCGGTTCATCGTGGATATGCGCGGTGACGGTCCTGGTGCTGCCGGTATAGACGAAGTTCAGCACGTCGAAGTCCACCGTGCTGACCGCGCGGCCGACCGTATGGCTCAGCGTGTTCGACACCGGCTGCTGCGCCGCGGCGTAGACCGCGTCGCCGCTGTACTGGGCCGTGAGGCTGTGCGGGCCGACGCCGAGGGCGGCCGTGGTGCAGGTGGCGGTGACCGGTGCTGTCGTGGTCAGGGCAAGATCAGTGCAGCCGCTGACCGGCGTTCCGTCGTCCTTGAACGTGACGCTGCCGCCCGGCGTCGCGCTGTACGGTGCGACGGGCTGCAGCGTGGCAGTGAAGGACAGCGGCTGGCCCCATTGGCTGGGATCGGTGCCGCTGCTCAGCGCCAGCGCGGTGCTTGCCCGTGCCGGCGCCGGCGTCGCGGCCAGGACATTGGAGGGCTGGCCGGTGGTCGCCGCATTGCGCGCCCGGACGCTGCAGCTCACCTCGACATCGTTGGCCAGGCCGCTCACGCTCACGGGCGAAGCCGGCCCGGTGGCCGACTGCGCGCCGCAGGTGGCCGTGTAGTCGAGGACCGCGCTGCCGCCATTGCTGGCCGGCGCGTCGAACACCAGGGTCACGCGCCCGTCGCCGGGCTGGGCCGCGGTCAGCAGCGGTGCACCGGGCGCGGCTGCCGGAGTGACGCTTGCCGGTCCGGCCGGCGCGCTGAAACCCATCGCGTTGTGGGCCGTGAGAAAACACTGGACCGCGGTTCCGTTGGTCAGGCCGGTGACGACCAGCGGCGATGCCGGACCGGCGGCGAACTTGCCGGCGCAGACCGCGCGGTAACTGTCGACAAGGCTGCCGCCATCGTTTTCCGGCGCAGAGAACGTGAAGGTGGCGCTGCCGTCGCCCGGCTGCACGCCGATCAGATTCGGCTTGCCCGGCACGGTGGCCGGCGTTACTTCGATGGCGTTGGAGGCAAGGCTGTGGCCCAGTGCATTGCGTGCGGTCACGCTGCAGCTCACCGGCGTGCCGTTGGTCAGGCCGGTCACCGCCAGCGGCGATTGCGTGTCTACGGCGGACTGCGCGCCGCAGCTCGCGGTGTAGTCGAGCACGGCGCTGCCGCCGTTGTCCGCGGGAGCGCCGAAGGTCAGCGTCGCGCGGCCGTTGCCCGGTGCCGCCTGCGTCAGCACGGGCGCGGCGGGCACATCGGCCACGCTGTGTGCGGCGGTGCCGCTGGAACCGGTGTTCGCGCTGTCGCCGGCGTAACTGGCGGTCAGCGTCCGACTGCCGCGCAGCGTTGAAACCAGCGTGCAATTTCCAACGGAGGGCGAGCCCGGCGTCAGTGCCGCCACGCACGAGGCGGCGCCGTCGGATACGGTCACCTGGCCGCCGGGTGCCGGCGTGCCTTCGCCCTGCACGGCCACGCTCACGCTGTAGGCCAGGTTCACGCGCGAGGGATTGGGCGTATGCGCGGTGATGGCGGCGCTGGTGCCGGCCCTGGGCGTGACGCTGACCGGATCGGAGGGCGGGCTGCTGCCGACGACGTTGTGTACGACGACGCGGCAGTCCACGGTCACGCCGTTCTGCAATCCGGTCACCACGACCGGCATGCCCGTACTGTTCTGAGTCTGCGCCCCGCAGGTGGTGGTATAGCCGGAAAACGGCGAGCCGACGTTGCTCATGCCGATCTGCACCGTGGCGCGGCCGTTGCCGGGCGTGACGGTGGAAATGATCGGTTTGGCCGGCAGCACCAAGTCCTGTACGGGCACGGAGAAGGCCGGCGAGACCGCCGCGCCATTGCTGTCGTCGCCGCCGTAGTACGCGGTCAGCGTGGCTGTGCCGCTCACGCCGGTGCCCAGCTCGCAGCTGCCGGTGGAAGGCGTACCCGGAGTCAGCGTGGCGACACAGGTCGGGTAGGCGTCGGTGCCGTCGAATACGCGCACGCGGCCTGTCGGTGGATTTGCGCCCGAGCCCGTCACGCTGACAGCGACTGTATAGCCGCGGCCGACTTCCGGCTGGGCGGGCGAGGTCGACACGATACTGACCGCACTCGCACTGAACGCGGCCGGATAGAGGTTGAGGAATACGTTGGAAACCAGCGGGGAATCCAGCGCCGCCAGATTGCCCGCATCGGAGACGAACACGCCCATGCCGTTGTCGGCCAGCGCATGCGCACCCGCGCTGCTGGCGGCGTCGGCCGCGCTGCCGCCGGCCGTCTGCGACAGACGCACGATCGCTGCATTGCTGCGGTCCTTGACGTAGTAGGCCGGCGTGCCGCCGCCGCCCGCGACGAGGTTGCCCTGGGCGCAGACGAAACCGACGAAACGCGCACCGGAACTGAACGCGGGCGAGGCACAGTCGCCGCCCGCGCCCTGCGCGCCGGCGGCCGTGGTGTTGACGCGCTCGATCGCGCCGGTCTGAATGTCCTTGACGAAGATATCGGCGACGCCGTTGTCGTCGCCGGGCACGAGATTGGTCGCCCAGGACACGAAGGCGACGTAGCGGCCGTCGGCGCTCACGGCCGGCTGCTCGCTGCGGCCGTTGGCGGGCACGCCGGCGGCGTCGGCGCTGACCAGCTGCATGGGCTGGGGCACGTTGTAGTACTCGCGCATGTTGCGTGCATACACGCTGCGCACGCCGGCGGCGCCGCTGACGCCGAGATTGGTGGCCTCGGACGCAAAGGCGAGGATGCGGCCGTCGTCGGAAATCGCCGGCTGCAGGCTGTTGCCGTTGGCCGCCACCGTCAGCGGATTGGCCGAGCCGTTGTTGTACGGCCGGTAGACGACAATATCGGTGAACCCGTTGGAATCGCCGGCGATGCCGCCATCGGCCGAGGCAAAGGCGATGATGCGGCCGTCGCCGCTGACCGCCAGCGGCGCCTGTGCGTCGGCGCTGGCCTGGGAACCGTAGAACAGGTTCATGCGCTGGATGCTGCCGCCGCTGGAATGCCGGCGGAACACATCGACCTTGCCGTTCGTGTCGCCGGCAACCAGGTTGCCGGCCGCGGACAGGAAAAACACGTCGCCGGTGTGCTCGGCCAGCGCCGGTGCGTAGCTCGCGCCGTTGGCGGGCGTGCCATCGGCGGCCGTGCTCAGGCGCGTCGCAGTGCCGCTGCCGCTGCGGTAGACGAATACATCGCGCTGGCCGTTGGCATCGCCGTCGATCAGGCGCGAGCTGAAGGAATCGTAGACGGCGATGCTGCCGTCGCGCGAGATCGCCGCGTTGTCGCTGTCGCCGTCGTTGCGCAGGCCGAAGTAGGCGCCGCTGGCGCGCTGGGTCAGGCCGGCCACGCGGTCGCGCACGAACACGTCGGCAGCGGCGTTGTTGTCCGGCGGCGCGATTGCCGCGGACACCGACTGGTAGGCCACGTAGCGTCCGTCGGCGCTGATCGACGGCCACATGCGCGTTTCCCATGGCACCTGGTCCTCCTGCGCCGGGGTGCTGCCGGGCAGAACGTGCTGGTTGACCAACTGACCGCTCTGGCGATCCTTGACGACCACCGCGACGTAGCCGGGCGATGCATTGATGCCGGTCTGGAACACGACGTAGCGGCCATCGGCGCTGAGCGACGGCGTGCGGCTGTTGCTGTAGGTAATGCTGGAAGCGGCCAGTTCGATCGCTCCGCTGCTCATGTCCTTGACGAATACGCGCTCGCCGTTCCAGATCAGGGCGGGCAGGTTGGTCGCGCTGCACTGGAACGCGACGTAGCGGCCGTCGGCGCTGATCGCCGGGTAGTCGCCGCAGGCGCCGTCGGCCACGGTGCCGTCCGCCAGGGCGCTGGCCAAGGAGGAAACACGGGTCTGGCGGTCCTTGACGAAGACGCGGTTGAGCAGGCCGTTCGCCGGGAAATTCGGCACCAGGTTGCCCGCGGTGGAGTTGTAGGCAACGTAGCGGCCATCGGCGCTGATGGCGGGAAACTGGCTGTGGTTGTCGCCGGGCTGATCGGCGCTGTTGCTGCTGACGAGGTCCAGCGCGCCGGTGGCGAGGTCCTTGACGTAGGTGTCGACGCGGCCGTTGGTATCGCCGGGCGCCAGCAGGCGGTAGGTGGCGAAGGCCACGAAGCGCCCGTCCGCGCTCAGCGAGGAACGCAGCGCCGTGGTGGCGAACGCGAGTTCGGGCGTGGTCGGCGCGCTGCCGTCGGCGCGCGTGGTCGCGCGCACCAGGGCGCCGCTGTAGAGGTCCTTGACGAAGACGTCCTTGTCGTTGCTGTCGCCAGGAAAGAAATTGCTCGCCTGCGATTCAAACGACACGAAGCGCCCGTCGGCGCTGATGGCCGGCAGGCGGCTGGCACCGTTGCCCTGCGCGCCGGCGGCGGTGACGCTGACGCGGCGCAGCCCGCCGTTGAGCTGGTCGCGCACGAATACGTCCTCGACGCCGTTCGTATCGTCGCCGACGAGGTCGGTCGCGCTGGAAGAGAACACCACGAAGCGGCCGTCCGCGGACAGCCCGCGGTTGGATCCGGTCGAGGCGGCGTTGCTTTCCGGATAGCCGCTGCGCGCCTGCGATACCCAGCGCGGATACGGCGCCGCCGGCGTCACCGTCTGCATCACCGCGGCTGTGGTCATGGCCGGATAGTTGGCATCGCCGCTCCAGCTGGCGACCAGCTGATGCGTGCCCGTACTGCTGCCGCGCCAGGCGCAATGGCTGGCCGGCAGCACGATCTCGCAGCTGTCGCTGCCGTTGCTGACGACGATGGTGCCGCTGGGCGCCGGCGTGGCGCCGAAGGGCGCGACTTCCAGCGCCACCACCACGCTGGCCGCCTGTCCCAGCGGCACGCTGGACGGATTGTTGCTGACGATGGCGAAGCTGCGCACCGAATGGGCGAGCGAGGCCGAACTGCTGCCCATCCACAGCCCCTGGTCGGCGAACGACGCGGTGAGCGGGTGCACGCCGGCACGGTTGGAAGCGAGCTGGCAGGACGCGGTTTCGTCGGGCGTGCCGGCCAGCGTGGCGGTGCAGCGCGCGGTCAGCGGATCGCTGTCGTCGCCGTCGCGCACGATGACGGTGCCCTGCGGATGGCCGCCCTGGTCCGGAACCTCGCGTACCTGCACCTGTACGGTATACGGCTCGTAGGGCTTGGTCAGCGACGAGGACTGCGCCAGGATGCTGGTCGCAGTCGCGCGTCCGGCGAGCACGGTATGCACCACGCTGGCCTGGGCCGGCGCCACGGCGCTGTCGCCGCTGTAGCACAGCCGCAGCGTATGCGTGCCGGGGCTGGAAAAGCGGATGGAACAGCCGTGCGCCGGCAGTGTCGCCGAGCACTGCAGTGCGGGATCGGCCGGCGCGGAAGCGCAGTCGGCCGCTTCCTTCACCACGACGCTGCCGCTGGCCTGCACCGGCGCGCCTCCGCCCGGCGGCACCAGCGCCCAGTCGAAATTGACATCGACGCCGATGGCGGACGGGGAGGGGGCCTGCGTGATGTTCGCGAACGTCACCACGCCGGTAGCGTCGTGCGCGACGCTGGCGGTATTGCCGTCCCAGCCGCCCCAGCCGACGTAGTCGGCGGTCAGTATCTTGCGGCCGGCGGTCACGGGCGTGAGCAGGCAGCTGCCGCTGCCGCCCGAAGCCGGCGTGAGATCAATGGAACAGGCCGCCGTCAGCGGGTCGCCGCGCGCGCCGTCGCGCACGATCACGCTTCCCCGCGGCGTGCCGCTCATCAGGTTGTAGCCGGCCTTGGCCACCGTTACCTGCACGGTGTACGGCGTCACGCCGGAACTGGTGCCGGGCGTGGCCGGGTCTATCTGCATCGCGGTGTTGGCGCCCGGCGTGAAGTACCAGTTCACCGCCGGGTTGAAGCGCATGCGGGTCGGGTAGATCAGGCGCCAATGGTTGGGCGCCAGCGGCGTGAGGCCGACCAGGGTGCCGGCGAAGCCGACCTCGTCGATGAAGCGCACCACCATGGAGCATTCGCCGCCCTGCGGATTGTTGAAGAAACCGGCGAACACCGCGCTGGTGCGATAGTCGTCGGCCGTGCCGGCGAGGCCGTCGATACCGGCCCGCGCCAGCTGCAGCATGGCCAGGTCGTCATGGTGCAGATGACGGCCGACCTGGCCCTGCACATAGCCCTGTACCGCCACCGCCTCGCTGTTGGGATGGCCCAGCGCAGCCATCACCGCGCTGTTGGCGTTCGCGGCGAAATGCTGGCCCGGCGGCAGATGGTCCAGCGTGCGCGCCATCGTGGTCGTATCCACCACCGCAGGCAGCACGGCGGGATCGTTGGTGCCGCGCGGATACCAGAGCAGGTTCACGTCGTCGCCGCGCTGGTCGTCGGCCGAGCCGGGAATGCCGTCGGCATCGCCAAGGTGATCGAGCACGTTGTTGGCGCCGTCGGCGCTGCGCGAGTCGCCATAGTTGTAGCCGCCGGCGCCCGCGGGATTGTTGGCCTGGTTGGGATGATCCAGGCCGTTGGCGTGCATGAATTCGTGCAGCAGCACGGTTTCGAAATCCACCTGGTCCGGGGGCGCGCTGGTCGCCGCACCTTCGGCATAGGTGTTGTCCGCCAGCGAACGGATACGGTTGTAGGTGGCGACGACATTGCGCACCGCCGGTTCCGCGGCGGCGGCCAGGGCCGGGTTGACCGAGTTGTCGATGCAGACGCGGATCTGCGCCAGCTCGCCGCCGGCGCCCTGGTAGTTCTGATGTGCGACGCGGCCGGGTTCGTCCTCTTCGACCGCGATGAAGCTGCCGGCGCCAGCCAGCTGCGGCAGCGCGGTCGCGGCGAAAGCGATCAATGCGGTCAGGCGGGTGCGGTTCATTTCGCGCCCTCCGCCGCCACAGGCTTGCCCGTGCGCGAAGCCAGCGCACGCAGAGCCGCTACCGCTTGCGCGACGCGGCCCGCCTCGGCCGATTCGGGCTGGCGCGCCGCCGCCTGGCGCGGATCACCCGCCACCAGCTGGCGCAGCGCATCGCCCTCGCGCCAGCGCAGGGTGTACACATCCGCATCCGGCTCGGCGAACACGACCGGGCCGGCCGCCGCATCCTTCCATACCTGCCTTGTCTGTGCGCCCAGGCGCCGCGGATCGATCTTGCGCAGTTCCTCCGGCGCCACCGCGCTTTGCAGCGCCGCCCATTCCCGCGCATCCAGACGCAGCTCGTACTCGCCCGCCTCGCGCAGAAACCAGGGCCGGCGCACGGCGACGCAGCCGTCGGCATGGGCGCGCACCTCGACCCGGTTTTCCTCGCCGTCGCGCATTGCCCCGCTGGCGATGGAAAGCTCGAACGCCGGCGGCGGCGACCCCGCGCAGGCGCCGCCCGCGGCCATCACAGGGAGCGGTGCGGCCAGGGCGAGGGCAGCGATGGTGCCTTGGCACCAGGGAGGAACAGGGCGACGGGACATGGACGGCTCCGGAATTGCCGCAAAGGGGGCAGCATCAGCGTGTCTTCCGTTTTTTTGACCCCGAAAAAATCATCCGGACCGAAAAAAGTGCGGCTGCTCCGGCGGCGGCACCGCCGACTGTCCGCCCTGGCCTGCCCATGGACCTGCGCGGACGCCGGCTGCACTTGTACGGTTCCGGCAACAGCAACGACACGGTCGACTTGCTGATAGGCGCCACTGTCACCCATGGCATCCGGGTTCCTGCGACCGTAACGGGGTGCAGCACGGGGGCGCTCCGGACAATCTGCGGATCGGAAAGCGCGGTTTCGCCGATACTTGCGACAGCGGCGATGTCAGATTCGACCGGTGATGCGTGCTGGCCGATGCCTGGTCTCTGGTTGCCAGGTTGCCCTGTCGGCTTGGCCGAACCCTGACGCGCTAGACTGCGCGGCGGCGCGCGCCGGATGGGAAGGAGCAAGCTGGATGAGCAGGGCGTTTTCGTGGTTGTCGGCGGCGCTGTCGCCGGCGCAAGTACTCGCGGCGTTGAACCTTGAGGACACCGGCACCGCCGTGGGCGAGGGCGAGGGCGAGATCGCCGGCGCACCCCTGCCGCAGGGCGGCTATGTCGTCGCGGCAAATGCGTTCTGGCACGCACTGATCCACCCCGCGAAGCTGTCGGCGCTGTCGCTGGAGGCAAGCGTGGTCGGCTGCGCCGAAAGCGAAAACGCCAATGCGTCGACTGCGTTCCTGTGGCAGGACGGCAGGCAGGTCTGGCAGATCACGCATCTGCTCGATCAGGGCGCGGAACACCTCGAGACCGAAGGGGAACCGCCCAGGGAAACGGCGGCGCTGCTCAAACAGGCGATCGCGCGGCATCGCGCGGAGGGCCACGATGCCGTTTACGGCGTGCCTGCAGCCGTGGCCAAGTCCTGCACCGGCTTCCGCTACGGCGAGAATCGCGGGTTGCGTTTCACGCGGCTGGTACCGCGCAAGGGCGCGGTCGTCGCCAACGGCACCCAGATCACCTTCGGATGGCCGAATGATCGCGATGAGCTGACCGCCACGCTGGGACGTGCCTTGGAGGCAATACTGATTCCGCTGGGCTTCGAGGTAAGGCAAGCCCGCGGGGGCGACGATTTCGTCCAGACCCGCGACGACACGACGTTGACGATCTGCGGCGTCGGCTACGACGATCCTCCCTTCTTTACCTGCGACGTCCTGATTTCCGTGCGCCAGCACACGGTAGAGCGGCTGGTCGCGAGCGTCATTCCGCAGCACGAACGTTCATCGACCTGCGATCTGCGACTGGCAAGCATCGAAGGCCGCGGGGGTTTCGACATCAAATCGCTCCGGCATATCGAGGCGTTCATCAAGTTCCTCGGCAAGAAACTGCCGGTGCTGGTCGAGCGCTGCAGCCAGGTCCGCGAACTGGACCGTCTCGTGAACGGCGATCGCTCTCGCATCGACGGTATCGATTTTCTGTCCGCCGAAGGACCGATCGTGCTGGCCTGGCTCGCCGGTAACCCGAATTTCGACAGCATGGTCGCGTACGCTGACTCCCGCTACGACCGGCGCGATATCGAGGGCGATACGCCGATCGTGCAACTGGCGGAGCATTTGCGGCGGTGCGTTCCGGTGAAATAGGCGGCCAAATTTCAAGCCGTCGGCGAAGCGATCAACTTCGTCCGGTATCAGGCAGCACTCAGGACAGGAAACCTTGCTCCAGTCCGTCCAGTGCTTCCTGCCCCAGCCGCGCCAGATCGGGCTTGCCATCCTTTTCGTACCAGTAGCGCATCGTCGCGCGGATGACGCCGATGGCGGCGCCGGCCATCAGGCGTGCGCGGCGCTCGGAGGCGGCGCCGCGGCCGAAGCGGCGGTGGAACGTGGCGGCCATCGCGGTTTCCCAGTCGCGGTCGATCTCGTGCTCGCGCGCGGCGAGAGCCGGTACGGAATCGACCAGGCGCTGCTGCGCCAGGATGGCCGCGCGGTTGGCCGAGTATTCCTGGGCGAAGATTTCGCAGATCGCGCGCAGGCCGTCGACCGGGTTGGGCGAGTGGCCGGCCCCGTCGAGCAGGGCGAGGAAGCGTTCCAGGCGTTCGTTCCGGTGCGGAAACGCGAGCGCTTCCTTGTTCTCGAAATAGCGGAAGAAGGTGCGCCGGCTCACGCCGGCGTCGGCGCAGATCTCGTCGATCGTGGTCTGTTCAAAGCCGTGGCGATGGAAGCGGCGGTTCGCCGCGGCGACCAGCGCTTGACGGACTGCGGCCTTCTTGGCTTCTCGCAGTGGCATTTCCACCCCAGGACGGCTATAACGGCGTCCCCTAAAGTGCCACTGAGTGCCAGTTTTGGCTAGTGTCCCCCCGATTGCTCCCCACGCGCCGGCGTATTGGCACGGCGGCGCGCCCGCGTTCGCGCCGGCCGAGCTGGCGGCCGCCTGCGCCCAGGTGCGCCATACCGCGGTCGTGATCCGCGACGACCGC
This sequence comes from Tahibacter harae, assembly GCF_024437735.1. Taxonomy (GTDB): domain Bacteria; phylum Pseudomonadota; class Gammaproteobacteria; order Xanthomonadales; family Rhodanobacteraceae; genus Tahibacter; species Tahibacter harae. The sequence continues at coordinate 90,512 of NZ_JANFQO010000002.1, read as the reverse complement.
GACGGCCGGCTCGGCGTCGGGCTGGACGGCGCGCTGGTCGCCGCGGCCCAAAGCGGCGCCTGGCCGGTGCTCGGCATGCTGCCGCCGCTGTACCCCGAGTGGCTGGGCGACCGCGGCTTCGGCGAGACGCACGGCACACGCTTTCCCTATGTCGCGGGCGCGATGGCCAATGGCATCGCCACGGCCCGGCTGGTGGCCGAAATGGCGCGCGCGGGCTGCCTCGGCTTCTTCGGCGCCGCGGGCCTGTCGCTGGCGCGCGTGGAAGCCGCGGCCGATGAACTGGCCCGCGAACTCGATCCGCTCGGGCTGCCCTGGGGCGTGAACCTCATCCACAGCCCGAACGAGCCGGCGATCGAAGACGCGGTGGCGGCGCTGCTGATCCGGCGCGGCGTGCGCTGCGTCGAAGCCTCGGCGTTCATGGGGCTCACGCCGGCGATCGTGCGCTACGCGGCTAGCGGCCTCACCGTCGACGACACGGGCGCCATCCGGCGCCGCCATCGCGTGCTGGCCAAGGTCTCGCGCGAGGAAGTGGCAAAGCAGTTCATGGCGCCGATGCCGGCCGCGCTGCTCGACGCACTGGTCGCGCGCAACGAACTCACGCGCGCCGAAGCCGAGCTGGCCGCACGCATACCGCTGGCCGAGGACATCACCTGCGAGGCGGATTCCGGCGGCCACACCGACAACCGTCCGCTGGCCGCGCTGCTGCCGACCATCATGGCGCTGCGCGACCGCATCGTCGCGGAGCAGCGCTACGCGCGGCCGATCCGCGTCGGTGCCGCCGGCGGCCTGGGCACGCCGGGTGCGCTGGCGTCGGCCTTTGCGCTGGGCGCGGCCTATGTGCAGACCGGCTCGGTGAACCAAGCCTGCGTGGAATCGGGCCTCGGCGCCGGTGCGCGGGCGATGCTGGCGCAAGCCTCGATGGCCGATGTCATCATGGCGCCGGCGGCCGACATGTTCGAGCTGGGCGTCGATGTGCAGGTCCTGCGCCGCGGCACCCTGTTCGCGATCCGCGCGAAGAAGCTCTACGAGATCTACCGCGCCTATCCGTCGCTGGAAGCGGTTCCGGCCGCCGAGCGGGCGAAGATCGAGAAAGACATGCTGCGCGCCAGCTTCGACGAGGCCTGGGCCTCGACGCGCGCATTCTGGTCCTCGCGCGATCCCTCCCACGTCGCACGCGCCGAATCCGATCCGAAGCACCGCATGGCGCTGGTATTCCGTTCCTACCTGGGCCTCTCCAGCCGCTGGGCGATCGACGGCGTGAGCGAGCGGCTGACCGATTACCAGATCTGGTGCGGCCCCGCCATGGGGGCGTTCAACACCTGGGCCGCGGGCAGCTTCCTCGAAGCGCCCGAGAGGCGCACCGCCGTGCAGGTCGCGCTGAACCTGCTCGAAGGCGCCGCGGTGCTCACGCGCGTGCAGCAGCTGCGTACCTTCGGCTTGGCCATTCCGCCGTCCGCGTTCGATTTCCGTCCGAGGCCCCTCGCATGAGTTCACCGCAGCGCCAGCCAATCGCCATTGTCGGCGTCAGCGCGATCTTTCCCGGGTCGCACGACGCGAACGGCTTCTGGCGCGACATCCTCGCCGGCAAGGATCTGCTGACGGACGTACCGGCCACGCACTGGCGCATCGACGACTACTACGACGCGGATCCGGCGGCACCCGACAAGACCTACGCCCGCCGCGGCGGTTTTCTCGCGCCGATGGATTTCGATGCGCTGGGCTGGGGCATACCGCCGGCGACGATTCCCGCCACCGATACCTCGCAGCTGCTCGCGCTGATCGCGGCGCGTGCGGTGCTCGAAGATGCCGCGCGCGAGCAGTTCGAGACCATGGACCGCTCGCGCATCTCGGTGATCCTGGGCGTCACCAGCGCGCAGGAGCTGCTGTTCTCGCTGGTATCGCGCCTGCAGCGCCCGGTCTGGCAGAAGGCGCTGCGCGAAACGGGGCTGCCCGAAGACGAAGTGCAGGCCGCCTGCGCGCGCATCGCCGCGCAGTACGTGCCGTGGCAGGAAGCCTCGTTCCCTGGCCTGCTCGGCAATGTCGTCGCCGGGCGCATCGCCAACCGGCTGGGCCTGGGCGGCACCAACTGCGTGACCGATGCGGCCTGCGCATCGAGCTTTTCCGCGATCCAGATGGCGGTCAACGAACTGCAGCTGGGCGATTCCGACCTCGTCATCAGCGGCGGCGTCGATACGCTCAACGACATCTTCATGTACATGTGCTTTTCCAAGACGCCGGCGCTGTCGCCCAGCGGCGACTGCCGGCCATTCTCGGACCAGGCCGACGGCACCATGCTCGGCGAAGGGCTGGGCATGGTCGCGCTGAAGCGCCTCGCCGACGCCGAGCGCGACGGCGACCGCATCTACGCGGTGCTGCGCGGCGTAGGCACCTCGTCGGACGGCCGCGCGAAGTCGGTGTACGCGCCGGTGTCGGCGGGGCAGGCGGTGGCACTGCGCCGCGCCTACGCCCAGGCCGGCTTCGGTCCCGCGACCGTGGAGCTGGTCGAGGCGCACGGTACCGGCACCAAGGCCGGCGATGCGGCCGAGTTCGAAGGCTTGCGCAGCGTCTATGCCGAAGCGGATGCCGCGCGCACGCAGTGGTGCGCGCTGGGGTCGGTGAAAAGCCAGATCGGCCATACCAAGGCGGCCGCGGGCGCCGCCGGCCTGTTCAAGGTGGTGATGGCGCTGCACCACAAGGTGCTGCCGCCGACGATCAAGGCCGACGTGCCCAACCCCAGGCTGGAATTGCCGCAAAGCCCGTTCTATCTCAATACATCAGCGCGGCCGTGGATCCGCGCCGCTTCGCACCCGCGCCGTGCGGCGGTCAGCGCCTTCGGTTTCGGCGGCTCGAATTTCCACCTCGCGCTGGAGGAATACGCCGGCCCGGCGCCGCGCGCGGAGCGGCTCGCGACGCAGTCGCACGAACTCGTTGCGCTGAGCGCACCTGGCGCCGCGGCGCTGATCGAACAGATTACGCAGCTGCGGCAATCCTGTGCGGGCAATCTGCCGTTGCCCTCGCTCGCACGCGCCTCGCGCGATGCGTTCGACCACAGCGCCGCCGTGCGCCTCGCCGTCGTCGCGGCCAGCACCGCCGAACTCGACGGGCGGCTGGCCGCCGCGCAGACGAAGATCGCCGCCGGTCCTGCGCTGCCGTTCCAGCTGCCGGACGGCACCAGCTACGGTGTGGGCGCACCCGAGGGCGCGCTGGCGCTGCTGTTCCCGGGGCAGGGCAGCCAGTACGCCGGCATGGGCGCCGCCGCGGCGATGCAGTTCGACGCGGCCCGCGCCGTGTGGGACCGCGCGGCCGACCTGGGCGTCCACGAGATCGTGTTCGGCAATTCGGGCGATCAGCTCACGTGCACCGAAAACGCGCAGCCTGCGCTGGGCCTGGCGTCGATGGCACTGCTTGCCGTGCTGCGCGACCTCGGCGTCGAGGGCGCGATGGCCGCCGGCCACAGCTTCGGCGAGATCGTCGCGCTGCACGCGGCAGGTGCCGTCAGCGAAGCCGACGCCCTGCGCATCGCGCGCCGCCGCGGCGAACTGATGCGCGACGCGGCGGCGGACGGCAGCGGCGCGATGTGCGCGCTGGCGTGCCCGATCGAACGGGCGCGCGAGCTGATCGGCCCGTCGCTGGCCATTGCCAACCACAACGCGCCCGAGCAAGTCGTTGTATCGGGGCCGCTGGAGGCCATCGCCGCGCTTGAGGCGCAAGGCGTGGCAGCGAAGCGTCTGCCGGTCGCCGCCGCCTTCCATTCCGCCCAGGTAGCGCCCGCGTGCGCGCCGTTCAGGGAGTTCCTCGCCACCATCGCATTCGCCGCGCCGCGCGTGCCGGTCTACGCGAACGCGCACGCCGCGCCGTACGCCGGCGATGCCGGCGCCGTCCTCGCGCAGCAGATCGCCCAGCCGGTGCGCTTCGTGGAAACCATCGAAGCGATGTACGCCGCGGGCGCGCGCTGTTTTGTCGAAGTCGGCCCGAGCACGGTGCTCAAGGGGCTGGTCGGCGCGATCCTGGGTACGCGCGCGCATCGAGCGATAGCCCTGGATCGCAAAGGCAAGTCCGATCTGGAACCGCTGCTCGCGGGTATCGCACAGCTCGCCGCCGCGGGCCATGTGACCAGATTGCCGGCCCTGTTCGCCGACGTGCGCGTACCGGCGCCGCCGGCGATGCACAAACACGGCATCGCGATCAGCGGCAGCAATGTCGGCAAACCCTATCCGCCGGCGGATCCGTCGCAGCTGCCCGCTCCCAATCCGCCGCGTGCGGAATCCGCACCCGTTGTCGAGGTACGCACCGTGAAAGAAGAATCGCCGCTGTCGCCAGCCTGGCTCGCCGCGTTCCAGGAGGCGCAGCAGCAGACCGCGAACGCGCACGCCGCCTATCAGCGCGCGCTGAGCGACAGTCATGCGCAATACCTCAAGCTGGCCGAGAGCGCGATCAACGGCCTCACCGCGCTGCTCGGCGCGGCGCCGGCCGCCGCAGTCGCGGCTCCGGTCGCAGCCGCGCAGAGCGCCGCGCCGCTGTCGCCGGTTCCGCCGCCGGTCGCGGCGGCCATGCCGGCGCAGCCCGCCGTGCCGCCGCCGGCCCCGCCTGCACCTGGCGCGCCGCCGGCGATTGCTGTCTCCGCCGCTCCAGCCGTTGCGACGCCCGTTGCCGCGCCGGCACCGGCGTCCGGCGCCGACCTCGCCGCGCTTCTCATCGCCGTCGTCGCCGAGAAGACCGGCTATCCCGCGGAGATGATCAATCTCGACATGGATCTCGAAGCCGACCTCGGCGTCGATTCGATCAAGCGGGTCGAAATCCTCGCCGCGGTGCACGCGCAAGGCGCGCTCGTCGTGCAGGCCGATCGCACAAAGATGAGCGGCATGCATACATTGCGGCAGATCGCCGGATACCTGCAGGGCGGAGCGGCGGCCGCAATCCCCGCCGTCGCACCATCCACCGCCGCCCCGGCCGCCGCCGACATCGCGGGAATCCTGCTTGGCGTCGTCGCCGACAAGACCGGCTATCCGGTGGAGATGCTGGATCTGTCCATGGACATCGAAGCGGACCTCGGCATCGACTCGATCAAGCGCGTGGAAATCCTCGCCGCGATGACCGGGCACGTACCTGGCATCGCGAAAGACCGCGCGCCCCCGGCGGCAATGCATACGCTGGCCGACATCGTGGCCTACCTCGGCGCGACCCCGGCGCCGTCTGCCGCGGCAGCGTCGCCGGGCGCCGAGGTGCAAAAAGCCAGGCCGACGCGCCGCGCCGAGCTTGGCCGCTTCGTGCTCGAACTCATGCCCGCGCCCGCGGCCGGCTTTGCCGCGCCGGGGCTGAGCGACGGCGCGCCGGTGTTCGTGCTCGGCGCTGCGGGCCTGGATGCCGCGGTTGCGGCCGCGCTGCGCAGCAACGGTGTCGAGGCGCAGGCGGTGGAGGCCTTGCCTGACGGCGCAAAGCGCTGTGTCTACCTGGGCGGTCTGCGCCCGGTCGAGGATGCGGTGCAGGCGATGGCGGTCAACCGCGATGCCTTCGTCGTCGCGCAGCGCCTGGCCGGCGTCGACGATGCGCTGTTCGTGACCGTGCAGGACACCGGCGGCCATTTCGGCCTGCGCAATGCCGATGCGCGCCGCGCCTGGCTGGCGGGCCTGCCCGCGCTGGTCAAGACCGCGGCGCTGGAATGGCCGCGCGCGACGCTGAAGTCCATCGACGTGGAGCGCGGCGCGCGCGACGATGCGGCGCTTGCGGAGGTCATCGCCGGCGAACTGCTGCGCGGCGGCGGCGAGATCGAGGTGGCCTTGCCCGCCGCCGGCGGCCGCTACACGCTGAAGAGCCTGGCGCGCGCGGTACGTCCCTCGGTCGCCGCGATCAACGCCGGCGATGTCGTCGTCGTCTCCGGCGGTGCGCGCGGTGTGACTGCCGCCTGCATCGTGGAATGGGCCAAACAATGCAAGGCGCGCTTCGTGCTGCTCGGGCGCACGCCGCTGCGCGAGGAAGCCGCCGACTGCGCCGGCGTCGACGACGAAGCGCAGCTCAAGCGCATCGTGCTCGCGCGCGGTGCGGCGCTCACGCCGGCCGAACTGTCGCGCGAAGTGGATCGCATCCTCGGCGCGCGCGAGATCCGCGCGACGTTGGCCGCGATCCAGGCCCAGGGCGCGCAGGCGCGCTACGAATCGGTCGCGGTCGACGATGCCGCCGCGCTCGCCGCCACGCTGGAGCGCGTGCGTCAGGACTGGGGCGCGATCGCAGGTGTCGTACACGCCGCGGGCGTACTCGCCGACCGCCGCATCGCCGACAAGACGCTGGCGCAGTTCGACCTCGTGTTCGGCACCAAGGTCGGCGGGCTGCGCGCCCTGCTGGCCGCGACCGCGGCCGATCCGCTGAAACTGCTGTGCGTGTTCTCGTCGGTGTCGGCGCGCTGCGGCAACACCGGGCAGAGCGATTACGCGATGGCCAACGAAGTGCTGGCCAAGGTGGTCGCGGCCGAGGCGCGCCAGCGCCCGGGCCTGCGCGCGAAGTCGCTGGGCTGGGGACCGTGGGAAGGCGGCATGGTCACGCCGGCGCTGAAGGCGCGCTTTGCCGAACTCGGTGTTCCCATGGTTCCGCTGGACGCCGGCGCGAAGATGTTCGCCGACGAAATGTGCGACTCGCGCGCCACCGATATCGAATTGGTGCTCGGCGGCGAGCCGCGCGGCGAAGCGCTGCTGATGGACGGGGCGCAGGCGCGCGTGCAGGGCGTGGAACTGGTGGTCTCGCGCGCCAGCCACGCCTTCCTGGAAGGCCACGCGGTGAAAGGCACGCCGGTGGTGCCGGTCGTGCTCGTGGCCGAATGGATGGCGCGCGCGGCGCGCAGCTTCCGTCCGGGGCTGGCGCTGGCCAGCCTGCACGAACTCAAGGTGCTCAAGGGCATCCGTCTCGGCGGGTTCGACAATGGCGGCGACCGCTGCCGCATTGAGGCGACGCCGCTGCCCAGCGAGCGCGGCGCGCAGCTGCTGATGACCGTGCGCGACGCGCGCGGCGCGCTGAACTACAGCGCCCGCGCGGAATTGCTGCCCGAACCGCCCAAGCCCAGACGCGAGGCGCCCGGCCTTACCCTCGACCCGTGGAGCGGCGAACGCATCTATCCCGAGCTGCTGTTCCATCGCAAACAGTTCGAGCTGATCGACGAAGTGCGCGGCATTTCCGACGAAGGCATAGACGCGACGGTGCGCGGCGTCGACGCGGCCGGCTGGGAAGGGGAGAGCTGGACGCTGGATGTCGCCGCGCTCGACGGCGGCCTGCAGGTCGCCGCGCTGCACGGCCGGCGCCTGCTCGGCGGCCAGACGCTGCCGACAGCCATCGGGGAACTGCGGCATTTCGGCGCCGAGCCCAGCGCCGGCCCGATCACGGCCACCGCCTATCTGCGCAAGGTCGGCAGCAGCGATACGACCACGGATATCGTGCTGACCGACCGGAGCGGCCGGCGCTACGCCGAAATGCTCGGCGTGCAGAACCACGCCTTGCCGAACGGCGCCTAGTCGCGTGTTCGCGCCAATTGCCATCGTCGGACGCGCCTGTGTGCTGCCGGGCGCGCTGAGTCCGGCCGCACTCTGGGACGCGGTCGTCAACGGGCGCGACCTGGTCACGCGCGTACCCGCGGACCGCTGGCGCCTCGCGCCTGAGCACGCGCTATGCGCGCCCGAGGCGCCGCAGCCGGACCGCGCATGGTCGGATCGCGGCGGTTATGTGCAAGGCTTCGAGACGATCTGGAACCCGCACGGCTTCGCAGTCGCGGCCGCCGAACTTGAAGGGCTGGACCCGCTGGTGCACTGGACGCTGCATTGCGCCCGCGAAGCGCTGCGCGAGACGCGAACGCCCGGCCGGGTGGGTGCGGTCTTCGGCAATCTCGGTTTCCCGACCGCGCACATGGCCGCGTTCTGCGAACAGGTGTGGAGCGGCGAAGGCGACATCGATCCGCGCAACCGCTTCATGAGCGGCGGCACCGCGGCGATGCTGGAGCGCGCGCTGGCGCTGGAGGCAGGAAGTTTCTGCCTCGACGCCGCGTGCGCCTCGTCGCTGTACGCGATCAAGCTCGCCTGCGATGCGCTGCACGACGACCGCGCCGACGTGATGCTCGCCGGCGCGGTACAGCGCGCGGACGATCTTTTCCTCCATGTCGGCTTCTGCGCACTCGGCGCGCTGAGCAAGTCCGGGCGCTCGCGCCCGTTCCATCGCGAGGCCGACGGACTGCTGCCGGCCGAAGGCGCGGCATTCCTGGCGCTCAAGCGCCTGGCCGATGCGCGCCGCGACGGCGACACCATCCATGGCGTGATCCGCGGCGTCGGCTTGTCCAACGACGGCCGCGGCAAGGGCTTCCTGGCGCCCAGCGAAGAAGGCCAGCGGCGCGCGCTCGGCGCCGCGTATGCGCTTGCGGGTGTCGAACCGGCGCAGGTGTCGCTGCTCGAATGCCATGCCACCGGCACGCCGGTGGGCGATGCCACGGAGCTGCGCAGCAGCGCCCAGGTGTTCGCCCAGGCGCGCGACCTGCCGATAGGCTCGCTCAAATCCAATCTCGGCCACCTCATTACCGTCGCGGGCGCGGCAGGGCTTATCAAGGTGCTCGAAGCCATGCGCAACCGCGTGCGTCCGCCGACCTTGCACTGCGGCGATCCCGATGCGGCCTTGCAGCAGACGCCATTCCGGCTGCTGCGCGAAGCCGAGCCATGGAGCAGCGACGGCCCGCGCATCGCGGCGGTTTCCGCCTTCGGCTTCGGCGGCAACAACGCGCATCTGATCGTTTCGGAAGATGACGCCGGCATCGGCGGCGAGCCCGCCGCCGCCCTCGCGCGTCCGGTCGCAATCGTCGGCATCGGCGCGAAGATTGCCGATGCGCCCGACCGCGCCGCGTTCGCGCGCGCGCTGTTCGAGGGACGCGCAGAAAGCGGCGAGGGTGCGGATGCCGGCGCCCGCGCGACGCGCGACGGCCGCATGCATTCGTTTGAACTGGATATGGACGGGCTGCGTTTTCCGCCACGCGATCTCGAACAGGCGCTGCCGCAGCAACTGGCGCTGCTCGCGGCCGCGCGCGAGGCGCTGGCGGAGACGGCGCCGCTGCCGCGCGAGCGCAGCGCGGCGCTGATCGGCCTGGAGCCCGATCCGGAAGTCGCGCGCCACGGCGCGCGCTGGCGGCTGACCAACGGCCGCGGCGACGACTGGGCGGCACGGGCGCGCGCGACGCTGGTGCCGGCGCTCGAAGCAGCCGCAGTGCTGGGTTCGATGCCGAACATTCCGGCCAATCGCCTGAACTCGCAGTTCGATCTCGGCGGCCCGTCGTTCACGCTGCAGGCCGGTGCTGCGTCGGGCACGCAGGCGCTGCGCATCGCGGCGCGTGCGCTCGCCTGCGGTGAGCTGGATGCGGCCATCGTCGGCGCAGTCGATTTCGGCTGCGAGGCGGTACACCGTGCGGCGAGCGGGGAAGCGGGCGGCGATGCGGCGGTGGTGCTGGTGCTCAAGCGGCTCGAAGACGCGCAGCGCGACGGCGACCGGGTATATGCGCTGGTCGATGAGGCCTGTATCGCTGCGACCGCAACCGCGTCGGAAGCACCGCTGCCGCAGTTGCAGGCCCTGCTGCGGCAGCGCTTCGGCTACGCCCAGGCCGCTTTCGGACTGGTGCAAACCGCTGCGGCGGCGCTGGCGCTGCACCACCGGCGCGATTTCGACGGCGAACCGTGGCTTTGCGCCGCGCCGCGCCGTGCGGCGGGTCTCGTCGAAGCCCCGGCGCATCCGCGCCGCGCCGAACAGGCTGTCGCGCGCCTGTACTGTTTCGCCGGTGCCGACAAGGCCGCGGTGATCGCCGCGCTGAAGCAGGACCGCCGCAGCCTGGACGGTCCGGCGCGCTGCGTACTCGTCGCGACCGAAGCGGCGCTGGACGCGGTACGCGCACGCGCCGTCGCCCACCTGGAAACCGGTGCGCCCGCCGGCCGCGGCGTGTTCTTCCGCGCGCGGCCGGTCGGCGGCCAGATCGCATTCGCGTTTGCCGGTGCGGGGGCGTCGTATCGCGGCATGGGCCGCGACCTGCTGCTGCACCTGCCGCAGCTGCAGGAACAACTGCGCGCGCGCAGCCGGCGCCTGGCGACTGCGCTGGCCTGGTCCTTCACAGCGGGCGACGCGCCGCCGAGCGTATTCGAGCAACTGTGCGGTTCCTCGGCGCTGTCGCAGCTGCACCTGGCGTTGAGCGAAGGCCTGCTCGGCCTGGAAGCCGATGCGTGGCTGGGCTATTCGTCGGGCGAGACCAATGCGCTGATTGCCGCGGGCGTCTGGAACGATCCCGACGCGCTGATGGACGACATGGAAGCGTCAGGGCTGCTCGAACGCGAACTCGCCGGCCGCTTCGATCTGCTGGCGCGCGCCTGGGGCGAGCCGGCCGCGTGGCAATGCTGGACCGTCGCCGCGCCGCTGGATGAGGTGCGCCGCGCGCTGGCCGGCCTGGACCGCATGCATATCGCCATCATCAACGACGATGCGAGCTGCCTCGTCGCGGGCGCCGCGGAGCAGTGCGCGCGCGTGGTCGAACGGCTGGGCGCGGCGCGCTGCCTGCATCTGGACTATTCGCTGGTGGTGCATGTGCCCGAGCTGCGCGGCGTCGAGCGCGCCTGGCTGGACGTGCACCGCCGCGCAACTTCGGCGCCGCGGCGCGGACGCATCTACAGTACCGCGAGCGGCCGGCCCTATGCGCCGGACAGCGAGGCCTGCGCGCAGGCGATCCTCGCGCAGGCCGCCGATACCATCGACATCCGTGCGCTGGTCGAGAACGCGTGGAACGACGGCGTGCGCGTGTTCGTGGAGCACGGACCGGGCGGCACCTTCGGCCGCGCGATCCGTCATGTGCTGGGCGCGCGCGAAGCGCTGGTGGTGAGCCTGGACCGCCAGGGCGAGGGCATAGAGAACGTGCTGGGCGCGACCGCGGCGCTGCTCGCCGCCGGCGTGGCGGTGGATCACGCGGCGCTGGAAGCCGCGCTCGCGCCGGTGCCGCGCGCCGGGGCCAGGCGTCCGCGCCGCTTCGACGCGCACCCGCCGCCGGTGCGCCTGCCGCCGCGCGAGGACACGTTGCAGACGATGGCGCCGGCGCCGCGGCTGCCGGCGGTCCTCGACTACGCGGGGCCCGAATGCGCGCTGCGCGAATACGTGGGCGCGGCGCTTTCCGTTGCAGCGACAACGCCCGTCGCGCCGGTCATGACGCCGCCTGCCGCAGCGCCGGCGTTTGCCGCGCCGGTCGCGCTGCCGTCCGTCGCCGCGTCGGCGCTTGCCGCGCCGCCGCCATCGCCGCGGCAGGCGGCGCATCCTGCGCTGGAGGGCATTCGCGCCGAGCTGGCGCGACTCGCCGCGGCGCAACAGGCGTTCACGGAAGCGCAGACGCGGGCGCACGGGCAGTTCCTCGCCTTGCAGGCCAAGGCGACCGAAGCGCTGCTGCGTGCGGGACGGCAGGGCGCGTCTGCGCTCGCGGTCCCGGCGCTGCTGCCAGCCGCGGCGGGACAACCGCAGAACGGCCCCGGCGGGCCAGACAAGCCGCGGCAGGTCGAGCAGGCATCCGGCGGCGCTGTCGTCCACGCGCCGGCGCCGGGGCAGGCAGGGGTGCAGGGGCGCCTGGCTCCTGCTGCCGCAGAGGCGGCGGAGCGCACCGTGCGCTTCACACGCGCGGACCTGCTGGTCCACGCCGACGGCAATATCTCGCAGATCTTCGGTGCGCAGTTCGCCGCACAGGACGGCTTCCGGCGCCAGGTGCGCATGCCGCGTCCGCCGCTGCTGCTGGCCGATCGGGTGACCGCCTTGCACGCCGAGCCGATGAGCATGGGCACGGGTTCTATCACCACGCAGACCGATATCGGCGCCGAACCGTGGTACCTGCATCAGGGCCGCATGCCGGGCGGCGTGATGGTCGAGGCCGGGCAGGCCGATCTCATGCTGATCTCCTGGCTTGGCGTCGATGCGCTCAATCGCGGCGAGCGCGTCTACCGCCTGCTCGGCTGCGAACTCACCTACCACGGCGAGCTGCCGCGCGCGGGTGAAACCATCACCTTCGATATCCATCTCGACGGACACGCCGCCCAGGGCGACGTGCGCCTCATGTTCTTCCACTACGACTGCATGAATGGCAGCCGCAGGCAACTGACGGTCAGGAACGGCCAGGCCGGCTTCTTCACCGATGCTGAACTCGCCGGCTCGGCGGGCTGCCTGTGGACGCCGGAAGGGCAGGAGATTGTCCCGAACCCGCGCCTGGATCCGCCGCGCGCGGTGAGCGGGCGCACCCGTTTCGACCGCGCCGCGCTGGAAGCGTTTGCGGACGGCGACACGCATGCGTGTTTCGGCGCCGGGTTCGAGCTTGCGCGTACGCACACGCGCAGCCCGCGCATCCAGTCCGGCGACATGCTGCTGCTGGACCGCGTGAGCGCGTGCGAGCCGCGCGGCGGTCCCTGGGGACGCGGGTATCTCAAGGCCGAACTCGACATCGACCCGTCGCGCTGGTTCTTCGACGGGCATTTCAAGAACGATCCGTGCATGCCCGGCACGCTGATGCTGGAAGGCTGCCTGCAAGCGCTCGCGTTCCATCTCGCCGCCTGCGGCTACACGCTGGAGCACGATGGCGCGCGCTTCGAGCCGGTGCCCGAACTCGCCTACAAACTGCAATGCCGCGGCCAGGTGATTCCGAGTTCGCGGCTGCTGGTGACCGAGGTATTCGTCGAGGAGATCGCGGCGGGACCGGTGCCGACGATCTGGGCCGATCTGCTGTGCACGGTCGATGGATTGAAGGCATTCCATGCGCGGCGTCTTGCGCTGCGCCTGGTACCGGATTTCCCCGCCGCGGACAGCGAGGGCCTGCTGGCGTCGGCGCTGGGCCGCCCGTCGCGCGCGTTCGGCGCCCTGTACGAGCGCTTCGACGGCACGCTGCGCGCACCGCGCCTGCCGGCACCGCCGTACCTGTGCATCAGCCGCATCGCGCACGTGGAAGGTACGCAGGGCGAAATGCGTTCCGGCGCGCGCGTCGTGGCCGAATTCGACGTGCCGCGCGACGCCTGGTATCTGGATGCCGCCGGCGCCGTGCCGTTCGCGCTGCTGCAGGAAGCCGCCTTGCAGCCGTGCGGCTGGCTGTCGAGCTGGGCCGGCTGCGCACTGGCGAGCGAAGAAGAGCTGCGCTTCCGCAACCTGGACGGCCGCGGCACGCAGCACTCCGAATTGCGCGGCGGCGAGACGCTCAGCACGCATGCCACGCTCACCTCGGTCGCGGCGTCCGGCGGCATGGTCATCGTCGCGTTCGACGTGCGCTGCACGGTCGGCGCGCGCGAGGTCTACACGCTGAAGACGGTGTTCGGCTTCTTCCCGCGCGCCGCGCTCGCGGCGCAGGCCGGCCTGCCGCGCAGCGAGCCGCACGAGGCGCTGCTGCGCCGCGAAGCGAATGCCGCGCGCGAACTCGAAGGCCTATCGCCGCTGCGCATGATCGACCGCGTCGAAGGCGTCTGGCCGGATGCGATCCGCGCGGGCAAGCGCGTCGATGCCGGCGAGTGGTTCTTCAAGGCGCATTTCTTCCAGGATCCGGTGCAGCCTGGTTCGCTCGGCGTGCAGGCAATGCTGCAGACCTTGGAACAGTGGTTGCGTACGACGCGCAGCGCGGCAGAGGGTGTCCCGGCGCCGCTGCTGGGACGCGAACACACCTGGAAATACCGCGGCCAGGTACTGCCCCACCACGGCGCCGTGGCGATCACCCTGCAGGTGACCGAATCCGGTCCCGACTATGCCGTCGCGGATGCCAGCCTGTGGGTCGACGGCGAGAGGATCTACGAGGCCAGCGGGCTCGGCCTGCGTCTTCACGGTTGAGGACGAAAGCAATGGCAGCCGCCCTGTCGATCACGCCGCGCAGGGCCGGCAGGCGCGGCGTATAACCTGACCTGGCCCGGTGCGAACCACGCCGGTCCGCACCGCCAATGACCCGGCTGGCTACGGCTGGCCTTGCTTGTCCTGCTTGTTCGTCTCGGTATGGACGGCGGCCAGCCATCGGCCATCGCGTCGGACCCAGGTGGTGCTGTCCAGGCACACCATTTCCTGAGGCTGGCCGTTCATTTCAACCGTCTGCGCCACTTCATAGGTGGCAACCGCCACATCCGCCGCGGGAAACAGGACTTTTTCCTGGGAGAAGGAAAAGCCGGTAAGTTTCGCCGGGCCTTCCTCGGCCATCGTGATGTATTCGGCCGGGCCGAAATGGTGGATGCCGAACATGGACACGCTGGCTGCCGTATCGGTCAGCAATGCGGCGGCTTTTTTCGGCGTCCCGTCCACCAGGGACTGCCAGAATTCTCGCTCCAGCTTCATGATGTCGGCGGCATTCGTCATGTCGTTCTCCGGGTGGTGGGAAGCCTGAAGATTGGCCGCGTGCGCCTGAGCCTGTGCTTGCCGGTCGCTGCCGTTCTCGCGGAATACACGGAAATCCGCGGAGCAAACGCCATGCGCGGCTTTTGTGCATTCGACACGTTATGAACAACTGCGCAACCAGGCTCTGCCGGGGAATCCGCAGGAACGCGGGCAAGTCTGGTTGCTGGAGCGCATAGGCGACATGAAGTGCTGCGCGCGTCGATACGGCCCCGGCCGTTGGCGCTACGGACGATGCGAGGTTGAGCGGAGTCTGCGGTTGCCGCACCGCCCGGCGAACCGGGCGGTGCGATCCGGGTACCTGCGGGCTATATGCCGGGCCCGGCCAGCGCCCTCAGTTGCCGTTGTTCGCGTTGTTGGCGAAGTAGTGGTAGTTGTCGGCATTGCGCGCTGCCGACGCCGGATTGCTGAGCGCGAGGTTGTGCGAGTTCGTCGTGCCGTAGGTCACATCGTCGGTATTGGCCACGACGTCGAAATGGCTGACCTCGTGCACGAGGATGCTGCCCTTGGAATAGGGCGCGCCGGCATTGGGATAGCCCCAGTACGACGAGCACAGGTGAATGCGGTACGGCTGGTTCGGATAGACGTACGCAATCGCGCTCGGCGCAGCCGGACAGGTGCAATTGAACACGAACGGCTGCGACGACAGCGCGTTGTAGATGCGCGTGAAGTTCGAGCGCACCGTCGAATAGCGCGATGCGTTGTAGGCGCCGAACCACCAGGTGTAGCGCGTGCCCGTGCTGCCGGCATTGAGGTAGTTGCGCGAACTGTTCGCGTAGCTTGTCGCCTGCGTGCGCGCCGCGGGCATGGCGTTCTTCTGCGTGGTCGAGCAGCTTTCGTAGCTGTTGGTCGCGGCCAACAGGCCGGGGCCGGCCTTGAGCGCCGGTGCGTCGAACGCATCGACCGCCGTGTCGACGTGGATCGAAGTCGCTGCGGCGCGGTCGAAGTCGAGATAGCCCACATCGAGGCCGCCCTTCGCCGACTGGGCGACTTCGGCGATCACGTCGCGCGCATCGCGCGCATAGCGCACTTCGTACTGGCCGCCCGCTTTCATGTCGTAGTAGGCCGTAAGGTCGATCTCGGCCGCGAGCGTCGCGCCCGGTGCCAGCTCGACGTAATCGGCCGCCGTCGGCGCCGTACGCATGGCCAGAATGCCTTCATAGGCCACCGGCTCGCCATTCTTTGTCACCTGGAACAGCTCGCCGGAAAGGCCGTCCAGCGGCGTCTGCCAGCGCAGCACATGCAGGGTGCGGCCGGTGTGGTTGGTCAATGCGTAGTGGATCTTGCCGCTGCCGTAATCGCTCTTGGCAAGCGGTCCGGACAGGGCGACGTCTAGCCCGGCCGCGCTTGCCGAGCCCAGGAAGCCGAGCGCAACCATACCTGCGAGAATTCTGTACATTGGTTTTCCTCCCCAAAAACATGCTGTTGATGGTGAATATCCCGGGCGCACAGTCCCCCGTGACCATGGGCCCAGTGTGGAAAACACGAAAAAGCAAGGATGTTTGTATCAGGGGCGATATAGCTGGAAGGAATACCGCGAAGAACGGGCGCGACGGCAAGCCGAGTCGGGCTGGTGCTGCTGTGACGCCGGGACGGCGGCAGGGACGCGAAAGCCGCCCTGACTCATCGGTCCAGGCGCCGCCTCATACCCCGCAGGTTTTCGCCCACTGCGGATCGAAGCCCTTGCCCTCGGCCGCAAGCTGGCGCAGATCCTGGTAACACTCCGACAGCAGCAGTCCGGGAACCTCGCCCAGCGTCAGGCTTTCGCGCAAATCTCCTTCGACGCGCTCGAATTTCAGGCTGAGCAGGGCGACCGGCTTGTTTTCTTCCGGGAAGCTGCTGCCGCTGAATTCGATCACGGCGGTGATGCCAAGGCCGCGATAGGTCCTGGTGTATTCGGTGAACCAGCTTTCGCCGTGGTTGGCCCGCGCGTAGCCCAGTTTCTGTGCGCGGCTGCGCAACGTGAAATTAGGTAATACGTAGCCTTCAAAATCCTTCAGCTCCTGGGCCTGCTGCAGATCGGCCGGCAGGCGGTAGACGCCGCGGCCGAAAAGCGGGAACAGCGGCACGACCTTGTAGTCGCTCAAGTGCTGCTGCCAGCGATCGGCCAGCGCCGCAGGCAGGGTGAAAGCATGTGCGATGCACACCTTGGCCGTGTCGGCCACGGTGACCGTGTTGTCGTCGATGTCGGTCAGGGAGCCGTCGCCCAGCGGCCGGAACGTCGTCCGCACTTCGCCGCCCTCGACCACGGCCCATACCAGGCATTCCACCAGGTGGCGCGCTATCGGGTGCTGCAGGAGATAGCGCTTCCAGTCCTCGAACGGCCATTCGCGCTGGGTGCAGAGGGCTTCGTAGAAGCGATCGGTCTGCTGCGCCAGCGTCGTCTTCAGGGTCTTCTTCGCCTCCGACCAGCTCTTCTTCGATTCCTTGGCCAGGGCTTCGTCATCGTCCTTGCGCGGGTCGGGCAGGGCGGCGAGCGTCTTGCCGTCGCTGTCCTGCAGCCGGATGCTCAGGTCCGGCAGCAAACGTGCGACGAATTCGCGATCGCCGTAGCTCAAGGTCATCGTGCCTGTCTCATCGAAGCCGGCTGCGGGAATCGTGCGGTCGGCCAGTTCGGCCACGGTCCAGCCGCGGCGCTCGGCCAGGGCTTCCACCTGCAGGGCGGCTTCTTCCTGGATGCCCTTGGTGCGGAAGCGGTTGCCGACGGCGAGCAGCAGCTGCACGGCGGTCGGGTGCGCGATCCAGGCCAGCATCGCGATCAGCGCCTTGCAATGCGCGGCGCGCGTGCCGTAATAGTCCTTCAGATAGCGCGCCACCACCGGTACGGCGCCGCCGCCCGCGCAGGCGGCGGCCAGTGCGAGCATGCCCTTGCTGGCGATCGCGCTGCCTTCGGGCTGACTGAGGTATTTCGGCAGCAGCGCATCGTATAACTGTTCAACCGTATGGTTCAGCTGCGGGCTGCCGGCGTAGTACTGCGGGTTCTGCGCGATGAACCGGTGCATGTCGCGCGCGCGCTCCTGCGCGGACTGCCGGGCCAGCGCTTCATTGATCGGCCGGGTGTCAGCGCGGATCCAGGCTTCCAGCAGGTGCTGGCCCAGGGCTTCGCGGCTGCGCGGTTCGAACATCGCGCAGTACTGGCGCAGCAGGGCATGCGGTTCCGGCGTCTTCTGCTTCACCGCCTGGATGACCATGCCGCGAATGAGTATCGGGTCGACTGCTTCTGCGGTATCCGCCCAGGTCACGCGGGGCAATGCTTCCCAGTCGAATCCGTCGAGTTCCTTGCCGGCGCCCTTGGCCCAGGCTTTCTCCGCGTCCTTGGCCAGGGCCTTGCGATCGACGAAGGGCGCTGTGCTGCGGCCCAGTGCGATCAGCGTTTCCAGCAAGGCGCCCTTGGCTGCTTCCTGCTTTTCGGTCCTGGCGGCCTTTTCCAGCGCGGGCACTGCGGCTTCCAGCCCCAGGTCGCGTATCCACGCGGCCGCGGCGGCGCGGACTTCCGCCTTGCCGTCCGACAGCGCGGCGATGACATGGGCATCGCGCTGGGGCAATCGTGCCAGCACATCCCGGGCAGGGCCGCGCTGCGCCTTGGGGCCGGTCAGCGCGATCTCCAGCAGCCACGCGACCAGCTCCGGCGGCACCTGCGGCAGCAGGCCCAGCGCGCGGAAGCGGGCGCTGTGGTCTGCGGTCGGGTGGTTCTGCACCTTCCACTTCAACTCGTGCGCAACCGCGTTCAAGTAGTGGGCGAAGAACGGCCACAGGTCCTCGGCGCTGCGTTCGCCGGGACGGATCCGCTCGCGCACATTGCCGAACGCAGACAGCAGCTTGTCCGTGGGCACGCCCAGTCCGGCCAGCGCGAGCGCGTATTCCAGCATCGCCGGCTGGCCGGTACGGCGTCGCAGCTTCTCCACGGCCTCGATGCCGTGATGGTTCAGCCAGCCAGAACGATTCACCAGCAGCTCGAAGAAGCGATACAGCTTGAGCAGCAGCACCAGCGATGTGCCGTCGCGTTGCGCCAGATTTTCCAGCGCGCCGTGGACGGCCTTTTCGGCAATGTGGTGCAGGGTTAGGGTGGCTGTGGGGTTGGGCTCGGCCGAGGCGAGGTAGTCGCGCAGCTGCCGCCGTGTCTGCGCCGTGATCGCCGGCGCGCGGTAGTTCTCCTGCGTGACCCGGGCATTGCCCTGGTCGATGGCGTCGTCGACCTCGCGCCAGAAGGTATCCAGCACGGCCGCCAGCGCGGGATCGTCCGGCACGCTCCAGTCGATCACGGGAACGGTATAGGCGTTGACCGGGCCCTGGGCGGCGGCTTCGCGCGCTTCCCATTCCGTGAGCAGCGCCTGTACCGAGGTAGCCTTGTCGGCGCGCGTGGTGTCGCGCACGAAGTCGCGCAGTACCGCATCGTTGCGCCGGCGCGCGATATCGTCGAGAAAGCGCAGCGCCTGCACGCGCTGGTCGGGTTTCGACCGGAGTGCGGTCTGGCGCAGGAAGGGCAGGGCAGCGTCGATGATCCGCCAGGCCAGTCCCTGGGCCAGGCTGCTCACCTGCTTGCTCGATGCACATGACAGCTCGGCCAGCGGCGCGGCAAAGGGCGTCAAGGCTTCGGCGGTCAGCGGCGTCAGCAGGGTCAGCACGTGCAGGCGCTGGGCTGCATCGGCGGGCGCAAGGTGCGGCACTATCAGATCCGCATAGCGCAACGCCGCGGCACCGAAATCGCACAGCGCGCCCACCGCCCTGGCGCAGGTCTCCGCCTGCCGGTGATGCTCCAGCGGCGTCGCGAATGCGGCCACCACCAGTGCGGACGGCGGCAGGCCGTCGGCGGCGAGGGCGTTTTCAAACACCACCGAGGTGATGCGCCGGTACAGCGGCCGCTCCGGCCACAGGCGCGCCCAGCCGATCATCTGATGCAGCAGCGCTTCGGCCCAGCGCGCCCGCGGCGGCACGTGCAGCGCGCCGGACCAGTAATACGGATTCTCCAGCACGGCGGCGACGATCTCGCCCCAGCGCACCAGCATCGCCGGGGCCACAGCCGCGACGTGTGCATAGACCGGCTCCAGCGCCCGTGTCCAGGTGGTGGCGCTGTTGTCGAGCAGCAGCTTGGACAGTGCGGCGTGCTTGCCCAGGGTCGCCGGCAGTCCGGCGGGCTCGCCATGGGCAATGTAGCGCGCGACATCCGCGAGCGGGACCGCCTCGGTAAGGCGGCCCTGGTCGTCAGCTGCGGGGGCGAGCAAGGCCGTAAGTGCGCCCGGCCATTCGGCCGACGTGATCGCGGGCGCGCCGGCCGATGGTTCCGCTGTGTCTGCTGTCATGGATAACCCCGAATGCCCCCTGCGGGCCGATCGCGTGGCTTTAGATGGAACACCGTGCCGCGTAGCGGCGCCAGGCCAGGCCGACGAGGCCGAGCAGCATCAGCAGCAGCGCCAGAGGATCGAGCGCAGGGACTGGCAGCGGCGGACTGGCTACGGGTACGACAACGAAACCCGTGCCGTCGGCGCTGCCCGGACGGAAAGGATCGTCTGTGACGGCGGCGGCATCGTTGCCGCCGTTGCCGTCGCTGTCGTAGTTGAGCGTGCCCTGGTTGATGATCTGGCCGCTTGCATTCGCGTTGATCGATGCGGCGATGGTGATGGTCACGCTGCCCGCCGCCGGGATCGCGCCATTCCAGCGCACCGTGTTGCCCGCGCTGGAGACGGTGCCCGCAGTGGCATTGGCGGAGACGAGAGTGAGACCGGCCGGCAGCGTGTCGACGAACTCATCGCCCGTGTTGTCGCCCTGCGCGCCCGCGCCGCTGTTGCTCAGCACGATGGTATAGATCACGTGCGTGCCCGCCACGAAACTGCCGCTCACCGTCTTGGTGCCGCTCAGCATGGCCCCGCCTGGCGGCGTGACGGTGACGCTGTCCGTATCGGTGGCGCTGTTGTTGCCCGGAGTCGGGTCGGTGGTGCCCGCAGGGGCCGTCACCGTGGCGGTATTGGTCAGCGTGCCGCTGGCGGCGGCCGAGATCGCACACGCCGCGGTGTACGCGACGCTGCCGCCGCTCGGCAGATCCACCGTGTCGCTGATAGTGCCGCTGCCACTGGCCGTACAGGTGCCGCCGCCGGCACCGGCGCAGGTCCAGGTGCAGGTTGTGCCGGCCGGGAAGGTGTCGGTCACGGTGGCGCCCGCGGCGTTGCTCGGGCCGGCATTGCTGGCGACGATGGTGTAGGTCGTGCTGCCGCCTGCGGCGACCGTGGCGAGGCCATCGGTCTTGCTGATAGCCAGGTCCGCCGTGGCGCCGAGGCTGTCGCTGTCGGTGGCGGCGTTGTTCGCCGGGTTGGTGTCGGTGACGCTGCCCGGCGCGGTCACGGTGGCGGTATTGGTCAACGTGCCGGTGGCGGAGGCGGAGATAGCGCAGATCGCCGTGTAGGTGACGGAAGCGGCGCTCGGCAGATCCACCGTATCGCTGATGTTACCGCTGCCGCTGGCCGTACAGGTGCCGCCGCCGGTGCCGGCGCAGGTCCAGGTGCAGGTCAGCGAAGCCGGGAAGGTGTCGGCAACCGTTGCTCCGGTGGCGTTGCTCGGACCGGCGTTGCTCGTGGTGATCGTGTAGGTGACGCTGCCGCCGGGCGTGGCCGAAGTCACGCCATCGGTCTTGCTGATCGACAGGTCTGCACTGGCGCCCAGCGCATCGGTATCCGTGGCCGCGTTGTTGCCCGGCGTCGGATCGGTCACGCCGGCCGGTGCCGCGACCGTGGCGGTATTGCTCAGCGAACCGCTGGCCGAGGCGGAAATCGTGCAGCTCGCGGTATGCGTGGTGCTGCCGCCCGCGGGCAGGTTCACTGTGTCGGCGATATTGCCGCTGCCCGATGCGGTGCACGTGCCGCCGCCGGCGCCGACGCAGGTCCAGGTGCAGGTCAGCGAAGCCGGGAAGGTGTCGGCGACCGTTGCTCCGGTCGCATTGCTCGGTCCGGCGTTCGAGGCGGTGATCGTATAGGTCACGCTGCCGCCCGGCGTTGCTGTCGTGACGCCGTCGGTCTTGGTGATCGCCAGGTCGGCGCTTGCGTTCAAGGTGTCGCTGTCCGTCGCCGCGTTATTGCCCGGCACGGGGTCGGTGACGCCGGCCGGTGCAGCCACGGTGGCGGTATTCGACAACGTGCCCGTCGCCGAAGCCGAGATAGTGCAGCTCGCGGTATACGTCACGCTGCCGCCGCTGGGCAGATTCGTGCTGTCGCTGATAGTGCCGCTGCCCGATGCGGTGCACGTGCCGCCGCCGGCACCGACGCAGGTCCAGGTGCAGGTTTCGCTGGCCGGGAAGGTGTCGGCGACCGTTGCTCCGGTCGCATTGCTTGGCCCGGCGTTCGAGGCGGTGATGGTGTAGGTCACACTGCCGCCGGGTGTTGCCGTGGTCACGCCGTCGGTCTTGGTGATGGCCAGGTCGGCGCTGGCGTTCAGCGTGTCGCTGTCCGTGGCCGAATTGTTGCCGGGCGTCGGATCGGTCACGCCTGCCGGCGCGGCCACGGTGGCGGTGTTCGACAAAGTGCCCGTCGCCGCGGCCGAAATCGCACAGCTGGCGGTATAGGTCACACTGCCGCCCGCCGGCAGATTCACCGTATTGCTGATGTTGCCGCTGCCCGACGCCGTGCAGGTGCCGCCGCCGGCACCGACGCAAGTCCAGGTGCAGGTTTCGCTGGCGGGGAAGGTATCGGCCACAGTGCTGCCGGGCGCGTTGCTGGGGCCGGCGTTCGAGGCGGTGATGGTGTAGGTCACGCTGCCGCCCGGCGTCGCGGTCGTCACGCCGTCGGTCTTGGTGATGCCGAGGTTGGCGCTGGGTGTGAGTGTGTCGGTATCGGTGGCGCTGTTGTTGGCGCTGTCGGGATCCCCGGCGATCGTCACCGAGGCGGTGTTGGACAAGGTGCCCGTTGCCGCGGCGCTGATTGTGCAAGTGGCGGTATAGGTGGTGCTGGCGCCGGCCGGCAGGTTCACCGTGTCATTGATATTGCCGCTGCCGCTGGCAGTGCAGGTGCCGCCGCCGGCACCGACGCAGGTCCAGGTGCAGGTGGCGATGGCGGGGAAGGTATCGGCCACTGTTGCGCCGGTGGCGGCGACGGCACCCGGATTCGAGGCTGTAATGGTGTAGGTGACGCTGCCGCCCGGAGTGGCTGTGGTGACGCCGTCGGTCTTGGTGATGGCGAGGTCCGCCGCCGGCAGGTTCACCGTCACGCAGCCGTTGGCGGTGACGCTCTGGCCGTCGGGATTGGTGATCGTCACGTTCTGCAGGCCGGCTGCCGTTGCAGTCACGTTGAGCGTGACCTGGGTGGGCGAGTTGAAGGTGACGCTGTTGACCGTGGCATTGCTCATCGCCGCCGTGAGGTGGGCGAAGGGCCGCGCCGGCGCCGGCAGGTTGGCGCCGGGATCGTAGAAGCCGGAGCCGCCGCTGCTGGTGGCGTTGATCACGATATTGCCGGTGGGGCCGTTGAAGGCGACGGGCGAGCCCGAACAGGTGGGCGTCGCCGGCGGCGGCGCGGCGAGCCGGCCCACACGGATGGCCCAGCTGTTGAGGGCATGGTTGTATTGCTGGAAGGTCCACACGGTCATGTCGTCGATGGGGTCGACGACGGTGGCCGAAGTCTCGCCCCAGAGGCGGCCGGTGGCACCGCCCGGATCGGCGGGCGGGTTGT
The DNA here is from genome assembly GCF_024437735.1 of Tahibacter harae. Lineage (GTDB taxonomy): Bacteria > Pseudomonadota > Gammaproteobacteria > Xanthomonadales > Rhodanobacteraceae > Tahibacter > Tahibacter harae. The sequence continues at coordinate 67,488 of NZ_JANFQO010000002.1, read as the reverse complement.
AATTGGCCGTGCTGGTGCCGAAGGTCGCAATGGGCGCGGTGGTGCCCAGGGTGTCGCCGGCCAGGCGGCCGGCATAGGCCGGCGTGGCGCCCACCAGCGTGCCGGCGCGGGTGAATCCCATCACGGCATGGCCCTGGCCGGTCACGGTGGCCGTAGGAATGAAGTGCTGCGCCGGATTGGTGGCGGCATTGTCGAAGATGGTGCCCGCTTCCACCAAGGTAGGCGTGGTGGTGAGGTTCTGCAGTTCATACCAGCGCACAGCCACGCGGTTGCCCGCTGCCGTGCTGGCCACACCCGTGGTGTTGACGCGGAAGTTGTGCGCCGTCCACAGGCGGCCGTTGCGTACGATGGCGGCACCGAGGCGGTCGTCGATCCCGTCGAGCTGGCCGTTGGTGCCGCCGGTGTTGCCCAGGTGCGGCACGCGGGCAGGGAAGGTGGTGGTCGGCACCGTCAGCGCGATGTTGGCCGAGAGGGTCGGCGTGGCGCTGCCGGGATTGCTCACGCGGCGCAGCATGAGGGTGCTGAAAGTAGCGTTGTCCACGCCGATGAAATAGCCCTCGGCGGCGGCGGGGTCGACGTTGTCGACGCCGCGCGGTGCGAACGGCCCCGCACCGGTGCCGCCGTTCACGAGATTGGGGAAGGCCGTCACCAGGATAGGTCCGGCGCCGAGGGCCGAGCTTTTCTGCACCACGTAGCCATTGGTGCCGACCAGGCTGCCCGTCCCATTGAGCATGCTTGTGCCGATGTACAGCGCGTTGACATCCACGCCCAGCGACAGGTGGATGGCGGTATTCGTCGTATCCGCCTGGAAGCTGAAGAAGGTCCACACCGTTCCTGCGGAGAGGGTGCCATTGCTGGCGGCGTCGCTCACCGCCAGCAGCACCCGGTTCGCCGCCCGCGTGGAACAGTCGCCGGCGGTGCAGGGGCTGTCCAGCGCGGCGAGGATCCAGCGCGCGGTAAAGCGGTCATAGCGCACGTTCGGCGTGTTGGCGAAATTCGCCACCACGCTGCCGCCCACCGGCGTCATCGCCGGAGCGAAGAAGCTGTCGAGCGGAGCATCCAGTACGCCATCGGCCACGCCGGTGCGGCTGTAGCTGCGCAGGCGCCCGTTGGTGGCGACCACCACCTGGGTGGGACCCGCCGCGCCGGAAGGATTGGCCAGTATCTGGCCGGCGGCGGCGACATCAATGCTGTCGAAAGCAATCCCCAGCGTATGGGCTGCCGGTGCGTCGCCGCCCGGCACTGCTTTCGCCGAGGCTGGCCACCGCGCGGCGGCGCTGGTATCCACGGCCGCCGCCCGGTTCGCGCTGGCGCCAGCCTGACGCAGCAGGGCAGGCGGCGGAACCGGCGCATCAGCAGGACGCGTCATCAACTGCGCCGAGGTTGCGCTTACGCCCGCCGCGCCCGCGAGGCGGGTTCCGGCGATCTCGGCTGCGGACAGCGCCAGCGGCGCGAAGGCGAAACAAAAGGACAGGGCGCCCAGAGCGGCCCTGGTAAGACGAATCATCGGTGGTTCCCCTTGCGTCGAGCTACGACGGCGCCGGCTGGCGGCGTGGGGGATGCTCGTTCAGGACAGGGGATCGGTCAAGCGCGGCGAGAGGCGCTTTAGCCGTGGCGTGCTTCTGCGCAGCGGAACAGCAAGCACGGGCTCCCTGTGAATGAGCACCGCGGCCGAGCAACTTGAGTCGGGTTCACGAGGTGTGCCGCAAGGATTTGATCGGCAGCCAGCCGAGCGGAGCGGAAGAAGGAAACGCCGCCTGAAACAACCCGCGTTGCGGCCAATGCCGCGAAGCTCCGGGACGAGGGCCGCCCACGGAAGCATCCGCGGTGTTGCGCAAGAACCGCGCATCCAGAAGCCCCTGGCTACCGTATGTAGTGCAACTGACCCCGGCGAGCGTAGCGGCCCTTGAAAATTCCCCTTGCCTTGTCTTACCGGCTCCTCGTCCGGCGTGCCGCATCGAGCATGCTCGGCTGTGCGCTCGTTCTGGACGCTGGCGCTTCCCCGGCAGCGGACCGCGACGACGGCGTGGCCTACGACCGGACGGGACGTGTCGCCTATCGGGAAACCCACTGGCGCTATGCCGAAGGCGACAGCCGTCTGCGGCTGGTGCTGTACCGGTGTGCCGATGGCCGCCCCTTCGCGCGCAAGCGTCTGCGTTGGCAGCAGGCCAACGAGGCTTCGCCCGATTTCGATTTCCTGGACCAGCGCGACGGATATCGTGAAGGACTGGTCAGCGGCCCCGACGGGCGCGAAGTCTACTGGCAGCCCGGCAGCACTGCCGGGGAGCGCCGCGCGCAGGTACGCCTGGCGCCCGATTCCGTCGCCGACGCGGGCTTCGACAGTTTCATACGTCGCCGTTGGGACGAACTGGCCACCGGCAATCCGCTCCGGACGGCCTTCCTGCTTCCCGCCGATCTCGCCGCCGTTCCCGTGGTTATCCGACGTGTGCCGGGCGTGGAGCCGGGAGCCGCCTTCCCCGGCGTGAGATTCACGGTTGAACTCGACCGCTGGTATGCGTTCGCCGTGCCAGCGCTGTCGCTGACGTACGACCAGACGGCGCGGCGGCTGCGTGAATTCCAGGGCGCCGTGACCATTCGCGACGACCGCGGCAAGCGGCAGACGCTCCGCGTCGTGTTCCCGGCCGCTGCGCCAAGCACGGCCACCGACGGTGAAATCGCGGCAGCGACGGCCGAACCCTTGACCGCGCGTTGCCAGGAATCGTGAGGCCATGCCACTTTGCACGCCTTTATTCACGAATCCGCCACGTGCGTCCCAGCACGATCCGGCCCGCCGCGCCGTCCGGCTCCGCGGGGCCGCGTGTTCCGTTGCGGGAAAATCAACTTTCAGGGATGCGACCCGATGCAGGCCATCGCGCAGGAGGAAGGTGTCGTCGACGGGCCTGAGCAGGCCTGGCTGCGGCGCGTTGCCGACGGGGACCGGGCGGCGTTCGAGCAGCTTTACCAGGCGACAGCGGCACGCCTGCTCGGGGTCTGCCTGCGCGTGCTGCCCGATCGCGCCGAGGCCGAGGATGTGCTGCAAGACGTCTATGTGGCCGTCTGGCGCAAGGCGCCGCAGTTCTCGCCGGAGAAATCGTCGGCTATGACCTGGCTCGCCGCTATTGCGCGCCATCGCGCTATCGACCGCCTGCGGGCGACGCCGGCCCTGGCGTCGCGCCAGACGATCGAACTGGCCGAGCTGGAGTCCGATCCCGAGGCCACCCCCGGGGCACGCGCCGAAGCGGACAGCGAGCGCTCCCAACTCGACCGGTGCCTGGGCCAGCTCGACGCGCGGCGGCGCACCCTGATCCGCACGGCCTTCTTCGAGGGCGCTACGTATGAAGATCTGGCCCAGCGCACCGGCTCGCCGCTGGGGTCGATCAAGAGCTGGATCCGGCGTGGCCTGCTGCAATTGCGTGCGTGCCTGGAATCATGAATACGCCCCGCGATCCATCCCCCGACGACAACGGCGCCCTGCCGCCCAGCGACGATGTGCGCGCGGCCGAATACGTGGCCGGCCTGCTGAACACCGAGGAACGCCACAAGGCGCAAGTTCGCATTGCGCGGGACCGGCCGTTTGCGCAGCGGGTCGACGATTGGGAGCGACGCTTCGCGCCGTGGCTGGTCCAGGCGCCGCCGGAACAGCCGTCGCCGCATGTCTGGCCGCGTATCCGTTCGCGCCTGGGCTGGGACGCCGCGCAGCCGGTGCCGCGCACGCTTTGGGACAACGCCAGGTTCTGGCGCGGCATGGCCGGTCTGGCCGCGGCAGCGGGCCTTGCCGCCGTGGCCGTGCTGGTTGCGCGCACGCCCGCGCCGGTACCGCCGGTGGCCGAGGAACAGGCTGCGAAGCCGGTCACCGTGCTCGCACGCGAAGGCGGCGCCACCGGCTGGATCGCACGCATCGACGCGACCCAGGGCAAGGTGCTGATGGTGCCGGTGCCAACGCCGGCCGATCCGTCGGGCCGCGTGCACGAGCTGTGGATCATCCCGGCCGGCGGTGCGCCGCAGTCACTGGGTTTCCTGTCCAACGAAAAGGCGCACACGATCGAGGTACCGCCCGCGCTGCGTGCCATCGTGGCCTCGGGCGCGACGCTGGCCGTGACGCTGGAGGAGCAGGCCGGCATACCGCATCGCGCGCCGAACGGGCCCGTCGTGGCCAGCGGCAACATTCAATCAATTTGATCGGGCGCTGAATCCAAACCGCACTGAGCTGCGTAGTTCCGGTATCTCCCTGACCGGAACGGCGTATGCACACAACGGCGAAGCGATGGACGGCGGCGGCAGCGTCGCTGCGCGCGTGGTTCGACGCGGCCGCCGCGTCCACCGTTGCGGTGGACGCGGACCGCATCGACTGGCTGCGGGCGGCGCCCTTCATCGGCCTGCACCTGGCCTGCCTGGGTGTGTTGGCGGTCGGCGTCTCGGTGACGGCAGTGGTGGTCGCGGTCGTGCTCTACGCGGTGCGCATGTTTGCGCTGACAGCGTTCTACCACCGCTATTTCTCCCACCGCACGTTCCGCACCTCGCGCGCCGTGCAGTTCGTGTTTGCCGTGATCGGCGCAGCCTGCGTGCAGCGCGGCCCGCTGTGGTGGGCGGCGCATCACCGCCACCACCATCGTCATGCGGATACGCCCGCCGACCCGCATGCGCCGCGTGTCCACGGGTTTCTCTGGAGCCATGCCGGCTGGTTCCTGACCCCGCGCGCCTTCGCCACCGACCTGTCGCGCGTGCGCGACCTCGCCGTTTTCCCGGAACTGCGCTGGCTGGACCGCTACGACAGCGCCGTGCCCGTCGCACTGGCAGCCGCGCTGTACGGCCTGGGCTGGGCGCTGCAGCGCTGGGCGCCGGGGCTTGAAACCAGCGGGCCACAACTGCTGGTCTGGGGGTTCGCCATCTCCACGGTCGTGCTGTTCCACGCCACCGTCACCATCAACTCGCTTGCCCACCGCTTCGGTTCGCGCCGCTTCGACACGGCCGACGACAGCCGCAACAACGTCTGGCTGGCGCTGCTGACGTTCGGCGAGGGCTGGCACAACAACCATCACTTCTTTCCGGGCACGGCACGGCAAGGCTTCCGCTGGTGGGAAGTCGATCTGAGCTGGTATGGCCTGCGCCTGCTCGCCCTGGCCGGGCTCGTGCACGACCTCAAGCCCGTGCCGGCCTGGGTGCTGGCCAAGGCGCGGAGGTGAGCATGCGCATCGCAGTCATCGGGTCCGGCATCTCGGGGCTGGCTTGCGCTTATCTGCTGTCGCGCACGCACGAGGTGGTGCTGTTCGAGGCCGACGAGCGCCTGGGAGGCCATACGGATACGCACACCGTGGAGCAGGGCGGCTGCGTCTACCGTATCGATACGGGCTTCATCGTCCACAATGCGGAAAACTACCCTCTGTTGAGTGCGTTGTTCGCCGAACTCGGAGTGGCCACGCAGGCCACGACCATGAGCTTTTCGGTGCACAACGCCGCCACCGGCCTGGAATACAACGCCGCCTCGCTGTCCGGCCTGTTCTGCCAGCGGCGCAATCTGCTGTCGCCGCGTTTCTGGGGCCTGCTGGCCGATCTGCGCCGCTTCTATCGCAGCGCCGGAGCCTTGCTCGACGCGCCGGGTGCAGGCCCCACGCTGGGCGACTACCTGGCCGAACACCGCTACGGTACGGCTTTCCGCGACGATCACCTCGTGCCCATGGCCAGCGCGCTGTGGTCCAGCCCGGCGCAGCAGATCCTGTCGTTTCCGGCGCGCTATCTGGTGCAATTCATGGCCCACCACCGCATGCTGCAGGTAGCCGGGCGTCCGCAATGGCGCGTGGTATGCGGCGGTTCGCAGCGCTACGTCCAGGCGCTGCAGGCGCGCTGGCAGGCAACGGTGCGCACCGCCACGCCGGTGCTTGGCCTGCGCCGCGACGAGCGTGGCGCCGAAGTGGTATTGCCGGGCGGCAGCGAACGCTTCGATGCCGCCATACTCGCCTGCCACAGCGACCAGGCCCTGGCCTTGCTGCGCGACGCGGATACGCGCGAACGCGAGATCCTTGGCGCCATCGCCTATCAGCCCAACGAAGTTGTACTGCATACCGACGCGCGCATGCTGCCGCGCTCGCGCAAGGCCTGGGCAGCGTGGAACGCCTACGTGCCGGCCGAGCCCGGTGCGCCGTGCTCGGTCAGCTACTGCATGAACCTGCTGCAAGGCGTGACTTCGCCCCTGCCGTTCGTGGTCACACTGAACCGCACCGAGGCTATCGATCCCGGCGCCATCCTGGCGCGGCGCCGGTATGCCCATCCGGTGTACAGCCACGCCTCGGTCGCGGCGCAGGCGCGCAAGGCGGAGATCCAGGGCCGCCGCCACACGTGGTTCGCCGGCGCCTACTGGGGCTGGGGATTCCACGAAGACGGCATGCGCAGTGCGGTCGAGGTCGTGCGCGAACTGGGCGTGAACTGGAACGCCGCGGCGGCGAACAGGGCGGCGGCATGAATACAGCGGCGGAATGGTCCAGCGCCATCTACGAAGGCGTGGTGCGGCATCGCCGTCACGGCGAATGCCCGCACGTGTTTCGTTACCGCATCGCACAGCTGTATCTGGACCTGGACGAGATCGAGCGCGTGCTCGCCGGCCGCTGGTTCTGGTCGGTCGATCGGCGCAATGTCGCCGAATTCCGCCGCAGCGACTACCTCGCGCCGCACGATCGCCCGCTGGCCGAGGCCGTGCGCGATCGCGTCGAAGCCGAAACCGGCCGGCGACCGTCCGGGCCGATACGCCTGCTTGCGCACCTGCGCTACGCCGGCTATGTGTTCAACCCGGTCAGCTTCTATTACGGCTTCGCCGCCGGCACGGACGAACTCGAATTCGTGCTGGCCGAGATCACCAACACGCCCTGGGGCGAACGGCACAGCTACGTGTTGCCCGTCGACGCGGCCCACCGGCGCGGCCGCGCGCTGCAATGGTCGTTCGCCAAACAGTTCCATGTCTCGCCCTTCCAGGCCATGGACCTGGACTACTGCTGGCGCTTCACCGTGCCCGCCGGCGACCTGCACGTGCACATGGACCTTTATCGCGAAGACCGCCGCGTGTTCGACGCCAGCCTGGACCTGCAGCGCCGTCCGCTCGGCGGCGCCTCGCTCGCGCGCGTGCTCTGGCGCTATCCATTGATGACAGCCCAGGTCATCGGCGCCATCCACTGGCAGGCGCTGCGGCTCTGGCTCAAGCGCGCACCGTTTCATCCTCACGTGCAAGGAAACCGCCCATGAATTCATCGATCGACTCGCTGCCCGGCACGGCGGCCACCGCCCGCTGGAGCGCTCTGGACCGCTGGCTGCGCACCCGTCTGCTCGCGCAGATGAGCCGTCTGCAGCATGGCGCTGTGCTGCTCGAAGACGATCTTGGAGTACGGCGTTGCGGCAGCGGGCAGGGTGGGGCGATTGCGCTGTGGGTCGAACATCCGTCTTTCTACCGGGCGGTGGCGGCCTATGGCAGCGTGGGGGCAGGGGAAGCCTTCATCCACGGTCACTGGCGCTGCGACGACCTCGTCGGCCTGGTGCGGCTGCTGGTGCGCAACCGCGACCTGCTCGACGGCATGGAAGGCGGTCTCGCCGCGCTGGGCGGCTGGCTGCTGCGCGGCTGGCATGCGCTGCGGCCGAACACGCGCGACGGTGCACGGCGCAACATCGCGGCGCACTATGACCTCGGCAACGCCTTCTTCCGCCTGTTCCTGTCGCCGGACCTGATGTATTCCTCGGCGCTGTTCGCCGGCGAGGACGACACGCTGGAAGCCGCTTCGGCGCGCAAGCTCGACCGCATCGCCGCCAAGCTGCGCCTGTCGGCAGGCGACCACGTCGTGGAGATCGGAACCGGCTGGGGCGGCTTCGCGCTGCACGCGGCGCGCCACTACGGTTGCCGCGTGACCACGACCACGATCTCGCAGGAGCAGTTCGCCCTGGCCAGCCAGCGCGTGGCGGAGGCCGGCCTGCAGGACCGCATTACCGTACTCAGGAAGGACTTCCGCGATCTCGACGGCTGCTACGACAAGCTCGTCTCGATCGAGATGGTGGAAGCGATCGGCGCGGCCAATCTGCCCGCGTATTTCCGCACCATCGGCAGGCTGCTGAAACCCGACGGCCTGGCCCTGGTCCAGGCCATCACCATCGAGGACCACCGCTATGCCCAGGCGCTGCGCGCGGTCGATTACATCAAGCGCTTCGTGTTTCCCGGCGCCTTCATTCCGTCGATTGCGGCGCTGCTGTCGGCCAAGACGGCGGCCTGCGAACTGGCCCTGGTCCAGCTGGAAGATTTCGGCAGCTCCTACGCGCGCACGCTGCAGATTTGGCGCGAGCGCTTCCTCGCCCAGCGCGACGCGGTTCTGGCGCAGGGCTTCGACGAGGCGTTCATCCGCCTGTGGACCTTCTACCTCGCCTATTGCGAAGGCGGTTTCCGCGAACGCTCCATCGGCGTGGCGCAGCTGCTGCTGGCCGGACCGCAATGCCGCGCTGCCGAGTTCCTGCCGGGTTGCGAGGCCGATGCGTAAGGTCTTCAACTTTCTTGGTTACCAGCTGGTCTGGTTTGCCGCGGTGCTCGGCGCGGCGCGCGGATGGACATGGCTGGGACCGATGGCGGTGCTGCTGCTGGGCAGTGTGCAATTGCTGGTTTCGACGCAGCGCCGCGCGGACGCGCGTCTGGCGCTGCTCGCCATCGCGGCCGGGTTCGCGCTGGACGGCGGCCTGTCGCTGCTGGATCTGGCGCGGTATGCAGCCGCGTCGCCGCCGTGGCCGCCGGCGTGGCTGCTCGCGATCTGGGCCGCGTTCGGACTTACGCTGAACCATTCGTTCGTGCTGGCGCAACGCCATCTCGGCGCCAGCGCGCTCGTGGCTGCCGCCGGTGGTCCGCTGGCCTACTGGTCGGCCGCGCAGCTGGGCGCCGTCGCGTTCCCGCAACCGGCCTGGCGCGGCCTGGCCGTGCTGGCGCTGGCCTGGAGCGTGGCGCTGCCGCTGCTCGCGAGCGTGGCGCGCGGGTTTGCGCACACGCACCATCGCATGGAAGGTATTCGTCCATGAATGTTCTTGTGCAATTGGCATTGATCTGGCTGCTCGCCGCGCTTGCGCAGAGCGCGGGCTGGCTTTGGCAGCGCAAGCGGCGCAATGCCGGCATCGTGGATGCCATCTGGGCCGCGGGCGTCGGCGGCGCGGCGGTGGTACTGGCCGCGCTGGGCGAGGGCGCGGCCTGGTCGCGGGTGACGCTGGCGCTGCTTGGCGCCGCGTGGGGACTGCGCCTGGCGCGGCATTTGTGGCGGCGTGTACGCGCAGAGACCGAAGACGGGCGCTACGCCTACCTGCGCACGCTGTGGGGCGATTCGGACTGGCGCTGGTTCGCATTCTTCCAGTTCCAGGCCTTCCTCATCGTGCTGTTCGCCCTGCCGTTCGCGGCGGTGGCAGGCAGTCCCATCGACCAGGTACATCCGGCGTGGATCGCGGGCCTGCTGATCTGGCTGGCCGGTGTCGCCGGCGAGTCGATCGCCGATGCGCAGCTGCGCCGCTTCCGCCACGATCCCGCCAACCGCGGACGCACCTGCCGTGACGGACTCTGGCGCTATTCGCGCCACCCGAACTACTTCTTCGAGTGGCTGCACTGGTTTGCCTATGTCGCGCTGGCCTGGGGTTCGCCGCGCTGGGCGCTGGCGTGGTTCGGGCCGCTGGTGATGTTCGTGTTCCTGCGCTGGCTCAGCGGCATTCCCTTCACTGAGGCGCAGGCCTTGCGCACGCGCGGCGATGACTACCGCGATTACATGCGCCGCACGCCGATGCTGTTTCCCTGGTTTCCCCGGAGCGACCGATGAATACCGAGATTGTGACTGCTGAACGCGACACCGATCGTGCGGCGCCTGGACTTGTCGGCCTGGCCGAGCGCGGCTGGCTGCCCGATGTGCTGCTGCGGTTCGGCATACGCCAGTTGTGCCGGCAGCGTCTGTACGAGGAATCCGCCGGCGGTCCTGAAGCGCAGGAAGCGCGTTTCAGCAGGTTACGCCAGAGCCTGTCACACAGCGTCATCGCCCTGCACACCGATGCGGCCAACCGCCAGCACTACGAGTTGCCGCCGGCGTTCTTCCAGCATTGCCTGGGGCCGCGCCTGAAGTATTCATCCTGCTACTACCCGACGGGACGCGAGACGTTGGCCCAGGCCGAAGTCGCCATGCTCGAACTCTACGTGCAGCGCGCGGAACTTGCCGATGGCCAGGATATTCTCGAATTGGGCTGCGGCTGGGGTTCGCTGACGCTGTACTTGGCCGAACGCTTTCCACAATCGCGCATCGTCGCCGTATCGAACTCGCAGTCGCAGCGCGAATTCATCCAGGCGCGCTGTGCCGAACGCGGTCTGGCCAACGTGCGCGTGGTCACCTGCGACGTAAACCGGCTGGAACTGGAAGCGGCGGCGTTCGACCGCTGCATCTCCATCGAGATGTTCGAGCACCTGCGCAATTACGCGGTGCTGCTGTCCCGCATCGCGCGGTGGCTGCGGCCGCAGGGAAGTCTCTTCGTCCACATTTTCTGCCATCGCACGCTTGCCTATCCGTTCGAGACCCAGGGCGAGGACAACTGGATGGGCCGGCATTTCTTCACCGGCGGCCTCATGCCCTCGGCCGATACGCTGGCCTGGTTCCAGGACAATCTGGCGCTGGAGCAGCGCTGGCTCGTGGACGGCACGCACTACGCGCGTACGGCCAACCACTGGCTGGCGGGGCAGGACCGCCACCGCGAAGTACTCATGCCCGTGCTGCAGCAGACCTACGGCGCGGCTGCGGCGCTCTGGTTCCACCGCTGGCGTCTGTTCTGGATGGCCTGCGCCGAACTTTTCGGCTACGACGGCGGGGGCGAATGGATGGTGGCGCACTATCGCTTCGTCCGCCGGAGCGTGTCATGAGCCTGCGCGGCGGTCTGTTCGCCGCGATCCCGCTGATGCTCACCGCCTGTGCGGCGAACCCGGTGCTGCCGCGCATGGAATCGGTCGACCTGCCACGCTTCATGGGGGACTGGTACGTCATCGCGCACGTGCCCAGCTGGCCCGAGCGGCATGCGCACAACGCCATCGAAAGCTACGTACTCGACAGCGATGGCACCATCCGCACGACCTTCCGCTACCGCAAGACGCCGGACGGCCCCCTCAAGGTGATGCGGCCCAAGGGATGGGCGGAGCAGGGCAGCGGCAACGCCGTTTGGGGCATGCAGTTCATCTGGCCGATCCGCGCCGAATACGTGATCGCCTACGTCGACGCCGACTACCAGGAAACCATCGTCGCACGCAGCAAGCGCGACTATGCCTGGATCATGGCGCGCACGCCGACGCTGCCGCCGGAACGCTACGAGGCCTTGCTGTCGCGATTGCTCGCCCTGGGCTATGCGCCCGAAGACGTGCGCCGCGTACCGCAGGCCTGGCCGGAAGCAGGCTTTCCCGGCGGCCGCGAACCGGTGCATTGACCGGGCAGGGGCCGGTTTTGCGCGAACCGGCCTCATTCCACATCGAAGGCTTGCAGCGTCACCGGCGTGGTCATGTTCTCCAGCGCGAAGTTCACCGGGCCCGGCGTACCGGCGCTGCTCGCGACGACCGTATAGGTGCCGACGGTGCCGTTCGCCGTTGCCGTCGTGCCCGCGACGCCGGCACTGATCGTCGCGGGATTCGGAGCAAGGCTCGAACTGGCACCGCTGACCGGCGCGGCGAAACTGACCCGGCCGCCATCCACCGGCTCGCCAGCCGCATTCGCGGCGAGCGCCACCGACAGCGGATTGGCGAACGTCGTGTTCACCACTGCACTCTGGCTGCCGCCACCGCTGATGGCGAGGGTGAATCCGCGCGATTCGTAGGCCCCCGTGTCGATACCCGCCAGCTGCGGCCGCGCGATACCGCGCTGATCCAGCGCCGGCGCGCCGGCCGCGACACCGTGGTCGATGGCCGGGCTGCCCGGGAGCAGCGCGTGCGTCGGAATCGTACCGCCGTAGTTGCCGAGCGGTGCGAGCACCGGGTTAGTGCCGAGCACATCGCCCGGGCCGGCGAGCGCGAGCGTGTTGTCGTTGCTGATATTGCCGCCGAGCGACACGAGCGTCGGCACGGTGGTGCCGACGGTCAGCGCATTCTGAATGGTACTGGCGAGTATCGTATTGCCGATCGTCAGCGTCATCGGACCGAAGCGCCCATCGAACAGTAGGGCGTTGCTCTGGTCCGCGATCGTCGTGTTCTGCAGCGTGACAGACACAGGCCCGATGTCGGGAAAGAAGTACACGGCCTGGCCGGCATTGTGGCTGAGCGTCGTGTTGTTCAGCGTCAGGCTGCCGCTATGGATCACGCTCACGCCGGCATTGTTGGTGAAGAGGCTGTTCGCGATGGTCGCCGAACCGCTGATGACGGCAATGCCGCTGCCGACGCCGCCGGCGCCGGAGGTGTTGTCGCGGATCAGGCAGCGGTTGGCGTTCAAGGTGCCGCCGACATGGAATGCGCCGCCGAAGGCCGCGTTCGGGCTGAACCCTCCGCGTATCGTGGCATCGGATATGGTCAGCGAACTCTGTACGGTGAATATCCCGAAGGTGTTGTTGCCCGTGATTGTCAGCTGGTCGACACCGGGCCCCGTGATCGTCAGCGGCCGGGTGACGGCCGGCAGCGAACTCGCCAGCGTGATCGTGCCGGTCACTGCGAAGGTGATCGCGTGCGGGCCGCCCACGTCGGCGTTCGCATCGAGTATGGCCTGGCGCAGGCTGCCGGCACCGCTGTCGCTGGTCGTCGTGACCGAAAAATTCGTTCGGACGGCCACAGGCTCCCGGGATGCCGAGACACCGGCCGGTGGAAAAGCGAAAAGACCGATCGCGCCGAAAGCGACAAGGTTGCGGCAAGCTCTGCGAGTCATACAGTGTTTCTCTCTTCGGGGGCTGGGGAGGCGCGCGCGTCGCAGCGTCCTGGCGGAAACCAAAACAAGGGCAAGACTCGATCACAGGTCGCCAGGTCAGAGCAAGGACGCTGGGTGAAAGGCCGCCTGTGATACAAACGACTGAGTTCGCTGACCTGCCATGCGACCTGTTCAGCCTACGGGCAAGCCTGGCCGAAGCTCAACTGCACTGATGTCGCGAGAGAAGCCGGGATCCGCCACGTCGTTGATATTTCAGTCGAATTCTGCCCACATGTTCCAGAACATCGGCGCTGCTTGCCAAGCGCAGAAGTGGCGAACAGCCAGCCGGCGAAGCTGCGGCACGACACCCAGCAGACCGAACCCCCGGGTAGCGTGGTGCCGTTCGCCGGGCTCCGCGCCGACGACGGCCTCCTGGCGACGCTTGCGGCACGTGGCGATACTGTATGAGGGCCGGACGAGGAGTAAGTCCGTCTGGCCGATGCCGCGCCATGCCATCCGTGCGGGCGATGCCCCTTTCCGCGGTGACGCGCTTGAGTTCCGCCTCGAGGCGTCAGGCCTCGGCGTTCTGGTTGACCTCAGCTTGGTCGCTCCAGGCGGCTTTCCTGGCTTTCGGATCCCAACTGCAAAGGCGGCAAGTCGCGATCCCCAGGCGGCGCTCATCGCCATCTCCGTTGCGGAAATTGCGAATGGCGCGGAGATGTCTACAAGCCCCTGGACGATTCAGGCCGATTGTCGCAGCGGCGTTCCAGTCGGCCGTGCAAGCCCAAGAACCGAGCCCGTATGCCGAAGCCGGAAATGAGGCTGATTCCCGCAAACGTGGTGACGCCGTCCGCGGGAATCGGCGTTCCAAAGGTGCCGTCACCGTGCACGAGGCGCGCGGGAAGACCTTCGGGCAGCGGAATCGTCACTGGTCCGTTCTTGGCCAGGTGCATGTTGTCCGGCAGGAACCGCGCTGCTGCTTGGTCGTCCGTCCACTGGCCGTTTGGCTGCTTCATCAGACTGCCCGCGGTAGCGCATGCCGGCCGGCGCGTAGGCGAAGCGGTTCGTCACGCCGTTACGCTGAAGCATCAGCGGCCGGTTCTCGGCGTCATCGCTCGCCGCCGACACGCTCGCGTGTCCGCCGGAGCCACGACATGAGAATGACCCTGGACAAGAGTGTGGTGATCGAGGGCGCTGTAGAAATCCGGGTCGATGAAGGAAACGCGGACGCTGACGATCACGGATTGATCGCTTCGGCTGCCGGGCCGAAGGACACGCGCTGTTTCGCGGCCGGGTACACCAGAACGGGAATGTCGCCGTGGGTCAGCACTTTATGTGTTTCGCTGCCGAGGAGCAGGGCCTGCATTCCCCGCCTGCCGTGGGAGGCCATGACGATCAGGTCGCAGCCGTGCTTCTGCGCCGCAGCGATGATGGCGGAATACACCTGGTCGCTCAGCACGAACTCCACGTCGCAGGCAAACCCCAGCCTCTTCGCGACGGCGCGGGCGTCGCCCAGGCAAGTGTCGGCCTTGGCCGTAGCGTGCTTGACGCATTCTTCGCGACTGTCTTCGAGCAACTCCGCCCGCACCGTGAAAACATGGAATTCGGGCTGCGCGTTGAACACCGTCGCGCGGGCATTCAACGCCTTGGCCAGGCGAAGGCCGCACTCGACGGCTGCAGTGGACTGGGCCGATCCGTCGGTTGGCAGCAACACGTGCGTGAACATGGCAATTCTCCGGTCAGTGTGGTTACGACCCATCTGCTCTGCGTTGCGGAAACCATCGTGATCGTGGAAGTCCGGGCAACGGCCCGAGTCGACCACGACCTTGAAGTTTCATCCGGATGCTAAGCCGCACGATTCCCGCCGCATTGATCCGCATCAAGTCGCCGGCATTGGCTTGCTGTATGGCCTTGAGCTGGTGCTGCGCCGTCGGAGCGAGCGGCACTGAAATGTCGCTCGCGTTCGTGGTGTGAGTGACGGTATTCGCGAAGATCAATCAGTGCAGCGGGAGCGATGCGCGAGCACGTCGCGCGTTTCGGCGCGGGACCGGATCGCCGTCGAAGTCGGGCAGATGCTCGACGCGGACCTTATCATCGTCCAGCGAACAAGGCCGACGCGCGTCACTCAATGCGGGCACGCCCAAAAATTCCTTGATCCAGGTCAATTCCCCCGCCCAGGGCGTGGCGTAGGCTTTTTTTGCCGTCTTCCGGGACCGGCGATAGTCCGCGATGCAATAGCGCGGCGCGGCGCGGCCGGCAGGCGGCCCCCCCCCTACCATATTGGGAGAATGCCATGAATGCACTGAGCCGCTGGAGTCCGTTCAAGAACCTTGCGCGGATCGACCCTTCCTCAAGCTTCGAAGACCTGTTCCGCGGCCTGGGCGGACGCCTGCTGCCGCGAGACTTCGACGCTGCCAGCATTCCGGTGGATGTCACCGAGAAAGAAAAGTCGTACGTCGTCAAGGCGCAGCTCCCGGGTGTCGACAAGAAGGATATCGACATCTCGGTGCAAGGCAACCAAGTCTCCATCAGTGCCGAGTTCAAGCGCGAGGAGAAGCACGAAGGCGAGCAGGAGATCTGCGTCGAGAGCTACTACGGCAAGGCTTACCGCGCCTTCACGCTTCCGGACGAACTCGAGGGCACGAAAGCCGAGGCGCACTATGCCAACGGCGTGCTGACGCTGACCGTGCCGAAGAAGCGCAATGGCGACGCGCGCCGCATCGCAGTGACGTGAGGCCGTCGCCGCGGCCGCACCGTAGCGTCGGCCCGGCGAATGGCGAACACGGGTCCAAACTCCGGAGAACCCTGATGGACGACAAACAACTGCGCCAGAACGTCATCGACGAACTGGCATTCGAACCCAGCATCGATGCGGCGAGCATCGGTGTTGCGGCCGAGCACGGCGTGGTCACACTGAGCGGACACGTCAGCTCTTATCCCCAGAAAATGGCGGCGGAGCGCGCCGTCTGGCGCGTGAAAGGAGTCCGGGGCATCGCCCAGGATATCGAGGTGCGCCTGCCCGGCCACAAGCGCCGGGCCGACGACGAGATTGCGCAGCGCGCGGTGAACATTCTTGCGTGGAACACGCAGGTGCCACAGGACGCCGTCAAGGTGCGTGTGTCGGAGGGCTGGGTGACGCTATCCGGTGAAGTGAGCTGGAACCACCAGCGGACGGCTGCCGAAAAGGCAGTGCGCGAGCTTTCCGGCGTCGTCGGTGTATTCAACCAGATCGAGATCGCGCCACACGTGCAGCCCGCCGACGTGAAGCAGCGCATCGCGACCGCGTTGTCGCGTCATGCGCGGCTGGAAGCCGACCGGATCGGCATCGTCGTGGATGGCACGACCGTGACGCTCTCGGGCGACGTGGACAGCTGGGACGAGCGCATCGCCGCCGAAAGCGCGGCATGGGCGGTCAGCGGCGTGCGCAACGTGGTCGACCGGCTGCGGATCACGTGACCCGATTTCCGATCGCGAGCGGGGAGCTTGCGTGATCGACCAAGCCGCAGGCGGGGAACGGCGCGTCATGTGCCTGCGGCACCGGGGCGATTGCTTTCTTGTCGGGGAGCATCGCCCCGTGCCGGATCGGATCAGGTGGCCGGGCGTGAAACCTGCAGCCCGTGCCGCACCGGACCGCGCCTCGTCGATGACGAGTTGCTGATGGCGAAGTGCCGCCGTTCCTGGTTGCGCGAACACCAACCTCATCAGTGTGGCGAAGCGCTCCGCGGAATCGTACAGGCCGCCGGTGTCCTGAGGCGCGTAGCGGTCGGGACCGCGATGGATCAAACCGATGCACGCAACCTGCACATGGTCCGCACTATTCTCAAGCGGCCGCACCAGTAGGTAGCTCCACGCCGGGACCGATACAGGCCAGCGTCGCGGTCGCCGAATACGCCAGGCTTGTTGTCCTCATTCCCGATTGCGGCTCCGGCATCGGTGGCATACCGACGAATCGGCAGTCTGGTCATTGGCCGGCGACCGCGTCACGGATGATCGGGCGCTGCCCACTATCATCGGTAAAACGCCATGGCAACTTCGTACGAGCGTGTCGCGCGAATCCTTGCTTGTGCCGATGTGCGCGTCAACGGCGATCGGGCGTGGGACATCCAGGTGCACAACGAGGCTTTTTTCCCGCGCGTGCTGGCACGCGGGTCGCTGGGGCTCGGAGAAGCGTTCCTCGATGGCTGGTGGAATGCGGCGTCGATCGAGGGGCTTCTTGCACATCTGCTTGAGGCGCATCTCGACCGCCACGTGCGCACCTTGACCGACTGGTGGGTCGGCATACGGGCGATCCTTCTGAATCTGCAGGGGAAGCACCGGGCTTTCGAGGTCGGCGAGCGGCACTACGACCTCGGCAACGACCTGTATCGAGCCATGCTCGGGCGTTACATGGTGTATAGCTGCGGATACTGGCGCCATGCCTCGAATCTCGACGCCGCCCAGGAGGCAAAGCTCGATCTCGTCTGCCGCAAGCTGCGCTTGAGTCCCGGCATGCGCGTGCTCGACATCGGCTGCGGATGGGGCGAAGCCCTGAAATTTGCTGCCGAGCGCTATGGTGTCTCCGGCGTCGGCGTCACGATCTCGAAAGAGCAGGGGGAGTATGCGCGCGATCTTTGCCGTGGCCTTCCTGTGGAATTTCGCGTACAGGACTACCGCGATGTTACCGATACTTACGACGCCGTGTTTTCGCTCGGCATGTTCGAGCACGTCGGCGTGAAGAACTATCGTACGTATTTTGAGCTGGCCGGACGCTGTTTGCGCGGCGACGGCCTGTTCCTGCTGCATAGCATCGGCAACAATGTGTCGGCTGTATCCACGGATCCCTGGATAGAGAAATACATATTTCCCAACTCGGTGCTGCCGTCGGCCGCGCAGATCACGCGCGCCCTCGAAGGGCTGTTCGTCATCGAAGACTGGCACAATTTCGGCGCTGACTACGAACGCACGCTGTGCGCATGGCGGGACAACCTCGAGTCTGCGTGGGAATCGCTGCAAACGCACTATGGCGAACGATTCCGCCGTATGTGGCGCTACTACCTCGCCGCATCGATCGCCGCCTTCCGCACGCGGCAGGCGCAGCTCTGGCAAATCGTACTGTCGCCGCACGGCGTGCCGGGCGGCTATCTCGACGTACGCTAGGGAAGCGGCCGGCGGCCCACGTCGATCCGGTTCTCCAGGCGGTGTTTGTGCTGCTTCCTTTGGGCTTCTCCGGTTGTTTCAGTTGGATCGCGCCATTGCCGTCCTTCGCCTGCGCCTTCAGGACCGGGCGACTGCGGCAGTGTGAAGAAGGCCTGCAATGAGCGGCTACCGCATTCGCTGCGGCAGCCGGTTACTGCGTCCTTGTGCCGCTTGCATCACCGTGGTGGCGGCCGGGGAGCGGCGTGGCTGCCACCAACGTCGTGCGGTCCGCTGGGCGGGACTTGATCAGGATCAAGACCGCGCCTTGCCGTGGCCTCACGATAACGGAAAACGGAGGCGCATCCATGAGCATAGGCGAACCCGTCCTGCCTTGGGCATTGTGGCCGGGCCGTCCGCGGCGGAGTAAAACCCTGGGCCACGGCGCTCCGTTCGCAATCCGCTACCGCGCCATGCCGGACGGTAAGAGCGCCGCGAGTGCAGCCGCGCCGCCGGGCGACTGGCGCCATCGCGGGGCTGGCACGCTGCTGCGAGGCCGTACGCGGCGCGCTTTCCCGGATACAACCGTCTGGTGGAAAAGAAGGATGTCCACCGCATGGTGCGCCCGCTGTGGCTGACGACGTCCCCATGGATCTCCCGGGCGGGGTAGGCGTGTTCGACATCCTGCCGGACGATATGCGCGAAGTACTCGAGGCCCTTCCGCTGGCGCTGGTAGGCGTCGACGCGCGCGGGATCGTCCTGTTTGCGAACCGCGAAGCCGAGAATCTGTTCGGCTACGGGGCGGACGAATTGCTAGGCAAACCCATCGAGAATCTGGTTCCGGAACCAGTGCGCACTCGCCACGCGCAGGCGAGGACTGACTACCAGCGTGCGCCGGTGACGCGCCGGATGGGCGAGTCGCGCGAACTCGCGGCGCAGCGCCGCGACGGCAGCTCGTTCCCCGTGGCCGTGTTGTTGAAGTCGCTGAAGAGCAGGCAAGGCGACGTCGTTCTGGCCGGTGTGCTCGATCTGTCCAGCCAGAAGGCGCTCGAGGCGCATTTGCGCGATCAGTACGCGCTGATGGAGCGAGAGGTCGCCGAACGGACCGCCGCGCTGCAGCAGCGTACCCAGCACATGGAAGAACTGATCCGGTCGTTGAAGCGAGCGCAGGCCGAACTGGAACGGCTGAGCCGCCATGATTCCCTGACCGGCCTGATCAATCGCCGCGAATTCGACGAGCGCGCATTGCGCGAGCTGCAGCGGGCGCACCGGCGACAAAGGCCAACCTGCGTGGCGATGCTTGATCTCGATCGCTTCAAGGTCGTGAATGACCGCTTCGGACACGCCGTTGGCGACCGGGTTCTGCGCCGCGTGGCGGCCATACTGACCCAGCAACTCCGAAGCGACGACCTGATCGCGCGCTATGGCGGCGAGGAATTCGTCGTGCTTTTGCCCGAGACCGGGCTGGACGACGCGGCAGCGGTGATGGAGCGCGTATGCACGGCCGTCGCCGACGAATCATGGGACGAACTGCAGGCCGGGCTCGCCCTGACCCTCAGCGGCGGCTTGGTTGCGCTGGAAAAAGGTGAAGTCCTGGAGGCTGCGGTCGAACGTGCGGACCGCCTGCTTTACCGCGCCAAGAACGCCGGCCGCAACCACATCGAGCGGTGAATCTCCAGGCCGTCACGCGATCGGATTACGGGGCTTCACCGCAGCGAGGAAAAATCAACACTGGCCTGCTGCAATTGCTCGAGCAAATCCTGCTATTGCGGGGCATGGGTTGGCACGGGCAGGGCACCATGCCTGGCGCGTTCGTGGGAGCGATCACGGCGAAGTTGGCCTATTGAATGTGCCGCTGATGACTGGGCGCCGGCCGGTACCCGCGGCTGTGCCGGTGAGAGCCCGCGATATCTTGAATATCCGTCGCTGCGCACGCTCGCGCTCGGCTTCGCGTGATCGCCAAGGCGATCCAGGCCGCGAATGCGCGAGCAGCCCGGCGGGGGCAGATGCCTGCCGGCGATTGGGCTATCCGATACTTTGCTGGTTGCAACTTCCACTCGCGATGGACCTCTTCTCTTACCGATCGCTCGCGCCGGGTTGATCCGGGTCAATAACGCTCCGTGCGGCCTGCGCTGCAATCGGGCCATGACGACGCCCACCTTCCACGCCAGCGATCTGACGAAGACCTACCGCGCCGGCGAAGTGGAGGTGCAGGCGCTGCGCGGCGTCACCCTGGACCTGTACGCGGGCGAGTTCGTCGTCCTGCTGGGGGCTTCCGGCAGCGGCAAGTCGACCCTGCTCAACATCCTCGGCGGGCTTGACGTGCCCACCTCAGGCGAAGTCTGGTACCGCGACCACCGCCTGCACGGGGCAGGGGAACGCGAGCTCACGCAGTATCGGCGCGAGCACGTCGGCTTCGTGTTTCAGTTCTACAATCTGATCCCCAGCCTCACGGCGCACGAGAACGTGGCGCTGGTGACCGAGATCGCGGACGACCCGATGCCGGTAGCTGCCGCGCTCGCCAGCGTCGGGCTGGAGGAGCGCTGCGATCACTTTCCTGCGCAGCTTTCCGGCGGTGAGCAACAGCGTGTCGCGATCGCGCGCGCCATCGCCAAGCGCCCGGACGTATTGCTGTGCGACGAGCCCACCGGCGCGCTTGATGCCGCTACAGGCGTCCGCGTGCTGGCCGCGCTGGAGAAGGTGAACCGGGACTACGGGACCACGACGCTGGTCATCACGCACAACGCCGACATCGCGCGCCTGGCCCATCGCGTCCTGCGCATGGCCGACGGCCGTATCGTGGGTGAGACCCGCAACGAGGTGCGCGCCACGGCGGCGGAGCTGAGCTGGTGAGCATGCTGGGCCGCAAACTCGGCCGTGACCTGTGGCGGCTGCGGCTGTCGTTGTTTGCCGTGGCCATGGTGGGCGCGGTGGGCGTAGCCAACCTGGTGATGGCGCGCGCCACGCTGGAATCGCTGCGCGAAAGCCGTGAGGAGTTCTATGGCCGCTATCGCTTCGCCGACGTGTTTGCCGAGGTCGAACGCGCGCCCGAAGCCCTGGCCAGACGCATCGCGCACATTGACGGCGTCGCCGCCGTGGACACGCGCGTGCTCGCAGCCGGACGGGCGGAACTCGCCGGTTTCGGCGAACCGATCCGCGTCATGGCGGTCAGCCTGGGCGAACCCGACTCCGCGAATCTCAATGCGGTGTATCTGCGCGAAGGACGATTGCCGGCGCCGGGTGAACGGCGGGCCGCGGTGCTGAGCGATGGCTTCGCTCAGGCGCACCATCTGCGCGTGGGCAGCGAGGTGACCCTGGTGTTGCACGGGCGCCGGCAACGCTTCACCGTTATGGGCATCGGCACCTCGCCGGAACATGTCGCGCAGATGGATCCGTCCGCCGTTTTTCCCGATGCGCGGCGCTTCGCCGTGGCCTGGCTGCCGCGCGAGACGCTGGCCGCCGCCACCGACCTGGACGGCGCATTCAACAGTGTCGCCATCACCTTGCAGCCTGGCGCCAGCGAGGCCGCCGTACTGGCGGCGCTCGACCGCGTGCTGCGCCGATACGGAGGGCGCGGCGCCATCGGCCGCGAATACCAGCGTTCGCACCGTTACCTCAGCGAGGAATTGCGCCAGCTCGACACCATGGCGCGCACCTTTCCGGTCGTGTTTCTTGCCGTGTCCGCCTTCATCCTGCAGGTGGTGCTGGGCCGGCTGGTGGCCTCGCAGCGCGAACAGATCGGCACACTGAAGGCGTTCGGCTACGGCACCTGGCGCATCGCGGCGCACTACACGGGGCTCGCTCTAGCCACGGGCGGCATGGCGGCGCTGTTCGGCGTGGCAGGCGGCATGCTGCTGGGCGCGCGCATGGCCGACCTGTACCGTGAGTTCTATCGCTTGCCCTGGATCGACTTTCACCTGTCATCCAGCTTGCTCGGCATCGCCGTACTCGTCAGTCTGGCCGGCGCCGTCGCTGGTGCTGCGCTGCCGGCGATTTCGGCGGCACGTCTGGCACCGGCCGAAGCAATGCGCGCCGAGGCGCCATCGTCGCGGTGGGTGCGGCGCGCCGGGCGCCGCAAGCGGCTGCCGCTGGGCCAGTCCCACCGCTTCATCCTTCGCAATCTCCAGCGCCGGCCGATCCGCAGCGCGCTGACGTGGCTCGGCCTGGCGTCCGGCACCGCGATCATCATGATGGGCCGCTTCCAGAACGACGCCATCGAACTGATGATCGACCAGCAATTCCGGCGCACCGAACGGCACGATATCGCGGTCGATGCCGTGCAAGCCCGCGGACGCGCGGCGCAGCGCGAGCTGGAGCGCCTGACCGGCGTACTGCAGGTCGAGCCGGTGCGCGTGTTGCCCGCGAAAGTGAGCTTCCGCGCCGCGGACTACCGGACCGCCGTGCGCGTGCTCGACGACGGCGCGCAGCTGCGCCGCACGCTGGATTCAGACGGGCGCCCGATCGCCGCCCCCCTGCGCGGCGTGCTGCTCACCGACTATCTGGCGCGCATGATCGGCGCGCAGCCGGGCGACGAGATCCTGATTGACCCGCTCGATGCGCGCACGCCGCCTGTGGGCTTGCCACTGGTCGGCACCACAAGCGAGCCTTTCGGCGCCCAGGCCTATGTGAACGCGGAGACGTTCGACGCCGTCTTCGAGCGCTCGCTGCAGGATGCCGGCTGGCTGCTGGCCGTCGACCGCCGGCGGCAGCCGGCGGTGTTGCGGGCATTGGACCGGCGCCCGTACGTAGCCGGCATCGACCAGCGCGGGCTTGCGATCCGCAACTTCAAGGACGGCATGGCCAACACCATTCTCACCTTCACGCTCATTGCGACGAGCTTCGGCATCGTGATCACGCTGGGCGTGGTCTACAGTGCGGCGCGTGTCTCGCTGTCGGAACAATCGCGCGATCTGGCCAGCCTGCGCATCCTCGGATTCACGCGCAGCGAGGTTTCCTATCTGCTGGTCGGCGAACTCGTGCTGCTGGCGCTGGCGGCGGTGCCGCTCGGCTTCGCCGCCGGCCACGGACTGGCCGCGCTGCTGACCGCGGGCTTCGATTCGGATCTGTTCCGCATCCCGCACTACATCATCCTGCGCACGCATGCGTTCGCCGGCGCGGTCTCGCTGGCCTGCGCCCTGGCCTGCGGCCTCGGCCTGCGGCGGCGCGTGGACCGGCTCGACCTCGTAGCCGTGCTCAAGGCGAGGGAATGAGCCATGGCAGCAGGCAGGCCTTCCCGTTCGCGGGCGCTGTACGTATGGGGCGGGCTGGTGCTGCTTGCGCTGGTGCTGTGGGCCGCGTGGCCGCGCGCCGCCGCGGTCGACGTCGGCGAAGTGCGCCGCGAGGCGCTGGAGGTCGGCTTCCATGAAGAAGGGCGCACGCGGCTCAGGCAACGCCATTCGATTGCAGCGCCGCTTGATGGCCTGCTCGATCGTGTCGAACTCGAGCCCGGCGATGCGGTGGAGGAGGGGAGCGTCGTCGCCACCTTGCGTCCGCAGGCCGGAGCGCTGCTGGATGCCGCGACGCGCGAATCGCTGCAGGCGCAATTGCGCGCGGCCGAAGACGCGCTGCGGCGCGCCGAGGAAGAGTTCGCGGCCGCGAAGACGCAGCGCGACCAGGCATCCAGGACCTCCGCGCGACTCTCCACCCTCGGCAAATCGGGTCAAGTGTCCGCTCAGTCCGGCGAAGAGGCGCGCACTGTTCTGGACATCGCCCAGGCGCGCCTGCGCGGCGCGGTTGCGGGCGTACGCGAAGCACGCCATCGCAAGGAAGCCCTGGCCGCGCCGTTGGGCTGGGAAGGACGCAACACCGCGATTCCCGCGGCGATGGCGTTGCCAGCACCCGTCGCCGGCGTGGTGATACGGCGTGCGATAGAAAGTGCAGGCCCGGTTCGTGCCGGACAGGTGATTGTCGAGATAGGCGACCCGTCGCAGCTGGAGGTAATCGTCGAACTGCTCACCGCCGACGCCCTGCGGCTGACGCCGGGCGCACCGGTGCGGCTGAGCGCGGCCGACGGCGCCGGTACTGTGCAGGGTACGCTGCGCCGCATCGAGCCCAGCGGCTTCACCAAGGTTTCCGCCGTTGGCGTCGAGGAACAGCGCGTGCTCGCCATTGTGGATTTCGGGGACGCTCCCGCGGGCTGGGGCGACGGCTACCGTGTCGATGCACGCTTCGGCGTGTGGCGCGCCGAAGCGGTCCTTACCGTGCCGATCTCCGCGCTGTTCCGCGAGGCAGATGCCTGGCGCGTATACCTCGTGAAGAATGGACGCGCCGTCTTGCGCGCGGTGGATATCGGTTGGCTGGGCGAGGTGCGGGCGGAAATCCGCGGCGGCCTCGACGCCGGAGACCGGGTCGTGCTTTACCCGGGCGACGAGATCCGCGATGGCGATCGCGTGCAGCCGGTGTGGCACGAGCCGGGTCACGAGTAAACTCCCCGCATGCCGGACTCGCCGCATATCGTCAGCGGAAGCCTGATCGCACATCGCCTGGTCGATGTCGCGGATGCGATCGACCTGTCGCTGGCCGAGACACTTTGGCTGGAACGCCACGGTCAACCCGGACAACGCAGCCGCTTCGTGTCCGTGGCGGCCGACGAACTGTCGTTCCAGTCGCCACCGCTGCTGCTGCGCCTGCCGGATGCGGCAGTCGACATCGACGGCGTCCGGCAACCGGTGCGCATGAGCGCCAGACTCTACGACTTCGGTGCCGTCACGCTCATCGGACAGCTCGACGTCCATGATGAGAGCTGGAACGGATTCGTTGCGGCATGCAATATCTTTGACCGCGCCCTGGGCCCGATCGACGGCTCAGCCGTGTGGCAGGCCGCCATGCGATCCGTACGCGACGAGATCGGTCCGGCGCTGCATCGTCCCGCGCTGCGCCATCTGGAAGAGGACTACCTGGTGGCGGTTGTGAATCGCACGGAGCCCGCGCTGGATGCGGCGAGCTTCGGGGCACGGGCCGATCTGGCCAGCCTGCTGTCGGGCGAAGCGCGGCAGTTGGCGCCCGCACAGCGCGCGGAGCTGGTCGTGAATGCGTACTCATATTTCGAGGACGATCTGGTCGTCCTCACCCGCGACAGGGCCGTCGTGCTGGAACCCCGCGGCGAGACGGACATACTCGACATCCTGGAGATCGCCAATGCGCAGCTGCTGGAAATGCGCTACTACGATGCGCTGATGGATGCCGAACTCGCCAGCATGTATACGATGATCGCCAATGCGCATCGCGGCATGTCCTGGATGGCGTCGCGCCGCTGCGCCCGGCTCGCGCGCCGTATCCACGGACTGGTAGCGGAAGTGACCCGGCTTACCGGAAACGTCGAATCCTCGCTGCAGATCACCGAGGACGTCCATCTCGCGCGAGTGTACCGCAAGGCACTGGACTTGTTCCGCGTTCCCGCCCTGGCCGACGGCGTGCACCGTAAGCTTTCCATCGCCCGCGACACCTATGCCGCGCTGTACAACGAAGCCTCCAGCCGTCGCTCCGAACTGCTGGAAATCGCCATCGTGCTGCTGTTCGTTTTCGAGATCATCCTGGCGCTGGCCGACAAGTAGGCGGGTGCTCGATGCCTGCTAGGGCTCACGCGCCGCTTCGGGAAAATCGCGAAACATCCGCTGGACGGCCGCCATCGCCTCGCTGTCCTTGCGCGCTTCCGAATCCGGCACGTAGCCCTGTGCCACACCGCGCCAGATCGCACGCAGTGTCCTGGCGTCGAAGACATCCAGCACCAGTGTCCCGATGCGCAGTACGCGCAATTCGATGCGCTGCATGCCGAGCGCGTGTGCGCCCCAGTGCCAGCCATCCCAGCCGGTATCCTGGTAGAAGTAGTTGAGCGTGGCATCTTCCCGGGTGGATACGTTGCCGACCAGGAATACATCGGCCTGCGCATCCGGTACGGCCCGCCAACCCTTCGCCACCAGTCTGGCATCGACGGCCGACACGACCCGCTGCCGAAGCAGCGGATTGCGCATCGGCGGGAGTTGCTTCCAGGCAAACGTCCGATATTGGCCGAAGTCCACGGTGGGATCCCGCTGCACGTGAATGACGGGGGAGGACGCACAGCCTGCAAGCAGGCTGCACGACAACAGAAATCCAGCGAGTTTCACGAGGGTTCTCCAACGCACCGGGGGTGCTCCCAGCATCCGCCGAACCGGTACGCGCGCCTTGACTCAGATCAATCCGCCGGGCTTGCCTGGCGCGCATGCAGATGCACATGCGCAGCAGACCGTACTACAGCAAGACCGCCGGCATCTGACGGCCAGGTCGGCGAGGAACGAGATCAGCAGGGCGAGGAACACGTCCAGCGGGCCAAGGCGTATGTGCGGCCCGACGACTCCGATGCTCCATAAATGATCGAATATATATATTATGTCAAATAAAGAATGACCAACCTCTGCGACCCCGGCAACCTTGAAATCGACACTCGCTCTCTTCCACCCAGCCATTCGCAGGAAAATTCGGCAGCCGGCGAGAAGCCCGCCGTTCTGGGTTGCTCCGCTGTTGCGCAGCGATCCGGGCAGATCAGTCCCGGCCGGCGCATGGCAAATGCGGGTCAATACAAAGTGCATCGTGACGGCAAGCTCCCTGCAGGTACATGATTGGCCTGTGCCCGCACGCCGTGTCCGGTTCACCGCCGGCCGTCCCGCCTACTCTTCAGGCTCGCAGCGTCGCTGTCCCGGCGCCGCGACAAGCCTGTCCACCGGTCGGTTCGCCGATGTACCGGCATCCGGTACGCCTGGCTGCAGCCAGCCGCCCTGCTTGCTGTTTCGTCCCGGAAATGACACGTCGGGGCCGGCGGCATTCAGAAGCAGCCCCAAGAAAACGGCGGCACTCATGATGAAAACGCCCGACACGCCCCACGGCCCGGCGGACACGAGCCCACAAAAAAAGCACGGGCAAGCCCGTGCTTTTCTTGCAACCTGCACCAGCTTCAGCCGATTACTGCACCTGGCAGGCCGGGCCGAAATAGCGATACGAGATCGCGTAGGCGCTGGCTTCCGGGGTGGTCGCGGTCGGACAGGTCACGGTGGCGAAGCCGACCGAGATGCAGACGCGCGGGTTGGTGCCGCTGGCAATGGCCGGGGTGGAACCGGTCGTCGCAGCCTGGTCGTAGGTCACGCCCATCGTGGCGAAGGCGTAGTTGGAGGTCGCCACTTCCGGGCCGGCCGCGTCGGCGGCGGCGTAGGAGCTGGCGGTGGTGCCGCCGGTCGAGCTGGCGCTGGTGTGCACGGCGGTGGTGCCGCACACGCCCGAGTCGCTCTGGCTGGCCTTGGCGGAGAACGACGGAGCCAGCTTGGAGATGGCAATGTCCATCTGCTCAAGCGAACCGCGTTCGGTAGCCGAAATGCCGTCCACGGCGTAGGTTTTCTCCATAAGGGCGCGATCCGCGACCATACGGTCGTGCAGCGCACGATGCCCGGCGGCATTCACAGCGACGAAAGAGGCGCCGTCTTCCGACTTCTGCTCATACAGGCCATCGCTGACGAGGCGCTTGCCTTCGATCAGGGTGGACTGCTGCGCGAAAGCCGAACCGGAAACCAGGGCAAGGGCGAGGATCGATACACGGAAAGACATTAGTTGAGACTCCAGACAGTGAGGGTTGAATCGCAGTACGGACTACAGTGCCCCCCTGAGGCGCGCGTATCATACATTTTTAAAATTAAATACACGTTACGCTTATTGCATTTTCACGCTGCTGAATGGCGCTTCTCATAAGCCGCATTTGCGCAATGGCGCACAAAATTCGTGCGAGGCGTATGTATCGCGCGGAGCTGACGGCCGCGCCTGCCTGCCCTGCGTGAATTTCTTTCAGCCTGTGGGCCTAGAGCGGCCGGTCTGCATGCCCACCTGGCATGGGTGCGGCACACGTGCCGCGGCCATTCCGGCGCGGCAGGCGGCACTATCAAAGCGTGCGGCGGAACGCGCGGGTCATCGAACGGCAATCAGCGGGCTGGACACTGGTTGTTTGTTCCACAAGGCGGCGACCCGGGCGCGGTGATCCGGACCGGGCGGCGCGGTGCCTGGCAGCGGCCTGCACCGCGGCATCGGCCGCCAGGCAATCTCCTGGGCGGGCAATCGCTTGCGGTATAGTCGTGGACAAGCCCATAGGAGTACTCCGCTTGCTGTCCCCCCAGAACCGCGAGCTGGCCGAGCTGCTTCGGAGCGGCGCTCTGCCCAGTGACGCCCGTCTCGATCCCGAACACCTGGTTCCCTATCTGAGCGGCGGCTACTACGCCTTCAGCTGCTGGCCGATCTTCCTCGATCCTGTCGAAAGCAGGCGCCTGATCGGGCCTATCGCCGCCAATATCCCGCGCATCTTCTATGCCGCGCTGCGTGCGCGCTTCGGCGAGGACAGCAGCGCCTTCGAGGCCTACTTCGGCTGGCCCGCCGATTTGTACGAAGTCCTGCTCCATCTGCCGGTGGATCCGCGCGATGTCCATGTCCGTTACGACGCGGTGTTCGACGGCCAGGATTTCAAGCTGCTGGAACTCAACGCCGGCACCTCCTGCGGCGGCTGGCAGGTCGGCAACTTTATCTATCCGCATATGCGCGAGCTGCTCGCGCGCGATCCGCGCAGTGCGGCCTGGGGCGTGGCCGAGGCCACCCCTGCCGAGTCGCTGCTGCGCCTGCTGGTGGAGAACATGCGCCGGCGCAACGGCGGGCGCCGCGGCGGCCATGTGCTGATGCACTGCTTTGCCAACACGCCGGAAGGACGCGAGCCGCTGCAGCGCTACCTGCAGCAGGTCTATGACGGCTGCAAGCCGGCGGAATGGCCGCAGGCGCGCATTTTCCTGTTCACCGACTTCAGCGAGATCAGCTTTCCGCGCAGCGGCGACGTGATCGTGGAAGGCCAGCGCATGGACGCCGTCGTGATGTGCTTCCCGCCGGTATCGGGCGTGCCGCGGGAAGTCGCGGATGCCTTGAACAATGCCTATCTGCGCGGCCGCATCGTCTATCCCGACAGCCCGTTCCATACCGTGATCGGCGACAAGCGCATGTTTGCCCTGGTGCACGAATGCTGCCGCGACGGCCTGCTCGATACGGCCGACATCGCGCTGGCCCAGCGCTACGTGCCCTGGAGCACGCTGCTGCGTCCGGGCCAGGTCAGCTGGCGCGGGCAGACCGCGCCGCTGGAGCAGCTGCTGCTCGGCGAGCGCGAACAGTTCGTGCTCAAGCTGGCCGACTCCTACGGCGGCCAGGACGTGTTCGTGGGACGGCAGCACCAGCCGGAGGACTGGGCCCGGGTAGTGCAGGATTGCCTGCAGCAGGGCCGCTGGATCGTGCAGGAATACTGCGCGCCGGGCCGCATGGAACTGCATGACAGCCTGCAGGGGCTGGCGCCGCACGAGCTGATCTGGGGGCTGTTCGCCGCCGGCATGGATTACAGCGGCGCATTCGTGCGCGCGCGGCGCTGCGACATCAGCCGCGGCGTGATCAATTCCGCCAACGGCGCGACCGAATTCCTGGTGCTGGACCAGGTCGAGCGCGCCGCCGAACCGCCCGCCCAGCGCCTCGCGGCCGCACTCGCCGGCCGCAGCGCGCAGACCGGCGACGGCCTGGACCTGCGTGCCGCCGACGTGCCGCTGTTCCTGCGCGGCTACGCCTTCCCGGTCAGCGCCTGGCCGGTGTTCCTGCCGGCCGCCACGCTGCGCAACGAGATAGAACCCCTGCTGCAGGCGCTGCCCGGGCTGATGTACCGTGCAATAGGCCTGCATTTCGGCGACGACGGCGAGGCTTTCTCGGAATATTTCGGCTGGCCGGCCGGCCTGCTGCCGGCGCTGCGCGAATCGCCGCCCGATCCGGCCGAGACGCTGATCCGCTACGACGCGGTAGTGGCCGACACGGGCGTGCAGCTGCTGGAACTCAACTGCTGTTCCTCGATCGGCGGATGGCTGCACGATTGGCTCGCCGCCGGCGTGCAAGCGCGTCTCAACAGCCTGGGCGGCGACTGGAACGTGCGCTATCGCGGGGTGTTCGCGGCCATGCTGGGGCACGCCTTCGAGCGCCTGCAGGCGCAGGCGCCGGCGGGCGCTGTCGGCAATGTGCTGGTGCATGCAGATGCGCGCTTCGCGCCGGCGGCGCTGGAGGATTTCCGGCACCAACTGCAGGCGGTCTACGATCAGGTGAGGCCGGCGCAGTTCGCCGCGGGCCGAATCCTGGTCTGCACCCGCGCCGACGCCATCGTGTTCGGCAGCGATGCGGTACGCCACGAGGGCCAGCGCGTCGACGTGGTGCTGCTCTCCTTCGCCGCCGAAGGCGAGCTGTCGGATGCGTTCTACGAACGCCTGACTGCCGCGCGCCTGCGCAACCAGCTGGTCACCGCCGATGCGCATTTCTACCGCGTGCTCGGCGACAAGCGCCTGTTCGCGGTGCTGCATGAATGTCTGCGCGACGGCAGGCTGTCCACGACGGATGCCGAACTCGTGCGTCGCCACGTGCCGTGGACTGCGCGGGTCAGCCGCGCCACGGCCAGCTGGAACGGCGACAGCGCTGCCCTGCCCGTGCTGCTGCGCCGTCACCGCGAGCAGCTGGTGCTCAAGCGTGCATCCTCGTTCGGCGGCAAGGACGTGTTTGTCGGCCGCTTCGTCAGTGCGGCGGTCTGGGCCGCGGCGCTGGATCGCGCGCTGGGCGACGGCGACTGGATCGCCCAGGCCTACACCCCGCCGGCGCGCGAGCTGCTGTGCGCGCAGGACAGCGGCCTGGCTCCGCACGATGTGATCTGGGGCTTCTTCGCCTTCGGCGGACGCTACGCCGGCGCCTTCGTGCGCGCGCGGGCGGCCGGCGGCGGCAGCGGCGTCATCAACTCGGCCAACGGCGCGACCGAATTCATCGTGCTGGAGGAAACCGAGCGGAAAAAGCGTTCGCGCACCTTTGAGGGCGAGTTCTCCCGACTGAACACGCTGCTCAATGCGGAAATCCAGCGCAACCCGGCGATGCGCGCCGAACGCCTGCGGCTGAACGACCCGCTGCTGCCCTCCTTCCTGCATACCTGGACCATCAAGTTCGGCGCCTGGCCGCTGATCGTGGACAAGGATTTCGCCCGCCGCCGCTTCGGCACCGTGGTGGAGGAAATTCCGCGCATCCTGTTCAAGGCCATGCGCCAGTATTTCGGCAACGACAGCCAGGCCTTCAGCGATTTCTACGGCGTGCCCGCCGTGCTGTACGACATCCTGCGCCACCAGCCGGTGGATCCGCGCGAGCTGCATGCGCGCTATGACGCGGTCATCAATGCCGACGGCCTGCGCCTGCTGGAGATCAACTGCACTTCGGCGGCCGGCGGCTTCCAGCTGGACTGGGCCGAGCCTGGCGTCAACGCCGCGCTGCAGCGCTATGCGGTCAGCGCGGCATTGCCGATCAAGCGCCACTCCGTGTTCGACACCCAGTTCCGTTCGCTGATCGCCGCGATGCTGCGGCGCTCGCAGCGGCCGCCCACCGGCAATGTGCTGCTGTATTCCTTCGTGCCGCAGCCGGACGAAGCCAACCTGCAGCAATGCATGCAGCAGGGCTACGACGCGCTCAAGCCGGCCGAACTCGCCGCCGGCAAGCTGACCGTGTTCACCGACTTCGGCCGCTTCAGCTTCGACGCCAACGGCGACACGCGCTACGACGGCGAACTGGTCGACGCGGTGCTGTTCTCGTTCCCGTCCGCGGTGCATGTGCCCGAGGAAACCTACCGGCTGCTGTCGGAGTCCTATCTCAAGGGGCGCCTGGTCTTTCCGGACAGTCCGTTCCACGCCCTGCTCGACACCAAGAAGCAGTTCGCGCTGGCGCATGAATGCTGCGAACGCGGCCTGCTCGATGCGCGCGAGAGCGCGATCATCCGCGAGTTCATTCCCTGGACCGCGCGCCTGACCGATACCGAAGTGCCCTGGCGCGGGCGGCGCCTGCCATTGCGACAGCTGCTGCGCGAGCAGCAGCCGCTGCTGGTGCTGAAGAAAGCCGAATCCTTCGGCGGCCGCGACGTCATCCTCGGCCGCAACACCGACGCGGCGGAATGGGATGAGCTGGTGCAGCGCCACCTGGCCGAAGGCGGCTGGCTGGTGCAGGAATACTGCGCGCCGGGCCGCATCCTGTTCGCCGATTCGGACCTTGGCGTGGTCGAGCACGACCTGATCTGGGGCATCTTCACCTTCGGCGGCCGCTACGGCGGCACCTTCATGCGCGCCAAGGCGGTGGGGCTCAGCGACGGCATCGTCAATACCGCGAGCGGCGCGATGGAGCTGCTGCTGTACGAAGGCGGCGACTGAAACGGAAACGATGCGCCGACCGCCCTGCCCGCCCGGCAATGGCCGCGGGCGCAGGCGGACGGATACCTCAGCGGCGTTCAGGCATGCGGCCGGCCAGTTCCAGGATCGCTTCGCAGCACTGCTCCACCCCGTCGCCCGGCGCAAAGCGCGCGGCCACGGCGCGGCAGCGTGCGGCGACAGCCGGGTCGTCCAGCGCGCCGCGCAGCACCCCGGCCAGGCTGGCCGCGTTCAGCAGGTGCGGCGCCAGCGCCTTGCCGACGCCGAGGGCCTCGACGCGCACGGCGTTGCTGTACTGGTCGAACGCGCCGGGCACGATGACCTGGGCGATACCGGCGCGCAGGGCCTGGGCACAGGTGCCTATGCCACCGTGGTGGATCAGGCATTCGGAATAAGGCAACAATGCTGCAAGTGGAACATAGTCCAGCTGTAGCACATGCGGCGGCAAGGGATCGGGCAGCAGGTGCCGGTGCGGCGTCAGGAACACGGCGGCGCGGCCCAGTTCGCCG
Source organism: Tahibacter harae (assembly GCF_024437735.1). Classification (GTDB taxonomy): domain Bacteria; phylum Pseudomonadota; class Gammaproteobacteria; order Xanthomonadales; family Rhodanobacteraceae; genus Tahibacter; species Tahibacter harae. The sequence goes on along the minus strand of NZ_JANFQO010000002.1, from coordinate 34,782 downwards.
CAGGCCTGCGCCGCCGCGGCGAAGAACTCCGCCACTGCCCGGTTGGCCGTGCCGTAGGTGAACACCAGCGGCGCATCGTGGCGCGCCAGGAAGGCATCGAGCTGGGGCGGCGTGGCTTGCGCCGGGGCCGGATCGAACAGCACGAAATCGCTGAGCCGGCCCTGGTTGGGCAGGTCGACCTGCGGGCTCAGGAACCAGGCCGGGAACAGGCCGACCATGCGCGCCGTGTCCACCATCCAGCCCTTGAACGAGCGGCCCAGCGGCGGCAGGCCGTAGCGGCGGCGGTGACGGTTGATCAGCGGACCGTACATCGCATCGAAGCGCCGGGTGGCTTCGTCGTTGGTCTGGTCCCAGTCGTGCACGCGCGGCTGCAGCAGCAGGGTCACCAGCGGCACGCCGAAGCGTTCCTCGATCAGGCGCAGGCCTATGCCCTGCACCGGCGCGACCAGCAAGGTGTTTCCCGGCTCCACGCGCGCGGCCACGTAGTCGTAGACCGGCGCCACCGTCGGCATCACGCCGTGCTGGAAGAACGCCACCCAGGTGCCGCCGGGCGTGGCCAGGGACTGGGCCATGGGCCCTATCCTGGCGAATTCCTCGCTGCTCAGCACCGGGTGGAAATCCAGCCCGGCCGCGCGCACGCTGGGTTCGTGCCAGTCGCCGGCCAGCACCGTGACCGTGTGGCCGCGTGCAGCCAGGCCGATGGCGCTGGCCAGCAGCGGGTAGAAATCGCCGCCGGAACCCAGCGCCAGGACGAACACCCTCATGCGTGACGGGCCAGCACGGCGGCCTGCGCGCGGATGGTGGCGCAGCCGATCACTTCGGTCAGGTTGAAGCGCAGGTTGAGCCGTTTGCGCATCTGGCTCAGCAACAGCACCTGCAGTACCGAATGCCCGCCTATCTCGAAGAAGTTGTCGGTCACACCGACCCGCTCCAGGCGCAGCACCTCGGCCCAGATCGCCGCGAGTTCCGCTTCCATCGGCGTGGCCGGCGGCTCATAGGACGCCGCCTCGCCCCAGGCCGGCTCGGGCAGCGCGCGCCGGTCCAGCTTGCCGTTCGGCGTCAGCGGCAGGCCGTCGATGACGACGATCGCCGACGGCACCATGTAGTTCGGCAGCTGCGCGGCGAGGTGTTCGGCCACGGCCGCGCGCAGGTTGCGCGCGTTGGTGCGCTCGTCGTCGCGCACGACGTAGGCCACCAGGAACAGCTCGCCGCCGGCGACCTTGGGCAGTGCGACCACGACCGCATCCTTGACCTGGGGTACGCGGCGCGCGTGGGTCTCGATCTCGCCGGTCTCGACGCGGAAGCCGCGGATGTTGGTCTGGCCGTCCTTGCGTCCCAGGCACAGCACCATGCCGCCCGGCAGGCGGCAGCCGATATCGCCGGTACGGTAGCGGCGCAGGCCGCCGCCAAGATCGCTGAGCACATTCGCGGTCAGCGCCGCGTCGTTGCGGTAGCCCATGGACAGGTGATGGCTTTCCAGGAACAGCTCGCCGATCTCGCCCAGTCCGCACGGCGTGCCGGCGGCGTTGAGCACACGCAGTACCGCGTCGGGCGCCGATTCGCCGGCCGGAATCACGCCGTCGTAGCCGCGCAGTTCCGAGGCCTCGAAATAGGTCACTGCGCGCTGCGTCTCGGTGGTGCCGTAGGAGTTGAGGATGCGCATGGCCGGATTGAAGCGCAGCAGTGCCGCGACCGCGTCGCTGTGCAGCTTCTCGCCGGTGAGGAAGGTCACGCGCAGGTGCTCGAACGCGGTCTCGTCCGTGGCGCAGAGGATCTGCGACATGGCCGGCGTCATATGGACGAAGCTGATCGCGTTCTGCTTCAGCCACTGCGCCAGCAGCTGCGGCGCGAACACGTCGGCGTCGGGGATGACCAGGGTCGCGCCGGTGCACAGCGGCCCGAACATGTCGCGCTGGATGGGGTCGTGGCCCAGGCCGGAGAACATGCTGAAGCGGTCCCGCGGCGTGATCTCCAGCCACTGCGGCACCCAGTGCAGGTAGCCGGCCAGGCCGATGTGGATGCCGGCCACGGCCTTGGGAATGCCGGTGGTGCCCGAGGTGAAGGTCAGGCAGGCCGGCTGGTCCGGCGCTATGGGCACGGGCGTGAAATCCGCGGACGCCCGGGTATCGGCGGGCTTGCGCGCCGGCAGCCACAGGCAGGGATAAGAGGCGGCCAGGCGCTGTTCCAGCTGCGGCGAGAAACTGCCCGCATCGCCCGCGAACAGGATCTGCCGCGGCGCGACGATGTCGGCGAGCACGCAGACGCGCTCGACCGGATATTCCGGATTCAGCAGCGAGAAGGCCGCGCCGGTGGCCAGGGTCGCCAGCACGCCGGCGACCATGCAGCCGCGCCGGGCGGCGACGATGCCGACCACGTCGCCCTTGCCGACGCCGGCCCGCTGCAACTGCGCCGCCAGCGCGCGCACGCTGGCGGCGAGTTCGGCATAGCTCCACTGCTGGCCCTGTTCCTCGATCGCAACCGCCGCGGGCGTCTGCGCGGCGCGGGCCAGGAACACCTCGTGCACCGGACCTGGCCAGAAGCGCGCGGCCTGAAGTTCATCCGTGCGCTCGGCCGGACCGCCGGCGCGCAGCGAATAGGCCAGGCAGGGCTGTTCCGCATCCACCGCGATCTGCTCCAGCAGAAACACGTACTGGCGCAGCATCTGCGCCATGCTGTCGCGGGCGAAGGCGCCGCGGGCGTAGTGGCAGGTCAGCTCCACGCCGTCGGCGCTGTCGACCACGTACAGGGTCAGGTCGAACTTGGCCTCGATCTCCGGAGCCTCCTCGATCTGCTGGCGGAAGGACTGCGCCTGCACCTGGGGCGGCGGCAGGCTGAACATGTTGAAGAACACCTGGAACAGCGGCGTGCTGTCCTTGGCCCGCGCCCGCGGCACCAGTTCCAGGATCTTCTCGAACGGATAATCCTGGTGCGACAGCACATCGGCCAGGTTCTGTGTCTGCGCGTCGAGATAGCCGGCGAAGCTGTGTTCCAGGCCGCCGCGGTTGCGCACGGGCAGGTTGTTGAGGAAGTTGCCCAGCAGCCGCTCCGTGCCGCCGACATGACGGCCGTTGACCGGGATACCGATAGTGAGGTCGTCCTGGCCGGACAGGCGCGCCAGCAGCAGGGCGAAGCCGCTGTAGAGCACGTTGAACAGGCTGCCGCGGTGCTGCCGGGCCAGCGCGAGCAGGCGTTCGCGCACGGCGCCGTCGATACGCGCGGTCAGGCGCGTGCCGGCCTCGCCGGCATCGCGGCGCAGGCCGCGCAGCCCGGGCAGCGCGATCTGCTCGGAACAATCCTGCAGGTAGCCGCGCCAGAACGCGGCCTGGCGCTGCGCCTCGGCCCCGGCCAGCCAGCGCTGTTGCCAATGGGAAAAATCCAGATAGGTAAATTCGGGCTTTGCCAGCGCCGGTTCCGTGCCGGCGGCGAAGGCCTCGTAGCTGGCGATCAGCTCGTCGTGGAACAGGCCGAAGGACCAGCCGTCGAAGATGGCGTGGTGAAAATTCAGCTGCAGGCGGAAGTCCTGCTCGTCCAATTGCAGCAGCAATGCCGCGGCCAGCGGCGCCTGGGCCAGGTCGAACGGCGCGGCGGCATGTTGCCGCGCCAGTTGCTGTGCTTCGGCCGCGCGCTGCTCCGGCGCCAGCCTGCGCAGATCGCGCACCTGCAGCGGAAACACGGCCGCTTCTGCCACCTGCAGCTGCGGCTGCGCGCCGTCCAGGCGCAGTCCGGTGCGCAGCGCGTCGTGGCGGCGGACCAGGTGATCCAGCGCGCGCTGCAGCAGCGCCGCGTCGATGCGGCCCTGCCAGCGCAGCGCCGTGGGCATGTTGTGCTCGTCGGTGGCGCCGCGCACCTGCTCCACGTACCAGACGCGGAACTGGCTCAGGGTCAGCGGCGCCGAGGATTGCTGCGGCACATGCACCAGGCCGCCCTCGCCCGCTGCGCCCTGCCCGATCAGGCCGGCCAGCTCGCGCAGGCTGGGATGCTGGAACACGTCGCGCACGCTGAGCGTGGCGCCCAGCTGCGCGGACACGGCGTGGATCAGCCGGATCACCAGCAGCGAATGGCCGCCCAAGGCGAAGAAATTCGCCGCCGCGCTGATCTGTTCGCGGCCGAACAGCTCGCGCCAGATGGCCGCCAGCTGCTCCTCCACCGCGCCGGCCGGAGCCTCGTACGCCGCATCGGCGCTGCTGCCGGCTGGCGCCGGCAGCGCCTGGCGGTCGACCTTGCCGTTGGCCGTCAGCGGCAGTGCGTCGAGGAACAGCACTGTCGGCAGCATGTATTCCGGCAGGCTGTGCGCCAGCGCCGCGCGCAGCGCCGCCGCGTCGGCGGCGGCCGCATCGGCCGGTACCACATAGGCCACGAGCTGGCGCAGGCCCGGCTCGTCTTCGCGCAGCATGACGAAGGCGGCGCTGACGGCCGGCAACGCGGCCAGGGCCGCTTCGATCTCGCCCAGTTCGATGCGGAAGCCGCGGACCTTGACCTGGTCGTCGATGCGGCCGAGGAAATCGATGTTGCCGTCAGCCCGGCGCCGCACCAGATCGCCGCTGCGGTACAGCCGCCGCGGCACACCGTCCAGCGCCACCGGCTGGAAGCGCTCGACCGTCAGCTGCGGTGCACCGACATAGCCCAGGGCCAGGTTGTCGCCGCCGATATACAGCTCCCCGGCGACCCCGGCCGGCTGCACCTGGCGCGCGCGGTTGAGCACGTACAGCGAGCCGTTGCTGATCGGCAGGCCGATCGGCGGCGGGGCCGGCGAATCCGGCCGTACCACGTAGCTGCTGCTGACCACGGCCGCTTCGGTGGGACCGTAGCAATTGACCAGTTCGGCGCGGCAGTTTGCCGGCAGGCAGTAGCGCTGCAGCTTGTCGCCGCCGGTGAACACGTAGCGCAGGTGCGGGCTGGCGAATGCGCCGAGGCCGGCCATGAGTTCGAGCAGGCCGGTCGGCAGGAAGCTGTGGGTCACGCGGTGGCGTTCCAGCAACGTATCGAGCAGGCCCGGCGTCGCGCGTTCCTCGTCGCTGACCGCCACTACGCAGCCGCCGGCCAGCAGACAGGGCCACACCTCCCACAGCGAAGCATCGAAGCCGATGCTGGCCATATGGCTGGCGACACTGTCGCCATCCATGCGGAATGTCTGTTTGTGCCATTGGCAAAGATTGGACAGTGCCGCATGGCTGACGGCGACGCCCTTGGGCTGGCCGGTGGAGCCCGAGGTGTAGATGACGTAGGCCGTGTCGTGCGCACTGCCCTGCCACGGCAGCTCGCCGCCGGCGGCGCTTTCCCCGGCCGGCGGCAGCGGCAGCGAAGCGGCGCCGGCCAGGGCGGCGCGGCCGCGCAGCGCCGGCTGCACCAGCACCACGGCGGCGGCGGAGTCGGCCAGCATGAAGGCCAGGCGCGCGTCCGGGTAGGCCGGATCCAGCGGCAGATAGATCGCGCCGATCTTGAAGATGGCCAATGCGGCGGCGATCAGCTCCGGCGAACGGGCCGCGAGCACGCCGATCACGCTGCCGCGCGCGGCACCGGCCGCGATCAATTCGTGGGCAAGTCCGTTGGCGGCGCGGTCCAGCTGGTCGTAGCTCAGGCAGATCGGGCCCTGGGCCACGGCCGGTGCGTCCGGCGCCAGCGCGCGCTGGCGTGCGAACTGCTGGTGGATCGGCGTGTCGCTGTCGTAGGCGGCGGCAGTGCCGTTCCAGACCGACTCGTGCACGCGCCATTCGTCTGCCGTGAGCAGGCCCAGCGCATGCACGTTGCGTTCGGGCTCGGCCGTCGCGCCGCGCAGCAGCACCTCGAAGTGGCCGGCCAGGCGGGCGATGCTGTCGGCATCGAACAGCGTGGTGCTGTAGACCCAGGCCAGTTCGATGCGGTCCTCCCATTCGACCGCGTCGAGGGTCAGTTCGAACTTGGTGGTATAGGTCTGCGGCGCCAGCGCCTCGGCCACGGTGCCGTCCAGGGCCAGCGCAGCCGCTGCGGCACCGCGCTGCAGCGACAGCGCGATCTGGAACAGGCTGTTGTAGGCCAGGCTGCGCGCCGGCTGCAGGTGTTCGATCAGGTCGTCGAACGGCAGGCGCTGGTGGGCATAGGCTTCGAGCAGGTTGCTGCGGGTCTGCGCCAGCAACTGGTGGAAACTCAGTCCGGCGGAAAGATCGCTGCGCAGTACCAGGGTGTTGACGAAGCAGCCGACGATGCCGGCCAGTTCGCCCTGTTCCCGGTTTGCGACCGGCGTGCCGATGACGATGTCGCTGTCGCCGCTGTGCCGGGCCAGCAGCAGCGCGAACAGCGCATGCAGGCCCATGAACACGGTGGCATTGTGCTGCTGGCACAGACGGCGCAATGCCGCTGTCGCGGCCGGATCCAGCGTAGTGTGCAGGCTGGCGCCGGCCGTGCCCTGCTGCGGCGGCCGCGGCCGGTCCAGCGGCAGGTTGTGCACGCTGGGCAGGCCGGCCAGGCGCCGGGTCCAGTAGCGCAGATCCTGCGCGTGATCCTCGCTGTTGCGCCGGTCGTTTTCCCACGCGGCGTAGTCGGCGTAGGTCAGGTTGTTCGCGGCCAGCGGCGCGCCGACGTAGAGCGCGCTGAGTTCCTGGAACACGATGTCCAGGGCCCAGCCGTCGGCGGCGATGTGATGCAGGGTCAGCCAGAGCAGCTGCTGCTGCGGTCCCAGCCGCAGCAGGCCGGCGCGCAGCAAGGTGTCGCGGCTGAGGTCGAACACCTGCAAGGCGTCGTCCTGCAGATGGCGCGTCGCCTGCGCCTGGCGTGCGTCGTCGGCCAGTGTGCTGAGGTCGTGCTGCTGCAGCGTGACGGCGGCGGCGTCGCGGACCTGCTGGCGCGGGCTGCCGTCGCGCACGGCATAGACCGTGCGCAGGCTGGCATGGCGCTGCACCAGTGCATCCAGCGCCTGCTGCAGGCGCGGCAGGTCCAGTTCGCCGTCGATGCGGAAGCTGGATTGCAGGTTGTAGTGTGCGCTGCCGCCTTCGAGCTGGTCGATGAACCACAAGCGGCGCTGCGCCGAGGACAGCGGCTGCCAGCCGCTGCGGACCTGGGCCGCCACGGCGACGCGGGCCGTGTTCTGGCCCTGTTCGGCCACGCGGCGGGCGAAGTCGCGCAGTACGGGCTGTACGAACAGCGCCTTGAGCGGCATGTCGATGCCGTCCTGCTGGCGCAGGCGTGCAAGCAGGCGCGTGGCTTGCAGCGAATGCCCGCCGAGGGCGAAGAAATTCGCCGTCGCGCTGACCGGTTCGCTACGCTGCAGCACGTCCTGCCACAGGCTGGCGATGCGCTGTTCCCATTCGCCTTCGGGGGCGACGAACTGCACGCTGTCGGCGGCCTCGGCGAGCGGCCTGGGCAGGGCCTTGCGGTCGACCTTGCCGTTGGGCGTCAGCGGCAGCGCATCCAGCAGCAGGAACTGCGCCGGCACCATGTATTCGGGCAGGTGTTCGCGCAGATAGCTCTTGTACTGCGCCACCAGCGCCGCGCTTGCCGCCATGCCTTCGGGCGGCACCACATAGGCGACCAGCTGTTTCTCGCCCTGGGCATCGGGCATGGCCACCAGCACGACATCCTTGACCGCTTCGTGCTGGCGCAGCCGCGCCTCGATCTCGCCCAGTTCGATGCGGAAGCCGCGCAGTTTGATCTGGTGGTCGATGCGGCCGGCGTATTCGAGTTCGCCATCGGCCCGCCACCGGCCCAGGTCGCCGGTGCGATACAGCCGCGCACCGGGTTCGGTGCGGAACGGATCCGGTGTGAAGCGTTCCTCGGTCAGCTCCGGCCGGTTCCAGTAGCCGCGCGCGACACCGGCGCCGCCGACATAGATCTCGCCGACCACGCCGATCGGCACCGGCTGGCGCTGCGCATCGAGCACATAGACCTGGCCGTTGGACAGCGGACGGCCGATCACCGGCTCGCGCGGTTCGTCGCGGCCGATCAGCGCGCCGGTGGAATACGTCGTGTCTTCCGAAGGCCCGTACAGGTTGTACACCGCGCGCACCGGCGTGGTGCGGTAGATCGCCTGCACCAGCGCCCCCGGCAGCGCTTCGCCGGCCAGGTTCACCACCTGCACGCTGGCAGGCACCTGCCCTTCTTCCACCAGCACCTTGATCGCCGAGGGCACGGTGTTGATCAGGGTCAGGTCCCGCGCCCGCGCGATGCCGCCGAAATCCAGCGCGTTGTTGACCACGATGATGCGGCCGCCCCGGCACAGCGGCACGAAGATCTCGAAGATCGACAGGTCGAAGCACACCGAGGTCGCCGCGAGCACACCTGAGAGTTCCTCGGCCGTGAACAGCGAATGCGCCCAGGACACCATCGCCACCGCGTTGCGGTGCTCGATGCACACGCCCTTGGGCACGCCGGTGGAACCCGAGGTGTAGATCAGATAGGCCAGGTTGTGCGGGCCGCCATCGGCCAGGCGCGGCGGATCCGTATTCGCCGACTGCTGCAGCAACGCCGGGGTCTCCGGCGCATCCAGCACCACCGGCTGTACGCCCTCGACACTGACCAGGGCCTGCAGCCTGGATTGCGTCACCGCCCAGCGCGCGCCGCTGTCGCTGAGCATGAAGGCGACACGGTCGGCCGGGTAATCCGGATCCAGCGGCACATAGGTGCCGCCGGCCTTGAGCACGGCCAGCAGCGCGACGATCAGGTCCGCGCTGCGTTCCAGGCACACGCCGACCACGCGCTCGGTCGCCACGCCCAGCCCGCGCAGGTGATGCGCCAGCTGGTTCGCGCGCCGGTTCAGGGTCGCGTAGTCCAGGCGCACTTCATTCCAGTCCAGCGCGATCGCGTCCGGCGTCGCGGCGGCCTGCTGCGCCACCCATTCGTGCAGGCAGCGCTGCGACGGCCAGGGCGCCTCGGTCGCGTTCCAGCCGCGCAGCAAGGTGTCGCGCTCGGCCTCGCCCAGCAGCGGCAGGCGCCAGATCGGTTCGTCCGGCTGCGCGATGACACTGTGCAGCAGGTGGCCGAAATGCTCGGCCAGGCGTTCTATCGTCGCCGCGTCGAACAGCTCCGTCGCGTACAGCCAGTCCAGTGCGAGGCCGTCGGGGGTCGGCGTGGCCTGCAGGGTCAGTTCGTACTGCGCCGTGATGGTCGACTGCGGCAGCGCGCCGACCTCGCAGCCGTCCAGCTTCAGCGCCGTGCTCTCGCCGTCCTGCAGCACCAGCAGGATCTGGAACAGCGGGCTCACCGCAAGGCTGCGTTCCGGCTGCAGCAGCTCGACCAGGTGCTCGAACGGCACCTCCTGGTGGCTGAAGGCATCCAGCGCGACGCTGCGGCTGTGGTCGAGCAGCTCGCGGAAGCTGCGCGGCGCGGAAAGGTCGCTGCGCAGCACCAGGGTGTTGATGAAGCAGCCGACCAGGCCGCTGATTTCCTCGCGGCTGCGGTTGGCGACCGGCGTGCCAATGACGATGTCGCGCTCGCCGCTGTGCCGTGCCAGCAGCAGCGAATACAGCGCATGCAGGCCCATGAACAGCGTCGCGCCCTGCTCCTGGCACAGGCGCTGGAAGGCCGCGACCTGTTGCGCGGGCAGCACATGGCTGACATTGCTGCCGGCGACGCCCGGCTGCGGCGGACGCTGCCGGTCCAGCGGCAGCTGGTGCACCGTGGGCAGGCCGGCCAGCTGGCGGCTCCAGTACTGGCGCTGCTTTTCCATCGCCGTGCTGCGCTGGTGTTCGCGCTCCCACACGGCGTAGTCGGCATATTGCAGCGGCAGCTGGGCCAGCGCTGCGGCTTCGTTGCGCACGGCGGCCGAATACAGCGCGCCCAGCTCCTGCATGATCACACTGAGCGAGCTGCCGTCCACGGCGATGTGATGCGCGCCCAGCACCAGCACATGCTGCTGCGGCGCCAGCTGCAGCACGCTCAGGCGCAGCATCAGGTCGCGGTCCAGCGCATACGGCCGCTGCACTTCCTGGCGCAGCAGCAGGTCCAGTTGCTGCGCCTGTTGTGCGGCCGGCACGGCGCGCAGGTCGCGCCGCGCCAGCAGCGCCGTGCGCGCCAGCACTTTCTGGCGCGGCTGGCCGTCTTCGTAAACGAAAACCGTACGCAGGCTTTCATGGCGCTGCACCAGCGCCGCATAAGCCAGCTGCAGCGCCTGCAGATCCAGCGCGCCGTCGATGCGGAAGGCCAGTTGCAGGTTGTATTGCAGGCTGCCGCCGAGCATGCGGTCGACGAACCACAGGCGCAGCTGGGACGAAGACAGCGGCAGCGGCCGGTCGCGCGGCACCGGCTGCAGCGAGGCGCTGTCGTCGCCGGCGCTTGCACCGACGATCTCGCCGAAGGCGCGCAGCACCGGATGGGTGAACAGCGCTTTCAGCGGCACGCTCAGGCCGTGCTGCTGGCGCAGCCGCGCGAGCATGCGCATGGCCAGCAGCGAATGCCCGCCGAGTTCAAAGAAATGATCCAGTGCGCTGACCGGCTGCTCGCGCTGCAGCAGTTCCTGCCACAGCCGGGCCAGGTCCTGCTCGATCCGCGTCGCGGGCGCCACGTAGGCCTGGGCCGCGGGCGCGGCCACCTGCAGCACGCGCTGCGGCGTGCGCGCCGGTGCCTGTGGATCGGGCAGCGAAGGCAGCGACCAGCGATTGGCCTCGGGATCGGCCAGCGCGGCATGGATCAGCGCGGTAAAGTCTGCCGCCAGCCGCGTCATGCGTTCGGCGTCGAACAGCGCTGTCGCATAGATCCATTCCAGGCTCAGGCCGTTTTCGTCCTCGGTGACCTCCAGCAGCAGGTCGAACAGCGAGGTGCGCGCGGCGCTGGCGACGGTCTGGCGAACGACGGCGCCGGGCAGTTCCAGGCTGCTGGCCGTGGTGTTCTGCAGCACCAGCATGATCTGGAACACCGGGTTGTAGGCCAGGCTGCGCGTGGGCTGCAGATGCTCGATCAGCTCGTCGAACGGCAGGTGCTGGTGGTCGTAGGCTTCCAGCGCGGTGTGCCGGCTCTGCGCCAGCATCTGGCGGAAACCCGGCCGCGCGGAAAGATCGCTGCGCAGTACCAGGGTGTTGACGAAGCAGCCGACGATGCCGGCCAGTTCGGCCTGGTCGCGATTGGCGATGGCGGTGCCGACGACGATGTCGGTCTCGTTGCTGTGGCGGCCCAGCAGCAGCGAGAACAGGGCGTGCAGGCCCATGAACAGCGTGGCGCCCTGCTCGCGGCAGTAGCGGCGCAGCGCGGCCGTGGCCGCGGCGTCCAGGGTGGAACGCACGCTGTGGCCCTGGGTGCTCTGCTGCGGCGGCCGCGGCCGGTCGGCAGGCAGGTTGTGCACGGCCGGCACGCCGGCCAGCTGGCGGCGCCAGTAGTCCAGCGAAGCGCGGTGTTCGCCGCTGCCGAGCCAGTCGCGTTCCCATACGGCGAAGTCGGCATAGCTCAGCGGCAATTCCGGCAGGGTCTGCTGCCGGTACAGCGCGCCCAGGTCTTCGTGCATCACGGCCAGCGACCAGCCATCGGTCGCGATATGGTGCACGGTGAACCAGAACAGGTGGCGCTGTGCGTCCAGCCGCAGCACGCTGGCGCGCAGCAAGGTGTCGCGGCTCAGGTCGAACGTGAGCGCCAGGTCGTCGTCCTGCAGCCGGTCGGCGACGCTGGTTTCCTCGCCGCCGAGTTCGGCCAGGTCGTAGACCGCGAGGCTCACGGTGGCAGCGCTGCGTACTTCCTGCACCGGCTGGCCGTCGGACTCGGCATAGACCGTGCGCAGGCTGGCATGGCGCTGCACCAGTGCATCCAGCGCCTGCTGCAGGCGCGGCAGGTCCAGTTCGCCGTCGATGCGGAAGCTGGATTGCAGGTTGTAGTGTGCGCTGCCGCCTTCGAGCTGGTCGATGAACCACAAGCGGCGCTGCGCCGAGGACAGCGGCTGCCAGCCGCTGCGGACCTGGGCCGCCACGGCGACGCGGGCCGTGTTCTGGCCCTGTTCGGCCACACGGCGGGCGAAGTCGCGCAGTACGGGCTGTACGAACAGCGCCTTGAGCGGCATGTCGATGCCGTCCTGCTGGCGCAGGCGCGCAAGCAGGCGCGTGGCTTGCAGCGAATGCCCGCCGAGGGCGAAGAAATTCGCCGTCGCGCTGACCGGTTCGCTACGCTGCAGCACGTCCTGCCACAGGCTGGCGATGCGCTGTTCCCATTCGCCTTCGGGGGCGACGAACTGCACGCTGTCGGCGGCCTCGGCAAGCGGCCTGGGCAGGGCCTTGCGGTCGACCTTGCCGTTGGGCGTCAGCGGCAGCGCATCCAGCAGCAGGAACTGCGCCGGCACCATGTATTCGGGCAGGTGTTCGCGCAGATAGCTCTTGTACTGCGCCACCAGCGCCGCGCTTGCCGCCATGCCTTCGGGCGGCACCACATAGGCGACCAGCTGTTTCTCGCCCTGGGCATCGGGCATGGCGACCAGCACGACGTCCTTGACCGCTTCGTGCTGGCGCAGCCGCGCCTCGATCTCGCCCAGTTCGATGCGGAAGCCGCGCAGTTTGATCTGGTGGTCGATGCGGCCGGCGTATTCGAGTTCGCCATCGGCCCGCCACCGGCCCAGGTCGCCGGTGCGATACAGCCGCGCACCGGGTTCGGTGCGGAACGGATCCGGCGTGAAGCGTTCCTCGGTCAGCTCCGGCCGGTTCCAGTAGCCGCGCGCGACACCGGCGCCGCCGACATAGATCTCGCCGACCACGCCGATCGGCACCGGCTGGCGCTGCGCATCGAGCACATAGACCTGGCCGTTGGACAGCGGACGGCCGATCACCGGCTCGCGCGGTTCGTCGCGGCCGATCAGCGCGCCGGTGGAATACGTCGTGTCTTCCGAAGGGCCGTACAGGTTGTACACCGCGCGCACCGGCGTGGTGCGGTAGATCGCCTGCACCAGCGCCCCCGGCAGCGCTTCGCCGGCCAGGTTCACCACCTGCACGCTGGCAGGCACCTGCCCTTCTTCCACCAGCACCTTGATCGCCGAGGGCACGGTGTTGATCAGGGTCAGGTCCCGCGCCCGCGCGATGCCGCCGAAATCCAGCGCGTTGTTGACCACGATGATGCGGCCGCCCCGGCACAGCGGCACGAAGATCTCGAAGATCGACAGGTCGAAGCACACCGAGGTCGCCGCGAGCACGCCCGAGAGTTCCTCGGCCGTGAACAGCGAATGCGCCCAGGACACCATCGCCACCGCGTTGCGGTGCTCAATACACACGCCCTTGGGCACGCCGGTGGAACCCGAGGTGTAGATCAGATAGGCCAGGTTGTGCGGGCCGCCATCGGCCAGGCGCGGCGGATCCGTATTCGCCGACTGCTGCAGCAACGCCGGGGTCTCCGGCGCATCCAGCACCACCGGCTGTACGCCCTCGACACTGACCAGGGCCTGCAGCCTGGATTGCGTCACCGCCCAGCGCGCGCCGCTGTCGCTGAGCATGAAGGCGACACGGTCGGCCGGGTAATCCGGATCCAGCGGCACATAGGTACCGCCGGCCTTGAGCACGGCCAGCAGCGCGACGATCAGGTCCGCGCTGCGTTCCAGGCACACGCCGACCACGCGCTCGGTCGCCACGCCCAGCCCGCGCAGGTGATGCGCCAGCTGGTTCGCGCGCCGGTTCAGGGTCGCGTAGTCCAGGCGCACTTCATTCCAGTCCAGCGCGATCGCGTCCGGCGTCGCGGCGGCCTGCTGCGCCACCCATTCGTGCAGGCAGCGCTGCGACGGCCAGGGCGCCTCGGTCGCGTTCCAGCCGCGCAGCAAGGTGTCGCGCTCGGCCTCGCCCAGCAGCGGCAGGCGCCAGATCGGCTCGTCCGGCTGCGCGATGACACTGTGCAGCAGGTGGCCGAAATGCTCGGCCAGGCGTTCTATCGTCGCCGCGTCGAACAGCTCCGTCGCGTACAGCCAGTCCAGTGCGAGGCCGTCGGCGCCGAATTCCGCGCGCAGCAGCAGCTCGTAGGCCAGCCCCTGCGGCACGGCCTGGCCGGGACGCAGCAGGAACACCTGCACCACTGGCACGTAGCTCGCATCGTGGCCGGGGTCGAACAGATCGGTCAGCTGTTCGGGTGTCATGCCGCCCTGCAGGCTCGCGTCGAGCAGGCGCTTGCCGTCGGCGGCGAGCAGTTCGCAGAAGCTGCTGCGCGGTCCAACCGCGCTGCGCAGCGCGAGGATAGGCGCATCCGCCGCGGCTGCGGTGCTCTGTGGCAGTCCGATGACAATGTCGTCGCTGCCGCTGTGCCGCGCCAGCAGTACGCCGAACGCGGTGAGCAACCCCATCTGCGCGCTGGCGCCCTGGGCTTCGCACAAACGCAGGAAGCGCGCGGTGAGGTCGGCGGCCAGCTGGCTGCGCACCGCCGCCCGCTCGGAACCGAGGCGGGCCGGCCGCAGCCGGTCCAGCGGCAGCGCATGGATGCGCGGCAGTCCCGCCAGCTGCTGCAGCCAGTAGGCGACGGCGCGCGCGCCGCCGCGCTGGCGCGTAGCCTCGGCCGCTTGCGGCCGCTCGGGCTGATGATCGGGCTGGCTGGTTCCCCGGCTGTCTACATGCATGCGAACAGTTCCCCTGAGCTGGTCGGCGGGCGAGTCTGCAGCATTGCAGACCACCGTGGCGCCGACTGCCTGGGGCCGTTCTGCAGGAGACTGGAATTCTAAACGAACAACTTGTTGCAGAAAGGCAAGCTGCGCAATTAGTTATTTCAATAACTGCGGTCGCGCCGGGTCCGCGGCCGGCCCGGCAGCGGGCCGGCGGCGTGTGGATTCGTCACAGACCATCGCGTAGCATCGGTCCGGTTGCAAGCCCGTCCATTCCCTATTTAGAGATGTCATGACGTCGAACGCGATCCGACTCAGCCCCGCGGTGCTGGGCAGCAAAGGCTTTCGTGAGGTCTACCGGACCAAGTACGCCTACCTCGCCGGGGCCATGTACCGCGGCATCGCCTCCAAGGAGCTGGTCATTCGCATGGGCAAGGCGAACCTGTTCGCCTTCTTCGGCTCCGCCGGCATGTCGCCGGGCGAGGTCGAGCAGCATCTGGTCGCGATCAAGCAGGCGCTCGGCAACAACGAAGCCTTCGGCATGAATCTGCTGACCGACCTTGACCGTCCCCAGGCGGAGATGGACATGGTCAAGCTCTACGTGCGCTACGGCGTGCGTTATGTTGAGGCCGCTGCGTACATGCACATCACGCCGGCCCTGGTGTGGTTCCGCCTGCAGGGCCTGCGCGCCGGCGCCGACGGCCGCCTGGTCAGCGAGCACCGCATCCTGGCCAAGGTGTCGCGGCCGGAAGTCGCCGCGCTGTTCATGGCGCCGGCACCGGAGAAGATCGTCCGCCTGCTGCTGGAAGAAGGGCAGATCACGCCCGAGCAGGCACAGTGGGCCGCGCGCATTCCGGTCGCCACCGAGATCTGCGTCGAGGCCGATTCGGGCGGCCATACCGACTGCGGCATCCCGACGGTGCTGTTCCCCGCGATCAAGCGCCTGCGCGACGACGCGCTGCGCCATTACGGCGACGACGTCACGCTGTACGTGGGCCAGGCCGGCGGCATAGGTTCGCCCGAGGCCGCGGCGGCGGCCTACATCATGGGGGCGGACTTCATCCTGACCGGCTCCATCAACCAGTGTTCGGTCGAGAGCGGCACCAGCGACACGACCAAGAACATGCTGCAGGAAATGAACGTGCAGGACACGGACTACGCGCCGGCCGGCGACATGTTCGAACTGGGCGCCAAGGTGCAGGTGCTCAAGCGCGGCGTGTTCTTTCCCGCCCGCGCCAACAAGCTGTATTCGCTGTACATGCAGTACAACGGCCTGCACGAGATTCCGCCGAACGTGCAGCAGCAGCTGCAGGAACGCTATTTCAAGCGCAGCTTCGAGCAGATCTGGGAAGACAACAAGCTCTATCTCGCCAGCACAGGGCGCCAGCACGAGATCCAGGCGCTGGAAGCCAGCCCCAAGCAGAAGATGGCGCGCATCTTCAAATGGTACTTCGCCCATACCACGCGGCTGGCCTTCTCCGGCGACGACGAGCACCGCGTCGATTTCCAGGTTCACACCGGGCCTTCGCTCGGCGCGTTCAACCAGTGGGTGCGCGGCAGCGAGATCGAATCCTGGCGCAACCGCCATGTCGACGACATCGCCGAGCGCCTGATGACGGCGACGGCGGAACTGCTGTCCCAGTCCTACGCGCGCCTGGCCGCCCTGAGCGAAGGCGCCAGTGCATGAGACAGCGCCGCACGGTGTTCATGTTCTCGGGCCAGGGCTCGCAGTACTACCAGATGGGCAAGGAGCTGTACGACCAGCATCCGGTGTTCCGCGAAGTCTTCGACCGCGGCGATGCCTATGTGCGCGGGCGCGCCGGCTTTTCCGTCGCCGCGCAGATCTACGGCGGTGCGCGCAGCGAGGTCTGCGACGACCTGCGCCTGACCCACCCGGCGCTGGTCATCGTCGAATACGCGCTGTTCCGCACCCTGCTCAGCGAAGGCATACGGCCGGACCTGCTCTGGGGCAGCAGCCTCGGTGAAATCGTCGCCGCCGCCGCGGCCGAGGTCATTGCGCTGGAATCGGTGCTCGACGCGGTGCTGGAACAGGTACGCATCGTGACCGCGACCGTCGCGCCGGGCGGCATGCTGGCCGTGCTGGAAAGCCCCGGCCTGTACGACGAGCTGACCCGCTCGGGCTATCGCCTGACCCTGGCCGGCGTGAATTTCGACCGCCATTTCACCATTGCGGGCGATGCGCAAACGCTGGCCGCGGTGGAGGCGCTGCTGAAGAGCCGCCAGATCACCTGCCAGCGCCTGCCGGTGAAATATGCGTTCCATTCCGCCGCCATCGACGGCATCGAACCGGCCTACCGCAGCTATCTCGGCAGCCTGCCGCTGGCGCCGCCGCGCATTCCGTACCTGTCCGGCATCCTGGGCCGGGAAATCGACGCGATGGACAGCGGCTATTTCTGGAATGTGATTCGCCAGCCCATGCGCTTCGGCGAAACCGTCGCCAGCCTGGAACAGCAGGGGCCCTGGGACTATGTCGACTGCGGCCCTTCGGGCACTTCAGCCACCTTCGTCAAGTACAACCTCGCCGCGGATTCGGCCTCGGCCGTCCATCCCATACTCACGCCGTTCCAGCACGGCGTGCAGAAGCTGGCGCAGCTGAAGCAGAAGCTGCTGGGCTGATCGCGCCGCGGCGGTTCGCTGCGGGCCTGCGCGTGCCGTCCAACGGCGCTGCGGCCCGACTCCCCTGCCCCTTCCGCCGCGCCTTGCCGCGCGGCGGTTCTGTCACTGGCCGGCGGCTTCCTCCGCGGCCAGCGCCAGCCCGGCGATCGCACGCGCCGTCGTGCATAGCTGCAGCTGTTCCGCATCCAGCCGGATCTGCGCATGCGTGGCCAGATGGTGGCCCAGGCGCGGCAGGAATACGGGCAGGATCACGAAGCGCGAAAGGTCCACGTCCAGGTCCAGCTGTTCGCGCGCGATGCCGAGGGCCGAACTGAGCGCGCTGTAGACGATGTCCTCGACGCTCTGCGTGGCGCGGTCGTAGCCGGCGCCGAAATCGCCCTGCACGATGCGTGACTGCGCGTACGCGGTGGCGTCGGTGTGCTGCAGCCAGTGGCGGTCGCGCGCAAACGGATAGTTGGGCAGGCCGACCAGCCGGTAGCGGCGGTGGCCGTGCAGCGCGTTCCAGTCGACCTCGCCGCCGCCGCGCCAGTGGCGTGCGACGGCTTCCAGATCGCCTTCGGCGAAGCGTTCGCGCAGCCATTCCGGTGTCGCGTCCGCGATGGCGGGTTCATCCGCGCCGGACAGCGGCGCGGACGGATCCGCGGCGAACTGCTCCAGCGCCGCGGCCAGTTCCGCGCAGTCGCTGACGACCAGCGCGAGGCGCACTTCCAGCGCCTCGCGGCCGCGCTGCAGCGTCGCGGCCACGTCGGCCAGGTCCAGCTGCGGCCGTGCGCGCAGGTAGTGCGCGATCTGCGCCGCGTGCACGCGCAGGCGCTCGGCGCTGCGCGCGGACAGCGGTACCAGCTGCGGATCTTCTGCCGCGCCCGCCTTCGGCGCGCCGGCATCTGCCGCGACGTATTCCTCGACCAGGGCATGGGCCAGCGAACCGCCGCCGCCGAAGCTGTTGATCGCGGCGCGGCGCGGGAATTCCTGCAGCACGCCGTCGACCGCGATCTGCGGCCGCTGCCAGGGCATCAGCGTGGCCGGCAGGAAGAATGGCGTGCCGTCGAAGCTGACCTTGGGATTGCGCCGCGCCGGCATGAACATCGGTGCGATCTGGCCGTGCTGCAGCTGCAGTATCACCTTGGTCAGCTGGGCGATGCCGGAGGCGGATTCGGTATGGCCCATGTTGGACTTGATCGCGCCGATCGCGCAGTAGGCCTCGTCGCGCGAGAACTCGCGGTGCACGCGGTTCAGCGCACCGGCTTCGATCGCATCCGACAGCGGCGTGCCGTTGGCGCTGGTTTCCACATAGCTGATCGTGCGCGCGTCGATGCCCGTGCGCTGCAGTGCGCGCCGGAACAGCTCGACCTGGGCGCGCGGATCCTGCGTGCCGTAGCCGAACGCACGGCCGCTGTGGTTCTGGCCGGTGTAGCGGATCACGGCGAGGATGTTGTCGCCGTCGTCGACGGCGCGCTGCAGCGGTTTGAGCAGCACCGCGCCCACGCCTTCGGCCGGCAGGTAGCCGTCGCCGTCGGCGAAGCTGCGGCAGTCGCGGTGGCTGCCGAGCATGCGCAATATGCTCAGGCCTATGTATTTCTTCGGATGGATCAGCAGGTTGACGCCGCCGGCCACGGCCAGCTCGCATTCGCCCTGACGCAGTGCGCTGCAAGCCTCGTGAATCGCGATCATCGACGAGGAACACTGCGTATCCACCGCCACGCTGGGGCCGCGGAAATCGAAGAAATTCGATACGCGGTTGCTGATGCCCGAATACGAGGACAAGGCCACGCCGGCGCTGACCACGTAGTCGGTTTCCATCATCTGGTACTGCTGGTACATGGCGCCGATATAGACGCCGACCCGGCCCTCGTGGCGCCGCGCGATCAGCTCGCGCGTGTGGCCGGCGTTCTCCATCAGCTCCCAGACAGTCTGCAGGCACAGGCGGATCTGCGGATCCAGCGCATCGGCCGTGCGCGGCGAAATGTCGAAGAACAGCGCGTCGAACTCGTCGACGCCGTCGATGAAGCTGCCCCAGGCGCAATAGCTCTTGCCCAGCTTGCCGCCGTCGGCGTCGTAGTAGTCGGCGTGGTTCCAGCGTTCGGCCGGCACTTCGGTGACGCTGTCATAGCCTTCGGCGAGGTGCTGCCAGAGTTCATCGACCGTGCGCGAGCCGGCATAGCGCCCGGCCATGCCGATCACGGCGATGCCGTCGCCGCCGCTGGCCGCCGCGACCGCGGGCGCGGCGGCGAGTACGGCCGCCGCGGCCGGCGCCGGCGCGGCTTCCGCCGCGGTATCGAGCAGGCGGGCGAGCGCGCCGGCGCGCGTGGCGAGCAGATGGTCCGCCAGTTCGCCCAGGCTGGGATATTCCAGGAAAATCAAATTGTCCACTTCGCCGACCGCTTCGGACAGCGCGGTCGCCAGCTGCATCGCCACGATCGAATCCAGGCCGTAGCGCTCCAGCGAACGCGCTGCGTCGATGCGCGCCGCCGGCACCTTGAGCACGCGCTCGACCAGCCCGGCGAGAAAACGCAGCACGGCATCGCGCGGCGTGGCCGCGGCGCCGGCCGGCGCGGCGCCGGCAGGCACGGCGAGGACGTCGTCGGCCGCCGCTGGCGCGGCGGCTTCGCCCAGCAACTTGATGACGCCCAGCTGCGGCAGCGCGCCGGTGAGGAACTGCTGCAGCGCTGCGAACGCTTCGTCGGGCTCGATCGAGCCCACGCCGTTGCGCGCCATGCGCTCGCGCTGTGCGGCGGAAGCCGCGACGCCGGTGCTGCCCCAGTAGCCCCAGTTGACCACCTTGACCGGCACGGGGCCGGCCGCGCCGAGCTGGCGCGCGTAGGCGTCCTGGAACGCACAGCCGGCGGCGTAATTGGCCTGCCCGGCTTCATGGAAGATCGCGGCGAGCGAGGAGAAGAACAGCACGAAATCCAGCGAAGCGCTGCCGAACACCTGCATCACGCGCACCGCGGCATCGACCTTGGCCGCGAGCACCGTGGAGAAATCCTCGGCCGTCATCGCGGCCAGGCTGCGGTCGCGCAGCACCACGGCCGAATGCACGATGCCGTTGAGCGCCCGGCCGGGGAACTGCGCCGCCAGGCGTTCCCGCGCCCGCTGCAGCGCGGCCGCGTCGGTGGCGTCGGCGGCCAGATACAGCGGCGCCGGCCCGAGAGCGCCCAGGCGCGCGCAGTCGGCCTGGATCTGCGCATCGGCTTCGCGCCGGCCCAGCCAGACGATCTGCGCGCGGTAGCGGCGGATCATCCACTCGCTCCAGGCCGCGCCGACACCGCCGGCGCCGCCGACGACCAGATACAGACCGCCTTCGCGGTAATCGACACCCGTACCGTCGTGCTGCGCCGGCACGATCTGCCGGCGGAACCAGTGCTCGCCGCGCCGCGCCAGCGCATCGCCGGCTGCATCGAACGGCAGCGCGCGCAGCTCATCCAGCGACCAGCGGGCATCGCTGTCGAGGTCCAGCAGGCGCACGCGCCAGCGCGGGCATTCCTTGGCCAGCGTGCCGGCGAAGCCGTGCAGGGCGGCCTGGGATGCGTCGATCGCGTCATCCGCGCTGACGGCCTGGGTCTGGCTGGTCAGCACGCTCCAGTCCAGCGGCCGGTGCAGATAGCCGGCCTGCAGCAGGGCGCGGGTCAGCGCGAAGCACGCGGCGACGCCGCCCTGCTGGGCGCTGATGAGGTAATCCGCGTCGGCCGCCGCCGGGGCCGCCGGCGCGATCCACAGCACATGGTCTATCGCATCCAGGCCCTGCAGGCGCGCGAGCAGCGCGGCTTCGTCCAGCGCTGCGGGCAGTTGCAGGGCGCTGATGCGCTGGCCGGCACGGCGCCAGCGCTCCAGCTGTGCCTCGCTCGCGCCGATCGCCAGCAGGTGATCGCCGGCGGACGGACTGGGCTCGATGCGCGCAGGCTCCAGCGGCTGCCATTCAAACGCCATCGCATGCAGCTGGCCCGGACCATCGGGAACGGCCGCGCCGGCGACGCGGCAGTTGAGTCCGCGCAAGGTCGCACAGACCCGGCCGGCGTCGTCGCAGAGGTCGATGTCGATACGCCGCACGGCGGCATCGGCGGTGGATTTGCTGCGGATCCAGGCCCATACCGAGGCCGGCAGCGGCGCGTACAGGCGCAGCGCGTCCAGCGCGAACGGCAGCGCCGGGCGCGCCTGCTGCGCCGTGGCCGCATCCGCGCCGGCCAGGCTCAGGCCTATGCAGGCCTGGAAGGCGGCGTCGATCAGCGTGGGCTGCAATACGAAGCCGGCGGCGGCCTCGCGCAGCTGCAGCTGCGCCAGCACGCCGTCGGCGCCGAGCTGCAGCCGCTGCAGCGTGCGGAAGCGCGGCCCGTAGTCGATGCCGATGGCCTCGTAGATGGCATAGTGCATGCCGGCCGGCATTTCGCTGCCGGCATCGGCGGCGCGGCGCAGCGCGGCCAGATCCAGCTGCGGCGCCGCCGCGGCGTGCACGCGCAGCTGCCCGTCGCTGTGCACTTGTCCGGCGGCGGACTGCACCGCAAACCCGATGGCGCCGTCCGCGCTGCGGCGCAGCGTGATCTCCAGGTCCAGCGCCTGCGCCTGGGCCGCGTCGCCGGCGTTGACCGGGCGCAGCCAGCGCACCTGGGCCAGCTCCAGCGGCGCCGCCGCGTCGTTCAGGGCCAGCGCGCCGGCGGCGCGGGCCATTTCCAGCAGTGCCGCGGCCGGCAGCGTGCGTGCGCCGTTGACGCGGTGCTCGGCGAAGAAGAATTCCTCGCCGCTGAAGCTGCCGGCGTAGCGCTGTTGTTCAAAACTGGAGAGGTTCCTTTGTACCAGCGGATGCAGCGCGTCGCCGCCGGCGGCAGCCGGGGTCGCGGCGGCGGCCGGTTCGCCCTGGGGCAGCCAGTAACGGCCCTGCTCGAAGGGATAAGTCGGCAGGCGCAGCCGGCGCCGGCTGCCACGCGCATACAGTGCGCCCCAGTCCACGTCGAAGCCCTTGAGCCAGACCGCCGCGAGCTGGTCCAGGCGGCCGCGCGCGAACCAGTCGCGGGTGCATTCGAGGGCGTGGTCCTCGTCGTCGAACAGCTCGGCGACGACGGCCGGTGCCGCCGCGGTACCGGCGCCGATGCGGGCGTCGCTGCGGTCTTGCAGGTAATTCGCCAGCGCCTGCTGCAGCGCCTCCAGGCTGTCGGCCTGCACGGCAAGGCGGCATTCCATCGCGTCGCGGCCGACCTGCAGCGTATAGGCCAGATCCGCCAGCGTACCGGCGAACGGCGCGCGCAAGTGCTGCAGCAGCGCCTGCGCCTGGATGCGCAGGCGCTCCTCGCTGCGCGCGGACAGCAGCAGCAGCTGCATGCCGGGCACGGCCGCCGCGGCGGCGGGCGCGCGGTATTCCTCGATCACCAGATGCGCGTTGGTGCCGCTGAAGCCGAACGAGCTGATCGTGGCGCGGCGCGGCGTGTCCTGGGCCGGCCATGGCGTCGCGGCGGTGTTGACCCGGAACGGCGAATCGGCGAAATCGAAGTGCTCGTTGGGCCGGCCGAAGTGCAGGGTCGGCACCAGCATGCCGTGGCGCAGGCACAGCAGCACCTTGTGGATGCTGGCCACGCCGGCGGCGGCCGAAGCATGGCCGATATTGCTCTTGACCGAGCCTATCGCACAGAAATTGCGCTGCGGCGTGCGTGCGCGGAACGCGGCGGCCAGCGCTTCGAGTTCGATGGGATCGCCAAGCTTGGTGCCGGTGCCGTGCATTTCGGCGTAGCTGATCGTGGCCGGGTCTATGCCGAAGCGGTCGTAGACGGCCAGCTCCAGTTCGATCTGGGCGCGCTTGCTCGGCGCCGTGATGCCGTTGGTGCGGCCGTCCTGGTTGATGCCGCTGCCGAGTATGACGCCGTCAATGTGGTCGCCGTCGGCGATCGCATCCGCCAGGCGCTTGAGAATCACCGCGCCGGCGCCCTCGCCCGGCACGAAGCCGTCGGCGCTGTTGTCGAAGGTCTTGCAGCGCCCCGCCGGCGACAGCATGCCGGCCGCGCACATGCCGATGTAGGAACCCGCGGTGAGGTACAGGCTGGCGCCGCCGGCCAGGGCCATGTCGATCTCGCCGTTGCGCAGCGCCTGGCAGGCCAGGTGGGTGGCGACCAGCGAGGATGAGCAGGCCGTGTCCACCGCCAGCGCCGGTCCGCGCAGGTTCAGGTGGTAGGCGATCCGCGCCGCGCCTATGGAATGGCTGTTGCCGGTCATATTGCCGGCCATGTTGCCCAGCGTGGCCGAACTCAGCGTCGCCAGCGAGCTGTATTCGGCGGTCATGATGCCGAAGTAGACGCCGCACTTGACGTTGCTCAGCGCCGCGTTGCCGTAGCCGGCGTCCTCGAATGCGTGGAAGGCCTCCTGCATGAACAGGCGGTGCTGCGGGTCCATCATTTCCGCATCGGCCGGCGAGATGCTGAAGAACAGCGGATCGAAGCAGTCGACATCGTCGAGCGCGCCCAGCCATTTGCAGTACACCTTGCCGCGGTGCGGCGGCGTGGGATCGAACAGTTGTTCCGCGTCCCAGCGCCAGGACGGCACCACGTCGATGCAATCGCGCCCGGCCAGCAGGTTGTCCCAGTAGCGGTCCAGGTCGGCCGCCTTGGGATAACGCCCGGAGATGCCGATGATGGCCACCGCGTCGGGGCTGGCCGGCGCAGCCGCTTCCGCGGCGGCCTGCGGCGGCTGCGGCTGCGGTGCCTCGCCGTGCAGGCGCTGGCGCAGCGCGGCCTTGGCGTCGTCGGTGGAAATCCGGCCGGCGCGGACCGCGTTGAGGATGTCTTGTACGCTCATGGCTATTCCGACGCTTACTGGCCGAACAGGGTTTCGATGCGCTGGCGCACGTCCGCGTCGCGGAAGGTGGCCTCGTGCATGGCCACTTCCTGGCGGATGATTTCCGGCAGGGCCTGGCGCAGCGGCGCGGCCAGGTGGTTCTTCAGCGCCACCAGCGATTTGCGCGGCTTGGCCGCGACCGTGCGCGCCAGCTCGATCGCGCGCGGCAGCACCTGGGCGCGCGGCAGCACCGCATACGGCACGCCGCGCTTTTCCAGCGCATCGCCGCGGTAGGTCTCGGCCGACAGCATCATTTCGTGGGCCAGGCTGACGCCGAGCTTCTGCACCAGGATATAGGTCGCGCCCATGCCCGGGGTGAAGCCGTATTTCATGAAATTGGCCGTATAGATGCTTTCACGGCTGAGCAGCACGAAATCGGCATACAGCCCCATGACGAAGCCGCCGCCTATGCCGTGGCCCTGCATCGCCGAAATCACCGGGATCTCGCAATCCAGCGCCAGGCTGTAGACATTCACGCTGTCGAAGCTGGCGGTGCCTTCCTGCAGCGTCATCAGCACGCGCTGGGTGCCGCCGGAGGCGAAGTAGCTGTCGTAGCCGGTCAGCACGACCGCGCGCCAGGCCGGGTTGGCGGCGATGCGCTTGAAGGCCTGCAGCAGCCCGCCCATCAGCGCCGGCGAGAAGCCGTTCTTGCTGGCGCGGTCCTGCATGGTGATCTGGACGACACCGTCTTCGACCTCGTGCAGGGTGACTTCCTCGGATGGCATGTATTCGGCCTGCATGTCCCGCCCCGCGTCAGGCTTCCCAGGGAAAACGCCCGGTTTCCACGTAACGCACTATGCCCTCGGCAACGCCGGGCAGCTCGTTCATGGCCAGGTTGCTGCGCACGGCCAGCTCGCGCGCGCCGGACAGGCTATCGTTGAGCTGGCCCAGGTAGTTCTTGTAATGCGCCACGCTCTGCGGCGACAGCCGTCGCAGCCGCAGCAGGTAGCGCGCCAGCAGCGGCTCGCTCTGCGCCTGCCAGGCATCGACCAGGCCCCAGGCGGCAGCCTGTTCCACGCCGACCGGCTGGGTGCTGACGGTCATGTAGTTGGCCTTGGTCAGGCCTATGCGCCGGATCAGGAACGGCAATACGCAGGCCGGGTACAGGCCGAACAGCAGTTCGGACAGGCTGAAGCGCGCGGCCGCATCGGCCAGCACGATATCGCAGGCCGAGACGAAGCCCATGCCGCCGGCATTGGCCTGGCCGCGCACATGGGCGACGGTGATGAACGGGCCGGTGGCGATGCGCAGCCACAGCCGGTACAGCTTGTCGGCGCCGGCGCCGTCATCGTCGCCGACTTCGCCCTGCACCAGCGCATCGCGCATGCCCTGGAAATCCGCGCCGAAGCAGAACACGTCGGGCAGGCCTTCGATCACCAGCACCGCCGCCTGCCCTTCCGCCGCGGCGACGGCGTCGTTGCATTCCTCGATCAGCTGCGCGTTGATGGTGTTGCGTGCTTCCGGCCGGTACAGCTGCAGGTAGCGGATGGAACCCTCGTCGCGCGTGCGTATCGTCGAATAGCTCATGCCACCCACTCGTACTTGCGGTGGAAGCCGGCGACCTGGGACAGGTACAGCAGCGGCCGCGGCTTGGCCATCGCGCCGATGTAGCGGTCGCCGTGGGGATCCAGCGTGAGGTCGCGCACGCCGAAGCGCACCGGGCGGTTGGCGATCATCAGCTGGTCGTATTCCTCCACGTTCAGCAGCACGCGCTGGTTCAGCCCGTCGTCGATGCGCTGCTGCGCCAGCAGCTGCTGACTGGCCGGCTGCACCACGCCGCTGAAGAACTCCGAGCAGCAGCCCGAACCGTAGGAGAAACACCCCAGGCGCCGCGCGCTGCTGTAGTCGCCGCGGTCGATGGTGCTGGCCAGCGACAGGAACACGGTCGCGCCCATGATGTTGCCCACGCGCTGGCAGTAGTCCAGGCCGGGCATGACGCGGGTGTTGAAATCGTTTTCGATGCTCTGCCGGTCGGCCTTGCTGAGCTTGCGCATCAGCGTGCGGTGCGCGCCCTTGACCATGCCGCCGAAGGGCGTGTGGAACACCAGGTACTGGAAGGTGCTGGCGTAGTCGGCGCCGTCGACGCGCTTGGCGTATTCGAGGTAGGCGTTCTCGCAGCAGTCCAGGTAGGACATCAGCGACAGGTCCGAATCGCCGACATCGCCGTCGGGCACCGGCCGGCAGGTGTCCATGACCTCGTAGCCGTAGTAGCCGTTGGCGCCCACGTCGACCTGGAACACGCGCGGTGTGTCGCTGACCAGCAGCGCGACCGCGCCGGCGCCCGAGCTGGGCTCGGCATAGCCCCATTCCGAATTGCGCAGCATCGACAGCTCGACACCTTCCGGCAGCACGGCGCGGGCGATGTCGGTGGCGATCACCAGCGCCTTGGCGCCGGGCGAGGTCTGCGACAGGATGAAATTCACCGCCATCTGGAAGCCGGCCGTGCCCGAATAGCAGGCCTGCTTGAGTTCGAACAGACGGCAGTTGCGGTTGAGCCCGAGGTAGTGGTGCACGTAGGTGCTCATCGACTTGCCGAAATCGATGCCCGACTCGGAACAGGTAATCAGCAGTTCGATGCGGTCGCGCTCGGCCGGGCTCAGCGCATCGATCAGCGGCTTGGCGGCGTTCACGGCGAAGCTGATCGGATCTTCCTGCGGCAGCGCGACCGAGCGCTCGACCATGAGCAGGTTGTCCGCGCGCTTGGTATCCAGCCCGCGGTGATCCATCAACTCGATCACGCCGATACGGGCCGTGCCGCCGAACACATTCATCGCCTCGATTCCGACCACACTCATGTCATCTACCTTTTCAAGCCTGTGGATGGCGCAGACACACCGCCGAATTGAAACCGCCGAAACCCATGCTGAGACTGACCGCCCAGCGCACGGACTGCTGCCGCGCCTGCGCGCCGACCCAGTTCAGCCCGGGCGCGACCGGGTCGTCGAGGTTGCGCGTGGGATGCAGCCGCCCGGCGCGCAGCTGCAGCGCCACGGCGGCCAGTTCCACCGCGCCGGCCGCGGTCAGGCCATGGCCGGTGATGGATTTGGTTGCATTGATGGATGCCGCCGCAAGGCCGGCATCGCAGATCGCGCGCAGCTCGGTCTCGTCGCCCAGCGGGGAACCGGTGCCGTGCGGATTGACGTAATCGATCATTGCCGCGTCGACGCCGGCCTGGCCCAGGGCCTGGCGCAGCGCGCGCAGTTCGCCCTCGTGCGAGGGATTGGTGCTGCGGTTGGCGTCCATGACCCAGGCGCAGCCGGCGATGTGCGCATACGGTTCCAGCCCGCGCGCGCGCGCCGATGCGGCGGTTTCCACCACCAGCGCGGCGCAGTTCTCGCCGTAGATGAAGCCGTCGCGGCGGCGGTCGAACGGCCGGCAGGCCTGCGCGGGCTCGCCGGCAAACACGTCCGAGCCCATCGCGCCGGCCGAGCGCAGCGCCTGGCATTCCCAGTACGACAGGTCCATCAGCGCGCCGAGCGCGATGCAGGCATCGGCCTGGCCCGCGGCGACGGCCTGGGCGGCCTGGATCAGCGCGATCTGCCCGCTGGCCGAGGCCGCGCCCAGGGTGCAGGCGAAACCGCGGATGCCGAACAGCTCGGTGCACAGTCCACAAATATCCGTGTCCAGGAAGGAGGTGGCGTAGCTCGGCCGCAGGTACTGGGCACGGCCGGCGAATTCCGCCTGCAGCCGCACCAGTTCGCGCTGCTGCATATTGGAACCGCCCACGACCAGGCCGATGCGTCCGGCGTCGACCTGGTCCAGGCGCGCCTCGTCCCAGGCCTCCTGCAGCGTCGCCGCCGCGACCTGGGCGGCCAGCGAGGCGGTGCGCGCACTGCGCGCTGGCAGCCGCGGCGGGAGCGACAGATCGGCGATCTCCGCGCCGAGAAAGCATGCGCTGTCGTCGCCGGGCTCGCTGCGGCCGGGCCGCTGCAGCCGGCCGAAGGCGTGGCGGCCGGCGAACAGCGCCTCGGCGAACGCGGCCTTGCCCTGCCCTATCGCCGAGGTCACGCCCAGCGCGGAGATGACCAGTTCAGGCATTGCCGAGCTTGGCGTGGATCAGGTCGACCAGTTCGCCGATGCAGCGCGGCCCGAGCAGTTCGACGCGCGGGATGTCCAGCGACAGGGTCTCCATGACTTCCATCACGATGTCGGCGCGGTCGATCGAATTGGCGCCCAGCTCGCGCAGGCTGTCGCTGGGCTGGAACGCATGCGACTGCAGTTCCGGCAATACGTCACGCACATGCTTGAGGACGATGGCATAGACCTCGTCCCAACTTTTCACTTCAGCCAAAACCCTTCTCCTGCGCAATGTTCAATGTGGCCAGCAGCCGCTCCGCCTCGGCCACGTCCATCTGGCCGTTCTGCAGCCGTTCGAGTATCGCATCCACGTCGAGATTTTCCTGCGCCGCCGGTGCGGCGGGCGCCGGCGGCGGCAATGCCGCGATCAGCTTGCGCAGGTGGGCGGCCATGGCACGGATGCTGGGATGGTCGTAGATGTCCGTGACCGAAATGGCCACGCCGTAGCCTTCGTTGATGTCGCGCACCCAGTTGACCGACAGGATGGAATCCAGCCCCAGCGCTTCCAGCGGGCGGTCTTCGTCGACCTCCGACGGATCCAGCATCAGGGTTTCGGCCACGCTGCGCACCAGCTGCGCGCGCAGCTGCTTGGCGCTGATCGGGCTGCCGTCCTCGGCCAGCCGCGACAGGCCGGAAGCGCGCGCCGCCGGCCGCGCCGCCGCGCCGGCGAGCGGCGGCCTGCCGGTCAGGAACTGGCGCAGCGGCTGCACCGCGCCGGACAGCACCAGCACCTGGTCGGCCGAGCTGGCCAGGGTCTCGTAGAACACGCGCAGGCCGTCGGCACTGGCCAGCGGCACCAGGCCGGAACTGTCCTTGGCGCGGGCCTGGGTCGCGTCGCTGACGCCCATGCCGCCTTCGGCCCAGAGCGGCCAGTTCAGCGACACCGTGCGTCCGCTGCGCAGGCCGCGCCGCACCTGGCGGTTGCGCTGCGCGGCGAATGCGTCCATGTAGCCGTTGGCCGCGGCGTAGTCGGCCTGGCCGACATTGCCCAGGGCCGAGGACATCGACGAGAAGCAGACGAAGAAGTCCAGCGCGTGACCGGCGCTGGCCGCATCCAGTGCGGCGCAGCCATCGACCTTGGGCAACAGCACCTGGCGCAGGTCGTCGGCGGACTTGCGCAGCAGGAAGCCGTCGCGCAGTACGCCGGCGCTGTGCACTATGCCCTGCAGCTCGCCGTGGCCGGCACGGATCTCGTCCACCAGGCGCTGCACCGCCGCGGCATCGGCCACATCGACGCGGTGGTAGGAAACCTCGGCACCGCTTTCGCGCAGCGCGGCCAGCGCGGCTTCCTGCGCCGGCTTGAGGGCGGAGCGGCCGGTCAGGAACAGGCGCGGCGCGTCGGCACGGCGGGCAATCTCGCCGGCGAAGATCAGGCCCAGGCCGCCGGCGCCGCCGGTGATGAGGTAATTGCCGCGCTGTTTCCAGATCGCGGTCTGCTGCGCCGGCGGGATCAGATCCTGCCAGCCGCGGCTCCAGCTCTGGCCCTCGGCCCAGCGCAGCTCGATCTGCTCGGGCGAGGCCGCGGCCTGCTGCAGCGCGCGCACGATGGCGCCGGCATCGTCCAGCGTTTCCAGCGCGATCAGCTGGCCCTGCAGCTGCGGGCTTTCCTGGCGCGCGGTCTTGAGCATGCCGGCCAGGCCCTGCAGCGGCGAGCCGTCGGCGACCACCCACTGCACCGGCACCGGCGTGGCCGGCCGGCTGGCGAGCAGTTCCTGCAGCATGTGCAGGCCGGCCGCCGCAGCGGCGTGGTATTGCGCCGCACTGTCGCCGGACGGGGACACTGCGACGAACTGGGCGCCGCCCACCGCTGCGCGCACAGCGGCGGCGACCGCCTCGCTGACACCGCACAGCAGCACGCCGCGCTGCCCGCTCAGTACGCCGGCCGGCTGCGGCAGGTTCAGCGGCAGCCAGGCCGGCTGCAACAGGGCCGTGGCCGCGCTGGCGCCTGTGCCGGTTGCGGCGACGGCGCGGGCGGCGAAGCCGCGCAGCTGCACGCAGACGCGGCCCTGCGCGTCGCACAGGTCTATATCCAGCTTGCGCACGGCTTCCTCGCCGCTGCGGCCGGCGGCCTGGCGGATCCAGGCCCAGGCCTGCCCGGCGCAAGGCGCTACGGCGTTGACGCTGTCGATCGCGAACGGCAGCGCCGGACGCGCCGACTCCAGCCCGTCCTGCTGCAGCGACATGCCCAGCGCCGCCTGCAGCGCCGCATCGAGCAGCGCCGGATTGAGCAGGAAATCGCCGGCCGCCGCGGCCGGCAGTTCCAGGCCGGCCAGCACCTGGCCGGAACCAGCATGCAGGCTGCGCACGCCACGATGAGCCGGGCCGTATTCCAGTCCGGCGCTCGCATAGATCGCATACAGCGCCGCGGCGTCCAGCGGCTGCGCCGGGCAGTCCACCTGCAACCGGGCGAGATCCAGCGGCGCCGGCGCGGCCGCCGCGGCGCGCAGTACGCTGCCCTGGCAGTGCACCACGGTTTCGCCGCCGGTCTCGCGCGAGGCGATCTCGAAGTTCAGGCGCGCATCGCCGTCGGGTTTGAAGCGGATCGCGACGTCGCGGCTGGCCTCGACCGCGAGCGGCCGCAGCCAGACCACGCGCTGCAGCGTCAGCGCCTCGGCCGCGCCGAGATTCCAGGCCTGCACCGCCGCGGCGCGGGCGATTTCCAGATAGGCCACGCCGGGCAGTACCGGACGGCCGCCGACGCGGTGGTCGCGCAGGAAAAACTCGCTGCCGTCCAGGCGCAGGCTGAACTGCAGGCCGCCGCTGCCGGCGACCTCGTTCAGGGCCAGTCCGGCGCGCGGCGCTGCAGCAGCGCCCGCCGCCACGGCGGTGCGCGGCGCGGCCAGGCTGACGGGCGCCGGCGCCGGCGCGCCATCCAGATCCAGCCAGCAGCGCACGCGCGCGAACGGATACGTCGGCAGCGATACGCGGCGCGCGCTGCGGCCGCGGTGCAGCAGGTTCCAGTCCAGTTCCAGGCCCGTGCTCCAGGCCTGCGCGAGCTGGCTGTAGCGGCCGCGCGCGATCCATTTCTGCAAGGCTTCGCGGAAGGCTTCGTCGTCGGCGAACGCGGCAAGGTTGCGCCGCTCGCCGGCATTGCCGGCGAACACGTCGTCGAACTCCTCCGCACGGCCGTCGAGGAAGGCCTGCAGGCGCATTACGGCCGCGCTGTGATCCGCCGCGACCAGGGCCAGGCGCTCGCCCATGGCCTCGCGCCCGGTCTGCAGGGTGTAGGCAATATCGGCCAGCGATTCAGCCGCCGCGGCATTCTGCAGCGCTGCGAGCAGCAGGCGCGCGCGCGCCTGCAACTGCTCGGGCGTGCGCGCCGACAGCACCAGCAACTGCGCGCCCGCCGCGGGTTCGGCCGCGGCCGCGCGGTATTCCTGGATGATGACGTGGGCGTTGGAGCCGCCCGCGCCGAACGAGGAAATGCCCGCGATGCGCGGCAGCTCGCGCCGCTGGCCGGCTATGTCGCGGCTGGGCCGCTGCCAGGTTTCCAGGCGCTGCGGCACCACGAACGGCGAGTTGGCGAAATCGATCTTCGGATTCAGCTCGGCCGAATGCAGCGACGGCGCGATCTGGCCGTGGCGCAGCTGCAGCAGCACCTTGGTCACGCCGGCGATGCCGGCGGCGCTTTCGCAGTGGCCGATGTTGGACTTGACCGAGCCGATGGCACAGGACTGCGGCGGCAGCGCTTCCGCGCCGAAGGCCTTGCTCAGGCCGGCGATCTCGATGGGATCGCCCAGCGCCGTGCCGGTGCCATGGGCCTCGACATAGCTGACCCAGCCCGGCTCTATGCCGCCGCGGCGCAGGGCCTGGGCGATCACGGCGGACTGCGCCAGCGGATTGGGCACGGTATAGCCGTTGGTCTTGCCGCCGTGGTTGACCGCGGTCGCCTTGATCACGCCGTAGATATGGTCGCCGTCGGCCTCGGCCTGGGCCAGCGGCTTGAGCAGCACCGCGCCTACGCCTTCGCCCGGCACATAGCCGTCGCCGCCGCGGCCGAAGCTTTCGCAGCGGCCCACGCTGGAAGAGAACTGGCCCTGCAGCAGCACCAGGTACTTGTTCGGATGCACCGACACATTCACGCCGCCGGCCAGGGCCAGCGCGCATTCGCCGCGCAGCAGGCTCTCGCAGGCCAGGTGGATCGTGGTCAGCGAGGACGAGCACATGCTGTCCACGGTCATGCTCGGACCGTGGAAATCGCAGTAGTACGAAACGCGGTTGGCACAGGAGGCCGGGCTGCCGGCCAGCGCGACCGGCGTACCGGCCAGCTGCGCCTGCACGCCCAGGTACGGATATTCCTCGTACATCACGCCGACATAGACGCCGACATTGCCGGCGACGCGCTCCCGCAGCATGGCGCGCGTATAGCCCGCATCTTCCAGCGTCGCATAGGCGCACTGCAGGAACAGGCGTTCCTGCGGATCCAGCACCACCGCCTCGCGCGGCGAGATGCCGAAGAACTGCGGATCGAAGTCCTCGACGCCGTCGAGGAAACCGCCCCAGCGGCAATAGCCCTTGCCGGTCGCGCCGACCGCTTCGGTGAACGGGCGGTGGTCCCAGCGCTCTGCCGGGATCTCGGTCACGCTGTCGCGGCCTGCGCGCAGGTTGTTCCAGAAATCCTCCAGCGTCGGCGCCTGCGGATAGCGCCCGGCCAGGCCGATGATGGCGATGTCCATGGCGCCGTCGCCGCCGCGCGCCGTGGCGAGCGTGCGGCGCAGCGGCAGCGTGGGCGTGTTCGTCGCCGGTACCGCGGCGGCGGCAGCGGCACGGGAACGTGCGGTGTCGGGCGCCGCGCTGCCCTGCCCCAGCAGTTGCTGCAGCCGGGCCGAGTGGCTGCGCAGGAAATAGCCGCTCAGTTCGGCGATGGTCTGGTATTCAAAGAACAGGGTCTTGGACAGCGGGCCGAACACCTGCTCCAGCTGGGCGGTCAGCTCGGTCGCCATGACCGAATCGATGCCGTAGACCTCCAGCGGCGCCGTGACGTCGATGCGGTGCGGCGCGAGCTTGATCGCGCCGGAAAGCAGCTGGCGCAGGTAGTTCGCCGCATCCGCGGCAGGATCGGCACCGGCCGGCACCGCCGCGTTCGCGACAGGTTGCGGCAAAGAATCCGCCGCCGAAGCGTCCGGACCCGGCCCGCCGGCCTCGGCTGCCGTATCGGCCAGGCTGCGCGTCGCAAAGCCGCGCAGCGCGGCGAACACGGTGCCCGTATCGTCGTAGAGGTCGATGTCCAGGCGGCGCACGCGGCCCTGCGCAGTGCTGCCCGGGCTGTAGCGCACCCAGGCCTGCAACTGCGCCGGCAGCGCCTGGTGTATCTCGATGGCGTCGAGCGCGAACGGCAGCGCCGGCGTGCGTTCCTCGCTGTCCAGGGCGAGGCCGATCGCCGCCTGCAGCGCCGAGTCGAGCTGGCCCGGATGCAGGCCGAAGCCCTCGCCGCCGTGGGCGGCGAAATCCAGCTGCAGGCGTGCAATCACCTGTTCCTGGCCCAGTTCCAGCGCGGCGATGCCGCGGTGGGACGGGCCGTAGTCCATGCCCAGCGACTGGTACAGCGCATAGCAGTCGGCGGCGTCCAGCGTGGCGGCAGAGGCCGCCGCGGCGAGCGCAGCCGCATCCAGCGGCGACACTTCGCCGCGATCCTGCACCACGGCAATGCCCTGGCAATGCAGCAATCCGCCTTCATCGGCGTTGCCGGAAACGATCTGGAACGCAATGCGGCCGTCGTCCTGCACACCCAGGCGGATATGCAGTTCGGCCGGCTCGCCGTCCACCGCGAACGGCCGCAGCCAGACCACCTCGCGCAGGCTGATGAACTGCTGCGGCCCCGGCCTGGCGGCGCGCTGTACCGCGGCGCGCGCCATTTCCAGGTAAGCCGTGCCGGGCAGCAGGCGGCGGCCGCCGATGCGGTGGTCGGCGAGGAAGAATTCATCGCCGGCAAAGGTGGAGGAATAGCGTTGTTCGTGCAGGTCGGAGGTATTGCTGTGCAGCAGCGGGTGCAGATGGCTCGCTGCGCCGGTGCGGCGGCGTGCCGTGGTTTCTATCCACAGGCGTTCGCGCTCGAACGGATAGGTCGGCAGTGCGGCGCGCGGCGGCGGGACGGGGCCGAACAGCGCGGCGTCGGCGATGGCATAGCCCTGGCAGTACAGGTCGGCCAGCGTGGCCAGGCATTCCTGCAGCGCGGCCGGATCGTGCTGCAGGCCGGCGGCGGCGGCGATGCGGTCCTGGGCGTAGCGGGCAAGGCCGGTCTGCGGCGCGAACTCGCGCGCCACGCTGCCGCGGAACAGGTTGGGCTGGCGTTCGCCGGCGGCCAGCAGCGCCAGCAGGGCGAGCGCGTGGTCGCGGTCGCTGGCGACAATGGCGGCGCGCTGGCTGAAGTGCTGGCGCGTGCACAGCAGCGTGTAGCTGACGGCGCTGAGTGCGGTGCTTCCGTCGTCCTGGCGCAGTGCCTCGGCCAGCTCGTCGATGCGCTGGCGCAAGGCGGCCGGGGTCTTGGCCGACAGCACCAGCAGCACGGCCGGTGCCGGCGGAGTGGCGACAGCGGGCGCCGCGACGTATTCCTCGACGATGGCATGCGCATTGGTGCCGCTCATGCCGAACGCGCTGACGGCGCCCAGGCGCGGTTTCTCACCCGTGCGCGGCCAGGGCGTCAGCGCCTGCGGGATCTGGAACGCACTCTGCGACCAGTCGATGTAGTCGCTGGGTTCCTCGGCATACAGGCTGGCCGGAATCTCGCCGTGGCGCAGCGCCTGCACCAGGCAGACCAGGCTGACCAGGCCCGAGGCGGCCAGGGTATGGCCGGCGTTGCCCTTGCT
>NZ_JANFQO010000019.1 GCF_024437735.1 Tahibacter harae | reverse complement strand
TGATCAGCGATTGGATCCAGTTCTATAACACCCGGCGACCGCATCAGGCGCTGGGCATGAAGACACCCGCCGAGGCGTATCGATTAGCGGCGTGACCTGTGCAGAAACCGCTGGGTCATTACACAATTCGCGCGGCGAGGTCAATCAAGTCCTGGGCACAGCCTGCGGCGCGTGCCCAGCCGCCGCTGTAGCCGCTTACTCGCATCGCCCAGCGCCGGGCATCCCTGTCGATGACAGCGAGGATTGCAGGAGCGCTTTCAGCAATCCTGCCACGCTTGCCGGGCGCCAGCGCTCTGCCGGTCCAGTCGAGGATCTGCAGATAGTCGGCTGTACCGATGGACAAAGAGACCGGCAATGTTCCCGCAACGGGACGCAGGAGTTCGGCCGGCGGCAATCCATGACGCACCAGATCAATCCGTTCGCTGGCGCTGGTATGTACGGTTGCATCCAGCGCGTCCACGACACCGGCACGGATTGGGTTCAGGTCAACGTACGCCATGGCGGCGAGCACAGCCCGTTCGTCACAGAGGAGCTGGCATCGGAAACGCCCCTCCCAGAAGCGTCCCGTACAGTGGTCTTCACGATTAGCACGTCGCGCAATCGGCTCGGCCAGGCAACGCATGAACCAGGACAGGCTGCCTAGCCGGACACGTACCAGGGCCAGCCGCTCTGGATCGGCGAGCAGGGCTTGGCACTTCAACTCTCTTGCACTGTCCGAATCCTCGCCTGGAGGAAACAACCGGATCCAGCGCGACGCCGTTTCCTCGTCACTCCACGTCGCTGAAGCAGCGGCATTGAACTGCAGGACAATGTGCAGATGATTGCTCATGACGGCGTAGGCGTGAATCGCAACGGCATAGCACTCGCCTAGCAGATGCAGCCGTTCGCGAATCCAGTTTTTTCGGTGCTCGAAATCGCGCCCTGTCAACGCGTCGCTTCCGCATAGAAATGCGCGGCGGACACACCGCTGGACGCAGTGATAGCATCCCTCAGCACCTTCCGGCGAGACGATTTGAGCGCGTGGGCGAGCCATGGGACCAGCATGGCCGACTTGCAGGCCGGCAGCGACAGAAACTCCGCGGGAAAGCCAGCGGAAAATTCTGGAGTGTGGGTGTCCCAGATGCTTTTCCGTTTGTTGCTCAAGGACTTATCCATGCACGCACGTTTCCAATGCAAGAGCAGAAGGACGCATAGGTGGGCTCTCGTCCTTCTCCTGTTACATATTTTCATGGGGCCAGTGACATTTGGAGGTCCAGTTGTTGATGACTTCGCCGCAAACGGATACATCAGCGCACGTGTCCATGCGATTGCACCAGATAGTAGTGGTCGAATATTCCTCGGTGGAGATTTTTTGGCAATCAACGGCGAGGGGCGCGGGCGTCTAGCTCGATTGTTGCCCAGTGGTGCTCTAGACAGCATCTACTACTACCTCAACGCCGATCTTAACTGCTTTGCTATTCAATCCGATGGAAAGGTGCTGCTCGGTGGGGCGTTTCAGGCGCTTAATGGGGTAACGCACCGGCGCATCGCGCGGCTCAACGTTGATGGCTCTGTGGATGAAAGTTTCACGACGAATTTGAACGGTACAGTCAATACGATTGCTGTCGATTCCCAGGACCGCATACTGATTGGCGGGTACTTCAGTTCGGTGAATGGTTCTTACACTGGAACACTAGCCAGGTTGAACTCTGACGGAACCCTAGATTCGAGTTTTCAAGGAGTTCAAGGCGCTGCGCCCGCTGCCTATGTGTCGTCGATCAACATACGGACCGATGGACGCATTCTTATCGCTGGCTACTTTCAACGGGTGGCGGGGGTGGTCCGTGACGGGGTTGCGCTTCTCGAACCCAATGGAATCCTCAACACGGCTTTCAATCCAAGAGTCAATGGCGAGGTCTACGGAGCTGCTATGTACGAAGACGGTCGCCTAATCTTGTACGGCAGCTTCTTGTCAGTGAACGGAGTATTCCGTGACGGCGTAGCTCGACTTAACGCGGATGGCAGTCTTGATTTGACGTTTAATCCGAACCCGAATGGTAGTGTTGTTGGGGCCACGATAGCTCCGGACGGATCGGTGTGGATAATCGGGATGTTTACTTTCGTTGCCGCTGATACCCCATCTGGATTGATTGGGCGACGGCGTACAGCGCGATACTTGGCGAACGGATCGTTGGATGACACGTTCAACCTTGGTAGCGAGGAGGCGCCATTTGCAATGTCCTACCAAGACCCAAGCCGGTTGCTTATTGGTGGAAGTTTTGATTCCTATGGGGGGCAATCCAGATCTAAACTCGTTCGGTTATACGAAACGATTGCCACAGCCGACTCTTTGCTGCTTCGTGGGTCTACGATCACTTGGCGAAGAGGAGCCAATGCGGCTGCTCTAGCAGCGCCGCCGGTCTTAAGTGTGTCGGTAAGCGGTGGGCCGCCAACGCGTATCGGACGCTTCACCTGGGACAATGGAGCGTGGACAATTCGAAATATTCCCCGGGCCCAGGGTGCCTATCGCTATATGGTCGCTGCGAGGGTTGCGTCGAGCTCAGGAAATGGCTCGTCCAGTGTTGCTGATGCTGAGTCACCGGAGTATCTGTTCCGCGCAGACTTTGAGCCTTAGCAGGCTGTAACATCTGGGACACCCACAGTCCTGAATCATCCGACTGCTTTCCGCTGATTTTCTGTCGCGGTAGACCTGAAATTCAGCGCGAAAACAGAACGAGCCGGAAACAAAATCAGGGCGCCACAAAATGTGGCATCAAACTCTCGTGTCCGACAAGCACCGAAGACAACCTGCCTACGGCTTCTACTCCGGCGGAACGCCGGATTGCATGGCCAAAGCGTCTCACCCGCCTAACTCAGCCACCAAGCCAGCCGGACGCCCTGCAACCAGCGCTGGCCGATTCGCGCGGCGAGGTCAATCGAGTCCTGGGCACGGCCTGCGGCGCGTGCCCAGCCGCCGCCGTAGCCGCTTACTCGCATCGCCCACCGCGGGGCATCCCTGTCGATGACAGCGAGGACTGCAGGAGCGCCTTCAGCGATCCTGCCACGCCTGCCGGGCGCCAGCGCTCTGCCAGCCGAGTCAAGGATCTGCAGATAGTCGGCTGTATCGATGGACAAAGAGGCCGGCAATGTTCCGGCAACGGGACACAGGAGCTCGGCTGGCGACAATCCATGACGCACGTGTTCAATCCGCTCGCTGGCACTGGTATGTACGAGTTCGGAAATGACGTGCGGCGATCAATGTTCGGTCAGTGATGTGGCGATGCCGTGTGGCAATAAGGCTTCAGGCATGACGGGCTTCCGGTTGCAGTGGCTTCAGCGCATCGACACGCCGTGTCGCGCCGCCGATGAGACGATTCTTTCGCTTGGCCCAGTACAGCATGGCAGCGACGGTGACCGCGAGCATGACGATCGTGACGATGGAGCTTTCTGGACCGAACAAACCTCCCGTCAGCCAGGCCGGGCCGCGATACTCGCCAACCATGGGTGCCATGCGACGCCAGTCTTCAATGCCTGACAGCGGCAATCCGGAGAGGATGATCGTGAAGTTCCACGCAGCGTGATTCGCTGTTGCGACCCAGAGGTTACGCGAAAGCACGAACACGAGGGTCCAGAGTGCGCCGGTCAAGGTTACCGACACGATCATCGTGACCAGTTCCTGCATGCTGGCGCGGCCCTCGATATTTTCGAGATGACCGAGCGCGAAAATCACTGACTGCAGACACAACGCCGGGACGGTGCCCCAGGCGGTTTCCAGGATGCGGAAAAGGATGCAACGGTAGGCGATTTCTTCCAGGGCCGCGGCAATCACGATCAGGCCGGCGACGCCGAGCAGGCCGTGCTGCAGTCCATGGTAGGCGGTGATCTCATACGCCCCGAGCGCAAGCACCAACAGCATAGAAATCGCCATCAGCAGGCTG
Organism: Tahibacter harae; assembly: GCF_024437735.1. GTDB lineage: Bacteria > Pseudomonadota > Gammaproteobacteria > Xanthomonadales > Rhodanobacteraceae > Tahibacter > Tahibacter harae. The sequence goes on along the minus strand of NZ_JANFQO010000019.1, from coordinate 100,515 downwards.
CCGGATGCGCCACCGAGTATGATCGCGAGCGTCGCGGGGCGCAGTTCACTGGCATTGCGGTCTTCGACAATACGGACGTAGGCCCAGTAAGCCAGCACGGCGGAGACAATAATGCCGGTCCGCCGCAGCAGGCTCGTGACGGAGTCGTCGGGATGGAATATGGCCTGTAGCCCCGGCAGCAACAGCATGCGGAAAAACAGCACGGCACCGAACAGCGCGGCGAACGCCAAGAGCAGTTTCTTGGTAACGGCTATCACGCGCCGGAAATGGTGCACGGTGAGCTCCTGCGTCTGTCCATAAATGACGGGGTATCGCGAAGCGAGATAGCCCGAGTCGCAACCCGTGTGCCGCATTCTAGGTCAGTCAATGATGCACGCACATGGACATGTCGGCATGACGGTCATGCATAATTGCATGCGAACAATCACACCGCGTCGGCAGCCGATTTCGCATGGAATGGAACGATTTGCGCATCTTTCTGGCCATTGCCCGGGAAGGAACGCTGGGTGCTGCCGCCCGGAAGCTGGCGCAGACGCAGCCAACCATGGGGCGACGGCTGCGCGTCTTGGAAGACGCGCTCGGACACAAGCTTTTCCAGCGGACCAAGGACGGTTTCGTCCTGACCGACGAAGGCACTACCCTGCTGGGGCATGCCGAACGCATGGAAGGGGAGGCGCTTGCAATTGAGCGTCGGCTTGCGGGGCAAACGCAGCAACTCGAAGGCCTGCTGCGAATCACCTCGTCGGATTGGTTCGGCGCACATATCCTCACGCCGGTGCTTGCGGAGTTTTCTATCCTGCACCCTCAGGTCGCGATCGAGTTGCTGACGGATGCGCGCTTCCTGAGCCTTTCCCGTCGCGAGGCCGATGTGGCGTTCCGCATCAGGCCGTTCGATGAGCCCGACGTCGTCTCACGAAAGTTGTTGCACATGCGCTATGGCGCCTACCTGCGCCGGGGAATCGCCCACCCAATGGCAGGCGACGGCACCGGCAGTGCGTTGCTGGCGCTGGACTCCGCGTTCGCAGGGGTACCGGACGACAGCTGGCTGCAAACGATGTTGCCGAAAGCGCGCACGGTGTTCCGCAGCAATAGCCGCGACGTGCAGGCCAGGATGTGCGCTCACGGTTTAGGTATTGCGGTACTGCCAATTCCGTTGGCTGATGCCACCGCTGGCATCGAACAGATCGACTTGGGCACCGAGCCGCCAGGCCGTGATACTTGGGTCGGCTATCACCGGGATTTGCGTCGACTGCCTCGCCTTCGGGCATTGCTTGAGCTGGTGATCGCGCGGCTTGCGAACTGATCATCGGGCAGGTAGAGAGCCGCGCACGTCTGCTTTGCCCAGTAGCGTCCCGTGCAGTGGTCCTCACGATTGGCACGCCGCGCAACTTCGGAAAACCCCCGTGAGCTGCTATCTTCCTCCACGGCTCGGGAGCCGAGGTCCGGATGGACAAACACACTGCCTACATCCTGCTGTTCGCCGAACTCAATACGCTGCGCGGACTTCCGCCGGACCTGCTGATTGCGCGCGTCGGTGTGGCGCAGTCCAGGACCTTGCTGGTACAGGACCAGCCATTGGAAATCCAGACGACGCTGGACTGGGCCGACCGCCATCGCACGACCGTGCGCATCACGGCGCGCGCGTTCGGCAGTGGCCATTGGCATACGGAGCGGCTGGAGGAGAGCGTCGTCGTCACGGTGGTGTCCGAAACATGATGACAGCCGGGCCGGTGCGCGATTAACGGGGTCAGGTTAACTTCCTGCGCCGCGACAGCCGGCAAAAGTGGCTTCGCCGACGTTCGACCTGCGCTTTTTCCGGAGCGACTTGGCCTCGCCGCAAATCAACCGGAACCCGCCTGTGTTAGGCGCCTGAAATGCCGCCATTCAACGATCCCGGCGCAGTTCATGACAAGGCCGGTTTCATTCGCTTCGTTGAGGCGCTGATCGACGATCGCCAACACGCCGAAGAGGTGGAGCAGGCCAATCCGGGTAGGTACAGCATGGGTCGCGCCAATGGATGGCAGAGCGGGAGCATTTCTTCTTTCTTGGATGCGGCAGTCGCAGGCGCCCTGCACAGAAGGATTGGGGTAAGGATCAGGATGGTCCGAGCCGGCGTGATATCGCGGTCCTTCCCGCCTTGCCTTGGGAAGATCTATGCAGTGAACCGCGAGCGCTGGCTTTTCAGTCAGGAATGTCTGAAGCGTGCTGATGGACGTTGATGTGGCGTCGTAATGACCGGTCTCTGTAAGCCTGCACAGCGGCAAGCCCCAGCGGGCTTGCCGTCGCTCGGCCGCTTGCGGCTGCTACAGGGTTGGAACAGTGCCGCCATCAATCCGGTACTCGGACCCAGCGATCGAAGCGGATCGTGGGGATGCCAGGAAGGCGATCAGATCGGCAACTTCGTGTGGCTTGGCGGGTCGGCCCACGGGAATTCCTCCCAGCCAATCCATGATGATTTTTTTGCCGCCCTCGTAGTCCGTTCCGGCATCTGCAGCCATCCGTTCCGCAAACGCTACGGAAGCCTCGGTCTCGATCCAGCCCGGCGCAACGCTCAGCACGCGAACGCCCTTTGGCGTCACCTCTCTTGCCAGCGACTTGCTGTAGGTGGTGAGGGCCCCTTTGGCCGCGGCGTAGGCGGTAGTGGACTCGGGCAGCGGCAGCACGCGCTGGATGGAGCTGACGTGGATGATGACACCTGAGCCTTGAGCCAGCATCGTCGGCAGCAGCGCGCGATCCAGGCGTACGGCAGGCATCAGGTTGAGGTTCAACTCGGCGAACCAGTGCTCATCAGTGATCGCAGCGAAACCGCCGCCGGGAGTTTTTGAGCCGCCGAGCACGTTGATCAGGATGTCGACGCCGTCCCACGCCTGCAGGACGGTCCGGGCAAGCTGACTCGCGCCTTCCGCTGTCGACAGGTCGGCAGCGATATAGGTGACCCCTGTCACCGGCTGCGCCGGCACACTGCGGGCGGATGTCGCAACACGAGCGCCGGCCTCCGCCAGGGTTTTCACGACGGCAGCGCCAAGGCCCAGCGTGCCGCCGGTTACCACTGCCCGCAGGCCATTCAGATGAAGGTCGAAGCTCATGCCGTGATCTCCAGGCTTGCGATCAGGCCGCGCTCAAGGCGGAAAGCCAGCTTCAGGTCGATCGGGCTGCCGGGAAAGGTGCCGGCCGTATGGCTGTGGACCACATGGATACCGTCAACCCGTTCCAGCGAGAACGGATCGTTGGTGTAGGTGTACAGGGTCGAGGAATGGGCTTTCCATGCCCTGATCGCGTCGCGGCCGGCATGTGTCTGGCGTTTGTCCTTGACGACGCCGTGCGGTGTGAAACAGCGGGCGACGTCGTCGGGACCTTGCGTGTCAGCCGCGAAGTACGCGGCGATGGGATCGGGAAGGGTTAGAGCGGACATGAGGCACTCCGTGGCTGGGATGGCTCACAGATTGCGCGCTGGCGGTTCTTTAGTGAATGCCATAGGATCGGAATGGCGTATGTAGAGGAGGATGCATAATGCGTGGATCCGACTTTGCCGAGCTAAAAGCCTTCATCGCCGTCGTGGAGCGTCAGAGCTTTGCCCGGGCGGCCGAGCATCTGGGCCTGTCGCCTTCGGCACTCAGCCAGATCATCCGACAGCTTGAAGGCCGCATCGGTGCACGTCTCTTGAACCGCACTACGCGAAGCGTCGCACCATCGGCAAGTGGCGAGATGCTGTACAGGCGCATAGCGCCGTTGTTTCGGGAGATGGCTGTTGCCGTCGCTGAAGCCAGCGAGGCGACAGGACAGATGCGCGGCACGCTTCGCATCAACACGCTGGGGATTGCAGCGAGAACCATCATTGCGCCCCGGCTTGCACGCTTCCATCGGGCGCACCCGGACGTGATTCTCGACATCGTGGTCGACGACGCGCTGGCCGATATTGTCGCTGGCCGCTTTGACGCAGGCATCCGCGTGGGAGGACGGCTGGAGAAAGACATGATTGCCGTCCGCCTCACGCCGGATCTCGACATGGTTGCCGTGGCGTCCCCGGATTACCTCGCGCGTCGAGGAACGCCCAGGTCGCCTGCCGAGTTGCATGGCCATGCATGCATCAACTGGCGGCTCCAGATGGACGGCAGGCATTATCGCTGGGAGTTCAAGAAACGCGGGCACCGATTCGAAGTGGCAGTGGACGGCCCCGTCGTCACCAATCACGCGGACGTCGGCATTGCTGCTGCGCTGAACGGGCTCGGCATTGCCTATCACTTTGAGCGAGATGGCGTGGGTGAGCTTCTGGCCCAGGGACGGCTGGTCCAAGTCCTGGCGGATTGGTCGATTTCGCGCCCAGGATTGTTCCTCTACTACCCGAGCAGGCAGCATCGGCCGGCCCTCCTCGGTGCGTTCATCGACTGTCTGCTGGATCGAAAACCGTTCGATTAACGGGGCAGGTTACTTCCTGCACCGCGACAGCCGGAGCAAAAGCCGTTTCGCCACGTCCGATCTGCACACAGTCGGTGCCAAGTTGGCGTCGCTGTAAGTTAACCTGACCCCGTTTGTCCCGCTCGTTTGTCGAGAAACGGGCAGACGACAAAACGTCGATCTGCCCGTTACCCGCTCCCTCGCGCGTGCCCGCCGATTACTGGCAGCCGCCGATCTTTGTCAGCTCCAGCGTCCCGCGCTTGCCGCGGTAGGCGCCGGCCAGTTCGTTGTCATCGAAGCGATAGTCCACGCGGGACTTGTCGCAGGCAGTCATGGTCACCGTGGCCTTGCCGACGGCGAAGCCGTTGTAGGTGGGCACGCGATCGAAGGCGCCGCCCAGGCTTTGCGCGATCAGCACTTCGGCACGGCCGTTCTGTGCGGTGGCGAGATTGCCCTGCAGCGTGAACCAGTGTTCGCGATTGGGATCGTTGCCCTGGCCTTGCGGATCGTAGGTGAACCAGGGGGCGAAGAAGCTGCCGCCGGGCTGGATCGTGAACTGCAGGCCCTGGCCGCTGGTGGCTTCTTCGAACCAGGTGCCGCTCATGCGTGCCTCGAAGCCGCCTTGGGGCGGCCGTATGCCGGTGCCAGGGCGCGTGCTGCCATCGGCCTGGATGCAGTCGGCGGTGGCGGCGACGAGGCGTGACAGGGTGATGCTGCCGTCGACACCGTCGTTGTGGCCCGCATCGAAGTCATAGCGCAAGGTCGCCGTGTCGCAATCGTCGAAACTCAGCTCGGCAGTGCCTACGCGGATCGGCGATGCGGGCGGGCCGGCGTCGAAATTGCCACCGGTAGTTTCCAGGATAGGCAACTGCACGGAAGCCGCATTCGCCGGAATATCGCCGGCCTGTATCGTGTACCAGCGCAGCTGGGCCGGATCGTTGCCGCCGCGGGTGGTGTAGGTGAACCACGCACCGAACAGGGTGCGTTGCGCCGCCAGCCAGTCCAGCGCGATGCCTTCGCCGTTGGCATAGGGCGAATACCAGGCACCGGCGATGCCGGGTTGGTCCAGGCGTGTCGGTGCGCCGGGGGCGCCGGCGTGATCGACGGCGAGTACCGCCGCCGTAGCCCCGGCGTTGGCGTCGAGCAGATGCAGTGCGGCACGCGCCGTGCCATTGGCATCTACGGCCAGCAGTTCGATTGGATCCAGGCAGCGCGTATCGCAGGCGACGAAGCGTTCCTGCTCAAGCTGCCCGTCGCTGCTGCGCAGGCGTTCCAGGCGCAGGCGGTCGTGCCACCAGGCATGGATGCGAAGGACGTGGTTGCCATCGGGAGAAAGCGCGAAGCGGCCGTCGCCGCTGTTACTCCTGCGTGGATTGCGCGAAATCTGACGCCACTGCTCCGTGCCGTCGGCTGCGGAGAATTTGATGAGATGGCTTTCGTTCAGCGCGTCAGGGGTGTAGCGCGCCTGCAGCATCAGATAGACCGCATCGCCGGCCGCGACCAGTGTGTGCTGTTCGGATGGAGCGGCGACGCCCGTATCTGCCACCCAACGTGTGCTGCCATCGGGGCGCAGGGCCCGGAGCCGGGGGCCCTGGCGATTCCAGTCTTCGATGAGCCAGGCGCTGCCATCGGCTGCAGTGACCATTTGGGGGAAGGACTCGGGATAATAGATAGGATGATCAATCCGGTAATTGATCGTGCCGTCGAACGCATATTGGACAATAGATTTTTTCGTGACAATGGTAGTGCGGCCGGCGGAATCCGTGCTCGCTTGGCTTGCGGCATCATCGCTGATGATGGCCAGCGGCTGTCCGTCTGCGTTGTAGCGGTGCAGCATTGAGCCGAATAAGTAGCTGGCGAAGTTGCTGGTGACCGCTATCACGCGGCCGTCGGCCAGTATGCGCAGTGATAGCGCGTCGCACTCCGGTGTCAGTGCTGCCGTCCAGGCCGGGCTGCCGTCTGCATCGTTGAAACAGGCGAGCTCTTGCGCCTCGCGCCATGTGTCCTTCCTGCCTTCGGCAATGCAGACTTTGCCGGAACCGGCCGTGAGCACGCTATGCGCCGTAGAGCGGGGGCTGTTCGGCCGCGAGCGTGTCCACAGCAGTGCGCCGGATGCGCTGAACTTGCTCAGCGCGTACTCGTTGCGTTGGGTCGGGTCGGGCCGCGTAGCGATATAGCTGCTGCCGTCAGCGGCGATATGCTGTGCAAACAGCACGACGGGAGCGGCCACCTGGGCGCTGTCCACCGCATGCGCGCTGATCTGGCCGTTGCGTATCACGAAGCTGCGGTTCCGATAGCCGTCAGAGCCCAGCGCAAGCAGGCTGCCGTCATCCAGCCTGTGCAGCGATCTCGGCGTCGTGTCCCGTTGCAGATCCAGTGGTGTGCTGCTGCCGTTGGCGGTCCAGTGCAACAGTTGCGAAAGCTGCAAAGGTGCGCCCGGGCAAAGCACATCCAGTCCATCGTCGGCATCGGGCTGCACCCGGTCATATGAGAATGGCGTGCAGCTAATGGACTGGCGCCAGCGGATGCTGCCGTCACGGGCCACGCGCAGCAGATTGCGCGTGGCAGTCGGTGGTGAGTCCCGTGGCCCACCGGTGAACACGTAGGACTCGCCGCCGGCAGCGGGGAGAATGGCGTGTACGTCGGCATCCTGCGCGGGCAGCAGCTGACTCCAGCTCAGCGTGCCATCGCCGCTCCAGCGTTGCAGCCGTGAAAGGCCGGGTTCAGTGTAGTTATGCAGTGCAGCAAGGATGGCGCCGTCTTTGCTGAGCGTGACGTGATCCAGCCTGGCGGGGACGGCGCTGCTCCAGCTCCAGATTGCTACGCCGCGCTGGTTGTAGCGCGTCAGCACGGCGGGGCCCGTACCCACCATGGGCTGCGGATTCAGCGCGGCGACCACGTCGCCGCTGCCGGGCAGCATCGCGATCGAGGCGAAGAACGTGTTGTTGCGGGGAGTAACGGTTGCGGTCTGCAGGCCGTGCGCGTCGAACGCGTTCAGCTGCAAGCCGCGATTGAGCCAGGCGGCGCCGCTGGCGAGTGCGGCAAAGCCGTAGCAGGACGTTTCCGGCGGCGACGCGACGGGGGTGCGCCAGCCCACTCGTCCCTGCGCATCGACGCGCTGCAGATGGCAGGTGGAGTAGAGCAGCGCGCCGCCATCGGCCAGCCGTTGGCCGCGTACGTAATTTTCACGCGTGACCACGCGGGTGCTGCCGTCGGCCTGGGTGAGGCGGACGCCGTCATTGCTGAAACTCCACAGGCTGCCGCCCGCGCCGACGAGGTAGTTGTTCGGGCTGAGCGGTTTCTGCTGGGGTTGCGGCGCCAGCGCGCGCCAGTCTGCCTGGGCCGGCAGGGCGGTTGCCATGAAAAGCAGGATCAGTGCTGATGTGCGGCGCGAAGCCGAGCATGGATCTGCGGTCTGGTGAAAGCGGCGCATGGGTGTCTTACTCCGGCAAGGGTTGCCGCGACGAAAGCGGCCTCACCGCCGAAGACGTATTTGGCGCCGCCACCCCCCAAGGGCGTTAGCGGGGTCAGGTTAACTTCCTGCGCCGCGACAGCCGACGCAATGCCGCTTCGCCGGCGCCTGCTCTGGGCATGGCCTGACGTCAGTTTGGCTTAGCTGTAAGTTAACCTGGCCCCGTTTGTTCGTGTTCGTGTCGAACTTGGCAGGCCGGTGTCGCAGCAGCACAGCGGGCCGGTTGTGCCTCATTTCACCGCCGCATTCCCCCCATCCACAAAAAGCGCCGATCCCGCCACAAAGCTCGCCATCGGCCCGGCCAGGAAAAGCGCGGCCGACGCGATTTCCTCAGGCTGTGCGATCCGCTTCAGGGCGTGCAATCCGGCGGCCCAGTCCTTCGTGCTCTGGTCACCTGCCATCGCGGTATCCACGCCGCCGGGCAGCAAAGCATTGGCCCTGATGTTTCGCGCGGCGTAATCGGCGGTAATGCCTTTCACCAAGCCCATAAGGCCGGCTTTCGACGCGCCATAGGCCGCCATGCCGGGCAGGCCCACGCTGGTGCCGACGAAGCTGGAGGTGAATACGAGCGCGCCGCCGCCGCGTTGCAGCAGAGCGGGTATCTGGCTGCGGGCGCCGAGGAAGGCGGCGGTCAGGTTGGTGGCCAGCGTTTGCTGCCAGTCTTCCGGTGTGATTTCCGCGAGCGGCTTGAGCGGCCCCACGGTGCCGGCGTTATTGACGGCGATGTCCAGGCCGCCGAATTCGCGCAGGGCCACCGCCACCAGCCTTTCATGGGTTTCTGCCCGGCTGATGTCGCCGGCAGATACATGGGCGCGGCCGCCCGCGTTGCGGATTGCCGAGGCGACTGCGTCAAGCTGAGCTTCGCGTCGGGCCGTCAATACCACGGCCGCACCCTGCGCCGCGAACAGCAGTGCTACTGCCCGTCCGATACCCGACGATGCGCCGGTGACAAGGGCAACCTTGCCGGAAAGCATGCTCATAGGGGGAACCCTTCTGCGTTCGTTCTCCGCCGCAAGGTAGCTGCGCGGATTGCATCGGGCACTCTGTTTCTTGCGGTCGGAATCGTCTGACTGCGGAGTGGCGTTTCGATTAACGGAGTGAGGTAACTTCTTACGGTGCAACGGCCGGAGTAAACGCCGCTTCGCCGACGTACGATCTGCGGTTCGTCCGGGGACAACCTGGCCTCGCCGCAAGTTGATCTGACCCATTTGTCACAGCTTCGCGCGCGCCTGCGCGGCCCCTACGCGACGTGCGGTACAGATGACCGCGACCACGGCGTGAACCTCCGCAGTGGCGGAGGTTTTGCGGCTGTAGACCGGCTGCGATAGTGCCGCACGCAAGTTGAGCGCCCATTTCGGCTGCAGCGTGCCCAGGCGCAAAAGCGCGCCGCCTGTCGTGACCAGCGCCCAGCGCGCGACTGTCGAAGGCCGCAAATCCCTACCCACCCTTGGTCCCATACGTTTCGGGATTTTTTTCTGGTAGCGTCCGGGCGGAACGCGCCGGAGCGTCCATTTCGAGCCTTTGGCCCGTGTGCGTGGACAGCCATCGAAGCCGGCCGCCAGAGGCGGGGCGCCGCGTGTTCGACCGTCCATTTCTAGGGGATGCCTATGTCTTACTTGTTGCGTCGCCATGCCTTGGCGACCGCCGTCGCTCTCGCGTTCTCGTCATCGTCGATGGCAGCTACGCTGTTCCTGGAAGACTTCCAGACCCGTATCGATCCTGATACCCAGCAGCCCGTGCTGCGCTGCAGCGGTACCGGCGGCGCAGGCACCTATCCCTTCCCAAGCGGATGGCTGCTGCGCAACGTGGACAACCGTACGCCCGCGAGCGCTGTCGCCTACGTCAACGAAGCCTGGGAAGTGCGCGAGGATTTTCAGCTCGACGTCACCAATTGCGTCGCCTTCGCCACCTCCTGGTACTCCCCGGCAGGTACGGCGAACGACTGGATGTGGACGCCGGCCATCGGCCCGCTACCGCCCGGCAGCTTGCTGTCCTGGCGCGCCAGAAATTACGACCCGGACTATCTCGACGGTTACGAAGTGCGCGTCATGACGGCACCGACCGTCCCCACGGGCGGCACGGGCGTGATCGGCAATCAGATCACCAACAGCACTGTCGTGTACAGCAATGCCGCCGAAGCGACCGCCTGGGCCAGCCGTTCCGTGGACCTGGCGCCGTACGCCAACCAGACGATCTACGTCGGCTTCCGCCTCACGTCGACCGACAAGTTCCTTCTGGTCGTAGACGACATCGCAGTCACCACCAGCACGGTCGATCTCGCGGCTGTGGCCGCCACCCCGCCGTTCGCGGTGGAATATCCCCGCGTGCCCGCAGGCATCAGCGTCGATGCGAACTACAAGGTCACGGTCCGCAATGTCGGCGGTACGCCGTTGACCAATGTCGCCGCCACGGCGCAGCCCACGCTCGACAGTGCGCCGTCGGGTGCGCCGCTGACCGCCGCGAGCATCCCTACCTTCGCGGGCAACGCCACGCAGACCATCGCCTTCACGCCGCCGGTGGTGCTGTCCACGCCGGGCACCTGGGGCGTGACGTATACCGCCACGTCGGACCAGAACGCGCAGGACGCGGATCCGGGCAACAACGTGGTGGCAACGGCCGTGACCACGATCGGCGACAACGTCTGGAGCCGCCACGAAGGCGCCGTGTCCGGCACGCTGGGCATCGGAGCGGGCAACGGCGGCGAACTGGGCACCTCCTACACCCTGACCCAGACCGCCACGTTCGAGGGCATCCGCTTTGCCATGGGCTCCGTGACCGATCCGGCACCGCCCGATCCGCCGAACCCCTGGCCGGGCCAGAACGTGGTCGCCAACCTTCGCGCGACCGACGCCAACGGCAAGCCGGCGGCAGTGATCGCCACGACGCAGGCCATCGTCAGCACCTATATCGGCGGCATCTACGATGTGAAATTCGTCGGCGGGCCGCAGACGCTCGCACCGGGCACGTATTTTGTCAGCGTGGTCGAACCGACCGGTGGCGGCGCGATGCCCCTGCAGCTCAGCCTGGGCCGCTACGTCGATACCGCGAACTGGGTGAACTGGCCGACCATCCCCGGCGGCGACTGGGCAAACCTCTCGACCTTCGGTGCCAGTTTCCAGCGCGTGCCGCATGTGTCGCTGCTGAGCGAAGTGTCGCTATTCAAGGACGACTTCGAGCAGCATGCCGATGTGCCGGCGTTCCGGACGTCCCGCTCGGCGCCATCGCCGACGATGCGCAACCCGGGCGAACGCGCCGCGCTCGCGGTGCCGCCAAAACGATGAGCACGCCGCGCTAGCCGGCCATGCGCGACGAACGACGCCGCCGTCGCATTGACGGCCATGTCGGCCAGGGCCGCTTCGATGCGGCCCTGGTCATTCTCGACAGCTGGCAGGCCGAATCCCCGCGCGACATCGAACCGGAACTGCTGCGCGCGCGCGTCGAGCTGCTGAGCGGCCGCTACGTGGCGGCGCGCGCGCGTTTCCTGGCGGCTGTGCGCGATCGCATCGCGCCGGCGGCGCTGGCTCCGGATGTCGTCGAAGGCTTGCGCCTGTTCGCCGCGCACGATGCACTTGCGGACTGGGCGCGGACCTATCCGCATCGCGCCCTGCTCGCACCCGCAGACCAGGCACGCACGGCCGCCGCGCTCAGCGCGATCGGCGCGGATGGCCTCGCCCGCGACTGGGCCGATGCCGCCGTCGCCGCCGCGCCCGGCGACGGCGTATGCCGCGTCAACCGCGCACTGATCCGCCAGTACGCCGGTGCTTTCGACGACGCCCGCGCCGACCTCGATCAGGTCCTCGGCACACCGCAGGAGTCGGCGATGGGCTACTGGCTGCAAGCGCGCCTGCGCCGGCAGACCGCGGACGCCAACCATGTCGCCGTGCTGCGCGAGCGCCTGCAGCGCCCGCTCGATCCGCGCGACCGCGAACTGCTGCTGTACGCGCTGTTCAAGGAATTGGACGACCTCGGCGACACCGACGCCGCGTGGCAGGCCCTGTCCGCCGCCTGCGCTTCCGCCCGTGCCCGCGCACCCTACGATCGTGCACGGCACGAGCGCCTGTTCGCGCTGCTCAAGCAGCCGATCAATGCTTCCGCCGCAGCCCCGCAGACGCCGGCCATGGCTGCGTCCGGCCCCCAACGTACCGATCACCTCCCGATCTTCATCGTCGGCCTGCACCGCTCCGGTACCACCCTGCTTGAAAGCATGCTCGGCGCGCATGCCGGCGTGCATACCTACGGCGAATCGCCGCGCCTCACCGCCGCGCTGCGCCATGCCGCCGACTACTACTGCCCCGTCCTCATCGACGAGGTTCTCGCGCAGCGCCTGCCGCAGCTCGATTACGCGCGCGTACGGGAATCGTTCATGGCCGAAGGCCACCACGCCATCGGCACCGCCACCCACGTCACCGAGAAACGGCCGGACAACTTTCAGCTCGTCGGTGCCATTCGGCGCGCCTTCCCCGACGCCAAGGTGCTGCACCTGCGCCGCAACCCCCTGGATGTCTGCTTCGCCAACCTGCGCGAAACGTTTCCGGAAGCCATCGCCCACGCCAACGGCATGGACGACCTCGCCCATTACCACGGCCTCTACCGCGATCTCATGGCGCACTGGCATGCCGCGTTTCCAGGCTTCGTGCTTGACGTCGACTACGAAGACCTCGTCGCCGATCCGCGCGAAACCTCGCGCCGTGTGTTTGACTTCTGCGGACTGGCGTGGGACGACGGCGTCATCGATCCCGCGCGCTGGCGCGGACGGTCGATCAGGACGCTGAGTTCCGTGCAGGCGCGCGGCACCGTGAATCGCGCGAGTGTCGGCCGCTGGCAAGCCTATGCGCGCTGCCTTGAGCCGTTGCGGCAAGGGCTCGGTGTAGATTAACGGGGTCAGGTTGACTTCCTGCGCCGCGACAGTCGGAACGAAAGCCGCTTCGCCACGTCCGATCTGCACATGGTCCGGCGCCAGCTTGGCGTCGCTGTAAGTTAACCTGGCCCCGTTTGCGCGGCTGCGGATGGCTTGTGTCTCGTCCGGCAAGGTGTCGGCCAAGAGCGCCCGGTGCAACCGCCGCTGCGTGTTCCGCCCGCGAAGAGCCCGGGCAGCCTCACCAAATGGCAGTATTCGCCTGCATCTGTCGTTGAATGAGATAGGTGCCGGCCGCCTGGAACCGCGCAGCGATCTGCCCGCCGCATTTCCTTCAAGTGGGGGGCGTGCTGGTCGATTTCCCGCGAGTTCCGGAAACCTCGTTGCGCGTACTGCGAATCGATGCGGCGGCCGTGCGCCGGTCCCTGGCTATTTCCGAGGAAATCCTGCATGCATTGCGCCATTCGTCTGTTGCCGGGCATTTTGTTGTTGAGCGGGGCCGCTGGTGCCAGGGCCGATCTTGTTCCGTCGCCGGGCCAACTGGATTTCAGGTATCAGGCCGTAGGCACCACCAGCGAGCCGAAGGCGACGACGCTCATAAACACGGGTAGCCAGTCGTTGAACATCGTCGCGGTGACGCCGGCCAGCGGCGTCTACGCGCGCGCCGGCGGAACCTGCGGCGCGGCGCCCTTCAGCCTGGCCCCGCAGGCCAGCTGCACCATCGGACACACCTTCACGCCAACCTCCGCCAAGCTGTTCTACCAAACCCTCACCGTCACCCTGTCGGGAGGAAGCAGCGTCAATTTCGGGCTGGCAGGGGAGGGCGCGTTGGGCTACCTGGAAATCACACCGCCATCGATCTGGTACCTGCCGGTGCCAGTGGGTTCGAGCAGTCCCGAGCTGACGGCCAGCCTGTTCAACAATCGGGTTGTTCCGATGCACGTCCTGCAATTCCTGCCATCGCCGGTAGTCAACGCATTCGTGCGCACGGGCGGAACCTGTCCCGAACCGCCCTTTGAGGTCAGCGCCTTCGGCGGCTGCACGCTGGCCTACACCTTCAGGCCCACCGCAGTCGGACTCGCGTCGATGACACTGGACATCATGGGTTCGTCCGGCTCGTTCGTCCTGGCGCTCGCCGGCGAAGGCTTGCCGGAACTCCCGCTGTTCGGCGACGGATTCGAAGCTGCCGCGCCCGCACCGGTCCCGTGAGCCTGTGCGCTAACGGGGTCAGGTTAACTTGCACCTGGACCCTGATTGACGCAGGACGCGGTGCGATGGCTGGAGCAAAAGCCGTTCGCCGACGGCGATCTGTAAACGTAACCGCGTAACGGCGTCAGGTTGACCTGCAACTACCCCTGCGCAATGCCGGACGATGAGCGGAGCATATGCCGGCAAGGCGGCGAGTTTTTGCCTCCACCATTGCACGGAAGCTATCTCTTCCCAGCGCGCGTTGTTGTTGCAGATAGCTGCGGATGGCTTGCAACTCGTCGTCCGGCAAGATCGTCGCCAACAGCGCCCGGTACGCCGTTGCGCGCTCCGTCCGTGATGTGCTCAGGGCAGTGTAGGCCGGATGGGGTGACGGAAGCACATCGTCACGCTGGCCACACAGTGATGCACAGCTGGAGCAAGGGAATTGGGCAGGGGCGTCCGTCGCGCGCGGACGTGGCTCGTAGCGGCCTTCCCACAGTGTGCCCGTCCGTCCGCGTCGGGAATTGAACGCGCGAACGTACCGGCGACCAAGCGCCTGCATAAGACACGACACGGCACCAAGTCGCGGCGGCGCAAGCAGCAGATGAACGCGGTTGCTCATCAGCACATAGGCATGCAGCGCCATGCCGGTATCTGGCAGGGCGCCATGCAGGATGTGCAGGTAGCGCTGCCGGTCGGCGCTATCGGGAAAGCACGGCAAGGGATTGTTGCCGCGCTGGATAACGTGCTGGGGTATGCCGGGTAGGTCGAGTCGGGGCAGGCGGGCCATGAATAGAGTTCATCGCCCGGCCTGGCCAGTGAACAGCAGCACTCGCTGGTTTTTCGGTCAGAAATAGCTGGCGGGGTTGGTGGAAGTTAACCTGACCCCGTTATGCTCAGGTCGATGACGTCATCCGCGCATTGAGCGGCCGCCAGCGCTCGATCAGCGTCAGCAGCGGGCCGGTCATCATGGTCGTTACCAGCGCCATAATCACCATCATCGCGAACAGGCGCGGCGACAGGATGCCCATGTCGTAGCCGATATTCAGCACGATCAGCTCCATCAGGCCGCGCGTGTTCATCAGTGCGCCCAGCGAAGCGGCGTCGCGCCAGTTCATGCCGGTGAAGCGCGCGGCCAGCAGGCTGCCGCCGAACTTGCCGGCGATGGCCAGCGCAATGATGCCGGCGCAGATCAGCCAGTCCCAGCGGCTGTCGAGCATGCCAATCTGGGTGCGCAGTCCGGTGAAGGCGAAGAACAGCGGCAGCAGGAATGCGCCCGAGAACGTCTCGATCCGCTCCCGCAGCAGCTTCGCCACCGGCGATTCCGCCGGGATCAGCGCGCCGGCCAGGAAGGCGCCGAACAATGCATGGATGCCGATGGTTTCGGTGCACAGGGCGGCCAGGAAGGCGAACACGACAGCGCCGACCACGATACGGGCCCGGCCACTCTCGTCATCGGCTTCACGGACCGACAGCAGCTCCAGGCGCGGGCGCGCCAGCATGAGCATTGCCAGCGTGAAGCCGGCCGACAAGACGATTGTCACCGCAGCACCGCCGAAGCCGTTGGCCTTGCCGATCGCCACCACCACAGCCAGGATGCACCACGCAGTCACATCGTCGACCGCCGCGCAGGCGATGGCGATATTTCCCAGCGGCGTATTGCTCAGGCCGCGTTCCTTGAGGATGCGTGCCAGCACCGGGAATGCGGTGATGCTCATGGCGATGCCCATGAACAGCGCGAACGGTGCGAACGCCACGCCCTGCGGTGCCAGCGTGGAATACACGCCCAGCGCAAGCAGGCAGCCCAGCGCGAACGGAGCCACGATGCTGACGTGACTCACCGCGACCGCCGCCTGTGCCCGTTTGCGCATGGCGGCCAGGTCGAGTTCGATGCCGATACAGAACATGAAAAGAATGACGCCGATCTGGGCGAACAGCTGCAGGCCGCCCATCGATGTCGCGGGGAACAGGAAGTCTTTCACCCCGGGCAATGTCGCACCGAGCAACGAAGGACCGAGCAGGATCCCGGCGATCATCTCGCCGATGACCGCGGGCTGCTTGAGCCGCTGGAACAGCGCGCCCAGGAGCTTGGCGGCGCCAATCACCACCACGAGTTGCAGCAGCAGAATCGCGAGCGGGTGCCGGAGATTGCCGACCAGCGCTGTAAACACACCTGAGCCTGCATGCGCGCTGCTCTTGGCGGCCACAGCCTCAGCCCCCGGCACCAGGCCTTGCCCCAGGTGCAGCGCCAGCACGCATATGGCCAGGCATGCAATCGTCGTGATGAGGTAGAACGAGAGCAGTGACTTCTTCATGGGGCGGGGCCGGGGAGTGGGAGGGCAATTTTGCCGAGCGTCCCTCTCGCCGTACAGCACTTGTGCAAGGGGGCGAACAAATTGAAATGGCCGCACAGGTGGAGAATTTTGGGTTTCACGGAAAATCAGGAGCTTGGAAAAGCTCCTTCAGCTCGGGTCTCCCTTCCTCCATAACCGCCGGCGAGGTTGGGGCCGCTCCCGCCGGCAGGATTTCCTGGCGCCTCGCCTTTTGAGGCAGGCATGCCAGCCACCGAGGCACCTTGCGACCAGTCCTGGTTGATCCTGGATGATGAGCGGGAGATATGTCGGCAAAGTGCGATTTTCCACTTCGGCTATCGCACTCAAGACATGTCTTCCCGCTGCGCATTGTTGTTACAGATTTTTTGCGGATGGCCGGCGACCCGCCGCCGCCGGTCCAGCCGCAGAGGTATGCGCCTGTCCGGCGCGCATCACTTCAGCCGCTTGAGCATCTCCCGCGCAACCCCTGTCGCCGAAGCCGGGTTCTGTCCCGTAATCAGCTCCCTGTCCACAACCACGTTCGCCGCCCACGGCGCCGTATTGCTCACATACTGCACGCCGGCCTGTTCCAGCGCCGCCTGCGGATAGAACTTCATTTCCCCGCCGCCGAGCTGCGGCTTGGCCTGTTCTTCCTCTGCGTTGCTGATGACGGTGACCTTGTACCCGCTGTAGATCCACTGTGGGGCGCGCGCCGTCTTGCCGCTTTCCATCGCGGCGGCGAATCCCGCGGCATCCGGCAGCGTCGAAAGCAGCGCGATCGGTCCATGGCACACCAGCGCGGTGATCTTGCCGCGCGCATGGAAGTCGGCGAGCAGCCGGCCCAGTGCCGGGCTTTTCAGCAGGTCCTGCATGGGCGCATGTCCGCCGGGGATATAGACCGCATCGAAGCGGCCGTAGCCGATCTGCTCGATGCGGGCCAGGCTCAGGACAGGCGATTTTTCTTTCGACGTCAGGGCCAGCTGGTCCAGCAGTTCCTGATGCGCGCGCAGGTTGGCGGCGTCGTTGCCGAAGTAGGCGGGGTCTGCGGATTTGGCGTCGACGGTCGGCGCCTGGCCGTTCGGTGTGGCGAAGGTGAGCTGGTGGCCGGCGTCACGCAGCAGCTTGACTGGCTGCATCAGTTCGTTGAGGTAGAAGCCGGTCGGGAAGACCTTGCCGTCTTTCAGGTCCAGGTGACCGGCATCGGACAGTACGACCAGCACGTTGCCGGCCTGGGCCGCTGCCGCCGTCAGGGTCAGTGCCGTTGCGATCACGAGTTTGTGCAGCAGTTTCATGAAGGGTTTCCTTTGAGGAATGGGTTCGATCGATCAGGACTTCGTTTCAGCCGCCGGGCAGCCCATCGCGCGTCGCCGCGCCCGGCGCCGCCGATTGTGGGCTTGCCGGTGCTGCCCTGGACGGCGTGGCTGGCCGGCGTGAACCGCACGGGTTGGGCGGCTAATCCTGCGGTGTGGAGCGGCGCCACTTTATTCCGCACTTTTGGGGCGATAAATTCAGGTTCTGGCAAAACATTTGTTCTTTCAGGGACAAGATGGGGCGGAAATTTGACTATCTGGCCGATGTCGAGGCCTTCATCGCTGTGGTCGAGCACGGCTCCTTCACCGCGGGTGCCGTGGCGTTGTCGACCACGCCCTCGGTCTTGAGCCGTGCCGTTGCGCGGCTGGAAACCCGGCTGGGGCGGCAGCTGTTGCAGCGGACCACGCGCCGGCTGGGGCTGACAGATGCGGGCCGGCAGTATCTGGAGCAGGCACGGTCGGCCTTTTCCCTGCTCGACGACGCCGGGCGGGAAGTGCAGGGGCAGGAGGGCGAGCTGGCCGGACGAGTGCGGCTCAGCGTGCCGACTACCTACGGGCACTACCGGCTGCCGCGGCTGCTGGCGCGTTTCGCCCGGCTCCATCCGCGCGTGCAGGTGGATCTGAATATCACTAACCGCACTGTGGATCTGGTGGCGGAAGGGTTTGATCTCGCCATCCGTCTGGGCCATCTGCCGGACAGCGGTCTGGTCGCGCGTAAGCTCGAAGACGCGGCGCTGCTGCTGGTGGCTTCACCCGACTACATCGCGCGCTCCGGCGCGCCGCAGACGCTGGAGGAATTGCGCTGGCACGTCTGCCTGCCTTTCGTGATGCCGCGTACCGGCCGTCTGGCGCCGTGGGCGTTCCGCGAGCACGAACGCGATATCGACTGGCTGCCCAGCTCGTGCATCGAGATTTCGGACGATGTGCTCGGCGTGGTGTCGCTGGCCGAGCACGGTGTCGGCATATGCCAGAGCTATGAGTTCATCGTGCGCGAACGCCTGGAGCGCGGCCGGCTGGTGGAACTGCTGCCGCAGTTGCGCGGGCGCTCGCGGCCGTTTTCCGTCGTGTATGCGCCGCACCGGCGGCAGTCTGCGGCGGCGCGGGCCATGATCGAGGTGCTGGTTTCGGAAGCGATGGCCGGGCCGGGCGGCGTTGCGTGAGGGCGTGTTTCTGCGGCCTGCGGTGGTCCCGGGTTCAGAAGCACTGAGTGTAGGCCACGGTCTGCGCACTCTGGCCAATCCACGCCGTCGAATGTCTGTCAGCGCCGGCAGCCGGCTGGCTACAGGGCAACGTTCGTGGCGCCGCGGCGGGATCGGCCCGCTTGCGCCGGAGGCGCCGGGGTGTTCCCGGTCAGTGGCTGCATCTAGGGCGGTTTCCGCGGCTGCATGAAGTTGCGCATGCGCAACGGCCGGGCCGCGAGCGCCCGCCGCTGCCTTGCAACGGCCTGGCAACAGGCCTCCCGCGTCGGTGTGACTGGCGGTGGTCACGCCAGCCCCGTGCGTTCCGCCGCGCTCGTTCCGGCTCACGCCTGCGCTGGGTGAGCTGTGCCGTCCAGACATTGGCCGGTGCGATTCGTCCCAGCGGCGTTGTAGGGCTCTGCCGCAGGGCCGAGCATGCGCGCGTCCGCTGGTTCTCGCCGTCGCGGCCTTGCCGCTGCGCGCCCAGGCGGAAAAACCGGCTGCGCCCAGGCGCGGCCGGCAGCGTGGGAACTTGGAGGAAGTCATGTCAGGAATACGCAACGCTTGCATCGGAAAGCTGCGATTTCGTTTATTGCCGTCCCTGCGCCGGGCCGGCGGCTGGTTGTGCGCGGCCGCTGCGCTGTCAGCCGGCGGCGCGATGGCGCAGAGTTCGGCCGATCCGTATATCTACAAGCTTGGCGTATATGCCACCCGCGCGCAGGCGGAAGCGGCGATGCGCAGCGATCCGGACAATGCCGGCCGCGGGCCGCATCTGGAACACGTGGCCACGGTGCGCACCAGCGCGATCCGGGTGATGTTCCAGTACACGGTACGTTCGCGGCCTGCGCAGTCCATCGTCGGTTCCAGCTATCGCGCGGACATGGGCAGCATGGGCAGCGGCATCTTCGGCTGCACGCCGCTGTCGTCGGATCCGGCCTATCCCAGCCTGTGCGGCAGCGAATCCAATCTGATCGCCGCGGCGGAACAGGAAATCGTGTCGCGCTGGGCGGGCTGCACGCTGACCGGTACCACGGTTGCCACGCCCTACGGTACGCCGCAGCTGCGGCACACCGGCGCGGTGGAGTCGTCGCTGCGTCTGACCACGCGCGCGAGCTGCAGCGGCGGCACCACGCGCAGCCACACCTGGAGCGTGGCCAAGCGCCAGACCTTGCACTGCCCCGCCGATTTCGAGCCCATCGCCGGTGCCGCACCGGAGGCAACCCTGGCGGACCTCAACCATTGCGGTCCGCCGGGCAACGAACTGCCGGTGCTGATCAATGGTCCGCTGCAGCAGTGCAGCAGCTGCGCGGCCAGTGCCAACCCGGTCTATCCCGCCACCGGCGAGAAGGCGCGCACGGAGCCGGATTTCACTTTTGCCGGGCGCACGTTCACGCGCTACTACCATTCGCTGCGCCAGTTCCGCCCCAACAGCCGCTTTGCCGAGGGCTGGAGCCACAGCTATGCCGATTCGGTCAGCGCCGACGGCGACACGGTCAACCTGGTCAGCGAGGAAGGCTATCTCGAAGGTTTCGTGCAGTACCAGACCGGCCGGTTTCGCGGCGAGAACTCCCAGGACCGCATCATCGAGCGCGTCAACGCCGGCGGCATAGGCTGGCGCCTGCGCGAGCCCGACGGGCGCCTGCGCGAGTACGACAGCGATGGCCGGCTGCTGCATGTGCGCGACCCGGCCGATCCGCGCAACGATGTAACGGTGGGACGCGAGGGCAGCCTGCTGACGTCGCTGACGACCGCCGGCGGGCGGCAATTGCGCTTTGTATACCGTGCCAACCTGCTGCAGCGCATCGAGCTGCCCGATGGCGGGCAGGTCGGCTACAGCTACGACAGCGCGCGCAATCTTGTCGCCGTGGATTACGGCGGCGGTGCGGTGCGCCAGTACCACTACAACGAAGCCGGCCTGGCCGGCAGCGCCGACCAGGTGCACTACCTGACCGGCATCACCGCCGAGGACGGACAGCGCTTCGCTTCCTTCAGCTACGATGCGAATGGCCGTGTGACCACCAGCCGCGTATTCGGTACGCCCAACGAGCTGACCACGGTCAGCTATACCGGCGCCGACCAGGCCAGCGTGGCGAATGCCGACGGCGGTACCGACGGCTACAGCTACGAGCCCGGCATCTATCGCCGCCTGCTGGGACGCAGCGACGGCGGCGGCAGCGAGAGCCGCAGCTACGACAGCACCGGCCGCCTGCAGCAGCTGACCGACCGCCGCGGCTATGTCAGTCAGTTCGAGTACCAGCCTGCCTATCTCTCGGCGGTGATCGAGGCGGTGGGACAGGCCGAGCAGCGGCGTACGGAATTCCTGCGCGACGCCGGCACCCAGCGCCTGCTCCGGCGCCGCGTGCTGGACCAGGCCGGCAACGTGAAGTCGCAGGAGCAATGGACCTACAACAGCCGCGGCCAGGTGCTCACGGCCAGCGTGGACGATGTATCCACGTCAATCTCGCGCACCACCACGACCCACTATTGCGAAGCAGCCGACGTGAGCGCCGGCAGTTGTCCGCTGGTGGGCCTGGTGACCGCGGTCGACGGACCGCGCGCACTGCCGGTGGCCGATATCACTACGTACACCTATCGCATGGCCGACGATCCGGCCTGCGCCGCGACGCCGGCCACCTGTGCCTATCGCAAAGGCGATCTCTGGAAAGTCACCAACGCCCTGGGCCAGGTCGGCGAGCTGCTGCGCAGCGACGGTGCCGGCCGGCCGCTGTCCCTGCGGGATGCGAACGGCGTGGTGACGGACATGGAATACAACGCCCGCGGCTGGCTGGTGGCGCGCAAGCAGCGCGGCACCGACAACGGCAGCGAGAGCGACGACCGCGTCACGCGCCTCGACTACACGCCAGGCGGACAACTGGCGCGCCTGATCGAGGCCGACGGCGCATTCACGCAGTACAGCTACGATGCGGCGCGGCGGCTGACGCGCATTACCGACAGCACCGGCAGCTACATCGAGTTCACGCTCAATGCGGCGGGCCAGCAGATTGGCGAAGCCACCCGCGACAGCGCCGGCACGCTGCGCCGCAGCCTGACGCGCAGCTACAACACCCTGGGCCAGCTGCAGGCGCAGACGGATGCCTATGCCAACGCGGTGAGCTTCAGCTACGACGCAGCCGGCAACAACACGGGGCAGGTCGATGCGCGCGACTATGCTTCCAGCCAGGTGTTCGATGCGCTGGGACGGCTGCAGCAGATCGCGCGCGATACCGCGGGGATCAACCAGACCAGCGGCATACAGTACGACCTGATGGACCGCCCCATCGAAGTGACCGATGCCAACGGAGAGCCGACCAGCTATGTCTACGACGGATTCGGCAGCCTGCTGACGCGCTTCAGTCCCGACAGCGGGATCACCCAGTACACGTATGACAGCGCCGGCAACCTGAGCAGCCAGGTCGATGCGCGCGAACTGCCGGCGTTCCACAGTTACGACGCCCTGAATCGTCCGCTGGTGACCAGCTATTTCGATACCAGCCTGACCGTCACACGCAGCTACGACAGCAACGCCGCCTGCCCGGCCGGCGAAAACTTCGTCGTGGGACGCCTGACCCGGCTGGTGGATCCCAGCGGCAGCACCGACTTCTGCTACAACCGCTATGGCGATCTGGTACGCAAGATCCAGCAGAC
This sequence comes from Tahibacter harae, assembly GCF_024437735.1. GTDB lineage: Bacteria > Pseudomonadota > Gammaproteobacteria > Xanthomonadales > Rhodanobacteraceae > Tahibacter > Tahibacter harae. The sequence goes on along the minus strand of NZ_JANFQO010000019.1, from coordinate 78,160 downwards.
CAATGGCCGCACCTTCGTGCTGCGGTGGCACTACGGCAGCAGCGGCCGGCTCACCGGCATGACGTATCCCTCGGGCATGGAACTGGACTACGTCTACGACAGCCAGGGCCGCGTGCGCGAGATCGGCGTACTGCGCGAAGGCGTGCCGCGGGAACGGCTGATCTACGACGCGGCCTATCATCCCTTCGGCCCGGTGGCGCAGTGGCGCTACGGCAACGGCCGCCTCATGCAGCGCGACGCCGATCTGAACTATCGCCCGCAGCTGGTCAGCGATGCGGCGCCGGGCGGCATCGCCTACCGCTATGGCTACGACGAGGCCGGCAACCTGCGCGAACTGGGCGGTGCCAACCCGGCCGATCCGCCGCTGCGCCGCTATGTGCATGACAGCCTGGGGCGGCTCACCGCGGCGAAGGATGCGGCCAACGTGACGCAGTACAGCTACAGCTACGATCCCAACGGCAATCGCGAGAGCAAGGGCCAGTGGGTGTCCTACAGCAATTGCAGCATTCCCGGCGATCCCGGCAGCTGCACCACGACGCCAGTGTTCACCACCACCAGCTACGGCTATGCCGGCGGCCGGCTGGCATCGGTGGGCAGCGAAGCGCGCAGCTACGATGCCGCCGGCAATCTCGACAGCATAGGCACGGGCCAGCCCGGCGGTCCGCGCTGGCTGTACGTGCATGACGATGCAGGCCGCCTGCAGGGGGCTTCCGGCCACGCCGGGGCTGCGGGCTACTTCTACAACGGCCTGGGCGAGCAGGTGATGCGCAGCCTGGCCAGTGCCACGTTTTTCCTCCATGGCGAAGATGGCGAATGGCTGGCCGAGTACGGCAGCAGCGGCCAGGCGCAGCAGGAAATCATCTGGCTGGGCGAATTGCCGGTCGGTGTGCTGCGGCCCGACGGCGGACTGGGCCGTCTCTACTACGTGCAGCCCGACGCGCTGGGCACGCCGCGCGTAGTCATCGATCCCACGCGCGGCGCGCAGGGCGTTGCGGTATGGCGCTGGGATCTGGCCGGCGAGCCGTTCGGCGTCGATGCCCCGGAGCAGGATCCCGATGCCGACGGCAACGGGTTCGTGTTCGACATGCGCTTCCCGGGGCAGCGCCATGACGCCGGCAGCGGGCTGAACTACAACTACTTCCGCGATTATGAGGCGGAAACCGGGCGCTATGTGCAGAGTGATCCGATTGGGCTGAAAGGTGGATTGAACACCTATGCCTATGTGGGCGGGAACCCGGTCAACTTCATTGATCCTCTCGGACTACAGTCAGCCGCTGTGCGCACGGCGGCGGGCACAACCAGGCCCATCAACCCAGGCTTCGTTGGCAATGGAGATCCATCAGGCGTGAATAGCTGGACCTGGCCGGTAGCGACAAAAGAACCGACGCCTCTGGTTACTGAACCAATGGATCAAAGGGTCGGGGATTTTTTGCTTCGCCAGTTATCGAAACTGAATCCATTCGAGATATTTGCAGAGGCTCTCAACAATACGATGGCCGCCTCCTGCGCAGAGGAGGAAGAAGCTAAGGAAAGGAGTTGCCGGGCGCTGAAGAACAGTATTCTGAACACATGCGCCAGCCTGAAAGGCAGGAAGAAATTCGCTTGCTTCGAGGCCGCGAATACGTCCTATAGACAATGCATGGGATACGAATAATGCGGGTTGGCCCGGTCATAGCCACGAGAAAATTGCTGTACTCGGTTTCTGGAGAGTCAGGGCGGCATGAGTTCTCGATACTCATATCGGAGCCTTTTCTCTTGACTGAGGGATCAGTCCCATTCGATTTCAGCGAGGGGACCGCCGGTTGCACGATCGGATTCTCTGGCTTGCCGGAAAAGGAAATTGTCGTATACGGAGCAGACAAGATTCAGGCGCTGGAATTCGCAGTTGACATTGATCCTTATCTGCGCGGCTTAAGCCGGAAGTACGACTTCTTCTGGGAGAACGGGGATCCGTATTTCGACGAAAGTGCAAAGTGACACCTGAAGCACCTGAAGCCCCGCATTGCGGGGCTTCTTTTGACGACAGCAAATACACCAGAAGCATGTCGTCGAAAGGGCAAATGCTTCTGATGCCGCGCGGGCATGGTGCGGAACTTGCGTTGCACCGGGGGCGCATCCGCGTGGAAAGCCCCTGGAGTAGCGTCATGCCCGATACCAGCAAACCCGCTCGCGGCGAAGCCGAAGTGAGCAAGAAGGCCCCGCAATCCGCAAAACCCGGACAGCACCAGCGCGAGCTGGCGCAAGAGGCGCAGCGCAAGGCCGCGCAGGCGCAGCGCAGCACTACGGATGCGCAGAATCGCATCCATTCGCGCAATCGCGTTTCCGACAAGGATGCCGACAACCCGAACAGCGGCAAAAGTTGATCGGGCATTCCGCGGCCCGGCGCAATGCCGGGCCGCATTTTGCAACGTGGGGCGGCTGGCGGCAGCGCCTGGTTCCCCGAGGCAAACGCAATGACCGCGCGCAGCAGCGCGTGCATGTCAACCAGCCATCGCTGATGCAGCCGGACTTTCGTCGCCAGGCCCCGGCGCTGATAATCCCAGGGCTTCCGCAGCTGCAGAGCCAGCAAGCCCATCGGCGCACAGCGCTGGCAGGATCGGAAGCAGGCGCGGATTCCTCGGCATTTCGGAAGGGAGGTCGAACATGGTCTGGGACAAGCTCCAGCGTCTGTTCGGAGTCAGGCCCGAGGCGGCCCGCAAGCCGGAAGACGTCCGCAGCACCGAAGATGCACCCGAGCCACCGCGCTGCTCGTGGATAGAGGCCGCCGACAATCCCTGGGACGTGCGTGTACTCGATGTGCGCCCGGTCACGCATACGATGACGTCCACCTCCGCCGATCCGAACTGTGCGGCGAATGCGGTTTCGTTTGCGGGAGAGGATGGCCTTTGCTTCGTCGGCCAGGTGCCGCCGGTACAGCGCACGATAGACGCTTCCCTGCGCTTCCCCATCGACGGCTTCCTGGCCGACGGCGTGCTGTTCATTCCGCAGGCGATGGAGCACAAGTGGGCGCTGTTCTACCACGGCGGCAAGATCATCTGCGTGCGCAGCTGGCTGCGCAGCGTGCGGCTGCTAGCCAGCGTGGTGTCGCACGGTACTCATGTCGAAGTGACCCAGATACAGGGTGCGTTCGGCGGCGAGGACGAGGATGCGGAATTCACCCGGCGCCTGTTCGACTGCCTCATGCATACCCATGCGCTGGATACGGTCTGCCCGATTCCGCTGCCGGCCGGTATGACGGCAGATCCGGATTCCGTCGCCTTGTGGTGCATGTCGCTGCTGGGCAACAAGGCCTCCGTCGCAACGCCGCATCCGTTTGCGCGGCGTGATCCGGAACAGCCGCTGCGTACGCATTCGCTGTTTCACATTGCAGTGGCGCGCAACGATACGGCGGAAGTCGAGCGCCAGCTGGCGGCCGGTGTGCCGGTCGATCTGCTGGCCGGCGACGGCCTGGGCGCGCTGCATTGGGCCATGGCGTCCGGCCAGTCGGACATGCTGAAGTTCCTGCTCGGCAAGGGCGCAGCGGTCGATGGGCGTTCCGTGCAGGGCGCGACGCCGCTGATGAATGCGGTGCAGTCGCGCAGCCTGGAGAAAGCTGTCTTGTTGCTGGATCACGGCGCGGATGTGAATGCGCGCGACCGCCGCGGCTTCACCGCATTGCACCGGGCTGCAGATCTGGGCCTGTTCGATCTGGCACAGCTGCTTGTGCAAAGAGGCGGCGTCGACTGCGAGGTGAGCGGACAGACTGCGCGGTCGCTGGCGCAGCGTGGCGGCCATGCCGATATCGTTGCCGCGCTCGATGCGAAAGCCGGGCCGGTTTCGCCGGCGGCATGTGGCCGGGCAGATCGGACACTGCCGCTGCAGTAGCGTGTCAGCCGTCGTCAGGAGTGCTGCCAGGGTGCCAGGTTCGCACTCGTAGTGAAGCCTTTGCAGTAGACCCGCCGCGTCCGATGTTTTCCGCGCGGCGAGGCAGCTGCTGCATCCGCGGCTCCGCGCTTACATCCCGCGCAACCTCCGCTGCAGACTCGGACTCGCCGGTACCCGATCCGTCCTGCCGCGCAGGCTCAGCCAGAATTTCCCGAGTTCGTCTTTGCGCAGCCGGTCTATCGCGGCCACACGTACGACGACGCTGCGATGTACCTGCCAGAACTGCTCCGGGTCCAGCCCGGCGAGCAGTTCCTTCAACGACAGGCGGATCAGCGCATCCTCGCCGCTGGTGGCGACGCGCACGTACTTGTCTTCGGCCTGGAAATAGACGATTTCGTCCAGGCCTATCATGCGTACCTGGTCACCGATTGCCGCGGTGATCCAGCGGATGCGCTGGCTGGGCGGCGGCGCCAGGCGCCGGGCCAGATCATCCAGCACAGCGGTGAGCGGCGGGCGCTGCCGCGCTGCCAGGCGTTCGCGCAGGCGCGTGATTGCCTGCACCAGGCGTTCGCTGCGCACGGGCTTGAGCAGGTAATCGACTGCGCCGGCTTCAAAGGCGGCGACGGCATGGGCGTCGTAGGCGGTGGTGAACACGACCAGCCCGCCGCGTTCGATCACCGCGCGCGCCACGTCCAGGCCGCCCAGGCCGGGCATGCGGATATCGAGGAAGGCCGCGGCCGGCGCGTTTTCCGCGACGGCTTCCAGCGCGGCAATGCCATCCTCGCAGGCGGTGATGCGGTCGAGCTGCGGCCAGAGTTCGCGCAGCAGCCGGCACAGGGCTTCGCGCTGCGGCGCTTCGTCTTCGGCGACGAGCAGGTGCAGCGGCGTCATGCGGGCAACGCCAGGGGCAGGCGGATCTCCGCGACGGCGCCGCGTTCACGTCCGCCGGCCAGGCTGAAAGCGGCCCTGCCGCCGTAGCGCAGCCGCAGCTGCTCACGCAGATTGGCCAGGCCCAGGCCGGCGCCAAGGCCGGCGCGCAGACCCAGGCCGTCGTCGCTGACGCGGACCCGCAGCTCGCCGTCCTGGCGCGACGCCTCCACGCGCACATGGCCGGGTCCCGACTGCGGTTCCACGCCGTGCTTGATCGCGTTCTCGACCAGGCCGATCAGCAGCAGCGGCGGAAACGGCAGCGCGCGCAGTTCCGCCGTGGCGGCGATGGCGAAGCTCAGCCGCTCGCCCATGCGTGCCTGCATCAGTTCGAGATAGGCCGCGCAGATATCCAGCTGCTGGCCCAGCGTGGACGCCGCCACGGCCTGGCCGTCGCGCAGCTGCGGGATGGTGCTGCGCAGATAGGCGACGAGGGCGTCCAGCGCCGCCTCGGCGCGTGCCGGCGAGGCCGCCACCAGGGCGCGGATGGAGGCCAGGCTGTTGAACAGGAAATGCGGTTCGACCTGGGCCTGCAACAGGGCAAGACGTTGCCCGGTCTCGCGCTCGCTCAGGCGCAGCGCGGCCAGTTCCTGGCGCTGCAGACTGGCCTGCAGGCGGCGCTGTTCGTCGAAATAGCCGCGCAGGGCCAGCGCGCCGCCCAGCATGCCGTAGACGATGAGCAGCACGATGGCGTTGAGGGTCAGCGCCAGGGCGTTTTCCAGTGCGCCGGGCGGCACCGGCGGCGGCGCCTGGCCGTAGCGCACCGATACCTCGAACAGATCTTCCAGCCGGTTCGATGCCCAGGCGTCCACGCCCGCGCTCAGCGCCATGCCGACGACAATCGCGACCACCACGCCGCGGCGCTCGCGCTGCGCAGCCCAGCCGCGGTGCCGCACCCAGGTCGCCAGCGCCGGGCCCGTGCCGGTCATGGCCATCAGGCTGGCGAACAGATACACGCTGCCCAGCAGGCCCAGCGCGTAGTCGCCGTACTGCAGGCCGTTGCCGCCGCCGACCAGCAGGGCGATGGCGGCGATGACGATGGCGAATACACGTGTGCGTCCCGTCAGCCAGGCCCGGCTGAATACCGGATAGCGGCGATAGCGCGACCACAGCGGATTGCCCGCCACGACGACATCGGCGGGCAAGGGAAGGTCCAGCGCAAATTTACCGGCGTTCTCCACGCAGCTCCTGCCCGTTCTGTTTCAGCACCAGGGCGACAACCCTGCCGTCGCGCCGTTCGAAGCGCAACTGCGCGGCGGCTTCCGCGGCCACGAACACGTCCGCTTCCACCGCGGTGACGGCAAGCGCCGGCTGGCCGCTGCCCTGTACGTACAGCGTCGCGCCTTCGGCATAGACGCGCAGGGTGAACTCCGGCAGCAGCGCATAGTCGCCGGCGTACCCGGCCAGCGCCTGCGGTTCCAGCTGCAGCGGCGCCGGTGCGGCTACCGCACCGACCCGGCGTGCGATCCGCACGCCGCCGAGCTGGTGGAGTTGCAGGCTGTAGCTGCCGTCGGCCTCGCGCTGCGGGCGCAGCAGCACATCGACCGTGGCAGCGAAGAAATCGCCGCCGCTGTCATAGCCCAGGGCGAGACGCGGCTGGCCGTCGACCTGGGCCGCCAGCGCACTGCCGCGGCGGAGCAGGCGCAGGCGCTGGCCGTCGTCGATGCGATAGTCGCCGACCAGCGCGTCGACAAGTACCGCTGGCGGCCGCGCCAGGCGCCGCGGCGGCGGCAGCGGCAGCGTGGGGTCGAACAGATGCGCGCCGATTTCCACGATGTCGGGAATGGCCGTGTCGCTGAGCAGCACCACGCCGCGGCCGCGCGCGCGGTCGAAGCCGGCGAATGCGGCGAAGCCGCCGGTGCCGCCGTCGTGCAGCAGCACCGTGCCGCTGCCCAAGGGCAGCTTGATCCAGTTCATGCCCATGGCCGGCTCGCCGTCCGTGGGCACATCCTGCTGCGTCAGCGCGATAGCTTCGGCCGCGCTGGAATTGCGCAGGCCCAGCTGCGCCTGCACGTAGGCGACCATGTCACCCAGCGTGGCGCGCACGCCGCCGACGCCGGCAAGGTTGGGACCGAAGGTCCACGGCGGTGTGACGCGGCCGTTGCTCATATGGCCGGGCACCGGCGCCAGGCCGGCGGCGGGTGCGCTGATGAAGCTGGAGCGCATGCCCAGCGGCAGGAACAGCCGTTCGCGCAGCAGCGTTTCATAGTCCTCGCCGCCCAACCGCGCCAGGCCGGCGGACAACAGCATGCTGGCGAAATTGGAATATTCAAAATGTTTACCGGGCGCCTGGGTCAGCGTCGTCTGCGCCAGCGCGGCCAGCAGCAGGTTCTCGTCGAGATAGGCATAGGGATCGTCCATGTCCGGCGGGGCGAAGCCCGGCGGCAGGGCCGGCAGGCCGGAGCGGTGCGTCACCACATGGCGCAGCAGGATGGGCTGGCCCTGGAACTGCGGCACCTGCGCGCCGGGCGGCAGCAGCTGCGCCAGCGGCGTATCCAGCGTGACGCGGCCTTCGCCGATGAACTGCGCCAGCAGGAAGGCGTTCATGGTTTTGCTGATCGAGCCGATCTCGAACGCGCTGCGTGCGTGGATGCGCGGCCGCCCGCCGCCGGCGCAGACGTAAGCCTGGGTCACTCCGCCGTCGATCACGGCCGCGGCGATGCAGGCACCGCTGCGGTCGCCCTGCAGGCGGCGCTGCAGCACGCCGGCCAGTTGCGTCGGCATGGCGGCGCCGGCGCCCAGCGGCAGCAGGGCCAGCAGTGCCATTGCCCATTTCTTCGGTGTCATTGCGCGGTTCCTGTGGGGGAGGTCCGCGCAGGCTAGGCGGCCGCGGCGAAGGCGGCCGGGGTTTGCGACAAAGACAGCCACAGGCGCGACGGCGGCGGGAAAATGGGCGACGGAACCGAGGGCGGACTGCGTTTTTCGTTGCGCGGTGCAGGCAACCCGGCGAGGGGCGCGAATAGGCAGGCCCGCGGTTCCTGGCGCGGCTGTGTGCTGCGTACCGGCCGGTTGCGCGGCATTGGCCGGGGCTGTGGATCTAGCGGTTGATCGGCCGTGCGGCGGATGAAAAGACGCCCGGGTATGGGCCGGTCTGCTGCCCATCGACGGCGCGGCAGCGCTGTCGACGCGGCGGCGGCAGGCGGCGGCCGCTGCGCGGGGTAAGAACAAACCGATGCAAATGTTCAGGCGTTTTATTGCAGCGCGCCTTACCTGCCGAATCGGATGTTGCTATAACTGCCTGCTGAACGGTTCCGTTCACCTCACGTTCCATGCGCTGCCCGCCACAGGATCGTTGCGCGGCCACGCACATCACGCTGATTCCTGGGGGTTTGGTAATGCGCAATTTCCGAATGAACCTGCTGGCCGCCGTCATCGGCGCCAGCGTCTGCGGCCTGACGATCCAGCCGGCGACGGCGCAGGCGCCGCAAAGCGCAACGGCCGCGGCGACGAAGTCGTACATCATCGAATTCGACGAAGCCGGCCTGTTCTATTCCGACGTCGGCATGCGCCAGCGCAAGGTGCCGCTGGACCGGGCGGAGGCCGCGAGCGCGACCGATGCCGGCCGCATCGACGTCAACACGCGCGAAGCGCGCGACTACATCCTGCAGGTGCAGATGCAGCAGCAGGCGCACCTGGCGCAGATCCGCAGCGCGATCGGCCGCAGCAATCTGAACGTCACGCACTACTACAACATCACGCTCAGCGGCATCTCGGCCGATCTGACCGAGGCCGAAGCCGAAGCCGTCGCCCAGGTGGCGGGCGTCAAGGCCATCTACGAAACCCCGCAGCTCAAGCGCGATACCTTCCGCGGCCCGACCTTCATCGGCGCACCGGCGATCTGGAACGGCTCGGCCGTGCCCAGCGGCCTGGGTACGCGCGGCCAGGGCCAGACGCTGGCTTCGCTCGACGGCGGCACCAATTCCACGCATCCGTCCTTCGCCAATGACGCGAGCTGCGGCTTCTCCATCGCGACGCCGAAGCTCAAGAGCGCGCTGGACTGCACCACCGCGTCCACCCCGACCGGCGCCTGCAACGGCCCGAATCCGGAGGATGTCGAAGGCGGTCACGGCGTGCACACGTCGAGCACCGCCGCAGGCAACGTGGTGACGACGACGATCGATCCGACCCTGCCCGTCGTCGCGCCGTACAACTCCATTTCCGGCGTCGCGCCCTGCGCGGCGATCCGCGCCTACAAGATGTGCGACGACACCACCTGCGGCGGCAACGCGACGCTGGCGGCGATCAACAATTTCATGGCGGCCGGCGACGTCACCGCGGTGAACTATTCGATCGGTCCCACCGCCGGCGGCACGTCCAGCACCAATCCGTGGAGCAACGGTTCGGACAAGGAATTCCTTGCCGCCGTGCAGTCCGGCATTTTCGTCGCCGCCTCGGCCGGCAATACCAGTGCCACCCTGACCACGCCGGGCGGCCGCGTCGCCCACCAGGGCCCGTGGATCATGACCGTGGCCAATTCGACCCAGGACGAAGTGATGTCCGCGGGCATCAGCGCCACCGGTCCGGGCACGCCGCCGGCCAATACGCAGGGCATCTACCTGGTGCCGGGCAGCACCACGGCGCCGCTCACCGCGCAGATCACCGGCGATATCGCGATGTACCTGCCCAACATCGAAGGCTGTACCGACGCGGTGGCGCCCAATCCGGCCGTCTCCGACAGCGGCACGCCGGGCGGCGGTTTCCCGGCCGGCACCTTCACCGGCAAGATCGCGCTGATCCAGCGCGGCGACTGCAACTTCTCGGTCAAGATCGACAACGCCATCGGCGCCGGTGCCATCGGCGTGGTGATCTACAACAACATCGTCAACTTCGGCACCGTGTCCATGGACATGAGTGCCGTGACCTCGGCGAATGCCAAGGCGTGGTTCATCGAAGGTCCGTCCGGGCTCGCGCTGAAGAACTTCATCGCCTCCAGTGCGCCGAACGCGGTGCCGGGCAAGATCGATCCGGTCTCCTACGGCCTGCGCCAGGGCGACGTGCTCAACAGCGGCAGCCTGCGCGGCCCCAGCGCCGGCGTCACTGACCTGACCAAGCCGGATATCACTGCGCCGGGCACGGACATCCTCGCCGCCAAGGATCCGGCCAACGACAACTACGGCCTGATGAGCGGTACCTCCATGTCCAGCCCGCACATCGCCGGCGCCGGCATGCTGATGAAGTCGCTGCATCCGAGCTGGTCGCCGGCGGAGATCAAGTCGGCGATGATGCTGACCGCGGTGTCGGGCTTCCGCGAAAACGGCACCACGCCGTGGACGCCGGATGACGTCGGCAGCGGCCGCATCGATCTGTCCAAGGCCGCGCGCGCGGGCTTCGTGATGGACGTGGCGAACTACTTCCCGTCCAACACCACGCGCCCCAGCGTCGCCGACCAGCGCGCGATGAATTTCCCCAGCATGCGCAACACGGTCTGCTCCAAGGCGACCGGCTGCAACTGGACGCGCATCGTCCGCGGCGTGCTGCCGGCCGGCAACTGGACGGCGACGGTGACCAATCCTTCCCCCGACATCACCCTGTCGGTGGCGCCGTCGACCTTCGCGCTGAGCAACGAAAGCATCTTCGCCAACGGCTTCCAGTCCTCGCCGTCGACCAACACCGGCGCTTCGACCCAGTCGCTGACCATCACCGCCCAGCCCGGTGCCGGCGCGCCGGTCTCGACCACGACCTGGTGGTACGGCAAGGTGACCTTCACCGAAGCCAACAACCTCTCGCCGCCGCTGACGATGACGGTGGCGATCAAGGTCGCGAACTGACGCTGCCGATGTGACGCCGACGAAAAGCCCGGGCGCGAGCCCGGGCTTTTTCGTTGTGCGGCCGTGCCCCTGTCAGCTTTCCCGCGCAATGTCGTAAGCCGGAACGAACACGCGCCCTTCCGCGCTGATGCCGCTTCGTGCCATGACCCATTCCGCCCGGCTTGCCGCCGCCTTCAGCCTTGTTTCGCTGCTGCCGTTGCCCGCGGCTGCGCAGATCGACGGCAGCCTCGACACCACGTTCAATCCAAGCGGCGGCGGCCGCATGGCCTTCGCCATCCTCTCGCGCGATCCGGCGGAGACGCCGGGCGCGCTGGGCTGGGCTCAGGTCACGCCGTTCAAGGTACTGCCGCGCGGCGACGGCTCGGCCATCGTCTGGTCGAATGCGGCGACGCCGTACGATCTGCCGATCAGCGCGCCCTCGGTGCCGGTGGCGGTACGCATACTCGCCGACGGCACCTGGGATCCGGCCTGGGGCGCCAGCGGTGGCGGCCGCACCGTGATCTACGTCGGCGAGGACTACGCCTGGCGCGGCAACGATGCGGTGGCCACGCCGGACGGCGGCTCGGCGGTGGTCGGCACCATCGACAACCCCGACGGCAGCAGCGACATGGCGGTGTGGAAGTTCAAGGCCAACGGGCAGGCGGACAGCAGTTTCGGCACGGGCGGCCTGCGCCGTCTGCGCCGCGGCGGACTGCCTTCGGACGCGGGCAAAGCGCTGCAGCTGGCCGATCTCGACCTCATCGGCAACGGCCTGCCTGTCCCGAACCTGCTGATCGTTGCGGGTAACGTGCGCGACGGGCTGAGCGGGCCGCATGGCCTGGGGCTGGCCATCCTGGGCTTGAACGGCGCAATCTGTTCCTCGTCCGTGCCGGCCTGCGGCAACGAGATCGGCGGCGACGTGGGCCAGTCCACGGAATGGTCCCTGCTGCGCATCGGTACCCAGCTATGCCCCAACGGCGCGGACATGGATGTGGCCGACGTGACCAAGTTCGACGCCGGCGTCGGCGATGCGATTCCGGTGCTGATCCGCGGCTGCGGCGATACCGCCGTGGTCAAGCACACGGTGATCGGCAACAGCGGCGCCGGCACCTGGCGCTGGATGACCAATAGCGCCTATGCCAACAACGGCCGCTCGCTGGTGAGCTTCGGCCCGGGTTTCATGGTGGACGGCAACGCCCTTGTGCATGCGCCGCTGCCCGATGTGCCGCTGGGCAATGAATCCCTGGTGATCGCCGGTTTCCGCGCCCAGCCCGACCGCAGTCAGCCGCTGATGCTGGCCGCGCGGCTGAGCCGCAGTTCCTTCACCGCGGTCACCTACGACGCCGATCCGCCGGGCGATTCCTGGCTCAGTCCCGGCGCCTACGCCGATACGCTGCTGCGCCAGCCGGACGGCAAGCTGATCCTCGGCGGCGGCATGGCCTTGTCCAGCTGGACCTTCGGCGACGCGCTGCTGATGCGGCTGAACGCCGATCTCACGCCCGATGCTTCCTTCGGCAACCTCAGCGCCAGCCTGCCGGGGCGGCAGATCTACGGCTACTCCATCGCCGGCAGCGACCGCGACAACCGCGCCAACGCCATGGCGCTGACGCCGGACGGCAAGCTGCTGTTTGCCGGTTATGCCTATGCGAGCAATGACGGCAATTCGCGTTATGGGTCGGTGATGCGGGTGCGGGTGGAGGGCGACAGGATTTTCGCGAACGGGGTCGACGGACTGCCTTGAGCGCGGCGTCTCAGGCGATGAGACCTCAGCAGGCTATAGCCGCGCCCTTGTCCCGGCCGGAACCAGCCCATGTCCACCAACCTCGCCCGCCTGATCGCCGACAACTTGCCCGCGCCGCCGAACCCCGGCCGCCTGCTGGCGCGCCTGGCCGAGCGCTATGCCGACCGCATCACCGGCCAGTTCACGGTGCCGGCGCGGGAAGGGCGCTACGCCGAGCTGCCGGCGGAGCTGCATCCGGATCTGCGCCGCGCCCTGCTCGCGCGCGGCGTGGAGCGGCTGTACAGCCATCAGGCCGAGGCCTGGGCCAGCGTGCAGCAGGGGCGGCATACCGTCGTCGTCACGCCGACGGCTTCGGGCAAGACGCTGTGCTATACCTTGCCCGTGGTGCACGCGGCCATGCAGCAGCGGGCCAAGGCGCTGTACCTGTTTCCGACCAAGGCCCTGGCCCAGGACCAGGTCGCCGAGCTGCTGGAACTCAACCGCGCCGGGAATCTCGGCCTGCGCGCCTGCACCTTCGACGGCGATACGCCGGGCGATGCGCGCCAGGCAGTGCGGCTGCACGGCGATATCGTGGTCAGCAACCCGGACATGCTGCACCAGGGCATGCTGCCCCATCACACCAAGTGGGCGCAGTTCTTCGAGAACCTGCGCTACGTCGTCATCGACGAGATCCACAGCTACCGCGGCGTGTTCGGCTCGCACCTGGCCAATGTGCTGCGCCGGCTGGCGCGAATCTGCGCGTTCTATGGCGCCGAGCCGGTGTTCATCCTGTGCTCGGCGACGATAGGCAATCCGCGCGAGCACGCGGAGAACCTGATCGGGCGCCCGGTCCATGCGATCGAGGAAAGCGGCGCGCCGGCCGGCGAGAAGCATGTGCTGCTGTGGAACCCGCCGGTGGTGAACCCGGACCTGGGCCTGCGCGCCTCGGCGCGCTCGCAGGTCACGCGCATCGCGCGCGCGGCGATACGCGCCAAGCTCAAGACCCTGGTGTTCGCGCCGTCGCGGCTGATGGTGGAAGTGCTGACCAAATACCTCAAGGATGTGTTCGACAACGACCCGCGCAAGCCGGCGCGCATCCACGCCTACCGCGGCGGCTACCTGCCGACCGAACGCCGCCGCACCGAGCAGCTGATGCGCAGCGGCGATATCGCCGGCCTGGTCAGCACCTCGGCGCTGGAACTGGGCGTGGACATCGGCGCGCTGGACGTGGTGCTGCTGCAGGGCTATCCCGGTTCGGTCGCGGCGACCTGGCAGCGTTTCGGCCGCGCCGGCCGGCGCCAGCAGGCGGCGATAGGCGTGCTGGTCGCCTCCAGCCAGGCGCTGGACCAGTACATCGTGCGCCATCCCGAATTCTTCCGCAGCGCGCCGCCGGAGCAGGCGCGCATCGCACCGGACCAGCCGCTGATCCTGCTCGACCATATCCGCTGCGCCGCGTTCGAGCTGCCCTTCGTCGACGGCGACAGCTTCGGTCCGGTGCAGCCGGAGGCTTATCTGCAGGTGCTGGCCGAATCCGAGGTCATCCACCATGAGGGAACGCGCTGGGAATGGATCGCCGACGCATATCCGGCCATCGCGGTGAACCTGCGCTCGGTCGCCGACGGCAATTTCGTCGTGATCGACCGCAGCGAAGGGCGCCAGTCCATCATTGCCGAAGTGGATTATTCCAGCGCCGCGCTGACCTTGTACGAAGGCGCCATCCACATGGTGCAGTCCGTGCCGTATCAGGTGGAACGGCTGGACTGGGAAGGGCGCAAGGCCTATGTCACGCGCACCCATGCGGACTACTACACCGACGCCATCGACTACACCCGGCTCAAGGTGCTGGAGCGCTTCGACGGCGTGCGCGCGGGGCAGGGCGGGGCGTACCTGGGCGAGGTGCATGTGGTGCGCCGCGTCGCCGGCTACAAGAAGATCCGCTACTACACCCACGAGAACATCGGCTACGGCCCGGTCAGCCTGCCCGACCAGGAACTGCATACCACCGCGCTGTGGTGGCAGCTGCCGCAGGAGGCGCTGGAGACCGAATTTGCCTCGCGCCAGGACGCGCTGGACGGTTTCCTCGGTGCCGCCGCGGTGCTGCATACCGTCGCCAGCGTGCGCGTGATGGCCGAGGCGCGCGACCTGATGAAATCGGTGGGCAGCGGCGACGGCAACGCCTTCGTCGAGCATGACCGCCAGGGCCGCGGGCGCTGGCAGGCCGGCATCGACGCTGCGGCGGACGGCGAGCGCTTCACGCCGACGGTGTATTTGTATGACAACTATCCCGGCGGCGTGGGCCTGAGCGATCCGCTGTTCCGCGTGCAGGCCGAGCTGGTGCGCGCGGCACGCGAGCTGATCCAGTCCTGCGCCTGCCGCGCCGGCTGCCCCGCCTGCGTAGGCCCGGTGCTGGCCGCGGCCGAGACCGGCGCGGCCACGCCCAGGCAGCAGGCGGCGCGCGTGCTGGCAATGCTGGATGCGGCATGAGCGCGCTGCTGGAGAAATTGCAGCGGCTGCGGCGGCAGGCGGGGGCGGTTTCCGCGGCGGGTTCCAGGAGCGCGGCGACAGCGGCGCAAACGCCGGCAAACGCGGCCGTTGAATCGCTCGCGGGCGAAGGTGCGGAAGCGGTGCCGCGCGTTGCGGCGGAATCGTCATCTGCGGCTTCGCCGCTATCTCCAGCGAAGCCGGCGCCGGGCCTGCCGGCGCGATCAGGGGCACCGGTCGCGGCGGAGCTGCAGCGGCTGCGCCGTCTGCTCGATCTGCGTCCGGCGTCCGAACTGCCGCCGCCGCGCCGTGCGCCGTCGGCCGCGCCGCTGCGCGGCGAGGAGATCGCGCCCGGCCTCTACTTCGTCGAGCAGCATTTTCCCGATCCGGGGCCGGCCGCGCTGCTGCCGCCGCGCTGGCCCCAGGCCGAGCCGGTCCCCTGCGAGCGCTTCCTCTGCTTCGACAGCGAGACCACCGGGCTGGCCGGCGGCTCCGGCACGCGCGCTTTCATGCTGGGGGCTGCGGACTGGCGCGAGGGCGGACTGCGGGTGCGTCAGCTGTATCTCAGCGCCCTGTCCGGCGAAGCCGCGATGCTGGCCGAGTTCGCGCGCTGGATACAGCCCGACAGCGTGCTGGTCAGCTACAACGGCCGCAGCTACGACGCACCGCTGTTGGCCGCGCGCTACCGCCTGCAGCGCCTGCCCGATCCAATCAAGCCCTGCGCGCATGTGGACTTGCTGCACCCGGTGCGCCGCGCCTACCGCGGGCGCTGGGAGAACTGCCGTCTGGCCACGATAGAACGGCGCCTGCTGCAGATCGTGCGCGAGGACGACCTGCCCGGCTCGGAAGCCCCTGCCGCCTGGCGCAGCTGGCTGCGCCAGGGCTTCAGCACCAATTTGCTGCGCGTGCTGGAGCACAACCGCCAGGACGTGATTACCCTGGCGCGGCTGCTGCGGCATATGGATCAGGCGGCGAGCCCGGATGGGTGGATGCAGGGGTGAGCGCTTGGCGGTATTCGCGGGACCGGTGCCGAACATCGCGCAGGGAGCCGGATGGGACGGTGCGGACGGGCGGGTGCGGGGCGCTGTGGCGCGGGTGTCCGCGGGCGATGGATCCAACGCCGTGGCTGCCGGCGGGGAAGCGGGCCCATGCGTGCGGCGCTGCTGCCCGTGATGCGGCTGGAGGGATGCGGCAAAAAAGAGTGAGTGCGGAGGAGGTTGGGGAAATAGCTGGCCCGGGCATTGGCTTTGCTATCGCTCCTCCACACTCAAGCTCTGCTCGAAACGACCGCTGTCCTGTGTACTGTGGCGGCTGCGGCATCGGGGGCCGCGGGCCGGATCTGTTCCTGTGCCGCTGTGTTCAGTGCCGGCGGCGGCTGCATGTCCTCAATTGAAATCCCGGTTGCATTTTCAGTTCCCGGGGCTCCGCCGCTGCCGTGCCTGGCATCCGGTGAAATTGCCTGGATGGCGCCGAGGCAGGTCGGCAGGCTTCCTGGCTCTGCCGGTCGGTGCCATCCAGGCCCCGTCGAACTGGCGGAACCTGCTGCATAAATAGCCCGGATGAGATTGCGGGAGGTGGCGGAGCGTCCGTGCGGCTGCGCCGAAACCTCATCCAGGCTGGTCAACGGTGGGGCGTCCCTGCCCGCTGCTCCTGCTGGCCGCGAATCCGCAACGTGATCCGGCGCGGCCGCCGGGAATTCAGAGAATGCGGCACTGCAATCCGCACAGCTGGTCCTCGTGCAGCGCATCGGCGATGTGCTGCCAGGTCCGCATCGGGTTCAGGTCGCCGCGGTACAGGTCCGTATCCAGTTCAATCGCGAACGTGGGCCAGCCGTCGCGCGGGGTGGGAACCTGACGGACCCGGTAGTGGCCCTGCGGCATCGCTTCAAAAAGGATGTTGAGCAGGGTTTCGCGGGCGACTTCCGGTTCCTGGTTGATCGCGACCGAGTGCGTATTGGTCCAGCTGAGACTCATGGCTCTTCCCTCGTGCAGAGCCCTTGGTTGACTGCAATGTATCAATTTGCACGTTCTTGTCCGTACGGGGTTTCCACCAGCGGCGGCGAGGGAATAAGCCTAGAAATTGCGGGGATGGGCGGGAAGGCGCGGGGTGCGGGGCGCGGGTGTCGCGCGGGAATTGCGCGCGGTATTCGCCGGAGCGGGGCGGGGCGGAAGGGCGCGCTGCGCGCGGAATGTGGATGCCCCAGGCCATGGAATGTCCCCGACCACTGCCCACGCCGGGAGCCTTCACTCCCTCCGTCCACAGGCGGATTCAAGCCCTCCGCACCGGCAACCATATCGCCGCTCCCCGGCGCCAGGCGCCATCCCCGATTGACGGATGCGTAGGGTTTTGCGCATGGTTCACGTTTCAGGGGAAGTTGTCGGGTTCGCTTCCGACGTTCAGCGAGGAAGGGTTATGGGCGGCTCCGTTCCCTGGCAGGGCGGTCGTACTGTCATTGTCGACGACAACATGACGGCGGCGACCATGCTGGCCGATTTTCTGCGTCTGATCGGCCATGATTCCGAGGTTCTTCCGGTGACCAGCGTGCAGGACATCGCCGCGAACATCCTGCGGCGCGCGCCGGACGTCGCCTTTCTGGACATCAGCCTGGCCGGGCTGGACGGCTGCGAGATCGCCGGGCTGCTGCGCGCGCGGGGCTGTACTTCGCACCTGATCGCGATTACCGGTTTCGGCGACCCGGATGATTTCGAGCGTTCGCGCCGGGCCGGTTTCGACGAGCACTGGACCAAGCCGCTGGATGTGGAGCGGATCGAGCGGTTCATGGCCGCGCCGCCGCGGCGGGCCTAGTGCGGCGGCGGCGGCGCCGAGCCGGCCAGCCGTGCCGGTGCGCCATGCCGGCTGCGTTGAAAGCATGCGTACGCTCGCGTCGGATCGCTACAGGCCGCGCCTGATCGTCGCCATCGTCGCATCGTCGGCGCGCCGGCCGCGCTCGCGGCCATCCTGCAGGCCGGCAAGCCCGGCGTAGTCATCGCCCTCTGCCTCGCCGGGCCGAACCGGCAGTGCCCGCTCGCCCGCCGTCCGGTGCGGGCCGCGCCGCTTCCCGCCGGTGGGCGCGACCGCAATCCCGCCGCCTTCCCGCTGGCCGCCAGCGCCGCTCCGGTGCCTGTGGCGTATTGCCGCATCGCCTGCGCAAAGCCGCGCCGCGGCGCGGCGTCCGCCGCGCTATTGATCTCGATCAAGATAGGCCGCCACAGCCGCTCCTAAGGTTCGCGCATACGTTCCCAGCATGAGATTCCCGCGATGCGCACCTTGCTCTGTCTTGCCCTGCTCGGCGTTGCCTTCAGCGCCCAGGCCGAAAACTGTGTGATCGACCTGAAGGCCGATGACCAGATGAAGTTCGACCAGGCCGAAGTGACGGTCTCGCCCACCTGCAAGACGGTACAGATCAAGCTCGCCCACACCGGCAAGCTGCCGGTGGCGGCCATGGGCCATAACGTGGTGATCGCGGCCACCGGCGATATCCAGGCCGTGGGCATGGACGGCCAGAAGGCCGGCGCCGCGGCGGCCTATGTCGCGGCCGACGACAAGCGCGTGATCGCGCACACGCCGCTGGTCGGCGGCGGCGAATCGACCACGGCCAGCTTCCCGGGCAGCGCGCTCAAGGCCGGCGGCGACTACAGCTTCTTCTGCTCGTTCCCGGGCCACTGGGCCATCATGAAGGGCAAGCTCAGCGTGAAGTGAGCCGGCCGCAGCCACCGATGGCGCCGCCGGCGACGGCGGCGTCTTTCATTCGCAACGCGCCGCGAGGAATTCCATGAGCGCTTCGACGACGGCACGCTACAACGACAAAGTAGTGCGCCAATTCACCTTGATGACCGTGGTCTGGGGCGTGGTCGGCATGGCCGTCGGCGTGCTGATCGCCGCCCAGCTGTACTGGCCCACCCTGGCCGAGGGCATACCCTGGCTGTCCTACGGCCGGCTGCGCCCGCTGCATACCAATGCCGTGATCTTCGCCTTCGGCGGCTGTGCGCTGATGGGTACCAGTTTCTACGTGGTGCAGCGCACCTGCCATGCGCGGTTGTTCTCCGACCGCCTCGCCGCCTTCGTGTTCTGGGGCTGGCAGGCGGTGATCGTGGCCGCCGCGGTCACCCTGCCGCTGGGCCTGAGCCAGGGCAAGGAATACGCCGAGCTGGAATGGCCCATCGACATCCTGATTACCCTGGTCTGGGTGGCCTACGGCGTGGTCTTCTTCGGCACCATCGCGCGCCGCCGCGTGCCGCATATCTACGTGGCGAACTGGTTCTACGCCAGCTTCATCGTTGCCGTCGCGTTGCTGCACATCGTCAACAACCTGGCCATTCCGGTGGGCTGGCTGAAGTCGTATTCGCTCTATACCGGCGCGGTCGATGCGATGGCGCAGTGGTGGTACGGCCATAACGCGGTCGGCTTTTTTCTCACCGCGGGCTTCCTCGGCATGATGTATTACTTCGTGCCCAAGCAGGCCGGGCGGCCGGTATATTCCTACCGGCTTTCCATCGTCCACTTCTGGGCGCTGATCGCGATCTACATGTGGGCCGGCCCGCATCACCTGCAGTACACCGCGCTGCCGGACTGGGCGCAGTCGCTGGGCATGGTGTTCTCGCTGGTGCTGCTGGCGCCGTCCTGGGGCGGCGCGATCAACGGCGTGATGACGCTGTCCGGCGCCTGGCACAAGCTGCGCACCGATCCCATCATCAAATTCCTCATCGTCGCGCTGTCGTTCTACATGATCGCCACCTTCGAGGGGCCGATGATGTCGATAAAGACGGTGAACTCGCTGAGCCACTACACCGACTGGACCGTGGGCCATGTCCACGCCGGCGCGCTGGGCTGGGTGGCGATGATCACGCTCGGTTCGGTCTACGCCATGCTGCCGCGCCTGCTGGGCCTGCAGCAGATGTGGTCGGTGCGGCTGATCGACACGCATTTCTGGGTGCATACGCTGGGCGTGGTGCTCTACATCGCCTCGATGTGGATTGCCGGCGTGATGCAGGGCCTGATGTGGCGCGCGGCGAATGCCGACGGCACCTTGACCTACAGCTTCGTCGAGTCGCTGGCGGCCACCTATCCCTATTACCTGATCCGTCTGATCGGCGGCCTGCTGGTGCTGGCCGGCATGGGCCTGATGGCCTTGAACGTCTGGCGCACCTGGCGCCTGGCCGAACCCGTGCCCGAGACGGCGGTACTGCCGCCGGCCGCCACCGCCCACGCATGAGGACTGCGCCATGAACGAACATGCCCATGCCAAGGTAGAGAAGAACGTCGCCGTCATGGCCGTGCTGATCGCGGTGGCGATCAGCTTCGGCGGACTGGCCGAGATCGTGCCGCTGATGTACCAGGCCGAGACCATACAGCCGCTGCCCGGGGTGAAGCCGTATCCGCCGCTGCAGCTGGCCGGCCGCGATGTGTACATACGCGAAGGCTGCTACAACTGCCATTCGCAGATGATCCGCACCCTGCGTTTCGAGACCGAACGCTACGGCCACTATTCCGTCGCCGGCGAATCGGTCTATGACCGGCCGTTCCAGTGGGGCAGCAAGCGCACCGGGCCGGACCTGGCCCGCGTCGGCGGACGCTATTCCGACGACTGGCACCGCGCCCATCTGCTGGACCCGCGCAGCGTGGTGCCGGAATCCAACATGCCGTCGTATTCCTGGCTTGGCGACAAGCTGGTCGACGGCGCGCTGACCACGCAGAAGATGCAGGCGCTGCGCGCGCTGGGCGATCCCTACAGCGACGAGGAAATCGCCGGCGCCGCGGCCGCGGTCACCGGCAAGACCGAGCTGGACGCCGTGATCGCCTATCTGCAGGGCCTGGGCCGGCACGCGCCCAAGGCGCCGGCGGTGGCGAATGCGGCCAATGTGAAAAATGAAACCAATGATGCGGGAGGCCGGCCATGAGCGCAGGCGTGGTGTCCGGTGCCGTCACCGGCGTGTTGCTGGTGCTGTTCCTGTTCGGCTGGGCCTGGGCCTGGAGCGACCGGCGGCGCAGTGATTTCGAGGCCGCGGCGCGACTGCCGCTGGCCGATGAGGGACAGGAGCGTCGAGCATGAGCAGCGCCTGGTCGTGGTATGTGATTGTCCTCGTCGTGCTCAACCTGGCCGGTTGCGTCTGGCTGCTGCGCTGGACCGGCAAGCGCCGGCCCGGCGATCCCAAGCCGGAAGACACCAGCCACTGGTGGGACGGCGACATCACCGAATACAACAAGCCCATGCCGCGCTGGTGGCTGGGCCTGTTCTACATCACCGTGGTGTTCGCGGTCGGTTATCTGATTTATTACCCCGGCATGGGCGCCTGGGCCGGCACGTCGGCCTGGACCTCCGCGCGCGAACATGATGCGGACAAGGCCGAGGCCGACCAGCGCATCGCCGCCGCCTTCGCGCCGTATGCGGACAAACCGGTCGAGGAACTGGCCAGGGATCCGGTGGCGCTGCGCCACGGCCAGGCCATCTTCGCCAATCACTGCGCGGCCTGCCACGGTGCGGATGCGCGCGGCGCGCGCGGCTTCCCCGATCTCAGCGACGATATCTGGCACTGGGGCGGACAGCCGCAGGACGTGCTGACCTCGGTGATGGACGGCCGCCAGGCCGCCATGCCGCCGCTGGCCGGCGCACTGGGCAGCGCGGCCAAGATCGACCAGACCATCGCCTATGTGCGTTCGCTCTCCGGCCTGCCGGTGGATTCGCAGCAGGCGGCGGCGGGCGCGGCGCATTTCGCCGGCCTGTGCACGGCCTGCCATGGCCCCGAAGGCAAGGGCAATGCGCTGATGGGCGCGCCGGATCTGACCGACAAGTATTGGCTCTACGGCAGCGATCCGGATTCCATCCGCGAAACCCTGGTGCTGGGCCGCAACGGCAACATGCCGGCGCATGCCGCCCTGCTTGGCCCGGCGCGCGCGCGCGTGGTCGCAGCGTGGGTGTACAGCCGTTCGCACGGCGAGGCCAAGCCGCAATGACCGTGCGCGGCTTCCCGCCCGGACATCCCGCGCCGCCGCCGGAGTATTCCCGGCTGCAGCGCTGGGGCGCCGTGCTATGGCCCAGCTTCTTCGCCGCCGGCGTCTGCACCACGGTGCTATTCGCCCTGGTCGATCCGCTGGACTGGGACGGCCTGGTCTGGTTCGGCGCAAGTCTCGGCCGGGAGTGGACGTATACCGTGGGCTTCTTTGCATTCTGGGCGGCGACCGCCAGCTCCAGCTGGTTCACCTGGCTGCTGCTGCGGCCGCCGCTGGCGATCAACCGGAACTCGCCATGAGCCGCCGCATTCCCGTGGTGCTCAAGGACGATGCCGGCGCCTCGCTGTACCAGGCCGAAGGCAAGGTGTATCCGCGCGACGTGCGCGGCCGCTACGACACCCTGCGCCGCGCCGCAGTGTTCCTGCTGCTGGGCATGTACTACGTGTTTCCCTGGCTGCAGTGGAGCGAGCGCCAGGCGGTGCTGTTCGATCTGCCGGCGCGGCGCTTCTACGTGTTCGGCCTGGCGTTCTGGCCGCAGGATTTCGTCTTCCTCGCACTGCTGCTGATTCTCGCCGGCATCTCGCTGTTCTTCTTCACCGCCCTGGCCGGACGGCTGTGGTGCGGCTATGCCTGTCCGCAGACGGTATGGACGGAAGTGTTCCTGTGGGTGGAGCGGTGGACCGAAGGCGACCGCGCCCGGCGCATGAAGCTCGACGCCGGCCCGTGGACGCGCGAAAAGTTCCTGCGCAAGGGCGGCAAGCACATCGCCTGGTTCGTGCTCGCGGCCTGGACCGGCTTCACCTTCGTCGGCTTCTTCACTCCGATCCGCGATTTGGCACTGCGTTTTCCGGCGCTGGACTGGAGCGGCTGGGAAACCTTCTGGGTGGTGTTCTACGGCTTCGCCACCTGGGGCAACGCCGGCATCCTGCGCGAGCAGGTATGCAAGTACATGTGTCCGTATGCGCGCTTCCAGGGCGCCATGTTCGACCGCGACAGCCTCATCATCGCCTACGACCTGCGCCGCGGCGAAGCGCGCGGCGCGCGCCGGCGCGGCCTGGGCAGCGTGGCCGAGCGCGCGCGCGGACTGCTGTCGGTGGAGGCGGCCGAGCGCTGGATCGCGCACGCGCTGGAAAGCGCGCGGGCGCCGGCGCACCAGGCCGAAGTGCGCAATACCACCGGCGCGTTCGACGCTTATCGCGGTTCGCTGAACCTGGCGGAATCTGCGCCGGAGCCGGCCGAACTCGGCGACTGCATCGACTGCACCTGGTGCGTGCAGGTCTGCCCGGTCGGCATCGACATCCGCAACGGCCTGCAATACGAATGCATTGCCTGCGGCGCCTGCATCGACGCCTGCGACCAGGTCATGGACCGCCTGAACTATCCGCGCGGCCTGATCCGCTACACCACGCAGAACGCGCTGGACGGCAGGCCCAGCCGCGTGCTGCGGCCGCGCATCGTGATCTACGGCCTGCTGCTGCTGGTACTGATCGGCGGCTGGGCCTGGGGCGTGACCCATCGCGCGACCCTGGGCGCCGAAGTGCTGCGCGACCGCAATGCGCTGTACCGCGTGTCTGCCGACGGCGGCATCGAGAACGCCTATACGCTCAAGCTCATCAACAAGGACCACCGCGCCCAGGTGTATCTCATCGACGTGGCCGACCGCGCCGGCCCGCAACTGCGCGGCGGCGCCATCCGCGTCGAGGCCGCAGCCGAGAGCGTGCAGAGCCTGGCCTTCACCCTGGTCGCGCCGGCGGCGCAGGCGCGCGGACGGCGCGAGGTGGAACTGCAGATCCGCAGCGCCGACGCGCCGCAAGCCGGCACCCGCGTCAAGACCGCTTTCTTCGGACCTTCGCCATGAATCAGCAAACCACCGTGCGCCCGGCCTGGCGCGAACCCATGGTCTGGCTGGTCGCCGGCCTGCCGGCGCTGGGCGTGATCGCCGGCATCCTCATCGTGGTTGCCGCGGTACGCGCCGGCGGCGCCGATGCGCTGAGCACGCAGGTACGCCGCACCGGCCAGATCCAGCAGGAAAACCTGGCGCCGGACCTGGCCGCCGCGCGCGCCGGCCTGGTCGCGGAGTTGCAGCTGGATGCGGCCGACGGCAGGTTGAGCCTGTCCCTGTCCGGGCGCGATGCGGTCGGCGCCGAGCAATTGCAGCTGCGCCTGATCCACAGCAGCCAGGCGCAGCAGGACCGCGAAATCACCTTGCAGCGCAGCGGCGCGCGCTGGATAGGCCAGACCGCGCCGGCCGGCACCGCGGCCTGGACTCTACGCCTGCAGCCGCCCGACGGCAGCTGGCGCCTGGGCGGCCGCCTGCCCGCCGGCGCCGGCGCGGCGCAGTTGCAGGCGCTGTGGCAGCCGTGAACGCCAACGGCGCGGGCGCCTGCTTCCACTGCGGCCAGGCCCTGCCGGCGCAGGCGCCGCAGGTGCTCATCGACGGTGCGATGCAGTCTGTCTGCTGCGCCGGCTGCGCCACCGCGGCGCAGTGGATACGCGATGCGGGACTTGTGCAGTATTACCGTTTGCGCCAGGGCGCCGCCGCGCGGCTGGAGGCCGACGCCGGCGACTACGCCGAATGGCTGCATCCGGACATCCTCGCCGCCCATGCCCAGGCCGTCACCGGCGGGCTGGAGATGACCGTGCTGGTGCGCGAGCTGCGCTGCGCCGCCTGCGCCTGGCTGATCGACCAGGCCCTGACACGGATGGACGCGAGCGTGCAGGTGCGCGCCAATGCCGCCACCGGCCGGGTCCGCCTGCGCTGGGATCCGCAGCGCATCGAACTGCCGCAGCTGCTGCGGCAGATGGCCGTGCTGGGCTTTGCGCCCGCGCTGGCCGGTTCGCCCGCGCAGCAGCGCGCCGAGCAGCAGCTGCGCCGGCGCGAGCTGCTGCGCCTGGGCGTGGCGGGACTGGGCGCGATGCAGGCGATGATGTTCGCCGAAGCGCTATACCTGGACAGCGCCGGACAGATGGCGCCGGCGACGCGGGATTTCCTGCGCTGGACTGCGCTGCTGGTGTCCACGCCGGTGGTGTTCTTCGCCGGCTGGCCGTTCATCGCCGGGCTGCTGCGCGATTTGCGCCAGCGTGTGGCCAGCATGGACCTGCTGGCCGGCGGCGCCATCCTTCTGGCGTATTTCGCCAGTGCGGTGGAGACCGTGCGTGGCGGCACCCATGTCTGGTTCGACGCGGCGGTGATGTTCGTATTCCTGCTGCTGGCCGCGCGCCAGCTGGAAACCTGGGCGCGGCGCCGCGCCCGTGCGCGTACCGACGCACTGGCGCATACCTTGCCGGCCTTCGCCTGCCGCGAACGCGGCGACGGCAGCGTGGAGCGCGTGCCGCTGGCCCGGCTGCGCGCCGGCGATGGGGTGCGCGTCGCCGCCGGCGAGGCGCTGCCGGCCGACGGCGTACTGCTGGATGCGCCGGCGGCGCTGGACGAATCCCTGCTCAGCGGCGAATCGCTGCCGCTGCTGCGCCAGCCCGGCGCGCCGGTACTGGCCGGCAGCAGCAGCGAAGCACCGCTGCGCCTGCGCGTGAGCGCGGCCGGCGCGGCCACGCAGCTGGCCGGCCTGGTGCGCCTGGTGGATCAGGCCCAGGCCCTGCGCCCGCGTCTGGCGCGCCGCGCCGATCGCGTCGCGGCCTGGTTCATCAGTGTATTGCTGCTCGCGGCGCTGGCTGCATTCGCGCTGTGGTGGCCGCAGGATCCGGCGCGCGCGTTCGAGATCTTCCTCGCCGTACTGGTGGTCAGCTGCCCCTGCGCGCTGTCGCTGGCGATACCGGCGGCGCTGGCCGCGGCCCAGGACAGCCTGGCCCGCATCGGCGTACTGGTGCTGCGTGCCGATGCGCTGGAAAACCTGGCCAGGGTCGACACGGTGCTGCTGGACAAGACCGGCACGCTGACCTTGCAGAAAACGCAATTGGAACACGTGGAAATCTTTGCCGGCTGCGACCGCGCCCGCGCGCTGGAGCTGGCCGCGGCGCTGCAGGCCGGTTCGGCGCATCCGCTGGCCAGCGCCTTCGGTGCGGCGGCCAACCAGTCGCTGGAACTCAGCGAGTGGCAGCAGGTCGCCGGCCAGGGCCTGCAGGCGCGCGTGGCCGGCCTGCATTACCGGCTGGGCCGCGGCGATTTCGCCGCCGGCGGCCGCGACGACGGCGGTGTCTGGCTGGGCGACGGTCAGCGCCCGCTGGCGCGCTTCGGCATCCGCCAGCAGCTGCGCGCCGATGCGCCCGCGCTGGCCGCCGCGTTGCGCGCCCAGGGTGTGCAGCTGGAACTGGCCAGCGGCGATGCGCCGGCGGCGGTGCAGGAAATCGCCCGCGTGCTGGACATACGCCAGGCCCGTGCGCGCCAGTCGCCGCAGGACAAGCTGGTGCGGGCGCGCGAGCTGCAACAGCAGGGCCATGTCGTCGCCATGCTCGGCGACGGCGTCAACGATGCGCCGGTGCTGGCCGGCGCCAATGTCTCCTTCGCCTTTGCCGGCGGCGCCGTGACCACGCACCGCGCCGCCGATCTGCTGCTCACCGGCGACAGCCTGCTGCGCGTGCCCCAGGCCGTCGCCATCGCCCGGCGTACGCGCCGCATCGTGCGGCAGAACCTCGCCTGGGCGCTGGCCTACAACGCGCTGGCGCTGCCGTTCGCGGCGCTGGGCTGGATCTCGCCGGGGCTGGCGGCGCTGGGCATGTGCGCTTCCTCGCTGCTGGTCGTGCTCAATGCGCTGCGTCTGCGCAAGGTGGCCCCATGACGATACTGCTGCTGCTGGTTCCGCTCAGCGTGCTCCTGCTCGGCAGCGCCGTCGCCGCCTTCGCCTGGGCCGTGCGCGGCGGACAGTTCGACGACCTGGACAGCGCACCGCTGCAGATACTCGTCGACGACGAGGCGCCTGGCCGCGATGCCGATTGACTGGCTCGCTCTGGGCGCCGCGCTGATCAGCGGCCTTGCCGGCAGCGTGCACTGCGTGGCCATGTGCGGCGGTGTCGCGACAGGACTGGGTTCGCTGGCCGGGCAGGGGCGTCCCGGCTTCGGCGCCGCGCTGCGCATCAACGGCGGCCGCATCCTCGGCTATGGGCTGGCCGGCGTCGCGGTCGGCAGTGTCGGCCACGGCCTGCTGATGGTGGCGCCGCAGCTGGGACTGGCGCTGCGCGTGGCACTGGGCGCAGCGCTGGTGCTGATCGCCCTGCGCCTGCTCGACAGCGGCCGGCGCCTGGCTGCGCTGCACAAATCCGGCGCCGCGCTGTGGCAATGGCTGGCGCCGCTGCGCCGGCGCCTGCTGCCGGCGAACACCGCCGCGCGCCAGCTGGGCCTGGGCATGCTGTGGGGCTGGATGCCCTGCGGCCTGAGTTCCGCCGTGCTGTTCGCGGCCTGGCTGCAGGCCGATGTGCTGCAGTCCGCGCTGCTGATGCTGGCCTTCGGCCTGGGCACGCTGCCGGCCATGCTGCCGCTGAGCTACAGCGGCCTGCGCCTGGGCGGCCTGTTCGCCCGTCCCGGACTGCGCCGCGCCGGCGGCGTGCTGGTGCTGCTGTCGGGCGTGCTGACCATGGCCGCGCCCTGGCTGATGCATTCGCCGCTGTTGCAGCCGTTGCTGGCCGGGCTGGGCTGCCACTGACGCCGGCGGAGCGTCCAGCGCGGCGACGAAAATTACACAAGATAACGTTGCCGGGGTTTGCCGGATCAGTTCGTCCTGCCGTGCACCGCCTCGGCCAGCCGGCGCGCCGACAGCAGCCGCACCTGACGGCCGCGCACGGCGATCAGGCCATCGTCCTGCAGCTTGGTGAAGCTGCGGCTGACGGTTTCTATGACCAGGCCGAGATAGCTGCCGATGTCCTCGCGCGTCATCGGCAGGGAGAATTCGGCGCCGTCGCGGCCCAAGCCCTCGAAGCGCTGCGACAGGCTGTGCAGGAACAGCATCACGCGGTCGCCGGCCTGGCGCCGGCTCATCATTTCCAGATGATCCTGGTCGCGGCCCATGCTGAAGCCGATCACGCGCAGCAGCTGGCGCTGCAGGCCGGGCACTTCGGCGGCGACCCGCTGCAGATCCTCCAGCGGCACTTCGCAGACCTGCGCGGTTTCCAGTGCGATCGCGTCGCAGCGGTGCTGGCCGGTGCCCAGCGCATCCAGGCCCATGAGTTCGCCCGGAAGATGGAAGCCCATCACCTGTTCTTCGCCGTCCTCGTTGCCGGCGACGGTCTTGAACGCGCCTTCGCGCGCGACGTACAGGCGATTCATCGCGCTGCCGGTATGGAACAGGCGTTCGTTGCGGGCGACGGGCTTGCGCCGCTTGACCAGGCGGTCGATGCGGTCGACATCGTCGGCGCCGATGCCGACGGGAAGACAGAGCTGGCGCAGCGAACACTGCGCGCAACTGCGGCGCAGGCTGCCCAGGTCGATGACGGGCGCGGGTTCCATCCGGCGAGCTTAGTGGCTGCCTGCGGTGCGGTCATCCACGACCAAAGCCCGGCGCGGCACGATGTCGCAGTTGCCGGCGGCGTGCCGGTTCCGCGCTGCCGCTTTCGTGCCTGGCGGCAGTGCGCAGGCGTTGCCGCGCCTGCGCGACGAAGATCCGGCCGCGTCCGGCGGTATGTTGCTGTCGATGGCGATGCCGCTGCGCGCGCCGCGTTCTGTTCGCTGCGGCAGTGCTTCAGATTGCGCGCGACAGCGGCACGGCGGCTGCCGCTGCGGGAGCGGTGTGGTTGTCGAAGCACAATGCGATCACACGCAGCAGGAAGCGGCCTGCGGGCGTCACCGTGATCTGGCCAGGCGACAGCGTGACCAGCCCCTGCTGTGCCAGCGGCGCGAGCTGGCGCAGCGTGCCGGCGAAGCGGCTGCGGAAATCCAGGCGATGGCGCGCCTCGAATGCGGCGATGTCGAGCCGGGCGTGGCACATGATCTGCTGGATTGCGTCGGCGCGGATCAGGTCGTCCGGGCTCATGTTCAGTCCGCGCGCCACCGGCAGCCGGCCCGCCTCCAGCGCCGCGTAGTACGCCGACAGCTCGCGTTCGTTCTGGCTGTAGCTGGCGCCGATATGGGAGATCGAACTCATGCCCAGGCCGATCAGGTCGCAGGCCGCATGCGTGGAATAGCCCTGGAAATTGCGTTGCAGCTGGCCGCGCTGCTGCGCCTTGACCAGCGCATCGTCGGCGCGGGCGAAATGATCCAGGCCGATATGTTCGTAGCCGGCCGCGCCGAGCAGGCGCACGGCGGCGCCGAGCAGGGCGATGCGCAGCGCGGTGTCGGGCAGATCCTCGGTGCGGATGCGGCGCTGCGCGCGGAAACGCTGCGGCAGATGGGCGTAGCCGTAGATGGCAATGCGGTCCGGCGCCAGTGCGATCACGTCGCGCAGGGTCTGCTCGAAACCTTCCAGGGTCTGCCGCGGCAGGCCGTAGATCAGGTCCACGCTGACCGACTGCATGCCGCAGGCGCGGGCGGTGTCGATCACGCGGCGGGTCTGCTCCAGGCTTTGCAGACGGTTTACTGCGGCCTGCACGGCCGGGTTGAAATCCTGCACGCCGACGGAGATGCGGTTGAAGCCGAGATCGGCCAGGGTTTCCACATAGACCGCGTCGCAGCTGCGCGGGTCCAGTTCCATGCCGGCTTCCACGTCCGCGCCGGGCTGCAGGCGGAAGTGCTGCTGCAGATGCTGCATCAGCCGCGCCAGCAGCGGCGGCGCCAGCACATTGGGCGTGCCGCCGCCGAAGTGCAGCTGCAGTACGCGGCGGTCGCGGTCGAACAGCGGCGCGGTCAGTTCAATCTCGCGCTGCAGGTAGTCCAGGTAAAGCTCGCTGCGCGCCGGATCGCGGCTGATGATGCGCGTGCAGCCGCAGTAGAAGCACGGCGAAAGGCAGAAAGGCACATGTACATACAGCGACAGCGGCCGCGGAATGGGATCGGCATTGCTGTCGCGCGCGGCGGCGAGGTAGTGGCCGGGACCGAACTCGGGCGTGAACGCGGTGGCCGGCGGATACGAGGTATAGCGCGGGCCGGGACGGTCGTGGCGGGCAAGCAGTTCGGCGTCGAAGGCCGTGGCGGATTGCGGTTTCATGCGCCCACGATGCGCCAGCCGCAGCGCAGCCGCCTTGATCCGGATCAACAAGACGGAATTGGTGATTCGGGATTCGCGGGAGCGGCGGCGGGGCTGCTTTTGCCGATCCCGAATTTCCAATCACGAATCTCGCGCAAACGTTCCCACCGCCGCGCGCACCGTATTGCGATTGAGCCGCGCCAGTATGCGTGCGTCCTGGTAGCCGCCGGCGACGACGAAGACGAGGGGGATGCGCAGTTCCCGGGCCATGCCGAATACGCTGCGGTCGCGGCGGAACAGCTGGTGGGTGCTCAGGCCGGCGCGGCCCTTGCGGTCGTCGCGGTGGCAGTCGACGCCGGCCTGGTAGACGAGCAGGTCCGGCCGCAGCCCGGCCAGCAGGCTGCGGATCTGCTCCAGCGCGGCGGCGTAGACGGCGTAGCCGTCGCGGCGCACATCGACCGGGAAGGCCCAGGCGCGCGGTCCGCCGACATAGCCGTAGCGGGTGCCGAACACCGAGGCGTTGTACAGATTGGGCAGGCGCGTGCAGAAATCCTCGGTGCCGTCGCCGCCGTGTTCGTCGCAGTCGATGACGAAGACCTTCTTCTGCGGCAGGTGATGGGCGAGCAGGGCCAGACCGTTGAGCGCGCAGAAGCCGCCGCCGCGGGCCCACCATGCGTGGTGAAAGCCGCGTGCGACATTCATCGCGATGCCATGGGCGAAGGCGTGCTGCGCGGCTTCCAGCTGGCCGCCGAGCATGGCCAGCGTGGCGTCGCGCAGGGCCGGCGTCCAGGCCACGCCCTGGCTGGAAGCCAGCGGTTCGCGGCCGTGCAGGAAGGCGTCCAGGTAGTCCTCGCTATGCAGGCCGCGCAGGGCGGACAGCGCGATCGGCTGCGGCGCGTGCATTTCCACCTGCGGACAGGCGGCCAGGCTGTCGGCCAGCGCCCGCAGCCGCGCCAGCATGAACGGCTGCGGCGGCGCGTATTCGCTGCGGTAGTAAATGCGCAGACGGCGCATCTCAGGCGCCCTGCGCGGCGCGGCGGGCGAAATCGGCCAGCTGCTGCATGGTCGTGGTCGTCGGCGAGAACAGGCTGGCGCGCAGCTGCGCTTCAAGCTGGCGGGTGAAGGCGCGCTGGCGGAATTCCGGCGCCACCGCCAGCGTGGTCAGGCGCAGGAAGCGCACCTCCTGCAATGCCTGCAGCGGCACGATCAGGCCGTAGGGACCGGCGCGGCCCTGCACCTCGCCGGCATAGCGCAGCGCGCACAGGCCGCCGGCGGGGATGCGCACCCCGCAGATGCGGATGGGGGCGATGACGATGGCCGACAGTGCTTCGCCGAGCCCGATTTTCTCCAGCAGGCGCGGCGCGCCGTCCGCATCGACGAGGATGTTGACCGCCGCGCCGCGGCGCACGCGCGCATGGGCCAGTTCCAGGAAATATTCCTCGGCCTGGGAACAGCTGCCCACTTCGGGCTTTTCCGCCATGCCGGCCACGTCCGGCGCGGGCGGGCCGTCGCCGTGCAGGATCTGGCTGAACAGGTCCAGGAACAGGCGGCTTTCCTCGCGCTGCAGCTGCCCGGCTATGCGCGCCAGCGCCTGGCCCAGGCCGGCCAGTTCCGCAGCGACGGGGTCGCTCTGTTCCTGCGGACTGGCCCGCAGCAGCGCGCGCCAGCCGCGCGCCTCGCCGCGGTCGAGCAGTTGCTGCGCCAGGACTTCGGTCTGGGCCAGGGGCCAGTGGCGGAACAGGCGCAGGTCGCGGCTGTCCAGCGGATCGCGCGGCAGGTTGATGTAGGTGGCGAGGTGGCGGCTGGCCTGGGTGAAACCGCAGCCGCGGCGCTCGGTGCAGTGGCTGAAGTGCTCGTCCAGCATTTCCGCCAGCTGCCGGCACAGCGGCAGGCCGGCGTCGCGGAAGGCTTCGGTGATCTCGTGGCCCATGCGATGGCAGTGTACCCGGCGTCCGCCGCGGCGGCGCGGCGCAGACGCGCCGGCCGCGGCGGGCATTTCAGAATGGGCCCGCGCGGCCTTGCCGCGCGGACCGGGTCCGCTTCGGCGCCGCGCGATGGCGGGCATCGCGGCCGTGCTGCGCCGGGCCGGCGCACCGGCCCAGGCATTGCCGCACTTTCAGGAACGGGGCGCGATCGCGCTCAGGAGAAATCGACCGATTTTTCAAACGTTCGCAGTTCGTGGCGGGCCATGGCCAGGTTGGCCTTGGCGCGGTCCAACACGACGTAGAGGAACAGGCGCTGGTTGGATTCCAGCGGACGCAGCAGGTGGTACTGGCGGCCCAGGGTGATCAGGATGTCTTCGATGGTGTCGTTGAGCTTGAGGCTGTTGGCGACCTTGCGCTTGGCGCGGATCACTTCGGTGTTGCCCGCCGCGGCGAGATCGAGATTGATGCCGGAGCCTTCGCCCGCCAGCAACATGCCGCTGTCGCCGTCGACCAGGGCCGCGGCCTGGTAGCCGTCGATGGCGCGCAGGGGTTCAAGATTGATTTTTGCCATGGCTGGAATCCTCGATGCGGAAAGATGCGGATGCGACGGCCCGGCGGTCCCGCTGTGCAGCGTCCGGCCGGAATGGCGTGCACGCTGCCGCCGGCGCAGCGCCTGGGGCGCCGGCCGCTTGCTGGAGTGACGGGGAGTTCGCGACCTCAGAGTAGTCAGTACGCCAGGGCCTGTGCATCGGGGAATCCCTGAGGCCGGTAGTTGTTTCAACTTCCGCCGTTCTCGTCGAGCACTTCGCCGCGGCACCAGCCGGCGGCGGCGTTGTTCAGGTTGCGCGCACTATCCAGGCCCAGCTTGCGCTTGATGCTCTCGCGGTGGGTTTCCACCGTCTTCACGCTGACGCCCAGTTCCGCCGCCAGTTCGCTGCTGCCGAAGCCGCGGCCTATGCCGGTGAAGATCTGGTATTCGCGGCTGCTCAGCCCCAGCGGCGGAATCTGCAGCGAACGGCGCACCGGGCAGCTGCGGCAGCGCGTGCTGTCCGCCGCCGCCGTGCGCTGCGGGCAGTGGGCGACGGTGTCGATCAGGGGCAGGTAGTCGTTGCGCCGGCCGGCGTAGCTGATGAAGCCGCAGAGGCTGCCGGTGTCGGCGTCGGGCACGCCGATATGCCAGTTGCGCCCCAGCACCAGCATGCGCGCCGGTTCCCGTGCGATGCGCTGTTGCAATGGCCGGGCGAATTCCAGGCCGGCCAGCACCAGGTCGGGCCGGTGGCGCTGCACTGCCTTTTCGGCGGCATCCAGGCTGTGCGCCACCGCCGCCACGTGCAGGTTGCGGCGCGTGCTCAGCACCACGGTCAGCCCTATGGCCACCAGTTCGCTGTCCACGGCGATGACGATGACAGCGTCGTCGGCGAACAGCGCGGGCTTCATGTGGCGCCCAGCCGGAGGCGGTGGGCACGGGCGCGGGATCGGGCTGGCATCGGGACTACGGTGCTCGATGGTGGCCGCCGCAGCATACCGTTTTGGACGCGCCGCGCCAGCCGGTTTTGCCGCAATTGCGACTTTGTGGCTTTTGCCGGCGAAAAGGCGTGTGCAGACGGACGAACGGGCGCCGGCCACCGCGGCCGTTGCCGCAGAACTGCGCGCTCAGGGTGTCCGCCGGCGTGCCAGGAAGCCGCCGCCCAGCACCAGCAGGAACACGCCGTAGCCGACCAGGCTGGCCAGCACCTGCTTCCAGATCGCGCCGGCGCCGGGATCGGCGTGGTGGAAGCTCCAGTAGCCGCCGATGCCGGAGCCCGCCAGTGCCAGCAGCAGTACGGCGGCATCGGCCAGGCGCCGGCCCAGGCCCAGCGGCGGCTTGCGCGTGCGCCAGAACACGATGCCCAGTACCAGGTACCAGGGCAACAGCAGGATCAGGCCGAGATTGACCGCGACAGTGGAGTTCATCGCGCCGCCTCAGCCCAGCACGCCGTGCGGCTGCACGAAGCCGGTGGCGATGCCGAGCAGCACCAGCAGGATCAGCGCGATGGACAGGGCGATGCGCCGGGTCAGTGCCTTGACCATGCGGCCGCTGTTGCCCTTGTCGGTCATCATGAAATACAGGCCGGCGCCAAGGTTATAGACGATGACGGCGAGGAAGCTCAGGGCGATCAGGGTTTTCATGAGTGAAAGGCTCTGGGAGGTTCGGTCTTTGTTCGGAAGGGATTGGTGATTCGGGATTTGCGAGAGCCGGCATTCGCCGGTGCCGGGGGTTCCTAGTCCCGGATCTCCAATCCCGGATCCCGCGCCAGCAGCGCACGCGCCAGCGCACCGAGCCGGCGCAGCGCAGGCAGCACCTCGGCGCCTTCATGGCCGCAGTTGACGCGCAGGCCGTCGCTGAAGCGGTGATCGGGGGAGAAGATCTGCCCCGGCGCTACGCCGATGCCGTGGCGCAGGGCGGCCCGGTGCAGGGCCATCGCGTCCAGGCCGGCGGGCAGGGCGATCCAGAGGAAGTAGCCGCCGCGCGGCCGGCTCAGGCGCGTACCGGCCGGGAAGGTGGCCTCCACCGCCTGTATCGCCGCGGCCATGCGCGCCATCAGGGTGGCGCGCAGGCGGCGCAGGTGGCGGTCGTAGCCGCCTTCTTCGAGGTAGTTCAGCAGCGCCGTCTGTGCCGCGACCGACACCGCCATGGTCGTCATCAGCAGCTGGCGCTGGATGCGCTGGGCATGCCGGCCCGCGGCGATCCAGCCGACCCGGTAGCCCGGCGCCAGGCATTTGGAGAAAGAGGAACAGTGCAGCACCAGGCCCTGTTCGTCGTAGGACTTGGCCGGGCGCGGGCGCTGGCTGCCGAAATACAGCTCGGCATAGACATCGTCCTCGATCAGCGGCACCTGGTGGCGCGCCAGCAGCTGTACCAGGGCGCGCTTGCGCGCCTCGGGCATCAGGCTGCCCAGCGGGTTCTGGAAGGTCGGCATCAGCCAGCAGGCGGCGACGCGGCGGCGGGTCAGGGCCTGTTCCAGGGCGTCGAGGTCGATGCCTTGTTCCGGATCGGTGCGGATCTCCAGCGCCTTGAGCTTGAGCCGTTCTATCGCCTGCAGCGCAGCGTAGAAGGCCGGCGACTCGATCACGACCGTGTCGCCGGGCTGGGTCACCGCCTGCAACGCGGCGTTGAGGCCTTCCAGCGCGCCGTTGGTGACGATGATCTCGTCAGGCTGCAGGCGTATGCCGTCGATGCGGTAGCGCAGGGCGATCTGCTCGCGCAGGCGTGGATTGCCCGGGGAAAGGTTGTCCACGATGCTGGCCGGATCCAGCCGGCGCAGGCCCTGCGCCGCGGCCTTGGCCAGCTTCTGCAGCGGAAACAGTTCCGGCCCCGGAAAGGCCGAGCCCAGCGGCGCGATGCCGGGCGAGCGCGCCGCGCGCAGCACGTCGAACACCAGTTCGCTGACGGCGACCTCGTTGGCCTCGCCGCCGGGCGCGGTCACGGCCAGTTCGCCCGTGCGCGCCGACAGCGGCGCCGACACGTAGAAGCCCGACTGCGGCCGCGCATGCACCAGGCCCTCGCGCTCCAGCCGCTGATAGGCCTGGAATACGGTGGAGGCGCTGACGCCGCGGCGTGCGCGCGCCTCGCGCACCGAGGGCAGGCGGTCGCCGGGGGCGAGCTGGCCGGTGCGGATCAGGGCGGCGATTTCCTCGGCGTACTGTTCGTAGAGGGTCATGCGCGATACCTGCGGCGCGGCGGGGCGGTGGCGTGCATCAGTGCAGCTCGATGCCGCCCCAGGCGTCGACATCGTCGGCGGTGACCGGCCGCTGCGGCGCGCCCCAGCGCTGGCGCAGCGCGTTCACCAGGCTGGCCACCTGCTGCGCCGACAGCTGCTGCGCAAACGGGGGCATGGTGTAGGGCTGCGCATGCCGGGCGGTGACCGGCGCGGCGGCGCCGAACTGGATCAGCTTGATCAGGTTGGCCGGATCGGGGCCGGTGATGGCGCTGGAGTCGGCCAGGGCGGGAAAGCGGGTGTCCTTTCCTTTGCCGTCGGCACCGTGGCAGTCGGCGCAGTGTTCGTTGTAGAGGCGATCGCCGGTGGCGATGTCGTCGGCTGGCGCGGCCACGCGCTGGTTGGCATCGGCCCGGCGCGAGGGTGCCGGCGGCGGCAGGGTGCGCAGGTAGGTCTCGATCGCCGCGGCATCGGTGGCTTGCAGATGTTGCAGGTTGGCGCCGATCACGTCGGCCATGCGGCCGTAGGCGCCGCGGCCGTTCACCACCTCGCCGCCGAGATAGCGGGCCAGGTCGCCCGCGGCGAAATGGGCCAGGCTGCGCTGGTCCAGGGCCGGCGCATACCAGCCGGTGACGCGGCCGCCGCCCAGGGCCGGGCCGGCCGCCAGCGAGGCGAAGGTGCCGCGGCTGCCGTGACAGGCGGCGCAGTGGCCTATGCCGTCGACCAGGGCCTGGCCGCGGGCGAGTTCCGGCGTGGCCAGCTGCGGCAGCGGTGCGGGGCGGTAGTAGAGCAGGCGCCAGGCAGTCATGGCGCCGGGCAGATTGGCCGGGAATTCCAGCTGGTCGGCCGGCGGCGTCCGCGCCGCCGGCGCCAGCGTGGCCAGGTAGGCAAACAGGGCTTCGATGTCGGCATCGTCCACCTGGGCGAAGCTGGCGTAGGGGAAGACCGGCGACTGCACGCCGTTGCGGCTGACGCCGTGGTGCATGGCGTGGCGGAACTCGGCGTTGGACCAGGCGCCTATGCCGTGCTGCGTATCCGGCGTGAGATTGCTGCTGTAGACGCGGCCGTAGGGTGTGTCGAAGGCCAGCCCGCCGGCATAGGCCTGGCCGCCCGGCGCGGTGTGGCAGCCGGCGCAGTTGCCCAGCCTGGCCAGATAGTCGCCGCGGGCGATCACGGCCGCATCGGCCGACGGTTTGCGCGGCGCGCCCTGCGGCACGCGGAACGGTTCCATACCACCCTGGCGGCCCAGCAGCAGCAACAGCCAGCCGGCCAGGATCAGCAGCAGCGGCGCCAGCACGATGGCGCTGAAAACGAAACGGCGGCCCAGCTTCATGGCTGCACCTCCCGCGACGGCATGCCGCCGCAGGCCTGCGGCGGCACGAAGCTGCCGGCCGCGGCCGGGCGGTGCGGCTCGTCGCTGTCCTGCTGCGCCAGCCAAGCCGCGACCGCGCGGATATCGCGCGGATCCAGCGTGCGCGCGATCTGCGCCATGCAGTCGGGCTGTTCGGCCTTGCGCACGCCGCTGATCCAGCCGCCGAACTGGGCCACGATGTATTCCTCGGGCAGGCCGACCAGGGCCGGAATGCCTGGCTCCAGTCCGGCCAGATTGTCGCCGTGACAGGCCGCACAGGCCGGTACGCCCTGGGCGGCGTCGCCCTCGCGCACCAGTTGCAGTGCCCGCTGCGTGGTCGCGGCGGGCAGCACCGCGGCCGGCGCGCCTGGCGCGCGCGTGCGCGGCGGCATCGCGGCGAAATGGGCGGCGATCTGTTCGAGGTACGCATCGTCCATGTTGCGCAGCAGCCAGCGCATCTGTGCATACGGCCGGCTGCCGTCGCGGAAGGCGCGCAGTTGCTTGAACAGGTAGCGGGCCGGCTTGCCGGCCAGGTGCGGGTAGTACTCGGACCCGGCCATGCCTTCGCCGGACTTGCCGTGGCAGGCGGCACAGGCCGCCAGGCGCTCGCCGAGGCCGTCCGGCGACTGGGCCGCGGCGGGGACCGCGGCAGCGGCACCGGCCAGGAGCAGCAACAGATAGGGGAGAATTCTCATGCTGCGCATGGTGACCGGATCAGTTGATCCGGAACAGCGGCAGTTTTGTTGGAGTTCGACCGGATCAGTTTGGGCTCGACCGGTCGGCGCCGGGTCGCAGCAAGGGGCTACCCGCAAAACGCACCGCCCGCTCAAAGCCCCCTGCCGACCACCACGCCTTGCCTCCCTCGCAGCACCTCCCGGGCCCCGTCGCCGCCAACCCGGCGGCGACGTTTCCCCAGATCCCCGCGCTCAGTTCTCCTGACTGCAAGCCTCCGCCGCCCCTGCATCATCCCCGCAGCTGACGCTGCGCCGCAGCGGGTTGGCGTCGCCGTAGTTGGAAAGCACGCCGCCGACGTTGTCGTTCACGTAGCGCACCGCCTCGAACGCGATCACCGGCAGGCCGCGCAGCGCCGGGCCGCGCAGGCCGGCGGGCAGCACGTTGCGCAGGTTGCTGTCGAACACCGTGGCCAGCTCCAGCTGCACATGGCCCGCCTGCATGTCGGGCAGCACTTTCGTGCCCAGCTGCGAGCCCAGCAGCGGCGTGGTGCCATTGGCGGCGAGATCGGAGAAGTACACCACGTTGGTGCTCAGACACAGCGCGTATTGCGGCAGCGCGCCGGGCGGCGCGAAGAACTCGGCATCGCTGATGAATTCCACGCTGCGGCCTTCGCGGTCGTAGCCGCGCGGCATGAACGTGGTGCAGGAGGATTGCGGCGTGGGTTCGTTGTAGTAGCCGTCGAACGGCGCGAGCTGGGCCAGGCTCTCCGTCGCCGGCAGATCCATGGCGTGCAGGTAGCGCGTCGGCGTGGTGACTACCCACTCGCTGTGGCTGCCCAGGCTGGTTTCGCGGCTGATGTCGCCATAGAGGTTTTCCGTCATCAGCAGCGCCGAAAGCGCATTGACGCCGCTGGCCAGCGGCCTGGAGTTCGTGGCGGCATAGGTCAGCGTGAGCAGGCGGCCGTCGACGGGGACCAGCGCATCGGCTTCCGGCTGCGTCGCGCCGTCGCGGCTGTGGCCGTGAGCTAGCCAGAACGGCGGAGCGCCGTCGCTGAACAGGATCTGGGGAGTGAAGTCCGCGACCGCCGTCGCCGCGCCGCCGAACAAGGTGCCGTCGGCCACGTCGATCACGGCGAAATTGCCGTAGATGCCGCCGGCCGGTGCCGCCAGGCCCGGCGTGGTGGCGCCGATACTGCGCAAGGCCGTGCATTGCGGCGGATGCTGGCCGACCACGGCCGCGGCCAGCGTGCCTTCGAGTTCCGCCCGCTCGATCACTTCCACATGGCCTTCGCGCGTGCGCGCATCCGTGGCCGGGCCGCCGTCGCCACGGTTGGCGCCGGTATAGTTGGATTTGTAGAACGCTTTCTCGTAGCCGCCGCCGGGCAGGCTGGTCCATTCCGATTTCAGCGGCACGGTGCAGCTTTCGTCGCGCGTGAGCAGGCGCGCCGGCCCGCTCGCATCGGCGCCGTAGACGGTGCCCAGCCAGCTGTCGCGCGG
The DNA here is from genome assembly GCF_024437735.1 of Tahibacter harae. Taxonomy (GTDB): domain Bacteria; phylum Pseudomonadota; class Gammaproteobacteria; order Xanthomonadales; family Rhodanobacteraceae; genus Tahibacter; species Tahibacter harae. The sequence goes on along the minus strand of NZ_JANFQO010000019.1, from coordinate 39,322 downwards.
CGCGAGGATGACATTGAATTGCAGCACTTCCCGGCTGTTGTAGCCCTCGCGGAACGTGACCTGCAGATGTTTGACCTTGTCGGTGGGATTGACCAGGCTCAGCACCGTGGTCTGGCCCGCATTCGCCGTGTAGTACGGGAACAGCAGCACCTGGCCGCTGCCGTCGGGATTGACGTACATGGCCTGGGCAGAGACGCCGGCCGCAGCGAGCAGGCAGGCGCTGAGATAGCGGTGGAGTCGGTTCATGGCAATTCCGCTTTGTAGTGACGACTAGCTGAAGACGGAATGGCTGTGTCATTCCCCCAATCGGACTCGGCACGCAGTGCGTGGATTCCCGTTGCAGAAATTGCGTGATTGCGGACCGCGGCGGATTTTTCCGGCAGGGGATATGTCGCGCCAAGGAAAATGCCGGGATTGCTACTAAGCAACTTTGCCGCGAAATGGCTGGGTCCGCCGGAGCCCGCGGCTCCGGCGGACCAAAAGCTCACGGCAGCTCGAAACCGTTGCGGAACAGCACGATCCAGTCGCGGTCCGCCGCCGTCACCGGCGTGCCGCCGTTGTCGTCGGCGCTGACGCTGTACTCGACGAAATCCGCTGTCGTATTGCTGCGGACCACGGCACTGACCTGCCAGGTCAGCGTGCGTCCCGCCGGCAGCACCACGCCGCTGGTATTGAGCGGGCCGCTGCCCGAGGCCGGGCAGCTCGCGCCGCTGCCGGCACCGCTGCAGGTCCAGCTCATCTGGACAGGATCAAGCTCGGCCGGCGCAGCACTGCTCAGGGCGACATTGCCCGCCGTGGCATTGCCCGTATTGCTCAGCGTGACGATGTAGGTGGTGCTCTGGCCCGCGCGCAGATGTTCGCGGTTGTCGCTGAGCGTGATGCCCAGCACCGGCGCCGGCAGCGGCGTGAACGTCGCGATCACGTGACAGGCGGAAGAGATGGGACCTGTACTCCAGCTGTTGCCGCTGCCCTGGGTGGCGCTGCAGGTAGTGCCGCTGAGGCTGGCGCTGTAGCCCGGGTCCGGCGTCACGGTGAAGCCGGCGCTGTCGCCGTGCAGCACGTTCTGGCTGGCCGGCGAGATGTTGCCATGGCCGCCGGCCGCGACGCTGCTGGTGACGGCATAGCTGTTGCGCGCGAAGCTGGCGCTGACGCTGAGGTCCTGGGTGACCGGTCCGTCAGTGCGCGGATTGGCCGTGCTGCCGTCGCTCCACTGGGCGAAGTGATAGCCCGTCGCCGCTACGGCACTGACGGGCGAGCCGTTGGCGCCGTTGGCGACGATCTGCGGGGTCAGGCCGCTGATGCTGCCGTTGGCCCCGGCGGTATAGGTCAGGGTGAAGGTGCTCTGGTCGAAGCGCACGATGACGCTGCAGTCCGTCAGTACCGGTGCAGTGGTGAAGGTACTGCCGGCCAGGCTGCCGCCGCAGCTGCCGGTCACGGCGCCGATGTGGAAATTGCTGCCAGGCGTGAGCACGAACGGAATGCTGTCACCCTGAGCTACGTCCTGCGGCAGGCTGGGCGAGATTGTGCCCGTGCCGGCGCTGATGCTGGGCGTGACCGTCAGCCGCGGCAGTACCTGTACCAGCGGCGCCGTCGCCGGCAGCACGCCGTTGACCAGCGCGCGCAGCGCATATGGGCCGGCCGGCAGGCGCGGCAGGGCGGCGGTCTGATAGCTGGTGGCCGAGCGTGCCGATGCGGCGGCGGGTGCGGTGAACACGATCTGGCCGTTGTCCACACGTTGCCATTGCAGCAAGGTGTAATTGGTCGGCGAGCTGTTGGTGCTGCCGCTGCCGGCTTCGCTGTCGCCGGTGAAGTTGCTGCCGCTCAGGTTCAGCGTATCGCCCTCGTCGACCGGCCCGTAGCCGCCGCTGATGCTGGCGCGGCGGCTGGCCAGCGCCAGCGGATCCGGCGTGAAGCGGTCGCAGCGCGTGCTGCCGCCGGCGCTGCCCAGGGTCAGGGCCTCGCCGTTGGGCAGCAGGGTCAGGCTTGCGCCGAGATGATTGCCGGTGGCGGTGCCGACGGCGGACCAGGTGTTGCTCTGCGGATCGTACAGCTCCGCCACCTGTACCGGATTCACGTTGCTGCCGCCGCTGACCAGCACCTTGCCCGAGGCCAGCAGCACCGCGTTGGCGGAATGGCGCGCATTGAGCAGGCTGGCCGCGGTGCTCCAGCTGTTGCCGGCCGGGTTGTAGCGCACGACGGTGCTCTGGCCGGTGGCATTGTCGGTGGTGCCGCCGATCAGCAGTACCTCGCCCGAGGGCAGCAGCACTGCAGCACGGCGCGCCAGGGCGGTGGCCAGCAGCGGAGTCGGGCTCCAGCTGTTGCCGGCCGGATCGTAGACGTCGGCACTGTCGTCGGAAGCGACCAGTACCTTGCCGTTGAGAAGCAGGGTCGCGGTGGGCGACACGCGCGGGCGGCTCATGCTGCCGGCGCCAGACCAGCCGTTCAGCGCCGGATCGTACAGTTCAGCCGCGTTGCTGGTGGTAGTGCCGCCGGCGATCAGCACCTTGCCGTTTGCCAGCAGGGCCAGGCCGGCCGGCAGCGGACGCGCCACGGCGAGCGTGCCGGCGCTGGCCCAGTTGGAAACGGCCGGATCATAGATTTCGCTGGTGTTGCCGGCACTGTCCCCGCCGGCGACCAGGATCCTGCCGGTGCCCAGCAGCACCGCGGCGTGATTGGCGCGGGCCGAGGTCATGCTGGCGGTTATGGAAAAAGTATTGGTTGAAGGATTGTATATTTCTGCGCTGGACAGGCGCGGCGTGGCGCCGCTCTCGCCGCCGGCCACGAGCACGCGGCCGTCCGGCAGCAGTGCCGCGGCCTGATAGCCGCGCGCCAGGCTCAGGTTGGCGCAGACGGCGAAGCGGCTGGCGCCGGGATCGAAGATCTCGGCCGAGGCCAGCGTCGGCGTGACATCGGCCGCGCCGCCCACGGCCAGTACAGTGCCGTCGGCCAGCAGCGTGGCGGTATGGAAAGAGCGCGCGGCGGCGAGGCTGCCGGTGGTGGTCCAGCTGTTGCTGGCCGTATCGTAGATCTGGCTGCCTGCCGTCGAGGTGGCGCTGGCGCCGCCGCTGACCAGCACGCGGCCGGAAGGCAGCAGGGTGGCGCTGTGGTACTGGCGCGCACTGCTCAGCGAACCCGCCGGCGACCAGGTGTTGCTGACCGGGTTGTAACGCTCCGCGCTGGCGTTGAAGCCGCTGATGGCGCCGCCGCCTGCGGCCAGCACCTGGCCATCGGCCAGCACGGTGAGGCTGTGATTGATGCGCGCCGAAGCCATGGACGCGGCCGCTGCCCAGGTGTTGGTGGCCGGGTTGTAGATCTGCGCCGTGGCCACGTTGCCGTTGCTGTCGTTGCCGCCGGTCAGCAGCACGCGGCCGGACGGCAGCAGAACGGCGGCATGATTGCGCCGCGGCAGCGGCATGGAGGCGGCGGCGCTCCAGCTGTTGCCGGCCGGGTCATAAAGTTCGGCGGTGGCGGTCTCGCCGTCCATATCCACGCCGCCGGCGATGAGCACCTTGCCCGAGGGCAGCAGCGTGGCGGTATGCATCGCGCGCATGGTGACGGTGCTGCCGGCGCTGCTCCAGGTGTTGCTGGCCGGATCGAACAGCTCCATCGCAGTGGAGGTGCCGCCGCCGACCACCAGTACCTTGCCGTTGGGCAGCAGCGTGGCGGTGTGGGTATAGCGGGCCTGCGCCATGTCGCCGACGCGGGTCCAGGTGTGTGCGACCGGATCGTAGATATCGGTGTTGCGCAGCGCACCGCCGATGGTGATGCCGCCGATCACCAGCACCTTGCCCGAGGGCAGCAACGTCGCGGTATGTGCGCGGCGCGGCGTGCTCAGGCTGGGGGCCGGACCCCAGGTATCGGGGACGGCCAGTGCCAGCATTGGCAGCAGCAACAACAGCAACAGGGCGAACAGACGGCCGGCGCGGCCGGCCGCAAAGGCGAGTCGGGTCATGGGCGATCCTCTGCGCGGGACGCTCCGGCCGCCGCGACGGCGCGCCCGCCCCGTCGGAGTACGGCACCGGAAACTGTGCGCGTGCCGGGACTATGCCACCAGCCGTGTTGCTGCGCGATGTCCCCGGGCGGAAAAACGTTTGCTGGCGTGACCGTGTGCGCAGTTGCGTACGGAATGGCGGAATGCGGCAAGGCGCAAGGCCTGCTGTGTGTGACGCCGGGCTCAAACCGGTGTATTGCTGGTTTTCTGGTTTTGCAGCCTGGGGGTTGCGCTGTGCGGGCGGCAGCGTCGGGGTTCACAGGGTGCAACGGGGTGGCTGTGTGTGGTCGTTCTGTTGGTTTTTGCGACCGTATCGGCAGTTTGTTCCGTTTGCGCTGGCCGCCGGGAGAGCGTGGCTGTGGTTGGCGTTGCGCGGGGCCGCGGTTTTCTTTGGCGCAGGGATGCGGCCTCCCATGGTTTCGGTTGATAGGGCGCTTCGGGTGAGCTTGTTGAGTGGCTGGCTGGCGCTCGGGCGACGTAGTGGACTGTTTACGTTTTCTATTTTTGGAGAGTGCGGTATTGCTGCGCGACAGGTTGTGGACGGATGCGCGTCCTGTGTTGCATCGCAACAAGGCTGATTGATGCTGCGCGCCGGGCAAGCGAGGGTTTCGACATCGTCTTAACACCGTAAATGGTTCATACAATCCTGTGGAACGATCCGCCGATATGGCCCATCGTCCTGCCGGCTCAGGTATCATCCGGGCGCAGGGCCGACGTCGGCCGCACCTGCCATCCTTCCCCCGTACTTGGACCCGCCGCGGCTTGCCGCGGTTTACTGCTTTTGGAAGACGCCATGAACGCTGTGTCCGCGCAACCGCCCATTTTCCTGTCTTCGTCCGATCTGGCCCAGATCGAGCGTCTGCTGGCCCGGCCGGAGGTGGAAAACCTTCCCGTCGCGGCGCTGCTGGCCGACGAACTGGCGCGCGCCACGGTACTGCCGCCGGCGCAGATGCCGGCTGACGTGGTCACCATGAATTCCAGCCTGGTCTGTGTGGAAACCCAGAGCGGCAAGGAACACCACCTGACGCTGACCTATCCCGCCCAGGCGGACATTTCCGCCGGCAAGGTATCCATCCTCACTCCCATGGGCAGCGCGCTGCTGGGACTCTCCGTGGGCCAGGTCATCGACTGGCCGGGGCCGGGCGGACGCAGGCTCAGCGTGCAGGTCACCCAGGTGAGTTATCAGCCGGAGACGGTGGGGAAGCATTGAAGGCTGGATGACTGTGGTCGGGCGTTGAGGGCACCCGCAATCTTCGCCCGCGATACCGGCTGCCCGGGCGCAGGCTGACCTCTGGCGCGCGAGCAACCTTCAGGGTACGACCAGCACCGGAATATCGCTTTCCGCCAGCACTTCCTGCACGACCGCGCCCAGGCGGCGGTGGCGTCGCGGCGCGCTGCCGTGGGCTCCGAGCACAATGACATCGGCTCCGTTTTCCACCGCGCTGCGCAGAATTCCCGCGGCCGGTGCGCCGATCACGCAGCATTCCAGCGGCGACAGGCCTACGCTGGCGAATACGGCGCGGCCGTAGCGCAGGGCAATGGCTGTGTTGCCGGCGTGGTAGCCGGCGAGATCCGCTGCGTCTTCAACCTCCGGCGGGGCCAGCGGCTGCGGCTCCGGATCGGCATGGCAGAGCACGATGCCCAGCGCGGTATCGGCAGGCAGCCAGTGCAGCGCCACATAGTCCACTGCGCGATTGCTGTGTTCGCTGCCGTCCACCGCCAGCAGGACTTTCATCGGTGCGGTCCTCGTGCTCCGCAAGACGCCGCGATGCTGCGCCGCCACGACATGGCATGCATTGATCCAGGTCAAGCCCTGGGAGCCCGGTTGCGGCACACTCGCCTCGCCCGGGCGGCTGAGTTACCCTCCCGGTGCGCATTGACACTCAAGGGGCCGGGCGTCCAGCGACGATGGCAGAACTCCGCAGCAAGCCGCCGGCGCCGGCCGACGACGGCGACGCAGCCAATTTTTGTTCAACCTGCGTATTCGGCACGGTCTGCGCCGCGCATGATGTCGACAAGATCGCGTTGAGCGAACTGCACTTTCTGGTCGAACACATCGGCCCGTTCCGTGCCGGCAGTCATATCTTCCGAACCGGCGAGCCATTCAAGGCTATCTATGCGGTGCGCAGCGGCGTGGTGAAGACGGTCTACGCCGGCAGCGCAGGCCGCGAGTACATCGCGGGATTTCATCTGCCCGGCGAGGTGATAGGGCTGGCGGCGATCCACGAGCAGCGGTTTCCCTGCGATGCCATCGCGGTGGACACCGCTTATCTGTGCCGTTTCGAGTTCCGTACCCTGGCCACGTTGACCACCCGCCTGCCGCAAGTGCAGGCCGAGCTGTTCCGCCTGCTCAGCAAAGACATAGGCAGTGCCACGGTGCTGGCCGGTGAGCCTGCTGCGGACGAGCGTCTGGCGGCCTTCTTGCTCGGCTTGAGCCGGCGTCTGGCTGCCCGCGGTTTTTCGGCCCGGGTATTTCGCCTGCCCATGGTGCGTCGCGATATCGCCAATCATCTGAATCTGGCGCCGGAAACCGTGAGCCGCGTACTGCGGCGCCTGCATGACCAGGGGTGGATCCGTGTGCTCGACCGGCAGATCGAGCTGTTGCGTCCGGACGAACTCGCGCGTCTGGCTGGCGCGTTGCTGCCGGTGCCTCAGGTGCGGCGCTGAAGCCGGTGCTTGTGCGGCTTGTGCGACAAGATGGGTGTTGCCAGTGAGCGGTTCGGGCCCGGCGCCGATTCCTGGTTAGGTCACATCGTCGCCTTTGCGGGTTGCGGGAGATTCGTGTTGCCATCCGCGGAGTATGAGCACGTGCGGATATCCGGCGCATTCCGGAGTGAACTCGCGAGGATGCACGATGCTGCGCCGGTTGTTCGACGGCTCATGCGTGTCCCGTCTTCCTGTCTGCCCCGGCCGCTGCTCCAGCCATCCACTGATTCCGCATCGCTTGACCTGCGTCATCGCCAGGCCGACTGCGCCGGACTAGCTTCAGGCTTTCTCCAGCTGCGGAGTCGTCATGTCCACTACCTCGCGCCTATGGATAGGTCTGGGTCTCCTGCTTGCATCGACCTTTGCCGTGCTGCTCTGGGTAGGCCGCGGCATCTACCAGCAGGCGCCGCCGCTGCCCGACCGGGTTGTGACTACCGAAGGCAAGGTGCTGTTCACCCGTGCCGACCTCGAAACCGGCCGGCAGGTGTGGCAAAGCATCGGCGGACAGCAGCTGGGGTCGGTCTGGGGGCATGGCGCACTGATTGCGCCGGACTGGAGCGCGGACTGGATCCACCGCGAGGCCCTGGCCCTGCTGGATCGCTGGTCGCTGCGCGAAACCGGCAAGCCGTACGCGGAACTCGATGAGGCTGCCCAGGCCGCGCTGGCGGTCAGGTTGCGTCGCGAGGTGCGCAGCAATACCTATGCGGCCGATACCGGTTCGTTGACCGTGTCGCCTGACCGCGCCGCGGCGATTGAAACCGTGGTCGCGCATCATGTCAGCCTGTTCGGCGACGACCCGGCCATGAGCAAGCTGCGCGAAACCTACGCCATGCGCGAAGGTAGCGTCGATACGGCCGGACACCGGCGCCAGCTTGCGGCATTTTTCTTCTGGACCGCCTGGGCGGCTACGGCACAGCGGCCGGACAGTGAAGTGAGCTACACCAGCAACTGGCCTTACGATCCGCTGGTAGGCAACACGCCGACTTCCGATGCGTTTCTGTGGACAGTGTTCAGTGTGCTGTTCATGCTCGCCGGCATCGCGCTGCTGGCCTGGCACTACGCGGCCTGGCACGGCAAGGAGCCGCCGTTGACGCCGCCGGCGCAGGATCCTCTGGCCTCGCTCACGATCACCCCGTCGATGCGCGCCACGGCGAAATACTTCTGGCTGGTCATCGCCCTGTTCCTGACACAGATCCTGCTCGGCGCCGTCACCGCGCATTACCAGGTCGAGCGGGAATTCTATGGTTTTGCACTTTCCGACGTTCTGCCGTATTCCCTGAGCCGCTCCTGGCATACCGAGCTGGCCGTGCTCTGGATAGCGACAGCCTGGCTGGGGACGGGCCTGTATATCGCTCCGGCGGTTTCCGGCCACGAGCCGCGTTTCCAGCGCCTGGGCGTGAATCTGCTGTGGGGCTGCCTGATCATCATCGTGGCCGGAGCCTTTGCCGGGCAGTGGCTGGCGGTGATGCAGCAGCTGGGGCTGGCGCACAATTTCTGGTTCGGCCATCAGGGCTGGGAATATGTGGACCTGGGACGCTTCTGGCAGATCTTCCTGTTCATCGGCCTGGTGCTGTGGCTGGTGCTGATGGGCCGGGCGCTGTGGCCGGCGCTGCGCCGTCGCGACGATCTTGCCTCCATCGTCGGCCTGCTGTTCCTGTCCACCGTGTGCATAGCGGGCTTCTATGCCGCCGGCCTGATGTGGGGCGAGCATAGTCATCTGTCGGTGGTCGAATACTGGCGCTGGTGGGTGGTGCACCTGTGGGTGGAAGGCTTCTTCGAGGTGTTTGCCGTCGCTGTGGTGTCTTTCCTGTTCGTGCGCCTGGGGCTGGTGCGTGCGCGTACGGCGACTGAGAACGTGCTGTTCGCGACTATCGTATTCATGGCCGGCGGCGTGCTGGGTACTTTCCACCATCTGTATTTCGCCGGCACCACGACGGCGGTGATCGCTCTGGGCGCGTCCTTCTCCGCGCTGGAAGTGGTGCCATTGGCGTTGATCGGCCTCGAGGCGCATGAAACCTGGTCGCACGGGCGCGCCACGCCCTGGATGCAGCGTTACCGCTGGCCGATCCTGTTCTTCCTGGCGGTGTCGTTCTGGAATCTGGTGGGCGCCGGCCTGTTCGGCTTCCTGATCAATACGCCGCTGGCGCTGTATTACATGCAGGGGCTGAATCTGACGCCGCTGCATGGACATACGGCCCTGTTCGGTGTTTACGGCATGCTCGGCCTGGGGCTGATGCTGGTCTGCCTGCGCGGCCTGCGCGCGGAGCAGGACTGGGCCACGGGATGGCTGCGCGGTTCGTTCTGGCTGCTCAATATCGGGTTGTCCCTGATGGCCTTGCTGACCTTGCTTCCCCTGGGTGTCCTGCAATTGTCGGCGGCGCTGGAGCAGGGTTACTGGCATGCGCGTTCGGCGGAGTTCATGAGCCAGCCGATCGTGCACCTGCTGGTGTGGATGCGGGTGCCGGGCGATACCTTGTTTGCAGTCGGTGCACTCCTGTTCGCGGCGTTTGTCGCGCGGCTTTGGCTGCGGCGCGGCGGCGGGAGCGCGGCGAAAGCGGGAGAGGAAGCGTGACCGGGAAGGTTTCGGCGCAGGCCGGGCGGGGCAGCTTCACGGAATTCGCCGCTGTATTTGCCGCTGCGCCGCATCGCATGCTGTTTTTTGCCGGCTCCGTCGCCGTACTGCTTTCCATGGGCTGGTGGGCGGCGGTGCTGGTCCGGCTGGCCAGCGGCGCGGCGCTGCCCCTGACGGCGCCGCCCGGCTGGGTGCATGCGGCGTTAACGCAGTTCGGCATGCTGCCGCCGTTTATTTTTGGATTTCTGCTCACGGTCTTCCCGCGCTGGCTGGGCCAGGAGGCACTGGCGCGACGGTGTTATGTGCCGGTTTTCGGCGGCATTCTGGGCGGCTATCTGCTCGCCCACGCGGGGCTGCTGATCTGGCCGGCATTATTGCCGGCCGGATTTATCCTGATGCTGGCGGGCTGGGCGCTGGGGCTGTACCACCTGGCTGGAGTCCTGCGCAGGCAGGGAAGCAGCGATGCCCACGCGCTGTCCTGTTTTGCGGCGCTGGGGGTGGGCGGCGTCAGTCTCGCATTGTTCAGCGGCTTTCTTTGCGGCCTGGTTCCGCCGGCCGCGGCGTGGCTGGGCCTGCGCGCGGCGACTTTCCTGTTTCTGCTGCCGCTGTATTTCACGGTCTGTCATCGCATGGTCCCCTTTTTCAGCGGCGCCATCGTCGGTGCCGGCTACCGCAGCTATCGGCCTGCCTGGAGCTTGCCTGTGGTCTGGTTGCTGCTGGTCGTGCACGTAGTGCTGGACGTGTGCGGTCTGATGGCCTGGCTATGGCTGCCCGATATGGCATTGGCGCTGCTGTTCGCGCTGCACGCACTGCGCTGGCAGCCCTGGCGCTGCGTCCGGCCCGGACTGTTGCTGGTATTGCATCTGGCATTTGTCTGGCTGCCGGCGGCGTTTGTGCTCTATGCGGTCCAGAGCGCGAGTCTGGCGCTCTATGGCCAGGAAAGCTGGGGGCGCGGTCCGCTGCATGCGCTGACCGTAGGGTTCTTCGGTTCCATGCTCGTGGCCATGGTCACGCGGGTCACGCAGGGGCACTCGGGACGTCCATTGCAGATGTCGGGAGTGGCCTGGTTTGCGTTTGGCGCGCTGCAGGTGGTGGCGGTCGTGCGCGTGGTGGGGGAGCAGCTGCCGCAGGCGCCTTTGTGGCTGTCCCTTTCTTCGCTGGGCTGGCTGCTGGCTTTCCTGCCCTGGGTGCTGCGCCACGCGGCGATCTACTGGCGCCCGCGGGCGGACGGCAGGCCGGGTTGAGCGTGATGATCGAGTTCTATCCCCAAATCAAGGCGGTGCATGTCGCCGCGGTCATCGCTTCGGGCAGTCTTTTCGCAGCGCGCGGATTGCTGATGCTGGTCAATTCGCGCTGGACCCATCATGCGGTGCTGCGATATGCGAGCTACGCCATAGACACGGTGCTGCTGACGGCGGCGCTGATGCTGACCAGCCTGATCCGCCAGTACCCGGGAACGCACGGGTGGTTGACGACGAAGGTGGTCTTTCTGGCGGTCTATATCGTGCTTGGCACGTTTGCTTTGAAGCGGGCGCGTACGCGGTGGGGAAGAGGGCTTTGCTTTGCCGGGGCGCTGTCGGTGTATCTGTTCATTGTCAGCGTGGCCAGGGCGCATAGTGGTTTTGGGATATTTCTGCGGCTGGGAGGCTGATGTCGTGGGATGGCAGTGAGGTGGTGGGAATCCGCCATGCCACAAGCCGCTGCCCTCACTTCCCCAGAACCGCTTTGACCACACCGACAAAGCCCGCATCTAGCCCGCCTTCCAGCCCGTCGCTACGCCCTGCAATCCGCCCCTCCGCGTCGACCAGGACCAGTGCGCTCGTGTGATTGAACTCCCCGTCGGCGAGTTCCCGGTAGCGTATGTCGATCAGGGCAGCGAGCTGCCGCAGGCTTTGCTTGTCCGTACGGGCCAGCGTCCAGCGCGCCGGGTCCAGGCGACGCTTGTCAACCACGCTGTGCAGCGCCGCCGTATCGTCGCGGTCCGGGTCCAGGCTGACGATGAGAAAAGCGAGCCGTTCGCGCTGTGCCGGCGTCAGTGCCTGTTCCACGTTTTTTGCGCTGTCGATGATCAGCGGGCAGACATAGCGGCAGGAGGTGTAGAACAGGGTCACGATCTGCGCCTTGCCGCGCCGCTCGCGCAGCGTGAATTCGTGGCCGTTCTGGTCGCTGAAACGCGCATCGAAGTGGTACAGCGAATCGCCGGGCAAGGCCCCGGCGGCACAGGCCGCGCCATTGAGCAGAAGACCGGCCAGCAATCCTGTCCAGGCAGGTTTCATGGCTTTTTCTCTCCGGGGGGAAGGTTGCGGGCGCAGCGAAAGCCGAGATTGGCCGTGGTGTCGCTGGCTTTGAGTGCGGACAACAGGGCTATGCGCATCAGTACCGCGTAGTTTTCGCGGTCGGCGGCGGACAGCGCGCCGGCGCCGCAGAATTGCAGGCGATCCGCTGCGCCCTGGTCGCGGTTGTCGGCGCTGATGAGCAGCGCGCCGGCATCGTCGACCCATTCCCAGACCAGGCCGTGCAGGTCGTATACGCCATGCAGATCCGGAGGCTGGCTGGCGACCGGTGCCAGCGGCGTCGTGCTGGGTTGCGCATACCAGGTCAGCTGGCGCTCGCGCCAGGCGGGGTCCTGGCGTGCGTCGGCGCGTGTGCTGTCGGCCGCCGCGGCGTATTCCCATTCGAGCCAGCTCGGCAATCGCGCGCCCAGTGCCTTGCAATAGGCCTGGGCTGCAAACCAGCTGACCTGGACGACGGGTTGCCGGGACTGTGCCGCACCCGGCTCCTGGTCGGCGGTCCAATGCTGCAGATAGCGGGACTCCGCGAAGACAGCGGGCACGCCGCCGCGGCGCCACTGCGGATTGCTGCGCACGAAAGCCAGGAATTCTGCATTGGTCACGGGGTGGCGCAGCAACTCGAACGGCGCGACACGCACACCATTCTGGGTGTCCTCATAGGCCAGCACGGTGCGGAAACCTGTTGCTCCCGGCAGTGCGGCCCACTCCGTCGCGACGGCCGGAGCGGCGGCGGCCGCTGCAAGCAGGGCGCAAAGGCCGGCCGTGCGCTTCAATGCGCGGCTCCCTCGGCACGCGGCGTGGCCTTGCGCACCGCTTCCACCTCGGCCTTTTCCACCTGTTCGCCGCTGTTGCCCCAACTGTTGCGTATGAAGGTGAGTATGTTGGCGATCTCGTCGTCGGTGAGCTGGCTCATCGGCGGCATCACGGAATCGTAATGCTGGCCGTTGACCTGGATGGGGCCGCTGAGGCCGCTGAGCACGATGCGGACAAGATCCGCAGACTTCTGCGCGGACAGATAGTCCGACTTGGCCAGCGGCGGAAACACGCCAGGCAGCCCTGCGCCGGAATCCTGATGACAGACCGAGCAGGTGCCCGCGTACAGCGCCTTGCCGGCATCGATCTGTTCCTGCTTGGACAGCGTGCCCGCGGCAGCCGAACGCGCCGCCGTGTCCACGGCGGCCAGCGTGGCGGCTTTGTCGCCGAGATAGACCGAATCCACTTCCTTGCCCGAATAGATCGTCGGATCCGCCGGCCCGTCGACTTTCAGGACGCCCAGAGCGCCCTTGTTGAAGGCACGGAAAATGGAGTGATCGACCAGCACATAGCTGCCGGGTACGTCGAGGCGGAATTCCGCGATCATCGCACCGCCGGCCGGTACCAGCGTGGTCTGCACGTTTTCCTGGAAATGGGTGCCGCCCTCGTACCAGACCTTGTCGAAGATCTCGCCGATGACATGGAAACTGGACACCAGATTGGGACCGCCGTTGCCCACATACAGACGCACCCGCTCACCGACCTTGGCCGCAAGCGCGCGGTCGCCGGTCAGCGCGGTTTCCGAGCCGTTGAACAGCACGTAGGTCGGATTCTCGTCTATGGCCTTCTGCATATCGAAGGCCTGCAGACCTTTCTCGCGGAACTTGCCCACGGTATAGAAATCGCCCTGCATCACATAGAACTCCCGGTCCACCGGCGGCAGTCCCTGCGGCGGTTCGACCAGGATCAGTCCGTACATGCCGTTGGCGACATGCATGCCGACCGGTGCCGTGGCGCAGTGATAGACGTACAACCCCTGGTTCAGCGCCTTGAAGGTGAAGCGCGAAGAATGGCCGGGCGCGGTGAAACTCGACGCGGCGCCGCCGCCGGGGCCGGTGACGCCGTGCAGATCGATGTTGTGCGGCATCTTGGAGCTGGGATGGTTGTGCAGATGGAACTCCACTGTGTCGCCCTGGCGCACGCGGATGAAGCTGCCCGGCACGGTGCCGCCAAAAGTCCAGAAGGTATAGCTGCTGCCCTCGGCGATGGGCAGTTCCTTCTCCACTACCTCAAGCTCGACCACCACCTTCGCCGGTTTGCTGCGGCCGGTCGGCGGCGGCACCTGCGGTGGCGAAGTCAGTACCGCTTTCACCGTATCCCCGGTTTCTGCGGAGGGCTTCCTGGCGGCGTCCTGGGCCGGACTGGCCGCGGGCGCCGCGAGGGCGGCGGCCAGCATCCACGCAAGCAGCGGTTTCATCGGGCGCATCCTCGTGCAGTTCTGATGCAGCCAGGATCCGCGCCGGTATCGGGGCGCGCATTGACTGAGATCAAGCGGGCCGCATGTGGGTGGCCGGGGCAGGAGAGTGGGCTGACGTGCCTGGATTGCTGCCTGGTTGCAGCGTCGGGTTCTGCGGAGTGGGGACCAGAACCTGCGGGGCGTGAATAGGGCCGCCCCAGAAATGCGCTTCCGGATAGTGCGCGGCCAGTTCGATGGATGCCCAAAAAAGTCCTCGGAATGGCCATGCCTCCGCCCGGCCCGCGCCCGTTGCCAGGGAGCGCTTGCCGGCGCTGCGCCGCACCATAGGCCAGGCTTATCGCGCCGGTAGTTTCAATCGATTTCCTGTAAGGCCGCGGCCGGCATAAAGTGCACAACGTCGCACAGCCACGCGACGCCTCTCTCCTTCACCCGACCCTGGAGTCGATGCCGTGTCGTCCGAAGCCAAGTGCCCTTTCCATCACGCTGCCGCCGGCGGCGGTACCACCAGCCGCGATTGGTGGCCGAACAAACTCAATCTCAAGCTGCTGCGCCAGCATTCGTCCAAGTCCGATCCGCTGGACCCGGGCTTCAATTACCGCGACGAGTTCCGCAAGCTCGACTACGCCGCGCTGAAGAAAGACCTGCTGGCCCTGATGACGGACTCCCAGGACTGGTGGCCGGCCGATTTCGGCCACTACGGTCCGCAGTTCATTCGCATGGCCTGGCATAGCGCGGGCACCTACCGCACCGCGGACGGGCGTGGCGGCGGCGGTCGCGGCCAGCAGCGGTTCGCGCCGCTGAATGCCTGGCCGGACAACGTCAATATCGACAAGTCGCGCCGCCTGTTGTGGCCGATCAAACAGAAATACGGCCAGCGCATCTCCTGGGCCGACCTCTTCATCCTGACCGGCAATGTCGCGCTGGAATCCATGGGTTTCCGCACCTTCGGCTTCGCCGGCGGCCGCGAGGACGTCTGGGAACCGGACGAGGACGTCTATTGGGGCGCGGAGAAAACCTGGCTGGCCGGGGACAAGCGCTACAGCGGCGATCGCGAGCTGGAGAATCCTCTGGCGGCCGTGCAGATGGGCCTGATCTATGTGAATCCGGAAGGTCCCGAGGGCAATCCAGACCCGCTGGCCGCCGCTCGCGACATCCGTGAAACCTTTGCCCGCATGGCGATGGATGACGAGGAGACGGTCGCCCTGATCGCCGGCGGCCATACCTTCGGCAAGACCCACGGCGCCGGGCCGGCCGACCACGTCGGCGCCGATGTCGAGGCGGCGCCGCTGGAGGCGCAGGGGCTGGGCTGGAGCAGCAGCTACAAATCGGGCAAGGCTGGCGACGCGATCACCAGCGGCCTGGAAGTCACCTGGACCCGGACTCCGGCGCAGTGGAGCAACAATTTCTTCGAGAACCTGTTCAAGTACGAATGGGAACTCACCAAGTCGCCGGCCGGTGCGCACCAATGGGTGGCCAAGAACGCCGACGCGATCATCCCGGATGCGCACGGCGGCCCGAACAAGCTGCCGATGATGCTGACCACCGATCTCTCGCTGCGCGTGGATCCGGCCTACGAGAAGATCTCGCGCCGGTTCCTCGACAACCCGCAGGCCTTCGCCGAAGCCTTCGCCCGCGCCTGGTTCAAGCTGACTCACCGCGACCTGGGACCCAAGGCGCGCTATCTCGGTCCGGAAGTCCCGGCAGAAGAGCTGATCTGGCAGGATCCGCTGCCCAAGCCCAGCCATCCCGTGCCCAGCGTTGCGGATATCGATGCGCTCAAGGCAAAGATTGCCGCGTCCGGCCTGTCGGTGGGAGAGCTGGTGTCGGCGGCCTGGGCGTCGGCCTCCACCTTCCGTTACGGCGACAAGCGCGGCGGCGCCAACGGTGCGCGCATCCGCTTCGCGCCGCAGAAAGACTGGGCAGTGAACCAGCCGGCGCAACTGGCCCGGGTGCTGGCGAAGCTGGAGGAAATACAGAAAGCCTACGGCAAGATCTCGCTGGCCGACCTGATCGTGCTGGCCGGCGGCGTGGGCATCGAGATGGCCGCAAAGGCGGCGGGAGCTGCGGTCGACGTACCGTTCGTGCCGGGACGTGTCGATGCTGGCGTGGACCAGACCGATGTCGAATCCTTCGCCGTGATGGAACCCGTCGCCGACGGCTTCCGCAATTACACCAAGGGCAAGCCCGGTATTCCCGACGAGGTGCTGCTGGTCGACAAGGCGCAGTTGCTGACGCTCACTGCGCCGGAAATGACCGTGCTGGTCGGCGGCCTGCGCGTGCTGGGCGCCAATGTCGGGGGCAGCAGGCATGGTGTTTTCACCGACAAGCCGGGAACGCTGAGCAACGACTTCTTCATCAACCTGCTCGATATGGGCACGGAGTGGAAGCCTGCTGGCGACACCTACGAGGGCCGCGACCGGCGCACCGGTGCGGTCAAGTGGACCGGTACCCGTGCCGACCTGGTCTTCGGCGCCAACTCCGAGCTGCGTGCACTGGCCGAGGTCTACGCCAGCAGCGATGCGAAGCAGAAGTTCATCAGGGACTTCGTCGCGGCCTGGGTCAAGGTGATGAATCTGGATCGGTTTGATCTTGGCTGAGTTGCGTTCGGGCAACGCGGAATAAAAAGCGCCGGCAGTAATGCCGGCGCTTTTTTGTTGGGAATAGGCTGTCTGGAAAGGTTGCGGATTGGTCCGGGCAACGCCGAATCGGGCAGCCGGGACAAAGAATCCGGGTTCCCCCCAATCGAAGAAGCCGGCCCGGAACCGCCTCTCCTGTCCACCCCATGCCGCCAGTGGGAGAATCGCCCTCCAAGCCTCACTAATATCCGACCGCAGCCCAGCGCCCGCTGGCCAGCTGCACGGCCCCGGCCGCCCCGAGGGAACCCGTCCAGGCCCCTCGGCCACCGTAGCAAACCACCCCGACCGCAGCGCCGGGCTGCATCGTGGGGTCAGTCAATCAGGGGGAAACCGGATGCATCCACACAACGTTGTCACACGCCGCGCCCGCGGCTTTCTTTCCGTATCACCGCCGCGCAGTCTGCTCGCGCTGGGCCTGCTGCTGGGCAGCGGCCTCGCCGGCGCCACCGAGGTCGACCTGATCAGCCAGACCTCGATCACCAGCCCCATCCCCAACGACGGCAACCAGTTCATACCGAGCTTCAGCAGCAGCGGGCGCCATGTCGTGTTCTCTTCGACGGCGTCGACCCTGCTCAGCGAAGACCGCCTCGGGCTGGAAGATGTCTATACCTACGACCAGCAGACCAGCACTCTGGCCCTGGTCTCGCGCTCGCTGTCCGGTCGCGGCGGCAATTCCTACAGCTCCGGCGCGCAGGTAACGGCGGACGGTGGCCTGGTCGTGTTCTATTCGGCGGCGTCGGATCTGGTCGCCGGCGACAGCAACGGTACCGAGGACATCTTCCTGTGGACGCGCGCGACCAACACGATCACGCGCCTAGGCCTGCCCACCGTCGGCCAGTCCAACGGCCATTCCTTTTTTCCGCGCATCACGCCAGACGGCCGCTATGTGCTGTTCACCTCGAATGCGACCAATCTGCCCGGCGCCGATCCGTCAGGCCTGAGCGCCATATACCGGCTCGATCGCCAGACCGGCACCTTGCTGCGCGTGGACACGAATGCCTCCGGTGTGGCCAGCAACGGCGGCGCCCGCGGCGGCGATATTTCCGACGACGGCAGCAAGGTGGTCTTCGCCTCGCAGGGAACGAATCTCGACGCTGCGGACACCAACGCGGCCTACGATCTCTACCTCAAGGACCTGTCTAGCGGCAGCATCCGCCTGGCCAGCCGCACCACGGGTAATGTCTCGGCCAATGTGGCTGTGGACACGGCGTCCTGGGGCCGCCGCATCAGCAGTGACGGCAGCAAGGTGGTCTTCACCTCGCGGGCTGCCTTGACCGCAGGCTCCAACACGCTGGGCCAGGCCTATCTCTACGACGACCTCACCGCCAGCGTCACCTTGTTGTCGCAGAACGCCGGCGCGCCGTCCAATGGCGCCTGCAACGATGTGCGTATAGCGCCGGGTGCGCTGACGGTGTACTTCAGCTGCCTCGGCGACAACCTCGTCGTCAACGATACCAACGGCGTGATCGACGTGTTCTCGCGTACGCTGGCCACGAGTACTAACCTGCGCCACAGCGTCAGCGGCACCGGTGCGCAGGGCGGTTCCGATTCCTATGGCCCTGCCTTCTCCGACAACGGCGGCTACGTCGCCTTTCTTTCCATCGCGCAGGAGTTGTATGCCGGCGCGCCGTCCCTGGGCGGCTTCAACCTGTTCGTCAGAAACACCACGACCGGAGCGCTCAGCAGCCCCAGCCTGTCTTCGGCGCAACTGGTTGCGGCCGCGGGCAATAACCATGTCGCCGGCCAGTACACCGCGGCGATCAGCACTTCGGCCGATCTGAATCTGGTGGTGTTCACCTCGGCCGCGTCGAACATGGTGGGTGGCGATACGAATGCATTGAACGACGTGTTCCTGCGCAATCGCAGCGCCGGCACCCTGCAGCGCCTGAGCGTGGACAACAACGGCAACGAAGTGGCCTGCAGCACCGACAACCCGGCGCTGACGCCGGACGGCCGCTACGTGGTCGCGCGATCCTGCGGCGATCTGGCGCTCGGCTCGGTCGTCGGCAGCAATGTGTATCGCTACGACCGCAACGCGGGGCAGTGGCAGGCAGTGACTCGCGATTCGGACGGTTTCACCGCCGTCTTCAACCCGGTGATCAGCGACAACGGCAGCGTCGTGATCTTCGGCGCGCGCCAGCCGGGTTCATCGCTGCAGCGGATCTGGCTGCGCAGCGAAACCGCCCGCGCCTTCGGCAATCCGGAACTGGTCTCGGCCACGCCGACGGGTACCTTTGCCAACGGCGCGGCGATCGAGGGCCAGATCAGCGGTGATGGCCGCTTCGTCGTGTTCTCGTCCTCTGCGAGCGACCTGGTCAGCGGCGATACCAACAATCAGCAGGACGTGTTCGTGCGCGATCTGCAGGCCAATACCACCGAGCGCGTCAGCGTCTCCGCCGCCGGGGTGCAGGGAGCGGGCTTCTCCGGCAGCGGCAGCATTTCCGCCGACGGCCGCTACGTGGTGTTCGTCAGCAGCAGTTGGCTGGGCAGCGGCGCGGCGCCCACGCCTGCGCCGGGCCGCTATCTGTACCGGCGCGACCGCCAGGCCGGCACGCTGGAAAGCCTGTCCACCTTGCAAAACGGCAGCATAATCTTCGGCGGCAGCATCGCTTCGCCACAGATCTCCCGCGACGGCTCCCGCGTGGTCTTCCAGTACAGCGGCTACATTCCCGCGCTGAGCTGGAGCAATACCGTGCCGGCCACCGTCATACTCGACGTAGCCAGCCGCAGCGCGACGACCTTGATGCGCGGCGACGGCCGCGTCGAGGACGGCACCCAGTCCTGGCCACGCTTCAGTCCTAATGGCGATGCGGTGGCCTTCATCTCCTACGGCAGCGGTTACGGCGCGGGCGACGGCAACAGGGCCATTGCCGACGCCTACCTGGTCACGGACTGGGATCGCATCTTCGGCGGCCGAGGCGGTTCGTTCGAGCCGTAGCCTTTGCAGCGCCGGCCTGCGCAGCGCGGGCCGGCGCTTTTCGTCGTAGCCGCATCCGCGCTTGGCCGGCGATTTGCCCGGCCAGGCTGCGCATCAACGTCGGCGCGCAGTTTTTGTCGCGCCGATGGATTTTCCGCGCGTGACTGCGACATTTGCTGTCTGCAGACAGGAAGACGCGGTCCGAGCGAGTGCCGCGCCTGTCCCGTATACCTGGCGCGGGCCATCGTTGCAGATCGCTGTGAAGACGATCACCCGTTCGTTGGCCCTGCCGCTGGACACTCGTCCGCGCCGATCCGAAGCGGCAGCCGTGCGCAGCCATCTGTTGCGCACGCACCGCTCCAGGGACAATGCCGATACCTACCGGAAAACCTTCACAGGAGCCCGTCATGTCGACCCGGACTGCGAGCTGCAGTTGTGGACAGCTCAGCATCGTAGTGCAGGGAGAGCCGCGCGGCGTGGGCGTCTGCCACTGCCTGGCCTGCCAGAAGCGCACCGGCAGCGTATTCGCGGCCCTGGCCGGTTTTGCCGCACCCTGGCGCGTCAGCGGCAATGCCACCGAATACCTGCGCAGCGGTGACCAGGGCGCGATGTTCCGCTTCCGTTTCTGTCCTGTCTGCGGTTCCACCGTGTTCCACACCGAGGAAGGCGAGCAGAACCACGTATCGGTCGCCGTCGGTGCGTTCGGTGACCCGGGGTTCACGCCGCCGCAGGTATCGATCTACGAATGCCGGCGGCATGCGTGGGTGGTGTTGCCCGAGGGGATAGCGCGTCATCAAAAGGATCCCGAATAGCGCACCGTCGCTGAGGCATGAACGAGGGCTGGACTCATTGCTGCCGCAAGTCCATTGCACAGGCCGTACGGCCGACTGCGTTTACAGATCCACGTCGCTGATGCCGGGCAAGCCGTGGACCAGCAACAGGGCTGTCAGGAGCGCCGGGGGCGTGTCTGAAGCCGAACCGTCCGCAGACGAGCAATGTCGCTGCCGGGAACTTCGCGCGTACTCACCACACCGGCGCGCCCCATCGTTGTCGCCGCGGACGTTCTGCCTCCTTCGTCGCCTGCGCAAGCCAGCGCGTTAGCATGTCCACTTCCACGCCGTTCCCCGAGGCCCGCATGTCTTTATTCTCTGATCCCCAGGCCGTCGCCCGCTATGCCGAAGGCCCCGTGCGGCAGGTTCCCGGCTTCCATGCCCTGCAACAGATGGCCTTGCTGCTGCTGGCAGAGTCCGTTCCCGATGAGGGACGGGTACTGGTACTCGGCGCCGGCGGCGGCCTGGAGCTGAAGGCTTTTGCCCAAGCCCGGCCGGGCTGGCGATTCCTTGGCATCGACCCTTCCGCCGAGATGCTGAAACTGGCCCTGGCCACGCTGGGGTCGCTCGCGCAGCGCGTGGAATTGCATGAAGGCTTTATCGATACTGCAGCGCAGGATCTCTGCGACGGCGCCACCTGCCTGCTGACCCTGCACTTCATCGAAGCGCAGGAACGCCTGCGCACCTTGGTCGAGCTGCGCCGCCGCCTGAAACCCGGTGCGCCGCTGGTCGTGGCCCATCACAGCTTCCCGCAGGAAGCGACGGCGAAGCGCCGCTGGCTGGAACGCTACGCGGCTTTCGGCGTTGCGTCGGGAACACCCGAATCCAATGCGAAAAGCGCGATCGAGGCCATCGCCAGCCGGCTACCCCTGCTCAGTCCGCAGGAGGACGAAGCTCTGTTGAAAGAGGCTGGATTCGACGGCGTGGAATTGTTCTATGCGGGGTTTACGTTCAAGGGCTGGGTTGCGTACAGCCCGGTCTAGCTTCCGCTGCGCGGAAACGGATTGGCTGCTGCTACACCGTCGTAGCCGCTTTCCCGGCTGTGCGACGCATGGGTTGCGCCACTCAGGCCGTCGGGCAGTTCGGCAAGGCGTGACAGGGGCTCGCTGGCGCGGCCGGGCCAGCCAGGAGGACGTGCTGCGCGCGTTCGAGGCCTACGCCGCTGCAGCACGCGCCGCGGTCGCGCAGTCGACGCAGGGCGCCCGCGATCAAGTCGAAGCCCACTTGCGCGCTGAGGCCGCGGCCAGGGGCGTTACGTCCGCTCTGGCAGCGATGGGTGAGCAAGGCGAGGAGGTGGGCTCGCGCACCGCGGCCGCGGCGGACAATGCAGCGGACTCGCTGGGCAAGCTCGGTGCGGCTGCCGAGGACGCCGCGGACAGCGCGACGAAGATGGGCCAGGAATCCAGCAAGGCCGCGGAGGGGCTGGACAAGGTGGCTTCCTCCGCCTCGCAAGCCGCATCCGTCGCGCTGGAGATGTCCAAGGCGTTCGCGGATGCAGCGACCAATGCGCATGGCCTGGACCGCATCACGTTCACCGTAGGCGCCGAACAACAGCGTCAGGCGCAGGAGCTGCTGGATAGCCTGCGCCAGCAGAATCTGCAGTACGACGAGCAGGCCCAGCGCATCGAGGCCCTGCGCCGGCAGTTCAACTACCTGGGCGATGCGCAGCTTGAGCAGATCGCCCGCGAGCAACAGCTACTGGAGCAGAACCAGCAGCGACGGCGCGAGCAGGATCAACAGCAGCGCCAGCAGCAGCAACAGGGCAGCGGCAGCGGATCCGGTGCCAGCGGTGGCGGAGTCTCCGGACGGATACAGGTCGAAGTCGTCGGCAAGGCGGTTGATGTGAACACGCTGGTGAAGGACAGCCAGGCCATGGACGTGCTGACGCGCGAAATGGCGCGGCGCCTGGAGAACCTGGCCGGCATCGGCGGGTTCAACCTCAACCGGCGGTGAGGCACCCCGTTCCGCCAATTGGCGGAATTGGCTACAGCTGAGGATCGGGCGGCGCCCGCCGCGGCGATCGAGCGGCAACGTTGCCACTTGCGACCGTTGCCGACCTAGCCGCCCAGTCCGGCGCCAGCGAGCGCACGCAGCGCATGGCCGGCACGGTGGCCAAGAAAGCGCCTGAACTGGCGCGCAAGGTTGCGCACGGCGAAATCTCGCTTCCGCAGGCTGATTGCCAAACTTTCAGCCCCCAGCCGGCGGCAAGGTTCCAGCGTCCATGTACTCCAGCTTCGCACCAGTACGTTCGGCTGCAGCTGCAAGTGCGCTCGACGGGCTCGATTTTCCACGCGTGGCGAGAATCACGCGGGCGCCGGATGCTCCTCCATTAGGAATCGTCTTAAACCAGCGCTCAAGGGCATTTTCACCGCGCCAGGAGTTTGGCGCACCAACAACCAAGACCTCGCCAGGACCCATTCGTCTCCCTACGACCGTTGTGAATCCCTGCGCCACTTCTCCGATGGCAAGGCCGCCGAAGCGTTGTGGATATCGCGCTTTGAACTCGTCCCTCAGAATGAAAATGTAAGGAATGTGCCGACCGCCGCCTTTTTGCGAATGCCGCCAAATGGCGCTAAGGTAGTCGCCCCACTGTTCCCATTCGTCGCCTTTTGGAAGAAATTCGCTCGGAGGGGCTGCTAGTCGCCGTCGTTCCTCTTGTCGCTGACGCTCTTCAATGGCCGCGGTGCGCGCCTCTTCTGATGCACGCTGTTTCTTCATCGCCTCAAACGCAAGAGGGGCAATCGCACAGATCGCAAGTGCCGCGCATATTAGCCACGCCAGCATGCGCCGCCCCGCAGCATCACGGAGTAACGCTGTGAACAATCCAAAGACTCCAGCCAGAACGACTAGTGCGGCAAATGCCGCAAATGCCAATAGCACCAATGGCGCTGCCAGGCCCACGCTACACCTCCTACCTAGTGATGGCCCCCGGGCTGTACTCCGGGGTCAAAACCTATCAACGAACTATCCCTGATGCTCGGGCGGATCATCACCATAGGTCCACTCGATCCGGAAGCGACCGTCCGGCCGCTGGACGTGGATCTGAGCTAGTTCGCCCGACTCGCATAGCTTACGAGCGACCTGCACGGCGTACTGGATCGCGTCTGCCTGAGTTGGAAAACCTTGAATGTACTCAGCCTGGGGCGCGCCCGGATCCTGAGCTTTGACCAGCCAGGCCTCAGGCGGCAGCGTGCCGGGAACAACGTAGAAACGGTAGCGCTTGGACATGGCCTGTTCTCCTGAGCCTGCCAGTCCACTGTTACTTGAGTCTCTGCCCTCCCACCGCTGCGGACTTTCCGCAACGATTCTCCATGAGGTCGCTCCGCGCTACGCATAGTGAGAGCCTTCGTTCCCTCGCGACAGCTCAGCGGCGTTCAACGGGAGACGGGCATGGGCGATTCGGTTGTGCTGGTGGTGTTCGTAGGCGGGCTGCTGTGCGGCTTGGTCGGCTCTGTCGTCGCGCGCATGAAGCACGCCCCGACCTACAAGGGCTTCCTGTGGGGTTTCTTCCTTGGGCCTATTGGCTGGCTTCTGGCCGCACTGCTGCTGCAGGACGGACGGAAGGCCAAGGCCGACATGCAGGAGAAGATGCGCCGCGCCCGTGAGCTGGCCAGGCAACAGGATGCGCCGAAGGCCAAGCCCAGCGTGGCCGACGAGCTGGCGAAACTGGTCGCGCTCAAGAACTCCCGCGCGCTGACCGATGACGAATTCGCCGAACAGAAGCGCCGGCTGCTGGCGCAGCAGGGTTCGCCGTGACTGCCGCAATGCCATACGTGCTCCTTGCCATTGTGATAGCTGGCGTCGCGTGCATCGTCACTTGGTTGGTGTCCTTGTCGCAGCGTGCGGGGCGAGAGTCAAGCTCAGCTCCGAAGGAGATGCCTGCGCCGGAATCCCTGCATTTCAAGGACGGCAGCGCGGCGTTCGCATACGCCTGCAAGTACTTGGATTGCAGCATCTCGGTGGGCGCCGTACTCCCGGCATTGATCGTCGACGCGAAAGAATTCGGTGCGGCTGAATCGACTAGGCGATCAAGCGCCGGCAATCAGTTGGTGATGCTTCGCGTCGCAAACGAGGACGGTGGATTTATCTTGCCGGCTGAGACGGCCGGCCCCGTTGGCCCCACCCTGAAGCCCGGGGACCTTGTCGCTTGGCGCGCTGGAGCATTTTCCACCCAAGTTGCCGCAGTCGGCGGGGCCAATTTCGGATGGATTGGGTTGGTGCTCGGAACACTCAAGCCGGAGTGGCGGCTACCGTCCGGCTGGGTAGGGGGCGATAGGTTCACGAAATAGGAAAAGCCGGCAACGTTGCCGGCTTTTCATCGGCTGGGCGGATTACGTCACGCCTACCGCGAGGTTTGGCGGGTTTCCAGTCTTCATGGCCCATGCCTGGGACAATTGTCGCCACGCAGCTTCAGCGTCGTCTCGGTGGACGTGAGCGCGGCGGTCGACAAACAACCGCTGAGTTGGACGGCCATCGACAGGGTACTGCTCGGTCTTGAATGAGACGTCGGGGCAAAGCGACGCAAGCTCAACAAAAAACGCCTCGTTTGCTTGACCGTGGCGGGGGCGCAACGACCCCACAACGTACCAGCGTTCTTCAAGGATCACGTGAGCGGGCGAATGGACAGCAACGGCATTTGGCACGGTCGAATTCCTCAATATGGACAAGGATTCCCCTGTCGCCCACATGCGGTCATTCGACCGAAATTCAACGCACCATGCTTAGATGAAAGGTATGCGCAGAAGTACACAAATTCTCTGTGTAGTTCCTGTGTAGTCGTGTCAGCAATTCCCGCCATTAGGCTGTAACGGACCGCAATGGACAGTGTGGCTAAGTGTGCTGATTTGCGATGAAAAGTGGTGGCCGGGGACGGAATCGAACCGCCGACACGGGGATTTTCAATCCCCTGCTCTACCAACTGAGCTACCCGGCCTGAGGCGTTGCTGTGTGCGCCCAGAGAGGCCGCAGCGCGAGGTCGCGTATTAAAACGGGATGGGGAGGCGGAGTCAAGCGCGGATTTCGCTTGGGCAGAATTTGCCCAGATGCAGGCTGCGGACTGCCAGCAGGACGCGGAGCGATGCTTCGGCGGATTGCCAAGCGCGGCGCCGCGGGGGCTGACAGGTCCGCTTGGCGGGCGGCCCGCAACCGTTGCGGCGGTAACGATTGCGCGTCTCGGCCGGGACGCCTGGCAGGTACGTAGCGGGATCGCCATTGCTCAGGCCGCGTTTTGCGTGGCCGCGCTCGCTCGGGTGGATGTGTCGCCGGCTGCGCCGATGGCGGCGGCAGCGCGTTGTTGCGCGAAGCGCGGCGTCGGTGCGCGCCTTCCCGGGCGGGCCATGACTTCCGGCCTGTTGTCCCGGTCAGTTCTCTCTACTACAACTGTAGTACGACAGGTGTAGAGAGTGGCCCGGGGCATGAGCGGCAAGTCTGGCGATGTGGTGCTCAGCGATCTGCAGATCGCGCTGATGCGGGTGCTGTGGGCGCGCGGGGAGTGCAGTACGGCCGAGGTGGCCGAGGTACTGGCGGCGGAGCGCGGCATCAAGCACACGACGGTGGCGACGATGCTGACGCGGCTGGAAAAGCGCGGCGTGGTGTCGCTGCGGCGGGATGCGCGCCAGGTCTACTACCAGGCCCGGGTGAGCGAGCCGGAGGTGCGGCGGTCCATGGTGAGCGAATTGCTGGGCAGCCTGTTCGGCGGCGACGCGCGGGCGCTGGTATCGCATCTGGTGGACGAGGCGGAGATTGCGCCGGGCGATCTGGAAAAGCTGCGCAAGAAGCTGGCGCGGGGAGGGCGCGAACATGAGTGAGCTGAATGGGTTGGCCGCGCTGGCCGGCGTTGTGCTGCTTACGCTGCTGTTGCAGGGACTGGTTTTCCTCGGTCTGGCCTGGCTGGTGGAACGGCTGGGCTGGGTGCGGCGCGCGCGGGCGCGGGAGTTCGTCTGGCGCAGCGCGGTGCTGGGCGGCGTGGCCAGCGCGGCATTGCAAGTGGGGTTGGGCGCCTCTTCGCTGGGGCCGGCGCCTTGGCTGCGGGTGGAGCTGGCGGCACGCGAAAGCGCTGCGATGGCATCGTCCGGGCCGGCCTCTGCGCGGGCGTCCGCGTCGGCGCAGCCGGCAGCGCCGGTGACGGCGCCGGCTCCAGCCAGCAAAGCATCTGCGGGTTCGACGGCATCGCGGCCATCGACCGCAGCATCGTCTCGCGCAGCTTCTTCGCGTTTCATCGCACCGGCCATGTCCGCGTCGGCACCTGACGCAACAGGCATCGCCGTCAACCTGCGCGCGCAGGTGCTGCAGGCCTTGCCCTGGCTGCTCGCGTTCTGGCTGCTGGTCAGCCTCTGGCATGGCCTGCGCCTGGTTTTCTCGGCGTTCGCGCTGCGGCGTTTGCGTGCTGCCGCCCTGCTGCTGGAAGCGCAGGATTGGCAGGACGACGCGGCGGAACTCGCGCGCGGCTTTGCGGTGAGCGCACCCGAGCTGAAGATTTCGCCGGCCATCGGCAGCCCGCTGGCCACGCCGGGCGGCAGCATCCTGTTGCCGGTCTGGGCGCTGTCCCTGTCGCGCGACCAGCGCCGCGCAGTGCTCGCACACGAACTGGCGCATCTGCGCCGGCGCGATCCGCATTGGCGTGCCGTGCTGGCGCTGTGGCGTGCCCTGCTGTGGCCTCTGCCGCTGGCCGCGCTGGCGCAACAGCGCCTGGAAGCCCTGGCCGAACTGGAATGCGATGCCGCCGCGGCGCGCGCCCTGGGCGACGGCCGGCCGCTGGCCGAATGCCTGGCGCAGTGCCTGGAGCAGCATCTGGATCGCCGATTCCCCGCGTTCGCCGCGGCCATGGCCGCGCCGCGTTCGCCTCTGTTGCAACGTGCCGAGCAGTTGCTCGAAGGAGTTCCCATGTCACCGTTCACCATTCCCCGCGGTCTGCGTCTGGCGGTGCTGGCCGGCGTTATCGCCGCGGCGCTGGCCCTGCCGGCTTTCGTCGTGCCGGTTTCCGCTGCGGCCGAGCGCGTCGCGGCGCGCAGCGCCGGCGACGAATCCGGCGATTGCAACGCAGTTGCCGGAAACTGCGTTTCCATTCATGGAAAAAATGATGTCATGTCAGTGCGCTGGAGCCTGCCCGGCCGGCGCGTGACCTACCAGGCCAGCGGTGCGGTGCGTTTCAACCCGCAGGAGACCGCGCTGGAATCGCTGGCCGCCGGCGCCACGGCGAGCATCGAGGAAGTCGTCGATACGACCTCGCGCAAGGTCGAATACCGCAACGGCGCCAAGGGTCTGGAAGCTACCTTCTATCTCGACGGCAAGCCGCAGCCGCTGGATGCGCAGGCCGAGGCCTGGCTGGCCCGCCTGCTGCCGCAGCTGCTGCGCGAGGCGGCCATCGATGTGCCGGCGCGGATCGCGCGCCTGCAGCAGCGCGGTGGCAACAAGGCCGTGCTCGACGAGATCGCGCTGATCAAGTCGGACCATGCGCGCGGCCGCTACCTGGCCGAGCTGCTGGGGCGGCACGCGCTGAGCGCCGGTGAACTCGATCTGGCCCTGGCCCAGGCCGACAGGATCGGCTCGGATTACGAGAAGCGCCAGGTGCTGTCGGCTGCGCTGGACAGCCAGCAGGTTGCCACGGCGCAGCTGGTCAAGGTGCTGCAGTCCGGCGCCGGCATAGGTTCGGACTACGAGCGCGCGCAGTTGCTGATGCAGGCGGCCGACCGCGTCGGCGGCGATGCAACCTTGCGCGCGGCCTGGCTGCGCAGTCTCGACGGCCTGGGTTCGGATTTTGAACGCCGCCGTGCGCTGGATGCCCTGCTGGGCAAGAGCGAGGACACGGCGGCGCTGCTGCAGATCCTGGCCGCTGGCGATGCCATAGGCTCGGATTTCGAGCACCGCGAACTGCTGGTCCATGTCGCGGCCAGGACCAAGGATGCCGAAGCCATCGCCGCCGGCTATGCCCGCGCCGCCGCTTCGATAGGCTCGGATTTCGAGCGCCGCGAAGCGCTGCTGGCCCTGCTGCGCAGCGGCGGCCTGCGCCGCGACGGCGCGCTCGCGGTACTGGACGCGGCGGCGGGCATAGGTTCGGATTTTGAATGCCGTACGGTGCTGGTGGAACTGGCGCGGGTAATGCCCGACGATGCGCAGGTGCGTCAGCGCCTGGTCGATGTGGCCTCGCGCCTGTCGGATTTCGAGCGCGAACAGGTGGAACAGGCCGCGGGACTGGTGCGCGGCTGAACCGGAGCTGGCGGGACGGCGCGCGGCGCCTGCGACCTTTGCGACCTTGCAGCCGTCCCGCTGCGTCACCATCACTGCTGACGCACCCTTTCCGGAGAACCGTCATGAATCTGAAACTGCTGTCGCTTCCGCTCGCGCTACTGGCGCTGGGCCTGGCCCTGCCGGCCCAGGCGCTGACCGACAAGGAGACCGAACGCCTGGCCGAATACCAGCGCTTCGCCGGCGAGCCGGTCGGCGAGATGCCGTTCTGGCGCCTGCAGAGCTACGAGGCCTTCGGCACCGAGGCGGTCGTGGTCTGGACCGCGGTCAACACCGCCTGGCTCATCAAGGTATTGCCGCCGTGCACCGACCTGCCCTGGGCCAAGACGGTGGGACTGAGTTCCACCTCGCACAAGGTCAGCGCCAAGTTCGACCATGTGATAGCGGGCAAGGACCGCTGCACCATTTCTTCCATCCAGCCCATCGACTACAAGGCCCTGCGCGACGCGCGCAAGGGCCAAGGCGCGGAAAAGAAGGGGGGCTGAGCCGCCGCACGGTGTTGCCACAAGCCGCGATCACTGAGCCGCCGCGCCGCGAGGTGCGGCGGTTTTTTCGTTGCTCTGAAGAATCGCCGGCGCTTTCAACAGCTGCGTTGGACGGCGCATTGCGTTGTCTGCGCGGCGGCTGTTTCCTTGCGGCGATGGCGACGGCGCAACCACACCACACCCGGACGGCTGGCGCCGCCAGCCGCTTTCGCCGCGTGCCGCGGCCTGCCGCCGGGAGTCCGGCGCCCGGCCGGAAATTCAACCGCAAGTAGCGGAGTTTCGTGTCCACGGCGGATTTCTAGACTGGCTTCGCCAATCCGCCGCAGAGAGCGACCTGTCATGAAAACTTCCGCCGCTACCGCTTTCAAGTACAGGTTCCGCGCCCCGGGCAGCCAGCCGCAAGGCGATATCCGCTACGCCGTCGGCCGGACGACGCTGGGCCTGCTGCTGATCGGATGCAGCCGCAACGGTGTCTGCGCCATCTTTTTTGACGACGATGCGCAGGTACTGCAGGAACAACTGGCCGGCGCCTTTCCGCAGGCGCAGTTGCAGGCCGACCAGGCCGGGCTGCGGCACGAACTCGATTGCATCATCCGCTTCGCCGACACCGAACTTTGCGCAGACCCGATTGCTCTCGATATCGGCGGCAGCGCATTTGAACAGCAGGTGTGGCGGGCGCTGTGCGCGATCCCGGCGGGCGGGACACGCAGCTACGCCGCCGTGGCGCAGTCACTGGGCATGAGCGCCGCGGCGCGTGCCGTGGCGCGGGCCTGCGCCGCGAACGTGCTGGCGCTGGCGATTCCCTACCATCGTGTAGTGCGCAGCGACGGTGCGCTGTCCGGCTATCGCTGGGGCGTGCAGCGCAAGCGCGCGCTGCTGGCGGCCGAAGCAGCGCTGCAGCACGCCGCATGAAAGCCTTGGCCGGCGATGACGATGCGGTTGCGCTCGCGGCCTGCGACTGGGACGGCGTGGAGCGCGCGCTCGACGCCCACGGCAATGCCGTGCTGCCGGGCCTGCTGACGGCACGGCAATGTGCGGCGCTTGCCGCGCTGTATCCGCGGGAGGAAGGCTATCGCTCGCGCATCGTCATGGCCCGCCACGGCTTCGGCCGCGGCGAGTACAAGTATTTCGCCTATCCGCTGCCGCCGCTGCTGGCCCGGCTGCGCCAGACGCTGTATCCGCGCCTGGCGCCGATTGCCAATCGCTGGAATCTGCGGCTGGGCGCGGCCGTGCGCTATCCCGCCGAACTGGATGCGTTCCTGCGCCGCTGCCACGCGGCGGGTCAGACCCGGCCTACGCCGCTGATCCTCGAATACGGCGAAGGCGACTACAACTGTCTGCACCAGGATCTCTACGGCGAGCATGTATTCCCGTTGCAGGTAGCGATCCTGCTGTCGCAGCCCGGCCGGGATTTCAGCGGCGGCGAGTTCGTCATGACCGGGCTTTCGGCCCAGGGCCAGTACGCCGAAGTCGTCGCACTGAGCCAGGGCGATGCGGTGGTGTTCACCGTCAACCAGCGTCCGGCGCCGGGACGGCGCGGCGTGCGCACGGTGGCGATGCGGCATGGTGTCAGCCGTATCCGCAGCGGCAGGCGTCATACCGTCGGTCTGATCTTCCACGATGCGAAATGAGCATGGAAACCGGCGGACTTTTCGATGCGGCGGCGCAGGAACAGCGCCTTGGACCGGGCGCCGTGCTGTTGCATGGATACGCGCTGCCCCGGGCCTGCGCGTTGATGCACGCGATTGCGCGCATCGAGGCCGCCGCGCCGTTCCGGCATATGCAGACGCCCGGCGGCTTCACCATGTCGGTCGCGCTGACCAACTGCGGCGCGCTGGGCTGGATCAGCGACCGGCGCGGCTATCGCTACAGCGCGGTCGATCCCGCGACCGGCGCAGCCTGGCCGGCTATGCCGCCGGCTTTCGCGCAGCTGGCAACAGCCGCTGCCGCGGCCGCGGGATACGACGGCTTCGAGCCTGACGCCTGTCTGGTCAACCGCTACCTGCCCGGCGCGCGGCTTTCGCTGCACCAGGACAGGAACGAGCGCGACTATGCGGCGCCGATAGTCTCGGTATCGCTGGGCATGCGCGCGCGGTTCCTGTTCGGCGGCCCTGCGCGCAGCGATCCCACGCTGAAGCTGCCGCTGCGGCATGGCGACGTGATGGTATGGGGCGGTGCGGACCGGTTGCGCTATCACGGCGTGATGCCGCTGCAGGACGAACCGCATCCGCTGCTGGGCAGCCGGCGCATCAATCTCACCTTCCGCAAAGCCGGATGAAACGCGGAATTCCGCCGCAAGCAACGGAGTTTTCCTGCGCCGCGCCGCCGCCAGAATGGCCGCAGCCGCCGAGGTCTTCCAGGAACGCGATTTCCCAGGAGCGATTGCCGGAATCGGCCGCAGCGCGCCGCCGGGTCCAGGGCCATTGCCAGGCGCTGGTCGAGGCCGGCACCGCGCACTGGCACATCAACGCCGACGGCGCTACCGAGCTGCACCTGCACAGCGGCGAGGCCTATCTGTTCGGCCCCCAGGGCGTGACGCGGCTGAAATGAGGCGGCGGAAACCGCAAACTGACCGGAACCGGAGTGACCCATGAAACTGTATCTGAGCCATCTGGATTCGCCGCTGGGCGCAATGCTGCTGGTTACCGATGCGCAGCAGACAGTGCGTGCGCTGGAATTCGCCGACCACCGGGCGCGCCTGCGCCGCGGCCTGCGCGAGCACTACGGCGTGGTGGAGCTTGACGAGATCGCGCCACCCGCCGCGATCGCCGGGGCGCTGGCGCGCTATTTCGCGGGCGAGCTGGAGGCGCTGGACGCGCTGCGCACGGAAACGGCCGGCTCCGAGCTGCAGCGCCGGGTCTGGGCCGCGCTGCGCCGCATTCCGGCGGGTTCGACCACGAGCTACGGCAAGCTGGCCAGGCTGCTCGGGTTCGACGATCCGCGCGCGGCCATCGACATAGGCGCGGCCAACGGCGCCAATCCCATTGCGCTCATTGTGCCCTGCCACCGCGTCATCGCCGGCAACGGCGAGCTGAAGGGCTATGCCTGGGGCGTGCAGCGCAAGCACTGGCTGCTGCACCACGAGAACGCACTGGCGCCCGCGGCGGTTTCGCCGCAAAGCGCCGCGTTGCCTGGGTTCGGCGCATGAGCGGACCCGTCGCCGAATTGTCCGCAGATGCTTACGGCCGCGCGGCTGCCTTCCTGTCCGGGCTGGATGCGGACTGGGCCAGGCATATCGCCGCGGTCGGTCCCTGCCGGCTTGAAACCCGGCCGGCGCGCGAACCGTACGAGGCCCTGGTGCGCGCCATCGCCTACCAGCAACTGCATGCCCGCGCCGGCGACGCGATCCTGGGGCGCCTGCTGGCGCTATATCCGGACGTGCCGTTTCCGACGCCGGCGCAGCTGCTGGCCGGCACGGTGGAATCGCAGCGCGCCTGCGGTTTCTCCGCGGCCAAGCTGGCGGCCGTGCGCGGCATCGCCCAGGCGGCGCTGGACGGCGTCGTGCCCAGCCTGGAGCAGGCACGGCAACTGTCCGACGAGGTGCTGATTGCGCGCCTCGCCGCGCTGCGCGGCGTAGGCCGCTGGACAGTTGAAATGTTCCTGATTTATTCACTGGAACGCAGCGACATACTGCCGGTGGACGATTTCGGCGTGCGCGAAGGCTACCGGCGCCTGAAACGGCTGGAGCAGGCGCCCACGCCGCGGCAGATGCGCGCGGCAGGCGCGGCCTGGAGCCCCTGGCGCACCGTCGCCGCCTGGTATCTGTGGCGGCTGCCGGGCCGTTGAATTGGCGGCGCAAGAAT
Organism: Tahibacter harae; assembly: GCF_024437735.1. GTDB lineage: Bacteria > Pseudomonadota > Gammaproteobacteria > Xanthomonadales > Rhodanobacteraceae > Tahibacter > Tahibacter harae. The sequence continues at coordinate 6,617 of NZ_JANFQO010000019.1, read as the reverse complement.
CGGAGTTCTTGCGCCGCGAACCCGGCCTATTCTGCACCTGTGACCGACTCTGTCAGGATTGCCGCCATGAGCACGACCGCCTACGCAACCGACGCCGCCCGCTGGGCCGCCGTGCAGGCGCGGGATCCCGCGGCCGATGGTCATTTCGTCTACGCCGTGCGCACCACCGGCGTGTACTGCCGGCCCAGTTCCACAGCGCGGCTGCCCAAGCGCGAGAACGTGGAATTCTTCGCCACGGCCGCCGCCGCCGAGGCCGCGGGTTATCGCCCCAGCCGCCGCGCCCGCGGCGACCAGGGCAGTGCGGCGGCCGGACGCGCCGCGCTGGTGGCGCGCGCCTGCCGCCTGATCGAGGCGGCGGAGACGCCGCCGGCGCTGGACGATCTGGCGGCCGAGGTCGGCATGAGCCCGTTCCATTTCCACCGCCTGTTCAAGGCCGAGACCGGCCTTACGCCCAAGGCGTATGCCTCGGCCTACCGCGCGCGCAAGCTGCGCGAGGAATTGAGCGCGGCCCCGGCCGCTTCCATCACCGAGGCGATCTACGGCGCCGGCTTCAATTCCAACAGCCGCTTCTACGAAACCTCGGAGCAGTTGCTGGGCATGCGCGCCCGCGACTACCGCGCCGGCGGCGCCGGCGCGGTCATCCGTTTCGCGGTCGGCCAATGTTCGCTGGGCGCCATCCTGGTCGCGCAGAGCCAGCGCGGCATCTGCGCCATTCTGCTGGGCGAGGATCCGGATGCGCTGGCGCGGGAGCTGCAGGATCAGTTTCCCAGGGCACGCATCATCGGCGGCGACAGCGGGTTCGAGCAGCTGGTCGCCCAGGTCGTGGGTTTCATCGAAGCGCCCGCGCTGGGCCTGCAACTGCCGCTGGATGTGCAGGGCACGGCTTTCCAGGAGCGCGTCTGGCGCGCGCTGCGCGAGATTCCGCCGGGCGCCACTGTCAGCTATACCGACATCGCCGCGCGCATAGGCGCGCCCACCGCGGTGCGCGCCGTAGCCCAGGCCTGCGGTGCGAATCACCTGGCCGTGGCAATTCCCTGCCACCGCGTGGTGCGGCGCGACGGCGATCTCGCCGGCTATCGCTGGGGCGTGGAGCGCAAGCGCGAGCTGTTGCGCCGCGAAGCCCAGGCCTGAGTTGCGCAGGTGCGGGAAGCACAGGTCCGATCTGAGCGCCGAGGAAAATCCGTGATTCCATCCGACACCGGCATCGCGCGTCTGGACTGGGCCGCTATTGCCGTACAGCTTGATGCCGAAGGCTATGCGCTGTTGCCAGGCCTGTTCGATGCCGCTGCGGCGCGCGAACTCTTGCAACTAGCGGCGCATGCGGATGCCGTGCGCACATCGCTGGCCTCCGGCAGCCTGGGCAGCGGCGAATTGATCCATTTCGGCGTTGCGCTGCCGGCGCTGCTGGAGAATCTGCGCGCGGCCCTGTATCCGCCGCTTGCCGTCATCGCCAATCGCTGGAACGAGATCCCGGGCGTGGCTGGCCGCTTTCCGGCCGCGCTGCGGGACTTTCAGCAGCTCAACCGGTCCGCGGGCCAGGCTCGGGCGCAGTCGCATCTGAACCGGCTTCGCGCCGAAGACCACATTGCGCTGCACCAGTGCAACGATGGCGAGGTGGTGTTTCCCTTGCAGTTCGTCGCGCTGCTGTCCGCGCCGGGTACGGATTTCACCGGCGGCGAATTCGTGATGACGGAACAGCGTCCACGCATGCAGTCGCGGCCGATGGTGCTGCCGCTGGCGCTGGGCGATGCGGCCATCATCGCCACGGCCGAACGTCCGTTCCGCGGCAGCAAAGGCTATTACCGGGTCAACCTCAAACATGCCGTCAGCCGCGTGCGTCAAGGCCGGCGCGTGGGCCTGGAGCTGTCGTTCCATGACGCGCGCTGAGGTACGGGGAGCGGCGCAGATACCTGCATCGCCGCGCACATTCACCTTGACCGGTGCCGACGGCAAGCCGGTTTTCAGCAGCGTGCCGGGTACCCTCGGCGGCCATCGCGGCGGCAGGCTCTACGGCCGCCTGGACTGTCGCGCCGCGTTGCTGGCGCTGGCCCGCGGCGGCTATGCGAAGCAGCGCGTGTTCTTTGCCGACGAGGCTACGGCGGTTGCCGCGGGCTACCGGCCGTGCGCAGTGTGCATGCCGCGGGAATATGCGGCGTGGAAGAGGGGCCGGCCCGCAAGGCCGGCATGCGGCAGACGCAACGGGGCGGGCGCATGAATCCGCTGCTCACGGCGGTTCCCGCTGGAAATGATCTCGCGCCGCCTGCGCCGGAAAGCGGCATCGACGCCGCGGACTGGCAGGCTGTCGAAGACAAAGTGGGACGCGATGGCTTCGCCGTGCTGCCGGCGTTGCTGACACCGGCCCAATGCGCGGAAATCGCCGCCTACTTTGCCGAAGAAGCGCGTTTCCGCAGCCGCATCGTGATGGAGCGCTACGCCTTCGGCCGCGGCGAGTACAAATATTTCCGCTATCCGTTGCCGCCGCTGGTCGCGAGATTGCGGGAGGCGCTGTATCCGCGCCTGGCGCCTGTCGCCAACCGCTGGCATGGGCTGCTGCGCCTCGATGGCCGCTTCCCGGCCACTCATGCGGAATTCCGCGCCATCTGCCATGCGGCCGGTCAGCAGCGGCCGACGCCGCTGCTGCTGCGCTACCAGCCCGGCGACTATTGCTGCCTGCACCAGGATCTGTACGGCGAGCACGTCTTTCCGTTCCAGGTCATTTTCCTGCTCGACGAACCGGGGCGCGATTTCGGCGGCGGCGAGCTGTTGCTGACGCAGAGCAATCCCAGGCACGCCGGCCGGGCCGAGGTGGTTCCGCTGCGCCAGGGCGACGCCGTGGTGCTGGCGGTCAATTACCACCCGGCAGCTTCAGCGCGCGGCTGCTATCGCGCGAACGTGCGGCATGGCGTGAGCCGGCTGCATTGGGGGCGGCGGCATGCGCTGGGAATCATCTTCCATGACGCGAAATAGCTTGCCTCCGCGGCGGTGCAACAGGTGCCGGGCTGACTGGCGAACCAGTTCAGGCGCAACGGGTGCTGCAGGCGGGCGCGTTGTCTGATTTGCGATCCGCCGGGACGGACGCGCGCAACGCGAATCGGTCTTCCGGCAGCCTGTCGCGCGAGATTGCGGCGATTTGTCGCGCCGCTGCTGCGGCGGCGGCGAAGCGCTAAGTTAGCGGCATGGCGGATCGGGGCGGAGGCACTGCATGCAGGGACGGCTGGACATCGCCATCGTCGGCTATGGCACGGCGGGTCAGGCGGCTGCGCGGCTGCTCGCGCGCCAGGGCCATTGCCTGGAATTGTTCGAGCGCGCGGCGCAGCCGCGGCCGGTCGGCGCGGGGCTGCTGTTGCAGCCTACCGGCCTGGGCGTGCTGGCCGAACTGGGCCTGTTCGAGCAGGCCCTCGCCTGCGGCGAGGCGATACACGAGCTGCGCGGCGAGACCACGCGCGGCCGGCGCGTGATCGACATGGCCTATGCGGGACTGGATCCGCACTGGTTCGGTCTGGGCATACAGCGCGGTGCACTGTTCCAGCTGCTGCGCGATGCGGCCGTCGAGCGCGGCCTGCACAGCGGCTGTGAGATCGCCGCGGTAGATGCGGACAAGGGCGAGCTGCGCGATGCGGCGGGAAACCGCTACGGGCCTTACGACCTGATCCTGGTCGGCGGCGGCGCGGCCTCGGCGCTGCGCGATGCGGCGCTGACCCGGCGCGACCGGCCCTATGCCTGGGGCGCGCTGTGGTGTCTGTGCGCCGACCCGCAGGGGCTGTTCCGCGAGCGCCTGCTGCAGCGCTACGACGGGCCGCGGCGCATGGCCGGTCTGCTGCCGGTGGGCGTGCTGCCGGGCGAAGACGTGCAGCAGCGCAAGATCGGTTTTTTCTGGAGCCTGCCGGCGCAGTGTCTGCAGGAGACCGTGCAGCGCGGCGTCGCCGCCTGGCGCGAGGAAGTCGGCGATTACTGGCCGCAGCTGCGGCCCGTGCTGGCGAGCATCGTCGACGTGCAGCAGCTGGCGCCGGCGCTGTACCGCGATGCGATCCTGCGCCGTTTCCACCGCGGCCGTGTGGTCTGGCTGGGCGATGCGGCGCATGCGATGAGTCCGCAGCTGGGACAGGGCGCGAACATGGCCCTGCTCGATGCATCCGCGCTGGCCCGCGCCATCGCAAGCGAGGCGACGCTGGGCGCGGCGCTGGCGCGCTACGACCGTGAGCGGCGCAGCCATATCTGGATCTATCAGTTCGTCAGCCGCTGGCTGACGCCGCTGTTCCAGTCGGATATCGGCTGGGCCGGCCGTTTGCGCGACGCCTGTCTGGGGCCGCTGGGGCAGGCGCCGCTGCTGCGCGGAGAAATGCTCAAGGTGCTGGCCGGCGTGAAGCGCGGCTTGTTCGGCCGTGTAGCGGTGGCACCGCTGCCGCCGGCGCGCGGCACGGCAGTGCAAGCCGCGGCCGCGACTCAGCCCTCGGGTGCGACGTAGCCTGCCGGCTTGGCCGAGCCTTCTCCAAAGAAATACTTTTCCATTTCCGCGGCGAGGAAGGCGCGGTGCTTGGGATCCAGCGGCGACAGGCGGTTTTCGTTGATCAGCATGGTCTGGTGGGCCAGCCACTGCTGCCAGGCTTCCTTGGACACGGAGGCGAAAATGCGCTTGCCCAGCTCGCCCGGCCACGGGGCGAAGGCCAGGCCTTCGGCTTCGCGCTGCAGCTTGACGCAATGGACGGTGCGGCTCATGCGTAGTCTCCTGGCGCCGCGGCGCCGGCAGGGGTTGGCGGCAGTGCCTGCAGCAGGCGCCGTACCGGCGCGGGCAGGCCCAGCGGGATGAATTCTTCGGCGCCGCACCAGCGCAGGCCGGCCTGTTCGGCTACCTGCGGCAGGGCCTGGGCGCTGGCCAGCAGCGGCGTGATCTCCAGCTTGTAGTGGCTGAAGACGTGAGTGAAGGGGGGCAGTGCCTGTACCGCGCCGGCCTGGGCGCCGAGGCTGCGTGCGATGCGCGGCGCCTCGGCCGCGTCGGCGGCTTCGGGCAGGCTCCATAGCTCGGCCCACACGCCACTGGCCGGGCGCCGCTGCAGCAGGATGCGCTGCTGCGCGTCGCGCAGGATCAGCAGGCAGGTCGCGCGTGTGGGCACCTGCCTGGGCGGCTTGCGCGCGGGCAGCTGGGCGGTGAGGTTTTCGCGCCGCGCGACGCAATCCGCCGCCTGCGGACAGACGCCGCAGCGCGGCCGGCTGCGCACGCACAGGGTTGCGCCCAGGTCCATGATGGCCTGGGTGTAGTCGGCCACGCGCTGGTGCGGCGTGTTCGCTTCGGCGTGCTGCCACAGTTCGCGCGCGGTCGCCGTGCTGCCGGGCCAGCCGTGCACGCCGTGGTAGCGGCTGAGCACGCGCTTGACGTTGCCGTCGAGGATGGCGTGCGGCAATTCCCAGGCCTGGGCGAGGATGGCGCCGGCGGTGGAGCGGCCTATGCCGGGCAGGGCGGCCAGGGCGTCGAAATCCCGCGGCAGCTCGCCGCCATGTTCGGCCAGGCAGATCTTCGCCGCCTTGTGCAGGTTGCGCGCGCGGCTGTAATAGCCCAGGCCCGACCACAGCCCCAGCACCTGGTCCTGCGGCGCGGCGGCGAGCGCGGCCAGGTCGGGCAGGGCAGCGGTGAAGCGCTCGAAATAGCCGATCACGGTCGCGACCTGGGTCTGCTGCAGCATGATTTCCGACAGCCATACCCGGTACGGCGTACGCGGCGTCTGCCAGGGCAAATTCTTGCGTCCGTGCTGGTCGTACCAGGCCAGCAGGCGGGCGGCGAAATCCGGTGTTGCATTCATTGCGCCGGTTCCGTCTCCAGTTGCAGGCCCTTGAGCGTGATGCCGTCGAGCTGCAGCGACTCCACGCGCGCCTTGCCGCTCAGCGGCGGCAGCGGCGAAGCATCGGCCGCGGCCGCGGCGGCGCGCTGCCACCAGTCCTGCAGCGCCAGGGCGTCGATAGCGCCATCGAAATGGAAGCCCTGCAGCAGCGGCTTGCTTTCGCGCAGCAGCGTGCCGTCGCTGATGCGCAGATGGATGGCCAGGTCCGGTGTGGCGGCTTCGCCGGGGCTGTCCAGCCAGCGCTGCAGCGCGCTCAGTTCCAGCCGCGGGCTGGTGAGATCCAGCTGCTGTATCACCAGACGCGAATCGCGCAGGCTGCTCCAGGGCAGGCTCACGTCCAGCCGTTCCAGGGCCAGCAGCGGCGTGCTGTCGGCGGGCAGGCGCAGCTGCACCTCGTCCAGCTCCAGATGCAGGCGCGGCCACAGGGCGTAGCGCGCGGGCGGGCGGAATTCCAGCTCCAGGCCCAGCCGCGCCCGGGCCTGGGCGCCAAGCAGGGCGGCGACGCGCTCGGGCTGGGCGTAGTAGCGCACGGCGAGCAGGCCGCCGCCGATCAGCAACAACAGCAACACCGCGGCGATCCGGGCCAGGCGGCGCTTGCGGCCATGCCCAAAAGTGGATTGATGGATATTCACGGGGCAGGCATAATGCGCGGGCTGCTGCGATGACCCAGGATGGAGAGTCCGGCAGCGCTGCTCGCGCCCAAGCTGGCCCCCCTGGCGGAAAGCGTGAGCGGACGTGGGGGGGGGCCAAAGCCCCCCCCGCCCCCCACCAGTGGTTTTTAAC
>NZ_JANFQO010000018.1 GCF_024437735.1 Tahibacter harae | reverse complement strand
GTCGGCCACCCAGCCGGCCGCGCGGCCGGTGGTTGCGCCGGCGGCGCTGCCGGGCGCGGTGCGCCTGACGCCGCCCGCCGCGCCTGCGGCAGCCCCGCCGTCCGCCGCGCCCGCCACGGAGACGAACCGATGATCGACACCCGTCTCGACCGGCTCGCCGCCGCCGCCCTGCGCCAGCTGCGCCGGCCGCGGGTGGACCTGCCGCTGCTGCTGGCCCTGGTGCTGGTCGCCTGCATAGGCCTTATCACGCTGTACAGCGCCGGCGACAAGGATGCCGGCATCGTGCTCAACCAGGGCGCGCGCTTCCTGATGGGCGGCATGGCCCTGGTGGCGATGTCGCGCATACCGCCGGCCACCCTGCGCAACTGGACGCCGTGGTTCTACGCCGTCGGCGTGGTGCTGCTGGTGCTGGTGGAACTGTTCGGCGAAGGGCGCGGCTCCAACCGCTGGCTGGACCTGAAATTCGTGCGCTTCCAGCCCTCGGAACTGCTCAAGCTGGCCACGCCCATGATGGTGGCCTGGTACCTGCACGCGCGCACCCTGCCGCCGGACTGGCGCGACCTGTTCATGGTCGCGGTCATCATCGGCATACCCGCCGGCCTGATCGCCGAACAGCCGGACCTGGGCACCTCGCTGCTGGTCGCCGCCAGCGGCGCGTTTGCGCTGTTTCTTTCCGGCCTGTCCTGGTGGCGCATCGGCGGGCTGATCGGCGTCGCCGCGGCGGCCGCGCCGGTGGCCTGGCATTTCCTGCACGAATACCAGCGCAATCGCGTGCGCATGTTCATGGACCCGGAATCCGACCCGCTGGGCAACGGCTGGCACATCATCCAGTCGGAGATCGCCGTCGGCGCCGGCGGCATCTTCGGCAAGGGCTGGCACGAGGGCAGCCAGTCGCGCCTGGAATTCCTGCCCGAGCACACTACCGACTTCGTCTTTTCCGTGTTCAGCGAGGAATTCGGCCTGATCGGCGTGCTGCTGCTGATCTCGCTGTACATCTTCATCATCGGCCGCAGCCTGTGGATCGCGGCCAATGCCAAGGACACCTATTCGCGCCTGCTGGCCGGCGCCATCGGCATGTCGTTCTTCGTCTACGTCATGGTCAACGGCGGCATGATCACGGGGCTGCTGCCCGTGGTCGGCGTGCCGCTGCCCCTGGTCAGCTACGGCGGCACGTCGGTGGTGAGCCTGCTCACCGGCTTCGGCGTGCTGATGTCCATTCATGCGCACCGCAAGCTGGTGCGCTGAGCGGACAGCCTGCGGCGCCGCACCCTGAAGCTGCTGGCCGATCCAGCCCATCCGTTACAGGCCGCTGCCGCCGAATCGGCGTAGCATGAGGCCACGCCAACAGGGAGCTGCACCGGCCATGGCCAATGCCCGCACGCGCTACGACACCATCGCCGAGTTCATGACCCGGCAGCACGACGCCACCTCCACCACCCAGTACGGCAAGCCCGCAGTACAGATCAACGGCACGCCGTTCCTGTTCTACATGCTGCCCGGCATGGCCTTCCGCCTGCAGGGCCGCGCGCGCGAACAGGCCCTGGCCCTGCCCGGCGCCAGCGCCTGGGCGCCGCTGGGCCAGCCCACCGAACGCAGTCCCTGGGTGCTGGTGCCGGTGGCGAGCTTCCTGCGCTGGGACCGGCTGGCGATCGAAGCCCTGCGCTACGCCCAGGAAGGCAATCTCGCCAGCACGCCCAAGGCCGAGCCGACCCAGGGGCCGCCGGAACCGCCGCCGGCGGGTCAGCGCTGGCGCGACAACATCAAATCGCTGTGGGAAAAGGCCGCCAGTTTCCGCTTGACGCGCTAGCACGTTTTTCAACCTGCGCCGCGGCGTTTTCCGCCGCCGCAATTCCCGCCGCCGGCTAGCAAAACGGGCCGCGCCGCAAGCTGAACCGCGACCCAGCCGCGGGATACGCCCTGCCATGTGCGTGCTAACCTAGCACCCGTTTGCCCCACGCTGGCCAGGCGCTATCGATGCCCGTGTTTTTTCGAGTTCTTTTCGCTCTGGCGAGTGCGCTGCCCGCCATTTCCGCCGCCGCCCCGGTTTCGCCGTCCGCCGCCGACTCCCGCCAGGCGCAGCAGGATTTCGCCGCGGAACTGGCCCGCGATCACGGCCTCGCCGCCGACGCGGTACTGGCCATACTGGCCAAGGCCGAATACCAGCAGAGCATCATCGACGCGATTTCCCGGCCGGCCGAAAAGGTCAAGCCGTGGAAGGAATACCGGCCCATCTTCCTCACCGATGCGCGGCGCGAATCCGGCATCGCCTTCTACCGCGACAATCGCGACCTGATCGACCGCGTCGCCGCCGAATACCAGGTTTCCCCCAGCATCATCGTCGCCATCATCGGCGTGGAAACCAGCTACGGCCGCATCACCGGCAAGTACAAGGTGCTCGACGCCCTGACCACCCTGGCCTTCCACTACCCGCCGCGGGAAAAATTCTTCCGCGAACAGCTGTCCCAGCTGCTGCGCCTCAACGACGGCCACCTGGCCTATCCCATCGAGGAACTGCGCGGCTCCTATGCCGGCGCCATGGGCTGGGGCCAGTTCATGCCGACCTCGATCGCGCGCTTCGCCCGCGACTACGACGGCGACGAGCGCATCGACCTGTGGAATTCCAAGCCCGACATCGTCGCCAGCGTGGCCAGCTATTTCCAGGGCCATGGCTGGGAACCGGAAGGCCCGGTCGCGCTGCGCGCCCAGCTGGCGCCGGATGCCCGCACCATCACGCCGGCCAACAGCGAGCCGGTGTATCCGCTGGAACAGCTCACCGCCTGGGGCTACAGCGTGGACGCCGCGCTGGATCCGCAGCGTCCGGCCACCCTGCTGAAGCTGGAAGGCGACAGCGGCCCGGAATACTGGATCACCTTCCAGAATTTCTACGTCATCACGCGCTACAACCGCAGTCCCATGTACGCCATGGCGGTCAAGCAGCTGGCCGAGGCCATCGCCGCCGGCGATGCGGCGGCAGGCCCATGAAGCGCGCCGTCCTGCTGCTGGCGGTGGTGGCGCTGGCCGGCTGCGCCGGCAACAAGCCCAGGCCGGGACAGCGTCCGGCGGCTTCGCGCCCGCCCGCCGCCCGCCCGGCGCCGCAAACCGCTACATCCGTGCCGGAAACCAGCCTCAGCCAGGCCGAACGCTATCGCCAGACCCACGACGACGGCCCCGCCGAAACCATCGATGTCAGCCGCATACCCGAACCCGTGCCGCGGCCCGAGCCGCTGTCGCGCTACGGCAACCGCTCGCCCTACAACGTGCTCGGCCGCAACTACACCGTGCTGCCCAGCGCGCGCGGCTATGTCGAGCGCGGCATTTCCTCCTGGTACGGCAACAAGTTCCACGGCTACATGACGTCCAGCTTCGAGCCGTACGACATGTACCAGTTCAGCGCCGCGCACAAGTCGCTGCCGCTGCCCAGCTGGGCGCGCGTGACCAATCTCGAAAACGGAAAAAGTGTCATCGTGCGCGTGAACGACCGCGGCCCGTTCCACGACAACCGCCTGATCGACCTGTCCTACGCCGCGGCGGTGAAGATCGGCGTGTGGCCCAAGGGCACCGGCCTGGTCGAAGTGCGCGCGCTGATGCCGGGCGAGGCCGAGCCGGAAGTCCGCACCGCCGCCGCCAGCCCCGCGCGCACGCCGCCGCGGCCGGCACCCAGGCCGGCCGCGCCGCTGCAGAATCCCGCACCGGCCGTGGCCGGCACCGCGGCGTCCGGCGACGGCGCGCCGGATTCCGCCGAGCAGCCACGCATCTACCTGCAGATCGGCGCGTTCGGCGAACAGGCCAATGCCGACCGCGCCGCCCAGCGCGTGGCGGCGGCCAAGCTGGGCGAAGTGCGTGTGGTGGAGGCGTCGGTCAACGGCCGCAGCGTGCGCCGGGTACGCCTGGGCCCGCTGCGCGACGTGGACGAGGCCGACCGCCTGACCGAAGAACTGCGCCGTTTGGGCCTGGGCGAAGCCCGGGTCGCCATCGATTGATCCTGACGCCTGCCGCTGCGCAGGCCCCATGTACGGAAAAACCATGTCGTATCGCTTGAATCTGCTTGCCACCGTCCTGCTCACCGCCTGCGCCGGCCTCGCCGCGGCGCAGACGCCCACACCCACGCCCGCCACGCCCAAGCCGGCCGCGCCCACGCCCGCGGCGATCAATGCGCCCATGCCGCCGCCGCCGACCCTGGACGCGAAGAGCTGGGTGCTGATGGACTACAACACCGGCCAGATCCTCGCCTCCAGCAATCCCGACGAGCGCGTGGAACCGGCCTCCATCACCAAGATCATGACTTCCTACGTGGTCTCGGCCGAGCTTGCCGCAGGCAAGGTCAAGCCCGACGACGAGGTCTTCATCAGCGAGAACGCCTGGCGCGGCGGCGGTGCCGGCACCGACGGCTCCACCAGCTTCCTGGCGCTGAATTCCAAGGTGAAGCTGCACGACCTGCTGATGGGCATGATCGTGCAGTCGGGCAACGACTCGGCCATCGCCCTGGCCGAGCACCTGGCCGGCTCCGAGGCGGTGTTCGCCGACCTCATGAACGAGTACGCCAAGCGCCTGGGCCTGAGCAACACCCACTTCGTCAACGCCAGCGGCCTGTCCGCGCCGGAGCACTACACCACGGCGCACGATATCGCGACCCTGTCGCGGGCCCTGATCCGCGACTTTCCCGAGGACTACAAGATCTACGCGATCAAGGAGTTCGAGTGGAACGGCATCAAGCAGCACAACCGCAACGCGCTGCTCTGGCGCGACGCCGCGGTCGACGGCATCAAGACCGGCCACCACTCCGGCGCCGGCTTTTGCCTGGCGGCCTCGGCCAAGCGCGACAACGAGCGCCTTATCACCGTGGTCATGGGCACCAAGGGCGAGAAAGTCCGCGCCGACATGACCCAGGAACTGCTCAACTACGGCTTCCGCTTCTACGAAACCCACAAGCTGTACAGCGCCGACAAGCCGGTGGCCGAGCCCACCTTGTGGAAAGGCCAGGCCGACACCATTGCGCTGGGCGTGAGCGAGGATGTGCTGGTCACCCTGCCGCGCGGCCGCTACGCCGATCTCAAGGCGGCGATGGACGTGCCGGGCCGCTTCGTCGCCCCGTATACCAAGGGGCAGAACGTGGGCACGCTGCGCATCACCCTGGACGGCAAGCCTTTGGTCGAACGTCCCATCGTGGCCTTGCAGGAGTACCCTGAAGGCGGTTTCATGCGTCGGCTCGGCGACGGCATCATGCTGTGGTTCAAGAGCGACGAGGCGGTACAGCCGTCCAAGCAACCGGATACCCGTTAATGCGCAATCTGGATGACATCCAGCCCGAATCGCCCAACCAGGGCTTCCAGTTTCCCGGCGTGTTCGAGATCACCGCCGTGGGCAATGCCGCGGCCGACCTGGCCATGCGCGTGCCCGCGCTGATCAACACCCTGGGCCTGAGCGTGCTCGACGGCAGCGTGCGCTCGCGGCCCTCGCGCGAAGGCAACTATCTCTCGGTGACGCTGAGCTTCACCTGCCCGAACCGGGAGAAATACGATGCCGTGCACGAGACGCTGCGCGCCGATCCGGACATTCGCTGGACCTTGTGATGAGCCAGCGCCTGCCGGTACGTGTGCGTGAACTGCCGGGGCTGTGGCCCTACGAACCGGTCTGGCGCGCCATGCAGGCCTTCACCGACAGCCGCGACGCCAGCACGGTCGATGAATTCTGGCTGCTGCAGCACGAACCCGTATTCACCCTGGGCCAGGCCGGCAAGCGCGAGCACGTACTGGCGCCGGGCGACATTCCCGTCATCCCGGTCGACCGCGGCGGCCAGGTCACCTACCACGGCCCGGGCCAGATCATGGCCTATACCCTGGTCGATCTGCGCCGGCTCGGCATCGGCGTGCGCGAGCTGGTGCTGCGCATAGAACAGGCCGTCATCGACACGCTGGCCAACTGGAACATCGCCGCCGAACGGCGCGAGGGCGCGCCGGGCGTCTACGTCAACGACGCCAAGGTCGCGGCCCTGGGCCTGCGCGTGCGGCGCGGCTGTTCCTTCCACGGCCTGGCCTTCAACGCGGCCATGGACCTGGAGCCGTTCCATCGCATCAATCCCTGTGGTTATAAGGGCTTGGCCGTGACCCAGGTGCTAGACTTGGGCGGTCCGGCCAGCCTGGCCGTGCTGCAATCCAGCCTGGTCGAGGAACTCGCCCGGCAGCTGGGCCTGCAGCCGCAGGCGGCCGATCCCCTCATCCCCGCGGCGACCGTCGCGCTCGCCGCCTCCGCCTGATTCCCATGGACACTGCACCCTCCAAGGCCATACCCATCGTCGTCGTCGGCGAAAAACAGCTGGGCGAAGACAAGATCGCGCGCAACCGCGCCGTGTTCGACCAGGCGCCGCGCCTGCGCAAGCCCGACTGGATCCGCGTGCGCATCCCGCCCGGCAACGCCGTGGCCAAGCTCAAGGCCAAGCTGCGCGAGAACCGCCTGGTCACGGTGTGCGAGGAAGCCTCCTGCCCGAATATCCACGAATGCTTCGGCAAGGGCACGGCCACGTTCATGATCCTGGGCGAGGTCTGCACCCGGCGCTGCTCCTTCTGCGACGTGGCCCACGGCCGGCCCAAGCCGCCGGATCCGCACGAGCCGCGCCACCTCGCCGAGACCATCCGCGACATGGCCCTGCGCTATGTCGTAATCACCTCGGTGGACCGCGACGACCTGCGCGACGGCGGCGCCCAGCATTTCGCCGACTGCATCCGCCTGGTGCGCGAGCAGAGCCCGTCCATCCAGATTGAAATTCTGACCCCGGATTTCCGCGGCAAGGGCCGCATGGAGCGGGCGTTGGAAATCCTCGCCACGGCGCCGCCGGATGTGTTCAATCACAACCTGGAGACGGTGCGCGAGCTATACCGCGAGGTAAGGCCCGGCGCCGATTACGATTGGTCGCTGGACCTGCTGCGACGCTTCAAGGCGCAGCACCCGTCGGTACCGACCAAGTCCGGCATCATGCTGGGCCTGGGCGAAACCTTCGAACAGGTGGAAGGCGCGTTGAACGATCTGCGGGCGCACGATGTCGACATGGTCACGATCGGTCAATACCTGCAACCCACGCCGCACCACCATCCGGTAATCCGTTACTGGACGCCGGACGAGTTCAAGGCGCTGGAGGAACTGGGCTACCGCCTGGGCTTCCAGCACGTCGCCTCCGGGCCCATGGTGCGCTCGTCCTATCATGCGGACGAGATGGCCCACGCCGCCGGTATCGCTCAATCCGCTTAGGCCGTATTTGCTGTTCCTGCTGGAGAGAATCATGCGCAAGACCCTGCTCGTCCTCGCCCTGTTGGCCTCCGGCCTGGCCGTGGCCAAGCCTGCCAGCCAGGCCGGCCCGCTGCTCAAGCCGGCCGAGGACCAGGCCGACGCGGCGATCTGGGCCTCGCGCTTCCTCACCCGCTTCCACTACAAGGCCGTGCCGCTGGACGATGCGATGTCGGCCAAGATGTTCGACGCCTACTTCGATTCGCTCGACGGCGAGAAGCTGTTCTTCCTGAAGTCCGACGTCGAGCGCTTCAGCGCCGCGCGCGAGCAGCTCGACGACGCGATCTTCAACAAAGATCTGTCCATGCCGTTCGCGGTGTTCAACCTCTACCTGCAGCGTGTCGCCGAACGCACCGCGTTCTCGCGCAAGCAGCTGGAAAAGCCGTTCGACTTCAGCACTGCGGAAAGCTACGCCTACGACCGCGAGAAGGCCGCCTGGGCGGCCAGCAGCGACGAGCTGGACGACCTCTGGCGCAAGCGGGTCAAGAACGATGTGCTGCGCCTGCGCCTGGCCGGCAAGAAGGATGACGAGATCAGGAAGACCCTGGACAAGCGCTACGTCGGCTTCGGCGACCGCGTCGCCCAGATCAACAGCGAAGACGTGTTCCAGACCTTCATGAATGCGTACGCGACCTCGATCGAGCCGCATACCAACTACCTCGGCCCGCGCGCCAGCGAGAACTTCGACATCTCCATGAAGCTGTCGCTGGAGGGCATAGGCGCGGTGCTGCAGCGCGAGGACGAATACACCGCCATTCGCGAGATCGTGCCGGGCGGCCCGGCGGCGCTGTCGGGCAAGCTCAAGGTCGGCGACCGCATCCTCAGCGTGGGCCAGGGCGAACACGGCCCGCTCACCGATGTGATCGGCTGGCGCCTGGACGACGTGGTCGAGCAGATCCGCGGCCAGAAGGACACCGTGGTGCGCCTGGAAGTGCTGCCGGCCGACGGCGGCCCCGACGCCAAGCACCAGATGCTTTCCCTGGTGCGCAAGAAGGTCAGCATCGAGGAACAGGCGGCCAAGAAGCAGATCATCGAAGTGAAGGACGGCCCGGTGCCGCGCCGCGTCGGCGTGATCCAGCTGCCTACCTTCTACCTCGACTTCGACGCCCGCCGCCGCGGCGACAAGGATTACAAGAGCGCCACCCGCGACACCGCCAAGCTGCTGGCCGAACTCAAGCAGGAAAAGGTCGACGGCGTGGTGATCGACCTGCGCAACAACGGCGGCGGCTCGCTCAGCGAGGCCACCGAACTCACCGGCCTGTTCATCGACAAGGGCCCGGTGGTGCAGGTGCGCAGCGCCCAGGGACGGGTCGAGTCCGAGGATGACAGCCAATCCGGCATGACCTGGGACGGCCCGCTGGCGGTGATGGTGAACCGCGGCTCGGCCTCGGCCTCGGAGATCTTCGCCGCGGCGATCCAGGACTACGGCCGCGGCGTCATCATCGGCGAGCCCACCTTCGGCAAGGGCACGGTGCAGATGCTGGTGGACCTGGACAATGCGGCGCAGAACGAGAAGCCCAAGTACGGCGAGCTGAAGATGACCAGCGCGCAGTTCTTCCGCATCAACGGCGGCACCACCCAGCTGCGCGGCGTGGTGCCCGACATCGCCTTCCCGGACGGCGGCGAAGCCAAGGAATTCGGCGAATCCAGCTATCCGAACGCGCTGCCCTGGAGTTCGATCACGCCGGCTTCGTACGAGGCCGTGGCCGATCTCAAGCCCATCCTGCCCATGCTGGCCTCGCGCCACGAGGCGCGCACGGCCAAGTCCAAGGAGTGGCAGTACTACGCCGAGGACCAGAACGAGATCAAGCGCCTGCGCGCCGAGAAGACCGTCTCGCTGAACGAGGCCGAGCGGCGCAAGGAACGCGACGACCAGGAAGCGCGCAAGAAAGCCCGCGACGCCGAGCGCAGCGCGCTGGAAAAGAGCGAGAAATCCGACGTCTCCGTCGCCAGCGCGACCACTACCGCCATCGCCGAAGGCAGCACCGCCGAGGACGCCGGCAACGACACCGTCGCCCACGCCAGCGACGACGGCCTGCAGGCCGACGAGCGCAGCATAAAGAGCCAGGTCGAGCGCGAGAAACAGGCCAAGGAGCGCCGCGACGTGGCGCTGCAGGAGGCCGCGCGCATCCTGGCCGATGAGATTGACCTGATTCACGCGGATACCAAGCTGGCACAGCAGGTTTTGCCGCAAGGGGCGCGGATCAGTATCGACTGAGGCTTTCGGTGTTGGTTTGTGGACAAAAATCCCGGCTTTGGCCGGGATTTTTGTTTGCGGGACCGGGCGCCATAGTCGTGCGGAACCTGTCGTTGGCTGGAACGGCCTGCCGTCCCGCCAGCGCAGAACGCTCGCCGCAATTCACTGCGAGGGTTCGGCGACGGTTCGGGCCGGCATGTGCGGTGCAGCGAGGAGGGCCGGCGTGGAATCGCGGCCGGGCGCGCGCGGGCCGCAGTCCAGGTTTGTGCCCGCTTGCTGCGGGTTCACCAACGCAGCGGCGATGCGATGACCGAACCATCGGCGCGCGTCCAGCCAAATGCGTTGCCCAGAACTTCGGCTTCCCGCGCCTCTTCGCCGTAGTATTTGGCTGTGGACGCATTTTCCGCAGCGCGGTTGCGCGCGCGCAGGAGCAGCCATCCGCTCAGGCGCGCGCGCGCGGCGGCCGTGTCGAAGCGGCGCAGGGCGACGTAGGCGGCATTGATTGCGGCGCCCTCTACCGCGTCGCCGATCTGGCCGTACTTTGCCCGCAGGGCATCGGCGGCATGATCGGCATGGTAGGCCGCCTCGAACCAGCGTCCCTGCAGCGTCAGGATCAGCGCCAGCCGGCGTTCGTAGATCATCAGGTTGCCGTCCGCCTCGGGCGGGGACATCGCGATCGCTTTGCGGACAAAATACTCGGCGCTCTTCGCATCATTCAGGTCGATGATGTAGTTCTCGCCCAGATAGAAATGCACATTGACGGTAAACGGCTCCTGCGGGTCGAAGTAGCGCCCGCTGACTGCAATCAGGCGATGCTGCAGCTGCATCCCTTCGAACCGACGTCCTGCGCCGATGTACGAGCCGGCCATGGCGTAGAGCAGGCGCGGCGTCAATGGGTGGTCTTCCCCGTAGTTGGCGCGCTGCTTGGCCAGGGTCTCTTCGTAGACGGCCACGGATTTTTCGTATTCGCCGTTGATCTTGTAGGCATGCGCGAGATCCGCCAGGGCGCGAATATGTGATGCGCCGCTCCGCCCCTGCTGACGCTGCTCGCCAAGCAATTGCAGCAATTGCTCCTGATAGGCGATGGATTGGCCTGCCGCGTAGTGCGCCCGGCTGCGTTGCAGCCGGATCCAGTCAAGGCGTTCGGGATGCAGATCGGTACGGCGGGAAAGTTCGGCCAGCGCCGTATCGGCGGTCTGGATGGTCTCTGCGTTGCGGCCGACGCCGAGCAGCGCGCGCAGCTTGATTTCCCACAGCATGGGCAGGACCTCGCCGTCGCTGTAGCCGGCGCTGTCGCCGGCCAGCTGCAGGCCGTCCTGCGCCGCCTTGATCGCATCGGCGAAGCGGTTCTCCGAAAACGCCGATTCCGCATCAATCAGAAACTGGCGCACGCGCACTTCCTGCGGCATGTCTGGCGCGGCTGCCATCTCGTGCCGCGCCAGTTCGCCGAGGCGGAGCGATTCGGGCTTGTTCTGCAACAGGAAAAACAGGTGGGAAAGCGTCTGCGCGAGCGTGGCGCGCAGTGGTGGTGCGAGACGGCTGCTGTCGCGTTCCAGCGTGGCCGCCGCGTTGCCGAGCAGCTTCACCGCGCTGAGATTGCGTGTTAGCCGTTCCCGGTCCGCAGACTGGAACGCGCCGACAAGGAAGTCGGTCACGTGTTGCGCGTGGTCGCGCTGCAGACGTGCGGCCTCCAGCGCGGCAAGGGCGCGGTCGCGTTCCTGCGCGGCGCGCTGTGACTGCGCCACCGACAGCGCGGTGGTTGCGATCACGGCCAGGCCGAGCACGCCGGCGACCGTCGCCGTGAGGCGATTGCGCCGCAGCGCCATGCGCGCGCGGTACCAGCGTTCCGAAGCCCGTTCTGCAATGGGACGCTGGGCGAGCACATTGCGCACGTCGGCGGCCAGGTGATCGGCGGACGGGTAGCGTTCCGCCGGATCTTTGCGCAGCGCGCGCGCGATGACGGCATCCAGGTCGCCGCGCAGCGCGGCGGCGAGCGCACGCGCATCGGCCAGATTGCGCTGCTGGGCAGCGCTGTGGTCGGTGGCGGAAGCCGCGGCCGTGCTGGCCAGCGGCGGCGGTTGTTCAAGAATCCGGTGCAGAAGCTGGCTTCTGTCCGTGTCGGCAGTATCGAACGGCAACTGCCCGCAGAGCAGTTCGTAGAGCACGCAGCCCAGGCCGTACACGTCTGTGGCCACGGTTGTCGCGCCGCCGCGTATCTGCTCCGGCGCTGCCGCGCGCAATGAAAAATGGTTCTGGCCCTGCGTGGTATCGCGCGCGCCGGCTTCGGCAAGCGATTTGGCGATGCCGAAATCGAGCAGACGCGGATGGCCGGCTGCATCGACGAGGATATTGCTGTCCTTGAGGTCACGGTGCAGGACGAGTTGCCCATGCGCATAGGAGACCGCTTCGCAGATGCGCAGGAACAGGGCCAGGCGTGCTCGCAGATCCAGGCGCGCGGCGTTGCAGTACTGCAGCAGTGGCACGCCGTCGACGTATTCCATGGCGAAGAACGGACGCCCGTCGGGAAGTTCGCCGGTGTCGACCAGGCGTGCGATATGCGGATGCTCAAGACCGGCGAGAATCGCGCGTTCCCGCCGCAGCTGCTCGGTCAGTCGCGGGCCGCTGATCGCCACCGGCACCACCTTCAGGGCGACGCGCTGCACCACGTCCCCGGTTGTGCGCGCGGCCAGGTAGACGCGCCCCATGCCGCCTTCGCCGAGTACGCGCTCGATGCGGAGCTCGCCCTGTGTCGATGCGGATTTTTGTTCGAGGTGTTCGAGCGCGCTGACAAAGGCTTCGGCCAGCGCGCTGGGTTGGATCGTGACCACGGGCCCGGTGGCCTCATCCTGCAGCAGGCGCTGCACCGCAGAGATCACCACTTCGTCGGCCTCAACGGCGCTCAGGAACGCGGCGCGCTCGTCAGCGGGCAGTGTGCAGACGTCCAGGTAGAGCTGGCGCGTACGGCGCCAGAAATCGATGTCGGCCGATGACGGGCGAACGTTCATGCGCAGGTTCGGCGGGCTGGGAAAATGAGGGGAGCGGAGTCTTAGCCGATTGCGCGCGGAGCGTCCAGCTGGCGACCTGACACCGTGGTAGCGACGTTACTGAGGCGGCCTCCCCCTGCGTGTCTCGTGGGCCGCTTGCGTGAGCGGACCACGGCGGCGTCCGCACTATGGCGCAGCGGGCGCCGGCGGCCTTCCGCGCCCAGGAGGCGCGCCTGGCGGAACGGCCTGCGGCAGCGAGCGCATGCAGTTTGCGGTTGCGCGGAACAAATCGCAGCCTGGAATGCGTCGAATAACTATTGAGAATTCAAAGAAAGCCGCCGCTTTTCGACGCTGCTCGCTTCGATCTTCATGGTTGGTTGCCGTGGTCCAGCGCGTGCCGTGCGGGGCGCGAGTGTCAGTGAACGGAGCGTCCCGCGCTCCGTTCACTGCGGCTGCCTGCTTCCGTCTCGCGCTTCCCTTACTCAGGCGCCATACCGCTTGCGCAGGAACTCCAGGTACGCGCGCAGGCCCTGCGCCTCGCCGCCCTTGGGTTTGCCGGGGCGTTCGCCGTCGTTCCAGGAGTAGACGTCGAGGTGGGCCCAGGGTGTGCCTTCGGGGATGAAGCGTTCCAGGTAGAGGGCGGCGGTGACGGCGCCGGCGTGGCGGGAGGGGCCGGCGTTGGCCAGGTCGGCGACGTAGGAGTCGAGCATGGCCAGGTACGGGCGCCACAGGGGCATGCGCCAGAGCGGATCCTGCTGGGCGATGCCGGCGTCCAGCAGTTGCTGGGCGATGTCGTCGCGGTTGCTGAACAGGGCGGGTAGATCGGGGCCCAGGGCGATGCGGGCGGCGCCGGTAAGGGTGGCGAAGTCCAGGATCAGGTCGGGCTTCTGTTCGGCGGCGTAGGCCAAGGCGTCGCACAGGATCAGGCGGCCTTCGGCGTCGGTGTTGTCGATCTCCACGGTGAGGCCGTTGCGCGTGGTGATGACTTCGCCGGGACGGTAGGCGTTGCCGGCGATGGCGTTCTCGACGGCGGGGATCAGCAGGGTCAGGCGTACCGGCAGCTTGGCCTGCATCACCAGGGCCGCCAGGGCGATGGCGTGGGCGGCGCCGCCCATGTCCTTCTTCATCCAGCGCATGCCGTCGCCGGGCTTGATGTCCAGGCCGCCGGTGTCGAAGCAGACGCCCTTGCCGACGATGACGAGGTGCGGGCCTTTGCGGCCCCAGTTCAGTTCGGCCAGGCGCGGCTCGCGGTGGCTGGCGCGGCCTACGGCGTGGATGGTGGGGAAGTTGTGCTTGAGCAGGGCGTCGCCTACCCATTCGCGGTACTTCGCGCCCTGGGCCTTGGCCAGTTCGCGCACGCTGGCGCAGAGTTCGGCCGGACCCAGGTCTTCGGTCGGCGTGTTGATGAGGTCGCGCACGCGGGTCGCGGCGGCAAGCAGCGGCTCCACGTTGGCCAGCACGGCGGCGTCGACGGCGAGCTGGGCCGGTGCGCGGCGCGGCTTCTTGTAGCGGCTGAACTGGTAGGCGCCCAGGCCCCAGCCCAGGGCCGAGCGCAGCGGATCCAGCAGCGTATTGGCGAGGCGGTATTCGCCCGGCGGCAGGCGCTGGGGCAGGCTGGCCAGGGCGTAGATGTCGTCGGGGCGGGATACGCCGACCAGGATGCAGCGCAGGCCGCCGTCGTCGCCGGGCACGTTGAGCAGGCTGGTGGGTTCGGCCTTGAAGCCCTGCGCTTCGGCCCAGCGCCTGGCCTTGGCGCCCAATGCTTTGAGATTCGCTTCCAGCTGGTCCTGCGTCAGGGCGATCAGCTCGATCGCGCGGCTGTTGCGGCGTAGTTCGGTCAGTCCTTGCATACGTGTCCCGGGTGTTGGTGCTGCGGCGTGATCAGACCACAGCTGCAAGGCAAGTTGCATGCCTGGCTGATCAGGTGTCAGGGGCGGCCGGTCAGCTCATGCGCGGCAGTTCAGGCGGCGAGCTTGTAGTCCAGCCAGTCGGCCAGTTCGGTCAGGTCGACGAATTCGAGATCGGGCCGCTGGGCCTGCTGCCAGGCCGTGCCGTGGCGGTTGAGCCAGGCGCAGGGCAGGCCGGCAGTGCGGGCGCCGTGTACATCCAGCAGCGGATCGTCGCCGACGTGAAGCACGCTGGCGGGGGCCAGATCCAGCCGGCGGCAGGCTTCGAGGAAGATTTCCGGCGCCGGCTTGGCCTGGCCGAACTCGCGCGCGGTGACGCAGTCGGCGAACAGGTGGCGCAGGCCTATGCGGCCGAGGTCGGCATTGCCGTTGGACAGGCTGATCAGCGGTACGCGCGCGGACAGGCGCTGCAGCGCGGGCAGGGCGTCGGCGTAGAGTTCGACTTCGTTGCGTGCGGCGTAGAAGGCGTCGAATGCGGCCTCGACCATGTCCTCGCCGTAGCCGTGCGGGTTCAGTGCCGCGCCCAGGCAAAGCTTGCGCTGGGCGGTGAAATCATGCGCCAGGTGCGGGTTTTCCAGCGCGATGCGGTCGCGCAGCAGGCGCATCTGCGCGACCGGATAGGCCTGGGCCACGGCCGGACAGTGCTGCTCCAGCCAATCGTGCAGGCGCTGTTCGGCGCGCAGCACGATGGGCGCGATCGGCCACAGCGTGTCGTCCAGGTCCAGGCTGATCGCCTTGATCTGCATGCGCGACTCAGCTGCCGCCGGTTTCCTTGGCGCTGCTGTCGGCGGCGGCCTTGGCTTTTTCGGCCTTCTCGGCCTTTTCCGCCTTCTTCGACGCGGCCTTCTTGCTGCGCGATTCGACGGCTTCTTCCTTGGCGGCCTGGGTCAGGGTCGAGGTCGGCGCGACGCGGCCCAGCGCGGCGGCGGTGGCGGCCGGCGCGGCCAGCGGCGTTTCGTTGACCTTGGACTCGATCATGGCCAGGCGGGTGGCATCGTTGTCCTTCAAGGTCAGGCCGTCGGAATACGGCAGCAGCTGGCGCTTGAGCAGGGCGGCCTTGGCCGAGGGCGTATCCAGCCAGGCGATGAAGTCCTTCACCGCGGCGGCATTCTTGCCGTCCTCGCGCAGGGCCACGTAGACCGGCGTGTACAGCGGATAGCTGCCGTCGCGCACGCTGGCGGTGGAAGGAATCACACCTTCCACATTGAGCAATTTCAGCTTGGGATTGCCGGCGGCGTTGGACAGGGTGCTGACCGCGAGCGCGGCCGGGTCCAGGGTGACGCCTTCCTCCAGCTTGGCGGTATTGAGGTACAGGCGCGGCACGGCCACGCGCTGGTCGCCGTTCTTGAAGATCATCGCGCGCAGCGCGTATTCGACGCCGTCCAGCGGGCCGGCCACGGCGTACATGTTGATGGCCTTGTCGGCGCCGCCCAGCAGCTTCCAGTTATCGGCGCGGCCGTAATAGACGCGCCAGATGTCCTTGATGCTGATGTTGGAGACCGCGTTGGCGCGCGAGGTGATCATGACCAGGCCGTCCCAGGCCACCGGCACGAAGACCAGGCCGGCTTCCTCGGCGCGCTTGCCGTGGCCGGGGCGCAGGCTGCCGGCGAAATCCGCCGTGCCCTGGATCACCGCGTCGATGCCGGAGATGGTACTGAAGGGGTTGAGCTGGATGCGGACCTTCTTTTCCTTCTCGTACTGCTTGGAAAGGTCGTTCATCAGACCGCGGGCGCTGGCGATGTCGCCGCGCCAGATCAGGGTGGCGCTGACCGGGCCAGGCTTGGCGGTCGCGCCGGCGGCGGGCTTGGCTGCAGCGGTTGCGGGCTTGGCCGCGGCGGGTTTGGCGGCCGCCGGCTTGGCTTCGGCCGGCTTTGCCGCGGCGGTTGCCGCCGGCTTGGCTTCCGCCGGTTTTGCCGTCGCCGCTGCCGCCGGCTTGGCCGCGGCGGTCGGCTCGGCGGCCTGCAGCGGCGCGAGTGCGCAGACGGCGGCAACGGAGGAAAGCAGGAACAGGGCGCGCGGCAGGGCGCGGCGGACTAGGCGCGGATTGATCACGGGAGAAAGCCTGACAAGTTGCTGAACCGCGCCACGATACCACGGGGGTTGCGGACGTTGGATGACCGGGTCCCGGCGGCTTGACCAGGGTCACGGAATTGGCGCCGGGATGAACGGGAGGGGACGAACGCGATGGGATGAGCGAGTGGGATGAGTGGGATTGGAAGGGCGGACAATTGGAGGCCAGGTTGCCCGGTCAGGGCGCCGCCCGCGGCGGACGCGCCGCAACGGCGCCGGACACGAAGACAGCGCGCCGCGCACTCGCTCATTGCCTTGCGCTTCCCGGCCTGGCTACCTTGGCGTACTTGGCCGCGAGACGTTCGTCCAGCGTGAGGCTTGGGGCGTTCCAGTCTGCTCGCGTGCGCTCCAAGGTTGTGCTGGGCGAGGTTCCAGTACCGAGTTCGCAGCCCAGGTTGGCGAAGCAAACTGAAACGGTCCAATAGACCACCCCATCTTGTTCCGGCCGCGATTGCCGCTGCGCTCGCGAATCCTCACCGCTGAGCCCTCTCCCCCAAGCGAGCTTGGGGGAGAGGGAGCTTCCCGCTTTTTCTCGAAGAAATCCGGCAAATTTCACTTGCCGAAGACCTCGGCTTCCGCCGCGCACTCCCTGCGAATCCCGAATCCCGAATTCCGAATTCCGAATTCCGAACCGCAGACTCACTCGCAAAGTACAAAAAACGCACTCTGTCCGCGCACCACGGTCAGCAGCAACTGGCGCGACTGGCGCTTGGCGACGGCTTTCAGGTCTTCCACGTTGCGGATATCGACCTGGTTCACCGCGACCACTACGTCGCCATTGCGCAGGCCGTTGCTCTCGGCGCGGCTGCCTTCGCCGACCTGGCTGATCAGCACGCCGCGCAGGCCGCGCTGGCGCTGGCGTTCGCCCAGTTCGGCGAACTGCGCGCCGCCCAGGCGCGGGTCCAGGTTCTGGCCTACGGCGGTGGCGGATTCGCGCACGGTCAGCTGGGCCTTGGTGGTGATCTCGCGGCCGTCGCGCAGCAGTTTGAGTTCGACTTCGCTGCCGATGGGCAGCAGGCCCTCGGCGTTGTGCAGTTCCTGTTCGCTGTTCACCGGCTTGCCGTTGAGGCTGACGATCACATCACCGGTATGCAGGCCGGCGTTCTCGGCCACCGAATCAGCCTGTACATGCGTGATCACCGTGCCCCTGCCGGCGGGCACGCCCAGCATCTGGGCGATGTCGGGGGTGATGCTCTGCGCCTCTATGCCCAGCGAGCCGCGCTTGACCGTGCCGGTCTTGATCAGCTGCTGCATCACGTCGCCGGCCAGGGTCGAGGGAATGGCGAAGCCGATGCCGACGTTGCCGCCGGAAGGTGAGAAGATGGCGGTGTTGATGCCGACCAGCTCGCCGTTGAGATTGACCAGTGCGCCGCCGGAATTGCCCGGGTTGATCGAAGCATCGGTCTGGATGAAGTTCTGGTAGCCCAGCCCGCGCAGGCCGGAGCGGCCCAGCGCCGAGACGATGCCCGAGGTCACGGTCTGGTTCAGGCCGAAGGGATTGCCTATGGCGACGACGAAGTCGCCCACGCGCAGGCGGGTGGAATCGGCCAGGGTCACGGCCTTGAGGTTCTCGGCTGGTATCTGGATCACCGCCACGTCGGTGTCGGGATCGGTGCCGACCAGCTTGGCCTTGAGCGTGCGGCCGTCTGCGAGCGTGACGCTGATGTCGTCGGCGCCCTGTACGACGTGGTTATTCGTCAGGACATAGCCCTTGCCCGCATCGACGATCACGCCCGAGCCCAGCGACTGCTCCACCCGTTCGCGCGGCATGTTGGGCACGCCGAAGAAGCGGCGGAAGACGGGATCGTCGAGGAAAGGATCGCGCACCCGCGTATGGGTCCTGGACGAGATATTCACCACCGCCGGCGTAATGCGTTCGATCATCGGCGCCAGCGAGGGCAGGGCCTGGCCGTCCACCACCGGCGGCAGCGCGGCATTGGCCGCGTGCTGGGTCAGCGAAACGCCGGCGGCAGCGCCCAGGCCGAGGGCGAATGCGGTGGCGAGCAAGGTGCGGGTGAACGATGACATGAGGACTCCCGTATAAAGATTCGCGACATGGACACCGGTTGAGGCTGCAGGTTTCCGGCTTTGCCGGGATTGGTGATTCATTCGGTAATTCGGGATTCGGGATTCGTAGGGCAATGACTGGCTGCGGCTTGCCAGCCTGCCGAGTATCCGCTTCGCCTTTGCGAATCCCGGATCTCCAATCCCGAATCGCCACGTGCAATCAACTGCAAACATCTTGTCGCCGAACGCGCAATCCGTGATTTGCCGCATTGACACCATGGAATGCGGGGCGTAGGGTTGCCGCCGCTCGCAATCACAACATGTTGTGCCTGGTCACCGGGGGGTAGCCCCAGTAATTGGGGTCAGCCAGGCACGGGCCGTAGCGGTGGGCATGCCGCGCGGCAGCAGCGTGATACCGCGTCAGGCAGCGGCGCACGGCAAATGCCGTCGCGACCGCGCGCAGTGGTCCGTCTGGCGGCGGCCCGCTGGCCGGCGCTGGCGGGCGTCCAGACCGAACCCATGATTCGGACCGGCAAAAAGGACTCGGGAGAGGACGAGAGCTGATGAGTACGGTGCGCCTTGAAGACCTCGCGCGCGGCGCGGTGAGCATCCCCCTGCAACCGGCATCGCAGGATATCTGGGACAAGAAATACCGCCTCCGGACCAAGCAGGGCGAGCCGGTGGATCTGTCCATAGACCACAGCTACCAGCGCATCGCCAAGGCCCTGGCCGAAGTCGAGACCACGCCGGAAAAGCAGCACTACTGGAACGAACGCTTTCTCTGGGCGCTGCGCCGCGGCGCGATCCCGGCCGGCCGCATCACCTCCAATGCCGGTGCGCTGGAACACAAGCCGGCGACCTCGACCATCAACTGCACCGTGTCGGGCACCATCGAGGATTCGATGGACGGCATTCTGCAGAAAGTGCACGAGGCCGGCCTCACGCTGAAGGCCGGCTGCGGCATCGGCTACGAATTCTCCACCCTGCGGCCGCGCGGCGCGTATGTCTCGGGCGCCGGTGCGTATACCTCGGGCCCGATGTCCTTCATGGACATCTACGACAAGATGTGTTTCACGGTGTCGTCGGCCGGCGGCCGCCGCGGCGCGCAGATGGGCACCTTCGACGTCAGCCACCCCGACGTGAAGGACTTCATCCGCGCCAAGCGCGAAGACGGCCGTCTTCGCCAGTTCAACCTGAGCCTGCTCATCACCGACGATTTCATGAAGGCTGTGCACGGCGACGGCGACTGGCCGCTGGTATTCCCCATCAGCCTCAAGGAAGCCGACGAGATCGACCTGGCCGACCCGGCCAAGGTGGTCTGGCGCGACTGGCCGCTGGCGACGAACTACGTGGTGCGCGACGACGGCCTGGTCGCCTGCAAGATCTATGGCCAGATCAAGGCGCGCCATCTGTGGGACATGATCATGGTCTCGACGTACGACTACGCCGAGCCGGGCTTCATCCTGATCGACCGCGTCAACGAGATGAACAACAACTGGTGGTGCGAGAACATCCGCGCGACCAATCCTTGCGGCGAACAGCCACTCCCTCCCTACGGCAGCTGCCTGCTCGGCTCGGTCAACTTGACCATGTTCGTGCGCGATCCGTTCGGACCCAAGGCGCGTTTCGACTGGGAGGAATACCGCGAAGTCGTGCGCGTGTTCACGCGCATGCTCGACAACGTGGTCGAGATCAACGGCCTGCCGCTGGAACAGCAGCGCGAGGAGATCCTGTCCAAGCGCCGCCACGGCATGGGCTATCTGGGCCTGGGTTCGACCCTGACCCTGCTCAAGCTGCGCTACGGCTCCAAGGAGGCCTGCGCCTTCACCGAGCAGGTCAGCCGCGAGATGGCCCTGGCCGGCTGGGAAGTCGGCCTGGCGCTGGCGCAGGAGAAAGGCCCGGCGCCGCTGCTGGCGCAGGAGTTCGAGGTCACCGCGGCCATGCTGCGGCGGCGTCCGGAGATGGAGCGCGACGGCTGGAAGGCGGGCGACCGCATTCCCGGCCGCGTGCTGCACGCCCGCTACAGCCGCTATATGCAGCGCGTGGCCGAGGCCGCGCCGGAGCTGGTCAATGCCCTGGCCGAGCACGGTTCGCGCTTTACCCACCATACTTCGATCGCGCCCACCGGCACGATCTCGCTGTCGCTGGCCAACAACGCCTCCAACGGCATCGAGCCGTCCTTCGCCCACCACTATTCGCGCAATGTGATCCGCGAGGGCAAGAAGACCAAGGAAAAGGTCGAGGTGTTCAGCTACGAGCTGCTGGCTTATCGCGAGCTGATCAACGCCAGGGCCATGCCGTTCTCGGACAAGGCCGAGGAAAAGCTGCCCGACTACTTCGTCGCGGCCGACGACATACGCCCGACCGAACACGTCGATATCCAGGCCGCGGCGCAGAAGTGGATCGACTCGTCGATCTCCAAGACCGCCAACGTGCCCACCGATTACCCCTACGAAGACTTCAAGAACATCTACACCTACGCGCATGCCCAGGGGCTCAAGGGCTGCACCACCTTCCGCTTCAACCCGGCCGCGTTCCAGGGGGTCCTGGTCAAGGAGGCCGACCTGGAAAACACCATCTACCGCTTCGAGCTGGAAGACGGCAGCGTGGTCGAGGTGAAGGGAAACGAGGAGATCGAATACGACGGCGAGACCCACACGGCCGCCAATCTTTTCGATGCGCTCAAAGAGGGTTACTACGGCAAGTTTTGAGTGGCGCCGGAATGGAGTAATGTCCACTCCGCAACACCAACCAACTGACCAACCCGAACGAGGAGCTGGAGGGTTCTATGCACACCGTAGGTGAGACACTGAGCAATGCGCTGGAGACGGTCAAGGAAACCGCGCAGAACGTGAGCGAAGCCGTGGCCGAGAAGACCGAAGCCGCCGTCGCCACCGTCAGCGCGGCCGCGACCGATGCCAAGGAAGCCGTGACCAAGCGCGCCAAGGCCGTGGTGAAGAAGGCCAAGGACGTCAAGGACGCGGCGCAGAAGAAGGTCAAGAGCGTCGTGGCCAAGGCCAGGAAGGCGGTGACCAAGGCCAAGCCGGCGGCGAAGAAAGCCGCCAAGAAGGCCGCCGGTGCCAAGACGGCGGTGAAGAAGGCGGTGGCCAAGGTCGCCAGGAAGGCCGCGGCGAAGAAGGCGCCGGCCAAGAAGGCCGCTGGCAAGAAGGCCGTTGCCAAGAAAGCGCCGGCCAAGAAGGCGGCGGTGAAGAAGGCCGCGGCGAAGAAAGCTGCCGTGAAGAAGGCGCCGGCCAAGAAGGCCCCGGCCAGGAAGGCGGCTGCGAAGAAAGCTCCGGCCAGGAAAGCCGCAGCGAAGAAAGGCGCCAAGAAGCGCTGAGTGACCCAGGCTTCCGCCGGGGCCAACCCTGGAAAGGGGGAGTCCGGCGGAAGTGATGTCGCGATGGCGAGGCTGCGTCGCGGCGTTGACTGGCGGTGTCGAAGTGCGGCCGGGAGCGAGTCTCCGGCCGGGAAGCTTCCGGTGGCTGCAGCTGCGGCGGCCGGAACCGGTTCCTGTCGCGGCGCAAGCCGCCGCGGCCGCGACTTCACATCACGCAAGACCCACTGCCAAGCACGCGCGGCAACGCGCCACAGCCTTGTTTCCCCTCCGCGTCGGTACGCCGGCGCGGAGACCCTTTCCGCCCGGCCGGCGTGACGGCCGCGACGGAACACGGCGCCGCCGCCCGCTTGCAGGCCGCGTCGCCACGGATTTGCCGCCTTGTCCGCGTCGCGGCCGGGCCGTCAGCCGCTGCGGCGGACGGCGCCGCGCCAGGCAGGACACGGCAACCGGCAAGGCGCCGCCCCGGCGGCGCGCTACGTCGCGGCGCAGCCTGCTGCGCCTCTGGTTCATCCCGGCGCAGCCTGCTGCGCCCTGCAGCGGAACGGCATCATGGCGATCAAGATTGGCGGGAAGATCAAGGGCTACAGCGTGGAGAAGCCCAACGAGAAGGCAGCCCAGGTCAGTACCAGCCTGGCCCCGGTCGCCGCCGCGCCGCCCGAGCCGCCGCTGGCCGAAGTCATCCAGATGCACGAGAAGGTGGAGCGTCCCGACACCCTGATCGGCGCCACCTACAAGATCAAGTCGCCGCTGTTCGAGCACGCCCTGTACGTGACCATCAACGACATCGTGCTCAACCAGGGCACGCCGCACGAGTCGCGCCGGCCGTTCGAGATCTTCATCAACTCCAAGAACATGGACCACTTCCAGTGGATCGTGGCGCTGACCCGCATCATGTCGGCGGTGTTCCGCAAGGGCGGCGACGTCACGTTCCTGGTCGAGGAACTCAAGGCCGTGTTCGACCCGCGCGGCGGCTATTTCAAGGCCGGCGGCGTCTATATGCCGTCCATCGTGGCCGAACTCGGCGCGGTGATCGAACAGCACCTCAAGCTGATCGGCCTGCTGCACGATCCGGAACTCAGCCCCGAGCAGCGTGCCCTGATCGCGGAAAAGCGCGCTGCCTACGAGCAGGGCGCAAAAAAAAAGCCTGAAGTAGCCGCGGCGCCGGAACGCAGCGCCGCCCCGGCCGAATCCGCCGCGGAAACGTCCGCCGCCGCCTTCCCGCCCGGCGCGACCTTGTGCCACAAGTGCAATACCGCGGCGATGGTACTTATGGACGGCTGTTCGACCTGCCTGAACTGCGGCTATTCCAAGTGCGGCTAGGCTGAAGCCGCTGCCGGCGCGGCCGCCGGGACGCCGACGGATCTGATCGACCGCAACCAGAATTGTCCAGAGCGCGCCGCCGCCGCCGCTGTCAGGGAGAAGGTGCGGCGAGCCGCCGCGCGCTCAGCTCGCGCGCGCCGACGTGATTACCGCGCCGTCGCGCAGCGCCTTGGTTACCGGCGTGTTGGCGACGATTTCGAGCAGGCGTGTCCATTGTTCGTCGCTCAGCGCCTGGTCGGAATGGAGCAGGCGGTGTATCTGCGGCTTGCCGGCGTCGTCGAAGCCCAGTGTGAGTTCGGCGCGGAACTGGCCGAGGTTCCAGCCCTTGCGCTGCGCGTACATGCGCAAGGTGATGGCGGTACAGGCGGAGAGTGCGGCCAGGTAGTACTGGAACGGCGCCGGCGCCGCGCCCTGGCCGCCCAGGGCGGCCGGCTCGTCGGTGCTCAGGGTGAAACGCCCGGTCTCGATGTGGTGCAAGTAATTGGTGTCCGTGGACACGATCACGGCGGTCTTGCTTGAGGTCATGGCGAGCTTCTCCCCGGATGGAACGGCGGACCGTACTACACGCGCCGGGCGCCGGCGTTTGCGGCGGAAGGCGCCCGGCGCGCGGGCAGCGCGGATGTTACTCGGTGCGATCGTAGGAGAACTGGATCCCCGCCGTACCGCCGGTCTCGATGAACAGGTTCATGAAGGCCGGCACGGTCTCCTTGCGCTGCCAGTCGCGCTGCAGTTCGCAGAACAGCTGCGGCACGCTGATCATCCTGCCGCCGGCCTGTTCGATGCGGCGCAGGGCCGCGTCATGGGCCGCCGCCGAGGTTCCGCCCACGGCATCGGCCACGACGTAGACCTCGTAGCCCGCCTTCAGCGCGTCCAGCGCTGGGAAGGTCAGGCAGGCCTCGGTCCACAGGGCGGTCATGATCAGCTTCCTGCGCCCGGTGGCTTCGACGGCCTGGCGGAATTCCACATCTTCCCAGGAATTGATCGTGGTGCGGTCGTAGGTCGGGTATGCGCCCAGCACCTTGCGCAGCTGCGGGATAGGCGGCTTGTTCAGCCCGGTCTTCACGTTGACGGTCGAGTGGATGATGGGCAGGCCGTAGGCCACGGCAGCCTTGGACACGCCGACGATGTTGTTGATGAGCAGCTGCCGGTCCATCGAGGCGATGGAGTTCACCTGGACGGGCTGGTAGTCGATGATGACGAACGCCGAGTTCTGCGGCGTGAGCAGATGATCGCTGGCGGGATCGCGGATGGGTTCACTGGCCATGATGGAGCACTCCTTCGTGCTGTGTCGGGAAGAAAGGCGGCGGGGTCAGCCGCGCTGCGAATCCAGCTGTTCCTGGTTCTTCTGTACCTCCTGCGCCCTGGCGTAGCTTTCGATCAGCAGGCGGTAGTCGGGGAAGATCTGCGTGTAGATCTCGGCCCATTGCGCCGCATCGTCGCGGTGCCAGGTGCGCTGGATCTCCGAGGCGACGGCCGCCGTGTCCATGGGCACCACGCCGGCCTGGACCACCCGCGCCAGGGTGATTTCCTCGGCCATCTTGGAATAGGTGCCGGAGGCGTCGATCACGGCGAACACCTGGTAGCCGTCGTGCGCGGCGGCAATGCTGGGGAAAGCCATGCAGACGCTGGTGATAGTGCCGGCGATGATGAGCTGGCGGCGGCCGGTGGCCTTCACCGCCGCGACGAAATCGGGGTTGTCCCAGGCGTTGATCTCGCCGCGGCGGGCGACGTAGTGGGCATGCGGCGCGCTGGCGTGGATCTCCGGAATCAGCGGCCCGTTCGGGCCCTGCGGCACCGAGGCAGTGGTGATGACCGGCATCCCGGCCAGCGTGGCCATCCGCGCCAGCGCCACGGCGTGGGCGCGCACGGCGCTGAAGGGCATATCGTGGATGGTCTGGAACAGGCCGCTCTGGTGGTCGATCAGCAGCATCGCCGCGTTGTCCGGGTCGATGATCGGGCGGGCGTTGCCGAAGTTGGCGGGGGCGGACATGGTCGGGCTCCTGGGCGGCTGGATTCGTGGTGCGCGAACTGAGCGGACCGGCGCCGGCGGGCGGCGGACTGACTCAGTCTCCGGCGCCGCTGGGACGCGCAATCAGCGAGCGCCTCGGAAAGCCCTGGCCCGGCCAGTGCGGCCGGCAGTGTTGCAGTCGCGGAGGAATGGCTTCACGCAGCGCCGCGCCGGCAGCGCCGTGTCGCGCTTCCCGATGGCGTGCACGGTATTCCCGCCGTCCCGCAGCCGGTAGCCGGCGCGATGTGGACTGACAGTTCTGCGCATAGGACGATGCCGCGGCGGGCAGGCCGGACAGGCGGCCGCTGGCCAGGTAAGGGGCCGGTGCAGGAGTTTCCGGGCCGGTCATTGCGCGGCCGGCGGCCTCTGTGCGGTCTGGACCTTGTGCCCGGCGGCGAGCCGGTTTCCCGCCGATGAGCCGAGACGGCCAGGTAGCGAGGCGGCGGGCAGGAACGTCCGGCGGAACGGTTCCTGCATTTGCGCTTTTTACAGAAATGCATTCGCGATGCCGGCGCCGCCGCCTGCGCCGGCATCGCGTGCCGCAAGATGGAAAGTGCCTGCCGGATCAGCGCGCCTGCGCCAGCGCCACGGCATCCGCACCGGCGGGGAAATGCAGCTGATCCGTCGCGTCGTTCGCCGCCTGCCACACGCCCTCCGCCACATCGGCGGCGCTGGTCACCGCGCTGAGGTGGTTGAAGCCGGCGAACACACGGTGCGCGAAAGGCTCGTAGGCCGGCGGAATCAGTCCCTGCATGCGCTGCTGGCCGTTGGCGGCGAAGCGGGTGGACGGGCCGTAGCCGGGTTCCACCAGCTTCACGCGCACGGCGAAGTCCTTGAGTTCGAGCTGCAGCGAGGCAGTGAAGCCCGCCACCGCCGCCTTGCTGGCCGCATAGGCGGCAACCAGCGGAAAGGTGGCGAGCGTGACGCTGGAAGTGACATTGACGATGGTGCCCGCGCGGCGCTCGCGGAACGCGGGAATGGCCGCGCGGCACACGGCCATGGTGCCGAAGGTATTGGTCTCGAACACCTCGCGCACGGTGTGCATGGGCGTGGCCTCGAACGCGCCGAACAGGCCTATGCCCGCGTTGTTCACCAGCACGTCGATGGGGCCGGCGGCCTGGAACAGCTGGTCTATGCTCTCCTGCGAGGTGACATCCAGCGGCAGCACGCGCAGGTTGGCGGTGGCCGGGAACAGGTCGTGCCGGGGCTTGCGCATGGTCGCGATCACGTTCCAGCCGTGGGCAAGGAAATGGCGCGCGGTTTCCAGGCCGTAGCCGGAAGAGCAGCCGGTGATGAGTACGGTCTTCATGAGGGTCTTCTCCGGGTGGTTGTTTGACTCGGAGAGAACGATACGAGGCGCGGTCCGGATCTGCGATGATCCAGAATCCGCATTTCTTTAGCGTAAGTCCGAAATGAGCGATCCCCTGTCCGACCTGATCCGGCTGCTGCATCCGCGCGCGGTGTTTGCCAATCCCATCAGCGGCAAGGGCGCCTGGGCCGTGCGTTTTTCCGAATTCGGCCAGCCCAGCTTCTGCATCATGTTGCAAGGGAGCTGCCGTCTGAGCGTGGACGGCCATGCGCCCGTCAGGCTCGACGCCGGCGATTTCGTGCTGCTGCCCACCACCCCGGCCTTCACCATCGCCAGCGAAGCGCCGGCGCCGCCGGTCCATCTCGATCCGGCCAGGCTGGCCGCGACGCGCGGCGAAGTCCGCTACGGCGAGCAGGGCGGCGCGCCGGAGATGCGCTCGCTCGGCGGCTCCTTCCTGTTCGAGGCATCGGATCCGGCGCTGCTGGTATCGCTGCTGCCAGGCCTGGTGCATGTGCCAGGCGCCGAGCGGCTGGCACAGCTGGTGAAACTGGTCGGCGAAGAATCCGCGCAGGAAAAGCCGGGCAGCGCAGTCATGCTGTCCAGGCTGGTCGATCTGCTGCTGATCGAAGCCCTGCGCGCGAACACCGGCACCCGCGCGCCGCCGGGACTGCTGCGCGGCCTGGGCGACGAACGGCTCGCCGCTGCGCTGACGCAGATGCATGCGCGCATCGATCACCCCTGGACCATCAGCCAGCTGGCCGGCGCGGCCGCGCTGTCGCGCTCCAGCTTCTTCGAACGCTTCACGCAGCAGGTGGGCGCGGCACCCATGGAATACCTGCTTTCCTGGCGCATGACGGTCGCCAGGAACCTGCTGCGGCGCGAGCAGCTGAGCGTGGCCGAAGTGGCCGAACGTGTCGGCTACGGCTCCAGCAGCACGTTCAGCGTCGCCTTCTCGCGGCATGTGGGAGTGCCGCCGAGCCGCTATGCCAGCGCCGGCTGAGGCGCTTCGCCGCTATGCAATAAGCGGTTGCAGCAGCCGGCGGAAGACGCCCGGCGCCTGCGCAGCGCCGGGCGCCCACCGGTTCAGCGCGTACCGCCGCCCGCCAGCAGCTGTTCGCCGGTCAGCCAGTAGGAATCGCTGGAAGCCAGGAACACGGCGATGGAGGCGATGTCCTGCGGCTGGCCTATGCGGCCCAGCGGCGTCTGGCTGACGGCCCAGTCCTGGAAATCCGAACCGATGAAGCCGGCGCTGTGGGCGCCTTCGGTTTCGATCATGCCCGGGTTGAGCGCGTTGACGCGGATCTTGCGCGGGCCGAGTTCGCGCGACAGCACGCCGGTGATCGCATCCACCGCGCCCTTGGTGCCGGTGTAGACGGCGCTGCCCGGCGGCGTGATGCGGCTGACCACCGAGCCGATGTTGATGATGCTGGCGCCCTCGCCCAGGTGCTTGAGCGCGGCCTGGGTGGTGAGCAGCAGGCCCAGTACGTTGACGTTGAACTGCTGGTGGAATTCCTCTTCGGTGAAGTCCTCCAGCGCGGCCATCTTGTAGACGCCGGAGTTGTTGACCAGCACGTCGAGGCGGCCGAACTGCTGTATCGCCGCATCGACCAGGCCCTGCGCCTGGTCGGCGCGGGATACATCGCCCTGCACCGCGACGGCCTTGCCGCCGGCGGCGGCGATGGCGGCGACTACGGCCTCGGCGCCGGCCTTGTCCGAGGCGTAATTGACCACGACGGCGGCGCCGGCCGCGGCCAGGGCCTTGGCGATGGCCGCGCCTATGCCTTTGGAGGCGCCGGTGACCAGGGCGACCTTGGAATCGAGCTTGCTCATGTGCGTAACGTCCTTTGCAGGTGGCAGATTAAGGTTCTTAAATTCGGTAGTTCGTAACTTACGAACTATAGAAGCGGTTTTCAAGGGCCGATAAGATGTCCGCATGAAACCCCTGACCCACCCTTCCATCGAGGATGTCACCGTGGAGGGCCTGCTCCACGCGCTGTCGGATCCGGTGCGCGCCGCGATCTACGCCGGCATAGCCGCCGCGGACGGCGCGCTGAGCTGTTCCAGTTTTCTCCAGGTCTGCGACCGCGCCATTCCCAAATCCACCCTGTCGCAGCATTTCCGCGCGCTGCGCGAAGCCGGCCTGATCCGCAGCGAACGCCACGGCGTGGAAATGCGCAACACCACGCGCTGCGCGGAAATCCAGCAGCGTTTCCCCGGCCTGATCGCCGCGATCCTGTCGGCGCACAGCGTGCAGGCGGCCGAGCGCGCCAAGGCGGCGCGGCGCAAGCCGGCCGCGGCGAAATCAAGAACTGGGGTGGGCTGAGCGGTTCAGCGGCGGTGAGGCTGCTTGTCCGTCCCGCCTCGTCGCCCGGTCAAAGCGGCTGAGCTTTGCCCAGGCGGGCACGCTTCTTACCGCTGTTTTGCCACGCGGGCTGCACCGTGCGGCGGCATGGAACAAAGCTCAGCCCGCACCGCCTATCCTCTGCGCCGCATACGCCATGCAGCGGTACGGCACCGCCACCTCCGCCTTGCCGGCGAGTTCCGCTTCGCTGGCGATGAACTGCGCCACGGCCTGCTGGACCTGCGCACGTTGGCCCTGCGGCAGCGCAGCGATGAAGCTGGTCGACAGCACACGCTCCAGCACGACGATGTCCGCCGGGCCGCGGTGCTCATGCACGAATTCGCTCTGCTGCAGCGGTGCGAAGCCCGCATGCGGAAACACCCGGCGCCAGTCGCCGCTGGCCTGGCGCGGTGTGTCGCGCTGGAAGGCATTGACCAGCGCGCCCAGCCGCGCGACCCAGGGCACGCGCTCGTCGCGCACATTCCAGACCAGGCCCAGCCAGCCGCCGGGTCTGAGCACGCGGTGGATCTCGTCCAGCGCCGCGCGCGTGGCGAACCAGTGGAAGGCGGTGGCGCAGACGACGGCGTCGACCGCCGCATCGGCCAGCCCGGTCGTCTCGGCGGAACCGTCCACGGCGCGCACCTGCGGATACTCCGCCGCGAGCCGCTCGCGCATCGCCGCGACCGGCTCCACCGCGATCGCCGCGGCGCCGGTTGCCAGCAGCACCGGCAGGAACTTGCCGGTGCCGGCGCCGAGGTCCAGCGCGGTCTTGCCAGCCTGGAGCTGCAATGCTGCGCGCAGCCAGCCGCTGAGTTCCGCGGGATAGCCGGGGCGGCCCCGCACATAGCTGCCGGCGCCCTGGACGAAGCCGATGGCGGCGGATGGGTGCAGGGACGGACTGGTCGGCTTCATGCGTGGATTTCCCGTGGCGGTGGCGCGCCGGCAGGCCCTGCGTACCGACGAACGCGAGCATACGCAAGCGAAGCCGCTTTGTTGCTTATGCTGCGCGCAGCCCTGGACGGACTAGGCAGACGACTGCGGCCCGCGCCATGCTGCGCCATCCGGAGTGCGGTGCCGGCAGCGACGTGCAACCGCTATGCGCAGGTCCGTCCAGCCGCGACCGCCAGCAACCCGCCACACAGGAGCGCTTTGCATGATCCAGACCCGCCACGGCAGTTGCCATTGCGGCGCCGTCAAATTCGCCGTCGATATCGACCTCGCCCCGCCGGGCCAGCGTTCCCCGCCGCTGCGCACCGCCGAATGGTTCGCCTCGACGATGCGCTGCAACTGCTCGTTCTGCCGCAAGACGCGCATGTGGAAGAACCACGTTCCCGCCGAATCCTTCCGCCTGCTGCAGGGCGCCGGCGAACTGACCCACTACCGTTTCGGCGAGGGCGGCATAGACCACACCTTCTGCAGGATCTGCGGCGTCTACCCCTTCGTCAGCGCGAGCGAGCCGGTGATGGGCGGCGACTTCTACTGCATCAATATCGCCTGCCTGGACGATGTCAGCGACGACGAGTACGCCGCCGCGCCGATCCGCTACGAGGACGGCGCCAACGACGACTGGGGTCACGCGCCGCGCGTGACCAGCTATCTGTAGCCGCCGGAGCTGCCGCGGGCGCCCAGGCGCGTCCGCGGCGCCGCGCCGGCAATGAAGCGGCGGAAAATCCTGCCCGCTTCCGGCGCGTGCGTCTCCAGCAGAAAATGGCCGCCGTCGAGCACATGCGCTTCCATGCGCGGCAGCGCGCGCATCCACGATAGCGTTTCGGCGATGTCGAAGAAGGCGTCATGGCGTCCCCAGACCAGGACCGCGCGCGGCTGGTGTTCGGCGAGATAGCGCGCGATAGCGTCGAAGCGTGCGACGTAGTTGCCGTAGTCGGCGATCAGCGCGCGCTGGGTTTCCAGCCGGCCGGGCAAGCCCATGATGCGCCAATCCTCCTGCCATACGGCCGGCGGTATGCGCGCCGCCACTTCCGCCGGCAATCCGGCGATGTACTGGTCGCGCACGCCGGCCAGATTCAGATGCGCGGTTGCGGCCGCTTCGTTCTGCGCGTCGGGGTGCTCCCAGTAGGCCAGCGTGTCCTTCCACTGCGGACCGAAGCCGGAGCGGTGTGCGTTCGCGTTCTGGATAAGCAGCCCCAGCACCGCATCCGGCTGCTGCATCGCAATCTGCAGGCCGACCGGCGCGCCGTAATCGTGCAGGTAGATATAGCGCGGCCCCACGGCCAGATGGGCGAGCAATTCATGCACGGCCCGGCCAAGGGCGTCGAATGACGGCTGCGCCAGCGGTGCGGACTCGCCATAGCCCGGCAGGTCCGGCGCGATCACTTGGCAGACCTGTGCCAGCTGCGCGATCACGCCGCGGAAGCTGGGCGCCGAACTCGGAAATCCATGCAGCAACAGCAGGGCGGGCGCCGCGGGATCGCCGGCCAACCAGAACACGAGTTCGCTACCGCCGGACAGAGGCAGGCGATGGCGGCTTGCAGGCTCCATGCGGCGGCTCCTGATGCGGTGCGTACGCGGAGTTTGCTACGCGCAGGAGCGGGCTGGTGTGAAAGCCGGTTCTGCGGTTCGGCGCCGGGGCCCGGAATTCGAGCGCGAACGAAGGGCGGCGATACGCCTCCAGAACTCGGTTCCCGGCGGAGTCCAAATAAGCAAGACAGCAGCGAAAACCGCGCAACCGTCCTGTGCCATCATCCTCCGCCGTCGCCGCGGCGTCCCGCGTTGCGAAGCAACCAGGAATTCCCATGCAGCCGATACTCGTCACCGGCAGCGCCGGTCACCTGGGCGAAGCCCTGATGCGTACCCTGCGCGCCGACGGCCGGCCGGCGCGCGGGCTGGATATCAAGGCTTCGCCATATACCGATCATGTCGGCAGCATCGTCGATCGCGGCTTCGTCGCCGACTGTCTGCGCGGCGTCGGCGGCGTGATCCATGCGGCCACCTTGCACAAGCCGCATGTGGCCACGCACACGCAGCAGGAATTCATCGCCGTCAATATCAGCGGCACGCTCAACCTGCTGGAGGAATCCGTCGCCGCCGGAGTGGGTTCCTTTGTGTACACCAGCACCACCAGCGCCTTCGGCGCGGCGCTGACGCCGGCCGCGGACGCGCCTGCGGCCTGGATAGACGAAGACGTGCTGCCCGTACCGCGCAATATCTACGGCGTCAGCAAAGGGGCGGCGGAGAACCTCTGCGAACTGTTCGCGCGCCGGCGCGGCCTGGCCGTGATCGTGCTGCGCACTTCTCGCTTCTTTCCGGAAGATGACGACGATGCCGCCGTGCGCAGCCGCTATGAAACGGCCAATGTGCAGGCCAACGAACTGCTGTACCGCCGTCTCGATATTGCCGATGCGGTGGATGCGCACCTGCTCGCGCTGCAGCGCGCCGCTGCGATCGGCTTCGGCCGCTATATCGTGTCGGCGACCACGCCGTTCACGCCGGCGGACCTCGCCATGCTGCGCCACGATGCGCCCGCTGTGCTGCGCCGCCTGTATCCCCATTACGAAGCCCTGTACGCTGCGCGCGGCTGGCGCATGTTCGGCGGCCTGGACCGCGTCTACGACAATCGCCGCGCGCGCGAGGCGCTGGGCTGGCAGCCGCGCCACGATTTCGCCCAGGTGCTGCGCGCCCTGGAACAGCAGCGGGATTTCCGCAGCGAGCTGGCCTTGCAGATCGGCAGCAAGGGCTATCACGACACGGTGTTTGCGCACGGGCCGTATCCGGTGGACTGAAAAAGCCGGCAGGCAGCAGTGGCCGGAGCCGAGCAGCCTGTTGCTGCCGACCCGCGCGACGCCGGGAGATGTCGTGTTTTCGGACGGGTTCGCACTGGCGGGCGTGCCCGCACAAGTAGTCCGCGCCGGCTGGAGTCGACGGCGGCCGCAGCGATCGCCGCCGCCGGGACGGCCGCGCCGGCGGCGAATCGGCCGGGCCGTCCCGGCTTCAGGGCTGCGGCGCGGCTTTCTGCGCGCCCAGATAGCTCAGCTCGAAATGCCGGCCCAGGCGATCGAGCAGCTTGAGGTTCAGGGCGTTGCCGGCATACCGCTCCCGCGCCGCGGCGACGGCGGCGCGGTGCCGGTCGAAGGCGCTGCGGTCGCGTTCGAGGAAGGCGATGGTCGCCAGCACGTAGTCGTTCCAGCGCAGCGGCATGTCGGCGGTTTCTTCAGTATTGAGCGCCTTGCGCGCGGCCTGGATCGCGGCCGGCCTGTCGTCCTGTTCCGCGCGCTGCTGCGCCAGGTGCCAGTGCACGCTGCGCTGTTCGCGCTGGCGCGCGGCCAGCCAGGCTTCGAGCAGGTCGCCGGCCTCGCGCGAGCAGCCGGCGGCGGCCAGTACGCGGAAGCCCTGGCCTTCGGTCTGGTCGAAGGTCTGCCAGGGCAGCTCCAGGTCGGTTTTCAGATGCTGCTGCAGCAGCGCGCTGCAGTCGGGCGCGGTTGCGAGCTGGGCGAACAGAGGTGCTGCCAGCAGCAGCGAAGTGGAAATTGGCATTGTGTGGCGTGCTCCTGGGACGATGGGCGGACGCCGCGGCGGCGGCGCAGCGGTCTGGCGCGGGGTGGACCGTGCACAGCGTCGCAGCGTTCCGGCGCGTGCGCCATCACGACCGTGCGCTGCGCCGGGTTGCGCGCTTGCGCACGCTGGTCGCGGCGAGCGCGCCGCAGACCGCTACTCCGCCGCAGGCGGCGGTGCGCCGGTCCCGCCGGTGCCGGGTGTCAGGCGGAAGCTCGCCCGCGCGGCGCCCTCGTCCAGGCTGATGCGCAGATCCAGCCCGAACCGCTCGCCCAGCCGGCGTACGATGACCAGGCCCAGGCCGAAGCCGGCGCTGCCTTCGCGCCGGGCATAGGGTTCATCGACCAGGCGCTGCGCCGCGGCGCTGTCCAGGACGGCCGCGCGATTGGCGATATGCAGGCGGCCGTCGCTGCTGCCGATTTCGACGGCGCCATCCTCGGCATGGGCGAAGGCATTGCCGATCAGGTTGGACAGCAGGATATGCAGCACGCTGGCGGGAACCGTGCTGGCCAGCGCGGGCGCAATGTCGAGGTGCACTTCGACCGGCTTGCCGTCCAGCAGCGGCGCCTGTTCCACGATGACGCGCTCCAGCAGCGGCAGTAGCGGCGCCGGTGCGGCAGTTGCCGCGGAGGTTTCTTCTTCCCGCGCGAGGGTGAGCAGGGTGGTAACGGTCTGCTGCAGTTGCAGCGCGGACTGGTGCAGGTGCTGCAGCTGCTGTCGTCCAACCGCGGATAAAGCTTCATTCTGCAGGCTTTCAGCAGCTGTGCGGATCACGCTCAGCGGCGTGCGCAACTCGTGGCTGGCGTCGCGGGTGAATTCGCGTTCGCGCTCGACGAAGGCGTGCAGGCGGCGCAGCAGCGCCTGCAGCGCGCGGGCCAGCGCGCCGACTTCGTCATCGCGGAAACCCTGGGCCAGGTCCTGCGGCCAGTGCTGCGCGGAAATGCCGTCGACGCGGCCGACCAGGCGCGCCAGCGGCGCGGTGGTGCGGCGGGCCAGCAGATAGCCCAGCAGCAGCGCCAGCACGATCAGCCCCAGCGCCGACCAGGCCAGTATGCCCAGCACCTGCTGGCGCCGCGGGCGCACCACCAGCTGGCTGCTGACTTCGGCCGCGAGCCAGGCGCGGGCGCCGTCGCGTGCATGCAGGGCCAGCAGGTGATAGTGGCGGCCGTCGCGGCCGGGCAGTTCATGCCGCTGCGGTTCGGCGGCGAGCAACTGGTCCAGGCCGTCGGGCAGTTCGCCGGTGTTCTCGTAGACGTGCATGAAGCCCTGGGCCGGTGTGCTCCACCGGCCGCTGCGCTCGCGCGCGGCGTATTGCGCGGCGGCCTCCTGCTGCAGCATGGCACTGAAGAAGGCGTCCTCGGTCGCGTACATGAAAGCCATCGCATACAGGCCGAACAGGCCGGCGACGGCCAGGGTGAACAGGGCCAGCACCCCCATCAGGCGCCGCTGCAGCCGGCGCGGGCGCGTGCTCATTCGTCGCTTTCCAGGCGGAAGCCCACGCCGTGCACGGTCTTGAGCAGCGCCGTGGCATAGGGCCGGTCCAGCACCTGGCGCAGCAGGTACAGGTGCGTGCGCAGCGGATCCGACGACGGTGCCTCGTCGCCCCAGAGCTGCTGCACCAGCTCGCTGCGCGTGAGCGTGCGCGGCCAGGCTTCGGCCAGTGCGAGCAGGATGCGGTACGGCGTCTGCTGCAGCTCCAGCGGCTGGCCGTGGCGCTGCGCCTTGCCGCTGCGCCGGTCCAGGCACAGCGAGCCTATGCGCAGCTCGTGACGCGCACCGACGCGGTGGCGTTGCGACAGCGCCTGGCAGCGCGCCAGCAATTCCGCACCGGCGAAGGGCTTGACCAGGTAGTCGTCGGCGCCGGCCTCGAAGCCCGCCAGCTTGTCCTGCAGGCTGTCGCGCGCGGTCAGCATCAGTACGGGCACGTGACGGTCGGCGCGGTCGCGCAGGCGGCGGCAGAGTTCGATGCCGTCCAGGCCGGGCAGGTTCAGGTCCAGCA
Organism: Tahibacter harae; assembly: GCF_024437735.1. Taxonomy (GTDB): domain Bacteria; phylum Pseudomonadota; class Gammaproteobacteria; order Xanthomonadales; family Rhodanobacteraceae; genus Tahibacter; species Tahibacter harae. The sequence continues at coordinate 71,561 of NZ_JANFQO010000018.1, read as the reverse complement.
CCACCACATCCGGCGGCTCGGCCAGGGCCAGTTGCAGGCCGCGGCGGCCATCGACGGCGAAATCCGCGCGATGGCCGTGGGCTTCCAGCACCGCCGCCAGGCTGGCACGCAGGGCGGGATTGTCTTCGATCACCAGTATGTGCAGGCGCTGCGGCATGCTCAGCCGTCGATGCGGGCCAGGAGCTGCTTAGCTTCAGCCATGTCGGGATGGCTTGCCAGCACACTGTCGATGAGTTCGCGCGCCCGCTGCTTGCGGCCCAGGCGCAGTTCCGCCTCGGCCAGGCCCAGCGTGAGCTGCGGCTGCGGCATATGCGGCAGGGCCAGCTGCATGATGGCGAGCGCGTTGCGCACGGCCGCGTCGTCGGTGGCGGCCTTGAGCTGGTAGTAGCCCAGCATGCCGATCAGTTCGACGTGATAGCGCGCCAGGTTGGCGGCGAGTTCACTGCGGGCGGCGGCGTCCTCGCCGGCGAGCAGGCGCTGCACCAGCGCCATGGTCGCCTCGTCGCGCCAGGATTCGCGCGCGGCGGGCTTGCGGCCGCGTACCGTAATCACGGCTTCGGTCAGCGCGGCGGTGGAATACGGGTTCTGTCCGGTGAGCAGGCGGCCGTCGGCGACGACGTGCGGCAGCATCAGCGCGGCTTCGGACCAGCGCGCGCCGCGTTCGCGCAGGGCGTCTTCGAGCTGGAAGCGGTAGCTTCCCGACCAGCGCTTGCCGAACAGCGCCTCTTCCTCGTTGCTGAAGCCGGTGAGCCGCCGGCCGGCGACCAGCGCGCTGCCGTCGGCCAGGCGTACATCGACCAGTGCCGCCGGCCCGTGGCAGACCGCGGCGACCACGCCGCCGTGCTGGTAGACAGCGGCGATCAGCGTGGCCAGCGCCTTGTCCTGGGCCAGGTCGAACATCGCCCCCTTGCCGCCGATCACGTAGACCGCGGCGTAGTCGGCCGCGCGCGCCTGGGCCGTGGCCAGGGTCTGCTGCAGCAGGCGCTGGGCCTGGGCGTCTTCGAGCAGGCGTGCGTTGAAGGTTTCCTTGGGATCGTACTTGTCCGCCTGCACCGCGCCGCCGGCCGGGCTGGCGACGTCGATCTGCCAGCCGTTGTCGCGGAAGATCAGGTAGGCCTGGGCGAATTCGTCCATCTCGAAGCCGGGCCGGGTCTTGCCCTGGTCGCGGCCTTCGCTGCTGACGACCAGCAGCACCTTGTCGGCGGCCGCGGCGCTGCCGGCGAGCAGGGTGGAAATCAGCAGCGCGCGCAGTGCGCCGCGGCAATGGCGGATGAAACGGGACATGGGCTGGACCTCGCAGTGGGGAAGTCCAGCCTGCCTGCCGCCGCATCAAACGAAGTTCAAATGCGGCGGCGCACGTTCAGAACGCCGCCTTCACCGCCTGCAGCAGCGGATCGCGCTGGCCGGCCGGGCGTTCCGGGATATGGCCCTGGCCTATAGTCCAGATGATGGTGCCGCCCAGGCCCATGCGCCGCGCCCAGGCGCCCTTGGCGGCGATGGACTGTTCATCGTCGTAGGAGAGGAAATTGCATTGCAGCGGACCTATGGGATTGCTGGAGCCGAGGTAGCCCATGGACGCGGCCGCATCCCACTGGCGCAGCGGTGCGCTGTAGTAGCTCTGCATAATGTTGCGGTAGCTCAGGTCGTTGTCGCTGGCCACCACCGTGCCGCCGAACAGGCGCGGGCCGTTCACGCCGCGCCAGCAGGTGCCGTAGAAGGGCAGGCCCATGCCCAGCTGCTGCCGGCGCACGCCGGAACGTTTATAGAAATCCACACTGGTTTCGATCGAGCTGGGCCGGTTGCCGGCGGCATCGGCCAGGGCCGAACTGTGCCAGCTCTGCCAGCCGTCCCAGGCGCCGGCCATGTCGTAGCTCATCACGTTGATCTGGTCGAACAGCGGGGCGATGCTGGCGAAGAACGCGCTGGGCGTGGACGCGAAGTTGGCGTTGATCCAGCCCACCGGCACGGTCAGCAGCACATTGGGGCGCTGGGCGCGCAGGGCCTGGGCCAGCGCGAGGAAATTGGGTTCGTCCTGGGACTGGATGGGTTCCCAGTCCAGGTCCAGGCCGTCAAAGCCCAGGTTGTCCATGGTCGCGAGCAGATTGGCGACAAAGGCGGCGCGGTTGGCCGGCGCGGCCGCCCCGACCCAGCCGGCATATTCGCCGGCGCCGCCGACCATGAGTATCGCCTTGGCGCCGGCCGCATGCGCCGCGGCCGCGACGCCGCGGGCCCAGACCGGGCCGTTGACGTTGTCGATGTCGAAATGCGTGTTGACCGTACCGTTGGCATTGGGCGTGATGCGGCCGACGACGATGTGGGTGACGGCGCTGAAGTCGATTTCCGCGGTCGGATACAGGTCGCGCTGGTAACCGACGTGGTAGCCGGAAACCCAGGGCCGCTCGAAGCTGGTGGCGAACACGGTGTCGTCGGCCCGGACTGCAGCGGCGGCGAGCAGGGCGATGCCGGCAAGAATGCGCGTATGCATGGTTTTCCCCTTTTGCGGCGCGCGGCGCCGCGCCTGGCCAAGGACGGATGATGGCGCGCAAAGCTGTCGCGGCCGTGTGCGTGTTGGCAGATTGCGCAACCGGCTAGGCGGCGGGCCGCGGCTTGGCTAGGCTGAGAGTCTTGCGGCGGAGCGGGGAATCGTGATGCAGACGGAAAGCGCCGGCGCCATGCCGGGCCTGCGCGGCTGGGCCGTGCTGATTGCGTTGAGCGCGCTGGTGGGTACGGCCTCGGCCGTGATCGCCGGCGGCGAATGGCTGCACTACGTGTTCAAGCCGCTGACCACCTTGCTGGTCGCCGCGCTGGTGCTGCGCGCGCCGCAGGCGCAGGCGCCTTACCGCACCGCCGTGCTGGCCGGCCTGCTGCTGTCGACCTTGGGCGATGTGTTTCTGATGCTGCCGCAGGACCGGTTCGTGTTCGGCCTGGGCAGCTTCCTGCTGGCGCACCTGGCCTACCTGTTCGCGTTCACCCGGCACCGCGGCTTCAGTCCCTGGCGCTGGCCGTTCCTGGCCTATGCGCTGCTGGCCGGCGGCGTGCTGGCGGTCCTGTGGCCGAAATTGCCCGAGGCGCTGCGCGCGCCGGTGCTGGTGTATGTGATTGCGCTCGCGGCGATGGCCGCGCAGGCCGCGGCGGTCGCGCTGGCGCGGGCGCATGCGGGCAGCGTGTACGCGGCGTTCGGCGGGCTGAGTTTCGTCGTGTCCGATGCGCTGCTGGCCTTCGACCGCTTTCATACGCCGGTGCAGCACGGCCGCATCTATGTGCTGGCGAGCTACTGGCTGGCGCAGTTCCTGATCGGCGCTTCGGTCTGGCACAGCCGGCGCTGAGGTGATTTGCCGCCGCGTTCCGTTCTTCTGGATCGGACCCGCGGCGGCCGCGCAGCGTTGTCGCCCCCCCGGTCGTGCTGGGCGCCGGAACCGTCCCTACCGGCGTGGCAGCGCGTGAGGGCAGTCACCCTGCTGCCACCTGCTTCGGCTGCGTGGGCGTCGCGGGTCCACCGTCCATGCCCTGCGTGGATTTGCCGGCGAAGCGCGGCGGTCGGGCCGCGCTCCGGTGCTTTCCTGCGGATTGTCCGGCCGGTTCAGGGCCGGCCGCCGATCAGAGCTGCTGCGCGCGGAAGGTGTCGCAGAGCGCCAGGTCGCCGCGCTCCAGGCCCAGGCGGAACCAGCGCACGCGCTGGGCCGAGCTGCCGTGGGTGAAGGAATCGGGGACCACGTAGCCGCGCGACTGCTTCTGCAGCTTGTCGTCGCCGATGGCGGTGGCCGCGGCCAGGGCGGATTCGACATCGCCGTTTTCCAGCCATTGCAGCTGGCGCTGGGCATGGTTGGCCCACACGCCGGCAAAGCAGTCGGCCTGCAGTTCCTGGCGCACGGAAAGGCCTTCGGCGCCTTCCATGGATGCGCCCTGGCGGCGCAGCTGTTCGCTCTTGTCCATCACGCCCATGAGGTTCTGCACGTGGTGGCCGACCTCGTGCGCGATCACGTAGGCGCGGGCGAAATCGCCGGCGGCCTTGAAGCGGCCGGAGAGTTCGTCGAAGAAGCTGGTGTCGAGATAGACCTGGTGGTCGCCGGGGCAGTAGAACGGGCCCACCGCCGAAGTGGCCATGCCGCAGGCGGAATTCACGCCCTGCTGGAACAGCACCAGGCGCGGCGCCTGGTAGCGCTGGCCGGCGGAGGCGTAGATCTGGCCCCAGACATCCTCGGTGCTGCCGAGGATGGCGCGCACGAAATCGGTGGTCTGGGTCGACGGCGGCGCCTGCTGGGTCTGCGGCTGGGACGGGCTGCCGCCGTCCTGCATCAGCAGCGAGAGCATTTCCAGCGGGTTCTTGCCCAGGGCCCAGCTGATCAGGAATACCAGGACGATGCCGCCTATGCCCAGGCCCGGGCCGCCGCCCATGCGCCGGCCGCCGCCGCCACTGGAAGAAACGACATTGTCGCTGCGACGACTTTTTTGCCAGAGCATAGTGCTGTCTCCTTGCGTTAGCGGGGCGGCGCGATGGTAACCGAACGGGTCTGCTGCGGACCCGGCTGTATCGGATGGTTACAGATCCGGGCCTACTGGCCGTTCTCGGCCTGGTCCATGCGTGCGTCCAGCTCGGCCTTGCGCTGCTCGGCGTGCTGGTCGCGCAGGGCCTGGGCTTTCTGCAGGGCTTGCTGCTGCTGGTCGGACAGGACGGCCGGAGGCGCCGGTGGTGGCGCGGCCTTGTCGGCGCCGGAGCAGCCGGCGAGGGCGGACAGGGCAAGACAGAACACAAGCACGCGCGTCACGACCTTCTCCGGAGCCGGGCTGCGCTAAAGTCTGCGCCCCCGGGGGCCGGGCAACAAGGTGGAAGCTGCCGCAATGACTATCGCATCACGCTGGCGACTGGACGGACGGACGGCGCTGGTAACCGGCGCGAGCAAGGGCATAGGCCTGGCCTGCGCGCGCGAGCTGGCCGCGCTGGGCGCCGATGTGCTGCTGGTGGCGCGCGACGGCGTGCACCTGGAGCAGGTTTGTGCCGATCTGGCCGAGGAATTCCCCGGCCGCGACATTGCCGCGTTCGCCGCCGACATGGCCGAGCGCGAGCAGCGCCTGGAGCTGTTCGACTGGATCGCCGACCGCGGCAGTTCGCTCTCGGTGCTGGTCAACAACGTCGGCACCAATGTGCGCAAGCCGACCCTGGACTATGCCGAGGCCGAGTACCGCGCCCTGTTCGATACCAACGTCTTCAGCGCCTTCGAGCTGTGCCGCCTGGCCCACGCGCAGCTGGCCGAGCACGGCGCCGCGGCCATCGTCAACGTGGGTTCGGTATCCGGCCTGACCCATGTGCGCACCGGCTCGCCCTACGGCATGACCAAGGCCGCGCTGCACCAGCTCACGCGCAACCTGGCCTGCGAATGGGCCGGCGACGGCATCCGCGTCAACGCAGTGGCGCCCTGGTACATCCGCACGCAGCGTTCCGAGCCGGCCCTGGCCGATGCGGACTATCTGGAGGAAGTACTCGACCGCACGCCGCTGCAGCGCATAGGCGAGCCCGAGGAAGTCGCCGCCGCGGTGGCCTTCCTGTGTTTGCCGGCGGCAAGCTATGTCAGCGGCGAATGCATCGCCGTCGACGGCGGCTTCCTGCGCTACGGCTTCTGAACATGCGGCGCAAGACGGCGGAGGCCGGCGTGCAGCCTGCGCCGGCCGTGCAGCACGCCCGGCTGGAATTGCCGCGCGGCTATCCGGCGGAACAGGTGCTGGCCTTCTACGCGCGGCGCGCGATTCCCGGCGTGGAGCTGGTCGAGGCCGGGCGCTACCGGCGCAGTTTCCTCCACGCTGGCGAGCCCGGCTGGCTGCAGTTCGACCTGGGCACGGGCGCGGTCACGGTTGAACACGCTGACCCCGCCGCACTGCCGCTGGTGCTGGCGCGCCTGCGCCTGCTGTTCGATGTGGATGCGCCGCAGGCGCGCATACGCCGTGCGCTGGGGCGCGATCCGCGCCTGGCGGCGCTGCTGCGGGTACATGGCGATATCCGTGTGCCGGGCTGCTGGGACGGCTTCGAGCTGGGCGTGCGCGCGGTGCTGGGGCAGCAGATCACTGTGGCCGCGGCGCGCACCATTGCCGGGCGCCTGGTTGCGCGGCATGCGCAGCGCATCGCCGCGGCAGCGGCCGGCGAACCCTGCCACAGCCTGTTTCCCGGCGCAGCCGCGCTGGCCACGGCCAATCTCGACGCGCTGGGCCTGCCCGGCGCGCGCGTGGCCACCCTGCACGCGCTGGCCTCGGCGGTGGCCGCCGGCGAGCTGTCATTCCAACCCGGACAGATTCCGGCCGAATTCGTCGCCCGCTGCACCGCGGTGCGCGGCATAGGCGCCTGGACCGCGCACTACATGGCCATGCGCGCGCTGCGCGACGCCGACGCCTTCCCCGCCGCCGACATCGTGCTGCGCAAGGTGCTGCAGCCCGGCACCACGCTCAGCCCGCGCGCGCTGGAGGAAGCCAGCCAGGCCTGGCGGCCGTTCCGGGCGTATGCGGTGCTGTTGCTGTGGCGGGCGGCTTGAGGCGGGATTGGAGAGTCGGGATTCGGAATCGTGAAAGCGGGATTCGCGGCGAGGACCGATGGCGCATGAGTGCGCCGATGCGAGAATGCCCAGGCTGCGGATTGCTCTTGCGAATCCCGAATCCCGTCATCCCCAATCCCCGCTCCCAACCCCTGCGCCGGACGAAGCCATGGACGGACTGGTCTACGACATTCTTGATACGCCCATAGGCCCGCTGCTGCTGACCGGCGGCCGCCGCGGCCTGCGCGCGATCGACTTTCCGCACGACGGCCGCCCGGCCATGCCGGCGGTGGGCATTGCCCGCGACGCCGGCCCGCTGGCTGCCGCGGCGCAGCAGCTGCGCGAATACTTCGCCGGCGAGCGGTGCGCGTTCGCTCTGTCCGGGCTGGCGCTGGATCTGCAGGGCACGCCGTTCCAGATCGAGGTCTGGACGGCGCTGCTGCAGATTCCCCATGCCTGCACCATCAGCTACGGCGAACTGGCCCAGCGTCTGGGCCGGCCCAATGCCAGCCGCGCCGTCGGCGCGGCCAACGGTGCGAATCCGGTTCCGATCATCGTGCCCTGCCATCGTGTGATCGGCGCCAACGGCAGCCTCACCGGCTTCGGCGGCGGCCTGCCGATCAAGCGCTGGCTGCTGGACCACGAACGCCGCCACGCGCCGCGGCCGCCGCTGCAACTGGTGCCCTGAGCGTCGCCGCGGCAATCCGGCGGCTGTTGCCATCACTGCATCGCCGGCTTCCGGGCGGTAATCCACAGCGCCTGTGGAAACCACACGGAACAAGCCTGTGGATGGATTGCTGCAGGCTTTGGTGCAGCTGGCTTCCGCACGCTTTGCGCAATCTTTGGCCAGCGGGCCTTCGCGGGCTGGGTGAGGCGTTGTCGGCGTGACCGGCGGGCATTGCCTGCGCGCGACGCTGACACGGATCGGTGGCAGTGGTCGACGGGTGGACGCAGCAAAGGCGATGCCGGTCAGCGCGAGCGCGCATCGAGCGCGGCAGCGTCACCGTTAATCCACAGCGCCTGTGGAAACCACCCGGAACAAGCCTGTGGATGGATTGCTGCAGGCCTTGGTGCAGCTGGCTTCCGCACGCTTTGCGCAATCTTTGGCCAGCGGGCTTTCGCGGGCTGGGTGAGGCGTTGTCGGCGTGATCGGCGGACGTCGTCTGCGCGCGACGCTGACACTGATCGGTGACGGCAATCGGCGTGCCGCCGCAGCAAGGGTGGCGCGATCAGCGTGAGCGCGCATCGAACGCCGCGGTGTCGCCGTTAATCCACAGCGCCTGTGGAAACCACCCGGAACAAGCCTGTGGATGGATTGCTGCAGGCCTTGGTGCAGCTGGCTTTCGCACGCTTTGCGCAAACTTTCGCCAGCGCTTGCTGCCGTGCGTCCCTGCGGCCCTCGCCGGCGCCGCCGTCTTGTGTGTGCGCGCAGCTTCGCTGCCGATCGCACGTCGGTGCAGCACGGCGTACAGGCGTTCCGCAGCGGTTTTTCGCCGTCTTCCGCGCCTGCGCGCAGCGTTGCGCGGGCCCGTGGCGCCTGAGGGTTTTTCCCTGTGGGTTTCTCTGCGCCGCGTAATCCACAGCGGCTGTGGAAACTACCCGGAACAAGCCTGTGGATGAAACGCTGCAGGCGTTGGTGCAGCTCGCTTTCGCACGCTTTGCGCAATTCTTCGCCAGTGCAGCGCGCGCTATCCACAGGACCTGTGGACAACCGTGGTGACAAGTCTGTGCACAGTGGCCGCTGTGCCAGTGCTGGCGCGGGTGCGGCCCGCTTTGCGCAAAGATTGAGCAGGTTCCGCTGTGTTGGGTGGATAATTGCTCAAAGTTTATTTGAGTAAAAATCCCCTGCGGGTTGTCCACAGCCGCTGTGGACAAGCGCGCGGAAAAGCCTGTGGATGAATCGCTGCAGGCCGCGCCGTTGCTGGCTCTCGCCCGGTCTGGGCGAAAACGCATCAGCAGCCGGCGACCTTGTCGGCCAGGGCATGGGCCTCGCGCGCGAGGCCTTCGCGCTCTTCCCGGCTGGCGTTGCGCTGGCGGGTCAGGTTTTCGTCCAGCTGGCCGCGCAGTACGCGGCAGGCTTCGGCGGGGCTGAGCTGTTCGCAGCGGTCGCGCACTTCCACATAGGCCGAGGCGATGCTGGGCGCGGCGACGCCCGGACGGTTGAGTTCCGGCGCCGACGGCACGGCGCTGGAACCCAGCGAGCTGCCCGGCGCGCCCAGCACGCCGGCGGGCACCTGGTAGGGCCGGGTTTCGCCGGTGTCGCTGTAGTAGACCTTGTCGTTGTCGGCGCGCACGCACTTGAACACCGGCGGGACGGGTGGCCGCGGCGGCGGCGGCGCGGGCACGGAGGCGGGCGGTTCGGGCTCGGCTTCGGCGGTCAGGGTTGCCGGGTCCGGGCTGGCGGCGGGATCGGCCGGCGCGGGCGGCGGATCGCGCTGGTATTCGAAGGACTGGCTCTGCTGGCCGCTGCGGCAGGGCTTGTCCTGGAACGCGATCGCGCCGCTGGCATCGGTGCAGCGGTAGGCGGTGTTGGAGGCCGCGATGGCGGCGGTGCAGGCGCTGGCGCCCAGCACGGCGAGCAGGCAGGTCAGGGCTTTCATGGTGCCGCCGATTCTACGCGCCGGCGCCGCTTGCGGTAGTGCGGCCAGTACCGCAATGCTTGGCTTCTTTGCCGGGAGCAGCGCCGTGGCTGGATTCGTCGACTTCTTCAGCGATACCAAGACCCGCCCCGGCGCGGCCATGCGCGCGGTGATGGCTGCGGCCGAAGTGGGCGACGAGCGCGCCGGCGAGGACCCCAGCGTCAATCGCCTGGTCGAACGCTGCGCCGCGCTGCTGGGCAAGCCGGCGGCGCTGTACCTGCCTTCGGGCACCATGTGCAACGAGATCGCCCTGGCCGTGCACTGCCGTCCCGGCGACGAGGTGATCTGCGATGTGACCTCGCACCTGATCGGCTTCGAGGGCGGCGGCCCGGCCGCGCTGGCCGGCGTCATGCTCACTGCCATCGCCGGCGACCGCGGCCGCTTCGACGCGGCCCAGCTGCGGGCCGTGCTGCGGCCGGACCGCCCCTACGCGCCGCGCCAGCGCCTGCTGGAAGTGGAGCAGACCGCGAACCTCGGCGGCGGCACGATCTGGCCGCTGGCGCAGCTGGACGAGGTCGCCGCGGCGGCCAGGGCCCACGGCCTGGCCACGCACATGGACGGTGCGCGGCTGTTCAATGCGGCAGTGGCCTCGGGCGTGAGCGTCGCGCGCTACGCGGAACACTACGACTCGGTCTGGATCGACTTCTCCAAGGGCCTGGGCGCGCCCGGCGGCGCGGTGCTGGCCGGCCCGGCCGATTTCATCCATGAGGCCACCCGCCTCAAGCTGCGCTGGGGCGGCGCCATGCGCCAGAGCGGCATCATCGCCGCGGCCTGCGACTACGCGCTGGACCATCACGTGGAACGCCTGGCCGAGGATCACGCCAATGCCCAGGCCCTGGCCCGCGGCATCGCCGCCATCGACGGCCTGGGCATAGACCTGGCGGCGGTGCAGACCAACCTGGTCTATTTCGATGTGCTGCGCCCGGACCTGGACGCGCCGCGCCTCAGCGCCGCACTGCTGCACCGCGGCGTGCGCGTCAGCGAGATGGGCCCGCGCACCCTGCGCGCGGTGACCCATCTCGACGTGGACGCCGCCGCCGTCGAACTGGCCCTGCAGGCGCTGCGCGAAACCCTTGCACAGCACTAGCCACGGCGCGACACCGCTCTGCAAATCCCGAATCCCGGCCTCAGCCCCGCCGGCGCTGCACCGCCTGCGGCAGCGCCGCGATGCGCGCGTATTCGCCGCGCTCAAAGCAATGCGGATCGGCGAGGTAGTCCAGCGCCATGCCGGTGGCATCGTCGCCCCAGAACAGTTCCTGGTCCAGGCGCAGCGTGGGCACGCCGAACACGCCGGCCGCCAGGGCCTGGGCGGTGTTGTCGCGCAGCTGCTGCTTGACGGATTCGGCGCCCAGCGCGGTTTCCGGATCGGCGATGCCCAGCGCGGCGGCGGCCTCGCCCAGGCTGGCGATGCTGTCGGCGGGCTGTCCGTGCTGCCAGATGTATTCGAAGATGCGTTCCACCGCCGGCCAGGTCGTGCCGGCGGCGATGCACAGGCGCAGCGCCTGCAGCGGGTTGAACGGATGCGCCGGCGGAAAGCGCAGCGGCACGCCCTGGCGCGCGGCCTGCCATTGCACGAAGCGGTAGGTGAAGCCGCGCTTGCCCGGGATCTCGGCCGGTCCGAGCTGGCCGTGCTGGTCCAGCACGGCGGCGAACAGGATGGGCACGGGACGCACGGCGATGCGCTCGCGCAGGGCCAGCACCTTGCGTAACTGCAGCCAGGCGAAGGGCGAGATGAAATCGAAATACCAGTCGGCTTGCATGGCGGAATCCCGGGTGAGGAAGCCGCACCCTACGCTGCCTGCCGCCGCGACGAACAGGGGCGGGCGCGCCAGGCTGGCGGAGACGGCCTGCCGCGCGGCTCTTGCGGGCCGCAATCGCGCTGCCAGCGGCCGCCCGGGTTCGTGGCGTGCCTTGCGCACGGCAGCGGAGTCGCGACGAATCCCGCGTTCAGTCGCAGCTGGACCGGGCTGGCGGCGTGCGCTTTTCCAGGCGCCGCCGCCGGATGATCTCCTACGGCCGGAATCCTGCGTTCAATGCCACAGGCCCAGGATCAGTCCGATCGCGCTGAACTGCAGCGTGTGATAGCCGCCGTCGATCAGGAACAGCTTCAGGCTGCGGCGCGCGAACAGATAGTTGGTGCCGAAGCTGGTGGCCACCCAGAACAGGCCGGCGGCGAAGCCCGCGCCCAGGCCGAAGGCCATCGGCGGCCGCGGCCCGAGGAAGATCGCGAACATCCAGGCCGCGAGCAGGCTGAGGACTAAGGACAGGCCGAAGATGCGCGCCATGTTGCCGCGCGCCAGCTCCGCGTCGCTCAGGCCCACCTCGCGCTGCCAGGCCTTGCCGAACAGCAGCGGCGAATACCACAGGCCACCGATGACGAAACCGGCGATTGCCGCCGCCACTACCGCCCAATAATTGATTGCCGGCATGACACCCCTCCTGTGTTGACGTGCGACCAGACTGGCACCCCGGCGGCGCCGGGTATTGGAAAAATGTCACCGGACCACGACGCTGCCCGGATCCGGCTGCGCGCTGCGCAGGAAGGCGGCCGGGCTCAGGCCGCTGAACTGCTGGAAATCGCGGATCAGATGGGATTGGTCGTAATAGCCGCAGTCGGCCGCCAGCGCGGCCCAGTCCGGCGCGCCGCCGCCCAGGCAGCCCAGCGCGTGCTGGAAGCGGTGGATGCGCGCCAGCGACTTGGGCGGCAGGCCTACGGCGCGGCTGAGCAGGGCGCTCAGGTGCTTGCGGCTGCAGCCGGCGTCGCGGGCCAGATCCTCGGTGCGCACGCGGCCGCCGCTGTCGGCGATGCGTCCCAGCGTCCAGTGCACCAGCGGATGCACGCTGCGGCCGCTGAGGCAGGTGTCGAGCAGCCAGTCCTCGACCAGATCCAGGCGCTGCGCGACCGAGGCGGTATTCAGCAACTGCTCGCGCAGCCGCGTCGCCGCCGGGCCGGCCAGCTCGCGCAGCGGACCGGTGCGGTTGGCCAGTTCGGCCTGGGACCAGGGCAGCAGGCTGGCCGCGCCGGCGGCGCCGAAAGCGACGCCCAGCAGTACCGATCCGTACGGCGCGGCGCATTCGATGGGGCCTTCGTACAGGCCGGAGAACCAGATGTCGTCGAAGACGATGCGCACTTCCGGCGGACCGGGCAGGCAGAGGTATTGCGGCGGACCGAGGTTGATCAGCAGATAGCTGCGCGCCTGGGGCAGGATACGGTCGCGCTGGTAGGTGACCCGGCCGGCGCCATGCCAGAACTGCAGCACATGGCGGCGCAGGGCCGGATGCGGCCGGCGCTGGGCGATGTCCCAGACGCCCAGGGCCGAGTCGTGCCGATGCAGGTCGATCGCGCCCGATGCCATAGCCGTCCCCCGCTCGCGTATCCGCGCGCGGCGATTATGCCGCCTGGCCGCTGTGCCGTGCGCAGCGGTGCTGTGCAGGTTTCATGGGTTTTCGTTCATTCCCGGCGCAGGGGCGGCCTGTTAGACTCCGCGCCACAAAAATCAGAACATCGCCGGCGTGGCGTCGCCGGTAACCCTGTCCCGCACGGCGCGGGAATGCACGGGGAAATCCATGAAAGACAAGAACGAGATCGTCAGCAACTGGCTGCCGCGTTATACCGGCGTGCCGCTGGAAGAGTTCGGCAAGTACGTACTGCTGACCAATTTCAGCAACTATGTGGAACTGTTTGCAAAGTGGCATGGTGTTGAAGTCCGCGGACGCGACAAGGCCATGCCCAGCGCCCATGCCGATGGGCTCTCCATCATCAATTTCGGCATGGGCAGCCCGACCGCGGCGACCATCATGGATCTGCTGTCGGCGGTTATGCCCAAGGCCGTGCTGTTTCTCGGCAAATGCGGCGGGCTGAAGAAAAAGAACCAGCTCGGCGACCTGATCCTGCCCATAGCTGCACTGCGCGGCGAAGGCACCTCCAACGACTATTTCCCGCCGGAAGTGCCGGCCCTGCCGGCGTTCACGCTGCAGCGCGCGGTGTCCTCCACGGTGCGCGACCACGGCCGCGATTACTGGACCGGCACGGTCTACACCACCAACCGCCGCGTGTGGGAACACGACGACGCATTCAAGGCCTATCTGCGCCGCACGCGCTGCATGGCCATCGACATGGAAACTGCAACGGTCTTCAGTGTCGGCTTCGCCAACAAGATTCCCACCGGCGCGCTGTTGCTGGTGTCGGACCAGCCCATGATTCCCGAAGGCGTGAAGACCGAGGAAAGCGACCGCAAGGTCACTGGCGAATTCGTCGAGGCGCAAATCCGCATCGGCATCGACGCGCTCAAGGAAATCCGCGACGAAGGGCAGTCGGTCAAGCATCTGCGCTTCTGAGGCGCCGCCCCGTGGCGGCTGCGGCGGCACGGTTGCAGTGCCGTTGCAGCCGGCGCAACACCTTCGCGCGGCGCAAGCACCGTCACGGCCCCGGCGTTCCGCCGCAGGCCGCGGTGCAGTCGGACGGGCTACTTGCCCTTGTTGGCGTCATCCATGCTCCAGTTGAACTGGAGCAGGATCACCGACGGCTCCTTGCCGTTCTCGAAACGCACCTTGCATTCGACCGACTGCCGGTATTCGCTGGTCAATCCCTTGTCGAACACGATCTGCGAGGTCAGGTACAAGGTATCGGGCGTCTCGGCCTTGGCCCTTGCGGCCAAGTCCTTGAGATCGAGTTCAAAGGTGCGGTTGGCCAGCTTGGCCTTGACCGCCGCCTCGCAGGCGCTGGCGGCGGTCTGCTCGCGGCCGCCGCCGCAGGCTGTGAGCAATACCGCCATGGCGATTGCTGTCATGGCTGAGCGCATCGACTGTCCCCCCTGTTGCGGTACGCAGCGCGTTCGTGCGCGCTACCTGGAATAGTCAGTTCTCGCCCAAGTATAGCAGCGGCTTTTGCATCCGCTGTGCCATTTTCATTAAGTCCGGCGCAGAGATTGCGTGCACCTGCAACATGCCGCGCCGCCTGGCGTGCAAGACGCTAAGCGGATGTGAAAGACGCCCCGAGTTGCGCCGCATCACGCCCGCCAGCGTCTCCAGTCCCACACCCCGAATAGCGAATCCCGGCCTTCAGTAACGCGGCACCGACGGGTCGACCAGCCGCGACCACGCATCGATGCCGCCCTCCACATTGAACACCTGGCGGAAGCCCAGGCCGCGGAAATGCTCCGCGGCGCCGCGGCTGGAATTGCCGTGGTGGCAAAGGAAGGCCAGCGGCTGCTCCTTGGGCAGGGCGGCGAGCTGGGCCACGCTGTCCTCGTCGAGCACCTGCGCGGCGGGGAAGGGCGCCAGCGCACGGTCCTGCGCCGGGCGCACGTCGATCACGCGGATATCGCCGCGCTCCAGGCGCGTCTTCAGCGTCTGCACGTCCAGCGGCTGCACCGCCGGCGGCGCGTTCGGGTTGGTGATGGACAGGCCGCTGCCCTGCACGGTGTCCACCCAGTCGATCACGATGCCGCGGGCGCGCTGGGCGGTGGCTATGTCCATCAGCACTTCGATGCCGTTGGACTGGGCGCGGATCTCGTTGCCCTCGGCTTCGCGCAGGAAGAAGTTGGCCTGGAAACGCGCATCCATGGACAGATGCAGGGCGCCTTCTGCCTCGGCCAGGCCGGCGCGCATGGCTTCTGCGGCGGCGTCGGTGATGGTGATGTCTGGCGGCGTGCGGTCGGGCTTGGGCAGGCCCAGGAGTTCGTGCAGCTCGCCGGAATTGGCCATGCCGGCGACGATGTCGGCGCCGCCGACGAGTTCGCCGTCCACGTACAGCTGCGGGATGGTCGGCCAGTTGCCGTAGACCTTGATGCCCTCGCGGATCTCCGGGTCGGCCAGCACGTCGACGCTGACATAGTCGTCCAGCAGGCCGTTGAGAATGCCCGCCGTGCCGGCGGAGAAGCCGCAGCGCGGCGCGTGGCGCGTGCCTTTCATGAACAGGACGATGCGATTGCCCTGCAGCAGCTGGTCGATTCGGGTACGGACGGCGGGATCGAGATTCATGAGTTTGGCTAGGCCTGGCGGACAGAGGGGCATGATAACGCCTGGCCAGATGCGGGCGGGCCGGCGCCGGCGCAAGGCCGGCTTGGGGGGAAGGCGCCGCTCGCGCGTCTACACGCCGGGCCGGCCGCGGGGCGAAAACGCCACGCGGGCCGCAGAGGTGGCGCGAAGCGCGTCGCAATCCAGAGAAATTTCACGTTCAGCGGTGAACTTCCCGGATTCTGGCCCCGCAACGCTTCGGTAATAATCGCCGCGCCTGGCCCCTGTTCCATGGATTCTGGAGAATTTCTATGCGCCGTTCGCTGCTCGCCCTGAGCATTTCCTTCGCCCTGTGCTCCGCCGCCGCCGCGCAGAACACCGCCGCCCCGGACAGGCCGGCGGCCAACGATCCCAGCATTCCGCTGACCTATGTGGGCGCCAACGCCCGCGTCAGCCTGGGGGTGAACGAGGACGGCGACGTCAACGGCGAGGCCCTGGGCATCTTCGGCTTCGACGGCGATTCCGCCTGGATAGGCCAGCTCTGGCTGGCCCAGGGCGGCGCCGGCGGCGTACAGTTCGACTACCACTGGCTACTCGGCGGCAAGACCCGCCAGGACACCATCGACAATCCCGACAGCGTGCGCGTGGCCAAGGCCTTCGTCGCGGTGGACCAGAACGTGTGGAATGACCGCAAGGCGACGGTCGGCGTGGGCTACCAGAAGAACGATTTCTTCGTCGACGGCTATCTGTCCGGCGCGATCAGCGGCAAGCGTTTCATCGGCAGCACCACCGATGTCACCACTGCGACGCTGAGCGGCGTGGAGAACGGCCACGCCTATACCCAGCTGCAGACCACGACGCTCATCACCGACGCGTTCGAGCATCCCTACGACCATGGCATAGGCCTGCGCCTGGGCCGCTATTTCGACGATTCCCTGTGGCGCATCCGCGGCGGCCTGGATTACGAGCGCGGCAAGTACAATTCCGACCAGTTGACGCTTTCGCTCGGTGTGGACAAGTACATCCGCAACACCGGCTGGAGCCTGTCGCTGGACGGCGAGCAGCTGAAGAAGTCCGGCGATTTCGAGTTTGACGAGAACGACACCCGCGGCTGGCTCAGCCTGCGCTACGAATTCGGCCAGAGCTACCGCCCGCGCGAGCCCTACCGCATGGTCGAGGTGGTCACGCCGGCGCCGCAGGTCGCGCAGGCGGCGGCCGAGCCCACCCTGGTGCGCAACGACGTGCGCCTGGACGGCGATGCCTTCTTCAATTTCGACCATGCGGACCTGCGCCCCGACGCGATCGCGGCGCTGGATGCGCTGCTGGCCAAGCTCAACGGCAACACCCGCGTCAGCCGCATCACCATCACCGGCCATACCGACAGCGTCGGCAGCGAGGCCTACAACCAGGCGCTGTCCGAGCGCCGCGCCGCCAGCGCCAAGGCCTACCTGGTTTCGCGCGGCGTGCCGGCGGAGCAGATCGACACCCGCGGCGCCGGCGAGCTGAATCCGAGCTTCCCCAACGACACCGCAGCCAACCGGCAGAAGAACCGCCGCGTCGATATCGAATTCCTCAGTGTCGAGGAAACCTCGACCCCGGCGCCGGCCGCCCAGCCGGGCAAGGACTCGGTGGAATGGAAGCGCGAGCCGGTCGCCGCGCCGGCGGCCTGGATCGAGCGCGCGCTGCGCAATCCGGCCCAGCACAAGCGCACCGTCGACGTCTACCGCTTCGAGCGCGCCACGACCACCACCACGCTGGGGCCGCGCACCTACGCCAACACCGCGCCGGACGCGGTCGACGATGCCATCGCAATCCCGTTCGGTTCGCCGGCCGTAACCATCGACGTGCTGGGCAACGACACCGATCCTGAAAACGATACGCTGACGGTGACCGGCGTGACCCAGCCGGCGCACGGCTCGGTCACTTACACCGCCACCGGCGTCACGTTCACGCCGTCGCCGGTCCATGTCGGCATCCAGGTGTTCACCTATACCATCAGCGACGGCCACGGCGGCACCGACACCGCCTTCGTCGGCGTCACCGTCGGCGGCGACGGCGTCAACCGGCCGCCGGTCGCCGCCGATGACAGCGCCAGCACCGCGGTGGGCACGCCGGTGAATATCCGCGTGCTGGACAACGACAGCGATCCGGAAAACGATCCGCTCACGGTGGCCTCGGTCGGCACGCCGGCGCATGGCCAGGTCGTCATCAACCGGGATGCCAGCGTGACCTATACGCCGGCCGCCGGCTTCGAGGGCACCGACAGCTTCACCTACGTGGCCGGCGATTCGCGCGGCCAGACGGCGACCGCGCGCGTCAGCGTCACCGTGGGCGGCAGCGGCGGCAACCGGCCCCCGGTCGCTATGCCGGACGAGTTCGGCATGCTCAAGGGCGTCGGGGCCAACCTCGCCGTGCTGGCCAACGACTCGGATCCCGACGGCGACACCCTGCGCGTGATCGCGGTGGAAAACCTCGGCCCGCACCGCGGCACCGTGAGCATCAACCCGGACGGCACCATCCGCTTCGAGCACCAGCACGGCACCAACGGCCGCGGCAAGCTGCGCTACACCATCACCGACGACCACGGCCACGAAGCCTCGGCCGAAGTGGTGATCCGGATTACCGAAATCCCGTTCTGATCCGCGCGGGAAGGCCGCACCGGCCACCGGTGCGGCCTTCTGCCTTCCCGCGCCTGACCCCGCCGCACCGGATGCCCGTCATCCGGTGTTTGCGTTTCTGCGGGCGGAAAAACCAGACATGGGTCCGCCGGCCCAGGTGTTGCCGGCAAAAACTCATTCGCGGGATGCATCTTTTCTGGGTCTTCAGGTCCGGCGCCTGCCGGCGGCGCATGGCCATTTCTGCAGGGCGCGATCCGCCTCCGGCGCGCGCCGGAGCGGAGCGCAGCCACGCTTCGTTCAGACCTGTACGGATTGCAGGCTCCGTGCAGTCGGCCGGCCCTGAAATCTTGCAATATCGACAATTCAGCACCGCCGCGCGGTGCTGACGACCGCAACAGAACACGGCGCGAACCAGGGGCAAGCCGCGCTTTTCCCGAATCGAGGTCAAGACATGTCACTACCGCATCGTTCAGCGCTGGCGCTGGCCATTGCCGCGCTGGTTTCCGGATCCGCCCTGGCCGCGGACTACGCCCGCATTCCCCGCGACCAGGTGCCGCGCGCCGTCGCCCGCGGCGCCAGCGTGGTGCACGATTACGGCAGCTTCGCCTGGGTGCGCGGCAGCGGCAGCGGTGCCGGCGAGGCGGAAACCTTCAGCCTGGACCTGGGCTACCGCAGCTTCGATCCGCGCCAGGACAGCGCGGCCAACACCAAGGAATATGGCGACGGCAAGGCGCTGCGCCTGGTCCAGTTCGACGGCCCGGTCAAGCAGGAGTGGCTGGATTCCCTCACCGCCGCCGGCGTGCGGCCGCTGCAGTACATCGCGCCGTTCAGCTACGTGGTCTGGGCCGACAGCGCGGCCCTGGCGCAGGCGCGCCAGCGCAGCGGCGCGTTGCGCTGGAGTGGCGACTTTCTTGCAAAGTACAAGACTGCCAATGTCAACGACGGCCTGCTGCGCGGCGAGCAGCAATGGCGCGCCATGCTGTATCGCGGCGCCGGCATCGCCGACGCGGCGCTGCGCGCCAGCGGCGTCAGCGTGGGCAAGCGCAGCGTGATCGACCGCGAATTCGAGATCGTCGAACTCGAAGGCGCCAACGCCCAGGCGCTGCAACAGCTGGCGCAGATGCCCGGCGTATACGCACTGGATCCGGTGCCGCGCGATGGCGGCAAGCGCGCCGAGCTGGCCAACCAGATCACCGCCAACAACCTCGGCGCCACCAATCTGCCGGTGCCGGGCTACCTGGCCTGGCTGGGCACGGCCGGCGTCACCGGCAACGGCGTGAAGATCGCCAACGTGGACGGCGGCATCTTCGACACCCATCCCGACCTGGTCGGCCGCATGCTGCCGTGTACCGGCGACACCTGCGGCGGCACGGCCACCGACGATCACGGCACCCACACCGCCGGCATCATGGCCGGCGACGGCAGCTCAGGCAGCAACGATGCCAACGGTTTCCGCCGCGGTCTGGGCATGGCGCCGGGCGCCAAGCTGATCGAACAGGTCTACGACCCGACGTTCACCCAGGCCGGCGGCATGCTCAAGCTGATGCGCCAGTCGCAGGACAACGGTGCCGACATTTCCGGCAACAGCTGGGGGCCGGCAGGCTCGCCGCGCGGCTACGACGCGGACACGCGCCAGGTCGACGTGGGCACCCGCGACACCAAGCCTGACATCGCCGGCGACCAGCCGCTGACCTATGTGCTGTCGATCATGAACGGCTACGGCGGCACCAGCTCGCAGGGCTCGCCCGACGAGGCCAAGAACGTCATCACCGTCGGCTCGACCAAGGCGCAGACCAACACCGGCGCCGCCATTCCCCAGTTCAACGATCTTTCCGACAACAGCGGCCATGGCCCGGCCCTGGACGGCCGCCGCATCCCCCACCTGGTCGCGCCAGGTTGCTCGGTGGATTCGCCGGTCAGCGCCACCGGCTACGGCTACAAATGCGGCACCAGCATGGCCTCGCCCCAGGTCAGCGGCCTGTCCGCGCTGTTCATCGAGAAATACCGCACGGCCCACGCCGGCGCCTCGCCCAGCACGGCGCTGATCAAGGCCGCGCTGATCGCCGCGGCCATGGATCTCAACGGCCATTTCGACGCCGACGGCGTGGCTATGGGCCACCGCCCGGATTCCCGGCAGGGCTGGGGCCGCGTGCGCGCCGACTGGCTGATCGGCCCGGCCACGCCGGTGCTGTACTACGACCAGGACACCCGCGTATTCGACAACACCGGCGAGAGCTGGACCCTCAATGTCGCCCCGCCCGATCCGGCCAAGCCGGTGCAGATCGTGCTGGCCTATACCGATGCGCCGGGCCATGGCCTGGGCGGCACCACGCCGGCCTGGAACAACGACCTGGATCTCAGCGTCGGCGTCGGTGCCAGCGTCTACCTTGGCAATGTGTTCGGCGCCGACGGCAACAGCGCCACCGGCGGCAGCGCGGACAACCGCAACAATGTGGAATCGGTGGTGCTCACGCCGGCCGCACTGGCCGGCGGCGCGCTGGAAGTGCGCGTGGCGGCGGCCAACATCAGCTCCGACGCGCTGCCCAACAGCGGCGACACCACCGACCAGGATTTCGCCCTGGTCTGCGTCAATTGCGTCTCCCAGCCCGATTACACGCTGAGCATCCCCGATACCTCGCAGGAGGTGTGCACCACCTCGGCCAGCACGACCAGCTACGCGGTCGCGGTCGGTTCGGTGATGAGCTATGTCACGCCGGTGAACCTGAGCCTGGCCGGCCTGCCGGCCGGCGCTACCGGCGTGGTCACGCCGCCCAGCCTGGCGCCGGGCAACAGCGCCAGCGTGGACCTCAGCACCCTGGACGCGGTCGCGCCGGGCAACTACAGCTTCCAGCTGCAGGCCGCCTCGACCTCGGCCAACCGCAGCCGCGCGCTGGAACTGGCCGTGGCCAATGCCGCGCCGGCGGCGCCGGTCCTGGCCGCGCCGGCGGCCGGCGCCACCAATGTCCCGCTGCGGCCGACCTTCAGCTGGGCCGCCGCGGCGCAGGGCCGCGATTACGTACTCGAAGTGGCCAGCGACGCGGCCTTCGGCAGCATCCTGTTCAGCGCCACCACCCGGCTGACCAGCGCCACGCCGGATATCGACCTGCCCAGCAACACCCCGCTGTACTGGCGCGTGCGCTCGGACAATATCTGCGGCACCGGCGCGGCCTCGGCCGGCCGGCCGTTCAGCACCGTGGCCCTGCCCGGCGATTGCGGCGTGGGTTCGGCGGCGCGTGTGCTGCTGAGTGAAAACGTGGAAAACGGCGCAAACGGCTGGGTCGCCTCGGCCGGCAGCGGCAGCACCACCTGGGCGATCAGCACCGCGCGGCCCTACGGCGGCAGCGGCAGCTCCTGGCTGGCCCAGGACATCGATAGCAGCAGCGACCAGCGCCTGACTTCGCCGAGCATCACGCTGCCCGGCGGCGAGAACCCGCTGACCCTGCAGTTCCAGAACGACCAGACCCTGGAGCCGCGCGGCTCCACCGGTTGCTGGGACGGCGGCTTTATCGAGGTTTCCAGCGACGGCGGCACCACGTTTACCGCGCTGCCGGGTACGGCCATGCTGACCGATCCCTTCGACGGCCCGCTGGAGGCCGGCCCCGCGATCAACAAGCCGGCCTGGTGCGGCGATCCGCAGCCGTACATGAAGTCGGTGGTCGATCTGAGCGCCTACGCCGGCCAGGCGGTGAAGATCCGCTTCCGCATGACCAGCGACACCACCCAGGGCCGCCTGCCGCACGGCTGGTACGTCGACAACATCCGCGTGCAGAGCTGCGCGGCGCAGTCGCCGGATTCGATCTTCGCCAGCGGTTTCGAGCCGGCGCCGTAGCGCGGGCATTGCGGTCGGCGCAAGGAACAGCCGCGGGAAGCGATTCCTGCGGCTTTTTTCTTTTTCGGCCTGCCACAGCGACGCCGCGCCGCGCCGCATCGGCAGGCCCGCTCAGGCGCGCGCGTTCAGCACCTGCGCCCAGGCCGGCACGGGCTGCGGCTGCGGCGCGCGTTCGCCCGCGGCCGCGCGCATCAGCGCGGCGCGGCGTTCGCTCCAGTGCAGCAGTTCCAGCGTGCCGTCGGCGTGCTCGACCAGCGCCGTGCAGTGTTCCACCCAGTCGCCGTCGTTGAGGTACAGCACGCCGTCGTGCGCGCGCATGGCGCCGAAATGGATATGGCCGCAGATCTGCCCGTCCAGGCCCAGTTCGCGTGCGCGCTGCGTGGCCAGGCCCTCGTAGCGGCGGATATAGGCCAGCGCCTTGCCGATGCGCGACTTGGCCAGGATGGACAGGGCGAAGTAGGGCAGGCGCAGGCGCCGGCGCAAGGTGTTGACGCTGCGGTTGGCCCAGCAGATCAGGCGGTAGGCGTAATCGCCAAACCAGGTCAGCCAGGTCTTGCCCTGGTGTTCCGGGTCGAACTCGTCGCCGTGGCTGACGCGGAAGCGGCGGCCGTCGGCAGTGGTGTGGATCGCGTCCAGCGCCACCTCGATCTGGCCTACGCGCTGCCCGGCCAGGCCGCGCAGCGGCGCGTCGTGATTGCCCGGGAGGTAAATGACCGCGGTGCCGTTGGCGGCGATGTGGAGAAATTCCGCCAGCACCTCGCCATGCCGCGCCGGCCAGTAGGGCGAGCGCTCCATGGCTTCGATGTCGATGATGTCGCCGACCAGGTACAGCCGTTCGCAGCGGGTCGCGCGCAGGAAATCCAGCAGAAAGTCCGCGCGGCAGTCGCGGGTGCCCAGGTGTACGTCGGAAATGAAGATGCTGCGGAAACGCAGGCGGTCCATGGGACGCCCCGGTAGCCAAGCCGGGAAAAGGCTAGCCGCGCAAGGTATCCGTTGCGTTGCCGGCCGGGGTCAGGGCGATGACAGGGCGATGCGCGCGGGCGGCAGTATCTGGCTCAGCCAAGCCGTGTACTGGGCGCCGGAGGGGTGCAGGCCGTCCTCGGCCAGCTGTGCCGGCGTGGCGCCGGCGCGGCGCGAGATGGCGCAGACATCGGCCCAGGCCACGTTGGCACGCCGTGCTTCTTCGCGGTTGATGGCGTTGAACTGATCCAGCTCGCGCGCGATCACGGCCGGATCGCGGCCGCTGCCCTGGCCGAAGGCAGTCACGCCCCAGTCCGGTATCGACACCACCAGCACGCGCTGCGGCCGCAGCCCGGCCAGGGCGATGGCCCGCTGCAGCAGGGCGGCGAATTCGCGCCGGTAATTGTCGAGATCGCGGCCGCGGTACTGGTTGTTCACGCCGATCGACAAGGTGACGAAGTCATACGGCGGCACCAGGGTGGCTGCATCCATGCCGGCGGAGAGTTCGTCGGTGGTCCAGCCGGTGGTGGCGATGATCTGCGGATCGGCCAGGTCCACGCCGTCGGCGCGCAGGCGCTGGGCCAGCTGGCGCGGCCAGCGCTGGGCTTCCGCCACGCCTTCGCCGATGGTGTAGGAATCGCCCAGGGCCAGGAAGCGCAGGCTGCCGGCCTGCGCCACGGTCTGGCCGGCCAGCACGCCGGTCAGCAGCAGCTCAGGCCACATGGCGCGCCGGCGCCGAGCGGGCCAGGCGGCCCAGGCAACGCTCGATGCGGCTGAATACGTCGCCGATCTCTTCCGGCTGCGGCAGCAGGGTCAGGCGGAAATGGTTGCGCTCGCGGATATTGAAGCCGGTGCCGGGCACGACCAGCACGTTTTCGGTTTCGAGCAGGTTGAGGGCGAAATCCTCGTCGTCGAAGCTGCCGAACTGCTGGGTGCGCACGCTGGGGAAGGCGTACAGCGCGCCCTGCGGCGCGACCACGTCGAGGAACTCGCTGCGCGCCACGCCGTCGAGCACCGCGCGCCGCGCGGCGTGCAGGCGGCCGCCGCTGCCGACCAGTTCGGCCATGGTGTCCGGGCCGGTCAGGGCCGGTTCCACCGCCCACTGCGTGGGCACGTTGGCGCACAGGCGCAGGGCCGAGAGCAGATCCAGCGCGGCGCGGAATTCGCCGAAGCGCGCCGGCGTGCCGGAAAGGCTGATCCAGCCCACGCGGTAGCCGCAGGCGCGGTGCATCTTGGACAGGCCGCTGTAAGTGATGCACGGCGTTTCGCCGGCCAGCGGCGCCAGCGGATGAAATTCGGCGCCGTCGTAGAGGATGCCGTCGTAGATCTCGTCGGACAGCAGCAGCAGGCGGTGGCGCTCGGCCACGCGCACCAGCGCCTGCAGCAGTTCGCGCGGATAGACCGCGCCGGTGGGGTTGTTCGGGTTGATGAGCACCAGGGCGCGGGTGCGCGGGGTGATCAGGGCTTCGATCTCGTCCGGGTCGGGCAGATGGCCGCGGCCGGCCGGACAGGGGTAGTAGCGCGCCCGGCCGCCGTTGAGTACGGTGGCGGCGCTCCACAGCGGGTAGTCCGGGCTGGGCAGCAGCACTTCCTCGCCGCTGTTGAGCAGGGCGCGAAGGGTCAGATCAATCAGTTCCGACACGCCGTTGCCGATGAATACATTGTCCGCATGCGCGCCGACCGCGCCGCGGGCCGCTTCGCGCGCCGCGATGGCTTCGCGCGCGCCCTGCAGGCCCTGCTGGTGGCAGTAGGCCTCGCTGCGCGGCAGCTGGGTCTCGACCGTGCGGCGCAGGTGCTCCGGCACGCTGAAGCCGAACAGGCCCGGGTTGCCGATATTGAGGCGGACGATGTCGCGGCCTTCGGCTTCCAGCTCGCGGGCTCGGCGCGACAGGGCCCCGCGGATCTCGTAACGAACATCACCGAGACGGGAACTGACGGGTACTGTGCGCTGCGGCATTGCGGTGAGTCCTGGTCGGGTCCGCCGAATCCTAGCGGCAGACGGGCGAATGTCCAACCAACCCTTGGCCGGATTTGTGGCAAATCGCGGGCATTTTGCTGCGTTGTGCCGGACAGCGGCCCGGATCGCCGGCTCCTGCGCAACCTTTGCCGCCTCTGCTGCATCAGAAAGCGCCGTGTCTAGTCGAAAGTCACTGTCTCCACCGGCAGATGTGGGCGGTAACAGGGGCTGCGTAAGATTCCGCTTGACCGGTCCAGTACTGGTGTTATAGTTCGCTACAACACTATCTCAATAGAGATCGCCATGAAGACCTCCCTGTTTGCCTCCCTGATCCTGCTTGCGGTGACCGGTGCGCCGCTGCTGACGGGATGTGCCGGCGATGCCAAGTCCGCCGCCACCGCGGAGAAGCCCAAGGCCGAGGTCATTCCTGTCGAGGTCGCCGCCGTGTCCCAGGGCGACATCACGGCCACCTATGCCGGTACCGCCACTCTGGAAGCCGAGCGTGAGGCCAAGGTGGTCAGCGAGATCGGCGGCATCGTGCTGGCGCTCAACGCCGAGGAAGGCCAGTTCGTGCGCAAGGGGCAGGTGCTGGCCAAGCTGGACGCCGAGCGCCACAGCGTGCTGCTGCGCCAGGCCGAGGCCGAGCTGGAACGCCTCAAGCACCAGGACGTGCGCAACGAGAACCTGTTCCGGCGCCAGCTGATTGCGCGCAACGCCTATGAACAGAACAAGTCCGATCTGGCCACGCGCAAGGCGGAGGTCGACCTGGCCCGCCTGAGCCTGTCCAAGTGCGCCGTGATCGCCCCGTTCGACGGCGTGGTCACGCGGCGCTGGATCAAGCAGGGCCAGCTGCTGAAGATGAATGAAGTCGCCTTCGAGATGGCCGATTTCCGCGAACTCAAGGCCCGCCTGCGCGTACCGGAACGTGCCAGCACCGCGCTCAAGCCCGGCCAGCTGGTCGACTACCGCGCCGATGCGCTGCCGCAGCAGGCCTTCCGTGCCGAAGTGGAGCGGGTCAGCCCGGTGGTGGACGCGGCCAGCGGCACGGTGGAAATCACGGTCGCGGTGGACAATACCGACGGCAAGCTGCGCCCTGGTCTGTTCTCGCGCCTGGATGTGGCCTATGACAATGTCGCCGCGGCCATACTGGTGCCCAAGTCCGCCCTGCTCAGCGGCGATCGCGACAGCAGCGTGTTCGTGGTGCGCGACGGCAAGGCCCAGCGCGTGGCGGTCAAGCTCGGCTACGAGTCCGGCAACAATGTGCAGGTGCTGCAGGGCCTGAGCCCGGGCGCGGATGTCGTCGTCGCCGGCCACAGCGCCCTGCACGAGGGCAGCGAAGTGCAGGCCCTGCGCGCCGCCGACAAGCCGGCCGCGGATACCCTGGCCAAGCGCTGAAAACCCGCCCGCACCGTCTGCCGGGCCCGGCACCGGCGCAGCTACAATCCGCGCCATGCAACTGCCTCCCGAGACCCTCGCGCGCCTGGCCACCGTAGGCTGGAGCGACGCGATCACCCTGCCCGAGGACGCCCGCGCCGAGCATGTGCCGGCGCGGGTCATCATCCAGCACCGCAACGGCTACGTGGTGCACGACGGCGCCCAGGAATTCACCGTGCAGCCGGCCGCGCGCTTCCTGCGCCGCAGCCTGGACCCGGTGGAACGCCCCGCCGTCGGCGATTTCGTCCTGCTCAAGCCGGGCAAGCCCGCCACCATCGAGATCGTGCTGCCGCGCCATGCCACGCTCTCGCGCGCCGCCGCGGGCGAGCGCTACCAGCGTCAGCTGATCGCGACCAACGTGGACAGCGTGCTGGTGCTGATGGGCCTGGACGGCGACTTCAATCCGCGCCGGCTGGAACGCTACCTTGCCCTGATCCAGTCCTCCGGCGCGCAGTGCGTGGTGGTGCTGACCAAGGCCGACCAGCACGAAGATCTGGACGCCCTGCTCGAAGACGTGCTCGACGTGCTGCCGCCGGACATCGTCGTGCATGCGGTCAATGCCAAGGATCCGGCCAGCGTCGCCGTGCTGCATCCCTATCTGGGGCCGGGCCGCACCGCGGTGGTGGTCGGTTCCTCCGGCGTAGGCAAGTCGACCTTGACCAATACCCTGCTCGGGGTGGAACGCCAGGCCACCAAGGCCGTGCGCGAGCACGACAGCCGCGGCCGCCATACCACCACTTTCCGCGCGCTGATCGCGCTGCCCCAGGGCGGCTGCCTGATCGACACGCCCGGCATGCGCGAACTCAAGCTCACCGGCGAGGAAGACCTCGAAGCCGGCCAGTTCGCCGATATCGACGCCCTGGCCATGCAATGCCGCTTCGGCGACTGCGCCCACCAGACCGAACCCGGCTGCGCCGTGCGCGCGGCGCTGGAAAGCGGCGAGCTTGATCCGGAGCGCTGGGCCAGCTACCAGAAACTGCGCGATGAACTGCAAGCCCAGGCCAGCAGCCTGGAAGCGCAGCTCAAGCGCAAGGGCGAGGCCAAGGTCGCCAACAAGGCGCTGGGCAAGCGGCTGAACGAGAAGTACGGTCAGCGCTGAAATCGATCTGTCATAGATCCGAAGCGCAGGCGCGAAGCCAAAGTCGCCGAAAGGGTGCAAGGCCGGTACCCGGCCGGGAAACAGCGGACAGTCGCCGTGCACGGGCGGCCGCGCGTATGGCCGTCACTGCCTGGATGGGCGTCATTCTTGCGTCCGCATCCCGCATCGGCACCACGCAAAATCTGCGGCTAGCGCGGCTTGCGCTCGCTCACCCGCCGCACCAGCTTCAGCCCGCTCCAGGTCGCATCGACCGCACAGACCTTCACATCCACCAGCCCGCGCGGCAGGGCGAGTTCGCGCACGCCGTCCTCGTTCAGATCGGTTGCCCTCTTTGCGGCTTTCTTGGGCCAGGAAATCCACAGCATGCCGCTGTCGGCCAAGTGAGGTTCCAGCGCATCCAGCGCCTGCTGCAACTGCGCGCGCGAAGCGGCGAATGCGTGGCCGAAATCGAAGGCGCCGGCGCGCCTGAGCAGCTGCGCCTGGGCGAGATCGAAACCGGTCAACGCGGCATAGTCCGCCGGCGCGTTGCGCAGCACGATGCGCTGGCCGGGTTTCAATCCCAATTTTTGCGACAGCGGTTTGCCGGAATAGCCGGCCGGCGTGACGTCTGACACCTGTCATCTCCAAATGCTGATCGACGGCTCTTCCGGCCGCCCGGCCGCGCCGGCAGTCTATGGCACACTTGGCGATTGCGGCGACCCGCAGCCCGCACACCGCCGCGCAAACCTCCCGCAGGACATGGTGGAATCGTGGACAACACGGAAATGCTCAAACAGCTGCGCATCGACCGCAGCGCGCCGCCGGAACCGGCTGCGCACAAGGGACGCTGGATAGGCCTGGGCCTGGCCGTGCTGGCCGTGGCCGGCATCGGCGGCTGGCTGGCCTTCGGCCGCGGCACCACCTGGGTCGTCGCCACCGCGGTGGCGCAGCCGATCACGCCGGCCGCGGCCGCCAGCTCCTCGGTGCTGGATGCCAGCGGCTATGTCACCGCGCGGCGCCAGGCCACGGTATCGGCCAAGGTCACCGGCCGCGTCGCCGAAGTGCGTATCGAGGAAGGTCAGCGCGTCGAGGAAGGCGAAGTGCTGGCGCGGCTGGATCCGGTCGATGCGCAGGCCGCGCTCGAACAGGCGCGTACCCAGCTTGACGCCGCGCGCGCCCTGCTGGTCGAGCAGCGCGTGCAGCTGGCCCGGGCCGAGCGCGATCAGAAGCGCCAGCAGGACCTGGTCGCACGCAAGCTGACCAGCCAGCAGGCCAGCGAGGACGCCGTCACCGAAGTGGCCGCGCTGCGTGCGCGCATCGCCGCGCAGGAGCGCCAGGTCGCCGTCGCCCAGAGCGGCCTGGACATGGCCCAGGTGCAGCTGGACAACACGGTGGTCAAGGCGCCGTTCTCCGGCGTGGTCACGGTCAAGGCAGCCCAGCCCGGCGAGATCGTCTCGCCGATGTCCGCCGGCGGCGGCTTCACCCGCACCGGCATAGGCACCATCGTCGACATGAACTCGCTGGAGATCGAAGTCGACGTGAACGAGTCCTACATCGGCCGCGTGCAGCCCGGCCAGCCGGTGGAAAGCACGCTCAACGCCTATCCGGACTGGAAGATCCCCGGCAAGGTCATTGCCATCATTCCCACCGCCGACCGCAGCAAGGCCACGGTGAAAGTGCGCATAGGCCTGGATATCAAGGACGGCCGCATCGTGCCCGACATGGGCGCGCGCGTCGCCTTCCTCGGCGAGGCCCGGCCGGCTCCGGCCACCGATGCCAAGCCCATTCCCGGCGTGCTGGTGCCTGCCGAGGCGATCAAGAACGTCGGCGACGCCAGCCTGGCCTATGTGGTCAAGGACGGCCGCCTGGAAGAACGCAAGCTCACCCTGGGCCAGACCATGTCCTCCTCGCGCCAGGTGCTCAGCGGCCTCAGTGCCGGCGACCGCGTCGCGCTGGCGCCGCCCGACGGCGTGAAATCCGGCGACAAGGTCGAAACCCGGACCCGTTGATCGTCGCATCAGGAACCTGCCCGCAAACCGGGCGGGATCCGTCCTGCATTCCCTGTTTCCTCGTTTCCTTTCGGCCCGTCATTCGCCTACGGAGTCACCCATGAGCAATCTCATCAGCATCCGCGACCTGACCAAGAGCTATGTGCGCGGCAAGCAGAAAGTCGAGGTGCTGCACGGCCTCACCCTCGACATCCCCAAGGGCGACTTCGTCGCGCTGATGGGGCCTTCGGGCTCGGGCAAGACCACCCTGCTCAACCTGATCGGCGGACTGGACCAGCCCACCTCCGGCGAAATCTCCATCGACGGCAAGCGCATTGACAAATACAGCGCCGGCGAGCTGACCAAGTGGCGCGCGAGCAATGTCGGCTTCGTGTTCCAGTTCTACAACCTGATGCCGGTGCTCACCGCCGAAGCCAATGTGGAACTGCCGCTGCTGCTGACCAACCTCAGCGCCGCCCAGCGCAGGAAGAACGTCGCCATCGCGCTGCAGGTGGTCGGCCTGGGCGAGCGCGGCAAGCACAAGCCGCGCGAACTCTCCGGCGGCCAGGAGCAGCGCGTGGCCATCGCCCGCGCCATCGTGTCCGATCCCAACCTGCTGGTCTGCGACGAGCCCACGGGCGACCTGGACCGCAAGACCGCCGATGAAGTCCTGACCCTGCTGCAGACGCTCAACCGCGAGCACGGCAAGACCATCGTCATGGTCACCCACGATCCGCGCGCCGCCGAATACGCCAAGCGCACCCTGCATCTGGACAAGGGCCAGCTCGCCGAACAGGCCGCGCACTGAAGCGCCCGGAGCCAATCCCATGACCAAGACCGGATTCGTCATTGCGAACCTGTTTCGCAAGAAGACCCGCACCACGCTCACCCTGCTTTCGGTGATCATGGCCTTCCTGTTGTTCGGCCTGCTGCAGGCCGTCAACGTCATGTTCAATGCCGGCGCGGATTTCGTCGGCGCCACCCGCGTCGTGGTGCAGGCGCGCGTCTCCTTCACCCAGTCGCTGCCGCTGCGCATCCTGCCGGAACTCGAAGCCGTGCCCGGCGTGGAGAAGGTGATGTACCAGCAGTGGTTCGGCGGCGTGGTCGGCGAGAATCAGCAGGTATTCACCTTCGCCGTCGACCCGGCCCGGCTGCACGCGGTCTATCCCGAATACGTGATGCCCGAGCAGCAGTGGACCGCGTTCGGCCAGACCCGCACCGGCGCCATCGTCGGTCGCGTGCTGGCGGACCAGTTCAAATGGAAGGTCGGCGACAAGCTGCCGTTGAAATCCAGCATCTTTCCGCAAAAGAACGGCAGCAAGGACTGGGCCTTCGACATCGTCGGCATCTTCGACGGCAAGGACGAGCAGTGGCAGCGCCAGACCAACACCGTCTTCATCAACTACGACTATTTCAACGAAGCCAACCAGTTCGGCCAGGGCGCGGCCGGCATCTACATGCTGCGCCTGGCCAACGGCGACGTGGCGCAGAGCGTGACCGAAGCCATCGACAGCAAGTACGAGAACTCGCCGGATGAAACCAAGAGCCAGACCGAGAAGGACTGGCAGGCCGGCTTCGTCAAGCAGATCGGCGACATCGGCCTGCTGGTGCGCTGGATCCTGTTCGCCGTGTTCTTCACCCTGCTGCTGGTAGTCGGCAACACCATGGCGCAGAGCGTGCGCGAGCGCGTGCCGGAACTGGCGGTGCTCAAGACGCTGGGCTTTTCCGATACCAGCGTGCTCGGCTTCGTCATGGCCGAAGCCATCGCCCTGTGCGCGATCGGCGGCCTGATCGGGCTGACGCTGGCGACCCTGCTCGGCATCGTGATCCAGAAAGTCGCCGGCGCCTTCCTGCCGATCAGCGTGGACGGTTCGGTCTGGGTCGCCGGCCTGGTCGCGATCGTGGTGCTGAGCCTGGCCGTTGGCCTGTTGCCGGCGCTGCGCGCGCAGCGCCTGAAGATCGTCGATGCCCTTGCCGGCCGCTAACGGAGCGCACTCATGCTGAGCCAACTCATCGCCATCACCGGCATCAACATCAAGAGCATCCCCGAACGCTGGGGCCCTTCCCTGGTCATCGTGGTCGGCCTGGCCGGCGTGGTGGCCGTGTTCACCGCGCTGTTTGCCATGGCCCAGGGCTTTGCCAGCACGCTGGCCGACCGCGGTCGCGACGACCTCGCCCTGATCCTGCGCGGCGGTTCCAGCAATTCGGAACTCAACTCGGCGCTGAGCCGCGACGCCGTCACCCTGACCACCCAGGTGCCAGGCATACGCCGCGGCGCCGACGGCAAGCCCGAAGCAGCGGCGGAACTGGTCATCATTTCCGAACTGCCCAAGAAAGGCGAGCCGCCCGCGGCCAAGGGCAAGCGCCAGACTGGCGTGAACGTGTCCCTGCGCGGCGTGGAAGAAGCCTCGTTCGCCCTGCGGCCGCACCTGCGCATCGTCGAGGGACGCAAGTTCCAGGCCGGCCTGCGCGAGATCCTGGTCGGCCGCGGCGTGGTCAATTCGTTCGAAGGCGCGGCCATAGGCAATGTGGTGCGCATGCGCGGTTCGGAATGGACCGTGGTCGGGATCTTCGAGTCTGGCGACGCCTACGAGAGCGAACTGTGGGTGGACGTGGGCACGGCGCAGACCTCCTTCGGCCGCAACGGCTTCAGCTCGGTGCTGGCCCAGCTCGACGGGCCCGATGCGCTGGACAAGATCAAGGCCGCACTGGCCGCCGATCCGCGCCTGGCCAGCGACGTGACCACGCAGCGTGAATACCTCGGCGCGCAGACCAAGCAATTCCGCGCGATGATCCAGACCCTGGGCGTGTTCCTCGTCATCGTCATGGGCCTGGGCGCGATCTTCGCCGCGCTCAACACCATGTACGCCGCCGTCGCCGCCCGCGCCCGCGAGATCGCCACGCTGCGTGCGATCGGCTTCGGCTCGCTGCCGGTGCTGGTGTCGGTGATGGCCGAAGCCCTGCTGCTGTCGCTGGTCGGCGGCCTGATCGGCGCGGCCATCGCCTATGTGCTGTTCAACAATGTGTCCTTGTCCACGCTGGGCGCGAACTTCACCCAGGTTGTGTTCGCCTTCAAGGTGACGCCGGCCCTGGTGCTCTACGGCGTGATTATCTCGCTGGTGATAGGCCTGTTCGGCGGCCTGCTGCCGGCGGCCCGCGCCGCGCGCATGCCGATCACCACGGCGCTGCGCGAACTCTGAGCCGGCGCCCTGCGACGCCCGCCGCCGGCTGTTACGCCGCGGCGGGCGTTTTCTTTTTGCGCGGCAGGCCGGCGTTACGACGAGCCCGCTTCCTGTGTGCCATGGCTGTTCGCGCGGTTGCCCGCACGCGCGCTGCCGCCGAGCGGGAGGCATGTCCCGCATCGTCCTGATCACGCATACCTGCGACGATTTCCGCCGTCGCAAATTCCTGCTCGGCACCGTGGCGCGGCACTGGATCGAGGCCGGGCACGAGGTCAGCGCCGCCGCCGGGCTGGGCGACGGGCCTGCGGGCGATATCGCCGTGATGCACCTGGATCTCTCCGTCGTGCCCGAAGCGTATTCGCAGGCGAGTGCCGCCGCGCCGCTGCGCTGGGAAGCCGATGCGCGCGCGATGGTGCAGGTACAGGCCAGGGCGCTGCCCGCCGACAGGCGCCGCTGGCGGACTGGGCGCCGGAGACCGACGAGGCCGGATGCGCCCGCCTGCTGGCCGGCGAGCTGAATGCCATGACCGACCTGCGCGAGCACTGGCCGGCGCTGTGGCGGCACGCGGCGAAGCAGGGCGAGCGCCTGCTGCCGGCGGCCTGAGCTTCCGCAGCGGCGGTCTTTGGTCGCCACGCCGGACCGGACACCGCACAAGGCCAGGCCCGCACGGACGTTTCGATCGACGCCGACGCGATCCCGCCCATGCCGCGGTGCGCCGTTGCGCACCACTGCCGCGGCGCGCCCGGCCGATTTGCACTAAAGTCGCGCGCTGGCATGAACGAGGCAAGACGAACGATGACGCTGAAACTGGATCTGGGCTGCGGCCGGCACAAGCGCGAGGGCTTTCTCGGCGTGGATTCCTCGCCCGACTGCGGCGCCGATGTGGTACACGACCTCAACGTGATTCCCTGGCCGTTCGAGGACGCCAGCGTGGACGAGGTCAACTGCTCGCATTTCCTGGAACACCTCGACGGCGCCGAGCGCATCGTCTTCATGAACGAGCTGTACCGCGTGATGAAGCCCGGCGCGCGCGCGCTGATCATCACGCCGTACTGGACCTGGGTGGGCGCGATCCAGGATCCCACGCACAAATGGCCACCGATCGCCGAGCAGTCCTACCTGTATTTCAATGCCGCGCAGCGCGAGGGCATGGGCGTGCAGCACTACGGCATCCACTGCGACTTCGATATCGAATACGCCGGCCGCCTGATGCCCGATGTCGCCCAGCGCCCGCCGCAGGAACAGGCCTTCGCCAAGAACCACAACCTCAATGCGGTACTGGAGCTGCACACTACCCTGATCCGGCGCTAGGCGCGGCTGCGTTGAAAATCAACGGCGCTTTTCGGCCGGCTCAGGATTTGTCCCGCGCCAGGGTAATCACCGCCACGCCGGCCAGGATCACCGCCATGCCGATCACGTCCAGCGCATGCACGCGCTCGCCGGCGAGCGCGGCGCCGAACAGCACGGCCACCGGCGGGTTGACGTAGGCATAGCTGGTCGCCAGTGCCGGCCGCACCGTGCGCAGCAGGTACAGGTAGGCGCTGAAACCGACGATGGAGCCGAACACGCCGAGATAGACCAGGGCCAGGGTGGCGCGCAGGCTGGGTTCGGCCGGCAAGCCCTGGCCGTTGAGCAGGGCCAGCACGGTCAGGGCGACGCCGCCGGTGAGCATCTGCGCGGCGGTGTTCATCATGGGCTCGGGCATATCCTGGCGCTTGGACCAGAGCGAGCCGAAGGCCCAGCTCGCCGCGGCCGCGAGCAGTGCCAGCGCGCCCAGGCGCGAACCGGCCAGGTCGCCGCCGAGGTTGAGCAGGATCACGCCGACGAAGCCCACCAGCAGCCCGATCAGTTCCAGCCGCCGCGGCCATTGCCCGAAGAAGGTGCCGAACACCGCCGCGAACAGCGGCATGCTCGACACCGCGACCGCGGCCAGGCCCGAGGAAACGCTTTGCTGCGCCCAGCACACCAGGCCGTTGCCGAAGCCCAGCAGCAGGGTGCCGGTAATGGCGCAATTGCGCCATTGTAGCAATGTGGGATTTGCAGCCCCGCGCCAGCGCAGGAAGGCGTACAGCCCCGCGCCGGCGGCGAGGAAGCGCAGCGCCGCCATCGAGAACGGCGGATAGCTTTCCAGTCCTATGCGAATGGCGAGGTAGGTCGAACCCCATACGAGATACAGCGCGATCAGCGCCAGGGGCACCAGCAGGCGCGGTGAAAAACGCAGCGCGGCGGTCACGCTAGGTTGCTCGCTCATGGCTTGTCGCAGGTAAACGGCCCCCCGTCCCGCGCCGCCATGCTACGCGCGCGCCGCGGCCGCACACAGGACCACTGTTCATTTGGACCGCGGAGCCACTTGCGCCGCGGGGCGCTGCCGGGAGGCTGCAACCCCGCCCGCGCCCCGGTTGTGCGGAGACTTGGGCGGGCCACCGGCCGCTGCCCCCTCGCCGTGCCTGCCGGGGCTGTTCAGCTTGCGCCAGCCCGCCAACTTTTCCGCGCTGCGCCATGCAGTCGTCATGCAAGCTGGTTATATTCCGCTGATGCCCGGGCCATGGCCGCCCGGGAACGCCGGCGCCGCTGTGGACACGCAGTGCCGGAGGCGCAGCCGCGGCGGCTGCGCACAGCAGGTTCATCCCGAACCACACCGTTTGACCGGAAGCGTTCCGGTCGTTGCTTGTCGGGCTTGCGCCGGATGCGCGGGTCCGTCTTCAGTCTCAGGGGATCTTCCGATGTCGTTTCGCTCCAGGACGCTCAGCAGCGTCGTGTCCGTGCTGCTGTGCGGCGCCAGCGCCGTGGCGCTCGCCGATACCGCGGTATTCATCAACGAAGTGCATTACGACAACGACGGCGCCGACATCGGCGAGGCGATCGAAGTCGTCGGACCCAGCGGCACCGATCTGAGCAACTGGCGCGTCGTGCTTTACAACGGCAGCAACAGCGGCGCGGCGACGACCTACAGCGACCGTCCCCTGTCCCAGGCCGCCGTCAGCGGCAGCTGCGGCAGCAAGCAGATCAAGGTGCTGCAGTATCCCCAGGACGGCGTGCAGAACGGCACGGCCGACGCCATTGCCCTGGTCGATGCCGGCGGCGCCGTGGTGCAGTTCCTGAGCTATGAAGGCACGGCCACCGCCAGCAACGGCCCGGCCGTGGGCATGACCAGCGTCGACATCGGCGTGAGCGAGCCGGGCACCACCACCGCCGGCACCTCGCTGCAGCTCAGCGGCACCGGCAGCGAATACGGCGAGTTCAGCTGGCAGGCCAGCGCCACCCAGACCTTCGGCAACTGCAACAACAACCAGAGCTTCGGTCCGGCCCAGGACGTGGCGCCCAGCGTGCTGTCCACCACGCCGGCCAACGGCACTGGCGGCCACGCCGTCAGCACCGATATCACGGTCAATTTCAGCGAAGCCGTCACCGTCGGCGACGCCTGGTACAGCCTGAGCTGCGGCGTCAGCGGCCCGGTTACGGCTACCGTCAGCGGCAGCGGCGCCAGCCGTACGCTGAACCCGGGTACGGACTTCGCCAGCGGCGAAAGCTGCACCCTGACCGTCTACGCCGACGAGGTCACCGACCTGGATCTGCCGGCCGACCCGATGGCCGACGATTTCAGCATGACTTTCACCACCGCCGGCGACCTGCCGCCGTCGGTCAGTGCAACCACCCCGGCCAACAACGCCACCGGCTTCCCGCTGGGCGCCAATCTCAGCGTCACCTTCAGCGAAGCGGTGACCCTGGACAACGGCTGGTACACCCTGAACTGCAGCAACAGCGGCGGGCACGTGGCCCAGGTCGGCGCCAACGGCAACACCTACACGCTGGACCCCACGGCCAACTTCACCGCGCTGGAAGACTGCACCCTGACCATCCTGGGCGATCACGTCCATGACCAGGACGGCACCGTGCACGACATGGGCGCCAACTACGTCGTCAACTTCGAGACGGGCGCCGACGTGTCCGACTACTACGCCGGCGTGGACACCTCCAGCGGCCCCGCGCTCAAGGCCTGGCTGCACAACCGCATCAAGGACCACACCTCGGTCTTCTACAGCCAGACCTACATTGTCATGAACAAGGCCGACGAGGATCCCAGCGACACCAGCAAGGTCTGGGACGTCTACATGAATGCGTCCTATCCCAAGCAGACCAGCGGCGCGGCCAACTACAACCGCGAGCACACCTGGCCCAAGTCGCTGGGCTTCCCCAACGAGACCGACGGCGGCAAGCCGGTGCCGCCGCATACCGACGGCCACATGCTGTATGCCTCGCACGTGGGCTACAACTCCGACCGCGGCAACAAGCCCTACGGCGAATGCAACAGCGGCTGCACACCGCGTCCGACCATCGCCAACCACAACGTCGGCGGCGGCGGCGGGGACGACAACAACTACTTCAACGGCAGCGTGTTCGAGGTGTGGAACCACCGCAAGGGCGACATGGCCCGCGCCGTGATGTACATGGTTCCGCGCTACCAGGGCGGCATCAATGCCAACGGCGTGCGTGAACCGCGCCTGGAGCTGACCGACAACGCCAGCCAGATCGTCGCCATCAATGCCCAGGGCTGCACCAATGGCTGTATCGGCTACATGGGCCTGAAATCGGTGTTGCTGAACTGGAACGACCAGGATCCGCCGGACGCCCAGGAGCGCCTGCGCAACGATGCCGTCTACAGCTTCCAGGGCAACCGCAATCCCTTCATCGACCATCCGGAATGGGCGCGCTGCGTGTTCGAGAACACCAATTGCCCGGTCGTCGTCGACGCGATCTTCGCCAGCGGCTTCGAGCAGTAAGCCGCCGCGGAACGCCCCGCTGCCGGCCCGGGCCGGGCAGCGGGGCGGCACGTTCCGTCCGCGCCATGACCGCTGTGTTACCGGACGGGCCGCTCTGCGGCCCGTTTTTTTTTGCGCGTGGCCGGCCGCGCAAAGCGGTCTCGACATTTCCTTAACCGTGCCGCCGGGCAGGCAAGGAATTGCAGAGTGCAAATCTGTAAGGATTTCCGCGCTGTCCGCTGGACAAGTATTGTTGCCTTGCGTCAATGTGACGCAGTTGCTGTTTACTTGGCCGTCGCAAACGCTAAGGTACAGCCTGGGTTCAAGCCACCGCGTGGCGCGGTAGCGCAGCAGGACCAGGGCGCTCGCACCCCTTGGTCCGTTGTTGACGCGCGATTGTTTCGCGCGCCAAACCTGGCAGTTGGGAATGCCGCCGACCTCAGCAGTCGGCAAGGCTGTCGGCCTGCATGGCCGGCGGCGTGTCACCGCTCGGACTCGCGCAAGGACTGAACGATGAACCGTACCCTGAACGTCACCACGCCCCTGGGCCCCGAAGTATTGCGCTTCGACAGCCTGCAGGGACGGGAATCGCTGTCGCAGCTGTTCGATTTCCAGCTCACGCTGACGAGCGAGGAAAAGGGCCTGGCGGCGCCCGCGCTGCTGGGCCAGCCGATCACGGTGGATTTCGAGCTGGAAGGCGGCGCGCGGCGCTATCTCAACGGCCAGTGCGTGCATTTCCGCTCGGCCGGCAGAGCCGGGCGGCGGCATCTGTACGTGGCGCAGCTCAAGCCGTGGCTGTGGTATGCGACACGGCGCAGCGACTACCGCATCTTCCAGCAGATGACGACACCCGACATCGTCAAGCAGGTGCTGGCGATGTACCCGTTCCAGACCAAGTGGCTGCTGTCGCGCAGCTACCGCAAGTGGAACTACTGCGTGCAGTACCGCGAGACCGATGCGAATTTCGTGCAGCGCCTGCTGGAACACGAAGGCATCTGGTACTGGTTCGAGCATTCGGCCGGCGAGCACACGCTGGTGATGACGGACGACATCGGCCTGGCCACGCCGTATCCGGGCTATGCCACGATCCCGTTC
Organism: Tahibacter harae; assembly: GCF_024437735.1. Classification (GTDB taxonomy): domain Bacteria; phylum Pseudomonadota; class Gammaproteobacteria; order Xanthomonadales; family Rhodanobacteraceae; genus Tahibacter; species Tahibacter harae. Next base: position 33,545 of record NZ_JANFQO010000018.1, on the reverse strand, counting down.
TATCCGCAGGATGTGTCGGTCCCCGACAAGGATCATTTCAACGGCTGGGCCGCCGGCGGCAATGTGCAGAGCGGCAAGTACGCCGCGCGCGACTACAACTTCGTGATGCCGAGTGCGGACCTGACCACCCAGCGCGCACAGCCCGCCGGCCATCCGCACGCGAGCTACGACATCTTCGACTATCCCGGCAGCTATCCCACGCTGGGCGAAGGCGATCCGTACGCCCGCGTGCGTCTGGAGGAACTGCAATCCAGCCATCTGCGCAGCTTCTCCCAGGGCCGCGCGCGCGGCGTCGCGCCGGGGCGGCTGTTCACGCTGGAGAAGCACGCCGTCGGCGACTACAACAAGGAATACCTGGTCGTCGGTGCCGAATACGATTTCAGCGACAACGACTACGAGGCGACCGAGGACAGCGGCGAGCACCGCCTGACGATTGCGGCGGAAGTGCATCCGACCGACCAGCCGTACCGGCCGGAGCGCCGTACGCCCAAGCCGCACACCATGGGCCCGGAATCCGCGGTGGTCACCGGCCCCGCCGGCCAGGAGATCTACACCAACGAACACGGCCAGGTGAAGGTGCAGTTCCACTGGGACCGCTACGGCAAGAAGGATGAGAATTCGTCCTGCTGGATCCGCGTATCGCATCCCTGGGCCGGCACCGGCTTCGGCGGCGTGCATATCCCGCGCATCGGCCAGGAAGTGCTGGTCGATCACCTGAACGGCGACCCGGACCAGCCCATCATCGTCGGCCGCGTCTACAACACGAACAACCCGCATCCGTGGGGCCTGCCGGCCAACGCGACGCAGTCGGGCTTCCTCACCCGCAGCTCCATGGGCGCGACCTGGCAGAACGCCAATGCGCTGCGCTTCGAGGACAAGAAGGGCGAGGAACAGGTCTGGCTGCACGCTGAGAAGAACCAGGACATCGAAGTCGAGAACGACGAGACCCACTGGGTCGGTCATGACCGCACCAAGACCATCGACCACGATGAAACCGTGCATGTGAAGCACGACCGCACGGAAACCGTCGATCACAACGAAACCATCACGGTGCACAACGACCGCACCGAGACCGTGGACGGCTTCGAGACCATCACCATCCACAAGGATCGCACCGAGACGGTGGATGGCCACGAAACCATCACCATCCACAAGAACCGCACCGAGACCGTCGACAAGAACGAGACCATCACGATCGGCCAGAACCGCACCGAGGACGTGGGCCAGAACGAGAAGGTCAGCATCGGCAAGAACCGCACGGTCAACATCGGCAAGAACAAGTCCGAGACCATAGGCATGGGCTCGATACTCAACGTCGGCCTGGCGCAGATGACGAATATCGGCGGCGCGTATGCGCTCAACGTCGGCGCCGGCTGGATGAGCAACGTCGGCCTGATGCACATGCACAATGTCGGCGTGAAGCTGGCCATCACCGCGGGCAAGACCATCAGCGTCAGCGCCGGCAACTCGGCTACCTACGAAGCCGGCGACAAGCTCTCGCTGATCTGCGGCGATTCCATGATCGTGCTGGAAAAGAACGGGACCATCACGATCAGCGGCAACAAGATCAAGGTCATCGGCGAAAAACATGTGGATGTGAACGGCAAGCTGATCGATCTGAACTGAAGCCATGGCCGAACTGATCAATCACAGCGCCTTTCCGGCCTTGCTGTTCGATGCGCTCGACCAGGACGACGCCGGCTACAGCATCCTGGCCGCGCACGTCAGCTACGACCTGCTGATCCGTCCCGAAGACGGCGTCGCCACCCTGCAGTTCAGCGCCGAGCAGAAGCCGCTGTGCTTCGGCGACGAGCATTACGCCGATCCGGTGCGCACCGGGGTGAAAGTCGAGAGCGACCTGTCCACCTACAAGCCCAGGCTGGACGTGGTCTTCAACGGCAGCGCCCACGCGCCCGGCGACCAGCCCACGCCGGCCTTCGGCGTGGCCGTGCGCGTCTACGACCGTGCCAGCAGCCTGCTGGTCTGCGGCCCGCGCTGGTGGAAGCGCAGCGTGCTGGGCTGGAGCCTGAGCGAGCCCGCGCCCATCGCCCGGCTGGACCTGCGCTACGAATACGCCAGCGGCGGCCTGTACGAGATCGACGGCGATCATGTCGCCGCGCCGACCAATACCGTGGGCATGGGCTGGTATCCGCCGGAATACCTGCGCCAGTTCAAGGGCGAGCAGCTGCCGGCGCCGCAGATCGAGGCGCCGGAACACCGCCTGCGCGGCATCAGCGATCTCGTGCCCGCAGCCGGCTTCGGCTTCATCGGCCGCGGCTGGCGCGGCCGGCTGGAATTCGGCGGCACCGCCGATGCGGCCTGGCAGGAGCAGCGCCACCCGCTGCTGCCGCGCGATTTCCGCATGGAATACTGGAACGGCGCGCCGCCCGCGCTGCAGTTTCCGCATCCCAGGCCGCTGAGCAGCGTACCCATCGCCGCACAGAACCTGGTCGCCGCGCGCGACGTGCCGGGGCAGGGCGTGTACTTTGAAGTGCCGGTGGAGACGATCTTCGCCCTGGTCGGCCTGCAGAGCGGCATAGGCCTGACCCGCGACCTGATCCTGGACACCATCCGCGTCGAGATGGACGAGCGCAAGGTGTACTGCACCTACCGCCTGGCCCTGGCCGAGGAGCTGGAGATCACCGAAGTGCAGCTGCGCTACATCGCCGCGCACGACCGCGACCACCAGCGCGCCCTGGCCGCGCGCATGAACCCCGACCCGGCCGTGCGCGAATTCGTGCCGCTGCCGCCCAGCCTGATGACGCAACCTGCCGGACAGGCCCGCCATGGCTAGCAAGCTCGCCGCAAGAAAAGATGCAAAATGGCGCATCGTATTCCTGGCGCCGGATTTCTGCTTCACCCCCGGCGTGCCCTCGCCGGTGCCCTATCCGGTCACGTCCGACCTGGGCAATTCCAAGAACGTGATCAAGTCGGTGCGCATCAACAAGAAGCCGGCCTTCGTGTTCGACGCGAGCAAATCGCCGCTGACCCTGGGCGACCAAGCCGGCGTCAACAAGGGCGTGGTCAGCCGCACTGTCGGTAAGGACTGCTGGCCGATCATGCATTCGCCGGATACGCGCATAGGCCACAAATATGTGGTGCGCAACGGCGAGCTGTTCCACATGAACGGCAATTTCAACAAGCCGCCGGGCGGGAACCTCACCAAGAAGGAGCGCTGGGAAGAACGCCGGCGCCTGATCGAGCAGGGCAAGCAGAGTTCCGATCCGAAAGTGCGCGCAGCGGCCGAACGCCTGGAGCGCAACAATGTCGGCGTGGAAAAGGCCAAGCTGGCCCAGGACATCTATAACCCCGACAAGGGGCCGCCGGAAGGCTGGAAGAACATCAGCAACGATCCCGAGGCGCTGGCCAAGTATGGTCTCAAGCCCAGTGATCTGAAGATCGAAGGCACGCCCAGCTTCCGCGCCGGCGTCTACGAGCCGGATCCGGCCGTCTTCGGCAACAGCATGAAGCCTTCGGTGGTGTTCCAGGGCACCAATCCTTCCAGCATGACGGACTGGAAGAACAATTTCGCCCAGGGCCTGAACATGAACTCGCCCTACTACAACCAGGCCGTCAGTATCGGCAACAAGGTCGGCGCCTCGGGGGCTTCGGCCGATATCGTCGGCCATTCGCTGGGCGGCGGCATGGCTTCGGCGGCCTCGCGTGCCAGCGGTGCGCCGGGCTGGACCTTCAACTCCGCCGGCCTCAACCCGAACACGGTCACGCGCTACGGCGGCACCAATCACATTCCGGCCAGCGAGAACATCAACGCCTACCAGGTCGCCAACGAAGTGCTGACCGGTCTGCAGCAGCAGGGCTGGAAGGGCACGCTGGGCACGGCCGCGGCCGGCGCGGCGATAGGCGCATTCGGCGGGCCGTTCGGCGCGGCCGTAGGCTTCCTCGCCGGCGGCCTGGCCAAGCTGGGACTCAGCGCGGCGATGCCCGATGCGGTCGGCAACAAATTCCCGCTGGACGGCCACGGCAACCCGGTCGCGCGCCACGGCATGGACCAGGTCATCGACGGCATAGAAAAGCAGAAGGACGAAGACCAGGCGATCATCCGCGGCGCGGGTGGCGGCTAGCATGCGCGGCTGGTCCACCTGGTTGCGGCGTTGTTGCGTAGTTGTGGCGACGATCCTGTCGTCCTGGACATTGGAAAGTGCAGGCATGAAAACACCACCGGCGGAAAAATTCTTCAGCGGTCCCACGCTGACCCTGGCCCAGGCGATAGAACAGGGCGACGTGGCCGAAGTCGACGCCCTTGCCGGCACGGTCGACCTCAACAAGCCCGGTGCCGAGGACATGACCCTGCTGTTCTTTGCGCTGCACAGCGCGTTCGGCGAGAAGCCGAAGCAGCTGGAAATCCTCAGCCATCTCGTCAAGGCGGGCGCCGACCCGCTGCAGCAGGTGCCCGACCTGGGCAGCGTGCTCGGCGTATCGCTGAAGGCGAAGAGCCCGCTCTATGTGCAGGCGCTGCTGGACGGCGGCGTCAGCCCGGACACGCGCAAGGAAGGCACGCCCATCCTGTTCGACGCCGCCACCGAGCACACCTTCGACACGCTCAAGCTGCTGCTGCAGCGCGGTGCCGATCCGAACCAGCAGGATACGCTGGGCGCCACCGCGGCGATGGAAGCCCTGACCGCGATGCAGCTGGACCAGGTCGAATACCTGCTGCAGCACGGCGCCCGCGCCGACGTGGTCAACATCAACGGCGTGTCCTTCGCTGGCCAGCTGGAATTCCAGCTCGGCCGCCAGCAACAGGGTTCGCCGGCGCAACGCAAGATGCTGGAGATCCGAGATCGCATCGTCGCCCAGGGCGTGGCCTGGCCACCGCTCTCGCGCGAGGCCGAGCGCGAACGCATGCGCGCGCGCGGCCAGGAGCCCGGCAAGCCGCTGCGACTGCAATGAGCAGGACCATCCAGGTGAACTAGTACAGGGGAGTGTTCGTGGCTCGCGCAAGCGGGCGGCCGGGGGGCACAGACACGATACGGAAATGCAATCTTCTATGCGGAAGCGATCATGGCCGTAGGGAATACGATAGGGAAACTCACCGCCGAGCCGATGCTGCCGAAGACCACGCCGGCCGGCAGCGGCAATCCTCCTGAGAAGAAAAGCTGGTGGAGCAAGTGGGGCGATGCCGTCCACACCGGCCTGGACATACTCGGCGCCGTGCCCGTCATCGGCATCGTCGCCGACGGCGCCAACGCCGCGATCTACGCGGCCGAGGGCGACTACGTCAACGCAGCCATCTCCGGCGCCTCCGCCGCGGCCAACCTGATCCCGGGCGGCGGTGCGGCGATGAAGGCCGGCAAGGCCGCCGTCGCGGTCGGCAAGCAGGTGGCCAAGACCGCAGTCAAGGAAGGCGCCGAAAAGGTCGTCAAGGAAGGTGCCGAGAAAGTCCTCAAGGAAGGCGCGGAGAAAGTCGCCAAGGAAGGGGCGGAGGAAGTCGGCCAGAAGGCGGCGAAGAAGGCGGGCAGCGAGGCCGGCGGCGGGGCCAAGGGCAAGGGCAAGAAGGCCAAGACCTGCAAGTCCAAGACCTGCAAGCTGCGGCCGATCAACCCTATTCTCGGCATCAAGTTTCTCGACGGCCTGGACGATCTGGATTTCGAACTGCCGGCGCCGCTCGCGCTGCGGTGGCAGCGCAGCTATTTTTCCGACCAGGTGGGCAACGGCTGGCTGGGCCAGGGCTGGTCGCTGCCGCTGTCGATCCGGCTGCGGCGTCTGTCTGACGGCCTGCTGCTGATCGACGAGCAGGGCCGCGAGATCGAATTGCCCGAGCCTTCCGAAGGTATTGTGGAGTTCGATTACTACGAAGGCATCTTCGTAAACAACGACGTCAATGGGCGGTTCCGCATCAGCTCCGCCGACGGTGCCACGCATCAGATTTTCGCTCCGCTGGAGCTGGATGGCCTCGATCCCCGGGGCGAGCGCGCCGGCTATTTTCCGCTGGTCGCGATCGAAGACCGCAACGGCAACCGCATCCGTATCCTGTACGACGAAGACGGCCTGCCGACGATGCTGGTCGACGCTGCCGGTCGCTGGCTGGCGCTGGGTTTCGCAGGCGGTGAATCCGCCGCCGGTGCGGCTGGAGCACGGCTGCGCCAGGTGGCGCTGCTGCACGGCGAACCCAATGCCGCCGGAGCCTGGGCGGCCAACCAGATCGAGCCGCTGGTGCAATACGACTACGACGCGCAAGGCGACCTCGTGTGTGTACGCGGGCCCGGCGGCCAAGTGCGGCGCGAATACGCCTACAACAACCACATCCTGATCGAGCACCGCGTCCCCGGTGGCGTGATCGCGCGCTATGAATACGACCGCTACGACCCGGCCGGCAAGGTGTTGCGGCATACCTCCAATCTCGGCGACGCGTGGCAGATCACCTATCTGCCGCAGGAAACCGTGCTTACGGACGACAGCGGCCGGCAGACGCGCTATCGCTTCAATGCCGACGAAGATCTGATCGGCATCGTCGATGCCGCCGGCGGCCATACCCAGGTCGAAGTGAATACATGGAGCCGGCCCACCCTCGTCACCGATCCCATGGGCCGCAAGACGCGCTACGACTACGATGCCCAGGGCAACGTAACCGCCATCGTCGATGCTTCTGGCGCGCGCACGCTGTACCAGTATGACGAGCGCTGGGCATTGCCGACGGCGATCACCGATGCCAACGGCGCGGTCACCCGCTACGACTACGACGCAGCCGGCAACCTCATCCGCGAAACCAACGCGCTGGGCCACGCGACCCACTACAACCACGATGCACGCGGCCTGCTGGTGCGCATCACCGACGCGCACGGCGGCAGGCAGCACATTGACTACGACTGGCGCGGTCTGCCCTTGTCGCGTACTGACTGCCTCGGCAACACCACCCGTTACGGCTGGGATGCCTATGGCAATCCCCAGTATGTGGAGGAACCTGATGGCAGTCGCACCGAGTATCGCTACGATGCCAGCGGCCGGTTGCAGCAGGCGACTTACGCCGACGGCACGCACGAGTCCTATGCCTACGATGACGCAGGCCGGCTGATTGCCCATACCGACCGCAGCGGCCAGGTCACGCGCTGGGAACTGGCTCCCGACGGCCTGCCGCTGTCGCGCATCGATGCGCTGGGCCAGCGCCTGCGCTACCAATACGACAGCGCGCGGCGACTGACCGTGCTGACCGACGGGAACGGCGCTCATTTCCGCTTCGCCTATGACGCCGTCGACAACCTGATCGGCGAACAAGGCTTCGATGGCCGCGTGACCCTCTACCGCTACGACGCCGCGGGAAACCTGGCCGAGCGGCGGGACCTGGGTATCCAGCAAGGACCGGGTGTGGACCTGGCGGCCGGCGTGCTGCCGGAAGTGTTGCGCACGCAGTACATCCGCGACACCGTCGGCAACCTGATCGAGAAGATCACCGGCCGCGCGCGCGACAAGCGTGTGTCGCACAGCCGCTACAGCTACGATTCGATGGGTCGCATGGTGTCGGCCGTGAACGGCGGCGGCCGCGTCGAGGTGGCCTACGACGAGCTGGGCCGGTTGGTCTCCGAAACAACGCAGAGCCAGGGGCGTAGCCAGACCGTAACGCACAGCTACGACGCCCTCGACAACCGCATCGAGACCGTGCTTCCGGATGGCCGCCGTGTCAGCCGTTCCTATTACGGTCCAGGCTATCTGCATCGCATCGAGATCGACGGCGCGCTGGTGAGCGAAATCGAGCGCGACGTCATGCAGCGCGAGACCGTGCGCAGCCAGGGCGCGCTGCGCAGCTATTTCGACTATGACGTCATGGGCCGCCTGGTCGGCCAGCGCGCGCGCAAGAACTCAGTCGATGCGCGGACCAAAGTGGATCGCCGCTATGTCTATGATCGCGCCGGCAACCTCGACGCAATGGTCGACCAGCGCTTCGGCCAGACCGCCTACGGCTACGATCCGCTGGGACGCATCACCCGCGCCAATGCCGAGCGCTTCGCGTTCGATCCGGCGCACAACCTGATCGATGCCGGTGGCGGCGCTGTCCGCGGCAACCGCATCGCGACCTACGAGGACAAGCGCTTCACCTACGATACCCACGGCAACCTGGTGGAGAAACGCGTGGGCAGCCATAGTGTGCTGCGCTTCGACTACGATCCGGAGCATCAGCTGGAGCTGGCGCATATCACGCGCAATGGTGTCGAGCAGCGGGTGAGCTACGGCTACGACGCCTTCGGCCGCCGCAGCTGGAAGCGCGATGCGTTCGGGATCACGTATTTCTGCTGGGATGGCAACCAGCTGTTGCAGGAGGTTCGCGGCGAGCGCTGCCTGACCTATCTGTACGAAGCCGATAACTCGGTGCCGCTGGCGCAACTGGAAAGCAATCTCGCACCGGCTGCCGGCTCAACCGCGGCGGGAGCAAAAATCCACTACTTCCATGCCGACCAGATCGGACTGCCGCGCGAAATGAGCGATGCCGAAGGCCGCCTGGTCTGGCGCGCGAACTATCGCGCCTGGGGCAATACGCTGACGGTGGAATATCCGGAAGCGGCGCTGGGCGTGGCATCGGCTGCCGAGTCCGTGCATCAGCCGATGCGCTTCGAAGGGCAATATTTCGATGCGGAAACCGGCCTGCACTACAACCGTTTCCGCTACTACGATCCGGACATAGGCCGTTTCGTCACCCAGGACCCGATCGGACTCTGGGGCGGCGCCAACTCCTACCAGTACGCGCCGAATGCGCAGGCTTGGATCGACCCCTGGGGCCTCGCACGCTGCCCCAAGACGTCCTACCCGGCCTGGATGAAGTCCAAGAAAGGCATGGAGCGGCATCACATCATCCCTTACCATCTGAAAGACCACCCGGTCTTCCAGGCGTCCGGGCTGAACATCAATGCGGCCCACAACATGATGTACCTGCCGCGCAAGGACGGCGGTGCCGGCACCAAGACCCGGCATTCGCATTTCCGCCTGGGTGATTGCCACCACAGCAAGTACGACGATTACATGCAGAATCTGCTCGACGATGTGCAGCGCCAGGCCAAAGCGAACAAGTGGGACACGTCGCGGGTGCAGAAGGAGCTTATGGACATCGCCAAGACCTCGCGTCGCGAACTCAACGCCGGGAGGCGCACTTGGCCGTGACCGGGTATTACCTCCGCGCCAAGACCAAGAGTTCCGCGCACAACGTCGTGTTCAAGGCGGGCAAGGTCTTCGATCGCATTGAGGAGTTCTTCGTCGTCGGCAGCGATCCTCCGGGAACGCCGTTCGTGCCGCCGCTGGTCGGGCAGCTGCAGGAGGGCGTGAAGGCCTCGGCATTGCCCAAGCTCGACTATCTGCCGTCCTTCGGCGGCGTGCCGCTGTTTTCAGCGGCTTTCGTGCGAACCCTGGGCGAAGTGCTCAAGGACGAGGTCGAGTTCCATCCCTGTACCGTGATCTGTGAACAGGCGCCGTACGAATTCTTCGTTGCAAGATTGCTGCGGCGTATGCAGCTGCTGGATTATCCCGCCTCGGGCATGGTCGAGGGCGGTCCTCGTTTCCAGGCCAACTATCTGCGCGGCGACCTGGAGCCGGATTTCTTCCTGGCCCGGGAACAGCACGAACTCAAGTGTTACGTGTTCATCGCCAGCGAGCGCTTCAAGGCCATGGTCGAACAGCACAAGCTCGGCATCGGTTTCGAAGCGGCGCTGGTCGCGTAGGCAACCAGCCCGCTGCCCGGCCACACGGTCATTCGTTTGCAGCCGCAGCGTTTGGCGGCGGACGCGCTGCGCATGAACCTGCCGGTTCCTTTTGTCGCTTCGGACACGACTGCGCGCGAATGAGTTTATACGTCATCGAGTACGGCCCCGAGCAGCGCGGTTGTCCGCTGGTGCTGCGCGGCGACCTCAATCATGACTGGGAATGGGATACCTACGACCCGGATCCGTTCCAGTTTGCGATCACTTATGACTATGTCTACCGCGTCAAGCATGCGCTGATCGACTTCGACTTCCGGAACGAGAAATCCATCGCCTCCAGCCATTTCGTCGAGATAGGCCGGCGGCACGATGCGCGCACACGCACGGTGCCGCTGGAAATCATCCAGAGCAACAAGAAGCGCACGGAAAAGGACTATTGCTATCTGCTGTGGGCGGATTGGTTGTCCATCCTGGATTTCGACGCTTCCGACATCACGCTGGACCGGGAGCTGGAAACCGGCGCGCTCATCCATCACCGCCAATTTCCGTCCGTGCCGCGCTGCGAGGCGATACGGCGCTTTGTCGTCGACCCGGCCAAGCTGGACGGCCGCCAGGTGTTCAAGTGCATAGACCTGGATTTCGATTTGGTCTGTACGGAGAAATTCCGCGCCGACTGTGAACAGGCCGGGCTGATCGGCCTGCAGTTCAGACCCATCGAGAGCTATCAGCAGATTCCCTGGTTTTCTGCCTGACTTCGGCGGGCTGCGCCTGGTTTTCCCACGCGCTGCGACGGGCGGTGGAAGAATCCCGCGTGCCGTCGGCCTATACGTCGCATCGCGAACTCAACGCCGCAGCCGCCGCCCGAAACAGGATTGAACGGTCTCGCCGCCCGGGAAGCTTTCAGGTACCGGCCCGCACCTGGCGGGGCCCGACTGAATTCAGCATTCGCCGCGCTTCCCGCTCCCGCCTTGCCCCGACTCGCGTGTACGATTCCGCCCGTCGGCGACCATGCCCAGCGAGTGCTTTTCATGTCTGAATGGATCACCTTGTCCGCTGCGATCCGCGAAGCCGTCGGCGCCTTCGCGCTGCAGTGCGCCGAGCATCATGCGGCGCAGGATCCGGCCCGCATCGTGTTCGTGTATGACGAGGGCAGCAGCACGCTGTTCCCGCTGGCCGTCGGCGTGCTGCCGCGCGCGGTGGAGAAGAAATACCGCGCCGGGCGGCGTTCGGATTCGGATTTCCAGTTACTGTGGAATCCCGAGGAATTTCCCCATTACGCCACGCCCGAGCTGCTGCTGCGCCTCGACGCGGCCGTATGCGACGCGGTGCAGGCGCATCTGGCCGAAGGCGGGCGCTTCAGCCAGGTGCGCGTGGCGATCAATGCCGGCTGCCGCGATGCGAACAAGGTGCTGGCCGGCCGCGACTGCTTCGCCTTCGCCACCGATCCCGAACTGGTCGACGTACGCCGTAACGTCGCGGCCATCGGCAATATTCCGGCGTTGACGGCGGCGGAAATGCCGGATTGGTTCTGACCGCCGGTGCCTGCCGGTGCTGTGCGTTCCCGATCCCGCGACGCCGTAGAGGAGCCTGCCATGAATCTGTCGCGCTGTGCCCTGTTCCTGCTCCTGCTGCTGTTGTCCGCCGCGGCTGCGGCGCTGGATGCCCCGGCCGGCTACTCCTGGCAGGAGTTCAAGCCCGGCAAGATCGCCCTGCTCAAGCCCGACGGCTGGCATGTGAAAACGGAATCGCGCAACGGTACCCAGGCGTTGTTCATCACCCAGGAGCCGATAGGGCCCGGCGGGAAATTCTCACGGGCCTGTCGCTGAACTACGTGACCGGCATTCGCGGCAAAGCCCAGGTGTCGAGTACCGAGTATGCGAGGAATTTCCTCGCCGCGGCGGCGGACCGGCACGAGGTGCTGGATTCCTTCGCCAGGCCGCTGGCCGAAGGCGTCAACGGCCTGGGCATGCGCATCAGGCTGGCGGACGGCAATCCGGCCCTGGTGCACTATTTCCTCATCGCCGACGACAACGCCGACAGTCTGCACCTGATGTTCTTCGAGGCGCCGGAAGCGCAGTGGGACGCGGCCTGGAAGCACGGCCAGGTGATGCTCAAGGGGCGTGCGCTGGACTGAGGCCGCCGTCCGGCGCCGCCGGCATCGGTGCCAGGCCGAAGACGGTCCGGCACGCTCGCGGCCATCGGGCGGTAGCGGACAGCGATGGAGGCGGAGCAGGTTGCGCAAACAAAAACCCCGGCCTGAGCCGGGGTTTTTGTTCTGCGGAGGGCGCCGACTATCAGAAGTCGGTGCAGCCGAACGCGGTCATGGACTGCTTGGCAGCGTCGTTCGCCGCGCTGCAGGCCTGGGCCAGGCTGGCCTTGCCGGCGTCGGTCGCGGCGGCCTGCTTCCACGCGGTGCGCATCTGGTCCAGGCTGGCCTGGAGCTGGGCGCGCGAGGCTTCGGGAACCTTGCCGGAAACGCAGGCCAGGTACTTGCTGATGTAGTTGTCGCATTCCGGCACGCCGATGCTGTCGGCGGTGACGGGCGCGGCGGCGGCCGGGGTTTCGGTGGCCGGAGCAGCCGGGGCGGCCGGCGGCGGGGTGGTGGTGGCCGGCGCAGCGGCCGGGGCCGTTGCCGGAGCGGCCGGTGCAGCCGGCTTGGCCGGTTCAGCCTGCTTTTCGCAGGCGGCCAGGGCGAGAACGGCGCAGGCGACGAGCAGCGGGCGAGCAATACGGATCATCGATATCTCCTCAGTACGATGGCATCGCCGGACACCGGCGATGAAGCAACAACGTTGCGGCGGCCGTCCAGCGAACATCCCCATCCGCCGCAGGACCGTGCTCAGACACGGCACGGGGCGCACTCTAGCGCAGCTGAACGGGGATTACGTTGCCGCAAGATGAACGGGCGCGAGCGGCGGCGGATCGGGTACGGGGGCGGATGGGCGCGGGATGCAGGGGGTTGGCGGAGGGAACGCGGGCGGCCGGGAATGCGCGGGGAGTTGGGGGAGGGCCGTGAGGTGGTGAGGCAGCGGGCTGAGAGGGCTTGGAAAGGTCGGCCCTGGCGTATGTGAGCGGTACGGTTTGAAGCGGCTCGACGGTAGGCAGGCTGTGCGGCCTGGAGAGGAACGGCCGGGTTGGCGTGGCGAGTATGCAGCGCCGGAAAGCCCTCTTCCCCAAGCGCGTTTATGCGCTTGGGGAAGAGGGGTGGGTGAGGGGGCGGCGCTTCGGTTTGCGAAGAACTTCGGTTTTCGCGGTGTTCTTTGCGTGTTGAAGGTTTTGGTGAAAATCCAAACGGCGAGGCGCGTTGATCGTTGCCCCCTCACCCCGGCCCTCTCCCCCAAGCGAGCTTGGGGGAGAGGGAGCTTTCCGCTTTTTCTCGAAGAAATCCGACAAATTTCACTTGCCGGAAACTCCGGATTCCGCCGCACATTCCCTGCGAATCCCGAATCCCGAATCCCGACCTCAGAACCGGTAATTCATCCGCGCGTAGTAATAACCACCGTTGAGTCCGAACGGCAGCGTTTCCCAGCCGTATTTGAAGCCGAGGTAGGGGAACGGGTTCTCGCCCGGGCCATTGGATTTCCAGCGGTCCGGATACACGTCGAAGATGTTGTTGCCGCCGACGGTCAGGCGCAGGTCGTCGGTGAAGTTGTAGCTGACCGAGAGATCGGTCAGCCACTTGCCGCCCCATTTCTGCTTCAGCCCCGGAGTGAAGCCTTCGCCGGCGACGGAGCCGTAGTAATTGAAGGCGAGGTCGGTATGCCAGGGGCCGCTGTGGTAGTTGGTGCCCAGGGTGGCGCGCTGGCGCGGCTGGCCTTCCTCGATCAGGGTGATCTGCTCGCGCGCGAACAGGGTCGAGGACGGCAGGAACGAGGACGGCGAGTTGATGCGCAGCACCTCGGTCTTGTTGAAGTCCAGCGCGGCGGAGAAGCCCAGGCGTGCGCCGCTGGCCAGTTCGGTGGAGTATTCGCCGACGATGTCGATGCCGCGGGTCTTGGTGTCGATGGCGTTGGTGAAGAACGTCGCCTGGCCGACGTTGAGCGGCCGCAGCAGCAGGGCGATGGGGCAGACGGCTGCGTCGGTGCAGTCCTCGCTGCCGGGTTCGGGGCCGATCGCGCTGGAGAACACGATGCGGTCGTCAATGTTGATCTGGTACAGGTCGGCGGTCAGCGAGAACTCGGTGCTCGGTTTCCACACGAAGCCCAGCGAGTAGTTGTCCGAGGACTCTTCCTGCAGCGGCTTGATGCCGAACGCGCGCGCCACCGGACTGCCCTGGCGCGCGGTAATGGTGTCGGTCAGCACGCCGTCGGCGTTGAGGTTGGTGGAAACCTGGCTGAAGAACTGCTGCTGCACGCTGGGTGCGCGGAAGCCTTTGGACACCGTGCCGCGCAGGCTGAAGGTGTCGGTGAAGTTGTAGCGCAGGCTGAGCTTGCCGGTGGTATTGGTGCCGAAGTCGCTGTAGTCCTCGAAGCGCGCCGCGGCACCGACGAGGAAGTTCTGCGTCACATAGGATTCGGCGTCGACATAGACGCCGATGCTGCGGCGGCTGGCGTCGATCTCGGTGCCCGGGGTGAAGCCGGGGAAGCCCTGGATGCCGGCCGCGGCGATGCCGCCAGCGCCGTTGATGATCTCGATGCCGCCGTCGTTGGTGCGGCCGTACTGATAGGAGACCGGGTCGCCGGCGATGATCTGGTAGCCGTCGCGGCGCCATTCCGCACCGAAGGCGAGGTACAGCGGCTCGGCGCCTATGCCCCAGTCCACGTCGCCGCGGAGGTCGATATTGGCCGTGGTCTGCTTGAAGCGCAGCGTGCCGTCCTTGGCCGAGGTCGGCGTCTCGCCGTAGATGCCGCCGCCGGGCTTGGGCTCGTAGTAATAGCTGACGTTGGCGCTGTTCTCGGACTTGAACTCGAACTGGTTCCAGCCGCGGTTGACGCTGAAATCCAGCTTCCAGGCGTCGCTGATGTCGTGGCGGTAGCCCACGGCCAGGGAGCGGTCGTCGGTTTCGGTGATCAGGGTGGGCAGGAAGCCATTGGGATACAGCTGCGGGATGGTGCGGCCGTCGCCGGCCGGGCGGAAGAAGCCGGAGGAATTGCCTTCGCGTCGGGACACGCCGCCGAAGGCGTAGAGCTCGCCGCCGCCCAGCGGAACTCCCGCATTGATCCACAGCTGCGCGCCTTCCATGTCGGCTTCGCCCAGGCGCTGGGTCACCCGCGGCGGATCCACGCGCAGGCTGTCGGGGCCGGCGCGGTTGGTTTCCAGGCGCTTCATGTAGTCCACGGTCAGGTTGAGGAAGCCCTCGTCGCCGAATTTGAAGCCGGTGTTGATCGCGCCGCGGTACTGGTCGCCGTCGCCGGCGTAGGTCTCGCCGATCTCCAGGCTCAGGTCGGTGTGATCGGTCTGGTCCTTCAGGATGATGTTGATTACGCCGGCGATCGCATCGGAGCCGTACTGGGCCGAGGCGCCGTCGCGCAGCACTTCGATGCGCTCGATCGCGGCGATGGGAATGGAGTTGATGTCGGTACCGGCCGAGCCGCGGCCTATCGACTGCTGCACGTTGACCAGGGCCTGCTGGTGGCGGCGCTTGCCGTTGACCAGCACCAGCACCTGGTCCGGGCCCAGCCCGCGCAGCGTGGCCGGCCAGATCAGGTCGGTGCCGTCGCTGACGAAGCTGGTCGGAAAGTTGAACGACGGCGCCAGCTTCTGCAGCAGCTTGCCGGTCTCGATCGCGCCGGTGGCCTCGATCGCCTCGCGGCCGATCACGTCCACCGGCGCGGCGGTGTCGGTGTCGGAGCGGTTGCCGGCGCGGGTGCCGGTGGAGACGACGTTGACCGTCTCCAGCTTGTCGGCATCAGCGGTGTTTTTCTGGGCATGGACCGGCAGGGCCGTCAGGCCGGCGGTCAGGGCTAGATACAGCGCGGCGCGGCGCAGCGCGCGGCCTTTGACGGATACGTTCATTGCAGGACTCCCAGTGCAAATTTGGCACGGCACCGCGCACCGGTGCGGCGCACCGATGTGTGGCTATGCGAAAAATTCCCCCCGCCCCCGCGGGTGCGTGTAGACGCGGCGCGAGTGTCGCGGATTCGGCGGGCCTGTGTACAGTCGTGGATAGATGCTTTTGGCTATAAGGTCACAGTCCGGAAGGCGGACGGATATGTCCGGCGGCCGTCCCGGCGACTTCTCCCGCGCCGCGCCGCGGGCTCCGTAGGGTTTCCGTAAGCTTTGCGCAAATCTTTGTATTTATGGATTTATTGCCGCCGCCGCAGGGTAAGGCTGCGGTAAGGCGCGGCGGCGGTGCCGCGGGCTAGTTTGCAGGCCAGACGCAACGGCCGGCAGCCCGCCGGCCTGCAACCGACCGGAGCAGGCGCATGGACACCTGGCACGTACTCACCCTGGATGCCGATACCCACTCCCGCCGCAGCGTCGCCAGCTATCTGGTCGCGCGCGGCTACCGGGTCAGCACCGCTGCCGGGCTGGGCGACCTGCGCCGGCGCCTGGAGCGCGCCAGCGCCGACGTCATTGTGCTGGACCTGCGCGCCTGCGGCGCCGATCCGCTGGAGGAATTGCGCCTGCTGCGCCAGCAGACCGCGGCGGCGCTGATCGTGGCCGATGCCGGCGGCGAGACGCTGGACCGCATCCTCGCGCTGGAAATGGGCGCCGACGACGTACTCGCCCTGCCGCTGCAGCCGCGCGAGCTGCTGGCGCGCATCCGCGGCTTCCAGCGCCGCGTCGCCGCGGCGCGGCGGCACGAGGGCGGCCTGGGCTATCGTTTCGCCGGCTGGCGCTTCCTGCCGGCGCAACACCGGCTGATAGCGCCCGACAGCGGCGAGCAGCGCCTGACCCGCGGCGAATGCGCCCTGCTGCGCGCGCTGGCGGCAGCGCCGCGCAAGCTGCTGAGCCGGTCGCGCCTGCTTACTGCGGTGCATGCGGATGCGGAGCAGGCCACCGCGCGCAGCATCGACGTCGTGGTCGCGCGGCTGCGGCGCAAGCTGGGGCCCGCGCGCAGCGTGATCGCGGCGGAGCGCGGCCTGGGCTATCGCCTGGACTGCGATGTGGCGTCCGACTCGGCAGCCGGCGTGGCGCCGGGCACGTAGAAGCGGCCCAGGGTGGCGCTGTACAGCGCCGTCTGGCTGGCCGCGGCAGCGCTGAAGCTCAGTAGCAGGGCGGTGCTGAAGACCTGCTTGGCGCTCGCGGTCGTGGTGCTGAGCGGCGGCGGCACGATCATGCCGGTGGCGCAGCCGCTGGCGAGGTAGACCCATACCTGCTGCGCCGCACTGAAGCGGGCGATCTGCTGCGCCGGCACGGTCTGCGCGTTGAGCGGCTGGACACTGCCGCTGGCGCCGCCGTCCAGGCCGTAGCACTGGGCCAGGCCCAGCAGCATCGAAGCGCTGCTGCCGGCCGGCACCGTGTTGACGATCTGCACCGTGGCCGGGCCCAGCGCCGGATCCGGCACGGGACCCTGGAAGCCGCTGACCGACAGGCTGTAGTCGCACTGGAACGTCGCGCCGGCCTGCGCCGCGACGACGATGATGTTGCCGATCAGGTTCGGTGTGTTCGAGGCGTACAGCGTGTAGCTGTCGTTCCAGCCCACGCGCCGGTTCAGCGCCAGCGGCAGCACCGCCCAGGCCACGGTCTGGCCTGCATCCGCCAGCTTGCGCACCAGCACGATCTGCTGGCCGGCGGCCTGCAGCGTGGGCAGGTCGGCGCTGCTGATCTGCAGGGTGAGCGTGTAGTCGGTCATGGCGTGGCCCGGGCACGGCGCCGCACCCGGGCCCTGCGGCCCGGGCACGGACCTGGTTTACGGACAGGCCTGCGCAGCGCAGGTGTTGAGGTACGACTGCATGGTCGCCTGCGAGATGCGTCCCGCCGCGCCCGCGGCGAGGAAGCCTGCGCGGCAGTTCGTCGTACCGCCCGGCGGCACCTGCGGAACAGCATTGAGACGGGCGACGTAGTTGTCGATGTTCACGCCGCAGACGACGGCCGGCTGTCCCGCCTGTCTCGCCAGGCCGCCGGGCCAGTTGCCGGTGAGGTAGGAATTGCCTTCGCAGTTCGGCGGCGCCGGATTGATGCGCACCGTGATGTGGAAGGCCGTGGCGGCGTTGAACGTGGTGTGCACGTCGGTGACGCCGGTGGTCATGGCGCAGACCCAGAGATTCTGCGTAGTCGGACTCAGCGACGTGCACAGGCCGCTGTTGGCGGCATTGCCGTACAGGGTCAGCGCGTCGCAGACGGGCACCTGGGCGCTGGCGGCGCCGGCGGTCAGCAGCAGCGCCGGCAGTGCGGCGCGGCGGAAGCGGAGATTCTTCAGCATGATGGATTCCTCGCTGGCGATGGAACGGCGCGCCGCCGCCGGGGCGGCGCGCCGCGCGGGCTCAGAACTGCGGCGCGGAGATCTCGACGCTGTCGTGATCGGCCTTGACCGCCTTGCCGGCGGCGCTGACCGGCACGAACACGCCGAGGCCGGCGTCGTACTTCAGCGACAGGTCGGTGACGCCGCCGCCGAAGCGCGCCTTGGAGGTGCGGCCGACGATCTTGGTGATGATGGTCTCGCTGGCGAACTGCGACTGCAGCCAGATATAGACCGAGGTGAACGGCGTCATGCTGGCGAACTGCGTGGCCAGCACCGGCGTGGCGGAGATGGGCTTGCGCTCGACCGGCTTCTGGTTGATCAGCGCCGACTGGGTCAGGCCGAAGGTCAGCATCGGATAGTTGCTGTTGGGCATGTCGTTCTGCGCGCCGTAAGTGCCGCGCGGCACGCCGCCGCCGAACGGGCCGTTGAACGTGGCGCCCGCGGTGAAGGAATAGGTCGCGCCATCCTGGGCCGGCACGCCGGTCTCCGACAGCTTGGTGATGGACGCGCCCTGCTGCACCGCCGTGGTCGAGGCGTAGATGCCGTATTCCTCGGCCCACTGCACTTCGGTGCTCTGGAACGGATCGATCGACAGCCACACCACGTTGGGCGAGGAATCGGAATTCACCGGCTTGGCCAGGGTGATGCGCTGACCGGCGGCGCGGATGACGTTGAGATCGGCGGGGTCGATCAGCAGTTGCAGGCGATAGTCGGGCATGGTCTTGCTCCTCAGGGTAGGAATGGGCCGGACGGGACGGCCGCGGCTTGACGGATGCGCCGCCGCAGGGCGTTGCTGCCGCTGCCGTGGCGCAGGAGCAACGATACGCAGCTGCTGTTGCGCCAATTACCCTTGTCTACAAGGAACGGTTGCAGCATGTAACATAGTGCGGTTGGCGCGCTTGCCGCATTGGCTACGGTTACATAAGTGGCGCGGCGCCGGGCCTGAAAGCTCGAACAGCGGCCTGCCCGGCCTGGCTCCGGGAGTTCCGTGCGGAGAAGTCTGGTGAAACTGTGCTGCGATCCACGGGTTCTGTCGCCGCCGCGCGCGCCACGGCGATGAACGCCGCCGGCACGGCCGCCGGCCTGCGTTTCCGCGTCGGCGACTGGCTGGTCGATCCCGCCGCCTGCGCGCTGGAGCGCGACGGCCGCCGCAGCGCGGTCGAGCCGCGCCTGATGGAAGTGCTGGTGGTGCTCAGCGAATACGGCGGCGAAGTGGTCAGCACCGAGCAGCTGCTGATCGAATGCTGGCGCGGCACGTTCTACGGCGATAATCCGGTGCACAAGAGCATCGCCCAGCTGCGCCGCGCGCTGGGCGACAGCGCGACCGAGCCGCGCTACATCGCCACGGTGCGCAAGCGCGGCTACCGCCTGGTCGCCGATGTCACGTTCCCGCAGGATTTTCCCCGCCGCGCCGGCGCGGCGACTGCGCGCTGGACCCAGGGCTCCCCCTATGTCGGCCTGGGCGCCTACGAGGCCAGCCATCGCGACGTGTTCTTCGGCCGCGCGCGCGCCCAGGCCGAGGTGCTGCATGCGCTGCGCCGCCGCCTCAACGAGGAACGCGCCTTCCTGCTGGTGCTGGGCCCCAGCGGCGGCGGCAAGAGTTCGCTGCTGCGCGCCGGCGTGCTGCCGCTGCTGTGCCAGCCCGGCGGCTTCGACGGCTGTCGTGTGCTGGCTTGTGCAGAAGTGGACGGCGTGCGTGCGGCGCTGGACGCCCATGTCGCCCTGGCCGATGCGCTGCTGGCCTGGCAGGACGGCGACGAGGCGCTGTTCCTGCCCGGCGAACGCGACTACGTGCTGGCCGCGCTGGCGCAGGACCCGGCCGCGCTGGCCGCGCGCCTGGGCGAACGCCTGTCGCGCCGTCGCGCCGCCGGCCTGCGCCATGCGGCGCTGCTGCTGCTGGATCAGCTGGAGCAGTTCCTGCTCGCCGCCGGGCCGGATTCGCCCCAGCCGCAGCGTCTGTTCCAGGCCCTGGCCGGCCTGCTGCGCGGCGGACACATCGTGGCCGTGGCGGCCTGCCGCGACGACTTCTATCCGCGTCTGGTCGCCGTACCGGCCCTGGTCGCGCTCAAGGACGACGGCGGCAGCCTGGACCTGCCCCTGCTCAATGCCGGCGAGATCGCGCAGATCATCCGTGCGCCGGCGCTGGCGGCGGGACTGCGCTTCGACATAGACCTGACCACGTCGGCGCGCCTGGACGATGTGCTGCGCGACGACGCGGTGCGCCAGCCGCAGCCGCTGCCGCTGCTGCAGCACGCGCTGCAGGAGATCTACCAGCAGCGCAGCGGCGGCACGCTGACCTTCGCCGCCTACCGCGCCATCGGCGGGCTGGAAGGCGCGCTGGCGCAGCGCGCCGAGCAGACCTTCGCCGCGCTGCCCGCGGCCGCGCAGCAACAGCTGCCGGCACTGCTGCGCGCCATGGTGGTGCTGGCCGGGGACGATCTGGCGCCGGTCGGGCGCCATGTTGCCTGGAGCGAGCTGCAGGAGGCGCCGCTGCGCCAGCTGGCCCAGGCCTTCGTCGAGCAGCGCCTGTTCGTCGCCGCGCGCGCGGCCGGTGTAGCGGGCATCGCTGCGGCGCATGAATCGCTGTTCCGCAACTGGCCGCGGGCGCGCGACTGGATCGCCGGCAACCGGCGCCTGTTCCTGACCCGCGCACGGCTGGACTACGCCTGCCGGCGCTGGAACGAGGAAGGCCGCCGGCGCGATTTCCTGCTGCCGGCCGGCAGCCAGCTCGACGACGCGCGCGAGCTGTCGGCCCAGGCCCGGCCGCCGCTGGATGCGACCACGCACCAGTTTGTCGAGGAATCCGCGCAGCGCTGGCGGCGCCAGCGCCGGCGCAACCTGTTCGGCCTGGCCATGGTGCTGCTGCTTGCCGCCGCGGCCAGCATCCTGGGCGTGCTGGCGAGGCTGGCCCAGGTCGAGGCGGACCGGCGCCGGGTGCAGGCCGAGGGCCTGGTCGGCTACATGCTCGGCGACTTGGCCGAGCGCCTGCGCGCACTGGGCAAGCTGGACGTGCTCGATTCGGTCGGCAACGAGGCCCTGCGCTATCTGGTGGAGCTGCCCGAGGACAGCGGCAGCGCCTCGACTCAACTGCTGCGCATACGCGCTTCGCGCCAGATTGGCGAGATCCGCTTCGCCCGCGGTGAAGCCGCCGCGCTGGATGCCTTCGCCCATGCGCTGGAGCTGGCCGAACGCCTGCTGCTGCGCGAGCCGGACAATTCCGACGCCTGGCTGGAGCTGGGCAATGCCGCGTTCTGGTGCGGTCAGGTGGCCTACCAGCAGGGCGACGCGGCGGCGGCTGAACGCTACTGGCTGCGCTATCACGCCGCGGCCCAGCGCCTGGTGGAACTGCGCCTGGGCGATGCAAAAGCGCAATTGGAACTTTCCTACGCGCTGAACAACCTGGCCACCCTGGATTTCGACGCACGGCGCCTGGAGGCCGCACGCGGCCGCTTCGGCGAATCGGCCGCGCTCAAGCAGCGCGTGCGCACGGCGCAGCCGGCCGACGACGGCGTTGCCGCCGATCTGGCCGACAGCCTGACCTGGCAGGGCCGCGTAGAAGAAGCCGCGCTGCAGCTTGCCGCGGCCCAGCAGCACTATCAGCACGCGCTGCAGACCCTGGGCGAACTGCGCGCGCGCAGCCCCGAGGACAGCCGCTGGCTGCATCGCGAGGCGCTGGCGCGCCAGCATCTGGCGCGCGTGCTGCTGGCGCGCGGCGAAACGTTACAGGCTACCCAGCTGCTGCTGCATGCGCGCGACGCGCTGCGCCGGCTGGCCGAGGCCGATCCGGCCAACCGCGAATGGGCGCGCGACACGGTGGTGGCGGGGCTGCAGGCCGGACTGGCGCTGGAATCGATCGATCCCGCACAGGCTGCCGACTGTGTGCGCAGCGCCGGCACGCGCCTGGCCGCCCTGCTTGCCGACGAAGCCGGTGCGGCCGACCTGCCCGTGTTGCAGCAGCTGGTGCAGCTGCGCCTGCTGCGGCTGGCGCCGCCGCCGCCGGATACTGCGGCGCGGCAGCTGGAGGCCATGATCGCGCAGCTGCGCCGCTCGCCGGCCGATGCGCTGGCCGCGCAGGTGCTGTTGCAGGCACTGCTGGCGCGGGCCGAACTCACGGCGCGGCAGGGATCGGACAGCGACGGCTACGCCGCCCAGGCGCGCCAGCTGCTGGACGCCGCGCAGCAGTCCGGCGATGCCGTCGCGCTGGATCTGCGCCTGCGCGCCGCGCGCCTGGAAGGCGACACCCCGGCGGCGCTCATCCTGCGCCAGACCTTGCAGACGGCCGGCTATCGCCATCCGGACTATCTGCGCTTCATCGAGCGGCATCCTTTCCCTGGAGACTTGCATGACTAACCTGATCAACCTGCCCGTGAGCCTGACCCTGGCCCGGGTCAATTTCGGCGGCAACGCCGGCCGCGGACGCTACTTCTTCGATTTCTCCACAGATTCCATCCTGGTGCAGGAAGCCAAGACCCTGCTCACGATCACGCTGTCGCCGGACACGCCGCAGGAAATCATCATCGAGAGCCTGGTCAGCAGCGACGCCCGCGGCCAGCTCGGCACGCCGACGATCACTAACTTCTCCCGCTCGGTGGAAGTCGTGGTGGACAACAGCCTGCCCTACATCATCCAGGTGGGACTGATACTGCGCGACGAGAAGACCGGCGAGCTGATCGTCTGTGATCCGCAGGTGATCTGCAGGCCGCCGCCGCATGCCACGGGTGGCGGGGGTTGAGCTGGGAGTCGGGATTCAAGTCCAGAGCGGACTCCCGACTCCCAACCCCGGCCCTACCGGCACGGATCCCTCCCCAGATTCCGTTCATACGTGCTGACGTCCTCGTCGCGCTCGTGCCCTGGACGGCTGCTGGCGCTGGGGGCGTGTATGCGGCGGCAGGCTTCGGCGCGGGAGATGGGTTTGGATGAGACAGGTGTCAGTTGCAGGCCGCTCTTGCGGCGGCCGCGGGTGGCTGAATGGGTTTCGTCGTGGCTGGCGTAGGCGCCGCCGGGGCAGGGCGCGTGCTGGTAGAACACTTCGCCGTTGCCCAGGCGGCATTCCCAGGATTGATCTTCGGCCGGTGCGGCCGCGGCGGTTGCGCGCTGGCCCCGGGAACGGGAGGCGCGGGATGCGGCCCTGCCGCGGTTGCCGGCTGGCTTGCCGCGGGCCTTGCTCTTGCCGGTACGGCTCTCGGCCACAGGCGCCGCACTGCCGGGTTTGGGCGCAGGCGCGAAGCGCATCACGCGCGCGTTTTCGTGGGTGGCGCAGAACGTGTTCTGGTAGGCGATGTTCCCTTCGCCATCCGTGCATTTGTACACGGTTGCCGCGGTGACCGGCGCGGCGAGGCCAGCGAAGGCGAGGACAAGGGCGGTGACAAGCAGCAGACGAAGCATGGCGGCGATTCCGCAGGGGAGTTGCCTCCAGGCTAGGTCCGGCGCTGCAGCCGCGCCTGCGTATCAGGCCGGGATCGGCCTGGGAATCTTCCGGCGTGAGGCTGCGCGCTTGCGCAGGCTCGCCTGCAGCAGATGGTTGCGAGCACGGTGTTCCGGTTGTCAGCCTGGTCGGCGCGCAGAACGGATTCGCCCGCTACGGGCCGGACACTGCCCGAAAAACGGATAGGCGAGTGGCCAGCCGCTGTTCGCGCACAAGCCGATTTACCGGGCATCAGGCGAGCTGCGCCCACTGGGCAGGCGAGTACACGCTGTCATGAGCGAAACCGTGCGATGCAATACACAGCGCATCGCAGGCAAAGGTCGCGATCTGCGGGACACGCACGTCCAGGTCAATCGCAGCTGCCGCGCCTGCCCTACAAGGCCATCCCAAGCAAAAAAGCGCGGACAAGCCATCCGGCTTATCCGCGCTCTTCGCGCCTCGATTCTTCAAGCCGCAGGCCGCGACTCGCGGCCTGCCCGCCAACGCCTCAATTCTCCAGCAGTCCCCGATTGCGCAGGAATGCCAGCACCTGATTCGCCAGCTGCCCCGCGTCGGCGCTGCTGGTGTCGAAGGCGAGTTCGGGCGACACCGGCGCCTCGTACGGATCGCTGACGCCGGTGAACTGCGGGATCTTGCCGGCGCGGGCCTGGGCGTAGAGGCCCTTGCGGTCGCGGCTTTCGCAGACTTCGATCGGCGTGGATACGTGGATTTCCACGAAGGCGCCGTGCTGCTCGACCAGGCGGCGGATTTCGGCGCGGGTCTCCGCGTACGGTGCAATCGGCGCGCAGATCGCGATGCCGCCGTGGCGCACGATCTCGCTGGCCACCCAGCCTATGCGCGTGACATTGGCGATGCGGTCCTCGCGCGAGAAGCCCAGGCCCTTGGAAAGGTTCTTGCGCACCTCGTCGCCGTCGAGCAGGGTGATGGAACGGCTGGAGCGCTCCAGCAGCTTGGCGATCACCGCTTCGGCCAGGGTCGACTTGCCCGAGCCGGAAAGTCCGGTGAACAGCAGGGCCACGCCCTTGCGCGCGCCGGCCGGATAGCGTTCGCGCAGGATGTCGACCACTTCGGGGAAGGTGAACCAGGCCGGGATTTCCTCGCCGGTGACCAGGCGCCGGCGCAGTTCGGTGCCGGAGATATCCTGCACTACGTCATCCTTGCGCACTTCGGTGGAAGGTACGTAGGTGTCGCGGTTGGCGACGTAGACCATGGCCGGGAACGGCACTACGCGGATGCCGATTTCCTGCTGGTGGCGCGCGAGCAGTTCCTGCGCAGCGAAGGGATCGTAGAACGGCTTGCCGCTGGCATCGTTGCCCGGGCCGGCATGGTCGCGGCCGATGATGAAATGCGAGGCGCCGTAATTCTTGCGGATGATGGCGTGCCACACGGCTTCGCGCGGGCCGCCCATGCGCATGGCCAGCGGCAGCAGCGACAGCGCGGCATCGTTCTTCGGATAGTGCTTGAGCAGGGCGCGGTAGCAGCGCACGCGGGTGAAGTGATCCACGTCGCCGGGCTTGGTGCGGCCGACCACCGGCTGGATCAGCAGCTTGGCGCCGACCTGCTCGGCCGCGCGCAGGGTCAGCTCGCGGTGGGCGCGGTGCATGGGATTGCGCGTCTGGAACGCGACGATGGTGCTCCAGCCCTGGCGCGCGAAGGTTTCGCGCAGGCTGCGCGGCGTGTCGCGCAGCTCGGCGAAGTCATAGTGCTGCGGCGGCTGTATGCCGCGCAGGGTGCCGCCGAGGTAGACCGGGTTGCTGCGCTGGAGCAGGTCGGCCACGCCGGGATGGGTGACGTCGGTGGTGCCGAAGACTTCGCGCGCCTCGACCAGCTTGTCCGGGAAGTAGATGTCTTCCACCGTGAGCACGGCCAGCGGCACGCCCTGCACGTCGCGCAGGGCGATGTCGCTGCCGACCTGGATGGACGCGGCGAAGGCCTCGCTCACGTCCAGCGTGATCGGGATGGGCCACAGCGTACCGTCGGCCAGGCGCAGCTCGCGCACGACGCGGTCGTAGTCGCGGCGGGTGAGGAAGCCGGTCAGCGGCGAGAACGCGCCGTTGAGCAGCAGCTCCAGGTCGCACAGCTGGCGCTGGCTCAGGTCCCAGCCGGGCAAGGTGGCGCTGTGCTGCTTGAGCGCCTCGGCCTGTTCGGCGGGCAGGTAGAGTTCCTTCAGCTCGCCGCCGTGCGGCGGATTGAGGCTGTCCTGGTAGACGCTGTCCAGGGCGGTGGCGGTATTGGTGGACATGGGTGTTTTCCTTGTGCGGGCGCGGGGTTCGCCCGTGGCGCCGGCGGCGGCCGGTGCCTGATCTGGGGAGATGGGCGGCGCGGGGCCGCTGGAACCTGCGGGCGGCGGCGCGTTGCGCCGCCGTGAATCAGGCGTTGCGGCAACATCGCGCCAGCGCGAGCTGGCGGGCGCGTTCAGATGTCGACATGGATGCCGCACTCCCGCTTCAGGCCGAAAAAGCGCGTGTCTTCCTCGTTCATGCCGGCTTCCCAGCGCGCGGTGGTGTGGGTGTCGCCGATGGAGACATAGCCTTCGTCCCACAGCGGGTGGTAGGGCAGGTCGTAGCGCTGCAGGTAGACGTAGATATCGCGATCGCTCCAGTCCACCAGCGGCTGGAACTTCCAGCGGCCGTTGCGCAGTTCCAGCACCTGGGCCTCGCTGCGCGTGCGCGCCTGGGCGCGGCGCAGGCCGGCGAACCAGGTGCGCACGGCCAGGTCGTCCAGCGCGCGGCGCATGGGCTCGACCTTGCGCAGGGCGTTGTACTGGTCGATGCCTTCCACGCCCTTTTCCCACAGCTTGCCGTGGCGCGCCTCCATCCAGGCGCGGCTGATGTTCGGGCGGTAGACCTTGAGGTTGAGCTGCAGGCGCTGGGCCAGCTCGTCCGCAAAGCGGTAGGTTTCCGGGAACAGGTAGCCGGTGTCGATCAGGATGACCGGGATATCCGGCGTCTGGCGCGTGATGAGGTGCAGCGAAGCCGCCGACTGGGCGCCGAAGGAGGAGGACAGGGCGCGGCTCTGCGGCAGCGTGGCCAGGGCCCAGGCCACGCGCTCCTCGGCCGGCAGCGCTTCCAGTTTCTGATTGAGTTCGGCCAGGGCGCGGGCGTCTTCGGCGGCGCTCAGCAGATCGGGAAAGCTCATGTCCTTACCTCCAGGGCGATGCCCGGCTTGGCGGCGACGATGCCGCTGCGCACCAGGAAATCGCCGAACCGTTCCTCGGCCTCGCGCTCGGCGGCGTAGCGGCCGAACAGCGCGTCCACTGTTTCCAGGATTTCCATTTCTGCAATGTTTTCTTTGTGCAGGCGGTTCAGGCGCTGGCCGCGGTGGTCGGCGCCCAGCATCAGGTTGTAGCGGCCCGGCGCCTTGCCGACCAGGGCGATCTCGCCCAGGTAGGGCCGCGAGCAGCCGTTGGGGCAGCCGGAGATGCGCAGGTGGATGGGCGCATCCAGCAGGCCGTGCGCGGCCAGGCGCTGTTCCAGCTTTTCCACCAGTTCGGGCAGATAGCGTTCGGCCTCGGCCATGGCCAGCGCGCAGGTCGGCAGCGCGACGCAGGCCAGCGCGGCCAGGTGCAGCGGCCTGGCGCTGCGGTAGAGATCCAGGCCGTATTCCTCGACCAGGGCGTCGATGCGCGGCTTGAGCGCCGGCGGTACGCGCGCGATGACGAGGTTCTGGTTGCCGGTCAGGCGGAAATCGCCCACATGGATGCGCGCGATCTCGCGCAGGCCGCTGAGCAGGCGGCGCGGGCCGCGGTCCAGCACGCGGCCGGCTTCGATGCGCAGAGTCAGGTGCCAGTCGCCGTCCTGGCCCTGCACCCAGCCGAAGCGGTCGCCGTTGTGGTCGAAATGGAATTCCCGTGCCGGCGCGAGGGCATGGCCCAGGCGGCGTTCCACTTCGGCCTTGAACGCATCCAGGCCGCGGTCGTCGATGGTGTATTTCAGGCGCGAGCGCTTGCGGTCGCTGCGGTTGCCCCAGTCGCGCTGGGTGGTCAGCACCGCTTCGGCCACGGCGATGACTTCGTCTGGCGTGACGAAGCCGAGCACGTCGGCCAGGCGCGGATAGGTGTTGGCATCGCCGTGGGTGGCGCCCAGGCCGCCGCCGGCCGTGACGTTGTAGCCGGCTACGGCGCCGTTCTCGATGATGGCGATGAAGCCCAGATCGTTGGCGAACACGTCCACGTCGTTGAGCGGCGGCACGGCGAAGGCGGTCTTGAACTTGCGCGGCAGGTAGGTCGCACCGTAGATGGTTTCCTCCTCCGGCGTGCCGGCGACCTGTTCCTCGTCCAGCCAGATTTCGTAATAGGCGCGGGTCTTGGGCAGGAAATACGCCGACAGTGCCTTGGCCTGTTCGTAGACCACGCCGTGCACCGGCGACAGCAGCGGATTGGCCGCCGACAGCACGTTGCGGTTGACGTCGCCGCAGGCGGCGATGGTGTCGATCAGGCTGGCGTTGATCGCTGCCAGCGTGGCCTTCAGCTCGCGCTTTATCACGCCGTGGAACTGGAAGGCCTGGCGCGTGGTGAGGCGCAGCCCGCCGGTGGCGTAGCGCGTGGCGATGGCGTCCAGCTGCAGCCACTGCTGCGGCGTGGCGACGCCGCCGGGCGTGCGCGTGCGGATCATGAAACTGTAGTCGGGCTCCAGCTTCTGCAGGCGGCGTTCCTCGCGCAGGTCGCGGTCGTCCTGCTGGTAGCTGCCGTGGAACTTGAGCAGTACCTGGTCGTTTTCGCGCAGGCTGCCGGTGTGGGCGTCGGCCAGGCTTTGCTTGAGCGTGCCGCGCAGCAGATTGCTGTCTGCCTTGAGCTTCTCGTTGGCGGAAAGGGTGGCACTCATCTCAATACACGTCCCGGGCGTAGCGGCCCTGCTGCTGCAACTGGTTCACATACTCGACCGCGTCCTCGCGGCTCTTGCCGCCGTGGCTGACGGCAACTTCGATCAGGGCTTCGTGCACATCCCTGGCCATGCGCGTGGCGTCGCCGCAGACGTAGAGGTGGGCGCCGTTCTCCAGCCAGCGATACAGCTCAGCGCCGTGTTCGGCCAGGCGGTGCTGCACGTAGATTTTTTCCGCCTGGTCGCGCGAGAAGGCGAGATCGAGGCGATTCAGGCTGCCTTTCTTCAGCGCCTCCTGCCATTCGGTCTGGTAGAGGAAATCGCTGCGGAAATGCGGGTTGCCGAACAGCAGCCAGTTGCGGCCGGCCGCGCCGGTGGCGGCGCGTTCCTGCACGAAGCCGCGGAACGGCGCCACGCCGGTGCCGGGGCCAATCATGATCACGTCGCGGGAGCTGTCGCGCGGCAGGCGGAAACGCTCGTTGTGCTCGATGAACACCGGCACGCGCGCGGCTTCCTCGCGGCTGGCCAGGTAGTGCGAGGCTGCGCCCCAGTGGGTGCTGCCGAAAGCCTCGTAGGCGACATGGGCGACGGTGAGGTGGGCTTCGTCGCCGACCACGCTGCGGCTGGAGGCGATGGAATACAGCCGCGGCGTCAGCGGGCGCAGCGCGGCGACGAGTTCCTCGGCCGACCAGGATGCCGGCCAGCTGCGCAGCAGGTCGATGATCTGGTAGTCGGCGAGGATTTTCTGCAGCTGGGCGGAATGCTCGGGCGACAGCAGGCGGTTCAGATCCGCACTGCCGGCCAGGGCGGCGTGCTGGGCCAGCAGCGGGCGCGAGAGGCGGGTCAGTTCGCGGTGTTCGCTCAGCCACAGGCGCAGCGGCTGGGTGAGTTCGTCCACGCTGACCGGCGCATTGCCGTCCAGCTGCAGGGTCTCCAGCACCGCGTCGACCAGGGCCGGCGGATTGCGCGGCCACAGGCCCAGCGCATCGCCGGGTTCGTAGTGCAGGCTGGCGCCTTCCAGCGACAGCTCGATATGGCGGATGTCCTTGTCGCTGCCGCGGCCGGTCAGGCGCTGGTTGGCGATGACTTCGGCGCTGAACGGCTTCTCGCGGGTCCAGCCGGCGGCGGCCGCGGCCGGGCGCAGCGGCGTGACCGTGGCCAGGGGCGCATGCGCCTTGAGCTGTTCGCGCGCGACCTGCAGGGCGCGCTCGGCCCAGGGCCTGGCGACGCGGTCGAAATCCACGTCGGCCTCGGCGCGGTCGAGCAGGCGGCTGGCGCCCAGCTCGGCCAGGCGTTCGTCCAGCAGGCGGCCGATCTCGCAGAACTTGGGATAGCTGCTGTCGCCCAGGCCGAGCACGCCGAACTTGAGTTCGGCCAGCTGCGGCGCGCGCTTGCCGAGCACGAATTCGACGAAGCCGCGGGCGTCGTCCGGCGGATCGCCGTCGCCCTGGGTGCTGATGACCACGACCAGCAGGCGCTCGTTCTTGAGTTCGCGGGTGGGGTAGGCGTCGGCGCGCAGCAGGCGCACCTGCAGGCCGGCGGTCTCGGCCGTCCTGGCGAACTGCTCGGCCAGGCGCTTGGCATTGCCGGTCTGGCTGCCGTAGACCACGCTCAGGCGCGGCAGGTTGACCGGTTCCCGGGCCAGCGCCGCGGACACGGCCCGGGCCACGCCGCCGGGCTGGCTGGCGAGGCCGGCGGCATAGCCGGACAACCACCACAGGGCGCTGGCGTCCAGGCCTTCCACCAGGCGGGAAAGCTCGCCGGCCTTGCTTTCGGGCAGCGGGATCAGGGGCAGGGCGGGGGTCGCGGACATGGGCGTCATCCTGAGTCGTTTGGACGTCTAAACGCCCTGTAATCAGGCATGCTAGGCGCGCCCATGGCGGCCAGGAAAGGATGGGGGGTTATTCGGTTATGCCGGGGGGATATGTGCCCGCCGCGGCGGCCCGCAAACCCTGTCGGGCCCGCCAGCCTGCTGCAGCGCGGCGTGACCGCGGCGCCGTGCCGGCGACAATGCGCGGGCGCAGGCCCAAGAGTCTGCCGGGAGGGAACCCGCCGCAGTCCGCTGCGGCGGGTTTTTTTATTGTCGGGATTGGTGATCCGGGATTGGGATGCGTGCAACGGGCACGGCCGTTTCCTATTTGTGAAACTGTGCTCACTTTTCCCCTTGTGGTTTTCCCGTTGGGCCGCTGCGCCCGTCCGAAAGACTAGTTTCCGTGCTTTGCGATAGGCCGGCGGGCGTAGAAAAAACACGCCTCCAGCCGGAAATACTCCGCGCGTTTCCCTATCCATAATCCCCGGGCCGAACGCCTCGTTGCAGGGGTGCCGAGCGCGTCGGCAAGCAAGTCCAGACCCATCCGCTGGACGCACCGTGCGAGTTACTTCAGGGGGACGGTGACGCAAGTCAACCGCTAAGGAGTAAAGACTGTGCGCAAAGTATTGAGTGCCGGCCTGGTGCTGGCGATTGCGTGGGGCCACGCAGGCGCCGCCGGGTTGTCGGCGGACAAAACCAAGATGACTTTCGACGCCCTGGACATGGACAGGGTCGCTCAGGAAGACCAGTTAGGCGATGTGAAAGGCATCGGCAAATACCGTTTTGCCATACCGCACGATGTATCCATCAACACCGCCGCCCACGGCACCTGGGAAGTCGATGCCGACGGCAATAACACCTGGACCTTTGAAGTGGATACGCCGGACGCGGCGCACCTGAACTTCGGCTTCCAGCCCTTCCACCTGCCCGACGGCGCCAGCCTGCTGATCCTGTCCAGGCAGGAAGGGCTGGGCAAGCTGGGACCGTACACGGCCAGCGAAAACAACCCGGCCGATGCATTCTGGACCCCGGTGCTCAAGGGCGATTCGGCCATCATCAAGCTGACCGTACCGGCCGCCCAGATGGCTGCGCTGAAGTTCGGCATCGTGCGCATCGGCCACGGCTATCGCGGTTTCGGCGCCACCGCCAAGCACTGCAAGTCCGGCGCCTGCAACACCGACGTGGCCTGCCTCAGCGCCGGCGACCCCTGGAACAACCCGCGCCGCGCGGTCGCGGCCTATACCGTCGGCGGCACGGATACCTGTACCGGTTCGCTGG
Source organism: Tahibacter harae (assembly GCF_024437735.1). Taxonomy (GTDB): domain Bacteria; phylum Pseudomonadota; class Gammaproteobacteria; order Xanthomonadales; family Rhodanobacteraceae; genus Tahibacter; species Tahibacter harae. Next base: position 2,227 of record NZ_JANFQO010000018.1, on the reverse strand, counting down.
TGAACAACACCGCCAACGACAAGCGCATGCTGTTCGCCACCGCGACCCATTGCGGCGTCAGCAGCGACTCGATCGGCGCCACCCTGGTGGCGTACTGGAACTATGAATCGGCCACCTGCCGCCGTCCGGGTTCCAGCGCCAGCGGCCAGGTCGTGCCGCGTCCGTCCACCACCAGCACCGGCGTGCGCTTCCTCGCCCAGACGGCGAACCCGTTCTCGGGCTCGGCGCCGGCCGGCAACCGTTCCGACTTCACCTTGCTGGAGTTCCTGCAGCCGGCCAATCCGGCCTTCAATCTGTACTGGGCCGGCTGGGACCGCCGCAATGTCGATCCGGTCTGCACCAATCCGTCGGATCCGGCCTCGACCGTAGGCTTGTGCGCGTCCATCCATCACCCGGGCGTCGACGAAAAGCGCATCACCTTCGTCGAAGCCACCATGCAGACCGGCGATATCTCCGGCGCTGCGGGCGTGCACTGGCATCCGTTCTGGGATCCGACGCCGCCGCTGCTGCCGAACTTCCCGGCCGGCTCTACGGTTCCGCCCAGCGTGACCGAGCCTGGTTCCTCCGGCTCGCCGCTGTACAACGCCAGCCAGCGCCTGATCGGTGTGCTCTCGGGCGGTCCGTCCGCCTGCGGCGCCACCGGTGCCGACCTGTCCGATTTCTACGGCAAGCTCGCCCATGCCTGGGACGGCCTGGGCACGCCGACGACCGCGGTCAAGAGCTACCTCGACCCGGGCGGCGCCAATCCGGACTTCATCGACGGCCGCGGCGAATGCACCGCGCCGGCCGAACCCACCAACGTGACCGCCACGGCGACCGCGCCCAACGCCATCACGGTGAACTGGACCGCGGTGTCGGGCATCACCACCTACCGCGTCTTCCGCTCCATCGGCGCCTGCCCGGGCTCGGCCTATACGCAGATCGCCGAAGTGACCTCGGGCACCAGCTATGTCGACAGCACGGTTTCCGGCGGTACGACCTATAGCTACAAGGTCAGCTCGCGCGACACCGTACAGCCCTGCGATTCGGCCCAGAGCACCTGTTCCAGCGCGACCGCCACCGGCGCCTGCACGCTGCCGCCGACGTTCGCCGGCCTTGCCAGTGCGACCAACGCCGGCGCTGCCGCCTGCTCGGTCAACCTGAGCTGGTCGGCGGCCACCCCCAACTGCGGCGGCGGCGGCACCGTGCGCTACAACGTCTACCGCTCGACCACGCCGGGCTTCACCCCGTCGGCGGCCACCCTGGTGCAGAGCTGCGTCACAGGCACCAGCTTCACCGACACGACGGTCGGCGGCGGCAATGCGTACCAGTACATCGTGCACGCGGAAAGCTCCGACGGCAGCGGCGCGGGCCTGTGCGCGGCCGGCCTGGAAGACGCCAATACGGAACGCAAGAGCGCTACGCCGTCCGGTCCCGACAGCAACGTGTTCAGCGACAACGCCGAAGCCGGCCTGGTCAACTGGACTGCGACCGGCACCGGCAGCGTCGGCGCCAACTGGGCGGTGGTGACCACCCAGGCGAATTCGCCGACCAGCTCGTTCTTCGTGCCGGATCCGAACAATGTCAGCGAGCGCTTCCTGACCTTGAACAATGCGATCACCGTGCCGAACGCGCCGGACACCACGCTGGAGTTCTACATCCGCTACTTCACCGAGGCCGGCTACGACGGCACCTTGCTGGAGTACTCGCTGGACGGCGGCACCACCTGGACCGACATCCTCGACGCCCAGGGCGCGGTCCCGGCCAATGCCAACCGCTTCCTCAGCGGCGGCTACAACGGCGCGATGAACGCCAACGGCGCGTTCGGTGCGCGCACCGCCTGGCACGGCGATTTCAACACGGCCTGGATCCGCTCCAGCGTCGATCTGTCCGCCTTCGCGGGCACCAGCGCCAAGTTCCGCTTCCGCTTCAAGAGCGATACCTCGCTTGCGCGCACCGGCTTCTGGCTGGATGACGTGCGTCTGTTCTACGGTACGGCCTGTACCTCGGGCCTGCCGGACCAGATCTTCAGGAACGGCTTCGAGGCCGTGGTCCGCTGACGCGGCGGCCCGGCCGTTCCGCGGCCGGGCCTGCACTTTGACCGGGCCGCCCTGCAATGGCAGGGCGGCTTTTTTTTGGTTCTTCGCCCAACTGAGTGGGTGGCACACGGCCGACCCGGCAGACTTGCTGGTGTCTAGGCAACAAATCGAGGCCGGCCGTGGCCAGTGGCGATTGTATGACTCAGCTG
>NZ_JANFQO010000017.1 GCF_024437735.1 Tahibacter harae | reverse complement strand
AGTACATTGAGGTTGACTACAATCGAAACCGCCTTCACTCGACGCTCGGCTACCTCAGCCCAGAGCAGTTCGAGCGAGCACACGCCGCTTAAACGGGCGTCCGAAATCCAGGGGCAAGATCATAAGGGAGTGGCCGGAAAGAACATCGACCTTCGATCACTCAAATGCAAGGACGTGAACTCATGATTTTTTCTGCCGCAGAGTTTTTGAAGCTGTGCGCTAGTGCTGATCCGCAAGATATGCTGCGTAGTATTTCGGAATCTGCGTCGCAGGATATCTGGAATGAGTTGATCAAAAGTCACCGAAGTCGATGGATCGACATTGCACAGAATCGAACCATCCCGGAAGATATAGTGAGATTTTTGGCGAGCTGTGACGACAGTTTTGTGCGCGCAGTAATTGCAGAAAAAAGAAATATTCCATTGGATCTCTTCTTTGTGCTTTCAAGGGACGATGACGAAATTGTTCGAAGAAAGATTGCGTCAAATAGGAAGGTTCCTGATGAAGTGCTCTTTTTCCTGACCAGTGATCCTGTCGAAAGCGTTGCAAGTGTCGCGGATTACAACTGGGGGCTGCGATCAAAGATGCGTTAGGGAAGGCCTGAACAAGCCTCCCCAAATGTGTTGGGATAGCCCAACCCCAGGCAGGAACGCAGGCGATGGACCAGATGAGCTTCGGCGACGGCGAATATGAGAGCAAGCGCAAGCGTACCCGGGAAACGTTCCTTGCAGAGATGGGGCAGGTAATTCCGTGGACGATCCTGCTGAACCTGATCGAGCCGTTTGATCCTGCCCCTGCTTCTCGGACACCCGGAGTGAGACAGATGAGCAGGGGCAGGATCAAGTGTCTGCTTACCCTGATTGGTGACGTAGGTATTGCTGTGGTGCTTGGGTCCGGGGTTAATGTCCATATTTCAGTTTGCCGCTGACTGGGCCGAAGCAGGATGGCGGTGCGGGCTTGCTGGAATAGCCAGGCAGCGCAAGCAAGGCTGCGGTGATCGAGGTCGCGGCAACCGCCATACGGCCCGTATGCTGGCGGGGGACATGGCCCGTTACGAATTCCGACGGCCTATCGGCCTTTGACACGACCGCGACCACCGCCGCCTGATACTCTGACCAGGCTGCCGACAGGTGGGTCGGCCAGGCTGTCCGCCGGATCCGCGAGGATCCGTTCTTCCTGCGAAACGGGATGTACGACATGGCCCCTAACGAGAATACTGCCGCACGCAATGGCAAGGCGCGCAAAGCCGCGCCTGCTGACGAATCTGCCATCGATGCTCAGGCCGAAGCTGCGGCCGAGGCCAATGAAGCCGGCACGGTCTCGCCGGCCGAGGCCATACACGAACTCGGCGATACCCTCGGCCGGGCCTGGTCCGAGGCGCGCGCCAGCGTCAGCGGCATTGGCGCCCAGTTGGGCCAGCGCGCGCGCAATGTGCGTCAGGAGACGCGGGCGGCGGCCAGCGAGACGCGCGACGGGCTGCAGGACGCCATCGGCGGCATGGGCGAGCTGGGCGAGGAGATTGCCGATGATGCGATCGAACTGGGGCGTGCGGTCGGCGTCAGTGTTTCTGCCTTCGTGCGGCGGCATCCCATGCGTTCCGTCGCTATCGCGGCGGCGGCCGGCATGCTGGCAGCGCATCTGCTGCGCCGGCGCGGGCGCTGAGGCGTGAGCGAATCGGGCGACGACGGCGCCGCCGAACGGCCCCGGGCCGAGCCGCGCCGGCGCCGCCGCCGGCGTTCCCATCGTGGCCTGTTTGCCCGGCTGGGCTTCTGGCTGGAACTCGGCGCGGAGGTGCGCGACGCGGCTATCGCGCTATTGCGCGCCGAGGCGCGCCTGGCGCGTGCCGCGCTGCCGCAGTTGCTGGTCTGGCTGGCGGTGCTGAGTCTGGGCGGCGTGCTGTTGCTGGCCACGCTCTGGGGCGGGCTGCTGTACCTGCTATATCACTGGACCGGGTCGCTGGGCGAATCCCTGCTGTGGCTGGCGGCGGCCAGCACGGTGGTGACCGCAGGCGCCGCGTTTTTCCTGCGCGAGGCCGTGCGTGCGGCCAGTTTCGCCGAGTCGCGCCGGCGCATAGGGCATTGGCTGGAAAGGAGCGAGTCGCATGATAGGGCGGGCCGGGAAACTGCAGACTGAGGTGCAGGCTTCGGCGCGCCGGCTGGATGCGGCGCTGCAGGAGGTCGATGCCGAACAGAACGACGTGCGCCGCCTGACGCGCGCGGTCCCGCCGAAGTTGCTGCTCGGCGTCGGGCTGGCCGGCGGCTTCCTGCTGATGCTGCTGCCGCGGCATCTGCGCGGGCGTACCCTGATCGGGCTGGGCCGCTTCGCGCTGGAGCGCCTGCTGCCGCTGCTGGCCGGGGGCGGGCGCGAATGAATCCGCCTGGTCCGCCGCGCTGGTGGCGAATGCAATGGCACTGGGTGGAACCCGCTGGCGACGAGGCCAATGGCGCGGTCGACGAGGATGCGCGGCTGGTGCGGCGCCAGCAGCGCCAGATCGCCTCGCTGCGCCAGACCCTGGTCTGGCTGTCACTGCTGGCGACGCTGGCCACGATGTACCTAGCCAAGTCGCTGCTGGTGCCGGTGTTGCTGGCGCTGTTCCTCGCCTTGTCGCTGAATCCGCTGGTGGCCAGCCTGTCGCGGCGCTGGCTGCCGCGCGCCCTGGTCGCCCTGCTGGTGATGATTGCCGGCACCGGTGCGGCGACCTTGCTGGTGATTGCCGTGGCCGAACCGGCGCACCACTGGGTGGAACGTGCGCCCGAGGCGGCGCGCCTGGTCACGCCGCGCATGCGGGCGCTGACCCAGCAGATCGAGGCGGCCGGGCGCCTCACCCGTTCGGCCCTGGGTACGCGCGCGGAGGGACCGCCCACGCCGGTGTTGTTCGACGTGTGGGCGGCGGTGGAAGTGGCGCCGCGGCTGGCGGTGACACTGTTCAGCATATTCCTGCTGGTGTACTTCTTTCTGGTTTACGGCGAGACGCTGCTGCGCCGCGCCGCCGGGCTGGCGGCGACGGCGCAGTCGCGCCGCAACGCGCTGGACATCGTGCGCGTGATGCAGCACGAGATGTCGCGCTATCTGTTCACCACCACGGCCATCAACACCCTGGTCGGCCTGGGCGCCGGCCTGATTGCTTTCGCCACCGGCATACCCGACCCGCTGCTCTGGGGCGTCATGGCCTTATTGCTGAATTTCATTCCGTATTTCGGCCCGCTGTGCATGACGCTGCTGTTCGCCCTGCTCGGCCTGCTGACTTACTCCCGCCTGGGTACGGCGCTGACGCCGGCGGTGCTGTTCGCCACCCTGGTCATCATCGAAGGGCAGTTCCTCACCCCGCTGGTGCTGGGGCGGCGCATGAAGATCAACCCGCTGATGATCCTGCTCTGGCTGATGCTGCTGGGCTGGTTGTGGGGCGCCATCGGCATCGTGGTGGCGGTGCCGCTGCTGGTTGCGCTGAAGATCATCTGCCAGCGCGTGGAGGGCTGGGACTGGTTCGCCCGTCTGGTGGGCTGAGCCGGCGTGCTACCATCGGCGTCCATTTGGCCGTCCAAACGGATAGACGATGCAGATTCAGACCAAGCTGCCGAAAGTCGGCACCACCATCTTCACGGTGATGAGCCAGCTCGCCCAGCAGCACAATGCGGTGAACCTGGGCCAGGGCTTTCCGGATTTCGACGGCCCCCAGGCCCTGCGCGACGCGCTGGCCGCGGCGATGAATTCGGGCAAGAACCAGTACGCGCCCATGACCGGCATCGCGCCGCTGCGCGAGCAGATCGCGCTGAAGACCGAGCGCCTGTACGGCCGCAAGGTGAACGCGGATTCGGACATCACCGTCACCTCCGGCGCGACCGAGGCCATCTTCGCCGCGATTGCTGCGGTGGTGCGACCGGGCGACGAGGTGATCGTGCTGGACCCCTGCTACGACTGCTACGAGCCGGCGATAGACCTGGTCGGCGGCCGCGCCGTGCACGTGCCGCTGAACCTGCCGGATTTCAGCGTCGACTGGCAGCGGGTCAAGGATGCGATTACGCCGCGCACGCGCCTGCTCATGGTCAATAGTCCGCACAACCCTTCCGGTGCGGTGTTCTCCGCCGCCGATCTGGACACTCTGGCCGAAATCACCTGCGACAGCGAGATCCTCGTCCTCTCCGACGAGGTCTACGAGCACATCGTGTTCGACGGCGCCGCGCACCAGAGCGTGCTGCGCCATGCGGAACTGGCCGAGCGCAGCTTCGTGGTCAGCTCCTTCGGCAAGACCTATCACTGCACCGGCTGGAAGGTGGGCTACTGCGTCGCGCCGCGCGCGCTCAGCGCCGAGTTCCGCAAGGTGCACCAGTACCTCACCTTCTGCACCTTCGGCCCGGCGCAGTGGGCCTTTGCCGAGGTGCTGGCGAACGATCCGCAGCATTACCTGGACCTGCCGGCCTTCTACCAGGAGAAGCGCGACCGTTTCCGCGCGCTGCTGGCGCCGTCGCGCTTCCAGCTGCTGCCGGTGGGCGGCGCGTATTTCCAGCTGGTCGACTATTCCGCGATCAGCGACAAGGACGATCTGAATTTCTGCGAATGGCTGGTGCGCGAGGCCGGCGTCGCGGCGATCCCGGTATCGGCCTTCTACGAGACCGCGCCGGATGCGCGCATCATCCGCTTCTGCTTCGCCAAGAGCGATGCCACGCTGAGCGCGGCGGCCGAGCGCCTGGCGCGCCTGTGATTTCACGCCTGCACCCTCAGGCCCGCAATGGAAACCCGCACAACCATGAGCCAAGCAAGAGAATCCCTGCGCGTATCCCTGGTCCAGGGCGACACGCGCTGGCATGACGCCGCGGCCAACCGCGACTACTACGGCGCCAAGGTGCGCGCGCTGCGTGGGCAGAGCGACCTGATCGTGCTGCCGGAAACCTTCACCAGCGGCTTCACCAACGAAAGCCTGGGCAATGCCGAGAGCATGGACGGCGAAAGCCTGCGCTGGCTGCAGGCCCTGGCGGGCGAGGTCGGCGCCGTGATCACCGGCAGCCTGGTCACGCGGCTGGGCGACAAATGCGTCAACCGCCTGGTGTGGATGCGGCCCGACGGCAGCTACGAGATCTACGACAAGCGCCACCTGTTCCGCATGGCGCGCGAGCACGAGCGCTACGCCAGCGGCGAATCGCGCCTGATCGTGGAACTCAAGGGTTGGCGCATCTGCCCGCTGATCTGCTACGACCTGCGCTTCCCGGTGTGGATACGCAACCGCTACGACCGCAGCGCCGCCGGCCGTTTCGACTACGATCTGGTGATCTTCGTGGCGAACTGGCCCAGCCCGCGACGCTATGCCTGGCAGACCTTGCTGCGCGCGCGAGCGATCGAGAATCTTGCCTACTGCATAGGCGTCAACCGGGTCGGCAGCGACGGCAACGGGCTGAGCTATTCCGGCGACAGCGCGGTGCTGGATTTCCTCGGCCAGCCCCTGGTCGAACTGGGGGCGGCGGAACTGGTTGCGACGGCGACGCTGGATGCGGATGCGCTGGCCGCGCATCGCGAACGCTTCCCGGCCTGGATGGACGCGGACGCCTTTGAACTGGGCGCGGGCTGACCCGCTTTTTCTGCCGCAGTCCCGATCACTGGCGCACGGCGTGCGCAATAGCCCGCGGCGCCCAGGCCGGCCAGTCGAGTCCAGGCGCGGCAGCTGCTGTTGGTGGTAGCCAAAAAGGAGCGCAATTCGCGCTCCTTTTTGCTGTCGGCTGTCGGATCGCGGCGCTCGATCGACCGGCACCGCCCCGCAGCACGATCTTGCGAGTCCCGAATCCCAACCTAGCGCCGCTTCCCGTCCTGCTCAAAGCCGTTCGCGAAAATCCCGTCCGGCGCATTGGACTGGCAGCTCTTCACGCGGATGTCGTCCACGTACCAGCCATGCGGCTCCAGGCCCTCGGCGCTGTCGGTGGAGACGCGGAAGCGCAGGCGCACGGTCTGGCCGGCGTACTGTTGCAGATCGACCACCGATTTGCGGTACGGCCGCGTGCCGCACCAGACCGGCAGGCCGATGGCGGGGCCGGCGTTGGCGGCGCCGGTATAGGGATCGGTCAGCAGTTGTGCGTTCATGATCTGGGTCCAGCTGACGCCGTCGTTGGCGGAGATTTCCAGCAGGCCGCCGTCCCAGCAGGACGAGGCCGAGCGCGCTTCCAGGTTCAGGTCGCTGGCGAAGCTCAGCGTCAGCGGCAGCTCGCCTGCGGGCAGGGTGATCGGCGGCGAGATCAGGCGCTGGTCCGAGAGCGTGGTGAGATCGGCGGCCAGCCAGGAGCGGGTCGGCGACTGGGGCCGTGCCGTGCTGACGGCCCAGGTCGCGGCGCCGCTGCTGCCGCTGGTGCTCCAGCCGCTCATGTCGCCCTCGACATCGCTGGCGTAGATCACGCTGGGCTTCTGCAGCGCGTTGCAGTCGCCCGGCCCCGGCGCGGTGCGGAAGGTGAACACCGGCGAATTCGCGCCGCCGCCGCAGATATTGCTGCTGCGCACGCGCCAGTAATACAGCGTATTGCTGGCCAGTTCCTGCGGCAGCGCGAGGCTGGTGCTGGCGGCGCTGACCGTGTGCGCGAATACCAGCGTACTGAAACCGGGATCGGTGGCGACTTCGACCACGTAGTCGCCGGCCTGGTCCACCGCCTGCCAGCTCAGGGTCGGTTTCAGCACGACATCGCCGGCGCCGTCGCTTGGCAGATTCAGTTGCGGCGCGTCGGGTGCGGCCGTGGTCACGCGCACGTCGAACAGGCGGGTCTGGTTGCCGGTGCTGGCCGTGGCGTCGATATTGAAGCTGTAGTCGCCGGCGGCGACGGAACCCGGCATGAAGGTGATGGTGCTGGCATCGCCCGCATTCACGCTGGCCGGCATTGCGCTGACGCTGGCGCCGGCCGGCACGTTGCTGGCGGAAAATGCGACAGGGCCGTTGAAGCCAAGCACGCCGGCAGTGCCCAGGCTGAAGCTGGCGCTGGAGGTGGCGCAGATCGCCTGTGCGGTGGGCCGGGCCGACAGCACGTAGCCCGGTGCGGCGGCGCAGTTGTCGCAGACCAGGGCGAAATCCTGGTCGCTGGCGTCGGCGTTGCCGGGAATGCCGTCGCCGGGCAGGGCGCTGGCGCGCACGCTCAGGTTCAGCGTCCCGGCGGTGCCGGCGGGCAGGAATATATTTTCCACATTGTTTTTTGTATCCGGGCTGCCGCCCGGTACCGATGCGCCGGCGCTGAGCACGTTGCCGCGGTAACTGTCGGCGCCGTGCGTCACTTCCAGATCCAGATCGTTGACCAGGGCCGGATTCGCGCCGACCGCACCGGCGGCGTCGGTCCAGGCCAGGGTGATGCGCACCGGCCGGGAGCTTTCCACTACCTGGAGGTTGACCGTGTGCACGGCGCCGGGGCCGTCGAGCACCACGCTCTGGTCGATCACATGGCGCTGGGCCAGGCTGGCCGCGCTGCGGCGCAGGTTGATGCGGCCCCAGCCCTCGCTGTTGTTGGGTACATCGGCAGCGCCCATGTCCAGCGCGCCGTTGACCAGCAGGGCCTTGGCCAGGGCCGGGCTGGGCGTGCCGCCGTGGTTGATGCGCCACCATTGCGTCAGCACCGCCAGTGCGCCGGAGACCTGCGGCGCGGCCATGCTGGTGCCGCTGCACAGGGCGTAGTGGGAGCTGGTGCCGGGAATGGACTGGCCGCACTGGGCGGCACCGGCGCGGCGCATGGTCGAGGCGATCTGGTCGCCGGGCGCGCTCACGGTGGGCAGCACGCGGCCGTCCACGGCCGGGCCGCGGCTGGAGAAGTTGGCGATGGCGTCGATCGCGCCGATGCGGAAATTCAGCGAGGCGGCGGTGCTGATCGCGTTCTTGGCTTCCTTGGGCGCGGTCAGCGTCGCGGCGCCGGGGCCGGAATTGCCGGCGGAGAAGGCGATCATGAAGGGCTGGTTGCCGGGGGCGAGGAAATCGCCGTCGCGCACCATCAGGTCGAAGGTGCGCTCGCTGGCCTGGTAGCCGTGGGCGGTGCCTTCGCCGGTGGCCCAGCTGGCATTCATGCCGACGGCGTTGCCTTCCAGGCTGAGGCGGGACAGGGTCTGCCAGCCGCCGGCCGGCGGCCAGGCCGCGCCGGTGCAGAGCGGAAACAGTCCGGTGCCGGGCGCCAGTCCCTGGCCGTAGCGGAAGCCGGCCGGATCGTCCTCGTCGATGGCGCTGCCCGCACCGTCGCCCAGACCCAGGCCGGCGACGATCCCGGCGACATGGGTGCCGTGGCCGCCGCTGGCTTCGTCGTCGCCGTTAGGTGCGGCGCAGCCGGACAGACTGAGGCCGCCCTGCAGGCGCGGGGCGAGGTCGGGGTGGCCCAGGTCCACGCCGGTGTCGACCACCGCCCAGGTCACGCCGCTGCCGTCGTAGCCGAAGCCGGTCAGCCAGGGCAGGTAGCCGGTCTGCGGCTGGCCGGCCAGGTTGTAGTTGCCGGCGACGATCTGCGCCGCCATTTCATCCTCGTACTGCGGCTGCGGGCTGGCATAGGCCAGCGCGACGACCTGGGGCAGGGCGGCGATGGCCGCGAGCTGGCCGGCGTCCACCGTGATCCAGGCATCGAAGAAGGCCTGGTCCGGCTGCGCCGGCGCATGCTGCAGCACTTCGGCGCCGAGCTTGCGCAGCTGGCGCAGCACGGATTCCACATCGCCATCATTGTAGAAATGCACGTCGACATTGCCGATGCGGCCCTGGCGCGCGTGCAGATCGGGATTGACCTTGTACTGCGGCAGGAAGCCGCCCTGCCAGCGCACGTGCGGCGCGCGCGCCGCGGCCGCGGCGGCCTCGGGCGTGCCCCAGACCAGGAAAGCCTGGCCGGGGTAGGGCTGCAGCAGGCGCAGGCCATGGGCTTCGACGGCCTCGCGCCAGGCCGGGCGCACGGGCAGATCGAATTGCAGCAGATGCAGGCCGGCGCCGGCGGCGCTGAGCGGCAGCGCGTCCGCGCCGCTGCGCGGCGGATCGCGCAGGGGATCGAAGTCGACCTGGTTGAAGCGGATGCGGCCCAGCTCCGGCAGCGGCGTTGCGCCGATGGCGAGCAGCCGGCCGGCTTCGGCCGGCTGCACTTCGACAATCTGGAAGCTGCCGTAATTGACCGCGGACAGCGGCCGTACGCCGCTGCGCCCCAGCGCGGCGCGGGCGCTGTGATCCAGGCGCAGATGGACGCTGTCGGCGGCCAGGGCGGTGCCGCCGCCGCACAGCAGCGCGGCCAGGGCGAGATACAACGGTGTACGCATCGGGACTCCCCAGAACCAGCGGCGGCGGGCCTGGCCTGCGGCGCTGGTCGCATGCGGCAGCGCCTACGGCGCGGAACCCGTGGACAGCGGGACTATAGGCCAAGCGCCGCCGTGGGCGACAGCGCGCCGCGGGGGCGTCGGTCCCGCGTTCTAGGGCAGATCCCAGTAAGGTTCCGGCCCGAAGCGTTCGACCAGGAAGTCGATCAGGCTGCGGGTCTTTGCCGGTACGGTGCGTCCGGCCGGGTAGACCGCGTGCACGGCGATCTCCGGTATCTGCCACTGCGGCAGCACCGGCACCAGCTCACCGCGGCGCATGCGCTGCCAGACCAGGAAGCTGGGCGAGATGCAGATGCCCAGCCCGGCCACCGCGGCCGAGGCGATCACATCGCCGTTGTTCACCCGCAGCGTGCCGCTGAGGTTCACCGTATGCCGTTCGTTGCCGCGCACCAGCACGATCTCGTCGCGCCGCGCGGCCAGGGTGTAGCTGAGGTAATTGTGCGCGGCCAGGTCCTGCGGCTGCTCCGGCGCGCCGGCGCGGGCGAGGTAGGCCGGGCTGGCCACCAGCAGCATGCGGCAGGGCGCGATGCGCCGGGCGACCAGGCTGGAATCGGCCAGCTTGGCGATGCGCACCGCCATGTCGAAGCCTTCCTCGACCAGGTCGACCTGGCGGTCGTTGAGATTGAGTTCCAGCTCGATGCGCGGATGGCGCTGCTGGAACTCGGCGATGGCGCTGCCCAGGTGATGGATGGCGAAGGACATCGGCGCCGACACGCGCAGGCGCCCGCGCGGATCGGCCTGCAGCTCCGAGGCCACGGCCTCGGCTTCGCTCAGATTGCTGAGGATCTCGGCCACGCGCTGGTAATAGCGTTCGCCGGCCTCGGTCAGGCTGAGCTTGCGCGTGGTGCGGTGCAGAAGGCGTACCCCGAGCTGCTCCTCCAGCGACTGCACCAGCTTGCTGGCGAGGGCGCGGGAAATCTCCATCTGGTCGGCGGCGGCGGTGTAGCTGCCCGAATCGACGACGCGCACGAACAGCTGCATGGCCTGGAGCTTGTCCATGCCGGGCCTCAGAGCAGTTCCAGCACGCGCTCGGGCGGCCGTGCGATCAGCGCGCGGTCGCCCAGCACTACCGCTGGCCGCTGCATCCACTGCGGTTGCGCATGCAGCAGGGCGGCCAGTTCGGCGATGGGCAGCACGGGCGCCAGCTGCAGGCCGGCGGCTGCGGCCTCGTCGCGGCGCAGCAGGTCCTGGGCCTGGTCGCCGAGGAGTTCGGCCAGGCGGGTGAGTTCAGCGATGTCGGGCGGGGCCTGCTGGTAGTCGACCAGGCGCGGCGTGATACCGCGCCCGGCGAGCAGGGCCAGGGTTGCGCTGCATTTGGAACAGCGCGGGTTGTAATAGACGGTGCAGGCGCTCATGCGGGGCGGCGGCGGGAAAACAGCCGACACTGTGCCGTTCCCGGGCGTCCGCGGCAAGCGCAGGCGCGGCGCCGGCGGGCGCCGCTGCAAGGTTCAGGCGGCGATGCCCGCGGCGGCGGCGCCGGGGTTCAGGCGCAGCGCGCGGCGCGCCTGTTCCAGTTCGCGCCGGATCACGATGCGTTCGGCATCGGCGCGCTGGGCGCAGCTGCCCAGCACATTGCCCTGTTGCGGGCAGATCACCTCATACCAGCTGGCGCGCACGGTGCCGAGGTGATCGCGTTCGTCCACGCGCTCGATGAGGTAGCCGAGCACGCGGGTTTCCAAAGTGCGCAATGTGCGCATAGTAGATCTCCTTGGGGTCTGAAGCGGAGCGCAGAGCATACGCACCGCATGTGGAGAGGGTGTTAACAGCGGGTTGCAGTGCGGTTAACGCGGATGACGACAGCCAGGCGGATACGAAGTTCAATCGCTGTGTATCACGCCGGTCTTGAACTTTGTATATAAATTTAAAATATGTGGACATTGCGGTGCGGCAGGCGCGCGCCGCGGTCGGCAGCGCCGGCTCATGCCGCCGTGCGAGCGTGCCGTCGTTCCGGTCCCGGCATCGCCGCCGGCTGCCGCCGCCGGCGGGGACAGCCCGCCGGGCTGGCTGAACGGCAGCTGCAGCCGCCGGCGTTGCCGCATGACGCTGCCCGGCGCGGATTTGCGTATACAGGAGGTGCCGCGGCGGACATGTTCGGATTCGCCGCGGCGCCGCGTTCAGGCATGCAGCAGACGGGCGGCTCGGTGGCGATGGCCACGGAGGGGTCGCTAGAATAGGCCCGTTCGCGGTGCGAACGCCGTTCTGAAGAATCACCTGCTTGCGCGGATGCCCAGACCGGGAACCGTGAGGCGGCAGGGGGCAGCCGAACTTTATCCGCAGTATTTCGAGGAGCAGGGTAATGAAGCAGTGGGTCCTTGGTGTGGCACTGGCGCTGACCGGCGCCCTGGGGGCGGGCCCGGTACTGGCCGCCGGCGGCAAGATCGCCATCGGCGTGGCCGAGTTCAAGAACGAGTCCGGCGCCGGCTGGTGGCGCGGCGGGGTGGGCTGGGAACTCTCCGGCATGCTCTCCAACGAACTGGGCTCCAGCGGCAACTTCACCATCGTTGAGCGTGCCAAGCTCGACAAGGTGCTGGAGGAACAGAACCTGGCCGCTTCCGGCCGCGTGCGTTCCGGCACCGGCGCCAAGATGGGCAAGGTCACCGGCGCCGACTACCTGGTCATGGGCACTGTGACCGCGTATGAGGAAAACACCGCCTCCACCGGCGGCGGCATCAGCTTCAAGGGCATCTCGCTGGGCGGCAAGAAGAGCGACGCCTACCTCGCCGTCGATGTGCGCGTGGTCAACACCAGCACCGGCGATATCGAATTCTCCCGCACCATCGAAGGCCGTGCCTCCGGCGGCGGCGTCGCGGTCGGCGTCTACCGCGGCGGCTTCGGCGGCAACCTGGCTTCGGAGAAGAATACCCCGGCCGGCAAGGCGATCCGCGCCGCCCTGGTGGAGATCAGCGAATACCTGGATTGCGTGATGGTCGAGCGCAACGGCTGCGAAAGCGAATACCAGGCCAAGGAATCCGGCCGCCGCGAACGCACCAAGAAGTCGCTCAAGCTGGATTGACGGCACCTCTGCCGGCAGCAAGCAAAGAACCCCGCTCCGGCGGGGTTCTTTGTTTTCCGGGGCTGCGGTTTGGTATTGCGCCGGTGAGGCCGGGCAGCAGTCGGATTTCGTCTGAGCGTCAGCTGTGCGCGCCCGGTACCCCAGCTGGCGGCTGCCGGCCGGAAGACGAAGTGATCGGCCGGGCGCGGTTCTACAGGCCCGTACCGTCTCTCAATCCGGGGCGGCCTGCGGTGTCAGCAGGCCGCGGTAGCTCAGCAGCGGCCCCAGCAGCGGCAGGCTGAAAGCGACCTCGAATTCATAGCCGCCCTCGCGTATGCGCTTGCCGGCGCGCAGGCGCGGCGCCAGCCAGCGCGGCAGGACGTGGCCGCGCCAGCGCAGGCGGCGCAGGATCCAGTACCAGCCGCCGCCGGCGATATCCACACCCAGTTCCAGTTCCAGCGCGCCGGTCTGCTCGAACCAACTGCCGTGCGGAAAACGGCCGGCGGGCCGGAAGCGGGAAACCAGCTCGCCGCCTTCGCCGAAACGGCGCTGCCAGAGCAGGGCTCCGTCCTCGTGGGCGATGCGGACTTCGAACGCGCAGCGCCCGTTCGCGATCGGCAGGCCCAGCCGGTGCGCCAGGCGCCGTCCCAGCCGCCGCGCCGGGCCGCGGCCGGTCTCGACCACGACTTCGCCGCGCAGCAGCGCGCCGCCGCAATGCACGGATTGCAGCATTGGATGCAATTGGGAAAATGCGTCGCCGAACCAGCGGGTAACGGCGTTGTCGGGTGGTGTGGCCGGCTCGGCGCCGCTATTCAGCGGTCGCGCCAATGCAGCAGGCGCGCCATGCGGTAGGCGAAGGCGAACAGCAGTGCGGCCAGCAGCGCCGGCACGGCGGCGGCCAGCCATTCGGCGGCGCCGTTGGCGACCCAGACCGCGAGGCCGGTCACGATAAAGCTGCAGGCAAGCAGGGATAACAGCAGGGAGACGGCGGCGACCAGTCCGAGCGAGAAGGCGGAGACCGGTGCCTGCGGCGAAGCGGGAATGGAACTGCGCTGGGGCCGGTTCCGCAGCCGGCGGCGGCGCGGCGAGAAAGCCCTGGGCAGGTTGCCGGTGGGAATTCCCGCGGATAGAGCCTTGGAGGCGCTCATAATGGTGACGAGTATCGAGGCAGTCGTGTGGATTGCTTGTGATGACGCAGCAGAGGCGAATATCCCCTCATATTCTTTCCGCGCGCCGGAAATTCGGGGCGAATTGCGGCAAAAACAATGGCAAATTCCGGGCAGTCCGGGGCGCGCGCCAGGGCCGGTTTGACCGGTCCGGGTTACAGACCGTAAAAAGACGCACGCTATTTCAAGGGGAATGCGACGTGACGATGAGCGGAGCCGGCGGCACGCCGGGCGGCATAGGTCAGTTCCTGCTCGGTTTCGCGCTGGCGGTGGCCGGCGGCTGGCTGCTGATGAATCAGGTGGTGGTCAGCGGCGGCAGTTGGGGCCTGTGGGGCTACAACAGTTTCGGCCTGTCCCTGCTGCCTTTCATCCTGGGCACCGGGATGATCTTCTTCAACGGCAGGTCGGTGCTGGGCTGGCTGCTGCTGCTGGCGGGGCTGGCGATCATTTTCGCCGGCGTCATCGTCAACCTGCGCGTGTATTTCCTTTCCACCAGCCTGTTCAACACCCTGGCCATCCTGGTGCTGCTGTTCGGCGGGATAGGCCTGATCGCGCGCTCGCTGAAGTCGCACGGGACGGTGGCGCGATGAGGACGCGGAGCCTATTGCCGGCGGCGCTGCTGGCCGCGCTCTCCGGCAGCCTGCAGGCCTGGCCGGCGCAGCCCGTGGAACCCTTCGTGGCCGACTGCGACAGCCTAGACAGCGTGCCGCTGCGCCAGCACATGAACTACAACGCCGACATCCAGCCGATCTGGAGCCAGCGCTGCGCCAACTGCCACGTGGATTTCGGCGACGACCAGCCCGAGGCCGATCTCAGCCTCAACCCGGAAAAATCCTGGTATTTCCTGGTCAACCAGGGCAGCAGCATGGCCGGCAGCAACCTGATCCGCGTAGTGCCCGACAAGCCGCTGGCCAGCCTGCTGTTCAACAAGGTGAATTGCGAAGTGCAGGATCAGGGCCTGCGCATGCCGCGGGCGCGGCCGCCGCTGCCGCTGGAGGAACAGGCGCTGATCCACGACTGGATCCTCGCCGGTGCGCCGCAGGAAGGCGACGACACCATTTTCCGCACCCGTTTCGAGATCCGCGGCTGAGCGCCGCGCCTGCATGGATCTGCAGCTCGCGGGCAAGACCGCCATCGTTACCGGCGCCAGCCGCGGCATAGGCCGCGCCATCGCCGTCGCGCTGGCGGCCGAGGGGGCCAGTGTGGTCGCCGTCGCGCGTTCCGGCGATGCGCTGCGGCAATTGGTTGGCGCGCTGCCTGTGCCCGGGCTGGCCGTGGCCGCCGATCTGCGCGAGGACGCCGCCGCCGAACACGTCGTCGCCCAGGCGCTGGGCCTGAGCGGCCGCCTCGACATCCTGGTCAACAATGCCGGCGCCACCGTGCGCGGCGATTTCCTCGCCCTGGACGACGGCGCCTGGCAGGACGGTTTCGCCCTCAAGTTCTTCGGTGCCATGCGCCTGTGCCGCGCCGCCTGGCCGTCGCTGCGCGCCCGCGCAGGTGCCATCGTCAACGTGGTCGGCATCGGCGGCCGCAGCGGCAGTGCGGAATTCAGCATAGGCGGTGCGGTCAACGCGGCGCTGCTTAACCTGACCAAGGCCCTGGCCGACCGCGGCGTCGCCGACGGCGTGCGCGTGAACGCGGTCAATCCCAGTTCCATCGCGACCGACCGCCTGCAGGCCCGCGTGCGTACGCAGGCCGCCGCCCAGGGCGTGGACGAGGCCGAGGCGGCGCGCCGCATCGCCGCGGAACTGCGCGTGGCGCGCTTCGGCACGCCGGAGGAGATTGCGGCGGCGGTGGTATTTCTGGCATCGCCGCGGGCGGCGTATTGCCAGGGCACGATCCTCGATGTGGACGGCGGCCAGACGCGCACGCTGTAGGCGTTCGCCAAGTGGGCCCGCGCTTTGCCGCGCCGAGGACGACTGGGGGCGGCTGATGACCCGGTGCCCGGACAGGCGACGGTAACGGGGCCCGGTTCGTGCGCTCGCGGGTGCCGGCGCCGCTCAGCGCCAGCGCGCCTGCCCGTCGATCACGGTATGCGTGACACCGCCGACCCAGACGCCGCCGTCTGCCTCGATGCGGATGCCGATGCGTGCATCGCGGCCGATCTCGCGGCCCTGGCTGACGCGGTAGCCTCGGGCCAGTTTGCCCTGCGGTTCGCCGGCGGCGATCCAGGCGCCGATCAGGCCGTTGGCCGCGCCCGAGGCGGGATCCTCGACAATGCCCACGCCGGCCGGGAAGGCGCGCACGGCGACTTCATATTCCTGGCTGTCGCTGCGCGCGAACACGCACAGGCCCAGGCTGTCGCTGGCCTTGGCCAGGCGCGCGATGGCGGCATGGTCGGGCTGCCACTGGCGCAGCGTGGCTTCGTCGGCGAATTCGGCGATCCACCAGCGCCGGCCGCCTTCGACGAAACCCGGCGGCAGCGCGCCCAACGGGGTGCGGTCGAGGATGGCGCGTACCAGCTTGGCGTGCAGCACATCCGGCTCCAGCGCGCGGGCGCGCGGCGCTTCCACCGACAGCACCCGCGCGCCGTTTTCCTGGCCGATGCGGATGGGCAGCAGGCCGGCGCCGCATTCCTGCACCAGCTGGGTGCTGCCCGCCGGCACCAGCCCGGTTTCCAGCGCCGCATGGGCGCTGCCGATAGTGGGATGGCCGGCGAAGGCGATCTCGCGGCTGGGCGTGAAGATGCGCGCGCGATAGCTGGCGCCGGGCTGGCTGGGCGGCAGCAGGAAAGTGGTCTCGACCAGGCCGGTCCAGGTGGCGAAGCGCTGCATGGCGCTGTCGCTCCATTCGTCCGCGCCGATCACGACGCCCAGCGGATTGCCGCCGCCGGCCTTGTCGGCGAAAACATCCAGTTGCAGATAGCGCACGGTGTCCATGCGCCCAGCGTAGCGGCACAACCGTGTCAGACGCCAGCGGCCGCGGCGCTGCCGGCACGTTCGCGCAGGCCGTTGCGGTAGCGCCGGCTGCAGGGCAGGGTGGTGCCGTCCTTCAGGTGCAGGCGGGCGTCGCCGGTTTCCAGCGGCTCGATCATGGCGACGTGGTCCAGGTTGACGACGTAGCTGCGGTGTACCCGGGCGAAGCGCTGCGGATCCAGCCGTGTCTCCACGCTGGCGAGGGTGCTGCGCAGCGGGTAGTCGCGGCCGCGCACATGCAGGTTGGCGTAGTTGCCGGCAGCCTGTATCCATTCGATATCGGCGGCGGCGACCAGGAATTCCTTGCCCAGCTTGCGCACCAGGAAACGCTCCGGCCGTTCGATGGCTTCCACCGGCGGACCCACGTCCGGTTCGGCCAGCAGGCTGGCCTCGCCCTGCAGGCGCAGCAGGATGAAGCGGTAGGCGTGGATCAGCGCGACCGTGGCGACGAACTCGCGCACGTCCTTGAGGTATTCGTAGAGCAATTCCATCGGCCAGTTGCCGAAGTCGTAGTGCTCGCCCTGGCTGGCATAGGCCAGCTTGCGCAGCGCGACCATGCCCAGCACATGGGCCACAGACCAGACCACGCTGGCCGCGGCATAGCGCGGCAGCAGGGCGCGCCAGCTGTCGCGGTGCAGCGGCCAGCGCCGGGTGAAGGCGACTACGGCCGGCACCAGCAGCAGCATGAGCAGGCCGCTGGAGGTTTCCCAGACCACCGGCTTCCACGGCGCGTAAGGCAGGGCCGAGCGCTGCACATCCATGATTACGGTGAGGCTGTTGAACAGCGCGTTGATGAGGAAGGCGCCTATCCAGAAGGCGATCTCGGCGCTGCGGCGCCAGGGCTGGTAGCGGTCCAGCCAGGAGGTGGTGTCGGTCATGCGCGGATTCTAAGGACTGCGCCGCCGCACCGGCCGCGTTTCGTCCCCACCATCCGCCGCTGATCCCAGGTCCTGTGCAATCAAGCCCTTGGCGACGGCAAGGCGGCCTCGCGCAGGGCAAGCTGCGGGCCTGATCCACCGGAGCCGCCATGCAACGCCGCCACGATATCGACGCCCTGCGCGTCATCGCCTTCGCTTTCCTCATCCTCTATCACGTCGGCATGCTCTACGTGCACGACTGGGGCTGGCATATCAAAAGCAGCTATCAGTCCGAGGCGCTGCAACTGCCCATGCTGTTCATGAACCGCTGGCGCATGGACCTGATCTTCCTGATCTCGGGCGTGGCCGCGGCCTTCCTGCTCAAGCCCGGCCAGACCGGCCGCTTCCTCGGCCTGCGCAGCTGGCGCCTGCTGCTGCCGCTGACCTTCGGCATCCTGGTGATTGTGCCGGTGCAGCCGTATGTGCAGGGCGTGACGAACGGTGCGGTTGCGCCGGGTTTCTGGTCCTTCCTGGCCGAGTACTACACGGCCAGGCGCTGGCCTGAGAACGCCTTCGACGGCTGGCAGCACGGCTATACCTGGAATCACCTGTGGTATCTGGCCTATCTGTGGATGTACACGCTGGGCCTGGCCGCGCTGCTGCCGCTGCTGCGCAGCCGCCCGGGCCGGCGCCTTGCCGCGGCGTTCACCGGCCTGCGCGGGGCGGCGCTGCTGTTCCTGCCGGCGCTGCCGCTGCTCTTCTACACCCTGACCCTGCAGCACCGCTTCCCCGACAACGGCGACTTCATCCATGACTGGTACCGCAATGCGGTGTACTTCACCGTGTTCCTGTACGGCTACCTGATCGCCCGCGATGCCGGCTTCTGGGCCGAGGCGCTGCGCCTGCGCAAGACCAGCCTCGGCGCGGCGCTGCTGCTGTTCCTGGTCTACGCCGTCGCCCGCCACGACCTGCCGGAGGAGATTCCGTACTGGCACGAAGTGCTGATCATGGTCCTGCGCAATTTCTATATCTGGGCCATGCTGCTGGCCATCCTGGGCTGGGCCCATGCCTGCCTCAACCGCCCCTTCGCCTGGCTGCCGCGCGCCAACGAGGCGGTTTATCCCTGGTACATGCTGCACCAGAGCCTGATCGTGCTGATTGCCTACTGGCTGGTGCCGCTGCGCCTGGGCGGCTTCTGGGAGTGCCTGCTGGTGACCGGCGGCACCGTGCTGGGCTGCTGGCTGCTGCACGAGGGGCTGATCCGCCGCAGCAACTGGCTGCGTCCGCTGTTCGGACTCAAGCCGCCGGGCCCGCCGCGGGAGCTTCCGGCCCTGCGCATGGCCGCCTACGGCCTGCTGCCGTTCCTCGCCCTGGTGACTTTTATCATTGTGCAATCGTAAGGCTGCGCCGGCGGCGGCTGGCCGGCCGCGCTAGCCGCCGTTCTTCTTCGCCATCAGCTCGCGCAGCGCGGCGAACGGGTTGGCGGTGGCATCGGCCGTCTTGGTCTCGGAGCTGTCGCCGGTGTGGTCGATATAGCGCGAGTGCTCGTTGTCGTGGCAGTAGATGCACAGCAGCTCCCAGTTGCTGCCGTCGGGCGGGTTGTCGTCGTGATTGTGGTTGCGGTGGTGGACGGTGAGTTCCTGCAGGTTGGCGCGGGTGAATTCGCGCGCGCAGCGGCCGCACACCCAGGGATACATCTTCAGCGCGCGCTCGCGGTAACCCTTCTCGCGCTCGGCCGCGGCGGCGCGGGCGTCGGCGACGATGCGGTCGAGACGGTGGCTGTCCAGGCGGGGCTTGTTGTTGCTCATGCGGGTTCTTCCGGGGCGGACGTGATTACGACGGTGTTCGTATTCAAGCAGGTTCGGCAACGCGCGGCCGCCGGTTTGCTGGCAAAAATGCCTTGCCGAATCAACCACCGGCGGAGGATACGATGAAGCACCCGATCACGGCAGCCATGATCCTGGCTGCCACCCTGGCGCTGGGCGCCGCGGCCGGCGCCAAGGAGCGCGTGGAGCGGCCGCTGTCGGCCGGGAGCAAGGCCCTGTTCGACGATCAGGCGGCGGCGATACGCCAGCAGATGGAGCCCGGCGGCCACTACGAGTTCGTCTCCGCCGCCGAACGCAGCGAAGTCGAGCAGAATCTGGAAGCCATGTCCGGCCTGCTGGCCCGTCACGCCGACGCCGGCGCGCTGCCCGACCGCGACAAGGCCGCGCTGCTCAAGGCACAGGAAAACGTCAACGCCATTCTGACCCGCAACGACGGCCGGCGCCTGGTCTGCGAACGCAGCCGTCCTACCGGCTCGCACCTGGGCAAGGACAACTGCGTCACCTTCGCCGAGCGCGAACGCCAGCGCCGCCTGTCCGAAGTCGAAGTGCGCAAGCTGCAGATGAAGTCGCCCGGTCCCTCGGGCCTGCCCAATGCTTCCGAACTGCGCGGCGGTAGCGGCAACTGAGCCAGCGCCGCGCAGCCCCGCCGGCGGGACGGGCCGGACGGGGCGGCGCCGGTTTCAGGCCAGCTGTTCCTTGGCCCAGGCGGCGTCCAGCGCTTCCATGGCATCGCGCGGCTTGAGCTTGGCCGCCTTGGCATAGGCTTCGGCGACCGCGTCTTCCTGTTTTTCGCCGTGCAGCAGCAACAGGCCGTTGCCGTATTCGATCCAGGCGATGGGCGAATCCGGCGTGAGTTTGGTCGCTTCCTTCAGATGTTTTTCCGCCGTGGCCGCGCTGGCGCCGTAGGTCAGCTTGGCCAGCATGCCGCCGACCTTGCCGACGATCTCGGCGTGGTAGAGGCCCAGCGCCGTCTGCGCCTCGGCGTGCTTCGGCGCGATTTCCAGGGTTGCATCCAGCGATTCCTTGACCTTGCCGGCCAGGCCCTGGGCCAGCGCCTTGGTGATGGAGATGCACTGGCTGTAGCGGCCTATGGCGAAGGCGCGCCGGTAATGGCTGTTGGCTTCGCCGGGCAGGGCGGCGATGGCTTCCTCGGCCAGGGCGGCGAGGGCTTCGTAGCGCGCCAGCTTTTCCTTTTCGGCCTCGACCAGATAGGTTGCGTGGATGCCGCCGGCCTTGATCGCGACCGAGGCGCCCAGCGCCTTGAGCGCCTTGCCCTGGTCGAACGCGGCCTCGAAATCGCCGCGGTGGAAGGCGCGCCAGGCATCCTGCAGGGCTTCGGCCGCAGCGGCCGCGTCCTTGCCCAGCTTGGGATTGGCCTTGAGCAGTTTGGCCAGGTGTTTTTCGTCGGGGAACGGCTCCTGGTCGCCCGCATGCAGGCTCTTCCAGGATTTCGCCAGCTTGTCGCCGGCGTAGTCGTATGCCTTGTCGGCATGGGGGAACGCAGCCCAGCCCTTCTTCGCCATGGTCAGCTCTCCGTGAAGTCGGGCAAGCATTCCGCACTGCACGGAATCGCGCAACCGGTTGCTAGACTTGTGCCTCTGACACCCTGATTGCCCGAGCCCCGCATGACCGCCGATCCCGCCCGCCGCGCCGCCCAGTTGCGCGCCGAACTGGCCGAACACAACTACCGCTACCACGTGCTGGACGATCCCAGCATTCCCGATGCCGACTATGACGCGCTGCTGCGCGAACTGATCGCGCTGGAGACCGAATTTCCGGAGCTGCAGACCGAAGACTCGCCGACCATGCGCGTCGGCGCCGCCGGCTCGCGCGGCCTGCCCGAGGTGATCCACGACATTCCCATGCTGTCGCTGTCCAACGCCTTCGACGATGTCAGCGCCGAAGACGATGCGGGCCGCTATGCCGAGATCGTCGATTTCGTGCGCCGCATAGAGACCACGCTGGGCATCGAGGCGCCGGAATTCTCGGTGGAGCCCAAGCTCGACGGCCTGGCCATCAGCCTGCGCTACGAGGACGGCGCCTTCGTGCGCGGCGCCACCCGCGGCGACGGCACCAAGGGCGAGGATGTGACCGCCAACCTGCGCACGCTCAAGACCGTGCCGCTGCGCCTGCGCGGCGAAGGCTGGCCGGCGCAGTTGGAAGTGCGCGGCGAGGTCTACATGCCGCGGGCGGATTTCCTCGCCTACAACGAACGCGCCCGGGAGAACGGCGAGAAGACCCTGGCCAATCCGCGCAACGGCGCCGCCGGCAGCCTGCGGCAGAAGAATCCGCAGGAAACCGCCAGGCGGCCGCTGGCGTTCTACGCCTATGCAGTTCATCTGCCGGCCGCGCCGGAGCAGAACCTGGGCGAACGCCACAGCGCCGCGCTGCGCCAGCTGCGCGAATGGGGTTTTCCGATCTCGCCCGAGGTGGCCACCGCGCGCGGCTTCGACGGCCTGATCGCCTACTACAAGCGCATAGGCGAGCTGCGCGACAGCCTGCCGTACGACATCGACGGCGTGGTCTACAAGCTCGACGACTATGCCGGCCAGCGCCGCATGGGCTTCGTCTCGCGTGCGCCGCGCTGGGCCATCGCACACAAGTATCCGGCGCAGGAGCAGGCCACCGAGCTGCTGGCCATAGAAATCCAGATCGGCCGCACCGGCGCGGCCACGCCGGTGGCGCGGCTCAAGCCCGTGCAGGTGGCCGGCGTCACCGTCAGCAACGTGACCTTGCACAATGCCGACCAGATCGCGCGCCTGGACATGCGCATAGGCGATTCCGTCATCGTGCGCCGCGCCGGCGACGTGATTCCCGAGATCGTCAAGGTAATACCCGAGCGCCGCCCGCAAGGTGCCGAGCCCTGGCAGTTCCCGCAGGAATGCCCGGTGTGCCATTCCGCCCTGGTGCGGGTGCAGAAGGTGAAGAAGCAGACCAAGGCTGGCATCGAATACGAGGAAGGCGTGGCCTGGGTCTGCAGCGGCGGGCTGTTCTGTCCGGCTCAGCGCAAGGAAGCCCTGTTCCACTTCGCCGCGCGCCGCGCCATGGATATCGAAGGTCTGGGCGGCGAGATCATCGACGACATGGTCGAACTGCCGTTCCTGCGCCGTGATGGTGAAGCGCGGCCGCTGCAGAGCCCGGCCGAACTCTACAGCCTGCAGCTGGACGACCTGACCGAACTGCGCCGGCTCAGCCAGGAACGCGCGGGCAACGTGCCGGAAACCGTGAAAAAGGGAAAAGTGGCCACGCGCTGGGCCGAAAACCTGCTCGAAGCCATAGACCGCAGCCGCAGCACCACGCTGGAGCGCTTCCTGTTCGCCCTGGGCATACGCGATGTGGGCGAATCCACCGCCAAGCTGCTGGCGCGCTGGTTCGGCGGTCTGGATGCGCTGATCGCCGCGACCGAAGCCGAGCTGTGCCAGATTCCCGACGTGGGCGTGGTCGTCGCCCGCCGCATCACCACGTTCTTCGCCGAGGCGCATAACCGCCAGGTCGTCGCCGACCTGCGCGCCGCCGGCATCCGCTGGACCGAGAGCGAACCCCAGCGCACCAGCCAGGGCGTCCTGGCCGGCAAGACCGTGGTGCTGACCGGCACCCTGGAAAGCATGGGCCGCGACGAAGCCAAGGACAGACTCGAAGCCCTGGGCGCCAAGGTTTCCGGCAGCGTCTCCAAGAAAACCGACTTTGTTGTCGCCGGGCCGGGGGCGGGTTCAAAGCTGGAAAAAGCCACCGAGCTTGGCATCGAGGTCTGGGACGAGGCGCAGCTGGTGGCGTTTCTGGCGGAGCAGTGAGGGTGGATCATGCCAAAGCCACGCGCCGGGAGCCGACGGTTGCGGAACGGGTGATCTGGGATCGTCTGCGTCATGGGCAGCTGGGTTTCAAGTTTCGCCGGCAACATGCGATGGGCGGGTTTATCGTGGATTTTGTCTGCCGGGAGCGGTATCTGGCCGTTGAGCTGGATGGAGGGCAGCATGCGGATGATGTCGTCTACGATGCGCAGCGCACGGAGTTTCTGCAGGGAATGGGGTTTCGGGTTCTGCGTTTCTGGAACAACGAGGTTTCCGAGCGGCTGGAAGATGTGTTGGCAGAAATAGCGGTGAAGCTATCTGATGCGTTGCCACCTCACCCCAACCCTCTCCCCCGGCGCAGCCGGGGGAGAGGGAGCCGCGAGCGCATGCAGCGTGCTATGGATGCTGCTGCATCGAAGGATCCGGCAATCGAGTCCGATGATGGTGTTGTGCCGCAGAATCCAGTGATCGAATCCGAGCCAACGATTGATTCTCGCGAACTGGACGCCACGGCCAACACCTCATCGCAACCACCCGCCAAGGCTAGCCCTCTCCCCCAAGCCCCGCTTGGGGGAGAGGGTTGGGGTGAGGGGGCGGCGTCTCAGTCAGCCGCGGCGAAGGGTTTTCGCGGCGGCCCGCGCGGAAACCTCCACCTCCGCGCGCGGCTCTACGCCCTGATTCGCGACTTCTTCGCCGCCCGCCACGTCCTCGAAGTCGAAACCCCCATCCTCTCCCGCGCCGGCAATACCGACGCGAACATCGAAAGCTTCACCACGCAGTTCAGCGGCCACCGCGATGCCGGCCCACCGCTGCGCTGGCTGCGCACCTCGCCGGAATTTCCGCTCAAGCGCCTGCTCGCGGCGGGCGTCGGCGACTGCTACGAACTGGGCCGGGTGTTCCGCAACGGCGAGGCGGGACGGCGGCACAATCCGGAATTCACCATGCTGGAGTGGTACCGGGTCGGCTGGGATCACCGCGCGCTGCTGGCGGAGACCTGCGACCTGGTCGGTGCCGCGCTGGCGCTGGTCGGCCGCAGCGCCGCCATCGCGCCGTACAGTTACGGCGAACTTTTCCGCGAATACCTCGCTCTGGACCCGTTCACGGCGGACGAGGCCGCATTGGCTGCGCCATTGGCCGAGTTCTCCATCACGCCGGATGGGCTGGTGCGCGATGATTGGCTGGATCTGCTGATAACCCACTGCATACAGCCGCAGTTTCCGCGCGAGCGCATCACCTTGATCTACGATTACCCGGCCAGCCAGTGCGCGCTGGCACGCATACGTCGCGATACGCCGCCCGTCGCCGAACGCTTCGAGCTCTACCTGGGCCCCTACGAACTCGCCAACGGCTACCACGAACTCAACGACGCCGCCGAGCAGCGCGCCCGCTTCGAGCGCGACAATGCGCGCCGGCGCGAGCGCGGTCTTGCCGAGGTGCCGCTGGACGAGAACCTGCTGGACGTGCTCGACCGCATGCCGCGCTGCGCCGGCGTGGCCCTGGGCGTGGAGCGGCTACTGATGTGCCTGGCCGGCACCGACGATATCCGCGAGGTGCTGGCCTACGCCTTCGCCGAAGCCTGATCGTCGGGAATGGGCCGTACCCAGCGCCAGACGATGAAGGCCGCTATCGCTGAAAACAGCGCGGCGATTTCAAATGCCAGCTCGCCGCCGCCCAGGCGCCAGGCCTGTCCGGCGATCAGCGCGCCCAACGCGCCGCCTATGCCCGAGGAAAAGCCGTAGAACACGCCCTGGCCGTGGCCGCCCAGCGGGCCGGGGAAGTACTGCGCCATCAGCTGCATCACGCTGGCGAAGAAGGCGGCGAAGTTGATCGCGTGGGTGAGCTGGGCCAGGGTCAGCACGGCCACCGAATCCGGGAACAGCGCCGTGGCCAGCCAGCGCAGCGCGGCGCTGGCGATGGCCGCCAGCAGCACGGTCTGTGCCGGCCAGCGCGCGAACAGCCGCGGCGACAGGAAGAACACCAGCACTTCTACCGCAACGCCTATGGACCAGAACGCACCCAGCGCCGAAGGCCTGTAGCCGTGCTGTTCCAGGTACAGCGAGAAGAAGGTGTACAGCGGCCCGAACGACAGCTGCACCAGCAGGCAGGCAATGAAGAAGGCGATCACCTCCGGCCGGCGCAGGCGGCGGCGGAATTCCGCGCCGGCCGCGGGCGGCGCGTCGCGCTGGGCCGGGCCGTAGTCGTTGACCAGGGCGGAGCCGGCCACGCCGGCCAGCAGCGGCAGCATCAGCAGCGGCAGCCAGGCCACGGCCAGATGGTCCAGCAGCAGGCCGAACAGGGCGACCACGGCGATGAAGCCGATCGAACCCCACACGCGGATCGCGCCGTAGCGTTCGCTGATGCCGTGCAGATGCGACAGCGTGATCGCCTCGAATTGAGGCATTGTTGCGTTATGGAAAAAGCAAAAGACGCACATGGCCAGGAACAGTCCGGCGAATTCCAGCGGCAGCAGGAACGCGCAGAAACTGGCCAGGCTGGCGAAGCAGCCCAGCTGCAGCCAGCGTATCGGCCGCGGCGAGCGCGCCGCCAGCCAGTTCCAGCTGCTGGGCGCGACGATGCGGGTGGCGTACCAAAGGCTCATCAGCACGCCTATCGCCGCCGCGTCCTGGCCGCGGTCCTTGAGGAACAGGCTCCAGTAGGGCGTGAACCCGCCGAGCACGGCGTAGTACATGAAGTAAAAGCTGGACAGGCGCAGCTGGGGAACGGCATGGCTCATGGCGCGGAAGGGTGCCACAAGCGGGCCGGGCGCCGCGAACGGAAAAAAGTAGGCTGGCGCAAACCGGCGCGACGGTATTGCGCCGCCGCGGAGCCGTCCGCGGCGGCGCCGAGGCGGCCCGGCAAGGCCGGGCCGCGCGGCTTCAGCGCAGTTCCAGCGCCACGGCGCGGCGCTCCAGCGTGGTCTGGTCGGCCTGGTTGCCCAGGCGCAGGTCGCGCAGCTCGTACGGCGCAGAGAGGCCGGCGGCGGCCAGGCTCTGGGCGTCGTACTTCAGCACCAGGCGCTGCGCGCCGGCTTCCAGCCAGGCGGCCGACTGGGCATAGGCGGCGGGGCGGCGCAGGCCGTCCTTGCCGGTGCCGTACAGCACGCCGGAGAGCTGGTAGCGGCTGGCGCCGGCGACCTCGATGCCCACGCCCAGCTCCACCGTGCCGCGCGCGCTCATCAGGTTTTCCACCGCGCCGCTGAAGCGGGCCGTGGGCCGGGCCACCGCGACCGCGGTCTTGGCATCGCGCAGCACGCGCGCGCCGTCGCTGCTGCCGCTGGCGAAGGCATGGATTTCCCACAGGCCGGGGCCGTTCGCATGGGCCGCATCCGGTACCACGTCGGCCTGCCAGCTGCCGTCGCGCAACTGGCGGAACTCGAAGGCCTGGCTGTGGCCGTCCGGCGCGGTCAGCAGGCCCTTGGCGCTCTCGCCGCGGGCGCTGTCGAGTTTCGCGCTGATGCGCAGGCTGTCGCCGGCGACGACGCTGTCGCGCGCCGCGCCCAGCTTCAGCACATTCTTGCTGGCCGGCTCAAACACGTGGATCAGATAGTTGCCGCGGGCCGCGGGTGCAGCCAGCTCGATGCGGCCCTGGCCGACGGCGGGCGCGAGTTTCACGATCACCGTACCCTCGGACACGTCCATGCCGGCGGCGCGCAGGGCGGCGGTGTCGGCCAGGCTCTGGCTGGCGGCGCGGCCGTCGAACTCGCCGGCGGCGCTGCGCACGACCAGGTCGTCGATGCCGAGCTTTGTGGAATTGTTGCTGTGCGGGCTTATCCGGATCAGCGCGGCCGCGGCCGTGGTCGGCAGGCTCACGCCGCGCTGCAGCTCGGCCTCGCTGGCGTCGAGCCAGTATTCGCGGCTTTCCTGCACGAAGACTTCGGGCCTGGCGGCCAGCGGCTGCTGCGGATCCAGCGCCCAGGCTGCGCTGAGCGGCTGGCGTTCCAGCGCGGCAGCAGCCGCGCCGGGATCGGCGGCGACGAGGCGGGTGACCACCTGGTCATCGGCGGCAGCGGCGGCAAGACGCAGTTCGGCCGCCTGGGCCAGGCCGGCGAGGGCCAGCAGCAGGCTCGCGGCCAGCGCCGCGGTTTTCAGATTCGACATGGCGGGTTCCTCAGATATCGTCGCGCAGGATGCGGTCCAGGCCGAAGCAGGCGCGCCGGCTCTGGTTGTGGGACAGCGGCTCGGAGCCCGCCATGCGGTCGATGTCGCGGAACCACAGCCGGCCTGCGGCCTGCTGGCTGGTGCAATTGAGGAAGCCGTCGGAGCAGCTGGCCAGCCAGTTCTGCGTGGTCTCCAGTCCGACGTTGAGGTGATAGCCGCCGCACCAGCTGTCGCCGTCGAAAGGCGAGGAATCCACGTCGGTGCCGACCACGCTCCAGAAGCCCTTGGGCAGGGCCGGCCGGCCGGTGGTGCCGAGCAGATTGTTCTGGTTGTACTGCGCCATCCAGCCCACCTGCTGCATGCGCACGGCGTCGGACTTGTAGCCCAGGATCCAGCCCAGCGCCTGCTCGAACACATTGCCGTTCATGACCGCATCGGCCAGCGGCGTGCCGGCGCTGGAGGCGGCCAGTGCGTTGACCCAGCGGATCTTGGAGATGATCGCGGGATAGCGGCTGTCGTAAGTCGGATTGGACAGGATCCAGCGCATGACATTGCCGCCGTTGGAATGCGTGATGACCACCAGGTCGGTGATGCCCGCGCTGTTGATGAAGCTGGTGAGCTGGCCGGCCAGGCAGCCGGCGGCGCGGCTGTCCCACATGTACTGTTCAAAATCGCAGTTGATGACGACGTACTTGGACTGGTCCGGCAGTCCCTGGCGCACCGAATTGACGAAATCGGCGCCCCAGTAGTCGTTGAGTGCATTGGTCTGTTTGCCGGTGCCGTGCACGAAGGCGACGCCGGTGGCGGCAGTAGCGGTGGCGGCGGCTCCCAGGGCGAGCGAGAGCGCCAGAGCAAGACGAAGCATTGATCCTCCCGATGCGGCTCGGGCGGTTGGAAATCGAGCCGCGGTCAGGCTGCGGCCTTGCCGGGTACAGGGTGAGCGTCCATGCCGCTACCGGGCAGAAGCCGGAGCACGAAAAGGTCGATCCGCCGGTGGATGCCCTCCCGCACCCGCCCCGCGGCGGACGCAAATTAGCAACCGGCATAAGCGAGTGTCAAACGTTCGTTTCATGTCCCTTTGGGAAGTGTCGCAAGGTATACACGAGCCGCGATTCCCTGCGGCGCGTACTTGCCACGGCCTGGCGCAGCGCAGCAGAAACGGCGCCGCCGCCGCGGGCGGTTGCCGGCAGACTGCGGCATTGCGCCGGGAAAAACCGGTATCTCGGGGGAAAACCGCATGTCCACCTATTCCACTGCACGACTGCGACAGGTATTGATCGTCGCCGCGCTGGCACTGCTGCCGCTGTGTTCCTCATCGGCTTTTGCTGCGGACGCACAAGCCGCCTTCGCCCGCCTGGGCCAGCTCGCCGGCGACTGGGAAGGCCAGTTCGCCAACGGCCGCCACCACACGGTCAACTACCGCTTCAGCGCCGGCGGCACCGTGCTGGTGGAAACCTGGGCGCTGGCGCCGGGACGCGAATCGATCACGGTCTACTACGTCGACGGCGACGAGCTGCTGGCCACGCACTACTGCCCGCAGGGGACACAGCCGCGGTTGAGGCTGGTGGACGATGCCGGCGGCAGGCTGAGTTTTGAGCTGCGCGACGGCGGCAATCTTGCGCTGGCGGGCAAGTCGCATCAGCAGGCATTCTGGCTGGAACTTTCGGGTGAGAACGGCTACCGCCGTAGCGAGACATATGTGGAAAATGGCGGGGCCGCGCAGTCAGGGCAGGCGGATGCGCCGGTGCAGTACCGGCGCATCGCCGCCGGCGATGCGCCGCGTATCTAGCTGTTCCGGCTTTTTTCCGCTCAGAAATCCAACCCCATCGCCGCACACAGATAGTCGATCATCGGCGCCACCCGCTTCAGCGTATCCACCACGCGCGGCTTGAATTCCGCGGAGATCACTTCGGCATCGGTGAAGCTGGCGGAAGCGACGAAATCCTTGCGCTTGATGTCCTCGATCAGTTCGTGGTTCGGATCGAAGCCGCGCGGCGGCCGGCTCAGGGATTCGCCGCCGGGTTCCAGGTGGTCGCGGAAAGCCTTGGACTGGGTTGCTTTCTTCCACGCGGCCGGATTGTCGGCGAGAAATTCGCGGATCTTTTTCAACGTGTCCGCCTCGGGATGCCACAGCCCGCCGCCGACGAAGCAGGCGCCGGGCTGAATATGCAGGTAGAACACGGGCGCGGCTATGCCCTTGCTGCGTTCGTGGAACAGGCGCGCGCCGGTCCAGGTCTTGTATGGGGTCTTGTCGTTGGAGAAGCGCGTATCGCGGTGCTGGCGGAACAGCGAGCCGCCCTGGCCGCGCACATCGGCGCGGTAGTGCGGGCTGATCCTGGCCAGCGGCGCCTGCAGGTCGCCGAGCAGGTTGAGGAAGGGCGTGCGTATCTGTGCCTCGTAGCGCGGCTTGTTGGCCAGGAACCAGTCGCGGTTGTTGTTGCGCGCGAGGTCGCCGAGGTATTTGAAGCTGGCGGCGGTGAAGTATTCGCTCATGGTCGTGGTTCGGACAGGGGATAGGTGGCTGTTCAGTCCAGCGCGCGGCGGCGTTCCAGGCCGTAGTCCTGCAGCGCATCGAGCAGGGCGCCGTGGACGGCCAGGGCAGGGTCTTCGCGCATTTGCTGGAGAGTGGAAAAGTACTGTTCCAGCGTCAGCGTGGTGAGTTCGGTGGCGCTGTCCAGGCGGCGCCGGCAGAACTCCTGCCAGCGTGCACTTTCCGCGGCATCCAGCGTCTGCGGCCAGTTGCGCGCGCGGTAGCGCCACAGCAGTTCGGGCAGGCGCGCATCGCGGAACGGAAAGCGCGCCGCGGCCAGCTGCTCCGGCGGCGTGCTGCGCACTTCGCGCAGCAGGCGCCGGTCGGCGTCGTTGAGGAAACCGGAGTACAGGGCCAGCTCGGGATCGGGCGCGGCCTCGTCGTAGCGCTGGGCGAACACCTGCTGCAGCTTGACCGCCAGCCCGGGGTGGCCGCGCAGCCGGGCCAGGTGCTCCTGGCAGCGCGCCACGTCCAGGCCGATGCGCGCGGTATCCACGCCGGTCAGGGCCGACAGCGGCGCCAGCGCCGGCGAGCGGTTGGCGTGCACCAGCTTGAGCGGAATGCGCTCCACGCCTTCGGGCAGGGCGTCGCGCGGGCTGAACACGCGGTCGGCGATGGCGGCGGCGTCCAGTTCCAGCAGCGGCACGGGATCGCAGTCCAGGTCGTAGACGATGACCGCATTGGGCTGGGTCGCGTGCGCGGCCAGCGGCACCACCAGGGCCAGGCAGCCGCGGCTGGCGGGAAAGCGCGAAGAAGCGTGCAGCACCGGTACCTGGTGGGCTACGTCCAGCAGTTCGAAGGCGCGCTGCTTGCGGCGCAGCTGGAAGTAGTAGTCGAACAGGCGCGGCTGGGCCTGGCGCAGCAGGCGGGCCAGACCGATCAGCGCGTGTACGTCGGACATCGCATCGTGGGCACGTTCCTGCTGCAGCCGGTTGGCCGTGGCCAGGTCTTCCAGACGGAAGCTGGGCGTGCCGTCCTCGCGCAGCGGCCAGTTCACGCCCTGCGGGCGCAGCGCATAGCACAGGCGTACCAGGTCGATCAGGTCCCAGCGCGAATTGCCGTTCTCCCACTCGCGCGCGTAGGGCTCGTAGAAATTGCGGTAAAGCAGGTGGCGGGTGAATTCGTCGTCGAAGCGCAGCGAGTTGTAGCCGACTACGCAGGTGCCCGGCGCGGCCATTTCCTCGTGCACGCGGGCGGCGAAGGCGGCCTCGTTCAGGCCTTCGCGCTGCATGCGCTGGGGCGTGATGCCGGTGATCAATACCGCCTGCGGATGCGGCAGCACGTCGGGTGCGGGCGCGCAGAAGAATTCGACCGGGTCGCCCAGCGGTTGCAGATCCAGCGTGGTGCGCTGGGCGGCGAATTGGCTGGGACGGTCGCGGCGCGGATCCGCGCCGGTGGTTTCGTAGTCGTGCCAGAGGAAACTGGGAGGCGGGCTGCGGCTCATGCGGACGGCGATCGTTCCTTCGGTCGGCGCCGGCCTTGCCGGCCGGCAGCCGTGAGCTTACACGCTGGGCTCAGGACGACTGTAGTTGCGCCAGCAGACGGGCCTGCTGGCGCAGCAGCGGCGCGTTCTTGACGAAGTGCTGTTCCAGCGCGCCCTGGATGGGCTGCAACAGGGCAAGGGCTTCCGTCCGCGCGCCGGCCGAGGCCAGCACCTGCGCCAGCTGCACCTGGCATTCCAGCGTGGTGTTGGATTGCGGCCCGTTGGCCTTGCGCAGCACCTCCAGCGCCTGGCGCAGCTGTTCGGCGGCTTCGGCCAGGCGGCCCTGATCGCGCAGGATCAGGCCGCGCGCGCGGGCGACGGCGGCGTGGCGCGGATGCCCCGGCGGCAGGAACTGGGCGAAGGCGGCGCCGGCCTGGTTGGCATAGCGCGCGGCCTCGGTCAGCTGGTTGCTGCGGCGCATCCATTCGGCCAGGTGCAGCAGGCGGCGGGCGCGCTCGGTGTTGCCCTCCATCGATTCCTCGATCTCCACCGAGAGCAGCGGCCAGGCCTGGTCCAGCTTGCCCGCCAGCAGCAGGCTGCGGCCGTAGTTCTGGCGGAACATGGCCAGGCGCGGCGAGGGCGGCTTGCCGGGCTTGGGCAGTTCGTTTTCGTAGGCTTCGCGGAACAGCGGGATGGCGCTGTCGAAATCCTCGGCCTGTTCCGACAGGCTGGCCAGGTTGTTCAGCGTGATCGAATAGCTGGGGCTGTCCTGCTGGCCGCTGGCGCGCAGGTGCTCGAGGTTCTCGCGGAACAGCGGCAGGGCCTCCAGCATGCGTCCCTGCAGGTAGATCGCCTGGGCCAGGTTGTTGCGCGCGGTGATGGCCCAGGCGCTGCCCGGCGCGAGATTGCGCAGGCGGGTCTGCAGCATCTCGCGCAGCAGGCGCTCGCGGTCGGCGTGGCGTTCCTGGCGTTCGTAGATGTCGGTCATGAAGCCGGTCGCCGACACCACTTCGGCCGAATCCGCCGGCAGGTGGCGGCGCAGCAGGTCTATCGCCTGCTGTGCGGCCTGTTCCGCCTCGGCCAGCTGGTTGTTGCGCATGTGCGCCTCGGCCAGCGAGGTCAGGCTGCGGGTGACCAGCAGGTAGTCGCTGATGTTGTACTGGCGCAGCAGCTCGCGCGTCTGCTGGGCATGGGCCAGGCCGGTGCGCAGATCGCCGCGGCGCGACTCGGCCAGGGACAGGGTGGCGTAGAGGTCGATCAGCTCGCGCGGCTCGGGCGGATCCAGCGCCTGCAGCTTGGCCAGGGCCTGGTGCAGCACGGGCTCGGCTTCCTCGGGCCGTTCGGCCAGGTTCAGCACATAGCCCAGCTGGTTGAGGTAGATCGCCTCCTGGCGCGTGTTGCCCAGCAGTTGCTCGGCCTCGGCGGCCTTGCGGTAGACCAGGGCGGCGCTGTCGGGATCGCCCAGCTCGGTGTAGATGCGGCCGAAGGCGGCCAGCAGGCGGGCGCGCTGCTCGGGTTCGTTGGCCAGGCGGGTGTCGATGTCGTGCTGGCCGCGGTCGATCAGCTCCTTGGGCGAGAGGCTGGTATTGCCGGCGTTTTCCGGTGCGGCCGCGTCGAACAGCCGTACCAGGTAATCCACCACATGGCGCGAAGTGGCGGATTCCCTTTGTGCATCTTTTTCCGCGCGCAGGGCGCGGTCGCGCTCGGCCGCCAGGCGCACGGTGAACAGGGCAATGGCGACCAGCGCCAGGCATGCCGCGAACACCGACAGCGGATGGCGGTTGAGGAACTTGCCCGTACGGTAGGACCAGCTATCCGGTGCGGCCAGGATGGGCCGGCCGCGCAGGTAGCGGCGCAGGTCTTCCGACAGGGCTTCGGGCGAGGCGTAGCGGCGCACCGGATCCTGGTGGGTGGCGCGGCCCACGATCAGCCCCAGCTCGGCCGGCAGGCGCGTGCCGTCGCCGCGCAGCGGCCGGCCCACATGGAAATGGCCGTCGCTGCCGGGCGCGGGCACCTGTTCGGTGAGCACTTCGTACAGCAGCAGGCCCAGGGCGTAGACATCGGTGGCGGTGTTCACCGCTTCGCCGCGGCGCTGCTCGGGGCTGGCATAGGTCGGCGTGAACCAGTGTGCGCCGGTGGCTTCCTGGCGTCCGCTGCTGTTGGGATCCAGCAGCTTGGCAATGCCGAAATCCAGCAACGCCGGTTCGCCGTCGCGGCGCACCAGCACATTGGCGGGTTTCAGGTCGCGGTGTATGACCAGACGCTGGTGGGCATACTGCACCGCCAGGCAGACCTTGCGGAACAGCTCCAGCCGCGCCGCCAGCGGCGTGCGCTGCTCGCGGCACCAGCGCGTGATCGGTTCGCCGGCGACGTATTCCATGACCAGGTAAGGCTGGCCGTCCGGGCTGGTGCCGCCGTCGAGCAGGCGGGCGATGTGCGGATGCTCCAGCTTGGCCAGGATCTGGCGCTCGCGGCGCAGGCGTTCGGCCGCATCGCGCGTGGGGATGCCGCGGATCAGCTTGATCGCGACCTGGCGGTCGAATTCCGCATCGGCGCGCTCGGCCAGGAACACCGTCCCCATGCCGCCGGAGCCGATCTCGCACAGCAGCCGGTACGGCCCCAGCATCAGGCCGCTGGCCGGCGCCGGGGCGAGTTCCGCCACGGCCGAGCCGAACTGGCGCGTGACCGCGGCACTGTCGCGTTCGTCGGCCAGCACCAGCGCCAGCGCTTCCTGCTTCAGCGCGTCCTCGTCGGGCTGCTGCGCCAGCCAGGCGGCGCGGTCCTCGGGCGCCAGCTCCACCAGTGCGTCGAACAGCTGCTGCAGGCGCAGCCAGCGCGCATTGTTCATGCCTGCAGCTTCTCCTTGAGCCAGGCGCGGGCGAAGCGCAGCTCGCGGTCGACCGTGGCCAGGGACACGTCCAGCGTCGCGGCGATTTCCTCGCGCTTGAGGCCGAGGAAATAGGTCAGCTCGATCACCTCGCATTTGCGCGCATCCAGCGTGCGCAGCTCGTCCAGGGCGCCGTTGAGCTGGTCGGGTTCGCTGGTCTCGCCGGGCTGGTCGGCGGCGGAGGACAAGGTCAGATGGATCTGCCCGCCGCCGCGCTTCTCGCTGCTGCGGGCGCGCGCCATGTCGATGAGCAAATTGCGCATTGCTGCAACTACGACGCCGAAGAAATGGCGCCGGTCGCGCCAGTCGATGTCCTTGCCGAGCAGGCGCAGGAACAGCTCGTTGGCCAGTTCCGTCGGTGCCAGGGTCACGTCGCCGTCGAACTGGCGCAGGTGCTTGCCGGCGATCGCGCGGACCTGGGCGTAGACCAGTTCGGTCAGCTCGTCCGCCGCGCCGGACTGGCCCTGGTTCCAGGCCAGCAGCAGGCGGGTGACTTCGTGGTCGGTGCCGGTTCCGGCGCTGGAATCATCGCGATCGGTCACGCGTAGTGCTCCTTGGAAAGCGTGGGGCGGTGCCGATGATGACAGGATCCAGGCTGCTATCCCGTCCTCGGCTGGCAAGCGTTGCAGCGTGCTCCCGGCACGCAATGCAGGCGTTTTCTGGACTCGACGAGGAAACCACCGTGAAGCATACGAATACCCCGTACGGTTTGCACTGGTGCCGCAAGGCACTGGCCGCCGCCGCCCTTCTGTTCGTCGCGCCGCCGCTGCTGGCGCAGTGGGGCCCGCCGGGTGAACTGGATCCCAGTTTTGCCGGCACCGGCAAGCTGACCACGGATTTCTATGACCGCAACGACCGGATCAATGCGATCGACACCATGAGCGACGGCCGTTTCGTCGTCGCCGGCGTCGTGGTCGGCCCGAATGTGGGCGGTGGATACTCGGACAATTTCGCCCTGGCGCGCTATCTGCCGGACGGCCGCCTTGACGGCAGTTTCGGCAACAACGGCCTGGTCATGTTCGATGTCAGCGGCAATGTGGACGAAGCCCATTCGGTGAAAGTGCTGCGCGACGGCAGCATCCTCGCCGCCGGCGTGATCGCGCCGGGCGCTTATTCGGATTTCGTGCTGTTCAAGCGCCGCCGCGACGGCAGTGCGGATACCAGCTTCGGCGACGACGCCCCGGCCGGCGGCCGCACGGGCTCGGTGCGGCTGGACGTGCGCGGTCCCAGCTTCCACGACGAAGGCCGCCATTTCGCCGTGCAGAGCGACGGCAAGATCGTGATGATCGGCAACACGCTGGTGCCCAACGGCAACTTCAATTATCGCCGCGTGACCGCCGCACGCTTCACCGCCGACGGCCGCCTGGACCCGGGTTTCGGCGGCAGCGGCACCGGCTACGTGGTGCTGGGCAACCAGTACGCCAACAACGGGCAGACCAGCGACTACGTCACCGGCATTGCGCTGGACCAGCGCGGCAATCTCTGGTCGGACGACACGATCAACATTACCGGCTATACCGATTCGGCCAACAACGCCTTCGTCGTCCGCCTGACCCGCGACGGCCTGCTCGACACCACCTTCGGCACGCTCAACAACGGCGTGCGCAGCGGCAGCCTGCTGCTGACCGCGACCAACTCCGGCGGCGTGGCCAGCGGCATTTCCGAAGTGCGCGCCGGCCGCATCGACGCCGCCGGCCGCCTGGTGCTGGTCGGTCCCGGCACCGACCGCGGCCTGGCTTTCCTGCGCCGCCAGCGCAACGGCGATGCCGATATGAGTTTTGGCAGCAACGGCCGCACCCTGGTCAAGCTCAGCGACTCGTCGCGCTATGACGAGCCCGCCGCGATGGCGCTGCAGGGCAATGGCAAGATCGTCGCTTCGGGCTATGCAACGCAGATCGTCGGCAGCACGCCGCAGAAGGATTTCTTCGTGGTGCGCCTGGATGCGAACGGCCTTGTCGATGTGCCCTTCGGCGACCAGGGACGCAAGGCGGTGACGGTGTCGACAACGACCGACGAATCGACGTCGATGGCGGTGGATGTGTGGGGCAACCTGGTCGTCGCCGGCTACGCCCTGCGCGCCGGCACCGCACAGACGGATTTCGCCATCCTGCGCGTCTACGGCGATCCGGACCGCATCTTTGCCGATGATTACCAGGTCCCGGCATTCTGAGCCGCGCCGTTCACGGCGGCTTGCCGCGGGGGAGGGTGTCGGCTCTCCCTGCGGTTTCCGGCGGCCGGTTCGGCAAGGCTGCTGCACCAGCGCAGGAGTCGTCGATTCCTGCGTTGAGTTTCGTCGGCGGGGATTGCGGCGGTGTACTCAGGCGCCGCAGTGCTGCCGCGTATGCCGTGCTCTGTACAGGTGCAGGAAACCTCCCACTGCACAGACCAGCTGCGGATCGCCCGGCGGATCGGCGCAGTCGATCCAGCCGATGCCGGCGACGGGCTGGTAATTGCCGCTGGTGTAGCCGTCGCTGGTGGTCGAACAGGGGAACTTGCCGTTGGGACCGGCGAGGAACAGCACATAGTCGTCCCGCGCCGCGTCGTACTTGGGACACAGTCTCGGCGTGCCGGCCGGCTGGGAGACGCCGCGGCGTGCGGTGATCAGGCGGCAGGGATCCGCGGCTCCGGCGATGCGGCGCGCGGCCAGGCGACGGCGTGCAGCGAGGCATTGGCGATGCTGGTCTCGGCCATGGCGCCGAAGGGCAGGGCGGCCAGGTGACATTGCACCCAGCGGATCACAGCGCCGTGGGTCAGCACCAGCACGCGCCGGTGCCCACTGGCCAGGGCTGTCTCCACGGCCTGGTCCAGCGCCGCGGCGATACGCCGGCCGAAGGCGGCGAAATCTTCACCCTGAGGCGGCGGGCAGCGCTGCGGATCGGCGCGATAGGCGGCCAGGGCGCTGGGTTGCTCGCGCTCCAGTTGCGCCACCGTAACACCCTGCCAGGCACCGAAGTCGTATTCGACCAGGCGTACGTCCGGGCACAGCGGAATGCCGCGCGTGGCGCTGAGCTGCGCGGCAAATTCCGCACAACGCCGCAGTGTGGAGGAAACGATGAAATCCCATCCGAGCCCAGCTACGGCGGCGTGCGACTGTTCCCAACCCAGGGCACTGAGCGGGTCGTCGATGCGGCCGCGGTAGCTGGGCTGGCCGGTGGCGCCGTGGCGCATCAGGGTGAGCCGCATCAGGATTTTGCAGAAACGCCGGCCTGCTCGAACGTCGCCATGCCCGCGTGCAGCGCGCAGGCCAGGCGCAGCAGGGGCAGCGCGGCGGCGGCGCCGCTGCCTTCGCCCAGGCGCAGGCCCAGGCTGAGCAGCGGCCTCGCCTCCAGCGCCTCCAGTACGCGCGCGTGGCCGCGTTCGGCCGACTGGTGGGCGAACAGCAGCCAGTCGCGGCAGGCCGGATTGATGCGCACCGCGGCCAGCGCGGCGACCGAGCTGATGAAGCCGTCCACGAGCACGGCCACACCGGCCTGGGCCGCGGCGATGTACGCGCCGGCCAGTGCGGCGATCTCGAAACCACCGAGGCGGCGCAGCGATTCCAGCGGATCCACGGCAAAGGCGCGGTGGAAGGCCACGGCCTGCGTGACGATCTCGGCCTTGTGGCGTATGCCCGCTGCATCCAGGCCGGTGCCGGCGCCGGCCAGTTCCAGCGGGCTGGCGTCGATCAGGGCGCAGGCCAGGGCGGTGGCGGCGGTGGTGTTGGCGATGCCCATTTCGCCGCCGATGAATAATTCCGTCCGGTTTTCAACGGCCGCGGCGATGCTGGCGCGGCCGGCGGCCAGGGCTTGGGCGAGCTGGGACGGATCCATCGCGGCGGCGTGCAGGAAGCTGGTGCTGGACGCGGCGATCCAGTCGCGCCGCACGCCGGGCAGCGGGCCGGGATCGTTGACCGTGCCCAGGTGCACCACTTCCAGCGTCGCGCCGAGTTCGCGCGCGAGCACGCTGATGGCCGCGCCGCCGGCGGCGAAATTGCGCACCATCTCGCCGGTCACGGCCTGCGGAAAGGCCGACACGTTTTCCGCGGCGATGCCGTGGTCGGCGGCGAACACGCTGATCTGCACGCGCTGCAGCGCCGGCCGTTCGCGCCGCTGCAGCGCGGCCAGGGTGACGGCGAGCTGTTCCAGCTCGCCCAGCGCGCCGGGCGGCTTGGTCAGCACGCCCTGGCGTGCGAGCGCGGCGGCGCGGGCGGTTTCATCGGGTGCGGCGATGGGCT
Organism: Tahibacter harae; assembly: GCF_024437735.1. Classification (GTDB taxonomy): domain Bacteria; phylum Pseudomonadota; class Gammaproteobacteria; order Xanthomonadales; family Rhodanobacteraceae; genus Tahibacter; species Tahibacter harae. The sequence goes on along the minus strand of NZ_JANFQO010000017.1, from coordinate 80,990 downwards.
GGTGCAGCCAGGCGAAATTGTCCATGTCACAGAGTTCCTTTGAGTACCAGCGGCAGGCCGGCGACGGTAAGGATGACGCGCTCGCAGCGCGCGGCGATGTCCTGGTGCAGGCGGCCGGCTTCGTCGACGAAGCGCCGGCTCAGCTCGCCCAGCGGCACCACGCCCTGGCCGACCTCATTGCTGACCAGGACGAGTTCGCCCGGCAGCTGCGCCAGCGCATCGAGGAGTTCCGCGCGCTCGGCCGCGAACAGTGCGGCGTCGTCGCGGCAGAGCAGGTTGCTCAGCCACAGGGTGAGGCAGTCGACCAGCAGGCAGCGGCCGGCGCGGGCTTCGCGGCGCAAAGCCGCGCCCAGCGCCAGCGGCGTCTCGCTCAGGCCCCAGTGGGCCGGGCGGCGCGCGCGGTGGTGCTGGATGCGCGCGGCCATCTCGTCGTCGCCGGCCGCGGCGGTGGCGATGTAGAGCACGGCGTCGTGGCTGGCGGCCAGGCGTTCGGCCAGGGCGCTCTTGCCCGAGCGGGCGCCGCCGAGGATCAGGGTGCGCATGGCGGCTCCGTGACGGTCAGGCCTAGCAGGCGCTCCAGCGCGGCCAGGTCCAGGTGGGTTTCCACCGCGTCGGCCAGGCGTTCCAGCGCCTGTTCGCGCAGTGCGTCGCGGTCCGGCGCGACAGCGTGTTCCAGCCCGGCCCAGCGCAGCAGCGCGGCGCAGGCGGCGGGGTGGTCGAACAGGCCGTGCAGATAGGTGGCGATGACCTGGCCGTCGGCGGAACAGGCGCCGTCGGCGCGGCCGTCGGACAACTGCACCGGCGCCTGCCGCAGCGCCGCGCCGCGGCTCACGCCGCAGTGGATCTCGTAGCCGCGCACCGGCGCGACGTGGTCGCCCAGGCGCAGTTCGCCGTCTACATTGCGCAGTTGTTTCTGCGCTTCCAGCGTGGTTTCCAGATCGAGCAGGCCCAGGCCCTCGCTGCTGCCGGCCGCGCCTTCCAGGCCCAGCGGATCGGCGATGCGGCGGCCCAGCATCTGCAGGCCGCCGCAGATGCCCAGCAGCTTGCCGCCCAGGCGCAGATGGCGCTGGATCGCCGCTTGCCAGCCGTTGGCGCGCAGCCAGGCCAGGTCGGCGCGCACCGACTTGGAGCCGGGCAGCACGATCAGGTCGGCGCCGGGTATGGCCTGCTGCGGGCCTATGAACTCGAAGGCCACGTCCGGATGCAGGCGCAGCGCATCGAAATCGGTATGGTTGCTGATGCGCGGCAGGGCCGGCGCGATCACGCGCAGGCGCGCGCCGGCGCGGCCCGGGTCGCGGGGCAGGGCGTCCTCGGCATCGAGATCCAGACCGTGCAGATAGGGCAGCACGCCCAGCACGGGCTTGCCGGTTTCGCGTTCCAGCCAGTCCAGCCCGGGTTGCAGCAGGGACAGGTCGCCGCGGAAGCGGTTGATGACAAAGCCGCGCACGCGCGCCTGTTCGCTGGGCGAGAGCAGGGCCAGGGTGCCGACCAGATGGGCGAACACGCCGCCGCGGTCGATGTCGGCGACCAGGATCACGTCGCAGTCCACCGCTTCGGCATAGCCCATGTTGGCGATGTCGTTGGCGCGCAGGTTGATCTCGGCCGGGCTGCCGGCGCCTTCGACCACGACGGCGCGGTACTGCGCGCACAGCCTGCGGTGCGAGGCGAGCACGGCCTCCAGCGCGATGCGCTTGTAGTCGTGATAGGCGACGGCATGCATGTTGGCCACGGCGCGGCCGTGGATGATGACCTGGGCGCCGGTGTCGCTGTTGGGCTTGAGCAGCACCGGATTGAAGTCCGTATGCGCCGGCAGGCCCGCGGCCTGGGCCTGCAGGGCCTGGGCGCGGCCGATCTCGCCGCCGTCGACGGTAACGGCGGAATTGAGCGCCATGTTCTGCGGCTTGAACGGCGCCACCGCCACGCCGCGCCGGCGCAGCCAGCGGCACAGGCCGGCGACCAGGGTGCTCTTGCCGGCATCGGAGGTGGTGCCCTGGACCATCAGTACGCGGGCGCCGGGTGTTGCCGGTCTGGCCGTGGCGGTTGCCGTTGCGCTGATCGGCGTCGGCATTTCGTCGGCTTGATCGGGGCTTGCTCTGGTGGCCGATGCCGTTGTCTGCGCCGTTGGCAGCGGCGTGGACGCCGGCAGCGCTGCGGCACGCGCCAGATCCAGCCCCGTCAACGCGGTTTCGAGCCGTCCCCAGCCGTCCTCATCGCCCGGCAGCCCGAACCGCAGGCTGGGCGGTTCGTCGAAGCGGCGCACCAGGATGGCCTGGCGCGCGAGTGCGTTGTGGATTTCTTCCGTCGCGTCGGTTTTTACCCAGTGGAACAAAGGCGTGCCCGCTGCCGGCGCCAGTGCATGCCGCCGCAGCAGTTCTTCCAGCCGGGCGGAGGCTTCAGCCAGTTCGCCGCGGCTGCGCTCCTGCCAGCCGGTATCGGCCAGCGCCTGGCGCAGCAGCCAGCGCGTGGGCGCGGTCACGCACCAGGGGCCCTGCGCCTCGCGCAGGCGGGCCAGCAGGCCGGCGGCGGCGATGACGAAGCCGGCACGGGCGCCGGCCAGGCCGAAGAACTTGCCCGGCGAACGCAGCACGATCAGGCCCTCGCGCCAGGCCTCGCCGGCCAGGCTGTGCTGCGGCGTCGTGTCCATGAAGGCCTCGTCCAGCACCAGCCAACCGCCGCGCGGCTGCAACTGCGCGTGCAGCTCCCGCAGCCGCTCCGGATCGAAGCGTTCGCCGCCGGGATTGTTGGGATGGATCAGCACGATCACGTCGTAGCGCGCCGCCGTCGCCAGCAGCGCCGCCGCGGGCAGGCGCTCGACCGCGTGGCCGGCGCGTTCCCAAGCTTGGGCGTGTTCGGCATAGCCTGGTGCGATCACGCCGACCCGGCCCGGCCGGCGCAGCCGCGGCAGCAGCTGGATCGCGGCCTGGGTGCCGGCGACGGGCAGCAGGCCGCGGGCGCCGTAAAAGGCGGCGGCCACGCCTTCCAGGCCGTCATCGTCCTCGGGCAGGCGGGTCCAGACTTCGCGCGGTATGCGCGGCAGCGGCCAGCCGCGCGGATTGATGCCGGTGGAGAGATCCAGCCAGTGTTCGGCGGCGATACCGAAGGTCTGCGCCGCGCGCCGCAGGCGCCCGCCGTGTTCAAGCATGGGTGAGGCTCCATTGCAGCAGCAGGACGGCGGCCAGCCACAGCAGCACGGCGCGCTGCACCAGGCGCAGCGCCTGGCGGATCTGCAGCGGCCCGGGCACTTCGCCGGCGCCCAGCGGCGGCCGTTCGTGCCACTGGCCTTCGTACGGGGCTGCGCCGCCCAGGCGCACGCCCAGCGCGCCGGCGCCGGCAGCCATCACCGGGCCGGCGTTGGGACTGTCCCACGCCGGCGCCTGGCGCCGCCAGCAGTCCAGCGCCAGGCGGCAGCGGCCGGCCAGGGCGTAGCTGAGCGCGGTCAGGCGGGCGGGCACATAGTTGAGCACGTCGTCCAATCGCGCCGCGGCCCAGCCAAAGTATTCGTAGCGCGCGTTGCGGTAGCCCCACATTGCGTCCAGGGTATTGGCCAGGCGGTACAGCACCGCGCCGGCCGGGCCGGCCACGGCGAACCAGAACAGGGCGCCGAAGACGGCGTCGTTGCCGTTCTCCAGCACGGATTCGGTCGCCGCCGCGGCGACCTGGGTTTCGTCCAGCAGGGCCGCGTCGCGGCTGACCATGCGCGCCACCGCGGCACGTGCGGCGGACAGATCGCCGGCTTCCAGCGCGCGGGCGACCGGCAGCGCGTGCTCGCCCAGGCTGCGCAGGCCCAGGCTGAGATAAAGGATCACGATGCCTGCGACCCAGCCCGGCCAGCCCGCACGGCTGCACAGGCCGGCGAGCAGCACCGGCGGCGCCACGGCCAGCAGCACGGCGAGCACGCCGCGGCCGCGGCTGTCGCGGTACAGCCGCGCCTCCAGCCAGTGCGCAAGGCGGCCGAAGCCGATCAGCGGATGGGCGCGGCGCGGCTCGCCCAGCAGCCGGTCCAGCAGCAGGGCAAGGAGCAGGGACTGGAACACGGGCAGGACTCCGCCTGGCGGGTTGGCGCGGCCTGCGCCGGATAGGATCTGTGGAAAGCGGGAGACCGCCCGCCTTCCGCCGGACGGCGCGGGCGGACCCGCACACGTCAGTGGAACAGTGCCGCGGCGCGACCCGGGCGCCGCTGATCCGTCCCTGGACCGCTGCGGCCGGCTCGCGCCGGCTAGAGTTCTATGCCTTTCTGCGCCTTGATGCCGGCCTGATAGGCGTGCTTGACCACGGCCATTTCGGTGACGGTATCGGCGGCGTCGATCAGGGCCTGCGGCGCGGCGCGGCCGGTAATCACCACGTGCTGGCGCGGCGGCCGCGCGGCCAGCGCGGCGAGCACCTTGTCCAGCTCCACATACTGGTATTTCAGCGCAATGTTGAGTTCGTCCAGCAGCACCAGGTCGAAATCCGCATCGGCCAGCATGGCGGCGGCGATGTCCCAGGCCGCACTGGCGGCGCGGATATCGCGTTCGCGGTCCTGCGTTTCCCAGGTGAAGCCCTCGCCCATGACGTGGTAGCTGACTTCATCGGCGAAGCGGCGGAAGAATGCTTCCTCGCCGGTGGCGAAGCTGCCCTTGATGAACTGCACCACGCCTGCGCGCAGGCCGTGGCCCAGGGCGCGGGCGACCATGCCGAAGCCGGACGAACTCTTGCCCTTGCCGTTGCCGGTGGTGACCACGACGACGCCGCGCTCCACCGTCGCGCGGGCGATGCCCGCGTCGACGACGGCCTTCTTGCGCTGCATGCGTTCGCGGTGGCGCTGGGCCAGCGCGGCGGCATCGTTCTCGCCGCTCATGCTCAGGCCTTGTGCGCGCCGTCGGCGCCGCGCTCGCCCAGGGCGACCACGGCCAGGGCGTGGATCACGCCGAAGGCGACGATATAGAGCAGGGCGACGCTGACGAAGCTCGGCATGTACTGCATGAAGCGCCCGGCCCAGCCGGCCAGGCTGGTGTTCAGCTCGCGGCCGCCCATCCAGTAGAACGAGCCGTTGGAAACGACGAAGGAAAGCAGGCAGCTGGCCGCGGCGATCAGGCCGCCCGGCAGCGCGGCGGAAAGGCTGGGCCTGTAGTACTTCTTCGCGAACAGGGCGCCGCCGTACCAGAGCACGCCGTAGGCGACCACCAGCATGGAATAGGCCGGGGTGACGCAGAAATCGCTGACGCCGGCCAGGGAGATGGCGATGTAGTCGATCAGGCCGGCTTCCAGCAGCAGCAGCGGCAGGGCGACGGTGCCGGCGAGGTAGAAGCCGGCAACGAAGAAGATGGCCATGGAGGCGTCCGGCAGGTGCAGCGCGGTGCCGAAATGGTGATAGCGCGTCGCCAGCATCAGCACCATGAGGGCAAGCAGGATCAGGGATTGCTTGGGCGTGGGCAGGAACTTCATGGATTACTCCTGGCGGACAGTGGAATCGGAGATTGGTCGGCACCGCGGCGGCCGGTGGCTGCGCCGCCGCGGTGACGCGGCCCTCAGCGGGCCGGCGAATAGCGCAGGGTGACGAAATAGCTGCGACCGGGCTGATTGTAGAACGCCGCGGTCTCGTAGTCGTGGTCGGCGACATTGGACACCCGGCCCTGCAGCAGCCATTGCGGCGAGAAGCTGTACTCGGCGCGCAGGTCCAGCGTGGCATAGCCGCCCAGGCGGGTGCGGTTGCCCAGGTCGTCGTAGCGCTTGCCCTGGCCGGCCACGGTCAGGCCGAAACCGAAATCGCCGAAGCGGCGGTCCAGGTCGACGCGGCCGGACTGGCGCGCGCGCCGCGGCAGCTGCTTGCCGTGGTTGCTGCCGGCCGAATCGTTCTTCGGATCGAGCAGGGTCAGGCTGGTGTTGAGGTCCCAGCCGGCGAAGCTGGCCGCCCAGCTGGCTTCCAGGCCGCGGATGCGCGCCTCGTCCACATTGCCCGGGGCGAAGATGGCGGCGTCGTAGGCGATCAGCTCGTCGACGCGGTTCTGGAACGCCTGCACTTCCCAGCGTCCCAGGCCGCCGTGGCCGCGCAGGCCGATCTCGACATTGCGCGATTCCTCGGGCTTGAGCTGGGCATTGCCGAAGCCGGGAAAATACAGCTCGTTGAAGGTCGGCGCCTTGAACGCGGTGCCGTAGCTGGCGATCAGGCGCAGGCCTTCGCTGAAGGCGTAGCCGTAGGACAGGCCGCCGGTGGTGTGGCTGCCGTACTGCTCGTTGTCGTCGTTGCGCGCGCTGGCCTGCAGCTCGTGCGCGCCGAACTGGCCCTGGTACTGGGCGAACACGCCGGTGGTGTCGCGGGAATCCTCGACATAGGCGGTGGTGCCTTCGACCCGGTCGTCGTTGTAGTCGGCGCCGATGCTGAGCAGCTGCTGCTCGCCCAGGCCTATGTCGCCCTGCGCCGAATAGCTGTCGCGGCGCGTGTCGAACTTGCTCTTGAACACGCCGGCGCCGTAGTTGTCCGACAGGTCCTCGCTGCGCCCGGCGCTGAAATTCAGCACGAGATTTTCAGAGGCCTGCAGGCGCAGGCGCGTGCCGAGCACCTGCTGGCGCCACAGCGATTCATTGACGAAGCTGCCGTCGTAGGCGTTGCGGCCTTCGGCGCGCAGGAAATTGGCCTGCAGGTCGCCCTTGCCCTCGAAGCGCCAGCCGCCGTTCAAGGTGAGCGAGGAATTGCGGTAGGGATCGTCGTCCGGCTCGTCGGTGAAGCAGCCGGCGCCGGGACTGGCGCGGCCGCGGCAGGAATTGAAGCCGTCGGTGTCGGCATGGGCCAGGTTGGCGTTGAACCAGCCGTGTTCGCTGTTGAGGCTGACGCCGGCGCTGGCCTCGCGCGTGTTGTCGCTGCCGACGGTGGCGCTGAAGCTGGGCGTGAAGCCCTGGCCGCGGCCGCGGCGGGTGAAAATCTGGATCACGCCGCCCAGCGCCTCGGAACCGTACAGGCTGGAACGCGGGCCGCGCACCAGTTCCACACGTTCGATCTGCTCCACCGGCAGATCCTGGAAGGCGACATTGCCGGCGGTGGCCGAGCCGACCTTGACCCCGTCGATCAGCACCAGCACGTGATCGGATTCGGTGCCACGCAGGAACAGCGACGCCTGCTTGCCCGCGCCGCCGTTGCTGGCGAAGCTCACGCCGGGCAGGCCGCGCAGCAGGTCGATCAGCGAACGCGCCTGCACGCGCTCGATGTCCTGGCGGGTGAGGACGCTGACCGGAGCCAGGTTGTCGTTCACGCTGACCGCGGTGCGGGTCGCGGTGACGATGACGTCGTCGAGTTCGGGAATATTGGGATCGGCCAGCAGCGGGGCCGAGGACAGGGTCAGCAGCGCGGCGACGGCCGCGGAAAGCGAAGTGCGATGCATGGAATTCCTCCGCGCTCACCCGCGCGGTTGCAGAACAAAAGATTCGGCGCACGGAGGATGGACGGCGGAGACAGGCCAGGGGCGCGTTCGCCGCGGCGCCGCCCTCCGCAGCACCACCAGGCCCGGCGCGCCGGAGGCGCGCGATGGACCGCTGCAGGCCGGTCTCCGGACTCACGAGTGGATCGTTGCCGACCCTGCGCGGCGCCTTCCCGGGCCTTGGGCCCAGTGGCTTGGTTGCCGCGCTTTGACTCGTTCACCGTTGCGGGGGCAGTGCCGGGTTGTTCACCGGCTTCCCGTTTAAGCGTCTGGACGGCCGTCCGACGCCACCTGAAAGCGCGCGGATGTTAACAGAGGGGGCTACGGGTGGATAGTCGCGAAAACCGCGGCGGCGGCGCATCCGGCTGCGTCTGTTCCGGCGACGGCACGCGCTCCTGCTGAAGGCTGAGGGCGCCGTTGCGCGGCCGTCCCGGCAGGAGTACGCGCCTTCGCCAACGGCTGGGACCGCCGCGGCGGTAACCCTTTTTTGACTTCTACTTGTTGTCTTTCTGCAGGGCGCTTCCTGTAAGGTAGCTGACGCATGCAGCGCAGCAGCCCCAACGGGAAACACGACGCGAGGTGTCTGCTGCCGGTACAGGCAACCCGGAAATCGCAGAATGTTTGGCTGCATGCATCGCCGGGTTCCGGCCTCGCCTGCGGTCGAAGGAGAAAGGCATGACGCAGGAAACGCACCGGGATCACACCGACGCCGTCCCACTGGCCGATCCCGTCGCCCGGGCGCCCAGAGGCAGGCCGCTGCGCATGGCGCCGCGCGACATGGGCGCGCACCCGGGGCGCGGCCTGGCGCTGGAACCGGGCTGGCAGTACGCCGGCGGCGAGTTCAGCGGCGCCGTGGTCGCCAAGGCGCGCGAAATGTCCACCTTGCGGCCGGATTCGCTGACCGTGCTGGTGGACATTGTCAACAAGTGCAATCTGCGCTGCATCATGTGCCACTTCAGCTTCGACGAAGTCTTCTATCAGCGCTCGCAGCTGATGCAGCCGGAGACCTTCGCCGCCATCGTGCGCGCGGTACGGCCGTATACGCGCCGGCTGTTGCTGTCGGCCGCGTACGAGCCGACGTCGTCGCCGCATTTCGCCGAGATCCTGCGCCTGGCCGGGGAACAGCGCTTCGCCGAACTCAGCTTCCTGACCAACGGCAATCTGCTCAACGACAAGCTGGTGCAGGCCATCGCCGACGCCGGCGTCACCGAGGTCTGCGTGTCGGTGCATGCCGCCACCGCGGCGACCTACGCCCACATCCTGCGCGGCGGCGCGCTGGAAAAGGCGGTGGGCAATGTGGAGAAGCTGCTCGCCCTGCGCCGGGAGCGCAACAGCGCGCTGCCGCGCATCCAGTTCAACGTCGCGCTGATGCGCAGCAATCTGGAGGAACTGGTCGGGATCATCGAGCTGGCGGCGAAGCTCGGCGTGGACGCGGTCGCATTCCGTCACCTGATCGTATTTGAAGGGCTGGACATGGAGGCCGAGTCCCTGGCCCGGCACGACCGGCACCAGGTGAACCGCTGCATACGCGCGGCGCTGCTGCGCGCCCAGGAACTGGGCGTCACCCTGACCAATGCGACCGATTACTTCGATGTGGAAGGCTTCGAGGCGAGCCGCCAGTGCGTCGAGATGCCGGCCGCGCCGGCGGCGCCCGGGCCGGAGCCGGCCGGCATGCCGGCGCGCGGACTGTTCGCGCGTCTGCGCGCGCTGTTGTCGCCGCCGGCGGTGGCGCCGGCCGCCGCGCCGGTGCCCACCGTCATCCAGGGCAGCGTGGATACGCCGGCGGGCGATCTGCATTTCTACGGCGATACGGTGGAGCTTTCCGGCTGGGCGCTGACCGAGGAGGGCCTGCTCGAAGTCGCCCTGTCGCGCGACCCGGTTCCCGGCGACGCGCCGGAGCAGATCAACGCGGACGGCCATGTGCCGCTGGGCCTGGCCACGTTTCACAACGGTACCCGTGCCGATGTGATGCGCGCCTTTGCGGACAACCGCTACGCCCACCGGGCGGGCTGGTCCTACGCCCTGCGCCGCAGCGCGCTGCCGCCGGACGGTGCCGACGGCCTGACCGTGCATGTGATCGCCAAGGCGCGCAACGGCAACCGGCTGCTCATCGGCAAGCGGCAGGTGAGCCTCTCCGGCGGCGACGGCGCTTCCTGCCATGTGCGCTGCCACAAGCCGTTCGATTCGCTGTATATCGACGCCCGCGCCCACGTCTATCCGTATCCGGACTGCCATACGGACCAGCCCTTCGGCGACATGCAGGGCGGCCAGTCCTTCGAGGATGTCTGGCACGACCCGCGCCTGGCGGCACTGCGGCTGGACATGGTGGCCGGCAACGCGCCCGGCATGTGCGTGCGCTGTCCGCTGTTCATCAACCGCGACGTCAACGACGCGCAGACCTTCGCGCCGCACGCGGATTTTTCCACCGAAGCGAAACGCTGACGCCGGCGGACGCGGCGCGTGCGGGGCTGCGGAATCCAGCCGGCCCGCTGCGGCGGGCCGGACGCCGCGGTGCCGCCGCCTTTCAGCCGGCCTTGCTTGCCCGCTCCAGCATCTGCCTGGCGTGGGCCAGCGTTTCTTTCGTGATCTCGATGCCGCCCAGCATGCGGGCGATCTCGTCGCGGCGGGATTTTTCGTCCAGGGCTTCGATGCGGGTGAAGGTGGCGCCGTCCTGGCTGGCCTTGCTGACACGGAAATGCTGATGGCCCTGGGCGGCAACCTGGGGCAGGTGGGTGACGCAGAGGGCCTGGCGCGCGGCGCCCAGGCGGCGCAGTTTCTGGCCGACCACTTCGGCCACGGCGCCGCCGATGCCGGAATCGACCTCGTCGAACACCATGGTGCCGACTTCGTCCAGGCCCAGCGCGGCGACTTCGATGGCCAGGCTGATGCGCGACAGCTCGCCGCCGGAGGCGACCTTGCGCAGCGGGCGCGGGCTCTGCCCCGGGTTGGCGCTGACCAGGAACTCGCAGCGCTCGGCGCCCAGCGGATCGGGTTCATCGCGGGCGGCGGGTTCCAGTTCGATCGCGAAGCGGCCGCCCTTCATGCCCAGCTCGTCCATCAGCTGGCTGACTTCCGTGCCCAGGCGCTGCGCGGTGGCGTCGCGGCTGGCGCTGAGCAGCTGCGCGGCCTGGCGATACTGCCCCAGCACTTGCTGGCGCTCGCGCTCCAGTTCCTGCAGCAGGCTGCCGGCGTTGCGCAGGGTCTCGACTTCGCCGCGCAGTTCCTCGGCGCGGTTCCTCAGTTCCTGCATGGGCAGGCGGTGGCGGCGCGACAGTTCATGCAGCTTGGACAGCTGCGCCTCGGCTTCCAGCAGGCGCTCCGGATCCAGTTCCAGCCCGTCCTGGTAGCGCGCCAGCGTGTCGGCGGCTTCGCCGAGCTGGATTTCCAGGCTTTCCAGCAGCTCGGCGGTGGCGCCCAGGGCGGGATCGATCTCGGCCAGCTTGGCCAGTTCGTGGCGCGCCCGGGCCAGCGAGCGGCGCAAGGCGAATTCGCTGTCGCCGTCGATCAGCTCGGCCACGTTGGAGCTGCCGGCGACCAGCTGGCCGGCGTTGGCCAGGCGCTTGTGCAGGTCGTTGAGTTCGGCCAGCTGGGCCTCGCCCAGGGCGTGGCGGTCCAGTTCCTCCAACTGGCGTTCCAGCAGGGCCAGTTGTTCGCTGTGATCGCCGCGGGTGCTCAGTTCGGCCATGCGCTGGCCCAGTTCGCGCCAGCGCCGCGCCGGCTGGCGCACCGCGGCCAGGGCTTCGGCATGGTCGCCGAAGGCGTCCAGCAGCTGCAGCTGGTGCTGGCGGTCGAGCAGGGCCTGGTGTTCGTGCTGGCCGTGGATCTCGATGAGGTGCTCGCCCAGGCGTGAAAGCTGGGTCAGGGTGACCGGGCGGCCGTTGATCCAGGCGCGCGAACTGCCCTCGGCGCGGATCACCCGGCGCAGCTGGCAGGCGCCGTCGTCGTCCAGTTCCTCGGCGGCGAGCCAGTCGCGCGCGCCGGGGCAGGCGGCCAGGTCGAATTCGGCGGTCAGCTCGGCGCGGTCGCAGCCGTGGCGGATCACGCCGGCGTCGGCGCGGCCGCCGCTGAGCAGCAGCAGGGCGTCGACCAGCAGCGACTTGCCGGCGCCGGTCTCGCCGGTAACCACGCTGAGCCCCGCCTGGAAGGCGATGTCGGCCTCTCCCACGATGGCGAAATCCTTGACGTACAACGAGCGCAGCATCGGCAATTCCGGCGGCAAGGCGAGGGCGCGCACTCTAGCGCGACTGTGTCTCAAGCCCCAAGACAGGGCGCGCCCGCGGCGCGGCCACGGCGGTGCCGGGCCTGCTATGCTGCGCGCCGATGTCACGAAGCCCTTCCGCCCCGCCACTGGATCCGCGTGCGCGCCAGCTGCTGCGCACCCTGGTCGCCCGCTACGTCGCCGACGGCCAGCCCGTGGGATCGCGCCTGCTGGCCAAGTCCTCCGGCCTGGACGTGAGCCCGGCGACGATCCGCAACGTCATGTCGGATCTGGAAGAACTGGGCCTGGTTGCCGCGCCGCATACCTCGGCCGGGCGGGTGCCGACGGTGCAGGGCTACCGCGTCTTCGTCGATTCCCTGCTGGAACTGCGCCCGCTGGGCGAGCCCCAGGTAGAGGAACTGCGGCGCGAGCTGCCCGCCACGGCGACCACGCCGGACCTGCTCAACAGCGCCTCGTCGCTGCTGTCCCAGGTGACCCATTTCGTCGGCGTGGTGACGGTGCCGCAGCACCAGGAAGTGCCGTTCCGGCACATCGACTTCGTGCCGCTGGACCAGCGCCGCACCCTGGTCATCCTGGTCTTCACCGACGGCCAGGTGCAGAACCGGGTGATCGAGCTGGAGCGGGCCTATCCGCCCGCCGAGCTGGAGCAGGTGGCCAATTACCTCAACGCCCAGTTCTCCGGCCAGCGCCTGGACGAGATCCGCCTGCGCCTGCTGCGCGAGATGCAGGAAACCAGCAATCAGATGAACCGGCTCATGGCCGCGACCGTGGAGCTGGCCCAGCAGGCCTTCAACAGCGCGCCGCCCCAGCCGGACATGTTCGTGGCCGGCCAGACCAACCTCATGGGCCTGCACGAGGCCAGCAGCCTGGAGCGCCTGCGCGAGCTGTTCGAGGCCTTCCAGCGCAAGCGCGACCTGCTCGCGGTGCTGGAACGCTGCGCCCGGGCCGAGGGCGTGCGCCTGTTCATCGGCGAGGAATCCGGCTTCGCCGCACTGGACAATTACAGCCTGATCACCGCGCCCTACGGCGTGGGCGGCCGCGTGCTCGGGGTGCTGGGGGTGATCGGGCCCACCCGCATGGCCTACGACCGGGTCATTCCGGTGGTGCAGGCCACGGCGCAGATTCTTTCCGGTGCCTTGAACCGCAACCAGACGCCCCAATAGCAACGGCTGTTGTCAATCCGTATCATGCCGCGCCCTCGGGTCTGGGGATTGAAGGACAGGTCCGCCGCCCGTGGGGACGGGTAGTTTCTTCGTTGGAGTCTCAATGCAAAACACTGAATCGACCGCGCCCCAGGGGGCGCCGGGCGCCGAAGAGGGCATGTCCGCGGCCGAAGCCGCCGTACAGGCCGACATGGAAGCCCTGAGCCAGCAGCTCGCCCAGGCCGAAAACGCCGTGGCCGAGATGCGCGATGTACTGCTGCGCGAACGGGCCGAGCTGGAAAACCAGCGCCGCCGCCTGCAGCGCGACCTGGAACAGGCGCGCAAATTCGCCAATGAACGCCTGCTTTCCGACCTCCTGCCGGTGTTCGACGGCCTGGAAGGCGGCCTGGCCGTGGAAACGGCCGACCTCGCAGCCATGCGCCAGGGCCTGGAGCTGACCTACAAGTCCCTGCTCAAGGTCGCCGAGGGCAATGGCCTGAAGGTCATCAAGCCGGTGGGCGAAGCGTTCAACCCGGAACTGCACCAGGCGGTCAGCATGATCGACAGCCCGGCGCACACGTCCGGCAGTGTGGTCAGCACGCTGCAGACCGGCTACGTGCTCAATGATCGTCTGCTGCGGCCGGCCATGGTCGTGGTTGCCAACTGAGAACTGGAGAAAGTCGGGCGAAAAGCCCGATCCCAGGCTTGAATAACCGCTGCGCGACTACAGATACCGCAGCAGCAGCGATCCGGCAGGGTCGAAGAACCAATTCGAGGAGCTAAGCAATGGGCAAGATCATCGGCATCGACCTGGGCACGACCAATTCGTGCGTGGCGATCATGGAAGGCGGCACGGCGCGCGTCATCGAGAACTCCGAAGGCGATCGCACCACCCCGTCGATCGTGGCCTTCACCAAGGACGGCGAAACCCTGGTCGGCGCACCCGCCAAGCGCCAGGGCGTGACCAATCCCAAGAACACCTTCTACGCGGTGAAGCGCCTGATCGGCCGCAAGTTCACCGACGCCGAAGTGAAGAAGGACCTGGACTTGGTGCCGTATGCCATCGTCGCGCATGAAAACGGCGACGCCTGGGTCGCCACCAGCGACGGCAAGAAGATGGCGCCGCCGGAAGTCTCGGCCAAGGTGCTGATGAAGATGAAGAAGACCGCCGAGGACTTCCTCGGTGAAGCGGTCACCGAAGCCGTGATCACGGTGCCGGCTTATTTCAACGACTCGCAGCGCCAGGCGACCAAGGACGCCGGCCGCATCGCCGGCCTGGAAGTCAAGCGCATCATCAACGAGCCGACCGCGGCGGCGCTGGCCTACGGCCTGGACAAGGCCGGCGGCAAGGACAAGAAGATCGCCGTGTACGACCTGGGCGGCGGTACCTTCGACGTGTCCATCATCGAGATCGCCGACATCGACGGCGAGAAGCAGTTTGAAGTGCTGGCCACCAACGGCGACACCTTCCTCGGCGGCGAAGACTTCGACAAGCGCGTCATCGACTATCTCGTCGAGGAATTCAAGAAGGACCAGGGCATCGACCTGCGCAACGACCCGCTGGCGCTGCAGCGCCTGAAGGACGCGGCCGAGCGCGCCAAGATCGAGCTGTCGTCCTCGCACCAGACCGAGGTCAACCTGCCGTACGTGACGGCCGACGCCTCCGGTCCCAAGCACCTCAACATCAAGCTGACCCGCGCCAAGCTCGAAGCGCTGGTGGACGATCTGGTCAAGAAGACCATCGAACCCTGCCGCATCGCGCTCAACGACGCCGGCCTGCGCATGTCCGACATCACCGAGGTCATCCTGGTCGGCGGCATGACCCGCATGCCCAAGGTGCAGGAAGCGGTGAAGGATTTCTTCGGCAAGGAGCCGCGCAAGGACGTCAACCCGGATGAAGCCGTCGCCGTGGGCGCGGCGATCCAGGGCGGCGTGCTCGGCGGCACCGTCAAGGACGTGCTGCTGCTGGACGTGACCCCGCTGTCGCTGGGCATCGAGACCGCCGGCGGCGTGTTCACCAAGCTGATCGAGAAGAACACCACGATCCCGACCAAGGCCTCGCAGATCTTCTCCACCGCCGACGACAACCAGACCGCCGTCACCGTGCACGTGCTGCAGGGCGAACGCGAACGCGCCAGCGCGAACAAGTCGCTGGGCAAGTTCGATCTCTCCGGCATCGAGCCGGCGCCGCGCGGCATGCCGCAGATCGAGGTCGGCTTCGACATCGACGCCAACGGCATCCTGCACGTCCAGGCCAAGGACAAGAAGACCGGCAAGGAACAGCGCATCGAGATCAAGGGCAGCTCGGGTCTGTCGGACGACGAGATCCAGCGCATGGTCCGCGACGCGGAAGCCAACAAGGAAGAAGACAAGAAGTTCCATGAGCTGGTCGGCTCGCGCAACAAGGCGGACCAGCTGGTCCATGCGGTGCGCGATGCGATCAAGAACCACGGCGGCAAGGTGGCCGACCAGATCGGCCGCATCGAGGAAGCCCTGAGCGACCTGGAGAAGGTCATGAAGGGCGACGACAAGGCGGCGATCGATTCGCGCACGGCCAAGCTCGAAGAAGCGGCGCAGCCGCTGTTCGCGGCGGCCCAGGGCCAGGGCGGCGGCGACGCCGGTCCGCAGGGCCAGGCCGGTGCGGGCGGTGCGGCGCAGGACGATGTCGTCGACGCCGAGTTCACCGAAGTCAACGACAAGAAGTAAGCCCCCGCCTCAGGCAAAAACACAACGGACAGTCCTCCCGGCTGTCCGTTTTGTTTAATGCCGCCGGCGAATTCGAACCCGGCGGGCCGCCGCAAAAGCGGCTGGCCGGGCGCTCCAGGGATTGGAAGACCGGCAGCCGCCTGTCTTCCGGCAGACCGCAAGGGGATTTGCCGCGACAGCGGCAAAGTGGAATATGGCAAAGCGCGACTACTACGAAATACTCGGCGTCGAGAAGAACGCCGGCGAGGACGATCTCAAGAAGGCCTTCCGCCGCCTGGCGATGAAATATCACCCGGACCGCAACCCGGACGCCGATGCGCAGGAGAAATTCAAAGAGGCCAAGGAAGCCTATGAAGTCCTCTGCGACACGCAGAAGCGCGCGATGTACGACCAGTACGGCCACGCCGCGTTTGAACAGGGCGGCATGGGCGGCGGCCGCGGCGGTTTCCACGGCGCCGATGTCGGCGACATCTTCGGCGACATCTTCGGCGATATTTTCGGCGGCGGCCGCGGCGGCGGCGGCCGGCCGCGGCGCGGTTCCGACCTGCGCTATGTGATCGAGCTGGACCTGGAGGAAGCCGTGTTCGGCGTGGAGCGCACCATCGAGGTGCCCACCCTGGTCAGCTGCAAGACCTGCGACGGCTCGGGCTCCAAGGACGGCAAGACGTCCACCTGTACGACCTGCCGCGGCCACGGCCGCGTGCGCATGCAGCAGGGCATTTTCTCGGTGCAGCAGGTCTGCCCGCACTGCGCCGGCACCGGCAAGAGCATCAGCAACCCGTGCAGGGACTGCCGCGGCGAAGGCCGCGTCGAGGACGAGCGCACCCTGCAGGTGAAGATTCCCGCCGGCGTGGACTCGGGCGACCGCATCCGCCTGGCGGGGCAGGGCGAAGCCGGCCCGGCCGGCACCGAGCCCGGCGACCTGTACGTGGAAGTGCGTGTGCGCGAGCACGCCATCTTCCAGCGCGAAGGCGACGATCTCTATTGCGAGGTGCCGATACGCTTCACCCAGGCCGCGCTCGGCGCCGAACTCAAGGTGCCGACCCTGGACGGCGAAGCCGTGATCTCGCTGCCGACGGAAACCCAGACCGGCAAGCTGTTCCGCCTGCGCGGCAAGGGCGTGAAGAACGTGCGTTCCGGCCGCCTCGGCGACCTGCACTGCCGCGTCGTGGTGGAGACGCCGGTCAAGCTGACCAAGCGCCAGCGCGAATTGCTGGAAGAACTCGAAAGTACGTTTGAAGGCGCCGAGCCCGGCGCGCATACGCCGCGGGCGAATTCCTGGTTCGACGGCGTCAAGCAGTTCTGGGAACGCATGACGTCCTGAGCCGTGTCCGTGCGGCGGTGTCCGGCCGCCGGTAGCAGATGGTATTCGCGGCGGCCCTGGGCCGCCGCGAGCGTTTTGGACTGCCTGATTTCGTGTGTGGCCTTGGCGGAACCTGCCTTGGCCGGCGTCGGTGCTTTGTCGATTCGTTTTCGCGCGGTAGTTCCGCTGCCTAATCCGCGTCGCCGCCATCCTGCGGCACATACATCGCGTTCCACACCACATGGGTCAGCGCGTCGACCAGGGCGTTGACCTGGGCCGGCTTGCGATTGCGCACCAGCTGATGACAGCTGCGCTCGAAAGCCCAGGTCACCACGTCGGCGACCAGCGGCGGCGTGCGCGGCTGGCCGGCCTGCTTCATTTGCTGCTGCAGGCGCCGGTTCACGCCGATCAGGGTGTCCATCATCTGGCGGAACAACTGCTCGACCTGGGCATCGTAGGCGGCGGTCTCGACGATGGCCGCCATCACCGCGTAATGACGCCGGTAGACGTCGACCACGGCCTTGATCATGCGGCGCAGCTCGCTGCGCGAGCGTGTCTGCGGCGAGGCGGCGCGGGTCGCGCCGACGACTTCCTCGGTCACGCGCGCCATCAGCCGCGCCACGAGTTCGCCCTTGTCGCGGAAATGCAGATAGAAGGTG
The DNA here is from genome assembly GCF_024437735.1 of Tahibacter harae. Lineage (GTDB taxonomy): Bacteria > Pseudomonadota > Gammaproteobacteria > Xanthomonadales > Rhodanobacteraceae > Tahibacter > Tahibacter harae. Next base: position 63,570 of record NZ_JANFQO010000017.1, on the reverse strand, counting down.
GCGCGGGCGATGTCGGCCTCGGCGGCGAGCTGCTCGACGCTGACCTGGGTGAAGCTGTGACCCTGTTCGAGCAGACGTTCCATCGCCTGCTGGAGTTTGTCCTCCACCGCCAGGCGACGGTCCTTGCCGCGGGCGCCGGTGCGGCGGGTGACGGAGACCATGGCGCATTCTGGCATGGCGCGCGCGGCGGCAACAACGGCCACTGCGGCATCGGATCTGTACAGCCTGTCCAATTGCTGCCGGGGCGGGGTAGCCGCCCTGGCGTTTCCGGCAAACTGCCGCGGCCGGATTTGCCGGGGTTTTTCCTACTGTTTCCCGCCGCCTGTGCGGCAACGGCAGCCACCGTCGCCGCGCCGCAACTTGCAAAAAATAGACAGCGTGTATAGAAATCGTGACCTGGAAGGGCGGCAGCCCGGCGGCCCCGGAATCGCGCGGCGGAGGGACAACGTGGAAAAGGCCATAGTCACCTGCAGTCTCACCGGCGTGCTGACCGATCCGCGCCAGCATCCGGTGCCGGTCACCGTAGCGGAGATGGCGGCTTCGGCGCGCGATGCCTACAACGCCGGCGCCGCGGTCATGCATCTGCATTTCCGCAACCAGGAGCCGGGCAAGGGGCATTTGCCGAGCTGGGATCCGCAGCTCGCCGCCGGGATCGCCCAGGCCATACGCGAGGCCTGTCCCGGCGTGGTGCTGAATTTCTCCACTGGCACTGTCGGTGCCGACATTTCCGGGCCGCTGGCCTGCCTGGAGCAATGCAAGCCGGAAATGGCGGCGATGAACTCCGGTTCGCTGAATTACCTGAAAGCCACCTCGGCCGGCGAGTGGGCCTGGAAGCCGCTGTTGTTCGACAATCCGGTGGACAAGATCGCGGCTTATCTCAAGGTGATGCACGAAAACGGCATTACGCCGGAATGCGAGTGCTTCGACGTAGGCATACTGCGTTCGATCAGCATGTTCCGTCAGGTCGGGCTGATGCGCGATCCGCTGCATGTATCGCTGGTGATGGGCGTGGCCTCGGGCATGCCGGCGGATGTGGAACTGCTGCAGGTGCTGATGAAATACCTGCCTCAAGGCGCGCACTGGCAGGGCATCGTGATCGGCCGCCAGGAGGTGTGGCCGGTGCACCGGCGCGTGGCGGAACTCGGCGGCCACCTGCGCACCGGCGTCGAAGACACGTTCTACCTGCCCGACGGCAGCCGCACCACGGGCAACGGTCCGCTGATCGCCGCGCTGGTGCGGCTGGCGCGGGACTGCGGGCGCGAGATCGCCTCGCCGGACGAGGCCCGCGCCGCGATCGCGCGGCGCGCGGCCTGAGGCGGCGGCCATGTCCGAACCTACGGCAACGGCCGAGCATCTGGCCCTGCGCGCGAGCGTCGCGCGCGTCGTCGACGAATACATCAATCCACAGGTGGATGCCTGGGAGGCGGAGAAGATCTTTCCTGCCCATGCGCTGTTCCGCCGGCTGGGCGAGCTGGGCCTGCTCGGCATCAGCAAGCCCGTGGAATACGGCGGCCTGGGCCTGGACCATTCCTATGCCCTGGTGTTCGCCGAGGAACTGGGCCGCATCCGCTGCGGCGGCGTGCCCATGGCCATAGGCGTGCAGACCGACATGTGCACGCCGGCGCTGGCGCGGCATGGTTCGGACGCATTGCGCGCGGAATTCCTCGCCCCCGCCATCGCCGGCGAGCGCGTAGGCTGCATCGGCGTGAGCGAGCCTGACGCCGGTTCCGATGTCGCCAGCCTGCGCACCACGGCGCGGCGCGACGGCGGCGACTACCTCATCGACGGCTGCAAGCTGTGGATCACCAACGGCACCCAGGCCGATTGGATCTGCCTGCTGGCCAATACCTCGGACGGGCCGGCGCATCGCAACAAGTCGTTGATCGTCGTGCCGCTGGATGCGCCCGGCGTGGTGCGCGCGCGCAAGCTCGAAAAGCTGGGCATGTGGTCTTCGGACACGGCGCAGATCCACTTCGACGGCGTGCGCGTGCCGCAGCGCCATCGCATCGGCGCCGAGGGCGCGGGCTTCGCGCTGCAGATGCAGCAGTTCCAGGAGGAGCGCCTGTTCGCCGCGGCGGTGATGCTCAAGGGCCTGGAATACGTGATCGCCGAAACCATTGCGTATACGCGCGAACGCCAGGTGTTCGGCGCCAGCGTGCTGGACAACCAGGTAGTGCATTTCCGCCTGGCCGAACTGCAGACCGAGGTCGAGGCGCTGCGTGCGCTGACCTACCGCGCCAGCGCGCTGCATGTGGCCGGCACGGATGAGAACCAGGTGCTGAAACTCGCCTCCATGGCCAAGCTCAAGGCCGGCCGCCTGGCGCGGGAAGTCACCGATGCCTGCCTGCAATACTGGGGCGGCATGGGCTATACCTGGGACAACCCGGTGGCGCGTCTGTACCGCGATTTCCGCCTGACCTCCATCGGCGGCGGCGCGGACGAGGTGATGCTGGGCATCATCTGCAAGCTCATGGGCACCTTGCCGCAGAAGAGGGCGTGATCGCGATGGCGGCCATCCAGTCCCAGCTCGATGCCGGTTCGGAAACCTTCCGGCGCAACCGCGCCGACATGCTCGCGGCAGTGGCGGAATTCCGCGCGCTGGAGCAGAAAGTGCGCGATACCGAAGCCGGCCGCATTCCGCAATTCCGCAAGCGCGGCCAGCTGCTGCCGCGCGAACGCATCGCCCTGCTGCTGGACCGCGGCTCGCCCTTCGTGGAGCTGTGCTCGCTGGCTGGCCTGCGCCAGCACGACGACAAGGACGGCACCCTGGCCGGCGGCAATTTCATCGCCGGCATAGGCTACGTCAGCGGCGTGCGCTGCATGATCTCGGCCTCCAACAGCGCGATCAAGGGCGGCACGGTCACGCCCTGGGGCATGCGCAAGAGCCTGCGTATCCAGGAGATCGCCCTGCGCCAGCAACTGCCGCTGATCTCGCTGGTGGAATCCGGCGGCGCCAATCTCATGTACCAGGCCGAGATGTTTGTCGACGGCGGGCGCGTATTCGCCAACCAGGCGCGGCTTTCGGCCGCCGGCATTCCGCAGATCACCCTGGTACACGGTTCCAGCACCGCCGGCGGCGCCTATATGCCGGGGCTTTCCGACTACGTGGTGATGGTGCGCAACCGCGCCAAGGTGTTCCTGGCCGGGCCGCCGCTGCTCAAGGCCGCCACCGGCGAAATCGCCGATGACGAGGATCTCGGCGGCGCACTGATGCACAGCCGCGTCGCCGGTACCAGCGAATACCTGGCCGAGGATGATGCCGACGCTGTGCGCATTGCGCGCGAACTCGTCGCCGCGCTGGACTGGAATGCGGCGCGGCCGGCGTTCGACGCCGCGCCCGTGCGCGAACCGCTGTACGACGTGCAGGAACTGTGCGGCGTCAGTCCCGTCGACTACCGCAAGCCCTACGACTGCCGCGAAGTGATCGCGCGCCTGGCCGATGCCTCCGAGTTCACCGAGTTCAAGCGCGAATACGATGCACACACCATCTGCGGCCAGGCGCGTATCCACGGTGTGGCGGTGGGCGTGCTCGGCAACAACGGCCCCATCACCGCGCGCGGCGCGGCCAAGGCCGGGCAGTTCCTGCAACTGTGCGACCAGGCCGGCCTGCCGCTGGTGTTCCTGATGAATACCACCGGCTACATGGTCGGCAGCGAATCGGAGCAGGGCGGCATCGTCAAGCACGGTTCCAAGATGATCCAGGCCGTGACCAATGTGCGCGTGCCGCGCATCACCCTGGTCATTGGCGGCAGCTTCGGCGCCGGCAATTACGGCATGTCCGGGCGCGGCTTCGATCCGGATTTCATCTTCGCCTGGCCGAATGCGCGCACCGCGGTCATGGGCGGCGAGCAGGCGGCCCAGGTCATGGTCACGGTGGGCCGCGAGAAATTCGCCCGCGAAGGACGCGCGCCCACAGCGGAAGAGGAACAGCAGCTGGCCGCGCTGCAGGCCGGCATCGTCAGTCAATTCGAGCGCGATTCCCATGCCCTGGCCGGCACGGCGCGGCTGTACGACGACGGCCTGATCGACCCGCGCGATTCGCGCCGGCTGCTCGGTTTCCTGCTCACGGTCTGCCGCGAAGGCCGGGCGCGGCAGACCCGGCGCAACAGCTACGGCGTTGCGCGTTTCTAGTCTTGTAGTTTTTTATCCGAAGCACAGACAGCCGAAGGCGCGCAACGATGAGCCAGGGATTCGACAGCGTACTGGTGGCCAACCGCGGCGAGATCGCGTTGCGCGTGCTGCGCAGCTGCAAGGCGCTCGGCCTGGCCACGGTCGCGGTGTATTCGGAGGCCGACCGCGCCGCGCCGCATGTGGCCCTGGCCGACTGCGCCGTCTGCCTGGGGCCGGCAAGCGTGCGGGAATCCTATCTGTGCATGGACCGCATCATGCAGGCCGCGCTGGACAGCGGCGCCCGGGCCGTGCATCCCGGCTACGGTTTTCTGTCCGAGCGCGCCGATTTCGCGCGTGCCGTGCAGCAGGCCGGACTGGTGTTCATAGGCCCGGATCCAGCCGCGATCGAGGCCATGGGCAACAAGGCGCAGGCCAAGCAGCGCATGCGCGCGGCCGGCGTGCCCTGCGTGCCTGGCTGCGAAAGCGCGCAGCAGTCGGACGAGGCCTTGCTGGCTGCGGCGAAGAACATTCCCTTGCCGCTGATGATCAAGGCCGCAGCCGGCGGCGGCGGCCGCGGCATGCGCCGGGTGGATACCTTGCAGGAATTGCCCGCGGCGCTGGCGGCCGCGCGCTCGGAAGCGCACAGCGCGTTCGGCGACGGCGAACTGCTGATCGAACAGCTGCTGCCGGCGGCGCGGCACGTGGAAATCCAGGTATTCGGCGATCGCCATGGCCATATCGTCCACCTGGGCGAGCGCGACTGCAGCGTGCAGCGGCGCAATCAGAAACTGATCGAGGAAACCCCGTCGCCGGCGGTCGATGCAGCGCTGCGCGCGCGCATGGCCGCAGCCGCAGTCGCGGCGGCGCAGGCGGTGGACTATGTCGGTGCGGGCACGGTGGAGTTCCTGCTCGCCCCTGACGGCCGTTTCTATTTCCTGGAGATGAATACGCGGCTGCAGGTCGAGCATCCGGTCACGGAACTGGTGCACGACATCGATCTCGTCGCCTGGCAGCTGCTGGTCGCCCAGGGAATGCCGCTGCCGCTGAGCCAGGAACAGATCGACGCGCGCCGCAGCGGCTGCGCGATCGAAGTGCGCCTGTGCGCGGAAGATCCGGCTGACGGCTTCCGGCCGCAGACCGGCCGCGTGTTGTGCTGGCGGGTGCCCGAAGGCCCGGGGCTGCGTGTGGATCACGGCCTGTGCGAAGGGCTGGACATCGGCCCGCACTACGATTCGCTGCAAGCCAAGCTCATAGCTTACGGCGCGACACGCGAACAGGCGCGGCGGCGTCTGGGCCGGCTGTTGCGCGATACGCTGTTGTTGGGCGTGGCGAACAATCGCGATTTCCTGCTGGCGGCGCTGGAGCATCCGGCGTTTACCGCGGGCGATTTCTCCACCGCGTTCGTCGTCGAACATTTTCCCGCCGCGCACCTGCGCGCGTCGGCCGGGCCGACGCCGTGGCAGACCCTGCTCGCTGCGCTGGTCCTGCATCACAGCGACGCCGTGGCGCTGCGCCGCGCAGCCGGCTTCGCCGCTGCGCTGAGCAACTGGCACAGCGCGCCTGGCCTGGCCACGCCGCTGCTGCTGCGGTGCGCGGGTGTGGAACGGCGTTGCCTGGTGCAGGCGCTGGGCAATGACCAATACGTGCTGAGCCTGGCCGATGCGCCGCAGGCCGCAGGCGAGACGGTGAGCGTGCTCGCCTGCGACGACGGCCTGCTGCGTTATCGCCGCAACGGTATCGACGCACAAGTGCGCCATGCCCGCGAGGGCGACCGCCTGTGGCTGGATGCCGACGGCGTACTTCGTTGCCACGAGGACAGAACCTATGCCGCTGCACCTTCGGCCGCAGCCGCCGGCGACGGCCGCCTGCTCGCGCCCATGGACGGCCGTATCGTTGCGCTGGCGGTGCAGCCGGGGCAGGCCGTCAGGCGCGGCGAATTGCTGCTCGCGCTGGAAGCCATGAAGATGGAATTTCCGCTGGCTGCCGCCTGCGACGGCATGGTGCAGACGCTGCACTGTCGTGTGGGCCAGCAGGTACGCCAGGGCCAGTTGCTGGCCGAAGTCGTCGCAACAGCCGCGGACGAACGGGCATAAAAAAACCCATCAACCAGAAACCGGGGGGAGGGATCCCGGCGTCGTTGGTGATTGATGGGCTGGAAAACGCGCGGCCGCCGTGGCGGCCGTGCTGTGATGAAGCGATGCGGCTGCGCCGGGCTTATTCCGCCGTCGGGGCGGGCTTGGCCTTGGGCTGGCGCTTGGCCTTGGGCGCGGCGGGCTTGGCGGCCGGAGCGGCAGCGGCGGCGCTGCGGCCGGGCTTGAGCTTGCGCACTTCGCGGGAGAGTTCTTCCACGCGCTCGGCGATCTCGTTGAGTTCGCGGCGGCCGGGGACGCCCAGCTTGCCCAGGGCCTTGGAAACACGGTCTTCGAACACTTTTTCCAGTTTGTCCCAGGTTTCCTGGGTGCGTTCCTTGACCTGGCTGACGCCGGTCTCGACCGCGTCGCGCACTTCGTCGGCCTTGCCCAGGGCGAGCTTGCGGGTCTTCTGTTCCAGGCTTACGCCTTCGCGGACCAAGGTGTCGAACAGCTTGGTGCCTTCTTCCTGCGCCTTGGCGAAGGCGCCCAGGCCGGCCAGCCAGATCTGCTGGGCCGATTCCATGATCGACTTGCCGAGGTTGTCCGCCGACTTCGGCGCCGGCTTGGCCTTACCTTTGGCTTTCAGTTTCGGTTTGCTCATACGACGCTCCTGAAGAGATGTTCCCCGGTACGCGGATACGCCCAAGTTTGCGCGGCAGTCTCGGGGCGGGGGCTAGAATAATCACACTATGGTCGGAGCGTGTCGCGTGCCGGCGACGCGGCAGCTTGGGTATTAAAATATAGAATTAGCTTTTTATTTTGCGCGCCTGGCGGGCGCGGCCGCGGGCCGGGGCGGCGTCGGCGGCGACCAGGCCTTCCAGCTCGTCCAGCGCCCGGCGCAGGCGCTGCGTCGCCGGCGTGGGCCGGGCCGGCGGCTGGTGCAGGCCGTCGCGCAGGCCGCGGCCGCTGTCGGCGAGCAGGGCATCATCCAGCGCCAGGCCGTGGCGGGCCAGCACCGGCTCCAGCTCGGCGCGCTGGCGGCGCAAATCGTTCAGGGTGGAACGGTAGGCGTGTTCGGCCACCTGCAAACGGTTGTCGTAGCTGAACACATTGGTGAAGAACATCTGCACATCGTCCGGATTGGGCTCGAACAGCACCACGTCGGACTTCTCGTAATGCCGCGCATACTTGGACAGGCTGGCCTGCATGCGCGATTGCAGCAGGGTGCGGAAAGTCTGCGACAGCACGGCCGGCAGGCCGCCTTCGATCAGGCTGCCGACCTCGGCCTGGCCGTTGGCCTGGGCGCGCCGGGCGTCGAAGGGCACCAGCGGATTGATGCCTATGACCAGGTCGGCGCCCTCGTCCAGGGCGACCGAGGCGTGCAAGGTGCGCTGCAGCGCGCCGTCGACATAGAGCTTGTCGCCGATAGACACCGGCGGGTACAGGCCGGGCAGGGCGGAACTGGCCTGGATCGCGCGCGAGATCGGCACGTCGTCGTGGCCCGGTGCGCCGAAGCGCACGGCCTTGCCGGTATCCAGCTCCACCGCGACCACGTACAGCTTGCGCGCCAGTGCGCGGAAATCGTTGCTGCGGCCGCCGTGGCTGAAAATCTCGCGCAGGAAGGCCTCGATCGCGGCGTTGTCGAACAGGCCGGTAGGCACCAGGGCGCCCAGGCGGATGAGGTTGTCGGTGAGGCTCTGGCCCAGCGGATTGGTGGCGACGGCGGCCATCCATTCCAGCAGCACGCGCGGCGCGCGCAGGGCGCGGCGCAGGTATTCGCCCAGGGCGGGCTGCACGAAGATGTCGGGACGGAAGCGGGCCTGGTGCGATTCGCCGGTCAGGAAGATGCGGCACATCTCGACCGTGTCCAGCCGGTTGGCCAGGCCGGCGACGATGAAGGCGCCGGAGCTGACGCCGACATAGACGTCCAGCTCCGTAGGCTCCAGGCCGGTCACCGCTTCCTCGATCGCGCGCAAGGCGCCCAGTTCGTACATGCCGCCGATGGGGCCGCCGCCCGCCACGGCCAGGCCTAGGCGGGGACGGCGACGCGGCTTCTGCGGCTGGCTGGCGGCCTGGATGACGAGCATGGCGATCCGGAAGGATGGGGAGGCGGCCGATTGTAGTCGAGGCGCCGTAGACCGCCTTCTCCCGTCGCCGCGCCGTAGCCACTCGTTGCAGTCAGCCGGTTGCGGCCGTCCCGCCCGGTCCGCCGGGGGCAGGGCGGCCGGCCTGGCCGCCAGGGCCGGCTCAGGCCGTGCCGAAGTGCTGCACCAGGCGCTTCTGGATTTCCTGTTCGACGGCGGGCTTGAGCATGGACAGCAGGAAGCTCAGCTCCGCGGTGACGTGGACCAGGCCTTTTTCCAGCGCGATCTGGCCGTTCACGCCGGAGCGCTCGAAATGCAGCACGTTGCCTTTCCAGCCGTAGCGCAGCTCGAACTTGCGCGAGATTTCCTCGGCCACCTCGCTGACGGCGATCTTGGCTTCCTTGACGGGTTTTGCGTGCTTGTGGCGTATATCAATGGACGGCATCGAAGGTTCCGCTGGTCTGAAGGGTTGCGGGCTGCTCGCCCCGCGGGCTTTGCACTATGATGCCGCGAGGCGGCGGTCTGCGCGTGATGCAGCGCCGCATGCTGCGACGATTGCGGCGGCAGGGGAATTTTCAAGCGAGCCGTTCGATCCGGACTGTCCGCGGCGTTTATCAGGGGAACGCCGGCAGCGATTTCAGGCGACGCAAAGGGGACGATGTGCGAGCAACAGCAGCGCTGCGGTGGGCGGTAGGAATGCTGGCCTGCGCCGGCGCCTCGGCCGCGACGATAGAAGGCCAGGTCACCCTGTCCCTGGACGGCAAGCCGCTGCGGCCCGAGGAGGCCGCGGAAGCCGTGGTGTATTTCCGCCCGTCCACGCCGGTGGCGGCGCCGCCGGCGCGCCGGCCGGTGGACATGACCACGCTGCGCAAGCAGTTCTCGCCGCGCATACTGCCGGTCACGGTCGGCAGCGAGGTGCGCTTCCCCAACCAGGATCCCATCCTGCACAACGCCTTCTCGACCTCGAAAGAAAACAGCTTCGACATCGGTCTGTACGGCCAGGGCGAGGGCAAGGCACAGCGTTTCGACAAGCCCGGCTACGTGCGGGTTTATTGCAATGTGCACCATTCCATGGTCGGCCATATCCTGGTGCTGGACACGCCGTTCTTCGTGCGGCCGGACGCCCAGGGCCGCTTCCGGCTCAAGGACCTGCCGGCGGGCAAGGGCGATCTGGTGGTCTGGCTGGACCGCGCCACGCCCTGGCATGCCCAGCTCGTCGCCGGCAAGGACGGGCCGGTGGAGGTCAAGCTGGAACTGGCGCAGAAGAAGGTTCCCCCGCACATGAACAAATTCGGCAAGCCCTACGGCAGGAGCAGCGATGGCGGCTATTGACGGGCCTGCACGCCAGCGCGGTTTCGCCCTGCCGCTGGCGATCCGTTTCTTTCTCGCCACGGCCGTGCTGATCCTGCTGGCGGTCAGCGCCGCCGTCGTCGTCACCTATGTGCAGGGGCAGCGCATCGCCGCGCGCGCCATCGACAAGACTCTGACCGCCAGTGCCGCGGCCCAGCGCGAGTTCGAGCAGCACCGCCTGGAGCAGCTGGAACTCAGCCTGCGCCTGGTCGCCTCCGACGCCAGCTTCGTCAAATACATCGCCGACGCCAACAGCACCAGCGACCTGCCCGGCCTGGGCGGCGATGCCGCGCCCGATACCATGTCCATGCGCGACCTGCTCGGCGATCGCCAGAAGGACATCGGTTTCAGCCTGGGCATACTGCTGGACGGCAAGGGCGAGGTGCTGGCGCGCACCGACCAGAACGAGGCCTTCACCGAATCGCTGGCGGCCGATGCACTGGTCGCGCCGGCCCTGGCCGAATCGCGCCCGCTCAGCGGCTACTGGCGGCACGAGGGCAAGCTCTACCAGGCCGCGATCATGCCGCTGGCGCAGGACCAGGGTGTGGTCGGCTATCTGCTGCTGGCCCAGGTGGTCGACGATGCGCTCGCGCGCAAGGTGGCCCAGGTCAGCGGCGCGGAGATCGCGTTCTTCATGCCGCTGGGCGGCAAGCCGGGCCTGGTGGCGTCCTCGCTTGACACCACGCCGGCGGCGCAGCTGCGCGAGCACATGGCCGGCCTGGCGCAGGCGGCCATGCCGGCTGGTGCGCGGCTGCAATTGGACGGCCAGGAATGGATCGCGCGCGCAGCGCCGACTGCCGCCGCGGACGCGGCCGATCTGGGCCAGGTCATGGTGCTGGCTTCCTCCGACCAGGTGGTCGCCAGCTATCGCGCCATCCTCAACAGCGTGCTGATCGGCGGCCTGGTCACGCTGCTGCTGGCATTGCCGCTGTCCTATCTCATTTCCAAGGGCATCCTGCGTCCGGTCAGTGCCATGGCCAGCGCGGCCGAACAGGCCGCGGCCGGCAATTTCCAGACCCGCCTGGGCACCGCCGGCAGCGATGAACTGGCGCGGCTGGCGCGGGCCTTCGACTCGTTGCTGTCGGACCTGCGCGAGAAAAGCGACATGGAGGGCTATGTCGGCAACCTGGCGCGCTTCCTGCCCGAACCCGGCCAGGAAGGTTCCGGCCTGGCCGTGCACACGCAGCCTATCGTTGCGTCCACGCCGCCGCGGCGCGAAAGCGCGGTGCTGCTGGGGCTGGAATACCGCCATTTGCTCAGCCTGCCCGCGACCACGGCGCCGGAAGCCGTGCTCGACGAGCGCGCGCAGATCCAGTCCCGCCTCGCGGCCGCGGCGGCGGCCGCGGCCGCACTGCTGCTGGACGCTCCCGGCGGCCGCTGGACCTTGGCCTTCACGGGGGCGCAGCCCCTGCACGCGGCGCTGCGCCTGCTGCGCGACGAATTCAACCGCGAAACGCCGCCGGCCGCGGCGCTGGCCGATGGCAGCATGGTGCTGGCCGAAGGCGGCAGCGCCAGCCAGCTGATCGGCGCGGCCCAGGTGCAGATCGACCGCCTGCTCTGTGATGCGGCGCCGGGCCAGGTGCTGGCCGGCCGCAGCATCGGCGAAAGCCTCAAACGCGAATTCGGCGCCGATGCGGTCGGCGTGGCCGCGGGCGGTTTCAGCAGCCGCCAGTTCTACGCGCCGGCCGCGGCGCTGCTGCAGCGCCTGCCGGCGCCCGCGCAGGACCTCGATGCCAACGACACCGTGCCGCGCGGCACCGCTGCGGTCACGCCGCGCAGCAGCGTGGCGCGCACGCTGCGCGACAGCGGCGAGCTGGCGCCGGGCGCGACCCTGGGCGGGCGCTACCGCGTGCTGTCGGTGCTTGGTGCCGGCGGCATGGGCGTGGTGTACAAGGCGCACGACCTGGAACTCGACGACGTGGTCGCCCTGAAGATGCTCAAGCCCGGCGCGCTGCTGGACGCCGAGCAGCTGGACCGGCTCAAGAGCGAGATCAAGCTGGCCCGGCGCATCACCCATCCCAACGTGCTGCGCACCTTCGATTTCGGCGAAGTCAACGGCCTGCCGTACATCTCCATGGAATACGTGCGCGGCATGACCCTGCGCTATCTGCTGCGCGAGGCCAAGCGCGTACCGTATTCGGCCGGCCTGCGCATCGCGCGCCAGCTCGCCGCCGGCCTGGCTGCGGCGCACGAGGTCGGCGTGCTGCACCGGGATATCAAACCCGAGAACCTGATTCTCGAAGCCAACGGCAATGCCAAGCTGATGGACTTCGGCATCGCCCGGCCGGCGCGCCGGGCCACGCCCGGCCATACCCAGCCGGGCACCTTCCTGGGCACGCCCAATTACTGCGCGCCGGAGCAGCTGGCCGGCGAGGAAGTGGACGAGCGCGCCGACATCTATTCCTGCGGCGTGCTGATGACCGAGATGTTCTGCGGCGCGCTGCCGTTCAGCGGGTCGAACACGATGGAGATTTACATGGCCCAGATGCAGGCCGAACCGACGCGCCCCTCGGCGCTGTGGCCGGAGATCCGGCCCGAACTGGAAACGCTGATCCTGCACTGCCTGCAGCGCCGTGCCGCCGACCGGCCCGCCAGCGCCGCCGAACTGGCCGCGGCCCTGGCCCGGCTGAGGGCCTGACCATGCACAGCGAAGGCTATCTGCTGCGCGCCGCACTGAGCGGCCTGCTGGTGCTGACCGGCCTGCTCGCCGGCCAGGCCCGCGGCCAGGACAGCATTCTCGACGGCAGTGCCGAGGAAGCTGCCGCCGGCGCCGGGCGCTGGAGCTGGTTCGGCGATTTCCTGCTGCGCTACGATCACGTCGAAGGGCTGACCAACGACCGCACCGTCAGCCGCTGGCGCGGCCGCGGCCGCCTCGGCGCCGAATTCGCTGCCATGCCCGAACTCAGCTTCGGCGCCGCGATCGAGCTGGCCCAGGGCAGCGACGACAACGCGACCAACCGCATCAACAACGACAACGAGCGCAGCGACGGCGCCAACCTCGATCAGTTCTGGCTGCGCTGGCAGCCGGCCGAGCACACCCGTGTTCTGCTGGGCAAGGCGCCGCTGCCGCTGGAGCTGTCGCCGCTGACCTGGGATGCGGACCTGCGCCCGGCCGGCATCAGCCTGGACCAGTCCTTCGCACTGGGCGATTTCAGCCGGCTGCAACTCGTCGTCGGCGGCTTCGCTGCGCAGCATCTGTACGAGGACGATACCCGTCTCGCCGCGGCGCAGCTGGCCTGGCGCTGGCGCGAAGGCGCCCCGGGCAATGCCGCCGTGCTGCTGAGCTATCTGGATTTTTCCGATCTGCAACAACTCACGCGGCAGGGCCTGACCCGCACCAACCGGCGTCTGGCCAACGGCCGCCTGGCCAGCGATTACCGCCTGCTCGACCTGCAACTGGTCGGCCGCACCGTACTGGGCGAATGGCCGCTGGAAGCACGCATCGACCTGGTGCGTAACCTCGGCGCCGACACGGCGCGCGACGGCGCGCGTTTCAGCCTGGTGCTGGGCGACCGCTTCCAGCCCGGCGGCTGGGAATTCGGCTATTCCAACCAGCGCATACAGCGCGACGCCGTGCTCGCCGCCTTCAACGAGGACGACTGGTGGTTCCACAGTTTCGCCAACGGCTTCATGCCGTGGATAGGCTATGGCCTGGACCGCAGCTGGAATCTGCGCCTGGCCGCATTCCGCGAGCAGCGCGAGGGCCTGGCCGAACATACCGACCGCATCCTGCTCGACCTCGGCGCACGCTGGTAAACCCCCGGGGCGCTCATGCTAAATTGCCACCGCGTCATCCCACGGAGCAGGCCGGTCAGCTGATGGAAATTCGCGCGCGCTTGAGCTTTCCCAACGGCGAGCACCCTGATTTCGTGCTGACGCCCGGCGTTTGCGGAATAGGCTCGGAGCGGGACAACCAGATCGTGCTGAACGCCTCCGGCGTGGCGGCGCATCACGCCCGTATCGAAGTCGACGGCCGCGGGCTCACCCTCGCCGTGCTGGATCCGCACGCCCATACCCATCTGAATGCGCGGCCGGTGCGCGAGAAGGGCATAGTCCGCCTGGGCGATGTGCTGAGCATCGACACCGTCCAGATCATCATCAAGCCGGAACGGGATGAAGTGATACGCACCACTGTGCCGGCGGATGCGCCCGGTGCGGATACGGCCGAGACGCGCCAGCGCACCATTCCGCCCAAGGTGGTGCTGCGCGGCGTATCCGGCGCGCAGTTCGGCCGTATCGTGCCGGTGCGCGGCCGCCTGACCATAGGCCGTGGCAGCGAATGCGACCTGTCCCTGGACGAACCGGAAATGTCGCGCCGCCATGCCCTGATCGAAAACAGCGGCGACGGCATCTACCTGCGCGACCTGGGTTCGGCCAACGGCACCTTCGTCAACGGCGTACAGGTGCGCGATGCGGTGCTGCATCCGGGCGACCAGATCGCCTTCGACCGCAACCGTTTCCTGCTCGAAGCGCCCGGCCTGCCGCTGCGCGGCGAGCTGGTCGAGGAACGCGGCCCCGGCTTCGCCCCGGCCATCACCCAGACCATGCAGGCGGTGAACCTGCCCGACACCCGGCCGTCCCGGCCGGCGCCGGCACCGGTCAACCCGGACACGGTATCCAGCCGCAACGAGATCTGGTGGCTGATCGCCGCCGCGGCGCTGATCGGCGGTGCGATCGCGCTGCTGCTGTTGTTCGGCTTCTGAGGCTCGGTGCCGCGCCGCTGTTCCTGTTTGCGTAGTGCAAAAGTATTGCAGTCCCGCCGCCGGCTAGGCGCGCCTGCCTGATCGGTGGAAAGGCGCGCAAAGGACTGGCGCGGCGCAGCCATACCGCTGTTCGCCGGCGCGGACTGCGGGCCGGCCCCGGGCAGATCACGCCGCCTTCCCGCGCAGCGCCGCCAGCCAGCGCCGCCACGGCAGCCGCAGGGCCATCAGCAGCAGGTAGATGGCGAGGTAGACCAGCGGCTCGCGCACGGCGATCTTCTGCCCGGACTTCACCAGCCACACATAGTGCAGAACCGCAAAAAGCCCTATCGGGTAGACCAGCCTGTGCAGCCGCGACCAGTTGCGGCCCAGCCGGCGCATCATGCCGCGGGTGGAAGTGACCGCCAGCGGCACCAGCAGCAGCCAGGCCAGGAAGCCGACGGTGATGAAAGGGCGTTTGAAAATATCGCTGAAAATCTGCCGCCAGAAACCGCCCAGGTCGATGAACAGGTATACGGCGAAGTGCAGGCTGGCGTAGAAAAACGCGAACAGTCCCAGCATGCGGCGCAAACGCAGCACTTCCGCCACGCCGCTGAGCTGGCGCAGCGGCGTCACCGCGAGGGTGATCAGCAGCAGGCGCAGCGCCCAGTCGCCGCTGCGATGCTCCAGCGCGGCGACGGGATCCGGGCCCAGGTTCTGCTGCTGCAGATCCCACAGCATTCCCGCCAGCGGCAGCAGGCAGGCGGCGAACAGCACTATTTTGACGATGACCAGGCGGATGTCGGCGGGGCGGCTCATCAGTAGTTCGCGCGCAGATCCATGCCGGCGTAGAGCCCCGCCACTTCCTCGGCATAGCCGTTGAAGGGCAGGGTGGGCACGCGGTTGGCGAACAGGCTGGTGCCGCTGCCGGCGATGCGCCGCTCGCTGGCCTGGCTCCAGCGCGGATGATCCACCGCCGGGTTCACGTTGGAATAGAAGCCATATTCGGACGGTCCGGCCAGGTTCCACGACGTGGCCGGCTGGCGTTCCCAGAACTCGATGCGCACGATGGACTTGGCACCCTTGAAGCCGTACTTCCACGGCACGATCAGGCGCAGCGGCGCGCCGTTCTGATTGGGCAGCTCGCGGCCGTACAGGCCTACGGCGAGTATGGCCAGCGGATGCATGGCTTCGTCGATGCGCAAAGCCTCGCGATACGGCCAGGCCAGCACGTCATAGGCCAGTCCCGGCATTTCTTCCGGGCGGTTCACGGTGGTGAAGGCAACGTACTTGGCGCGCGAGGTCGGCTTGAAGCGCTTGAGGCATTCGCCCAGCGGAATGCCCACCCACGGAATCACCATGGACCAGGCTTCCACGCAGCGGTGGCGGTAGATGCGTTCTTCCAGCGCGTGCGGCTTGAGCAGATCTTGCAGATCGAAGCGGCCTATGACTTCGGCGTGGCCGGCGATCTCCACCGTCCAGGGCCTGGGCTTGAAGCGGCCGGCATTGCGCGCCGGATCGCCCTTGCCGGTGCCGAATTCGTAGTAGTTGTTGTATTGGGTGGCGTCGCGCCAGCTGGTCAGCGCGTCCTTGGCGTCCCAGCGGCTGGGCCGGCTGGCCTGAAGTTCGGCGCCCGTGGGGCCGGTCGGCTCGGGCACCGCGGCGGCCTCGTCGCTGCGGCCGCAGCCGGCCAGCAGCAGCGGTGCGGACAGGCCCAGCTCGCGCAGGAAGCGGCGGCGCTGCAGGTAGACCGGCTCCGGCGTGAGTTCGGAGCTGGGGATGGGCGGTATGCGGAATCGCTTCATGGTCGGCCTCGTTTCCGCTTCAGACCGGGGCGGCGGCGCTGATCTTTCACCCGGCGCTGGCGGCGTGGATGGGCATGGCTATACTGCGGCCAAACCTGCCGATGTCGAGTGATGGAGCACGGGGAAACTCACATTGCCGCGGCCTTCCGTTACTCGCCCAGCCTGGTCATGCTGCTGGCAGCGGGCGACGGCGTCATCGTCGACGTCAATGCCGCGGTGGAGCAGACCCTGGATTTCCGCCGCGACGAACTGATCGGCCGGCGCCCGCTGGATCTGGGCCTGTGGCGGCATCCGGACGCCCGCGGTCTGCTCTGGGCCGAGCTGCGCAGCGCCGGGCGCCTGGCCGAACAGCAGATCGAATTCGTCGCCCGCGACGGCCGCGTGCTGCAGATCGCGCTGAATGCCGAGATCCTCGATCTGGCCGGCCAGCCGCATATCCTCTGCATAGGCCGTCAGGTGCAGGCAGACGGCGCAGTCGTGGCGCCGGACCTGGACCTGACCAGCTTCCGCTCGCTGTTCCTGGCCGCCGCCGAAGGCATCTACCGCAGCCTGCCCGAAGGCAGCCTGATCGACGCCAATCCCGCGCTGGCGCGCATCTTCGGCTACGACTCGGTCGACCAGATGCTGCGCGAATTCCCGCGCCCCTCGCGCCAGGTGTATGCCGATGCCGGCGCCTGCGCCGCCCTCTACGCCGAACTCGAACGCGACGGCCTGGTCGAGAACCGCCGCTCCCAGGTGCGCCGCCGCGACGGCAGCCTGATCTGGATCAATGAGAACCTGCGCCTGGCCCGCGCCGGCGACGGCCGCGTGCTGTTCTGCGAAGGCTCGGTGGTCGATATCACGCGCCAGGAAGCCGCCGAGCGCGCGCTGCGCCAGTCCGAGGAGCTTTACCGCATCTTGGTGGACAACTGCCGCGACGGCGTGTTCCTGATCCAGCGCGGCAAGGTCGTGTTCACCAACGGCGCCATGGCCGACATGCTCGGCTATGCGGTGCAGGAACTGATCGGCTGCGAGTACATGGATCTGGTCGCGCCGGAATCGCGCGCGGCCCAGCTGGAGCGGCGCATCTCGCGCGAAAGCGGCTCGCGCGAAGTGCAGGGCTACGAGATCGCCATGCTGCGCAAGGACGGTTCGCGCCGGCTGGTGCAGGTGCGCGCCGATCCGGTGGTCTACGACGGCGATATCGCCAGCACCGGCACCGCCCGCGACATCACGGAAGAACGCGCCCAGCAGCAGGCCCTGGCCGAGGCCGAGCGCAAGTTCCGCGAGCTGTTCCGGCGTTCCGTGGTCGGCCTGTTCCAGGCCCATCCGGACGGCCGCGTGCTGGAGGTGAACGCGGCGCTGGCGCGCCTGCTCGGCTACGCCTCGCGCGACGAGCTGTTGCAGAAGATGGCGCATATCGACGACATCGACGTGGCGCCGGACCGGCGCCGCCACGTGCTGGAGCTGATCGCGCGCAACGGCCACGTCGCCGACGAGGAAGTGCGCATACGCCGCAACGACGGGCGCATGATCTGGGTTGCACTGAACGTGCATGCGGTACGCGACGCCCAGGGCCGCGTGCTGAGCCTGGAAGGCGCGGTGCAGGACATCACCGCCCGGCGCGACGCCGAACGCGCCCTGCTCAGCTCCGAGGAGCGCTACCGCACCCTGGTCGAGCACGCCCAGATCGGCGTGTACGTGATGCGCGACGGGCGCTACATCTACGTCAACCAGCGTTTCGCCGCGCTCACTGGCTACGACGAGCGCGAACTGATCGGCATGCACTGGAACGAGCTGGCCAGCGAAGCCGGCCGCCGCATCGTCGAGGCGCGCACCGCGGCACGGGCGCGCGGCGAAGTGCTGCCGGCCGACTACGAAACCCTGCTGCGGCGCAAGGACGGGCGCGAGCTGCGCATCAGCGTCAGCGCCGGGCCCATACGCCTGGACGACGGCGACTATTTCAGCGGCACCGTGCGCGACGTGACCGAGCGCCACCGCTTCGAGAACGAGCTGGAACACAACGCCACCCACGACGCGCTCACGGGGCTGCCTAACCGCGTGCTGTTCGAGCGCCATATGACCGCACGCCTGGAACAGGCCAAGGCTGATGGCAGCTGCGCCTACGCCATGCTGTTCCTGGACCTGGACGGCTTCAAGCTGGTCAACGACAGCCTGGGCCACGCCACCGGCGACCGCCTGCTGATCGAGATCGCCGCGCGCCTGCGCCGCGCGGTGCCGCAGGGCTCGGTGCTGGCGCGTTACGGCGGCGACGAATTCACCGTGCTGCCGCCGGGACAGTGGAGCGTGGAAGCGGCCGAGGGCCTGGCCCAGGAGCTGCTGCGGGTGCTGGCCGAACCCTTCGTGCTGGACGGCCATCGCATCTATTCCGGCGCCAGCCTCGGCATCGTCATCGGCCGGCCCGGCTACGAAACGCCGGAGCAGGTGCTGCGCGATGCCGACACCGCCATGTACCGCGCCAAGGCGCGCGGCAAGTCGGCCTACATGGTGTTCGACGAAGCCATGCACCAGGCCGCGCGCGCGCGCCTGCGCCTGGAAACCGATCTGCGCGAGGCGGTGGAGCGGCGCGAATTCCGCGTCCACTACCAGCCCCTGGTCGATCTGCGCAGCGGTGCCGTGGTCGGCTGCGAGGCATTGCTGCGCTGGCAGCATCCGCAGCGCGGCCTGCTGCAGCCGCCGCAATTCCTCGAAGTGGCCGAGGAGACCGGCCTCATCGTTCCCATCGACTGGTGGGTGCTGGAACACACCTGCGCCCAGCTGCTGCACTGGCAGCAGCGCTATCCCGCCTTCCGCACCCTGCGCGCCAATGTGAACGTCGACGACCGCCAGTTCGCCGAACGCAGCATCGCCGCCGGCATAGGCGAAGTGCTGCAGCGCACCGGCCTGGCCGCCGGCTCGCTTGCCATCGAAGTCACCGAGACCGTGTTCCGCGCCGGCCGCATGCAGGCCGAGGCGATACTGCGCGAGGTCAAGCAGCTCGGCGTCAGCCTGGTGGTGGACGATTTCGGCACCGGCTATTCCTCGCTGGATTCGTTCGCATCCTCGCCCTTCGACGCACTGAAGATCGACCGCAGCTTCGTGCGCGACATGGAATCCAACCGCCGCCACCGCGCCATTGTGCGCACGATATCGGGCTTTGCCGAAGACCTGGGCCTGTCGCTCACCGCCGAAGGCGTGGAAACGCCGGCCCAGGCCGAACTGCTGATGGCCATGGGCTGCAGCACCGCCCAGGGCTTCCTCTACGCACCGGCGCTGCCGGCGGAGGAAATGGAGCAGGTCCTGGCGGCGGGATCGGTGTTGCGGCGGCGGGCCTAGGCAAGGTCATCGTCTGCGGCAGGCGCGGCTTTGCCGCCCTGTGGATTTGCGCGTGCAACCAAGCGTGGACGAGCGCCGGCGGGCTGGTGTCAGACGGCGTTGTGCGCTGTGCCAGCCCCGCAGCCCGCAGTTGGCAAGGACTGGCTGTGCGGTACCGCGCGCTGGCAAACCGGCTCCGCGTCACTTATCACCAGGCGGCCCTGGCAACCTTGCCGCACCGCGGCATAATCGGGGTTCGCCCCAGCCGGAGAGAATGCCTTGAGCCGTGGTCACAATTTCAGCGCCGGCCCCGCCGCGCTGCCCGAAACCGTGTTGCGCCAGGCCCAGGCTGAATTGCTGGAGTGGGGCGGTTCGGCCGCCTCGGTGATGGAAGTCAGCCATCGCGGCAAGGAATTCATGGCCATGGCCGCCCAGGCCGAGGCCGACCTGCGCGAATTGCTGGCCATCCCGGCCAACTACAAGGTGCTGTTCCTGCAGGGAGGGGCGACGCAGCAGTTCGCGCAGATTCCGATGAATCTGGCGCGGCCGGATCAGCGCGTGGATTACGTCGTCACCGGCGACTGGGGCGAGAAGGCGGTGCGCGAGGCCGGTTCGCTGGCCCAGGTGCATGTCGCGGCGAATTCCGCCGGCAACAGGCATACGGCGATTCCGCCGCGGGCGGAGTGGGACCTGGATCCGGCCTCGGCCTATGTCCACTACACGCCGAACGAGACCATCCGCGGTGTGGAGTTCTTCGATATTCCCGATGTCGGCGATGTGCCGCTGATTGCCGACATGTCCTCGACCATCCTGTCGCGGCCCATCGACGTGTCGCGCTTCGGCCTGATCTATGCCGGCGCGCAGAAGAACATAGGCCCCTCGGGCATCGTCGTGGTGATCGTGCGCGAGGACTTGCTGCAGCGCTGTCCCAAGTCGTTGCCGAAGATCTTCAGCTTCGCCGAGCATGCGGCGCAGGATTCGCTGCTGAATACGCCGAACACGTTTGGCTGGTATCTGGCCGGGCTGATCTTCAAGTGGCTCAAGGCCGAGGGCGGCCTGGCCGCAATGGAGCTGCGCAATCGGCGCAAGGCGGAAACCTTGTATGCGTGCATCGACGAGTCGGGCTTCTATGCCAATCCGGTCGAGAAGTCCGCGCGCTCGTGGATGAACGTGCCTTTCACCTTGCCGCGGCCGGAGCTGGACGAGCTGTTCCTGCAGGAGTCCAAGGCCGCCGGCCTGCTCGCGCTGAAAGGCCACAAGCTGGTCGGCGGCATGCGTGCCTCGATCTACAACGCGGTGACGCAGCAGAGCGTGGATGCGCTGGTGGAGTTCATGCGCGATTTCGCGCGGCGGCGTGGGTGAAGCAAGGGCGCGGAATTGCGGAGCGCTCGCTCTACCCCGGCTTTGACGGGGGGCGGGTTGGGATGAGGGGGCAGTTTGTCCGATTGTGGAGAAGTCCGGGTTTTTCCGGTTCTTCGTGTGGTGAAAGATCGGGCGAAAATCCTGCCGACGAGGCGTGTTGATCGTCGCCCCCTCACCCCAGCCCTCTCCCCCGAGCAAGCTCGGGGGAGAGGGAGCTTTCCGCCTCTTCTCGAAGAAATCTGGCAAATTTCACTTGCCAAAAATCTCGGATTCCGCCGCACACTCCCTGCGAATCCCGAATCCCGAATCCCGAATCCCGAATCCCGAATCCCGAATCCCGAATCCCGAATCCCGAATCCCGAATCCCGAATCCCGAATCCCGAATCCCGAATCCCGAATCCCGAATCCCGAATCCCGTCTTTCAAGCGACTTTCTTCTCGCCTTTGTCCGTGCGTTCCTGTTTGTTGCCACGCGCGCGCAGCCACGCCGCGTATTCGTCCAGATCGCCCTTGAACGCCTCGACCTTGCCGTCGGCGACGCGCCAGAAGGTGTCGCAGACCAGGCCGGTGAGATGGCGGTCATGCGAGACCAGCACGATGGCGCCGTCGAAATCGCTGAGGGCTTCGGCCAGGGCTTCGCGCATTTCGAGATCGAGGTGATTGGTCGGTTCGTCCAGCAGCAGCACGTTGGGACGGCGCCAGGCGATCAGGGCCAGGGCCAGGCGTGCGCGCTCGCCGCCGGAGAAGCCGTCGATGACCTCGAAGGCGCGGTTGCCGGGGAAATTCCAGCGCGCGAGGAAATCGCGGAATTCCTGCGTGGCCACGCCGGGGGCGATGTCCTTGAGGTGGTCGATGGGACTCTGGCCTTCGTGCAGCGATTCGACCGTGTGCTGGGCGAAGTAGCCCAGCTGCATGTCCTTGTGCGCCATGCGCTCGCCGCTGATCAGGGGCAGTTCGCCGACCAGGGTCTTGACCAGGGTCGACTTGCCCGCGCCGTTGGGGCCGAGCAGGCCTATGCGGTCGCCGGCCTCCAGGCCGAAGCCGACATCGTGCAGGATCTTGATTTCGCCGTAGCCGGCGTCGGTCTCGTTCAGGCGCAGCAGCGAATGCGGCAACTTGGCCGGAGCGTCGAAGTTAATGCGGATCTGGCGCTCGGCGCGCACCGCCTCGGTGCCGCTGAGCTTGGCCAGGCGCTTGACCCGCGACTGCGCCTGGCGCGCCTTGCTCGCCTTGGCCTTGAAGCGGTCGATGAAGGCCTGCAGGTGGGCGCGCTCGGCCTGTTCTTTCTCGAAGGCGATCTGCTGCTGGCGCAGGTGTTCGGCGCGCTGGCGCTCGAAGCTGGTGTAGTCGCCGGTGTACAGCTTGGCGCGGCCGTCGTGCAGGTGCAGGGTATGCGTGCTGACGCCGTCGAGGAACTCGCGGTCGTGCGAGATCATCAGCAGCGTGCCCGGATATTTCAGCAGCCACTGCTCCAGCCACAGCACCGCGTCCAGATCCAGATGGTTGGTCGGCTCGTCCAGCAGCAGCACGTCGCTGGGCATCATCAGCGCGCGCGCCAGGTTCAGGCGCACGCGCCAGCCGCCGGAGAAATCCGACACCGGCATCTGGTGCGTGTCGGCGGCGAAGCCCAGGCCGTGCAGCAGGCGGCCGGCGCGGGCGCCGGCGTCGTAGCCGTTGATCGCGGCGAGCTGCTGGTGGGCCAGTGCCACGGCGTCCCAGTCCTCGCGTTCCGTGGCGGCGGCCTCGGCGCGCAGGATGGCGTGTACCTCGGTATCGCCCGACAGTACGAAATCGATGGCCGCATCGGGCAGGGACGGCGTTTCCTGCGCCACGCTGGCGATGCGCAGGCGCGTGGGCAGATCCAGGTCGCCGCGGTCGGGCTCGACCTCGCCCTGGATCGCCGCGAACAGGCTGGACTTGCCGCAGCCGTTGCGTCCGACCACGCCGACACGCACGCCGGCGTGCAGGGTGAGGTCGATGTCGGACAGAAGCAGCCGTTCGCCGCGGCGCAGGGCGAAGTTGCGGAAGGCAATCATGGGGGGCGGGGATCCGGGAGCGGGAACCCGATAGTTTGAGGCCCTGGATTCCCCCAGGGCAAGGCGCGGCCGCGCCGGACCGCGCCCGCTGCGGTGTTTCCGGTCCCGCTTCCCGGACCCCGGCCCCTCAGTACAGCACGCGGGCGCGCAAGGTCCCCGGAATCGCCGCGAGTGCGTCCTTCAGCTCCGCCGCGCGTTCTTCCGGCATGGACACGTCGATGACCACGTAGCCCACCTGCGGATCGGTCTGCAGGTACTGGCCGTCGATGTTGACGTTCTCGCGCGAGAACAGGTCGTTGATGCGCGAAAGCATGCCGGGCACATTCTTGTGGATGTGCAGCAGGCGCCGGCTGTGCGGATGTTCCGGCAGCGAGGCTTCGGGGAAGTTCACCGCCGACAGGGTGGAGCCGTTGTCGCTGTAGCGCACCAGCTTGGAGGCGACCTCGATGCCGATGTTGTCCTGCGCTTCCAGCGTGCTGCCGCCGACGTGCGGCGTAAGGATCACGTTGTCCATGCCGATCAGCGGCGAGACGAAGGGATCGTTGTTGCCCTTGGGCTCGACCGGGAACACGTCGACCGCGGCGCCGGCCAGATGGCCGCTGCGCAGGCTGGCGGCAAGCGCATCGATGTCGACCACGGTGCCGCGGGAGGCGTTGATCAGCATGCTGCCGGGGCGCATGCGGCCGAACTGTTCGGCGCCCATCATCATCTGCGTGGCCGGGGTTTCCGGTACGTGCAGGGTGACGATGTCGGCGCGGCCGAGCAGGTCGTTCAGGCTCAGCGCCGGACGCGCGTTGCCCAGGGCGAGCTTGGTTTCGATGTCGTGGTAGATCACGCGCATGCCCAGGGCCTCGGCGAGCAGGCCGACCTGGGTACCGATATGGCCGTAGCCGATGATGCCCAGCACCTTGTCGCGCACCTCGAAGCTGCCGGCGGCGGACTTGGACCAGCCGCCGCGGTGGCATTCGGCGTTCTTTTGCGGAATCCGCCGCATCAGCAATATGGCTTCGGCGATGACCAGCTCGGCCACGCTGCGGGTGTTGGAATAGGGCGCGTTGAAGACCGGGATGCCGGCGGCCTTGGCCGCGCCCAGGTCGACCTGGTTGGTGCCGATGCAGAAGCAGCCTATGGCGATCAGGCGCTTGGCGTGCTCCAGCACCTCGGCGCTGAGCTGGCTGCGCGAGCGAATGCCGATCAGGTGGGCCTCGGCGATGCGCTGCTTGAGTTCGGCCTCGGGCAGGGACTTGTCGTGCAGCTCGATCTGCGAATAGCCGGCATTCTGGAAGGTTTCCACCGCGCTGCGGCTGATGCCTTCCAGCAGCAGCACGCGGATGTCCTGCTTGGGGTAAGACGTCTTCTTCATTGTTTGATCGCGCCAGGGAATTGGTGTAGTAGCGCGGCCGCATCGTATCCGCGCAGAAAGCGAACTATGCCAATGGAATCCAGTCTGCCGCAATGCAGCACTGGACGGCTAATGACATCGCTGGCAGGCTCGCCCGATCCCCTGCCGGAGCCCGCATGAACACGCCGTCCCTTGCCGACCTGCGCGCCAGCCTGCCTGGACTGAAGCTTTTGACCGAGGCGGCGGAACTGGAACATTACGGCCGCGACTGGACGCGGCGCTGGACGCCGGCACCGCTGGCGATAGCGCTGCCGGCCAGTGCGGAGGAAGTCCAGGCCCTGGTGCGCTGGGCCAACGCGGCCGGCGTGGCCGTGGTGCCTTCGGGCGGCCGCACCGGGCTTTCCGGCGGCGCGGTCGCGGCCAATGGCGAATTGGTCATCAGCCTGGAGCGCATGAACCGCGTGCTGGGCTTCGACGCGGTCGACCGCACGCTCACGGTGCAGCCCGGCATTGCGCTGGAGGCTGTGCACAACGCGGCGCGTGGGCATGGCCTGATTTACCCGGTGGATTTCGGCGCGCGCGGCTCCTGCCAGATCGGCGGCAACATCGCCACCAACGCCGGCGGCATCCGCGTGATCCGCTACGGCAATACGCGCAACTGGATCGCCGGGCTGAAAGTGGTCACCGGCGCGGGCGAACTGCTGGATCTCAACCGCGGCCTGATCAAGAACGCCACCGGCTACGACCTGCGCCATCTGTTCATCGGTTCCGAAGGCACCCTGGGCATCGTGGTCGAGGCCACCTTGAGCCTGACCGACGCGCCGCCGCCTTCGCAGGTGCTGCTGTTTGCGGTGCCGCACATGGATGCGCTGATGCAGGTCTACGCCACCTGCCGCGCGCGCCTGAGCCTGAGCGCGTTCGAGTTCTTCACCGACCGCGCCCTGCATCACGTCGCCGCGCATGGCGCCCAGCGCCCGTTCGGCGAGGATTCGCCGTACTACGTGGTGACCGAGTTCGACGCCGCCGACGAAGCCGCCCAGGCACAGGCCCTGGCGGTGTTCGAGCATTGCCTGGAGCAGGGCTGGGTCAGCGACGGCGTGATCAGCCAGAGCGAGGCCCAGGCGCGCAGCCTGTGGCGCCTGCGCGAGGGCATCACCGAAAGCCTGGCGCCGCACAAGCCGTACAAGAACGACATTTCCGTGCGCATCAGCGTGGTGCCGGCCTTCCTGCAGGCGATGCAGGCGCTGCTGACGCGGGAATATCCGGCCTTCGACGTGGTCTGGTTCGGTCATATCGGCGATGGCAACCTGCACATCAACATCGTCAAGCCGGCGGAGCTGGACTATCCCGCTTTCATCGCCGAGTGCGAGCGCGTGACCGAGCTGATGTGCGAGGTGCTGCAGCAGCACGGCGGCAGCATTTCGGCCGAGCACGGCATAGGCCTGGTCAAGAAGCCCTATCTGGCCAGCGCGCGCAGTGCAGAGGAGATCGCCCTGATGCGCGGCATCCGCGCCGTGCTGGATCCCAACGGCGTCATGAACCCCGGCAAGCTTTTCTGAGGGCCGGCGCGCTTATCGCGCAATCACATATCCGTACGCGCGGCCGCATCGCGTATAAGCTGCACTGTTGAACCAGAGACCGCAATGAACGCTTCCGATTCCTCCGCACCGCTGGACCTGGCCCAGACCCGCCAGCGCATCGACGCCATTGACCGCGAAATCCAGCAGCTCATCGCCGAGCGTGCCCGCTGGGCGCAGCAGGTCGGCAAGGCCAAGGGCGAACTCAAGGCCGCCGTGGACTACTACCGGCCCGAGCGCGAGGCCCAGGTGCTGCGCATGGTCATCGACCGCAATGCCGGCGGCCCGCTCAGCAACGAGGAAATGGTGCGGCTGTTCCGCGAGATCATGTCGGCCTGCCTGGCCCAGCAGGAGCCGCTCAAGATCGGCTTCCTCGGCCCGGAAGGCACCTTCAGCCAGCAGGCCGTGCTCAAGCACTTCGGCCATTCCATCAAGGGCCTGCCGCTGGCGACCATCGACGAAGTGTTCCAGGAAGTGGCGGCCGGCAATGCCGACTTCGGCGTGGTGCCGATCGAGAACTCCAGCGAAGGCACGGTGAATTCCTCGCTGGACCTGTTCGTCACCTCGCCGCTGAAGATCTGCGGCGAGATCGAGCTGCGCGTGCACCAGCACCTGCTCGCGCGCAGCGGCCGGCTGGAAGACATCGAGCGCGTGTACTCGCATCCGCAGTCGCTGGGCCAGTGCAAGGCCTGGCTGCGCGCCAATCTGCCCAAGGCCGAACGCATTCCGGTGTCTAGCAATGCCGAGGCCGCGCGCCGCGCGCGCAACGCCGACGATGCCGCGGCGATCGCCGGCGAGACTGCCGCGCATATCTACGGCCTCAAAGTGGTATCGCGTTCGATCGAGGACCGCCCGGACAACACCACGCGCTTCTTCGTGATCGGCCGCGAGCTGTTCCCGGCCTCGGGCCATGACAAGACCTCGCTGCTGATGTCGGTCAAGGACAAGCCCGGTGCGCTGTACGAACTGCTCACGCCGTTCGCCGAGCAGGGCCTGTCCATGACCAAGATCGAATCGCGCCCGGCGCGTACGGGAAAATGGGAATATGTGTTCTTTGTCGAAGTGGAAGGGCATGTCGAGGATCCGCGCATGAGCGGCGCCATTGCCGCCGCGGCGGCGCGCGCGGCCGAGCTGAAGGTACTGGGTTCCTATCCGGTGGCACTGCTGTGAGCCGGGAAATCCTTTCGCTGGCCAACGCGGCGACGCAGAAACTGCGCGCCTATGATCCGGGCCATGACCTGCCCGCGCTGCGCACGGAATACGGTGCGCGCCTGATCGAGCTGGGTTCCAACGAGACCTCGCTGGGCGCGAGCCCGGCGGTGGCGGCGGCGATCACCGCGGCGCTCCCTGACATCTACCGCTATCCCGATCCCAAGGGCGGCGCGCTCAAGCGCGCGCTGGCCGCACAGCTGGGGGTGGAGACGGCGCAGATCGCGCTGGGCAACGGCTCGCACGAACTGCTGATGCTGATTGCGCAGTGCTTCGCCGATGCGCAGAGTTCGGTGGTGTATTCGCAGTACGGCTTCGCCGTGTTCGCCATCGGTACGGCTGCGGCCGGCGCCCAGGCTATCTGTGTGCCGGCGCTGCCGGCCGACCATGCGGCGGCGCCGCTGGGACACGATCTCGCCGCCCTGGCCGCGGCGGTGCGGCCGGATACGCGGCTGCTGTTCGTCGCCAATCCGAACAATCCCACCGGCACCTGGTTCGACGACGCGGCGCTGGACGAATTCCTGGGCCGGCTGCCGGATCATGTCGTCGTTGTCGTCGACGAGGCTTATGCCGAGTACGTCACCGCGCCGGGCGCCAGTTCGGCTGTGCGCCTGCTGCGCGGCGGCGGCCGGCGCAATCTCATCGTCACCCGCACGTTCTCCAAGGCCCACGCCCTGGCCGGCCTGCGCGTGGGCTATGCGGTCGGTTCGGCTGAGGCCATCGCCGTGCTGGAGCGCCTGCGCGAATCCTTCAACGTCAACAGCCTGGGCCTGGTCGCTGCCGAGGCGGCCCTGGCCGATACGGCGCATGCGGCACGCATCCGCGAGCACACCGCGGCCGAGCGCGAATGGCTGGCGGCACGGCTGCGCGAGCGCGGCCTGCGCGTGTTCCCGTCGCAGACCAATTTCCTGCTGGTGGATTTCGGCCGCGACGCGCGCGAAATCGAAGAAAAGCTGTTCCGTCATGCGGTGGTCGTGCGGCCCATGGCCGGCTACGGCCTGCCCAACTGCCTGCGTATCAGCGTAGGCCTGCGCAGCGAGAGCGAGCGCCTGCTGGAGGCGCTGGCATGAGCGGCGGCGATGTCTGGACCAGCCTGCGCGCCGGTCCGCTGCAAGGCGACGTTCGCGTACCCGGCGACAAGTCCATCTCGCATCGTGCGGTGATGTTTGCCTCGCTGGCCGATGGCATTTCCTCCATCAGCGGTTTTCTCGAAGGCGAGGACACCCGCGCCACCGCGCGCGCCTTTGCCGCCATGGGCGTGCGTGTGGAGCAGCCCAGCGCCAGCGAGCGCCGCGTGCACGGCGTCGGCCTGCACGGCCTGGCCGCGGCCGCCGGCGCGATCGACTGCGGCAATGCCGGCACCGGCATGCGCCTGCTGGCCGGCCTGCTCGCCGGACAATCCTTCGATTCGCGCCTGATCGGCGACGAATCCCTGTCGCGCCGGCCCATGCGCCGGGTGATCGAACCGCTGGGCCGCATGGGCGCGCTGATCGAGGCGGAGGAGGGCGGCCTGCCGCCGCTGCGCATCCATGGTGGACGCCGCCTGCGCGGCATCGATTACGCACTGCCGGTGGCCAGTGCCCAGGTCAAGTCCGCGCTGCTGCTGGCCGGTCTCTACGCCGAAGGCGAGACCACGGTGGTGGAGCCGCATCCCACGCGCGACTACACCGAGCGCATGCTGGCCGCCTTCGGCTGGCCCATCCGCTTCAGCGAAGGCCGCGCCAGTCTGAGCGGCGGGCACAGCCTGCGTGCGGCCGATGTGGTGGTGCCGGCGGATTTCTCCTCGGCGGCATTCTTCCTGGTCGCGGCCAGCATCGTGCCGGGCTCGGACCTGCTGCTGCGCGAAGTCGGCATCAATCCGCGCCGCACCGGACTGCTCGAGGCGCTGCGCCTGATGGGCGCGGACATCGTGCAGGAAAACCGGCGCGAACTCGGCGGCGAAGCTGTCGCCGACCTGCGCGTGCGCCATGCGCGCCTGCGCGGCATTGCCGTGCCCGAGGCGCTGGTGCCGGACATGATCGACGAATTCCCGGCCCTGTTCGTGGCCGCGGCCGCGGCCGAAGGCGAGACCCGCATCACTGGCGCGGCGGAGCTGCGGGTCAAGGAATCCGACCGTATCGCCGTGATGGCGCGCGGCCTGCGCACCCTGGGCGCGGCGATCACGGAAACGCCGGACGGCGCGGTGATCCAGGGCGGCCGTTTCGGTGCGGGAGAGGTCGACAGCGTTGGCGACCACCGCTGCGCCATGAGCTTCGCCGTTGCCGGCCTGCTGGCCGACGGCGCGGTGCGCATCCGTGACTGCGCCAATGTGGCGACCTCGTTCCCCGGCTTCGTCGAGCTGGCCAACGGCTGCGGCTTTGCGCTGGGCACGGCGGCCTGAACACGTTCAGGAGTGACGCATGGCCCAGGTCAAGATCTACGCGCGGCGCGAATGGCTGCAGGGCCGCCGCGGGGCACTGTCGGAGCTGATCCAGTCCTGCCTGGCCGAGGCGCTGGGGCTGCCGGCGGAAAAGCGCTTCCAGCGCTTCATCGCGCTGGAGGCCGAGGATTTCATCCACCCGGCCGACCGCAGCGAGCGCTATACCATCCTGGAAATCCACCTGTTCGAAGGCCGCAGCGTGGATGTCCGCAAGCAGCTGATACGGCTGCTGATCGCTCGCCTGTCGGCGCAGCTGGAACTGCATGTCAACGACATCGAGATCACCCTGGTGGAGACGCCGCGGGCGAATTGGGGCATACGCGGTCTGCCGGGCGATGAGCTGGCGTTGAATTACGCGGTCGACAAAGCCTGAATCCACTGGGCGGGGCGGCAGAACCTCGACATTCCTTGCCATGACTGCCGGGCGCGGTGCGTTTTCGTCCTGGTGCGCAGGAGCCGGCGCGGTTTTCTGAACCCAGGTGCCGCGAGCCGGGATGCTGCCAGCAGAGCGGAGCCTTGGCCCTGCCGGCGCCGTCTGAATGGAACAGGCTCCGCGGTGCCGCGCCGCTATATTGTGGCCGGGCCTGGCAACATCCAGCCGGACGCGGCACTCACCCCGGCCAAGCTGCTAGAATCCGCAGGTTTGTTCCGACCGCCAGAGCGCCCATGAGCCGATCCGACAAGCCCATCCCCGTGTTGACCATCGACGGGCCCTCGGGCTCGGGCAAGGGCACCGTCGCCCGTGTGGTGGCCGAACGGCTGGGCTGGCATCTGCTGGACTCCGGCGCGCTGTACCGGGCGGTGGGCTATGCCGCTTCCATGGCCGGGCTGGACCTGTCCGATACCGAGGCCATGACGCGCTGTGCCGAGACCACCAAGATCACCTTCCGTGATCCGAAAGATGGTCGCGAAACAAGGGTTTACGTCAATTCTCACGACTCCACCGACGATCTGCGCACGGAAACCGTCGGTGCTGTCGCGTCCGCCATCGCGGCGATTCCGTCGGTGCGCGCGGCCCTGGTCGACAAGCAGCTCAGCTTCCGCCGCGCCCCGGGCCTGGTCGCCGACGGGCGCGACATGGGCACGGTGATTTTCCCGGACGCCGGGGTCAAGGTCTTTCTCACCGCCAGCGCCGAGGAGCGCGCGAAGCGGCGCTATAAGCAGTTGAAGGACAAGGGCCTCGCCGTTACACTTGCATCCCTTTTGCGCGAGATCGAAGCGCGCGACGCCCGCGATGCGGCCCGTCCCGTGGCTCCGCTGAAGCCGGCAGCCGATGCCGTCCTCATCGACTCGACCGGAATGCCCGTCGACGCCGTCGTGGAACAGGTGCTGAGCCTGATCCGGCCGGCCTGAGCATCGCCTTCTTCGGTTTTGCACAAAGGGAAAAGGTCCCGCATCGCGGGGAATTCAATGGTGTCCGCAAGGGCGCCCCAACAGGCAAGCCGGTCGTGCCGGGACAGTCTCCATGCTGCCCGCACTGCGGCTTTTTTCCATTCTGGAATCAACATGACTGAAAGTTTTGCCGAACTGTTTGAACAGAGCGAAGCCCTGATCAAATTCAAGCCGGGCACCATCGTTACCGGCGTCGTGGTCGACATCAAGTCGGACGTCGTCGTCGTCAACGCCGGGCTCAAGTCCGAGGGCATCGTGCCCATCGAGCAATTCCGCAACGAACGCGGCGAGCTCGAAGTGGCCGTGGGCGACGAGGTCAAGGTCGCCCTGGATTCGCTGGAGAACGGGTTCGGCGAGACCATGCTCTCGCGCGAGAAGGCCAAGCGCTCGCTCGTGTGGGACGAACTCGAAGAGGCGCAGAAGGCCAACGCCACCGTCACCGGCCGCATCAGCGGCAAGGTCAAGGGCGGCTTCACCGTCGACATCAAGGATGTGCGCGCGTTCCTGCCGGGCTCCCTGGTCGACGTGCGCCCGGTGCGCGATCCGGTCTACCTCGAGGGCAAGGAACTCGAGTTCAAGATCATCAAGCTCGACCGCAAGCGCAACAACGTCGTGGTCTCGCGCCGCGCCGTGGTGGAAAGCGAATTCAGCGCCGAGCGCGAATCGCTGCTGGAAAAGCTGCAGGAAGGCGCGGTCATCAAGGGCGTGGTCAAGAACCTCACCGACTACGGCGCGTTCGTCGACCTCGGCGGCATCGACGGCCTGCTGCACATCACCGACATGGCGTGGAAGCGCGTGCGCCATCCGTCCGAAGTGGTCAACGTCGGCGACGAGCTGGACGTCCGCGTGCTGAAGTTCGACCGCGAGCGCAACCGCGTCTCGCTGGGCCTCAAGCAGATGGGCGAGGATCCGTGGGTCAACATCGCCCGCCGCTATCCGGCCAACACCCGCCTGTTCGGCAAGGTCTCCAACGTCACCGACTACGGCTGCTTCGTCGAGCTGGAGCCGGGCGTGGAAGGCCTGGTGCACGTGTCCGAGATGGACTGGACCAACAAGAACGTCAACCCGAGCAAGCTGGTTCAGGTCGGCGACGAAGTGCAGGTCATGGTGCTCGACGTGGATGAAGAGCGCCGCCGCATTTCGCTGGGCATCAAGCAGACCCAGTCCAACCCGTGGGAAACCTTCGCGGCCATCCACAAGAAGAACGACAAGGTGCGCGGCCAGATCAAGTCGATCACCGACTTCGGCATCTTCGTCGGCCTGGAAGGCGGCATCGACGGCCTGGTTCACCTGTCCGACATCTCCTGGCAGGCTACCGGCGAAGACCTCGTCCGCCAGTTCAAGAAGGGCGACGAAGTCGAGGCCGTGGTGCTGGCGGTGGATCCGGAGCGCGAGCGCATCTCGCTGGGCATCAAGCAGCTGGAACAGGATCCGTTCGGCCAGTTCATGGCCGGCTCGCCCAAGGGCAGCATCGTCACCGGTACCGTCAAGGAAGTGGACGCGCGCGGCGCGACCATCGACCTGGGCGACGGCGTCGAGGGCTACCTGCGTGCCAACGACATCGCCAAGGAACGCATCGACGATGCGACCCAGCACCTGAAGGTGGGCGACAAGGTCGAAGCCAAGTTCATCGGCATGGACCGCAAGGGCCGCACCCTGCAGCTGTCGATCCGCGCCAAGGACGAGGAAGAGCTTGCTTCGGCGCTGGAGGAATACCAGTCCTCCACCCTGGGCACCGCCAAGCTCGGCGCGCTGCTCAAGGAACAGCTGAAGAAGTAAGCACCGGGCCGGCCGGGCAGGGCCTTCCTGTACCGGCCGGCAGGGGTTTTCTGAATGGCGGCTTCGGCCGCCATTCTTTTTGGCCATGATTTGACGCAGTTGGCCGCTGCAACTACGTGAATGGATTCGCGGAATGCGCTAAGCTCGCGTTCCGTAACGGAACTCTACCCGGCGGAGCCGAACTACCCATGACCAAGTCCGAGCTGATCGAGGCCCTGGCCGACCGGCAGAAGCACCTTGCGTTCAATGATGTCGAGCTGGCGGTGAAAAACCTGCTTGAGCAGATGAGCCAGGCCCTGTCTGGCGGCGAACGTATCGAGATACGCGGCTTCGGCAGTTTTTCCCTGCATTTCCGTCCGCCGCGCATGGGGCGCAACCCCAAGACCGGCGCCGCCGTCGCGCTGCCGGGCAAGCATGTGCCGCACTTCAAGCCGGGCAAGGAATTGCGCGAGCGGGTGAACCAGTCCGAAGATCCCATCCGCTGAGCCCTGCGCCCCCGGCGCAGGCGCGCCCCGACCCGGATCTGCCATGCGAGTCGTCTGGACCCTTCTTGCTCTGTTGTTTGTCCTCGCCGGCGCCGTGTTCGGCGCGCTGAACGGCGACAGCGTCGCGTTCGATTTCTATTTCTTCCAGCCTGCCCTGCACAAGGGCGCGGCCCTGCTGGCGGCCTTCCTCGCCGGCTGGCTGGTGGCCGGCCTGACACTGTGGCTGGGCGTGATCCTGCCGCTGAAGCGCCGCCTGGCGCGGCAGCGGCGCGATCAGCTGCAGCGCGAGCAACGGCGCGAGGCGCCCGAAGCCGCAGCGGCGGAGTGAACGGCGCTCAATGAATCCGCTCTACCTGCTGTTCCTGCTGTTGCCGGTGGCCGCGTTCTCGGGCTGGTGGATCGCCCGCCGCTCCAGCGCGCGCACGTCGGGCGAACGTGTCAGTGCGCTCAGCAGCAGTTATTTCCGCGGCCTGAACTATCTTCTGAACGAGCAGCAGGACAAGGCCATCGAGGTCTTCGTCAAGCTGGCCGAGGTCAACCGCGATACCGTCGAAACCCACCTCGCCCTGGGCAACCTGTTCCGGCGCCGCGGCGAAGTGGACCGCGCCATCCGCGTACACCAGAACCTGATCGCCCGCGAAGACCTCAGCGATGCGATGAAGACCGTCGCCCTGCTGGAACTGGGCGAGGACTACATGCGCGCCGGCCTGCTCGATCGCGCCGAAACCCTGTTCTCCGACCTGGTCGCGATGCGCGCCCACGCGCCGTCGGCGCTCAAGCATCTCATCGCGATCTACCAGCACGAGCGCGACTGGGACAAGGCCATCGCCCATGCGCGCCGGCTGGAGGAAATGACCGGCGAGACGCAGTGCGCGCTGATCGCCCAGTTCCATTGCGAACTGGCCACCGAGGCGCGCGCGCAGAAGCGTTTCGCCGATGCCAGCGAGCATATCCAGGCCGCGTTCGACTGCGCCCCGCGCAATGTGCGTGCGAGCATGCTGCAGGGCCAGGTGCTGGCCGACCAGGAACGCTATGTCGAGGCGGTGACCGCGTTCGAGCGCGTGGCCGAGCACGATGTCGATTTCGTGCCCGAGATCCTGCCGCTGCTGCTGGACGCCTATGCCAAGAGCCAGCAGATGCAGCGCGCCGAGGAATTTCTCTGCCGCATCATCGAGCGCTACCACGGCATCTCGCCGGTACTGGCGCTGAGCAAGCTGTACGCGCGCAACCAGGGCGAGGAAGCGGCAGTGGATTTCCTCACCCGCCAGCTGCGCCAGCGGCCTTCGGTGCGCGGCCTGATGGCGCTGATCAATGCCACCTTGCACAGCGCCACGGGCGAGGCGCGGGAGAACCTGCTGATCCTGCAGGACCTCACGCGCAAACTGGTGGAAGGGCAGGCCATGTACCGCTGCAACCGCTGCGGCTTCGGCGCCAAGGCGCACCATTGGCAATGTCCCAGCTGCAAGAGCTGGGGCTCGGTGCGGCCCATCCATGGCGTGGCCAACGAATAGCCCGTGAATTCCCAACCGATCTTCTGGTGCATCGCGGCGCTGCTGCTGGCGGCGCTGCTGACCGAGGCGGTGATCCGCTATGCGCAGGCCCGGCGCATGCTGGACCTGCCCGGCCAGCGCCGCGCCCACAGCGTGCCTACGCCGCGCGGCGGCGGCATGGCCATTGTCGTCGCCGTACTGGTCTGCGCCGGGCCGCTGCTGCCGCCCTGGGCCGGTGCTGGCCTGCTGCCGGCGCTGGGCCTGGCTGCGGTCGCCCTGGTCGGCTGGTGGGACGATCACGCCTCGCTGGAGCCGCTGCCGCGCATCCTGGTGCACCTGCTGGCCGGCCTGCTGCTGGCGCTGGCCTTGCCCCTGCCGGCGCTGGCGCTGCCGTGGCAGATCGCGCTGGGCGCGGTGGTGCTGCTGAGCACGGTATGGTCGATCAACCTGCACAACTTCATGGACGGCATCAATGGCTTTCTCAGCCTGCAGGCGGTCTGGATCTTCGGCGCTGTCGCCGGGCTGGGCGCGCTGGGCCTGGCGCATGGCCTGGGCAGCCTGCCGCTGCTGTTGGCCGCAGCCAGTCTGGGCTTTCTGCCGTTCAACTTTCCGCGCGCGCGGACCTTCCTCGGCGATGCCGGCAGCGGTGCGCTGGGTTTTCTGATCGCCGCGGTGCTGTGGGCCGCGGCCCTGGCCGACGCGCGCTGGTTCGCGGTCGGCCTGCTGCTGGGCAGCAGTTTTTTCATCGACGCCGGCGCCACCTTGTTCTACCGCTTTGTCCAGGGACGCCGCTGGTATAGTGCCCACCGCGAACACCTTTATCAGTGGCTGGTCCGTCGCGGCTGGTCGCATGCCCGCATCGTGAGTCACTACATGGCGTGGAACCTCCTTCTGATCGCTCCGCTGGCGCTGTTCGCCGGCCTCAGCCGTGGGCTGGCGCCGGGCTTTGCCGCCGTGGCGCTGGCCTATGCGGGCGGTCTGCTGCTGCGCCACCGCGCGCGGCTGGCCATACTGGCCGGAGCGCGCCGCCGTGCCTGACCTGATCCGCCGCAGCATAGGCCTGATCCATCCGCGCCTGGCCGTGGTCGTGCACGACCTGGCCATGACCTGGGCCGCCTGGATTGCGACCTATGCGATCCGCAACACCGTGCTGCCCGAGCCGCAGCCGGTGATCTGGTTCGGTCCCGAAGTCGTGGTGCTGCTCGCGGTGCAGGCGGCGGTGTTCTGGTGGACCGGCCTCTACCGCGGCCTGTGGCGTTTCGCCAGCCTGCCGGACCTGTGGAACATCGTCCGCGCCGGCGCCACCGGCGCGGTGCTGGTCGCCATCACCCTGTTCCTCTACAACCGCCTGCACACCGTGCCGCGCGGCGTGCTGCTGATCTATCCCGCCGCCCTGGTGGTGTTCCTGGGCGCGCCGCGGCTGAGCTACCGTTTCTGGAAGGATTCGCGCCTGGACCTGTTCAACGACAGTCCCAGCCAGCGCGTGCTGGTGCTCGGTGCCGGCCGCGCCGGCGAGGCGCTGGCGCGCGATCTCAAGCGCGAGAACCGCTACCGCGTGGTCGGCTTCGTCGACGACAACCCGCAGCTGCGCGGCGCCAAGCTGCACGGCGTGCCGGTGCTGGGCACGCTGGAGAAACTGCCGCAGATCGCCACCGAAGTCGCGGTGGAAATGCTGCTGATCGCAATGCCGTCCTCCAGCAATGCGCAGATGCGCCGGGTGGTGGAGCTGTGCGAGTCCACCGGCCTGCCGTTCCGCACCGTGCCGCGGCTGGACGATGTGGTCTCGGGGCGTTCGCAGTTCAATGAATTGAAGGAAGTCGCGATCGAGGACCTGCTCGGACGCGATCCGGTGCAGCTGGACTGGACTGCGATCCGCGGCGGCCTTACCGGCAAGCGCGTGCTGGTCACCGGCGGCGGCGGTTCCATCGGCTCGGAGCTGTGCCGCCAGGTCGCGCGCCTGGGCGCGCATTCGCTGACCATCCTGGAACTGTCCGAGTACAACCTGTACCGCATCGAGCAGGAACTGCGCGCGGCCTGGCCGGAGCTGATCCTGGACGCGCGCATCGGCAACGCCGGCGACGCGGCGACCTGCGAACACGTGCTGGCCGCGGTACAGCCCCAGGTCGTATTCCACGCCGCCGCCTACAAGCACGTGCCGCTGCTGCAGGGCCAACTGCGCGAGGCGGTGCGCAACAACGCGCTGGCCACGCGCTGCGTCGCCGATGCCTGCGACCGCCACGGCGTGGAATGCATGGTGCTGATTTCCACCGACAAGGCGGTCAATCCCACCAGCGTGATGGGCGCATCCAAGCGCGTGGCCGAGATCTACTGCCAGAACCTGGCCAGCCGCTCGCGCACCCGCTTCATCACGGTGCGTTTCGGCAACGTGCTGGATTCGGCCGGCTCCGTGGTGCCGCTGTTCCGCGAGCAGATCCGCGCCGGCGGCCCGGTCACCGTGACCCATCCGGAGATCACCCGCTATTTCATGACCATTCCGGAAGCCTGCCAGCTGATCCTGCAGGCCGAGGTGCTGGGCAAGGGCGGCGAGATCTTTGCGCTGGACATGGGCGAACCGGTGCGCATACGCGATCTGGCCGAGCAAATGATCCGCCTCAACGGCAAGCTGCCCGGACGCGACGTGCAGATCGTCTACACCGGCCTGCGCCCCGGCGAGAAGCTGTTCGAGGAACTGTTCCACCCGCTGGAAAACTACCGCAACACGGCCCACGCCAAGATCTTCCTGGCGCAGCCGCGCAGCATGAGCTGGGAACTGCTCAACGCCCAGCTCGCCCGCGCCGCCCAGGCCGTGCAGGAATTCGACGAGGAGCAGCTGCGCCGCTGTCTGGCCGTGCTGCTGCCCGATTTCGCCTGGCGCGAGAACGAGCAGGCCGCCGTTCTCCCGTTCGGCCGCAGCCAATAACCCGCAAGGAGCACGCATGTCGCAACGTCTTCGCAAGGTCGTCTTCCCGGTCGCCGGCCTGGGTACGCGCTTCCTGCCCGCGACCAAGGTGGTCGCCAAGGAAATGCTGCCGGTGCTGGACCGCCCGCTGATCCAGTACGCGGTCGACGAGGCCGTCGACGCCGGCGCCGATACGCTGATCTTCGTGACCAACCGCTACAAGCACGCCATCGCCGACTACTTCGACAAGGCCTATGAGCTGGAGACCAAGCTGGAACAGGCCGGCAAGAAGGAACTGCTGGCGATGGTGCAGAACGTGCTGCCCAAGCACGTGCGCTGCGTGTTCGTGACCCAGCCCGAGGCCCTGGGCCTGGGCCATGCGGTGCTCTGCGCCAAGCCGGTCGTCGGCAACGAGCCCTTTGGCGTGATCCTGCCGGACGACCTGATCTGGAACCGCGGCGCCAGCGCGCTGCGCCAGATGGCGGAACTGGCCGCGTTCGAGAATTCCGGCGTGATCGCCGTCGAAGAAGTGCCGCGCGAGCAGACCAACAAATACGGCATCGTGGATGCGACGCCGGTCAGCGACCGCGCCGCGCTGATCCGCCTGATGGTGGAAAAGCCCAAGCCCGAGGAGGCGCCGTCCAACCTGGCCGTGGTTGGCCGCTACGTGCTGCCGGGACGCATCTTCTCGCTGCTGGAATCGACCAAGCCCGGCGCCGGCGGCGAGATCCAGCTCACCGACGCGATCGACGCGCTGCTCAAGCAGGAGCGCGTGCTGGCCTACCGCTTCGAGGGCGAGCGCTTCGACTGCGGCAACAAGCTGGGCCTGGTCAAGGCCACGCTGCATTTCGCCCTGCAGGACGAAAGCCTGGCCGCCGCGACGCGGGAATTCGTCGCCGCCGCGAAGTAAGCCGGGCGGGGCAGGGAAGCAGGAGCGCGGTTTTGGCCATGCAGGAACACGACCTCAGCTACATCCTCAACCACCTGGGCGAGGAAGACCGCGCGCGCCACCGCGGCGCGGTCGCGCCGCCGGTCTACCAAAGCGCGATCTTTGCCTTCGATTCGGTTGCGGCCATGCGCCGGGGCTTTGCCGACGAGCTGGACCAGACCGTCTACACCCGCGGCAACAACCCGACGGTGGAGATCCTGCGCAAGAAGCTGGCCGCGCTGGAGGGCGCCGAGGATGCGCTGCTGTTCGGCTCCGGCGCCGCGGCCATCGCCGCGGGCGTGCTCGCCGGGCTGCGCGCCGGCGATCATGTGGTCTGCGTGCAGAAGCCGTATTCCTGGACGCGGACCCTGGTACGCGATTTCCTCGCCCGCTTCGGTGTGGCGCACAGCTTCGTCGATGCCAGCGATGTCGAGCAGATCGAGGCCGCGCTGCGCGAGAACACGCGTCTGGTCGTGCTGGAAAGCCCCAACACCATGACCTACGAGCAGCAGGACCTCGCTGCCGTGGCCCAGCTTGCGCGTGCACGCGGTATCCGCACCCTGGTCGACAACAGCTATGCCACGCCGCTGAACCAGAATCCGCTCGCCTTGGGCATAGACCTGGTCGCGCATTCGGCCACCAAGTACCTCAACGGCCACAGCGACGTGCTGGCCGGCGTGCTCTGCGGCAGCAAGGCGCTGATCCGCGAGGTGTTCCAGGGGCCGTACATGACCCTGGGCGCGATGTTGTCGCCGCATGATGCCTGGCTGATGATCCGTGGCCTGCGCACCTTGCCGCTGCGCATGCGCCAGGTCGCCGAAACCACGGCGCGAGTGATCGAATTCCTCAAGGCGCACCCCAAGATCGAGCAGATCTGGTATCCGCACGACGCGGACTATCCCCAGGCCGGGCTGAGCCGGCGCCAGACCCGCGGCGCCAGCGGCCTGCTCTCGTTCACCATCCGCTGCGACACGACGGCGGCGGTGGAGCGCTTCTGCGATGCGCTGCAGCGCGTGCTGATGACGGTGTCCTGGGGCGGCTACGAATCGCTGCTGTTTCCGGTGGCCGTGGTCTATCCGCCGGATACGCGCGTGGGCCAGCAGCGGCCCGGCCAGGTGCCGGTGAATCTGGTGCGGCTGTCGGTGGGCCTGGAAGAGGCCGATTCGCTGCTGGCCGATCTCGCGCAGGCCCTGGATCGCGTGTAGGGTTCGGCCATCCGTCTGCGGAGGAAGCATGCGCCATTCACTGTGTCTCGTACTGGGTTCCAGCCTGCTGCTGTCGGCCTGCGCCACGCTGTCGGCCGGCGGCACCAAATCTGCCGCGCCGGTGGGCGCACCGCCGGAGCTGGCCGGCGAATACGACAACCATGCCGAGCGCTGGAGCGCCTCGGCCGGCGGCAAGCAGGCGCCGGCGGCCAATGCCGCGCCGGCTATCCATCATTGGATCAGCCATCCCGGCGGCGACCGCAGCCAGCTGCTCTGGCGCGTGGTGCTGCCCGACACCACGCCGGTGCAGGAGGCGCGCTGGCTGCTGCGTAATGAGAAGAATGGATTTGTACCGTACCGGCCGCTCAACGCCGCGGCCGAGGCGGTGTTCCAGACGCCGGACAAGGCCGTGCGCGTGGACGAGAAATCCTGGGCGCCGCTGACCGCCTGCACGCTCAAGGCGGCCGCCTCACGCAACGGTCTGGCCTTCGCCGCCGATCCCTCCGCCTGCAGCGCACTGCTGCCGGGCATAGGCGCGACCGCGGCGCTGCTGCCGCTGCGCTTCGAGCTGATCGAGGACCGCCTGCGCGTAGTCACCGTGGCCGACCAGGCCCGCGGCGTCGATGCGGCTACGCTGTCGCAGCGCGTGCGCTGGTTCACCGGCTGGGATGCGCTCAACGGCGCCGGCGCGCGCGCCGGTGCGGAGAACAATGACTGGCATCTGCAGCGCGACCTGCGCCTGCACAGCGAAGGTGGCCGCGTGGCGCTGAAATACCGCGACGGCGCGGCATCGGGCTATTCGCTGGAACTGGCCCGCCTGACCTACCGCGAGAGCAACACCGAAGTGCTGCGCCTGGCGGTGATGGAAGATGCCACCGGCAAGATGATGTCGTATGTCTGGGCCGATCCGGATTCGCGCCGCATAGGCCTGAGCCTGGGCTGGCTGCAGGTCGGCCTGGAACAGGAACTGCCCAACAACAAGGGCAAGCGGCCGGAATGAGCGGACTGCCCGCCAGCTACTACCGCGCCACGGCCACGGCCTACGGCGGCTTCGCGCCGCTGACGGGCCGGCATGCCAAGCGCGTGGTCGTGGTCGGCGGCGGCTATGCCGGGCTCAACACGGCGCTGGGCCTGGCCGAGCGCGGCGTGCAGGATGTGCTGCTGCTGGAGCAGGACAGCGTCGGCTTCGGCGCCTCCGGCCGCAACGGCGGCTTCGTCTTCGCCGGTTATTCCCGCGGCGAGGAATCGCTGGTGGAAAAACTCGGCCTGGAGCAGGCCAAGGCGCTGTTCCTCAGCACCCTGGGCGGGGTGCAGCTGATCCGTTCGCGCGTGGGCAAGTACCGCATTCCCTGCGCCATGGTCGACGAGGGCGTGATCTGGGCCAACTGGTTCCGCGATCCGCGCGTGCTGCGCGAACGCCAGCAGTTCCTGGCCGAGAAATTCGGCGTGCACTGGGACTGGGTGCCGCGCGCGACCCTGCGCGAGCTGCTGCGCACCGACCGCTACAGCGACGGCCTGTGGGAACGCAACGCGGTGCATCTGCATCCGCTCAATTACGCCATAGGCCTGGCCCAGGCCGCCGCGGCCCGCGGCGTGGCGGTGCACGAGCATTCGCCGGTGCAGCTGCTGCAGCGCGCCGGCAACGGCTGGCGCCTGCGCACGTCCCAGGCCGAGATCGAGGCCGAGCACGTGGTGCTGTGCTGCGGCGGCTACCTGGCCGGGCTGGACGCGGCAGTGGACCGCGCCGTGCTGCCGATCGCGACCTATGTGATGGTCACCGAGCCGCTGGGGCCGCGGCTGCGCGAATGCATCAACACCCGCGCGGCGATCTACGACACGCGCTTCGCCTTCGACTACTACCGGCCGCTGCCGGATTCGCGCCTGCTCTGGGGCGGCCGCATCTCGGTGCGCGACCGCGCGCCGGAGCGGGTGCGCGATCTGCTCTACCGCGACCTGCTCAAGGTGTATCCGCAGCTGGCCGGTATCCATGTGGATTTCGCCTGGTCCGGCCTGATGAGCTACGCGCGCCACCAGATGCCGCAGATCGGCCGCCGCGCCGACGGCCTGTGGTATGCGCAAGCCTTCGGCGGCCACGGTGTGGCCCCGACCACAGTCGCCGGCGAGCTGCTCGCCGCCGCGATCGCCCAGGACGACGACGCCTGGCAGCGCTTCGCCCCCTTCGGACTGGTCTCCAGCTTCCGCCCGTTCGGCTTCGCCGGGGCCCAGGCCAGTTACTGGTGGTATCAGTTCAAGGACTGGCTGGCCGACAGGGATTGAAGCCGGGATTCGTGATTGGGATTCGGGATTTGTTGCAGCCGGGATTCGCGATTCGGATTGGCAGACGCGAGGTTGGTGGATATCGGCATTCCCCGAACTGCCGTGTGAGCGAATGCCTGGAATCCCTGCTGCAACGCCGACACGAAGCCGTCGGCGTCCGCGGGACCCTGTTTTCGCCAAGCCCAAATCCCGGTTTCAGCGAGTCCCGAATCACGAATTCCAGCCTTTCCGCCAGGGATGCCGCCGCTGCCGCGTCCACGCCAGCGCCTGTTCCACGGTGAAGGCGACGCCGAGGCTGTCGGCGCGGGAGCCGGCCACCCACTGGCGCCGGCCGCGGGCCAGGGCCGCGGCGTAGTCGGGCCAGCCGGAGAAGCATTCCCGGGCGCGGGCGGCGTTGAGCTCCTGCAATTGCCAATGCAGCCCGGTGTCCAGCCAGCCCAGCAATTGGGCTGCGCGCAGGGCGAAGGCGACGCGGGCGCAGGCGAAGGCCATGGCGTCGCGCGGGTCGTCGCCGGCCTGCAGCGATTCCAGGCCGAGCCGGAACCAGCGCTGCGGCAGCTGCGCCTGCAGCGTGGCGCGGATCTGCGCCGCGTCCTGGCCCTGGCGCAGGCCGAACACATGCAACAGCGACGGCTCCAGCCTGCGCAGCGGATCGCCCGCCGGCAGCGCCGCGTTGCTGCGGCCGTAGATCGCGCCGAGATGGGCCTTGCCGGCGGGATGGGCCAGTGCCAGCGCGCGGTTGCGTGCCGCCGGGAACAGATACAGCGGCTCACTGCCGGGGCCGCCGGGCGCCGGGCGCCGCAGCGCCTTGGCCACGCGCAGGCCGACAAGAATCAGCAGCACCGTCGCGAACAGGCTCACGCAGGTTTGCCCAGGGCCAGGCTGGCGCGCAGGGCCGGGCTCAGCGCCAGTCCGGCCAGCAGCTCCGGATTGCGTGCGGCCACCAGCCAGTGCAGCAGCGGCGTGGTGCAGGGCAGGGCCTGGATCAGTTCCGGCTGGCGTTGCACCAGTTGCAACTGGTCGGCTTCCTCCGTGACCTGCGACGGCAGCCGCCAGCCGGCACGCACGCGCACCACGCCGAGCGCCAAGGCGTCCGGTGGCGTGTGCCCGGTGCTGTCCAGCGTGGCGAGGAAACCCAGGATCTCGTCGCGGTAGCGCGCCACCGGCGGGCGGTTCTGCTTGCCCTTGATCTGGTCCACGCGCAGCCGGCCGTCGGTTTCGACCACGGCGCTGATGGTCACATGCGGCTGCTGATTGCCGCCGCGGTAGCTGAAAAGACGCAGCCGGCCGGTGGCGCAGGCTTCGGCATAGCTTTCGCCGTAGCCGCCGGCGAGGTTGCGGCGGTCGGCGAACTGGCCCAGGCAATGGCGCATATGCTGACTTT
The DNA here is from genome assembly GCF_024437735.1 of Tahibacter harae. GTDB lineage: Bacteria > Pseudomonadota > Gammaproteobacteria > Xanthomonadales > Rhodanobacteraceae > Tahibacter > Tahibacter harae. Next base: position 20,393 of record NZ_JANFQO010000017.1, on the reverse strand, counting down.
CATAGGCCAGCTCGCTGCGCAGCTGCGGGCTGTCGGGACGGAATTCGACGAATACGCCGTCGCGGCCGCGCCAGTGCTCGCGCACGGCTTCGGGCGAGTGCTCGCGCCAGCCGGCGGCGCGGCCGGCCTCGAACGCGGCGTGTTCGGCCGCCCACAGTGCCAGCGCCTGGGGCGCGTTGACGCGCATCAGCTTGCCTTGCAGCGAGGTACCCTGGCGCGAGCCCAGGAATTCGACCAGGCGAAGTTCCAGTGCGAGCAGGGCTTCGCCGTCGGGCTGTATCCACAGCGGCGGAACGCCATCGCCGCGTTTCAGCCGCTCGGCCAGCCAGGCAGGCACGGCCGCCGGGCGGAAGCAGTCAGCGGCCTGGGCCGCCGTGCCTATCGCCGTCACCGCCGGCGCCGGCGCGCTGAAATTGCCGATGAGGTGGCGGTAGAAATGGTTCAGCAGCCAGGCCTGCACTTCCTCGCTGTCGCCGCGGGCGCGGCTGCGCCGGGCGATGGCCTGTTTCAGCGCGGCCGCGTTGGCGACGTCGCGCGCGGCGTAGGCGCTACGGCGCTTGCCGGCCGTCACCAGAAACGCCACCACGGCTTGCCGCCGCCCAGCGCCTGGCGGCATTCGGCGATCTCGTCGGTGAGATAGCCGTATTGTTCGTCGTCGTAGGTATTGCCCGGCCGGTGCCAGGGCGCGGCTTCCTCGAAAATCTCCAGCGCGCGGCGATGGTCGCCGGCGATCTGCAGCACGCGGCCGGCGAAACGGCTGGTACCGAGTTTCTTCAGCGCGCGGATCTGCGGCAGCGAGCGCTCCAGCCGCAGCACCGCGTCCTCGGGCTGGCTGTGAGCCTGCTGTACCAGCGCCATGGCCAGGGTTTCCAGGTAGCTGGCGGCGTTTTCCGCCTGATCGTCGGCATCCAGCGTGTTGAACCAGCCGTCCAGGCGTTCCAGCCAGATCGCGATTTCGCCCGGCCGGCCCAGGTTGCGCAGCCTGTAGGCGACGCGGTGGATGTAGTCGTCCGGCGAATGGCGGCTGTAGCCGTGGTCGGCCGCGTACTGCCACAGCTGTTCGGCCGCGGCGACGTAGCTCGCGTCGTCCCCGGCGGCGTAGGCGCAGGAAAGCAGGCCGTCGTAGTGCTCGGCGAAGGGGCTGGCGGCGATACCTTTGCCGTGCAGGGCGATGCGGTCCTCGGGCGGGCGCCCGGCCTTGCGGTACTGGATCGCCAGGTTGTTGCACAGCATGGAATAAGTGTGGATGTTGCCGTCGATATAGATGCCGCTGCCGCTCTCGATGAAGCGTTCGAACTGGGCCAGGCCGGCTTCGTAGTACTGCAAGGCCAGGCGCTGCATGGCCTCGTCCGGCCAAGTGCCGCCCGGCGGCAGGCTGGCGTGCAGATCGGAACTCAGGATGCAGCCCAGGCGATAGTTCCAGCCGGCGCCGGCGGCGGCGACGAACGGTTTGAATGCCGCATCGCGCAGTTGGTCGAGCCGGGCGCGGCAATGCCACAGAAGTTCCAGATTGGCCGAGTTGGCCTGGCCGGGCTGCTGCACCACGCGCTCCAGCAGGGCGAGTGCACCGGCGTCGTCGTTGCCGAAGCGGGCCAGGTAGTGCGCCTGGGCCGCATCCAGCGCGGTGTGGCCCGGGCTCTGTGCTGCCGCCAGGTCCAGCAGGCGGCGGGCGTAGGCGGCCGGGGTTTCCCTGCCGCAGACCGACGTGTCGTCGCCGGCCGCCCGGGCCAGCAGCAATGCCCAGTAAGGCGCGCCGGCGCTGCAGTCGGCGACGCGCGACTGGGCCAGGGCGCGCGCGTGGCCGGAGGAAATGGCGCGCTGGTTGATGGAACATTCGTAGGCCAGCTCCGCGGCTTCCGCTGCGCGCCCGGCCTGCAGCAGCCAGTCCAGCATCTGCGCGCTGAAGTCGTCGTCGGAATCCACTACCAGGCCGAAGCGGCCCTCGCGGCCGCGGGCGATGGCCTGGTCGAGCTGACCCAGCCGGGCCAGGGCCACGGCCTGCAGGCGCGCCATGCGGGCCTCGACCGTGCGCCGCTCGGCCGCACCGGCGGCGGCCGGCACGCGGGCGCGCACCTGGCCTATGACCAGGCCGGCCTGTTCTGGTGCGAAGCCGATCAGCTCATGGCCCAGGCGCAGCCAGTCGTCGTAATCGACATCCTGGCCGGGCGCCGCTTCAGCCAGGCTGTCCAGCGCCGCCAGCGCCGACAGGCGTGCGTTTTCCGCTTCGCCGGCGCGCGCATGGCTGGCGCCTTCGCGCAGGTGCATGGCGGCCTCGTCCCAGGCCTGGCAGGCCGCCCGGTTGGGCAGTGCAGCCTGCAGTGCGCGGCGGCCGCGGATGGCGCGCCGGGCGCTGGCGCCTTCGCCCAGGTAGTCGGCCACGTCGGCCAGCTGGTTCCAGGCGCCGGTGTAGCGTTCCTCCGGCGGCAGTGCCGCCAGCCGCTGTTCCTGCGCCAGCAGGGCCTGCTGGGTGCCGGCGCGGTCGGGAATGGTGTGCAGCGCCTGGATGCGCAGGAAGCCGCACAGCAGTTCGGCCTGGCCGCGCTCCGCCGGCGGCAGTGCGGCGATGGCGGCGGGGGCGTCGTTGTCGAGCAGGCGCAGGGCCGCCGCCGGATCGCCGGCCTGCAGCCAGAGATAGCCCAGGCGTTCGACCAGGTCGAAGGTGTCCGCGCGCAGCGGCTGGCGCCGCAGTGCCGCGCCCAGGGCGGCCTGGCGCAGATCCTCGGCCACGCCGGCTTCGGCCTGCTCGTACTGGGTTTCGTCGGTCTGGTCGAGGAAGTGTTCGAGCTGGCCGCCGTGCAGGGCGTCGCTGGTGTGCATGGAAGATCCTTCTTCGGCGGAATTCGGCGCTCCGGCGCCGGAAGGCGCTGCAGGCGAGCCGATAAGAATAATCGCGAAATCGCCGCGGCCAGGATCTTTTCCGCCGCCGCGGCGGCGGCGCAATCTGGTGCAATACCCGGCGCCGGCGGCGGCGCGAGAATCGGCGCCGCACCGCGCGGCCTGGACCGCGGCAACAGATCACGGGAAGCGAGCGGAATGAGCGAGACCATCAGTTGGGGCGATTTCGAGAAAGTGCTGCTCGTGGCCGGCACCGTGCTGCGCGCGGAGATCAACGAACAGGCGCGCAAACCCGCGCTGAAAGTGTGGGTGGACTTCGGCCCCTACGGCGAGAAGAAAACCAGCGCGCAGATCGCCGCGCTGTACCGGCCGGAAGCGCTGGTCGGCCGCCAGGTCGTCGGCGTGATCAATTTCCCGCCCAAGCAGATTGGGCCGTTCATGTCGGAATTCCTGCTGACCGGATTCCACACGGACGAAGGCATCGTACTGACGGCGCTGGAGCGGCCGGTGCCGAACGGCGCGCGGCTGGCCTGAGGCGAAGATCGAGGCGCGGAGTGCGCGCGGGATGGCGCCGGCCGACCGCTGGTTGACGATCCAGTTGAATGAGCGGACCGAGGTTCAGTCGTGTTCTGCACCTGCGCAGACCCGTATCCGGCTGAAAAACAAAAAGCCGGGGCACCAGGCCCCGGCTCGTTGCTCACGCCCGCGTTTCAATATGGAATCAAAGCGCTTCGAAGATTCCCGCCGCGCCCATGCCCGTGCCTATGCACATGGTGACCATGCCGTATTTCTGCTGGCGCCGGCGCAGGCCGTGCACCAGGGTGGCGGCGCGGATCGCGCCGGTGGCGCCCAGCGGATGGCCCAGGGCGATGGCGCCGCCCAGCGGATTGACCTTGGACGGATCCAGGCCCACGTCGCGGATCACCGCCAGCGCCTGCGCGGCGAAGGCTTCGTTGAGTTCGATCCAGTCCAACTGATCCTTGCTCAGGCCGGCCTGCTTGAGCGCCTTGGGAATCGCGGCGATGGGGCCTATGCCCATGATTTCCGGCGGCACGCCGGCCACGGCGAAGGAAACGAAGCGGGCCAGTGGCGTGAGGCCGTAGTCCTTGACCGCCTGTTCGCTGGCCAGCAGCACCGCGCCGGCGCCGTCGGACATCTGCGAGGAATTGCCGGCGGTGACCGAGCCGCCCATGCGGAACACGGGCTTGAGCTTGGCCAGGCCTTCCACGCTGGTGTCCTTGCGCGGGCCTTCGTCGGTGTCGATGGTGCGGGTGTCGGAGACGACGCCGCGGGTGGCCAGGTTGGGGTAGTGGTCGGCCAGCGTGTACGGCGAAATCTCGCTCTTGAATTCGCCCGCGGCGATGGCGGCCAGCGCCTTCTGGTGCGAGGCCAGGGCGAAGGCATCCTGGTCATCGCGGCTGACCTTCCACTGCTCGGCCACCTTTTCCGCGGTGATGCCCATGCCGTAGGCGATGGCGACGTGTTCGTTGTCGAACACGGCCGGGTTCATCGCGATCTTGTGGCCCATCATCGGCACCATCGACATCGACTCGGTGCCGCCGGCCAGCATCAGATCGGCCTCGCCGGTGCGGATGCGGTCGGCGGCCATGGCGATGGCCTGCACGCCGGAGGAACAGAAGCGGTTGATGGTCACCGCCGCGACGGTGTTGGGCAGGCCGGCCAGCAGGGTGCCGATGCGGGCGACGTTCATGCCCTGCTCGGCCTCCGGCATGGCGCAGCCGATCACGGCGTCGTCGATGCGGTTCACGTCGATGCCCGGCGCCTGGGCCACGACCGCCTTGAGCACGTGGGCGAGCAGGTCGTCCGGACGGGTGTTGCGGAACGCGCCGCGCGGGGCCTTGCCCACGGCGGTGCGGGTCGCGGCGACGATATAGACATCCTGGATTTGCTTGGTCATTGCTGTGTCCTCGTCGCTCAGTTGCGCAGCGGCTTGCCGGTGGTCAGGGTGTGGACGATGCGGGCCTGGGTCTTGGGCATCTGCGCCAGTTCGACGAAATGCTTGCGTTCCAGCGCCAGCAGCCATTCCTCGTCGACCAGCGAGCCGCGTTCGATCACGCCGCCGCAGAGGGTGTCGGCGATGCGCGCGCCGATCTCGAAGTCGTGCTCGGAGATGAAGCGGCCTTCCAGCATGTTGACCAGCATCATCTTGAGGCTGGCCGTGCCCACGTCGCCGCAGACCGGGACCTGCGCCGGCAGGGCCGGGCGGTAGCCGGCGTCGGCGAGAGCCGCCGCTTCGCGCTGGGCCACCCACAGCACTTCGTGGGTATTGAACACGACCGTGTCGTTGGCCCGCAGCAGGCCCATTTCCTTGGCATCGAGCGCGCTGGTCGAGACCTTGGCCATGGCCACCGTCTCGAAGAACGCCTTGATGCCGTTGAACGGGTCGGCCGGATTGGCCCTGGCGCAGCGCACGGCGATTTCCTTGAGGCCGCCGCCGGCCGGCAGCAGGCCTACGCCGGCCTCGACCAGGCCGATATAGCTTTCCAGTGCGGCAACCGTCTTGGTGCAGTGCATCTGGAATTCGCAGCCGCCGCCGAAAGCCATGCCGCGGATCGCCGCGACCGTGGGCACCAGCGAGCGCTTCAGACGCATGCTGGTGGCCTGGAAGTTGGCGATCATGGCCTCGAACTCGGCCACCTTGCCGGCCTGCAGCAGGCCCATGGCGCCCTTGAGGTCGGCGCCGGCAGAGAAGGGCTCCTTGTGCTGCCAGATCACCAGGCCCTTGAAGCGTTGCTCGGCCTCGTCCACGGCGCGTTGCAGGCCGTCGAGGACGAAGTCGTTGACCGTGTTCATCTTGGTCTTGAACGAGACGATGCCGATGTCGTCGCCCAGGTGCCACAGGCGCAGGCCGTCGTTCTCGAACACCGTCGTGCCCTGGTCGAATTTCTCGCCCAGGATGGGATCGGGGAAATGCTGGCGCTTATAAACAGGATGAGAGGAGCGCGGCAAAGCCTTGTTCTGGCTGGCCGAATACGAGCCGTCCTTGCCGTGCACGCCGTTACGGCCGTCCGTCACCCAGGCCGGCAGCGGCACGCTGCTCATGGCCTTGCCGGCGGCGATGTCCTCGGCGATCCAGCCGGCCACCTGCTGCCAGCCGGCGGCCTGCCAGGTCTCGAACGGACCCAGCTGCCAGCCGTAGCCCCAGCGGATGGCGAAGTCGACGTCGCGGGCGGTCTCGGCGATATCGGCCAGATGGAAGGCGGTGTAGTGGAACAGGTCGCGGAACACGGCCCAGAGGAACTGGGCCTGGGGATCGGCGCTGGCGCGCAGCTTGGCGAACTTCTCGCTGGGATCCTTGATCGCGAGGATGGCGGCGACTTCGTCGCTGGCCTTCTGGTCGGCGGCGCGGTAGTCCTGCCTGGCCAGGTCCAGCACGACGATGTCCTTGCCGACCTTGCGGAACACGCCGGCGCCGCTCTTCTGGCCCAGCGCGCCCTTCTCGATCAGGGCCTTGAGCCACAGCGGCGCCTGGAAGTACGAATGCCAGGGATCATCCGGCAGGGTGTCGGCCATGGTCTTGATGACGTGGGCCATGGTGTCCAGGCCGACCACATCGGCGGTGCGGTAGGTCGCGCTCTTGGGGCGGCCGATGGACGGGCCGGTCAGCGCATCCACGGCGTCAAAGCCCAGGCCGAATTTCTCGGTGTGGTGCATGGTCGCCAGGATGGAGAACACGCCGATGCGGTTGCCGATGAAGTTCGGCGTGTCCTTGGCATAGACCACGCCCTTGCCGACCGTGGTAGTCAGGAAGGCTTCCAGGCCGGCCAGGATCTCCGCGTCGGTGTTGCGGTTGGGGATCAGCTCGACCAGGTGCATGTAGCGCGGCGGGTTGAAGAAATGCACGCCGCAGAAGCGGTGGCGCAGGTTTTCCGGCAGCGCCTCGGCCAGGGTGTTGATGGAAAGGCCGGAGGTGTTGCTTGCAACTACCGCAGAATCAGGCAGATACGGAGCAATCTTCTTGTAGAGGTCGAGCTTCCAGTCGGTGCGTTCGGCGATCGCTTCGATGACCAGGTCGCAGCCGCGCAGCAGTTCCAGGTGCTCGTCGTAGTTGGCCGGCACGATGGCGGCCTGGCGCGACTTGTCGGCCAGCGGGGCGGGCGAGAGCTTGGCCAGGTTCTGGATCGCCTTGATCGCGATGCCGCTCTTGTCGCCTTCCTTGGCGGGCAGGTCGAACAGCACGGTTTCGACGTCGGCATTGGTGAGATGCGCAGCGATCTGCGCGCCCATCACACCGGCGCCGAGTACCGCAGCCTTGCGGATACGTAGCGGTTTGAAGCTCATGATGACCTCGTCATGGAAGGAACCGGAAAAGGTGAAGCCCGGCGACTGTGCACCGTTGCTCTGGAGCTGTTGCTCGCGTTGCAGCGCAGCAAGCGCGGGGAGGCAGCAGCCGGCCGCGGCGCGGACGGCTGCCCGTGAAGCGATGGCGGGAAAAGGCGGGATCGGATGCGACAGCACCGGAAATCAAGCGCTTGCACGACCATCTTGCAGTTGATCCTGGTCCGGACTGCGCTGGCAGGCTGATGTCCAACCGTCGGCTTAGGGCGCGCGCAGGCCGGCGGCGGCAAAGCGGATCAGGTGTTCGGCCGAGCGTTCGCGGTGCTGCTGCTCGGTCACGCCGCTCTTGCGCTTGATGACGCCGAAATCCGCCATGGCATAGGTCAGCGCGCCGGCGACGATGTCCAGGCGCCAGTAGAGTTCTTCCTTGTCCAGGTCGGGCAGGCGCTGGGCGAAGGCAGCGTGGAAGCGCTTCATCACGTGGCCGTAGTTGTCCGACAGGAACTTGCGCAGGGCGTCGTTGTGCTCGGCGTAGGCGCGCGCCAGCACGCGCACGAAGGCACCGCCGCCGCCGCGGTCCAGGGACAGGTCCAGGGCGGGGTTGATGAAGGCGCTGAGCAGCGGTTCCAGTCCGGTGTCGGGCAGCTTGAGGGCTTCGTCCAGGGCCTGCAGGCGGTGCGCGTTGAGTTCGTCCAGGCGGCGCCGGAACACCTCGTTGATCAGGTTTTCCTTGGAACCGAAGTGGTAGTTCACCGCGGCCAGGTTGACATTGGCGGCGGCAGTAACCTGGCGCAGCGAGGCGCCGGCGAAGCCCAGGCGGGCGAACAATTGTTCGGCCGCGCCCAGGATGCGTTCCTTGGTCGAGAAGTGCTGCGAGTTCATGAAATCCTTGCTGTCCGGTCCTGCCACGGCGATGGCCTTGCTGTGATGGGGTGGCCCGGATGCGGATCGTAGGTAAAACGGGCGTTTGAATGCTACGAGAGCATACCGGCGCGGTCAAACCCGTTCAGCCACGGGCGCTCACCGCCGCGCGGCTTGCACGGGGGCCATGCATTCGGCGTGTGAATCAGCTAGAATTCAGAAGGATTTTGTCTGCTAACCCCGCATTCCTGCGCGTGTTTGGTGATACCATCGCGCGCGGCGGCGGGAAACTGTTCCTTTCAATCTGGAGTATTCCGACATGGCGCTGGAGCGCACCCTGTCCATCATCAAGCCCGATGCCGTCGCCAAGAACGTGATCGGCGAGATCTACACCCGTTTCGAGAAGGCCGGTCTCAAGATCGTCGCGTCGAAGATGAAGCATCTCTCGCGCAAGGAAGCCGAAGGCTTCTACGCCGTGCACCGCGAGCGTCCCTTCTTCAACGCGCTGGTCGAGTTCATGATCTCCGGCCCGGTCGTGATCCAGGCCCTGGAGGGCGACAACGCCGTGCTCAAGCACCGCGACCTGATGGGCGCCACGGATCCGAAGAAGGCCGAGAAGGGTACCATCCGCGCCGATTTCGCCGATTCCATCGACGCGAACGCGGTACACGGTTCCGACTCGCTCGAAAATGCCGCTGTGGAAATCGCCTACTTTTTTGCAGCCACCGAGCTGTGCCCGCGTTGAGGAAATGATCTGGTGACTGTGGTGAAACCCAACCTGTTCGACTACGACCGCCAGGGACTGCGCGATCTGTTCGCGTCCGTCGGCGAGAAGCCCTACCGGGCCGACCAGGTCATGAAGTGGATGTACCACCGCCACGTCACCGATTTTTCCCAGATGACCGATGTCGGCAAGGCGCTGCGCGACAAGCTCAGCGCCGCTGTCGACATCGTTCCTCCCAAGACCGTGTTCGAGAAGCAGTCCGCCGACGGCACCCACAAGTGGCTGCTCGGCATGGATGGCAGCAATGCCATCGAAACCGTGTTCATCCCGGAAACCACGCGCGGCACGCTGTGCGTTTCCTCGCAGGTCGGCTGCGGCCTGAACTGCCAGTTCTGCTCCACCGCCACCCAGGGCTTCAACCGCAACCTGTCCACGGCCGAGATCATCGGCCAGGTCTGGGTCGCCGCGCGCCACCTGGGCAATGTGCCGCACCACCAGCGCAAGCTCACCAACGTCGTGATGATGGGCATGGGCGAGCCGCTGCTGAATTTCGACAACGTCGTGCGCGCCATGAGCGTGATGCGCGACGACCTCGGCTTCGGTCTGGCCAACAAGCGTGTGACCCTCTCCACTGCCGGCCTGGTGCCGATGATCGACCGGCTCAGCGAGGAGAGCGATGTCTCGCTCGCGGTCAGCCTGCACGCGCCCAACGACGAACTGCGCACCGAACTGGTGCCGCTGAACAAGAAATACCCGATCGCCGAACTGCTCGGCGCCTGCCAGCGCTACGTGGCCAAGCGCCCGCGCGCCTCGATCACCTTCGAATACACCATGATGAAGGGGGTCAACGACAAGCCCGAGCACGCGCGCCAGCTGGTCAAGCTGATGCGCAAGGTGCCGTCCAAGGTCAACCTGATCCCGTTCAACCCGTTCACCGGTACGCGCTTCGAGCGCTCCGAGGACGAGGTCATCCGCAGCTTCCAGAAGATCCTGCTCGACTCCCATGTATTGACCACGGTGCGGCGCACCCGCGGCGACGACATCGACGCGGCCTGCGGCCAGCTCAAGGGCCAGGTCATGGACCGCACCCGCCGCCAGGCGGAATTCCGCCGCAAGGTCGAGGGCCAGATCGATGCGGCTTAGGCTCAGCCTGGTCCTGCTGCTGATCCTGGGGCTGGCCGCCTGCGCCTCGGCCGCGCCGCGCTCCAAGAACAGCGAGAAGGCCCGTGCCGCGGCCGAAGTGCATGTCGCCCTGGGCCAGCGCTACATGCAGCAGGGCAAGCTGGAACTGGCGCTGGAAAAGCTCGAAAAAGCGCTGAAGTACGACAATTCCTATGTCGACGCCCACACCGTGATCGCGGTGCTGTACGAGCGCATCAACGATTCGCGCAAGGCCGCCGAGCATTACCGCCGTGCCGCCGAACTCGCTCCGCGCAACGGCGCGGTCAACAACAACTACGGCGCTTTCCTCTGCCGTGCCGGCAAGCTGGATGAAGCCGCGCAGCGCTTCGCCGCGGCCCTGGCCGATCCGTTCTACAAGACGCCGGACATGGCCTATACCAATTCCGGCACCTGCTTCCTCCAGGCCGACCGGCTCGACCGCGCCGAGCAGGATTTCCGCAAGGCGCTGGAAACCAATCCGAACAACGGCGAGGCGCTGTTCCACCTCGCCGGCATCCTGTTCAAGAAGAACGATTTCCTGCGCGCCCGCGCCTTCCTGCAGCGCTTCGAGGCGCAGGGCGTGGCCAATGCCGACGCCCTGCTGCTGGGGCACAATATCGAGAACCGTCTCGGCAACGCACGCGAAGCCAACGAGTACGCGCGCCGCCTGCGCACCGAATTTCCGGACTCGCCCCAGCTGCGCCAGCTGGAATCGAGCACTCCGTCATGAAACGCAAAAACAAACCTTCGCACTCTGGCGCCGAAGTTGCGGCGGCGCCCGCGGCGATTCCAGCCCCTGTCGACAACAACCAGAACACTACCGATCTCGCATCGCCGCCGATGACCAGCCCCCACGACGACACCTACACCGCAACGGCAACGGACAGTGCTGCGGGTGCGCTCACGGATGAAAGCCCGTCCGCCTTCGCTGACGACAGCGACAGCCGCGAGCTGTTCGTGCTGCCGCCCCAGGCGGAAGACGATCCCACCCTGGGCCAGCGCCTGCGCGCCGCGCGCGAGCGCCGCGGCTGGAGCCTGGACGAGGTCAGCACCCGCCTGCGCCTGCCGCAGCGCGTGGTCACCACGCTGGAGAACAACGATTTCCAGCGCATCGAGTATGACGTCTACCTGCGCGGCTACCTGGCCAGCTACGCGCGCCTGCTGGAGATCCCGCTGCAGGCCGTGGACAGCCAGTTGCGCGAGCGCCAGGCGCCGCCGCCGGCCCTGGTAGCGACCGGGCGCATCTCGCATTCGCGCTATCTGTTCCAGCGCTATTCCGTGCCCACGGTCTACGTCATCCTGACCGGCCTGATCGTCGCGCCGGCGGTATGGCTGGCCACGCATGGCGGCCTGGACCAGAACCTGGCCCGGCTCGCGCCGCTGGAACAGGCCCAGCCCGATGTCGCGCCGCGCACGCCGGTCACCTTGCCGCTGGATTCCACCGCCGCGGCGGATCCGGCCGCCCTGGCGGCACCGGCGCCCGCGCCGGCCGAGGAAGCCGCCAAGCCCGCCGTGGAACTGCCGCTGATGGCCTCCATGGTGCCGGCGATCAAGCATGAGGAACCCGCCGCGCCGCCGGCGCCGGCCCTGCCGCCGGGCAGCTACGAAGTCAGCCTGCGCCTGAAGGATGCGAGCTGGGTCGAAGTGATAGGTGCCGACGGCCAGCGCGTGGAATTCGGCCTGCTGCCGGCCGGCAGCAGCAAGACGTACGCGATAGGTCAGCCGGTCAGTGTGCGCCTGGGCAATTCGGCCAACGCGGAGCTGCTGGTGAACGGCAAGGCCGTCGATCTGACCCCGTTCCGCCGTGCCGCTGTCGCCCATCTCAAGCTGGTCGACGGCGCCGCCGTCGCCCCGGCCGCCGCACCCGCGGATAACTGAATCGCGCCGCACTGTCGGCTTCGGCGCAGGTTCGCCGCCTGCGCTTCCTGTTACTCTACGGCGCCTCCCGGTCCGGCCTGAGCCCGGTCCGGGGCGTTGCCTCCGCGGCAGCGCAGGCGGTGCTTCCGCGCCGTCGCTGGCCGCCACATTTCGACGAAGAACCGCTTGTCCTCACGGCACGGGCGCAACCTGGATTACGACATGGCTTTCGATCAACTCGACGAACACGAACAAAGCGAAATCGTGCGCAAATGGATGCGCGACAACGCGGCTTCGATCCTGGTGGGCATAGCGCTGGGTCTGCTGGTCATCTTCGGTTACTTCCAGTGGCAGGGCCACCAGGGCCGCCAGAAGCTCGTCGCCGCCGGCGAATTCCAGACCTTCGGCGCCGCCGTCGGGGCCAAGAACGACGAAGCCGCCAAGACCGCCCTCGAGAAGATCCAGAAAGAACATGCCGGCAGTTCCTATGCCGTGATCGCCTCGCTGCGCTGGGCCGAGACGGCCGTGGCGCGCAAGGACCTCGCTGCCGCCGAGCAGGCGCTGCAGTGGGCGTATGACAATGCCGGTACCGACGCGCTCAAGAGCCTGGCCGGACAGAACCTGGTCAAGGTCAAGTTCGCCGCCGACAAGGCCGACGAAGCGCTGAAGCTGCTTTCCGCGCTGCCGGTCGCCGGCTACGCCGCCAGCATCGCCGAACTGCGCGGCGACATTCTTCTTTCCCAGGGCAAGCGCGACGAAGCCCGCAGCGCCTACCAGGCCTCCCTTGATGCGCTGGAGCCGATGGCTCCCGGCCGCCAGGGCCTGGAAATGAAGCTCGATGATGCCGGCGGCGCCGCTCCGGCCGTCGCCGTAGCGACGACGGAGAAGCAGAACTCATGAAGAAGTCGGCCCTCCTCATCGGCGGCCTGGCGAGCTTGGTTCTGCTGAGCGGCTGCGGCTGGTTCCAGCGCAGCAGCTCCAAGCGCGAGAACATCGCCGAACCCAAGGAACTGACCGAGCTGGCCCCCAGCCTCGGCGTAAAGGAAATCTGGAGCCGCGGCCTGGGCAAGGGCGCGGGCATGTCGGGCATCCGCATGATGCCGGCCCTGGCCGGCGGCAATCTGTACTCGGCCGGCGTCGACGGCGAAGTGCTGGCGCTGGACGCCGCCAGCGGCAAGCAACTGTGGAAGAAGGACTTCGACCTGCGCTTCTCCGGCGGTCCCGGCGTGGGGCAGGGCGTGGTCGCCATCGGCGGCCTGGACGGCGACGTGATTGCGCTGGACGCGGCCAACGGCACCGAACGCTGGCGCGCGCGCGTCTCGGCCGAAGTGGTGGCCGCGCCGGCCATCGGCGACGGCACGGTTTATGTGCGCAGCAACGACGGCCGCGTCTACGCCTTCGACATCAACGACGGCAAGCAGCGCTGGGTCAACGACCGCGGCACCGTGCCGCTGCTGTCGCTGCGCGGCAATGCCGCGCCGCGGCTGGCCGGCGAACTGGTGCTGAATGCGACCGACGCCGGCAAGATCATGGCCATGCGCTCCAGCGACGGCGCCGCCGCCTGGGAACAGGCCCTGGCCGTCAGTGAAGGCCGCACCGAGGTCGAGCGCCTCAGCGATATCGACGGCGACATCTTCATCGACGGCGACGTCGGCTTCGCCGGCGCCTACCACGGCCAGGTCGTCGCCTTCAGCGTCACCAGCGGCCGCCAGCTGTGGAACCGCACGCTGTCCGGCTATACGAATGTCGGCGTGTCGGCCAGTCAGGTCTATGCGGTGGATGACCAGTCCCAGGTGTGGGCGCTGGACCGCGCCAGCGGCGCCTCGATGTGGAAGCAGGATGCGCTGCTGCACCGCTGGCTCAGCGGTCCGGCGGTGCAGGGCGACTACGTCGTCGTCGGCGATCTGCAGGGCTATGTGCACTGGCTGGCGATCGCCGATGGCAAGCTGGTCGCGCGCGAGCGCCTGTCCAAGGACGCCATCCGCGCCACACCGCTGGTCGTCGGCGACACGGTCTACGTCGTCGATGCCAAAGGCAAACTGGGCGCCTTCCGCGCCCAGTTGTAAGCAGTTTCACGGCGCGCCGCCGCGAGGCGGCGCGGCCGGGACGGTGCGGCGGCTCCGGTCGCACCGGACAGGGTTGCAGGTCCGGCTGACAGCGGTGTATTCCCGCGTTCGGGCGATGCATCGCTTGTTCTTCGTATCCACCAGGCCCGGCGCTCGCCGTCCGGCCTGACTCAGCAGGTTCCGCGCATGTTGCCCGTCGTCGCTCTGGTCGGTCGTCCCAATGTCGGCAAGTCGACCCTGTTCAATGTGCTCACCCGCACGCGGGATGCCCTGGTCGCCAATCAGCCCGGCCTGACCCGCGACCGCCACTACGGCATCTGCCGCCTGGGCTCGCGTCCGTTCGTGGTGGTCGATACCGGCGGCCTGTCCGGCGATGACGAAGGCATAGACGCGCTGACTGCCAAACAGGTGCAGCTCGCCGTCGACGAAGCCGCCGTGGTCGTGTTCGTGACCGATGCGCGCGCCGGCCTGACCGCGCTGGACCGCGACATCCTGGCCGACCTGCGCAAGCGCGGCAAACCGCTGCTGGTCGGCGTCAACAAGACCGACGGCCTGGACGAAGCCGGCAGCCTGGCGGAATTCGCCGCGCTGGGCATCAGTACCCTGGTGCCGCTGGCCGCCTCGCACGGGCGCGGCGTCGACGGCCTGATCGAGGCGATAGAACCGCAGCTGCCGCCGGACGATGAAGTCGAGGCGGAAGAAGCCGCCGACCAGGGCATCCGCGTCGCCATCGTCGGCCGGCCCAACGTTGGCAAATCCACCCTGGTCAACCGCCTGCTCGGCGAAAACCGCGTCGTCGTCTCCGACATCGCCGGCACCACGCGCGATTCGATCCGCGTCCCTATCGAGCGCGACGGCAAGAAATACACCCTGATCGACACCGCCGGCGTGCGCCGCCGCGCCCGTGTCGAAGAGGCGATAGAGAAGTTCAGCGTGATCAAGACGCTGCAGTCTATCGCCGCGGCCCAGGTCGTGCTGGTCATGATCGACGCGCAGGAAGGCGTGTCGGAGCAGGATGCGACCTTGATCGGCCACGTGCTGAACGAAGCGCGCGCGCTGGTCGTCGTGGCCAACAAATGGGATGACCTGTCGAAGTACCAGCGCGAGCAATGCGAGAAATCGCTGGAGCGGCGCCTGGATTTCGTCGCTTGGGCCGAGCGCGTGTTCATCTCGGCCAAGCACGGCTCGGGCCTGCGCGAACTCATGAAAGCGGTCGATCGCGCGCATGCTTCGGCGACGCGCCAGTTCAGCTCATCCGAACTGAACAAGGCCGTGGAAATGGCCTACGAGTCCTACCAGCCGCCGCTGGTGCGCGGCCATGCGCCCAAACTGCGCTACGCCCATCCCGGCGGCAGCAACCCGCCGACCATCGTCATCCACGGTTCGCGCACCAAGCACCTGGCCGACAGCTACAAGCGCTATCTGGAGAACTTCTTCCGCAAGCGCTTCAAGCTGGTCGGCACGCCGCTGCGGCTGGAATTCCGCGACGGCGAAAATCCCTTCGCCGGGCGCAAGAACGAACTGACCGAAGGGCAGCAGCGCAAGCGCCAGCGCATGATCCGCAACGCCAAGAAGCGCTGATGCGGTGATGGCCGCCCATGCCGGCAGCGTGCAGTCCGCGTGTCGCCGCAGGCGCAGGCGCGCGAGCAGCCGCGGCCGCGCACACCGGGAAAGCGCCTGAAGGGCAGGGCCGCAATGGCAGATCCAGCACGCAGCGCCAGCCTCGCCGCCGCCATCCTGGCCGGCGGCGCCGCGCGCCGGCTGGGCGGCGTGGACAAGGGCCTGGCCCTGTTGCAGGGCCGGCCGCTGATCGCCTGGGTCACGGCCGCCATCGCGCCGCAGGTGGACGGGATCCTCATTCTCGCCAATCGCCATGCCGACGAATACGCCCGCTACGGCCGCGTCTGCGCCGACCGCCGGCCCGGTTTCCGCGGCCCGCTGGAAGGCATAGCGACTGCGCTGGGCGAATGCCGCAGCGAATGGCTGCTGACCGTGCCCGTGGACAGTCCCGCGCCGGGCGCGGACCTGGTACGACAGCTGTGGCAGCGGCGCGGCGATGCCGCCGTCGTCGTCGCCCATGACGGCCTGCGCCGGCAGCCGCTGTTCGCGCTGTACCACTGTGCGCGCGTCGTGCCGCCGGGCCTGGACGAGGATCCGCAGCGTCCGGTCTGGCGTTGGCAGGACTCGTATTCTTGTACTGAAGTGGATTTCAGCGCCAGCGCCGGCCGCTTCGCCAATCTCAACACTGCGCAGGATTTCCGCGATGCCGCCCTCTGACCCCGCCCAGCCGCCGGTGGCCATGCTTTCTGTCGCCCAGGCCCGCGCCCGCGTGATAGCCCGCGCCGCGCGGCGCCTGCTGCCGCCGGAAACGGTGGAACTCGATGCTGCGCTGGGACGCATCCTGGCCGCAGACGTGGTCGCCTCTATCGACGTGCCCGCCCAGGCCAACTCGGCCATGGACGGTTTCGCCCTGCGCAGCGCGGATCTGCCGGCGGTGGGCGAGCAGGCATTCCGCCTGGTCGGCACACGCCTGGCCGGCGACGCACGCGAGGCCGCAGTCGGCCCGTTCGACTGCCTGCGCATCACCACCGGCGCCCCGCTGCCGCGCGGCGCGGACACCGTGGTGATCAAGGAAAACGTGCGCGTCGAAGGCGATGCCGTCATGGTCGCCGCCGGCGAAACCGCGGGCGCCAACGTGCGTGCCGCCGGCGAGGATTTCGCCAGCGGCGAATGCGCGCTGCGGGCCGGCGTTCGCCTGAGCCCGGCGCGCGTGGGCGTGCTGGCATCGCTGGGGCTGACCGCGGTCGAGGTGGTGCGTGCGCCGCGCGCCGTGCTGCTGACCACCGGCGACGAGATCGTCGCGCCCGGCATCCCGCTGGGCCACGGCCAGGTCTACAACTCCAATCGCTACAGCCTGGGCGGCCTGCTGCGCGAGCAGGGCGTCACGCTGCTGCGTCACGAGCACGTGCGCGACGATGTCGACGCACTGCGCCGCGCTCTGCAGCAAGCGGCCGGCGAGGCCGATCTGGTGCTCAGCTCCGGCGGCGTGTCGGCCGGCGAGGCGGATTTCCTGCCGCGCCTGCTGGCCGAGATCGGCACGGTGGATTTCTGGAAAGTCCGCATGAAGCCCGGCATGCCGCTGTTGTTCGGGGCGATCGGCGAGACGCCGGTATTCGCCCTGCCGGGCAATCCGGTGTCGGGGCTGGCCACCTTCCGCCTGCTGGTCGCACCGCTGCTGCAAACCTGGGCCGGCCGCGATGCGCTGGCCGCGCCGTGCTGGCACGCGCGCCTGGCTGCGCCCATCGTGAAGAACCATCGCCGCGCCGAATTCCAGCGCGCCTGGCGCGAGTCGCGCAGCGATGGCACGCTGTGGGTCACGCCGTTTCCGCGCCAGGGTTCCGGCGTGCTGCGCAGCGTGGCCGAAGCCGATTGCCTGATCGTGCTGCCCGAAGAACCGCAGGCGCTGGCCATCGGCGATTGCGTGGAAATACTGCCGCTGGACTGAGGTCGTACCCATGTCACAAGCCCCGAATCGCGATCAACTGCTGGCCGGCCTGCGCCGGCGCATCGCGGAAATTTCGCCCGCCGATGCGGCGCGCGAGGCCGCGGCCGGCGCCGTCCTTATCGACGTGCGCGAGGACGCCGAACGCGCTCCCGGCACGCCCCAGGGGGCATTGGGAATTTCGCGCGGTTTTCTCGAATTGCGCATCGCCGAGCAGGTGCCGGATCGCACACGCCGCGTGCTGGCGCTGTGCGGCAGCGGTCAGCGCTCGCTGTTCGCCGCGGATACCCTGCAGCAGCTGGGCTATGCCAACGTCGCCTCCGTCGCCGGCGGCTACGCCGCCTGGCTGGCCGCCGGCCTGCCGGTGCAGCGCGGCGGACTGGATGCCGACAGCAGCGAACGCTATTCGCGTCATCTGCTGCTGCCCGAAGTCGGTCTGGCCGGACAGCAGCGCCTGGGCGCGGCGCGCATCGTGCTGATCGGCGCCGGCGGTCTGGGCGCACCGGCGGCGCTCTACCTGGCCGCCGCCGGCGTGGGCCGCCTGCGTCTGATCGACGACGACAGGGTGGAGCGTTCCAACCTGCAGCGCCAAGTCGTGCACGCGGAAGCGCGCGTGGGCATGCGCAAGACCGAATCGGCGCGCATGGCTTTGCTCGCATTGAATCCGCGCATAGACATCGAGACCGTGGAGCAGCGCCTGCTCGCGGCCAATGTCGAGGACTGCCTGGCCGGCGCCGATGTCGTCATCGACGGCGCGGACAATTTCCCCACCCGCTACCTGCTCGATGCCGCCTGCCGCCGCCTGCGCATCCCGCTGGTTTACGGCGCGGTACATCGCTTCACCGGCCAGGCCAGCGTATTCGACGCACGGCGCGAAGACTCGCCCTGCTACCGCTGCCTGTTCCCCGAACCGCCAGCCGCCGCCGATGCCCCCAACTGCGCCGAAGCCGGCGTACTCGGCGTACTGCCCGGCGTGATCGGCCTGCTGCAGGCCACCGAAGCACTCAAGCTGCTGCTCGACCGCGGCGACAGCCTGGTTGGCCGCCTGCTGTGCTACGACGCGCTCGCCGCCAGCTTCCGCGAGCTGCGCCTGAGCCGCGACCCGGGCTGCCCCGGCTGCGGAAAGAGTGCGGTGTTTCATGGCTACGAGGATATTGCGCGGATCTGTTCGGCGGCTTGAGGGCGGTGGCTGCGCCTCGTTGAAGGGGTTTGCCGCCCAGCGCGCTCCACTGCGGCCGCCCGCGGAACTCGGTTCGCTGATCCGCGACCACTACCGCGGCGAAGCCCAGACCGGAGGCGCTCGCGCCGAAGAAAGCCTGCTCAAGCTGTCGTAGCCCGATCGGTTTACCGGACGAAGCCGGGCAAGCGCGCTGGTTCCGGCTGCAGTCGAGGGCTTCCTGTCGCACGGTGAACTGACTCGGTGATGATTGGTTGCCCGCGATGACCGGGATCCACCCATTACCCGGTGCGTTCAGGTGCTGCCGCCGGACCAGGCTTGGGCCTTCGGCAGGACGCCTGTCCGCGAATTCCACGCAGCGACCCAGCACCGGGGCCGGCTCCCTTCCGCACGCCTTGAGCTGGCGTCGCATCCGCGGAGACAGCATCTGGTTGTAATCCCGTGGCCGGCTTTGGCGAGACCGCGGTCAGCACCTGGCGGAGCGGGGCGCTCCTGATTCCCCGATCCCACTTCCCGGCGCCCGCTGCCGTCGCCCGGCCGCGGCCGTCAGGTACCGGCGCCCGCCGGGGGGCGCAAAGGAAGCAGTCCCTGGATTTTCCGGCGGCAGTTGGGCAGGGCCCGGTGTGATTCGCCGCAAGCCGCCCGCTGCGCTTGCTGGTTTGCGCGGAATGATCACGTTTCTCACCGAATGTCGGTCACGGGAAGACGCCGCCGCCAGCCCAGGCTGGAGCCGCCTTCCGTGCATCCGGGGAACCTCATGCAGAACGCTTTATTTGATCCGCGCGGCGCCCGGCGCCGGCCCGCACAGCCGCTGTCGGGCGGGCTGTCCATCCGTAACTACGCATTTTCCAGGGGTTGACCATGGCGTGTCGTCGGTTGAATGTTTTCCGCCGGGTTCTTGCCGGCGTGTTGGGTGTACTGGCCGCCGTGCCGGCGCTGGCCCAGGTGCAACGCACCTTCGTCAACCTGGGCTTCGAGCTGCCGAGTGCGGCGCCGTCGAACTGCTATTTCCAGGTATCCGAGGCGCTGGTGCCGGGCTGGACGACGACGCATCCGTCGCAGAACGGCGTGGGCTGTGCGCCGAACGTGGCGCAGACGCCGGGGCCGCTGATTGAAATCTGGCGGTCGGGGTACAACAGCGTCGTTGCGCGCTCGGGGTCCCAATTCGCCGAGCTGAATGCCGAGGCCAGTTCGCGCATCTACCAGAACGTGTGCCTGGCCACGGGCGAGCCCATAGGCTGGCGCTTCAGCCACCGCGGCCGGCAGAGCGCGACGGTGAATGACGTGACCGAGTTCCGCATCGGCAGCAGCGCGGGCACCAACCGCGTCGTGCGCGCGGCCACGCAGAACGACGGCGACGGCGCGGTGAACACCTGCTACGGCACCAGCACGGCCGACGGCGGCGTCAGCGGCAACAGCTGCAACCACGCGGCCGCGAGCAACGGCTGGCGCGACTATTCCGGCCAATTCACCTGGCTGGGTTCCACCGCGGTGCATGCGATCGGCTTTGAATCGATCTTCGCCGGCGGCGGTAGCGCGACCATCGGCAACTTCATCGACGATATCCAGGTCACCCTGCGCCCGTTCGTGGAATTGAGCAGCGCGACGGCGACGGTGCGCGAAGGCGAAGCCACGCCAGCATTGCCGACACTGCGCGTGGTCGGCACGGTGCCGAGCGGCGGCATCACCGTGCAGCTGGCCGTGCAGGGCGCGAGCACCGCGACGCGCGGCAGCGATTTCAGCACGGCCAGCGGCACCGACACGCTCAGCGTGACCGTGCCGGCCGGCGTCTACGACGGCAACGATTTTCCGCTGCCGCTGAGCCTGATCGACGATGCGGCGATCGAGAACGGCGAGACCCTCGTGCTCGCGATCACGTCCTCGCCCAGCGACTACGTGCTGAGTTCCACC
>NZ_JANFQO010000016.1 GCF_024437735.1 Tahibacter harae | reverse complement strand
CGGGCGCTTCGTGAGTTCCGGCATGCGGCTCCAGGCTCTCCCTCGGTTGCTCACCAGGGGCTTTACGGGCGCGCATGCCGGCTCTCGACGCCTAGAGTACGGGGGCGGCGAGACATAAGGGCTTCAGACGCCTGCAGCGGGATCAAGGGGGTCGTTTTCGCCGTCACTTCTCCTCCCAATCTGCATACCGACACGCCTCGAATTCCCGGCGCCCAGATCTACGAATATCCGACTCCCCGATCCCCGATCCCCGACCACCGACTCCGATCCCGAATCCCCCGCTTGACAGCCCCCGTCACCGCCACCTAAATTCATAACCACATAGTTATGTAACAACAAGGTTATGCAATGACGCCAACCACTCACCTCGACGCCACCTTCGCCGCGCTGGCCGATCCGACCCGTCGCGCGATCCTCGCGCGGCTGGCGCTGGGCGAGGCTTCGGTGACTGAGCTGGCCGAGCCTTTCGCCATGAGCCAGCCGGCGATTTCCAAGCATCTCAAGGTGCTGGAACTGGCCGGGCTGATCAGCCGCGGCCGCGATGCACAGCGCCGGCCGTGCCGGCTGGAGGCGGCGCCGCTGGCGGCCGCGAATGAATGGCTGGAGGCCTACCGCCAGCTCTGGGAAACCCGTTTCGAGAATCTCGATGTCCTGCTGCAGGAAATGCAGGCCGCCGAGCAGCAATCCACCCGCCGCAAGCCCCCCAAACCCCGCAAGAAACCTTGAAGGAAACCGCAATGAACCGTACCGGTACGCTTACCGTCAGCACGCCCGGCGATCGCGAAGTGCAGATGGTGCGGGTCTTCGCCGCGCCGCGCCGCCTGGTCTTTGCCGCCTTGAGCCAGGCCGAACTGCTCAAGCGCTGGTTTTCCGGCCCGCCGGGCTGGAGCCTGCAAACCTGCGAGATCGACGCCCGCGCCGGCGGCCGCTATCGCTACGTCTGGCATAACAGCGCCAGCGGCGAAGTAATGGGCATGAGCGGCGAGATCCTTGAATACGTCGCGCCCGAACGTATGGTCAGCAGCGAACGCTTCGACCAGGCCTGGTACGAAGGCGACGCGATTTCATCCATCGTGCTCAGCGAAGCCGCCGGCCAGACCACGCTGACATTGACCGTACGCTATGCCTCCCAGGAAGTGCGCGATGCCGTGATGAAGTTCCCGATGGCCGCAGGTGTCGAAATGGGCTACGACCGCCTGGCCGCGTGGCTGGCCACGGACGAAGCCGGCGCCGCGCTGGCCGACCTGGGCTGAGCGCATTGCCGCGCGCCTGACGATCGAGGTGCGTCCGCCGGCGCACCTCGATCGGCGCCTGCCGCGCATTGTCGCCGCAGCGCTTTGCATTCTGCTATTTATGTCCCCTGTCCGCCGCACCGGAGCCTGGCCGCGATGACGCAGAATTCCCGCAGGACTGCCGCCGGGGCGGACAACAACAAATCCGCGCGCGCGTCAAAGGCGAGGCCGGCAAAGGCATCGCCGGATCGAAACGCGGCGTCCAAATTTCCGGCAACGAAAGCGACGGCGAAGAAGCCCGCGGCCCGCGGAACCTCGACCACGCCGCAGCCCTCTCTACCGGCAAGACCGCCCCGCGAAAAAGCCGCGCCCAGCCCTGCCGCCAAGGCCGGCCGCCGACCCGCCGCTGCCCACAGCGACACCCTGCCGGCCCAACTCTGCGAACAGGCATTGGCCGCACTCCGGCAGCACGCCAGCGCCAAGGTGCGCGAAGGCATGGCGCGCTACGCCATTCCGAACGACAAGGCCCTGGGTGTCTCCATGCGCGATGTGCAGGCCGTGGCCAAACAGTTCGGCCGCAATCACGCGCTGGCCGAGGCGCTGTGGCAGACCGGCATCTACGAGGCGCGCATGCTCGCCTGCTACGTGGCTGCGCCGGCCCAGGTAACGCCGGCGCAGATGGAGCGCTGGGCGCGGGATTTCGACAACTGGGCGCACTGCGACACCGCCTGCTTCGCCCTGTTCGACCGCACGCCCCAGGCCTGGGACAAAGTGGAGGAATGGTCGGCCCGCGGCGAGGAATTCGTGCGCCGCGCCGCCTTCGCCCTGCTCGCCAGCCTCACCGTGCACGACAAGAAAGCCGGCGATGCGAACTACCTGCGCGGCCTGGAGCTGATCGAAGCCGCCGCCGCCGACGAACGCAATTTCGTCAAGAAGGCGGTGAACTGGGCGCTGCGTTCCATAGGCAAGCGCAATCCGCGGCTGCATGCGGCCGCGGTCGCTGTAGCCCGGCGCCTGGCGGCGGCGACAGCGGCCGCACCGCGCTGGGTCGGCAAGGACGCGCTGCGCGAACTCACCGGCGCCGCGGTCGTGGCGCGCATGGCGGCAAGGAAGAAGAAAGCCGGCTGAGCGCGACGCCGCAACGACGCAGCGGCTACTTGGCCACGGCGTGCGCCGCGTCCAGCCCCAGCAGATGCGATTCAATCGCCGCCACGTGCGCGTCGAGCCCGCCGAGTTCGCGCAGGGCCTGGGCCAGTCCCAGCACGTAATCGCGGTTCGCCCCGCTGGGCCCGTGCGAAACGGCGACCTGCCGTGCGATGTCCGCCTCCGGCGCCTCGCCCAGGAAGGCTTCATTGGCCGGGTCGGCCACATAGACCACGCCCTGCACGCAGCCGCCGTCGTCGAAGCAGAATTCCAGGCTGCGCCGGGCATAGCCGTTCTTCTCGCGATGATCCAGATGGGCGAACACATCCGGACTGATGCGATAGGCCATGCCGCGGCAGCGCGCGCCGGCGGACGCGATCAGGGTGACCACGCGGCCCGGCGCCTCGGGCGTGCCGCGGTGATCGTGCGAACCTTGCCAGAAGCGCCGCGCCCAACCCTGCAGCCAGGCGGGACGCCGCTCCAGCCAGGGAAAATCGACCTTGTAGATCAGCGAGCCGTAGCCGAACAGCCAGACCGTGTCCGTGTGTGCGGTCATGCGTGCCTCAGGGCCGGACCGGCGCCGCCGGCGGCGCGCCGGTGACCGCGGGGAACAGGCGCCGCAGCAGGCCCGGCGCCAGTGCGCGGTAGATGGTGTCGTGGCGCAGTTCCGCATGCGGCTCGTAGTGCCAGGACAGGCCCGGCGCCGAAGCGGCGCGCAGCGCTTCGGCCAGCTGCGCGGTGAACGGCGCGATATTGTCCTCGTCGGCGGAGGCGAACACGATGCGCGCCGGCTGGCGCGGCTGTGCCTTGAGCAGTTCCGGCGCCGCGCGCAGCAGGGCCTGGTTGTTCCACCACAGGCTGGGACTCAGCGCGATGCAGGTGCTGAACAGCGCCTCGGGCCCCAGGCAGGATTCGAGCACGAACAGCCCGGCCAGCGACTCGCCGATGATGGCGCGTTCGCCGCTGCTGCGGTAGCGCGCATCGACCTCCTTGAACAATTCCATCCGGATAAAACGCCGGAATGCAGCCGAGCCGCCGACACGCGGCGCGATCTTGCGGTCCTCGGCCACCTCGGTAGGCCCGGTCATGTCGCGGCGGCGCTCGGTGTTCTCGATGCCGACGATGATGAGCGGCCGCATCTGCCCCGCGCGGATGGCGGCATCGACCGTGGCCGCCACGTGCGGGAAGTCTTCCTGCAGGCCGCCGTCGGGCATGTACAGCACGGGATAGCGCGTCTGCGTCGCGGCGTAGTCCGGCGGCAGATAGACGGTCAGACGGCGCTTTTCCTTGAGTTCGGCCGAATCCAGCTCGAACTGCTGGTGCGGCGGCACCGCTGCGGACGCCGGCGCGGAGGCGGCCGCCGCCGCGCCCGCGGGCGCGGGCTGCATGCCGGAAACCGGACGCCGGCCCAGCTCCACCCAGGCAACCAGGCTGTCGATCGCAGCCACGATCTGGCCTATGTCGAAGCCCAGGTGTTCCTCGCCCGGCACGTACTGCTGCACGAAATTCGGCTCGCGTCCGGCACGGCGCACGGCCGCGGCATAGCTGTTGGTGGCTGCGGCGCTGACCAGCGGATCGTGCACGGTCTGCAGTGCGAGGAAGGGCTTGCCCAGCTTGCCGCTGGGCGCGTAGTTGCGGCGCAGGAAGTCGTAGGCCTTGGCATCGGCGGCATAGCGGCGCACGCCGGCATTGAGCGCGGCGTCATCGCCGCTGCCGGAATACAGCCAGTGCGCATTGCCGACCGGATTGCCGCCGGCCAGTTTCTGCGCCCGCGCCAGCATGAAACGGTTTACCGCGATCTGTTCGGCCACGGCTTCGGGCCTGATGCCCAGCAGCGCGGCCAGCGCGGCGCGCGCCGCAGGCTTGCCGGCCAGGGCGGCTTCGAGCTTGCCGACGCTGTCCGCGTCCGGCATCCGCGTATCGGCCACCGGCGCGATGTCGCCGATCACGCCGGGCAGGTAATAGTCGAACGCGGCCAGATTGGCGAAAGCCTGCTCGAACAGCGCATCGCCGCCGCCCAGCGTGCCGGCCAGGGAAAGCCCGCCGTCGTAGGCCGTACCCGGCTGCTCCAGCGCGTAGGCCACGCCCAGGCCGCCCATGGACTGGCCTATGGCATAGGTGCGGCGCGGCTTTCCCAGGATCTTGCCGAAATGTTTGCGCAGCCATTCGCTGTCGCGGTAGGCGTCCTCGATATTCCAGTCCGGCCGCGCATAGCCTGACTGGGCCAGGGCGAAACCGCGCTGCAGCATCACCACGCGGCCGCCGCCGGTATAGGGCTGGTCGTCGAAGCGCACCGGCTCGGGCGTGTTGCCGCGGAAGGAGACAATCAGTGCGCCGTTCCAGTTGGCCGGCACGTCGATGCGCCAGGCGGCGCCTTCGTGTTCGCCGACCAGGATGCGCGGCGCCGCAGCGGCGTTGTCCGCCGCGGCGGCCGCCGTCCAGCAGAAGATGAGCAGCAGCAAAGCAGACACACGCTTGAGCATGGATCGGAGCCCCGGAAAAAGACGCCGCAGTCTAGCCGCTGCGAAGGCCGTTGGCCCGCACCGCCGGCGGCGGCGGCGCAGACCGATCACGGCCGATTCATGCACGTGCGCACTGCGCCGTCATTCCTTCTCGCAGTTGATCATCCAGGGCACGCCGAAGCGGTCGGTGACGGTGCCGAAGCGCACCGCCCAGAAGGTGCGTTCCAGCGGCATGGTCACTTCGCCGCCGTCGGCCAGCACGGCGAAGACGCGCTCGGCCTCGGCCACCGAGTCCGGATGCAGGGCGACGGAAATGCCCTGCAGTTTCACGTAGGGGCAGTAAGGTTCCATTGCGTCGGACCCCATCAGCGTGCCGTCGCCTATGGTCATCATCGCGTGCATGATGTTGTTGGGCTTGGAATACGGCGGCGCGCCCTCTTCCATCGGCGGCGCGTCGCCCACGCGCATCAGGTCGACGATGGTGCCGCCGAGGTGTTCGGCGTAGTACTTGAACGCCGCTTCGCAGCTGTCGTTAAAGGTCAGGTAGGCATTGAGCTTCATGCGTGGGACTCCTTGGCTGGTCAGGGCCTGGCCCTGGTCGGAGAAGGCACAGGACTCCGCCGCGGCGGATACGTCCTGCACCGGGAGCTGATGTTCCGCCCGCCGCAACGGCGGCGAAAGCGGGCTCCTGGCCAAGCGTCGAAGCAGCGCCGGCGGAATCGACACGGCGCGGCGGAAATTTTCGCGGAATTGCAGAACGGTCCGCGCCGCGGCGGACGCGCCCGCCACGGCGAACGCGCCATTCCGGCAACAGCGGCGGCGCTGCCTCAGCCCGCCTTCGCGCGGTATTTGTCGGCGACGTAGTGCTCGACGAGGCTGACGAACTCGTCGGCGATGCCCTCGCCGCGCAGCGTGTGGGTCTTCACGCCGTCGATGAACACCGGCGCCGACGGCGCCTCGCCGCTGCCCGGCAGGGAGATGCCGATATTGGCATGCTTGGACTCGCCCGGTCCGTTCACGACACAGCCCATCACTGCGAGGGTGAGGTTTTCCACGCCGTCGTACTGGATGCGCCATTCCGGCATGCGCGCGCGCACGTGGTCCTGCACCTTCTTGGCCAGTTCCTGGAAGAACGTGGAGGTGGTGCGGCCGCAGCCCGGACAGGCCGTGACCATGGGCGTGAACGCGCGCAGGCCCATGGTCTGCAGCAGTTCCTGCGCGACCACGACTTCGCGCGTGCGCGGCTCCTGCGGCTCAGGCGTGAGCGAGATGCGGATG
The DNA here is from genome assembly GCF_024437735.1 of Tahibacter harae. GTDB lineage: Bacteria > Pseudomonadota > Gammaproteobacteria > Xanthomonadales > Rhodanobacteraceae > Tahibacter > Tahibacter harae. The sequence goes on along the minus strand of NZ_JANFQO010000016.1, from coordinate 121,036 downwards.
GTGTCGCCTATGCCTTCCTGCAGCAGCACGGCCAGGGCCGCACTGGAGGCGACCACGCCCTTGGAACCGATGCCGGCCTCGGTCAGGCCCAGGTGCAGGGCGTAGTCGCTGCGCGCGGCCAGGTCGCGGTAGACCGCGATCAGTTCCTGCACGCCGGAAACCTTGCAGGAAAGAATGATGCGGTTGCGCGCCAAGCCGATTTCCTCGGCGCGGGCGGCGGAATCCAGCGCCGAGCGGATCAGCGCTTCGCGCATCACCCGCGGCGCATCCCAGGGCTGCGCACGCTCGTGGTTCTCGTCCATCATGCGCGCCAGCAGTTCCTGGTCCAGCGAGCCCCAGTTCGCACCGATGCGCACCGGCTTGCCATGGCGTATGGCCAGCTCGACGATGGTGGAGAACTGCACGTCCTTCTTCTTGCCGAAGCCGACGTTGCCGGGATTGATGCGGTACTTGGCCAGAGCCTCGGCCGCGGCCGGCTCGTTGGTGAGCAGGGTATGGCCGTTGTAGTGGAAGTCGCCGATCAGCGGCACGCCCACGCCCATCATGTCCAGGCGCTCGCGGATGCGCGGCACGGCGGCAGCGGCCTCGGCGGTATTGACGGTCAGGCGCACCAGCTCGGAACCGGCCCGCCACAGCTCGGCCACCTGCTTCGTCGTCGCCGCCACGTCCGCGGTATCGGTGTTGGTCATCGACTGCACGACGATCGGCGCCGGCGCGCCGACCTGCACGCCGGCGACATCGACGCCCACGCTGTGGCGGCGCAGTGCGGCGGCGGCTATGCGGGTTTCGGGGGTGGAATTCATGCGGAAGGCTGGCGGGCGTAAAGAATGCGGAGTTTATCGGGATTCGAGAGCCGGGACTGGGGATTCGGGATTGGGGACTCGTAGACAAAACCCCAGCCCGCTCTTGCCAATCCCGAATCCCCAATCCCGGCTTCTCAGCCGCGCGTCCCGTCGGCCCGCAGCTCCTCTTCCTCCGCCTCCACCGCTGCGGATTCCGCCAGTTCCTCCTGCGTGGGCGCGCGCCCGATCAGCACGCGCTGGTAGGAATTGCTCGCGTCCACCACGGTCACGTCGCCCAGGCGGGCGACGCTGGCCTGGGTTTCCCAGTCCAGCGGGTCGGCCGGGCGGGTCAGTTCCAGCTCGTGCGCGTGGCGGTCGAACAGGTGCGGCGCCAGCAGGGTCATGGCATGGCCGTTGTCCTGGTCCAGCAGCAGCACGCCGCGCATGGCCGCGCGCACCTGGCCGGTGACCTCGAAACTGGCCAGGCCCACGGGCTGGGCGCGGCGCGCCAGCAGTTCCACGCCGGCATCGACCGAGTCGGCGTCGTCAATGCGGATCCAGCGGATCACGCCGACCATCCAGTCCTGCTGCTCGTCGTCGGCGTCGTCCGGATCCAGGGTCTGGGCCAGGCCGACCAGCTCGCCGACCTTGGCCCGGGCCAGGTCGGCCTTGTCCCAGACCAGGCGGTAGCCGCCCAGGCTCTGGTCCAGCACGCGGGCGCGCTGCACGGCGGGCCTGGCCTCGCTGGCCTGGCTGGCCCAGGCCGCGGCGGAATCGCGCTCGGACAGGCTGATGGCCTGGCCGCGCACGCGGCGCAGGAAGGCGTCGAAATCCTCGCCCGCCAGCATGTGGTGCAGGGCGTGCAGGCCGATCACGCTGTCCAGCATATGGCCGGCCGGCAGGCGCGTATGGCCGCGTTCAGCGCCGCCGCCCCAGCTGCGCATCAGGCGCTCCACCACGATACGGCGCGCCTGCACCGCCGGGCCGCCCTTGAGGCGGAAACTCAGCAGGTCGGCGCCGGGCGGCAGCCGCCGCACCTGGTCTTCCACCGCCTGCTGCACCGGGTGGGCATCGAAGGAAAGCAGGCCCTCGGCGGCCAGCTGGCGTTCCTCGGGCACGTAGCCCACGCCCTGGTCGGCATCGGTCAGCACGGCGAAGCCGGCGGCGCCGGCGCGGGTGGGCGCGATGCGGCACAGCGGCGCCAGCACCCGGGTCAGGGCGAACACGTCGCTCATCTCGCGCTGGGTGTAGCGGTAGGGATTGCTCAATGCCAGCAGCAGCGCATGGGCATAGGCGTGGCGCGGCGACAGCTCGGCGCCGCCCAGGCTGGGGTCGGCCGCGGCCTTGTCGTCCAGGCGCAGCGCCGCGGCGGCCATGTAGATATCGTGCAGGCGCAGCCAGATGCCCTGCGGCGGCGTGTGATACAGCGCATAGGCCTTGCCCAGCAGACTGCCGTAGTGCTGCAGCGCCCGCACCGCGGCCAGCGCCACCGATTTTCCCTTGAGAAACGGCACCTTGCCGGCGGGCGCGCAGAAATCGTGCAGCGCCTGCTCGTAGGCCAGGGCCAGCTCGCGCTCGAAATCCTGCGCCATGCGCGCCTGCTGCTGGCGCGCGGGCGCCAGCGGGAAGGTCTCCAGCAGGATCTGCCGGTCGATCGCGCCGACCACCTGCAGCGCCGGCCCGCGCAGCAGCTCGATCGCGTCCAGCCGCTGCTGGGCGTCGATGCGCATGCGGTTAATCACCATCAGCGCGTCCAGCAGCTGGCGCGAGGTCGCGGCGGGATTGGCCAGCGGCAGGTGATTGAGCCAGTTGCGCACGGCCTTGGCGTCGGTCGCGAAGTCGTCCCGCTGCGGCGGATGCCGTTCGGGCCAGTCGCGGACCAGGCGGTTGAGCCATTCACTCATCGAGGTTGCCCCTGTGGCTTCCTTCGGACAGTCATCAGTTTAGACCGCAAAGCTGAGATTTGACGTCATCCTCACGCCGCCTTTTCCCGGCGCAGCCCCGCCAGCACCAGGCGCTGCAGCCAGCGCTCGCCCGCCGAGGCCGGCGCAGCCAGCCCGAGGCGCTGCAGCAATTCCCGTTCCTGCGGCTGCGGGCTGCCGCTGCGCAGGGCGCGCCAGAGCAGGCTCAGCTTGCCGCGGCGGGTGCTCCCGCGCTGCTTGAGCCAGTTCAGTGCCCCGGCCAGTTGCAGCTCGGCCGGGGTGAAATCGCTGCCGAAGGGGAATGCATCAAACAGGCCACGCCTGCGCAGCGGCGCCAGGGCCTGGGCCAGCTGCTCCGGGGTATTGCGCCGCCAGGCGGCTGGGATGACGAAATCCGGCGCCAGCTTGCCGGCCTGGCGCGCCTGCTCGGCCAGCGCATCGACAAAGCGCGCATCGCTGATGGCGAGCATGGCGCGCACGCAGTCCTCGTCGGATTTGCCGCGCAGGTCGGCCACGCCGTATTCGGTCACGAATACGTCGCGCAGGTGGCGCGGGATGGTGGTGTGTCCATAATTCCACAAGATGCTGGAACGCGCCTTGTCGCCGCTGCCGCGGCTGGCGCGCAGCAGCAGCATGGAGCGTCCGTCGCGCAGGGCGTGGGCCATGGCGACGAAGTTGTACTGGCCGCCCACGCCGCTGACCACGCGGCCGTCCTCCAGCGCATCGGACACCGCCGCGCCCAGCAGCGTGGCCATCATGCAGGTGTTGAAGAAGCGGCCGTGGCGGCGCTGCAGCGCGTCGAGGATCTCGCGCCCGCCGTAGAGCTGGTTGATATCCGACACGCGGGTCATGGACAGGCCATCGAAGTCCGGCCCCGCCAGCCCGCCCAGCCAGCGGTAGAACTCCGCCGAGCCGAGGAAGAAGGCGCCGCGCAGATAGCGCCCGTCGCGCAGGCTGCGCCCGCTCATGGCCCGGCCCAGGGCGGCGCGGGCGGGCAGCTCGCGCTGGTCGCAGGGCACGCGCTCGCCGTCGGGCAGCAGCACGCTGTCGCCGTCGATGCGGCTGCCTTCGGGCAGCAGGCCGCAGCGCACCAGGCGGGCCAGGTCCGGCAGCTGGATCAGCCCCGGCAGCGCGCCGGCCGCGTGCAGCCGCTCCACGTCGCCGGGACGGATGGTTTCGCCGATCAGGCCTTCGGCCAGGGCCTGCTCCAGCGGGAAATCGTCAAACACGCGGCGCTTGAGCACGCCGCCCCTGGCCAGGTGCATGAAGCCGTCCATGACCATCTCGCTGGCGCCGTACAGGCCGCGCTCGAACGGCTGCAGCCCGCCGATGCGCCCGGCCAGTTCGCTGGCGCCGCCCAGCGCGGCCAGCGCCTCGCCGTAGGCAGCCGGATCGCGCTGGCGCAGCAGCAGCGCGTGCACCACCGCGTCCGACAGCGCGCCGATGCCGATTTGCAGGGTGCCGCCGTCGGCAACCAGGGTGCTGGCGTGCAGGCCAAGGGCAAATTCGGCGGTACTGACCGACTCCCGCGGCAGCGCGAACAGCACATGGTCGCAGGCGGGGTCGTCCAGCAGCACGTCGAAGAAATCCGCGCCGATCTCCGCCTCGTTGGCAATGAACGGCAGGCGCGGGTGGACCACGCCGACCACCAGCGGCCGCGGCCGGCCCTGGGCCGCCATTTCGTCGAGCAGGTCCTGGGTCACGTCCGGATTGCTGGCCAGGCTCAGGCGCTCGCGGCCGCCGTCCACGCGCCGCGCCACCATCTGCACCACGACATTGATCCCGGCCACCGCCATGTCGCGCGCGACATGGGTGTAGTTCAGGCAGGTGTATTCGCGCTGGGCCTGGGCGTTGTCCAGCAAGCCGCCGGACTGCAAATAGAACTCGCTGACCCGGATATGCGCCGGCAACCGGCCATCGCGGCGGGCGACGGCGTAGTCCAGGTCCGGATAGTCGGCGCCGAAATGGCGTGCCAGGAAGGGTTCGAGGAAGCGCCGCTCCAGCTCGGATTTCGGCTTGGGCCGGACCAGCGACAGCGCGGTGAAGATATGCAGCTGGCGCGAGGCATCCGCCGCCACTGCCTGGTACAGCGCGTTGAGCAGCACATTCGGCTTGCCCAGTCCCAGCGGCGCGGCCAGGCGTATCGCCGCGCCGCCATGGGCCAGGATGCGCGCGACCGTATCGGCCACCGCGCCTTGACGTTCCACAGGTCTCATTGCGTCTCCGTTCGCGGACCGGCGCGGCCGGGCACGAAGGTCCGCTGCGGCCCGCCGCCGGCGCCGAGTATGCTAGGAGCCGCGCCCTTCTGTCATGGATAGCCGCCCGTATGCGTTAAAGTCGGTGCGCATGCTCCAGGACCGCCGCCGGCGGCCCGCTGCACAGCGCCTTCGTAGCAGCAGCCCGGCGGCCGCAAGGCCGGCCCAGCGAGGAACGAATGAGCGAGCGCTTCCGCATTGCCATCGTCGGCTCCGGCCCGGGCGGCATCTCGGCCGCGGCGCGTGCGGCCGAACGCGGCGAATCGCATGTGCTGCTGGAAGCCGAGCCGCACCTGTCCAACACCATCTTCCGTTACCAGAAAGGCAAATTCGTCATGGACGAGCCGGGGATACTCCCGCTGCGCTCGCCCGTGCCGTTCAAGGCCGGTTCGCGCGAGGCCATCCTCGACGCCTGGAACGAATCCGCCGCACGGCTGAAGATCAACGTGCGCCACAACCACGAAGTCAGCGCGATCAGGCGCCGCGACGATGGCCTGTTCCAGCTCGACTGCGCCAACGGCGCGCGCTTCGAGGCCCAGTTCGTGGTGCTGGGCATAGGCCTGCAGGGCAATATCCGCAAGCTGGGCACGCCGGGCGAGGACCTGCCCTTCGTGCAATACCAGCTGGACGATCCGGATGAATACGAAGGCGAGACCATCGTCGTCGTCGGCGCCGGCGACGCGGCGATAGAAAACGCCATCGCCCTGGCGAAGCAGAACAATGTCGTCATCATCAACCGCCGCGACGAATTCGCCCGCGCCAAGAAAGGCAACGAGACCGCCATACTCAAGGCCATCGAGGACGGCCTGATCGAGTGCTACTACAACGCCGCGCCCGAGCGCGTCGATGCCCTCAGCGTAGGCCGCAAGAAAGGCCGCATGGTGCTGTCCACGCCCAACGGCAAGGCGCAGCTGCTGATCGACCGCGTCATCGCCCGCCTCGGCGCCACCGCGCCGCGCGGCTTTGTCGAAGCCTGCGGCGTAGTCTTTCCCAGCAAGGATCCGGCCGCAGTGCCGGCGATCAGCCCGCAGTACGAATCCAATGTGAAAGGCCTCTACATCGTCGGCGCGCTGGGCGGCTATCCGCTGATCAAGCAGGCGATGAACCAGGGCTACGAAGTCATCGAATACATCCGCGGCGAGCGCGTGGAACCCGCCGACGAGCCGCTGCTGAAAGCCAAGCTCGGCGGCATGCCCGGCTTCCGCGGCGTGGACGAGGCGCTGGCGCGGATCCAGAAAAACGTGCGCGTGCTGTCGCATATCACGCCGCTGCAACTGCGCGAATTCATGCTGGATTCGGACCTGCGCACGCCGCGCCCCGGCGAAACCGTGTTCGCGCGCAACGATTACACCAACAGTTTCTATTCCATCGTCGACGGCGAAGTGCATATCGCCCTGGACGATGCCGGCCAGCAGCACATCACTCTGCGCCGCGGCGAATTCTTCGGCGAAATGGGCCTGATCTCCGGCCGGCGCCGCTCCGCCACGGTCAAGGCCGGTGCCGGCTGCGTGCTGATAGAGACACCGCGGCGCTCCATGAACCGGCTGATCAACTCGGTGGCCGCGGTCAAGCGCGAGATCGACGAGGTCTTCATCCTGCGCGCGATCCAGTCGCGCTTCGCGCCCGAGGCCAGCGCCGAGCAGCTCAAGGAAATGGTCGCCGGCGCCACCTTGCAGAAATTCGCCGCCGGCGACGTGCTGTTCAGCGAAGGCGAGATCGGCGACTGCCTGCACCTGGTGCGGGTGGGCTCGCTGACCATCTCGCGCACCATCGGCGGCAAGGACGTGGTGCTGTCCTACGTGCCGGCCGGCAACTACGTCGGCGAGATGGCCCTGCTCGGCGAATCGCGTCGCTCGGCCACCGCGCGCGCGTCCATCGCCACCGAGACCGTGCGCCTGGACGGCGACAGCTTCAAGAAACTGGTCAACCGCATGCCCGTGCTCAAGCTGCGCCTGCAGGCCGAATACCGCCAGCGCGCCGCCTCCAACCTGGCCATGCAGGCCCTGCCCAGCGGCGGCGACATCATCCAGTTCCTGCTGGCACAAGGCGCCGGCGAAGCCACCGACATCCTGCTGATCGACGAATCCCTGTGCGTGCGCTGCGACAACTGCGAGAAAGCCTGCGCCGAAACCCACGGCGGCACCTCGCGCCTGGACCGCGAGGCCGGCCCCACCTATGCCAGCGTGCATGTACCCACCTCCTGCCGCCACTGCGAACACCCGCACTGCATGAAAGACTGCCCGCCGGACGCCCTGCGCCGCGCGCCCAACGGCGAGGTCTACATCGCCGACAACTGCATAGGCTGCGGCAACTGCGAGCGCAACTGTCCTTATGGCGTGATCCATATGGCATCCAAGCCGCCGAAGAAACCGGGGCTGCTGAGCTGGTTGCTGCTGGGACTGGGGCCGGGACCGGGCGAGGCGCCGTACGATCCGAAGAAATCGAAGAAGGAGCCTAAGGAAAAGAAGGCCGTCAAATGCGATATGTGCAAAGACGAGAAAGGCGGGCCGGCCTGTGTGCGCGCCTGCCCTACCGGCGCCGCCATCCGCATTTCGCCTGAAGAGTTTCCGGCTTATGCGCAGTCGCGGCGGTGATCGCCATGAACGCCCGCCACGAATCCATCCTCAACCACGCCCGCTCGCGCTGGCTGTGGTTCTCGCTGGCCCTGTCGCTGACCTGCCTCATCGCCTACGCCTGGCACTCGCCGTCCGTGCCACCCAACGGCGGCACCTGGCTGGGCTATACGCTGGGCACGATTGCCGGCCTGCTCATCCTCTGGCTGATGCTGTTCGGCCTGCGCAAGCGCTCCTACTCCGGCAGCTCCAGCCTGCGCGGCTGGCTGTCCGCGCACATTTATCTGGGCACCACGCTGATCCTGATTGCCCTGCTGCATGCGGGCTTCCAGGTCGGCTGGAACCTGCACACCTTCTTCCTGATCCTGATGCTGCTGGTGATCTTCTCCGGCTTCTTCGGCGTCTACTGCTACCTGCGCTACCCCACGCTGATGACGCGCAACCGCGACAGCGCCACGCGCAGCGCCATGCTGGAGGAAATCGCCGAGCTGGACCAGAACGCCCTCGCCCTGGCCGACGGCATCGATCCCAAGGTGCACAGCATCGTGCTGCGCTCCATCCAGAACACCCGCCTCGGCGGCGGCGTGCTCACCCAGTTGCGCGCGCGCGATGATTCCGACGCCGCGCTGGCCGGCATCCGCGCCGCACTGGAAGCACGCGAGAAAAACAACCAGGCCGCCGGCGGTGCCAAGTCCGGCCAGACCATCTTCGCCATGGTCGACTTCCTCGCCAGCGGCACCAACGACCGCCAGGCCGAAGCCCTGCGCAAGCTGATCGACCTGCTCTCGCGCAAGAAAGCCCTGGCCTCGAAAGTCGCCCGCGACATCCAGTACCAGGCGCTGATGGAAATCTGGCTGTACTTCCATGTGCCGCTGTCGTTCGCGACGGTGGCGGGGCTGATCGCCCATGTCGTTTCCGTATTCTTCTACTGGTAGCGCCATGCAGCGAATCGCCAACCGCCACTCGCCGGCACCTCCACGCCGCACCGTCGCGATGCACGCCCAGCGTCGCCGGCCGCTCCGGAACCGCCCATGCGCTGGCTGATCCGCCGCGTCCTCAAGCAAGGCAAAGGCGCCGTCTCCTACGAGGAAGACGTGCACTTCGGCGAGGTGCTGTCGATAGGCCGCGCCGCCGACCAGGCGATCTTTCTTTCCGATATCCGCGCCGCGCTGAACCATGCGCGCGTCACCGCGATCAGCCCGGGCAACTACAAGGTCGAATCGCTGATCCTGGCGGGCATCCGCGTCAACGGTGCGCTGACCTATGCGGCCAATGTCGGCGCCGGCGCGACGGTGGAGATCGCCTCGACCCGCATCACCCTGCTCGATCCGCCGCGCGACTTCGAAGCCGCGGTGGAAATCAGCGCACTGGACAAGACCGAGCAGGAAGCCGCCAAGGCCAGGCGCGCCAAGCCCACGTCGCTCAAGCAGACCTGGCTGGGCAAACGCCTGCCGTCCTGGTTCGCCTTCGTCGCCGTGCTGCTGTTCGGACTGCTGCTGCCGCTGGCTTCGCATTTCGTTCCGCCGCTGGGCCGGCTGCTGGCGCATACCGGCCTGCCGACCACGGCAAGCTGGAACCCCGGCCCGCTCGACGCCGCGCACCGCTTCTTCGGCGACGACTGCAAGCAATGCCATGCCAAGCCGTTCCTCACCGTGCGCGATACCGCCTGCACCCACTGCCATACGCGCATGGCCGCGCACGCCGATCCAGCCCACTTCAACCTGCCCCAGCTCGGCGAGGCGCGCTGCGCCAGCTGTCATCAGGACCATCTCGGCCTGGCCGGCATGGTCAATACCGGCCAGCAGCTGTGCAGCGGCTGTCATGCCGATCTGAAGACCCGCACTGCCGGCGCCAGCCAGCTCGAAGCCGCAACCGATTTCGGCAAGGCTCATCCCGAATTCCGCCTGCGCCTGCCGGCCTGGGATGCCAGCGGCCAGTTCACGCCGCAACTCACGCGCCTGACGCCGCAGCTGAAAGAAAACTCCGGCCTGAAATTCGACCATGCCCTGCATCTCAAGCCCGGCCTGAATTCGCCCGGCGGCCGGCGCGATCTGCACTGCGCCAGCTGCCACCAGCCCGACGCCGGCGGCCTCGCCATGAAGCCCGTCGCCTTTGAAAGCATGTGCCATGACTGCCATACGCTGGGCTTCGACACCTTCGCTCCGGATCGCCAGGTGCCGCATGCGAAAGTCGCCGAAGTGGTCTATATGCTGGATGACTACTACGCCAAGCGCGCGCTGGAAGGCGGCTACACGGAAACCAGCGCGCCCGGCTTCGTACAGCAGCGCCGCCGTCCCGGCGAAGCCAGCCTCAGCCCGCAGCAGACCATCGAAGCCCTGAGCTGGGCGCGCGACAAATCGCGCCAGGTCGCCGACAGCCTCTTCACCGGCCGCGCCTGTGTCACCTGTCACACCGTAACGCGCGACGCCGCCGCAGCGAATACGCCCGGCGCCGGCTGGAAGATCGCGCCGGTGCGCGTGGCCGGCATCTGGTATGCCGAGGCGAAATTCACCCACGCCAAACATTCCACGATGCAATGCAAGGACTGTCATCAGGCCGACACATCGACCAGCGCCGGGGACCTGCTGATCCCCGGCATAGCCAACTGCCGCCAGTGCCACGCCGGCGAATCCGGCGGCAGCAAGGTGGCCAGCACCTGTATCGCCTGCCACCGCTATCATCAGGCGGAAAATCTGCTGCTGAAACAGCTGTAGCGCGCCCGGCACCGCGCTGCCGCCATCAGAACGCAATGATCTGCTTCAGCTGTCGCGTGCCACTGCCCGCCTCACGCAGCGCCCGAAACGTCAGGCTGATCCGCTCACCGGCACTGCGCGGAATCGCGTGCTGCCAGAACGCCTGCACCTGCGCCGTCATATGCAGCCTCGTCCTGAAAATGAAACCCGGAAAGAATTCAGAACAGCTCATCACCCTTGCCTGCCGTTGCGGTTGCCGTTGCGGTTGCGGTTGCGGTTGCGGTTGCGGTTGCCCGTGATTGTGCTTCGGCTTGTGCCCTTGCTGTGGCTGTGGCTGTGGCTTTTGCTGTTGCTTCTGCGCACACGGATGTGCGCCGCCTTACCGGGGCCCCATAAGCCGCGGCGAGGCGGAGTAGGACCAGCCCGCGCGCAGCGCGGGTAGCATCCAGGGATGGGCGCGAGTCGTGCGCAGGGCCAGGATGACCCTTCGCACGACCCCGTAGCCGCCTCGCGAAGCCGAAGGGCAGGATTCCCGTAGGCCGCGGCTTCTGGGGTGTGTTTTCTTTGCCTACTTTCTTTTGCAACGGCGGTTTCAGCCGGTCAACGAAACGCCTTCCCGCCGCAGCCGCAAGGCCAGCGCCCAGCCCCCTTTCACAAACCCAAATCCCCCCAATACGCAAAACACCCCACCCCAGTGACATCCCCCCGGAACCCACCCCGATCCCGGCAAAAAACCCGCCCAAAAACCCGGAAACCCAGCCCCATCAACCCCCACTCCCAATACCACCTCAGCTAAACTCCCCCACAGAAACACTGATGAGACCCGTGGCAACGCGCCCCACCAAGCGCCGCGCCCACTCGGAGGATGCCGCGATGGGGAGATCGCCGTTTCGCACGCTGCTGGCCGGCTTCTGCCTGGCCCTGACCGCCTGTAGTGGCGGCAGCAACTCCGGCAGCACCGTCGGCACCGCACCGCCGACCAATCCTCCACCCGGCTCCACCGACTCCGGCTGCAGCGGATCCTGCGGCACTGCCCAGTCTTTCCTCACGGAAGACGACGTACGGAAGGTCATCGCCCAGGGCGTGGCCGAGGCGCGCGCCCAGGGCAAGCCGGCCACCTTCGTCGTGGTCGATCGCGTCGGCAACGTGCTGGCCGCCTACGCCATGGCCGGCGCGCCGGCGACGGTGCTGGTCAGCTCCGGCCGCGGCGTGGTCGGCGGGCTGGAAGGCCTGCGCGTGCCGGCGGAATTCGCCGCCATCGCCAAGGCGCTGACCGCGGTCTACTTCTCCTCCGAAGGCAATGCCTTCACCTCGCGCACTGCGGGCCAGATCGCGCAGGAGCATTTCAACCCCGGCGACCGCACCGCGCCGTCGGGCCCGCTGTTCGGCGTGCAATTCTCGCAGCTGCCGTGCTCGGATATCAGCACGCGCTTCAGCGTGGGCACCGGCGCCGGCCCGCACCGTTCGCCCATAGGCCTGTCGCCGGATCCCGGTGGCATTCCGCTGTACAAGGCCGGCGTGCCGGTGGGCGCCGTGGCCGCGGCCGGTGCGGACGATCTGTACAGCCTGGACGACAACGCCGCCGACAAGGACCGCAATCTCGACGAATTCGTCGCCCTGGCCGCCACGTTCGGCTTCGCCGCGCCGCAGGACCGCCGCGCCGACCGCATCACCGCCGGCGGCCTTTCGCTGCGTTTTACCGATGTGGAATTTGCCGAACTGGCGCGCGACCCGGCCAGCGCCCCGCCCTTCGCCAACCTCACGCCCGCCGACGGCAGCCTGCTGGATGTACCCGGCTATGCGGACCCCGTCGTGCTGCGCGGCCTGGCCCTGGGCACGGTGGAGTCCGGCATACGCCCCGATACCACGGATTACCCCGGCCTGGACGCCTTCGTGCTCGACAACGGCAGCGGCACCAACCGCTATCCGCCACGCGCCGGCACCGACGGCGCCGCGGCGCTGACGCAGAGCGAAGTCCGCACCATCGTCCAGGAATCACTCAAGGTCGCCGCGCGCACCCGCGCCCAGGTGCGCAAGCCGCTGGGCTCGCGCGCCGGCGAAACCGTGGTCGTGGTCGACAGCAACGGCGTGGTGCTGGCGCTGGCGCGCTCGCGCGATGCGCTGGTCGACGCGGTCGACGTCACCACGCAGAAGGCGCGCACCGCCGCCTTCTTCTCCGGCAGCTTCACCGCCGCCGATATCGCCACCACCGCCAGCGCGCGCTACCTGCGCGCCAGCCTCGATTTCAGTGCCGGCATCGTGGATTTCTCCACCGTCGCGCAGAGCGCCCCCGGCCGCTACGTGCCGCTGCTGCGCAATTTCCTCGGCCTGCCCACTGCCTGGAGCGACGGCCAGGTTGCCTATTCGCTGCGCACCATCGGCAACCTGTCGCGGCCGTTCTATCCCGATGGCGTGCCCGGCAGCCCGCCCGGGCCGCTGAGCCTGCCCTTCAACCAGTGGAGCCCGTTCCAGGATGGCCTGGAGCTGGATCTGGTCTACAACCAGATCGCCGCGCACGTCGCCTTCTATCTCAACCAGAAAGGCCTGGCACTGAACCTCGACGGCGTGCCGCTGGCGCCGGCGCCCACGCCGGGCAATCCGCAGCCCATCGCCGATGTCGGCAGCAACTGCACCGGCATTCCGCGCCTGCCCAACGGCATGACCCTGTTCGGCGGCGGCTTCCCCATCTACCGCGGCAACACGCTGATCGGCGGCGTGGCGGCATCGGGCGACGGCACCGACCAGAGCGACCTCGTCGCCTTCCTCGGCCTGCACAACGCCGGCGTCGCGCTCAACACCGGCGTGGGCAATGCGCCGCTGAACCTGCGCGCGGACAAGCTGGTGCCTTCCGGCGCGCGCCTGTCCTACGTGCAATGCCCGCAGTCGCCGTTCCTCAATTCCAACGAACAATTCGTCTGCGAGGGCAAGTGACATGCGCCCCTTCCGACTGCGTCCGCTGTGCGCGCTGCTGCTGGCGGCGCTGGCGGCTACGGGCACGGCCCGCGCCGATACCGCCAGCGTGGGCCTGCACTGGCTGGAACTGACGCAACTATTGCCGGCGCCGACCTACGATCCCTTCGCCTCCGAAATCCCGCGCCGCCGGCCCGGTCATCCGTACGAACGCTGGACGCCGTCGCCGCCGCAGAACCCGGACAATGTCGACCCGGCACCGGTGGACCAGGCCGGCGAATTCATCCCCGTGCCGGACCGCTGGCGCATCATGGAATCGCTGGGCTTCAAGCACCCCTGGTACGACCCGTACAACCAGAACGCGCTCAAGGCCGACAAGCCGGTCATAGGCAAGGACTGGTTCTTCAACCTGCTTGCCGTCTCCGACACGCTGATCGAACCGCGCAGCATTCCGACACCGGCCGCGCCGCAATCGCCCAGCGATCCCGGCACCAACGACACGCTGGGCGACGTGGACCAGCTCATCGCCGCGCAGACCGTCATCGCCAGCGGCCTGCTGTACAAGGGCGATACCACCTTCAAGCCGCCCACCTACGAGTTCAAGGCCACGCTGGCCTTCAACTACAACCGTGTGCGCACCGAGGAAACGCGCACGCTGACGGTCGATCCCACCTTCGGCGAAACCCGCGACGACGGCTTCGTCGGCGTGCAGGAACTGTTCTTCACCTGGGACTATTCCAGCGAACGCCCGCGCTACGACTTCGACGATTTCCGCATCGGCATACAGCCCTTCTCCAGCGATTTCCGCGGCTTCCTGTTCCAGGACAACCAGCCCGGCATCCGCTTCTTCGGCACGCGCGATTCCAACCGCTGGCAGTACAACGTCGCCTGGTTCCGGCGCCTGGAAAAGGACCTGAACTCCGGCCTCAACGACGTCACCGAAAGCCCGCGCAAGGACGATATCTTCGTCGCCAACCTGTACCGGCAGGATTTCCCGGTCAAAGGCTTCACCTCGCAGGCCACGGTGATCCACAACCGCAACCGCGAGACCGACTCCTTCTACGATTCCAACGGCTTCATCGTGCGCCCCGCCGCCATCGGCCGCGAAGCGCCGCGCGAATACGACGTCACCTATATCGGCTACAACGGCGACGGGCATTTCGGCCGGCTCAATCTCACCGTTTCCGGCTACTACGCCATCGGCGATCAATCCGCCGGCGTGTTCGTCGCCGAAGGCACAGATATCCGCGCCGGCTTTCTCGCCGCCGAAGCCTCGATGGATTTCGACTGGATCCGCGCCCGCCTCTCCGCCGCCTACGCCAGCGGCGACGACGATCCGTTTGACGACCGCTCCACCGGCTTCGATGCCATCTTCGAAAATCCCATCTTCGCCGGCGCCGACACCAGCTACTGGATACGCCAGAACGTACCGCTGATCGGCGGCGGCGGCGTGGCCATCTCCCAGCGCAATGGCCTGCTGCCGGACCTGCGGCCGTCCAAGGAGCAGGGCCAATCCAACTTCGACAATCCCGGCCTGCGCCTGATCGGCCTGGGCGCGGATTTCGACCTGACGCCGCAATCGCGCCTGTCCGGCAACATCAACCAGCTGTGGTTCGACAAGACCGAAATTCTTGAGACCGCGCGCAACCAGGCCAACATCGGCCGCAGCATAGGCACCGATGTCTCCGTAGCCTGGATCTGGCGGCCGTTCGCGACGCAGAACATCGTCTGGCGGCTTTCCGGCGCGGCGCTATTGCCGGGTTCGGGGTTCAAGGATCTGTATGGCGATCAGAAGTCGCTGTACTACACGGTGCTGGGGAACCTGATCCTGACGTACTAGATCCGATTCGATACATTTTTTAGGAGTCTAAATGAACATTGTCGGCCAGTGGCATAGCCCGATGCTTCTAAAAAGGCGCACAGGCACTAGCCAATATACGACGGACCTGGAAAACATCCCAAAAGGCCCTGGCGTTTATGTATTCACGCGAAAATTCGGCGAGAACTACAGCGTCATTTACGTCGGAAAAGCTATGAACTTGTTTAATCGAATAGCAGGCCAGCTAAATAATAACAAGTTGATGACGGACCTTCTTCAGCAAAAAGAAAACGCCAAAGCAAAAAATGGCGGCCGATTTCTACTTTTCTGTGAGATTAAACCCAAATCCGGGCAGGATAAGCAGAAGATTACAGCCCTGGTAGAAAAAGCATTGATCCAACAGTTTCTGCTTGACGGACATCCTTTGGTCAATATCAAGAGTGCCAGACGCCCTTCGCACTCCATCAGTTTTCGCGGCAATCAGAGCTCAAAAAATCTATCTGGAAAAGAGCTAGTCATACATGCTTAATGTGGTCAGGAGCCGGTAATGAATCGTTCCGCGCGCGTTATCAGAGCATTGGCAGTAGCCGTTTTTCTTTGCTCATTCGCGAAATTCACCGGAGCATCCGGTGAGGCGAAGCGCGTCGACCGCACCTACGTCACCGCCCCCCCCGCCCCCGCCTTCCAGACCTGGGGTCAAGCCGACGCCAAATCCGCCGGCTGCGTTTCCTGCCATACCGCCTCCGACCGCAAGACCATGCACGCCAGCGAAGCCGTAGTGCTGGGCTGTACCGACTGCCACGGCGGCGATGCCACCGTCTTCGGCAATGCACCGCCGGCAAACCCCGGCGCCACCAAAGGCGACAAGCACGCCGAAATCGGCCACGCCGCCAGCGCCGGCGGCGGTGCCTCCGCGTCCGCCGCCCCACGCAACTACAGCGCCGGCTATATCGCCGCCATGGACAAGGCCCACGTACTGCCGCAATACCCGGAACGCTGGCCCACCAGCGCCAACCCGCCGCGCAGCTACACCCACCTGATCCAGGAAGCGCCAGAATTCGCCCGCTTCATCAACCCCGGCGATCTGCGCATCGCGCGCGAATCCTGCGGCGCCTGCCATCTGCCGCTGATCCAGCAGGCGGAAAAAAGCCTGATGGCCAACGCCGCCATGTTCTGGGGCGCCGCCGCGTACAACAACGGCATACTGCCGTTCAAACATTCGATACTCGGCGAAGCCTATACCCGCGACGGCAAACCCTCCGCCGTCAGCAACGGCGTGGAAAACGATGCCGCCATGGATGCCGCCGGCATCCTGCCAAAGATCAGCCCCATGCCCGCCTGGGAAACCGTGCCGCCGGCCGATGTATTCCGCGTGTTCGAACGCGGCGGCCGCAATATCTCCAACCTGTTCCCCGAGATCGGCGTACCCAGCGAAACCGGCGCCATCCAGCGCCTGGAAGAACCCGGCCGCCCCGATCTCAAGCAATCCAACCGCGGCCCCGGCACCGGCAGCCGCGTCGCGATTCCGGTGCTCAATATCCACAAGACCCGCCTCAACGACCCGTTCACCTGGTTCCTGGGCACCAACGACAACCCCGGTGATTTCCGCTCCTCCGGCTGTTCCGCCTGCCACGTGATCTACGCCAACGACCGCGATCCGCGCCACTCGGCCATCCACGCCAAGTACGGCAACATGGGCATGAGCGCGCAGATCGACCCCACCATTCCCAAGGGCGAATCCGGCCACCCGATCAAGCACAAATTCACCCGTCAGATCCCCACCAGCCAGTGCATGATCTGCCACATGCACCAGCCGAACATGTTCATCAATTCCATGCTCGGCTACACCATGTGGGATTACGAATCCGATGCACCCTTCCTGTGGCCGGAGAAACAGCACTACCCGGACGACGAGGAAATCTTCAAGACCCTCAACCGCAACCCGGAAGAAGCGGCCATCCGCGGCAAATGGCGCGATGTGGATTTCCTGAAAGACGTCTCCCTGCTCAACCCGCAGCTGAAGGACACCCAATTCGCCGACTACCACGGCCACGGCTGGAACTTCCGCGGCATCTTCTCGCGCGACCGCAAGGGCAACCTGCTGGATGCACAGCAGCAGAAAATTGACGACAACGATCCCAAGAAATGGCAGAAAGCCGTCCACATGTCCTCCATCCACGTCGATGTCGGCATGCAATGCGTGGACTGCCATTTCGCCCAGGACAACCACGGCAACGGCTATCTCAAGGCCGAAGTCATGGGCGCCGTCGAAATCCAGTGCCAGGACTGCCACGGCACCGTCGACAACCTGCCCACGCTGAAAACCTCCGGCCCCGCCGCGCCCAAGAACGGCCGCGACCTGCTGCTGATCCGCAACCCCGACGGCAAGAAGCGCTTCGAATGGAACGGCGATACGCTGATCCAGCGCTCCGCCGTCACGCCCGGCCTGGAATGGACCATGAGCCTGACCAAGGACGTGTCCAACCCCGCCTCGCCCCACTACAACGAAAAGGCCACCCGCGCCCACGCCATGTCGCGCGACACCGCCACGCAGAAATTCGGCGCCGACGTGCCGCTGGACCAGCGCGCCCACGGCGACGACAAGATGCTGTGCTACACCTGCCACACCTCGTGGACCACCAGCTGCGGCGGCTGCCACCTGCCCATCCAGGCCAATGCGCAGACCGAACGCCACAAATACGAAGGCGGCTTCACGCGCAACTTCGCCACGTACAACCCGCAGGTTGCCCGTGACGACATGTTCTTCCTCGGCGTACACGGCGGCATCAAGGATCACAAGATCGCGCCGGTACGTTCCTCCTCCGCGCTGATCCTCAGCTCCACCAACATCAACCGCGAACGCATCTACATCCAGCAGCCGCCCGTATCCTCCGCCGGCTACTCGTCCCAGGCCTTTGCGCCGCACTACCCGCACACCGAACGCAAGACCGAAACCAAGACCTGTACCGACTGCCATCTCTCCAAGGACAACGACAACAACGCCATCCTCGCCCAGACCCTGCTGCTGGGCACCCGCTTCGTCGACTTCGTCGGCTTCAACGCCTGGGTAGGCGGCGACGGCGAAATCGCCGCCGTGCGCGTCACCGAATGGGACGAACCCCAAGCCGTCATCGGCAGCTACCTGCAGCGCTACGCCTACCCCGACTGGTACGCCAACCACCAGAAAGCCGGCCAGCGCCTGCAGGAAGCCTACGAACACAACGCCGGCAAGGCCCAGTGCCTACAGCTGCGCGGCGAATACCTGTACGTGGCCGAAGGCGACAAAGGCATGCGCGTCTACGACGTGGCCAGCATCGCCAACAAAGGCTTCTCCCAGCGCATCATCACCGCACCTTCGTCCGCTCTGGGCCAGGACACCCGCATCGCTAGCAAAAACGCCACCTGCGTGATGCTCGCCACCACCCAACCCGTTTCCTTCGCCCGCAACGAAGCCGCACGCAAGATCGAGGCGAACCAGGAACAGCCCATGCACCCGATCTATCGGTACGCCTATATCACCGATAGCGAAGAAGGCCTGATCGTCACCGACATCGACACCCTGGCCGACGGCGAATTCCGCAACAACTTCCTCACCCGCGCCGCCACCTGGAACGAAGGCGGCGTACTCACTGGCGCCAGGCACCTGGCCATTGCCGGCACCACCTTCTATGTGGCCACCGACGCCGGCATCGTCGTCCTCGACATGAACGACCCGCTGCGGCCCAAGCGCATCGCTACCGTACCCATCGCCAACGCCCGGGCCGTGCAGGTGCAGTTCCGCTATGCCTTCGTCACCGCGGCCGATGGCCTGCATGTGCTCGATGTGACCAAGCCCGCCGAAGCCCACGAAGTACCCGGCGCCTTCCTGCGCCTGGGCGACGCACGCAAGCTGCATCTGGCGCGGACGTATGCCTATATCGCCAACGGTGCAGAAGGGTTGGCCATCGTCGATATCACCCGGCCCGAGCAGCCCAGGCTGTACGAGATGTTCAACGCCGGCGGGAAGCTCAATGACGCGAACGACGTGATCGTTGGCACGACCAATGCTTCATTGTTCGCGTATGTGGCGGATGGGAGGAATGGGGTGAAGGTGATACAGCTCACCAGTCCCGAGTCGCAGCCTAAGTTCTACGGCTTCAGTCCGGATCCCAAGCCGCAATTGATTGCCTGGCGGGAGACGGCGAAGCCGGCGTTGGCGCTGTCGCGGGGCCTCGAACGTGACCGTGGCGTGGATGAGAGCGGGAACCAGATTGCGGTGTTTGGACGCATCGGGTCGCGGCCGTTCAATCTGGAGGAGATGAAGAAGCTGTATCTCGATGCCGATGGAAGGCCTTGGAGTGTGAGCGATACCACGCCGAAATAGTCTTTATGTCTAGCTAGCTATTCATGAAAACGCCGAAAGTTTCTCAACTCTTTCTTCAACTTCAACAGGAGGCGTATCTCTCGTCTTCTCTGATTGCGAGCGGACTCACCGAGCTACGAAGGGCTCACGTTGGCGATAGGGGGCGCTACTACAATGCCTTCTTTCATCTTTCGATTGGGATGGAGCGTCTATGCAAGCTGATCCTAATTCTTAATCACCTCGCGACGAATCACCTTAAACCGCCTGGCATCGCGGCGATCAAGGGATTCTCTCACGACCTCTCCAACCTATACCGCACGGCCCTTTCAGCCTACGGGATTGCCACGACACATCCAACTGAGCCGCTAGTTGCGAGTTTTATTGACTTCCTTAGCACGTTTGCCAAGTCGACGCGTTATTCGAACCTCGACGCCCTTGCATCCGGCAATTCCGGGGTTGACGTGCTCGCCGAATGGAATTCACTGATCGAAGTTGTTGTCGCAGCACATGTGCGTCCCCGGAAGCAAAAGAAGTTCGAAACGATTGCAGCGCTCGCCGAGTCCGCTCTTGCCGAGAATAGTTTTGTACTCGCGCACGACCTTTCAGGACGCCCAATGGGTCTTGGAGACTGGTTTCGCTTGCCCGCACTGCACGACGAAGCGGCTAAGCATGCGGTATGGATAATGATTCAAGCATTGGAGCCACTCACCGATGCTGTTGGCCGTGCTGGCGCGGCCGCTGAGTCTGCAAGCCGTGCCAATTCAGCAAGTCAACTCCAAATACCAGATATGCCCGAGTTCTTCTACTTTCTATATCCCGATCGTCAATACGTACTGCGCAAGAAGAGATGGCCATAGCGCATGAAAATTTGATCTGATCTCACTTCAAATATTTCGACCAGTTCACGACTTTGTGCCATCACTTTTGCGCACCTAGACAAGCTTGTCTAACAGCAGGGTCATATGCAAACGCAACTTTTGGGATTGTCAAGTGAACAGTGGGCGGCGGTCTCGGCAATCGCCTCTTCAATTTCAGCACTAGTTGCTGCCTTCGCCATCTTCTTTTCCGCTCTCGCCACCAAAGCGGCTTTGAGCGCCGCACGCGCAGCCAACGAAGCCAATGAACAAAATCGATTGATGGCAAAGGAAGCTCGTGAGCGACGAGCCAGATCGGTAGCCGGGCCACTGAAGCGTGAAATAGAAGAACTATTGCGGGCATTGACCCCATACTATGCTACGAGATCCGCCATTCCCGCCAAAGGGACGTGGATGATTGGCACGATGTGTAAACGAGCAATAGAAGCACCGCTGTTAGAGCGACTGGTCGAACGATGGGATGATTTCGACGAGAACACCGCGAGCCGGTTGGGGCACTTGGCATCTGCAGTCGCAAGGATGCATGGGCCGTATGACGTTGATTCAATTCCAGAGGACTCCCCTGACTTTGTAACCAAAAGCTTTCTCGACAATATGGCCAAGGACTTTGATCGCCTGAGCCATGCTGCTGCTCGCGCCGCAGAGTGTCTTTCAAAATACACTCAGGAAGATGAGGAGATAGATCCTAAAACCCCACACCCATTCGAGGAGATTGAGGCGGAAGCCAGCAAGCACCACAATCGCTCGGCGGATACTGACTAGCATTCAATCTGAGACTTAAGGAACCTCTGAACAAGCTCTCAGGAACCTGTCGATGCGGTAGATGAGCTCCGGTGATTAGGAGTACGCGAACAGACGCCGTTTCAGTGACGAACATCGCTCCGGCATGAAGACCATGGAGAGGCTCGCAAGGCCTACCAGCTAAGGTCAATTTCTCGAATCCGCCGAGAGAATCCATCCACACAAGGTGTAGACCGACGCTATATTCAATTCCCACAAAAAGGTCTAGCTGGCTAACTCTTCCCTGCTCGCGAAAAATCCCCATGCCTGCTGATAAAAATTCCATACCGATCAATATCGTTGGATTTGGCGTTATAGATGGAGCAAATCCAGTCGTTATCGTCGGTCCAAACGGGGCCGGAAAATCGCAAACAA
Organism: Tahibacter harae; assembly: GCF_024437735.1. Lineage (GTDB taxonomy): Bacteria > Pseudomonadota > Gammaproteobacteria > Xanthomonadales > Rhodanobacteraceae > Tahibacter > Tahibacter harae. The sequence continues at coordinate 99,710 of NZ_JANFQO010000016.1, read as the reverse complement.
TGCGAAGTACAGTAAACCCAGATCGCTTCATTTCAGCTCAGCGAAAGACGTTTCTCAGTGACAGACTATCGGCCTACTCCTCAGAGCAACTCGCGAACGAACTCGCTGGGCAATACAACAATGCAAGAAACGCCCCCTGGGCACAATCAAACGAGGTGGATGCGCTGTTCTCGGGCCTAATTGGCGAAGACTACAACTCCTTGTTGCGGGATCGAAATGTTAAGCGTGGAAGGTTCGACGAAGCGGCTTCGACCATTCCTCCCAAGCTCGAGCAGCTAGTCGACTTCTGGGAAGTTGTTTTTCCGGAAGCCCGACTAACTTTCAGTGATTTCGCACCACGAGTGTATAAAGTCGGTCGACCTGAACAAAAGTATCCGGCGCGCGCGATGAGCGATGGCGAACGTGCGTGCTTGTACCTTGCCGCGAGAATCCTTACAACAAGCCCAGGATTTATCGTAATCGACGAACCAGAACTTCACCTCCACAGGCGACTGGCGGTGAACTACTGGAACGAGCTTGAGCGCCTCCGGCCGGACTTACGTTTCGTATACATCACGCACGACCTAAATTTTGCACTTTCTCGATCTGCTCCGACAGTGATCGCGATCGCTCCTGATCAGCCAATTCGTCAAATAGAGATTGGCCATCTCTCTAGCTCGATGGCAGCGCACCTGCTCGGTGCAGCCACATTAACGACAAACGCGAACCGCTTTGTATTCTTTGAAGGAACCGAAGGCAGCAATATTGCAAATCGACTCATGCAGGCTTGGATAAAATCTGCGGGATCCGTGGCGATTCCAGCGGCGAACCTTCGCCAAGTTGTCTCAGCAACCAGGTCCCTGTCCGAATTGCCAATTGTCGCAAACGCAAAGGTAGAAGGGCTTGTGGACCGCGACCACGGCCCAAATGAATTTCTAGCGACCCTCGGAGCAAACATCCGCGTACTAGATCTTCATGAAATCGAGAGCGTATTGGCAATTCCGCAGATTGTGCGCGCAGTCGCCGGTATCTATGGGAGGCAAGATGCTGACTATTGGGAAGTTTTCCTCGAGAGAGCGCGCAAAGCGCTCCGCGCCACACTTCCAAAGTCGATTTCGGACCGAGCGCGAGCGCGTATTGATCAGCTCCTGTATGGCAGCTTCACGCCCACCGAGATTCGGATAACTCTCGACGAAACAAGGGATGCCCACGCAGAAAAACTCGCAACCCTCGATTTGTCCGCACGCTTCGTTGACTTTTTCGAAGAAGAAAGACTGCGCGTTTCCTCTTCACTCGAAACGTTAGATACGGCGATATTGATTTATCTATCTGGAAAAATCGCACTCAACGAAGCCGCGATCGCACTAGGAGTGTCGCGCGAAACCTATGTGTCAACAGTTCTCGCTGCAGTTTCCGACACCGAACACCCATATCATCAGCAGATTGTGCAGGCATTGGCGCAGTATCTACCAGATCGTTGAATCCGGCCATCGGCACCTCGGAGACTGGCCCCGAATTTCCTGCATATGTAATCTATCGCCGCACTTACCTCGCCCTAAAGAAGCGCTCATTGCTCAGGTCTAAACTTGGTGAAAGATCATGCCGAACGAATTCCCAGCCATGAAAACCATGCTGCTACCGCAGTATCAGCAGTCTCAGGCATTTATGGAACGCTTCCTTGTCGCTGCTCATAAAGCCGGAATCTCAATTGAACGCTGCCGATCTGACGCGAACATCCAAACTATTGATATTAAGGAAATGTCACTAGACAGACTTGATTATTTTGTGCAGCACAAAGACTCTTTTCGGAGAGAATTTTGTGAAGACCTTAGTGAAAAAATCTCTAGGGATGACTTTCAACTGTTTTGTGAGGTCATTTCGAACGACTGGTTCGACGGGAAACGCCTTCGCGTAGAGGGCCGATCTCGCCGCCTCAAAAGGTCCGTGCTCGACTATTTGAAAACTATATGTCAAATGAACAGCGCGGTTGAATCGTTTGTTCAAACCACTGATCTCCCTACAGATGTCGAGCCGCTCATACCCATCCAAAGTATCGCCGCTATTCTGGCAACTAATGATCAGATGATTCTTCGCCACACGCACGAGTGGAAGAAGATCCATTCAAATTACGACACGCTAAGCAACAACGACATATTTCTTAGGCGCGGATTGGCACTGGATCGCGAGCTCAGTACTGAACACCTATACAGCGAGTGGGATTTCATCAACTCTTACTCTATCGCCTTCACTTGCCCAGAAAAATTCTCGCAACTAGTTAGCGGAAACATTCCGGCTATCGTAAATGGTGATATAGCACTATTCGATGGGCGAGTACTGTTCTTCTCGCCATTCATTCCGGACATGGAGGTTGGCCAGCTGGAGTTCGGGATCATTCCTTCAGACAAGCCGCTCCCAATTCGCAGTCAAGGAGTCCATAGTGGAATCTATGAATATCTACTTGATCCGATTTGAGGTAACTCTTTCAAGCCTGTGCCGCCTTCCGACCTAGCTTAGCTCAGACGTTAAATCGTCTTGCGGCACCGTATCGGAGTAACGGGGCCAGGCTAACTTCCTGAGCATCATTTGCTGAGTTGACCTGACGCCGCCACCGGTTTCCAGCCCCCCCCCTTCTCGACCAGAGCAGTCAGAATGGCCAGCACAGCTGGTGTTGGCGTTCTAGCGTTTCGCTACATACGGTTCTCGGGCGCGGCGTCGGACTCCGCGTACGGCGAATCCACCTACCCAGCCGGTGTTTCGTGCAGCTCTCGGAGCCGTTTTAGCAATTCATCTCTGCTCAGCTTTGGAATGCCGTCTTCGTTCAGCTCGTAATCAATGCTCGCCGACGTCACCCCTGAGCTCTTGTGCCACGGCCGCGAAAAATCCTCGACCTCCTCGGGACAAAGGAATTTGCATTCGCTAGCCAACTTGCCGCTCTCGACCAGCAGGGCTGAAACTGTGTTACGAATAGACATAGCAACCAGTTGGAACTGTTGTACTACGCGATCCATTTCCCAGTTGACCGAAGTACTTTTTGATCGCAGTTGATACTTTTCTCGCCCATGAATGCGCTCCAACGCGAAGAAAGTTACCCCGAAATCTGAGCCGCCCATACTCTGCGCAGGGCCGGGTTTTCCAGTATCAGGATCTTCGAGGGCTATCGCGAGCTTGAACCCCCCGGAGCGCACACGAAAGCCATGCTTGAGCGCGTTGTATTGCTCGATCTCGCTAGTGTTGATAAATGCGTTGGCCAAGCGTCGCCAGAAATCTGCAAACCCTTGAATCATTTGCGCTTGGCGCTGCGTCCCCGTTCGATAGGCCCGCATGACGATGCCAGCAATAGCGTCCCACGAAATACGTCGTAACTCGGGGTAAGGATTCAGAAGTTCAGCACGGCGATTGACACGCTCGACAAGCTCGCGAAGGCCTTGATTTGAGCATTTGCCAATCCACGCGTACGTGCAATGTGGCGCCTGAACAATGGCGCCCAACAGCGAAAACATGACCTCTGTAGCGTGGTGAAGTCCCATCTGAAGCGCGACCATGGCGCGCCTTTCATCTTCGGCGGCCATATACGCTTGAAAGAGAAACTCGAAATAGTCGGGATCGAGCCCATCGAGAAACTGTTTGTTGCGCTCCCTCACATTGCCCTCCCAGAGGCAATAGGGCTCTTCCACGACCGCGAAAACAACTGCTTCCAAAATGACCCCCAGTGTGTGGTCGCACGTCCCGGGTATTGTTCCCAAGAACTCCGCGCCCCAGCTCCTACGTTAGTCAACGCTCGTACAAAACGAATGCCGTCCTTGCGGGGTGCTGGTGTACGTTCCAAGTCACACCCCCGCCGGTCACAGGACACTCAAGAACTCGCTACTTTTTCCTACGTTACGATCAAATTCGATCCCGTAAGCGTAGAGCCAAACATGCGCCCCGCCCTCGAGTAACAGATATGAAGCCTTGACGCTCAAGTTGGTCGAAGTCGTTCTCAAAGAACCGTTGAAAAGCTGGGTCAGCCTGACCCGTTTTCGCTAGAGGTCGATTGTCACTGACGAAGGAACAAAGTGCTTGACCTCTTTGATTAAGTTGTTTGTCAGCGTCTGCACCGGAATACGCTTACCTTGCACGTTGTGAACGGGCTGCCCTTCTTCGACGTAGTGGCGAATCATGAGTTTTTCTGCCGCCTTCAATGAGCTTTCAACCGTTTGGCCTGGCTTAGTCTTCAGTTCGGCCCAGACAAGGCGGCGCTTCCCATTCTTCGCGTTATTTATTGCCGTCATAAGTCCGTGGTTGTTGAGTTGGCCTTTGATGCGCCCCTGCAGCTTCATAGCTTTGCCGACATAGAAGATTTGCACCTTGGTGCCGTACTCGCGAAAGAAGATGTACACACCAGGCGTGCTAGGGATCGACTTGATTACCGGATCGGTTTTTCCCACTGGAAGGTCGATTGGTTTTCGCCAGTTCAGGAGCGGGTTGAGGGCCATCATGTTTCCTTTTTTGTCTGCGAGCCACGTGGGGGCTCGACGTTTAGTGCCTGAATTTGATCCGAACAGCCAAAATGCGTCGGCTTGAATGAATTGCTAAGGAGCGGCTGCGGCAAGAGCACCACCACCCATAAAAGCATTAATTGCATTTACCACTGCACCGCATGGGTTTGACATCTGCATTAGATCGAGCATCGACCAGTCGGCCGTGGCTTTTGGGAACGCAATTTCTTCGTCCTCAACGGGAACAACCGCGTCGAACGACGGAGCCAGATCAACCTCCAACGTCATTGAAGCCCCACGAAAATTAGTCTGACCCAGTTTACGCCGCGGAATACGCCTACTCCGCGCCAACACTGGCCTAAGCCTGTCGTCCGACGCAGCAACCTCCCAGCTTTGAGCAAAATATACTCGGTTTGCGGTTGGTACAAATCCGTCCCCTTGACGCGATCCGCCCCCCAGGCAAACAATGCCGCCGTTGCCGCTAATTCGGCAACCGGGTTTAGCAGCCCGAAACTTAGGCGCACACAGCGCCGCTCCGAAAGCCGGCGCTTTTTCATGCCCGGAATTCCTGCGGTGTGGTCTGCCGATTTCTGGCGACGGTGTGCGGGGAGCCGCAAGGCTCGCCGGTCCTAAGCCGGTCTGCTAACCCGCACACCGTCGCCACCCCTTTCACATCCGTCTCGGGTGGCGACTCCACACAAAGGGAGTTGTCCATGGAAGACCGGTACGCTTGTCTCGTTGCCACTCGCCAACGCTCAATGCCTTCCGCCGCGCCTGCCGCGGGTGTTCGCCAAGGAGGGCTGCGCCATGACTGACTACGGCTCGTTTCACCCCATCGAACGCTTTGTCGAAGGGGCAGACCCGGTGCTGTTCGTCTTCGCCACCGATACACCGGCCCAGCGCCGGGCCCTGCGTGACGAGATGGTGGCGCGGCTGACGGCTATCGCCCACCTCAGCGAAACCATGACTTACTCGGAGATCGAGTCGCCGGACCCGCGTTCGCACCAGGGCATCCTCGACTGCGTGGCCATCCTCTCGCGGGACGTGCGCGGGCTGCTGGAAGCCAGTTTCCGTACCGGGCCTTGAGTGACAGCGGCCGGGGCGGCGTCGCGCCGCCCCGGCGCTTGGGGGCAGGCCACGGATCAAGCGGCCGCCATCGGAAACCTCCGATGCTGCTTCCCGGACTGCCCTGCCCCGCCGCTCCGGCGACAGCGCCAGCCGTATCCGGGCTGCCGCGTCGCCAAGCCTCGGTCGGTGGTAACTGAATGCCGCGTATCCATGGCCGCCAACCATTCGCCGCCGCCTGAAACTCAGTCACCGATGAGTGAAATTCACTCACCCGCCACTGAAATTCGGTCACGTCTCCACGGCGCCACGCGCATCGTTGCCTGAAAAGCAGGCGCCAGCACCTGAAATTCATTCGCGCCTGGATGCGCCCCACCCAGTGCCGGCCAGCTTCCACGCAAGGGCCTCCGACAACCAACCGCGAACGGCTGTCCGCCAACCACGCGCGGCTGATGGGCGGTCGCGAACAGCAGCAAGTAACGGGTCAGGTTTTCGGCGGCGGCCGCAACGTCCGCCTCGCCCGAGTCCTGCCCTGGCCTTGAACAAGACTTTCAGGTATGTAGCTGCCTTTGCGCATCCTCTCGCCAAGGGGCCGTCCATGTTGCTACGCATCGCCTTCGTCACGCTCGCTGCCGCCGTTTCCATCGAGGCCCGGGCAGACAATCTGCTCACCAATCCCGATTTCCGTGTCGATGCCGCTGGCTGGACGATCCAGATCACCGGAAATGCCTCGGCCACCGTCGCGACAGTGGACGGGTCGCCGGATGCGGGCAGCCTCGAGTTGAGCGTTACCGGCAGCGACCCGTTCGATCCAGGGAGTGTCACGGTGAACCAGTGCATCCCCAGCTTCGGGCCTGGCCCCTGGGTGTTCGGCGGACGCTTGCGTCAGGTCAGCAGCACCGGGCCGTTCACGCAGGGACTCAGCGTCGATTTCCTCGCGGCACCCAACTGCGGCGTCGGCCTGACGCGATCGACGTACGCAGACCCCGGCGCGACCGTGCCCGGGGTCCAGGGCGATTACGTGCAGTACAGTGGCTCCGTGCCCACCGATCCCCTCCCCGGCGGCGGGCCGACGCGGTCGGTGCTGATTTCCTACCAGCTCTTTTCGTCCTTTGGCACGACGACGGTGTTTCGCCTCGACAAGGTCTATTTCGGTCCGCCGGGAACAACGCCGGTGGAGCTGATTCATTACGACGTGCAGTGAGCGCGCAGCCGTGACGGTTAAGTAACGGCCAAGATCAGGACACCTACCGACCCGATCCCGCTCAGGCAGCTCGCAGCCACGTCGATTGGCCGAATGGCGATGCTGGCCCATCCGCCTTCGTCGAGAATGGTCTGAACCTGACGGCTATCCTCAAAGGCGAGCCGGGAGTACGGACGGCGGCGCAGCACGCCGCGATCCACTGTCGGGAAGCGGCACGATACCGCTTCCCGGCCGCATTCCGTTGAAAACCCGCGCCGCTTCGGCTCGCAAGCGGCGCCCGGCGCGCCGCGCCGCGCCTGTGCGCAGTGAAATCACTTGGGGGTTTTCCCCTCCATCGCGTCGTTCCCTCCATGCAGGCCGGCGAGCGGCATCAAGGAGAAAGCAATGCGACCACAGGACTACGCGCGGATGGCCCGGATGACAGGGCGCCTCGCGCTGGTGCCGGCCCTGCTGATCGCCGCTGCACTGCCGGCACAGGCCGACTGGCGCCGGCTTGCGCCGCAGAATCTGGCCGCGCTGGGCCCCCACAGCTACCTGCCGGGCGCGAATGGCAGCCTCTGGAGCCTGAGCGACGACGGCGTACGCCTCACGCTGGCCGACGGCACTACGCGCGTTGTACTGCGTCATGAGGAGGCGCCCTATTTTGAAGGCGAGCTGCTGGCGGACGGCAGCATCGTGCTGCGCAGCCAGTGCCGCCTGCAGCGCCTCGATGCCCAGGGCCGGCGCAGCTGGAGCCTGCCGGGCACGCCGCTGGAAGAGTGCAACGATCTGGCCGTGCTGGCGGACGGCAGATTCTGGCTCAGTCGCGACGAACGACTGCTTGCCTACGATGCATACGGCAAGCAGCAGGTGTCGGTCGAGGCAGGCGACAGCGGACTGCACTTCAACAGCCTCGTCGCCCTGAACAACGGCGATGTAGTCGCCGCACGCAATAGCGGCGATGTGGCCGGGATGAAACCGGCCAAGCTCACGCGCTACGACCGGCACGGCGCGCCGGCCCGGAGCTGGACCCGTCCGCCTTCGCTGACGACAGCGACAGCCGCGAGCTGTTCGTGCTGCCGCCCCAGGCGGAAGACGACGCCCTGCTCGTTCGCCGGTAAAAACCTTGGGGGATACCCTCTCCCACCAACGTCATCCTTCAAACATAGCGTCGCTAGCGGCATCCGAAGGAGAACACGTTGAAAGAGGAAACCAGCAAATGGGGTTTCATGGCCCGTATCCGGCTAACCCTGCTGCCGGCGCTGGTGATCGCCGCCAGTGCCCCCGCACACGCCGACTGGCGCCAGCTTGCGCCGCAGCCGCAGCAGGCACTGCATCCCGGCGACTACCTACCCGGCAAGAACGGCACCCTGTGGAGCCTGGACGGCTATGGCGTAAGCCTGACTCAGCCCGACGGCGCCTCGCGTGTCGTGCTACGCAGCCCTGACCGCACCTACTTCGAAGGCAATGTGCTGCCCGATGGCGGAATCCTGCTGCGCGACGACTGCCTGCTTGAGCGCCTCGACGGGCGCGGCCAGCGCAGCTGGAGTCTGACTGATTTGCCGAGATATACCTGCGCGGACGTGGCCGTGCATTCCGACGGCAGCTTCTGGCTCAGCCACGAACAACAGCTGCTTGCCTACGATGCCCACGGACAGCGGCGCGCAACGATCGAATCCGACAACACCACGCTGGACTTCGATGCCCTCGTTACGCTGGCCAACGGCGATGTCGTGGCCGCACGCAAGGCCAACTGGACTGCGCAGACGGAGACCGCCGCAATCTCCCGTTACGCCCGCAGCGGTGCAGCAGCCTGGAGCTGGACCAGCACCGAAGCGTGGCAGATCAATCACGTCACGCTAAGCAGCGACGGCGATATCCTCGCCGAAATGCAGAAACCCCAGATCAATCGCCCGGGCGCCGCGTGGGTGCAACCGGCGCTGCAACGCTGGAGCCCCAGCGGGCAATTACTCTGGAGCCTGCCGTTGCCCGCGCCGGATGGGGTCATTCTCGGCATTGTGCCCGCGGCGAACGGCGAATCCTACGTGCTCGCCAGCAATAGTTTCGGCGCTGACGACGCCACGCTGCATCGGGTCCTGCGCGTCACGCGCGAGGGCAGCGTCCGCTGGCAAGAGGCCGTCAGATGCCAGTGGTTCTCCCCGTCTCAGATCGCGGCGGAAGGCAACGACGGATTCGCCCTGCTTTGCAACCTCGGCCAAAACCGCGTCGAGCTACGCCGCTGGAACGCCAGCGGTCAAAGCGGTAGCGCGGTGGAACTCGGAGCGCTCAAGAGCGCGAGGTCACTGTACCGGCTGGACGCCGACTCACTGCTTGCCAATGGGTTCTCCAACAGCAATCTGACCCTGCGCATAGGCCGCGACGACACGGTTGCGCCGTATCCACCGGGCGGCTATCCGCTGCAGCCCGCACCGACGCAGCTGACCGGCCAGTACCTCGCCGCTGACGGCAGCAGCTACGTGGCTACGCAGGAGCATCGCTACGAGCCGGAAAGCTACGATCTGACCCGCTACGCCGCCGACGGGCGGCGTCTGTGGTCGATTACACGGCCACGCGCGTACGACGGTTTCGACCAGCTGTCAATCCGTGCAGCCGGGAACAAGGTGTGCATCGCCGAGCCGGGCCCGCTATCCGACAACACGATCCCGTCGCAGCTGGCCTGTTTCAACCACCGTGACGGCAGTCTCGCCTGGTCGGTGACGCTGCCGCCGCGCGGCCTGGTCTGCGCGTTCCGCACGCTGGGTGATGGGCGCGTCGTCAGCGTGGTCGGCACGCCCAGCACACAGACGTCGATGCGCGCTTCCGTGCAGAGCTATAGTGCCGACGGCCGGCTGATCACCGACACCGATGCCGGCGACATCGAGTGTCGCTCGACCATCGACGCCACGGGCCGCGCCACCGTCGTCTCGTCTACGTCGATCGCCCAGTATGAACCCGACGGCCGGCGCAACTATCGGGTCCCGCGCGAATCAGGTATCGAGCTGCGCACCTATCTGCTCACGAGCAGCGACGATGGCAGCGCATGGCTGGTGGACGGGCCGTATGGCGAGCCCCGCACCATCCGCGCACTGCGGCCCGACGGCAGCACGCGCTGGCTGATGCCAAGCGGGCTGGCGCCCGGTCCTCTGTACGGCGACTATGCGATCAGCGCTACGAGCGATGCGGTATACCTGTTTCAAACCACCGATCTCGGCAGGGGTATCTTGCAAAGCCGGCTGCTGAGCCTTGATGCCGCCAGCGGCACGCAGCGCTGGAAACACGATTTCACCAATCTCACCCCCCAGGTCAGCAATGCCGCGCAGTTCGCCGTCTCCCCCGACGGCAGCCGCGTCGTGCTCGCGCGTGCTGGGTTTGACCGTCTGCATCTGAAACGCCTGGATGCGCAGTCCGGACTGCTGGAACAGCAGCGTTTCATCGCCGCCAACACCTACCGTCGTGGCGTGCGCGCACTCGCGCTCGATGCCCGCGGCACCGCACGCCTGACCATGAACCTGCTCGACGACAGCGCCGGACGGACGGCAGCCTTGCTCTCCATCGACCACGTCGGCACGCCTGCTCCGCCCATTCGCCTGGACCAGCCTGGCATCGGCGGTGCCTGGTGGTCGCCGTATGCGAACGGCGAAGGCATCGTGCTCGACTGGATCGCGCCGCAACGCACACTGTTCGGCGCGTGGTTCACCTACACCAGCGCCGGCGGCAACGATCCGGCACAACTGCGCTGGTATACGATCCAGGCCGGCAACGTGGCGGCGAACGCAACCTCGGTGCAATTGCCGATACTGGAAACCACCGGCGGCAATTTCGATGCGGGCCCGCCCGCCTCGCCAATTCAGGTCGGCACAGCACAGTTGCATTTTACGGATTGCGACAATGGAACACTGGACTACCGCTTCGACGCCGGCCATAACGACGGCGCCAGCGGAACCATTACGCTATCGCGCCTCACGCCGGCAACCGGGTCCTGCATCCTCGCCGACGGCAGCACCCGCCCCGGTGCCGGTGCGAAACCGCCGCAGGGCGGCTTCGATGCACGCATGAGCGGCACCTGGTTCGAGGAAGCCACCAGCGGCCAGGGCCTGCAGTTCACCGTACAGCCTGGCGGCGTGTTCTTCGCGCCGTGGTTCACCTATGACCCGCAGGGCCAGGGCAACGACGCCAATCGCGAACACTGGTTCACCTTGCAGGGCAGCCTGGCCGGCGCCGCCAATGGCGAGGCGGAAGTACTGATCGCGCAAAGCCTAGGCGGCGTCTTCGATCGCGTGCCGACCTACAACGGCTTCGCCGTGGGCAAGGCCAGCATCCGCATGACCGCCTGCGACAAGGCCCGCGTCGACTACCGCTTCGACGACAGCGAACGCGCCGGCAGCTTCCGCAAGCGCAGCGGCACGCTGGAGCTGACCAAGATCGGCGGCTGCGCCGCGGCGGTGCCGTAGCCCGCGCCAAAGGCGGGCGGTTTGTTCGTACACACAGGCAGCCCGGAACGGGGCCAGACGTCCGGACGGGAACGGGCGGGCCGATTGCGCGCTTCAGGAGCGCCAGCATCAGGCCCGCGGCAGCGGGCCACATCACGGTGTTTGCGTTGAGGTGGCCCTCTGCCCCTTACAATAAACCGATGAAAACCCCTGCCGCGCTGCAAGCGCTGATCGACGACGGTGTCATAGACGAAGTGTTGCGTCCGCTCAAGAGCGGCAAGGAGGCGGCGGTGTACGTGGTCCGCAGCGGCGACGATGTCCGTTGCGCGAAGGTGTACAAGGACATGGCCCAGCGCAGCTTCCAGCAGCGGGTGCAGTATCAGGAAGGCCGCAAGGCGCGCGGCAGCCGCGAGGCCCGGGCGATCGGCAAGGCGACCAAGTACGGTCGCAAGCAGCAGGAAACCGCCTGGAAGAACGCCGAAGTCGATGCGTTGTACCTGCTGCGGGCCGCCGGCGTCCGCGTGCCTGAGCCCTATGGCTACTACCACGGCGTGTTGGTGATGGAGCTGGTGACCGACGCCGAAGGGTTTTCGGCGCCAAGGTTGGGCGAGGTGGAGTTGACGGCCGAGCAGGCGCGCGAATTCCATGCGGTGCTGATGCGGCAGGTCGTACGCATGCTCTGCTGTGGCCTGATTCACGGCGATCTGTCGCAGTACAACGTGCTGGTGGGGCCGGACGGCCCGATCGTGATCGATTTTCCCCAGGTGGTCAGTGCTGCCGGCAACAACGCCGCCCGCCAGATGTTGCTGCGCGATACGAACAATCTCACCGCCAGCCTGGGGCGGTGGGCGCCGGAACTGCTCGACACCTGGTACGGCGAGGAAATGTGGGCGCTGTTCGAGGCAGGTAATCTCCTGCCCGAGACGGCACTGACCGGCCAGTTCGTGCATGACGAGCGCACAGTCGACGTGGATAGCGTCCGCGAGGCCATCGAAAACGCCCGTCAGGAGGCGCTGATCCGCCAGCAGGGGCGCGAGGCGGCGGCGATGGATAATTGACGACTTCCCCTGCCCTGTTTACAGCGTAGCGTTACTCCGCTGGTCAGAAGCGCGTAGTCATTTCGAATGACGTTGTTGCCTGGCAGTCTGCTGAAATACCAGCAATCGCCTTTTTTTAAAGGCCGTGAGCACGTCCGGACAGGTCGGATGTGCGCGCTGGAAAACCCCTGAAGCGTGTGGATTTTCAGCAACCTGCCGGGAACAGATAGATGGTCCACTGATGCCTGTTTTTTCAACCACCGGTCCGCCATGAACAACAACGACATACTGCGCAGCATCCGCTACATGCTTGACCTGGGCGACCACAAGGTCGTCGAAATCACGAAACTGGTCGACCCGGCGTTCGCGCTCGAGAAGGCCGAGGTGCTGGCATTTCTGCGCAGTGAAGACGACCCCGGGTACCTCGCATGCAGTGACGGCGTACTCGCACACTTTCTCGACGGACTGGTGGTCCATTTCCGGGGGCGCAACGAAAGCCTGCCAGCGCGCCCGGTGGAAAAGCGCATCACCAACAATCTCGTACTGAAGAAATTGCGTGTTGCCTTCGAAATGAAGGATACCGATTTGCAGGATGCCTTCGCCGCAGCAGGATTTCCGCTGTCGAAACCGGAGCTGACCGCGCTGTTCCGTCAGCCCGGCCACGCCAACTACCGGGCCTGCGGTGACCAGCTGCTGCGCAATTTTCTCAAGGGCCTGACCCTGCGCGTGCGCAGAGACTGATCAGGCGGGTCAAAACGTCTCGCTCGCCGGCAGGTCGCGAGATCAGGACACCCACTATGCCGATTCATGCAACTGTGCCCTGAGTTTTCCGGCGCCCCCGGGTACAACGCTAAGGGTGTCCTGAGTAACGGGTCAGGTTGATCTCCTGAGCGATGCCGCCAAGTCAACTTGACCCCGTTTTCGGCGTTCTCGCGTCTGCCGCTGCATCCACCGACAACGAGCAACATTAGCCCGCCGACCACGGGAAGTAGCAGGTGAAAGCGTCGCTGCTCGCCGGCTGTCGCAGGAATCGCAGCATGTGCTGGCGGGGTATCTGACGACCTGCCCGCCCGAAGCCGGCCCAGACCGTGCACCTTGCGCCTGACACAGCAACCTCAGCGCCCCTAGCCCGCAAACAACCGAATCGCCAACCACACCGGCACGCCGCCGTAGTACGCCACGCGGCTCAACATCGCCGCTGTACGGCGGGCCGCGCGGGCGCGCGCCGGCCAGGGCAGCAGGGCCAGGTGTGTGGCTTCGACCACAACACGCAGTACCGCGGCGAACAGCATCAGACCGAGGCACCAGGCTCCCCACCAGACCAGCAGGCCGCTGAGCCAGGCCGCCAGGCCGAAGGTGTAGTACTCACCGAAGGTGCCGCCGAAGGCGATGTACTGGTGCAGCCGGAAGGCGGGCAACGCCAGCAGCAACGGAAACAGCACGAACTTGAGCAGTGGATGATCGAGCCGTGGCCAGGCCGCGAGAGCCCGCGCGGTGGCGTACTCGGCCCGGCGTGTCGAGTCGGTATTGGCTGGGGCTAGCGGTGAGCCGGCCCCGGCCAGGCTGCGCCAGAATGCTTGAACGTCCGCCACGGCGATGCCGTAGGCGAAACGCGCGCCGGAGGCGAGCTGCAAATCGACACCCGTGCTGGGTAACGCAATGCGCCAGACCTGGATCGCGGCGATGCGGTCCAGCCGCAGCTCGATACGCTGGTGGCGCTGCTGCAGCACCAGCCTGCCGGCTTCGATGCGTGCGCGTGCCGCGTGCGCGCGCTGGATGACCCAGGCGGCCATCGCCGGCAGCAGCGTCGCGCCGAGGAAGATCTGTAGCTGCACCAGCGAGTTCACCTGGAGTCCGTCCCGCAGCAGCATGCGCAAGGCGAGCCACAGCAGGCCGGCACCGGCGCACACGCGCAGCAGTGCCGTCACGGCGCGCCAGCCCGGTGTGAGCAGTACGACAGGGAACATCGCCGCGCGCGTCGCGGTTGCCGCGGCTTGCGCCGCGCGCGCGTCGGCGTCCATGCGCGCTGTGCGCCACGCACGCAGCACAGTGGTGATGGCGAGCAGCAGCAGGAACACCAGCGCCGCGCCGCCGAACCAGTCGCCCCAGAGCACCATCAGCGTCGGCGGGGGATCGCGCAGGGGCACTTCGCCGGCCAGTACGGCGCGATCGCCTATCGCCGTGCGGGCAAGCACCGCACCGGTGGGGTCGACGAAGGCGCTGAGGCCGTTCGTGGTGACGCGCAGCTGCGGCAGGCGCGTTTCGACGCTGCGGAATGCCGCCACCGCCAGATGCAGCTGCGCACCGACAGGGTGATCGGTGAACCAGGCATCGTTGGAGAAGCCCACGATTGCCTGCGCCCCCAGGCGCGCGCCGGCCAGGGCGAGATCCGGCCGCACGTCGTCACGGCAGATCAGCGGCACGACATTGAGTTCGCGCCCGTCGGCGGCACGCAGCAGCATGACACGCGCGCCGGAACCAGGCTGCCAGCCGCCGGCCCAGGGCAGCCAGCGACGCAGCAGCGGACCGTCCAGCCAGGCGGGAACGTGTTCGGTCAACGGAAACGGATAGGTCTTGCGGTAGGTACCGATCGCGCCGCTGCCGGGCGCCAGGAAAACGGCCGCGTTGTATTCGCCCGCGGCATCGCGATCGTAGGTGCCGAAAGCCAGGGCGACGTTCGCGCTGGCGGCAAAGTCGAGAATCTCGCGATCCAGCGCCGCGCCGTCATCACTGCGCGGCTGTGCGAAGGTGGTCGGGTAGACCGTTTCCGACCACAGCACGGCGTCGGCGTGGTGATGTTCGATGGCGGCGCGCGACAGGGCGAAGTGCGTGTCCAGCACCTCGCGCACGACCGCATAGGTACCGCGTTCGCGCCGCTGGCGTTCGTAGTCGACGATACTGGCCTGCACCATCGCAACGCGCATCCATCCGGCGGGCGCATTCAGTGCCGATTCGAGCGTGGCCAGACGCTGCACACCGTAGCCGGCCATCAACGCGGGCACCGCAACGGCGGCGGCCAGCGGCCACCGTACCGCGCGCAGGCCTGCGCGTCGCTGCGCCACCGTGTGGGCCAACGCTTCGTTGACGAGGATCAACAAGAAACTGAGCGCGGCGGCGCCGCCGAGGTCAGCGACCTGCCGCAACCACAGCGCGGGCTGCAGGCCATGACCCAGCGTATCGCCCAGCAGCTTGGGCCATAGCCATTCGCAGGCGACCCAGGCGCAGGCGGCGGCAAGCGCAGCCAGGCCCGCCCCATGACGACAGCGGACGAGATACCGCACCACCGCGAAAGCCAGCACCTGTGGCTGCAGCAACGGAGCGAACCCACACAGGATCGCGACGGAGGGAATCGTCCCCAGGCCCGTATAGGCATGGAGCGCCGCACCGAACCACAGGAACACGGCGACGACGTACGCGACGCTCATCGCCCAGCCGCTCAGCAGCACGCCGGTGAACGTGCGCGCGCTGTTCAGGGCGAGCAGCCACGGCACCAGCAGCACGAAACCCAGCACCCAGGCGTAGCCGCCGCGTGCATACAGCGCCAGCAACGCCGCACTGGCAGCGACGCCGGCGAGCGTACGCCAGCTCAGGCGAAAAGCCGCAAACGCACGCATCACGGCACGCCCATCAGTGCGAACGCATCAAGGCAGGCACGTCACGGTTGGGGCGTCGCCGCGGGCGGGATGGTAATTTCCCGGATCGCCAGCCCGAGCGGTGCCATATCGGCGGGCACGACCCGATCCGGCGGAATCGCGATGGCCCTGCCCGCCGCATCCACGAATACGCCATCGGGCGAAAACATGAGGATGGGTTCCAGCGGCTCGCCCTCGTCGGTCACCTGGTGATGGCGCACGTAGCCTGGCGGCAGTTCAAAATCCGCGGGCACTGCGAGACCGACGAGCGGCGGACTGGTGCCCGGAGGATTGAACGCACCGATGCCGCTGTGATCGCCACTGTCGTGCAGGGCCTGGATCACTTCGGCCATGGTTGGCGCGGGGTCCATGGGCGACAGGTAGCTGGCCAGGTCGTTCGGATCGCCGCTGGGCTGGCTGTCGGGATCGGGCGTGGTGGACGGTGTGTGGGGGGGCGCGGCGCGTGCTGTTGAACGTGGCTGTGTCGCAGGGACACCCAACGGTTCAGCAGTGTGCGTTCCGGGCGAAGCCGCGTTGACGGGTACTGTGCCACCATCAGCGGGACGCCCGATCATTGTTTGCGCTGTTTGTACTTTTTGTGGTTTTTGCAGCGAATACAGCAGGATCATGACGCCCGCCACGACCAGCGCGGCAGCCAGCAGCTTCAGCGTCGACGACAGCAGCGAGCGGCGTTCGCGCACCACGCGCACGCCATCGCCGTCCACGAGGGACGGCGTGGCGTGGTCATGGCCGGACAGGCTCACCGGTGCGGTTCCGGGCGGTCAGGGCGTGGGCGGGCTGTAGGTGGACAGCGACCAGCCCATGCGTTCGTGCCCGAAATTGTTCCAGATCGGACTCTTGCCGCCGGTGAAGCTGGTATAGCGCGGCGCGCCGCTGCCGGTGGATCCGCCGAAGAGGCCGGCACTTACGGTGCCGCCGGTGTAGGTCGGGTGTACGTCGTCGGACTGGATGTAGTCATAGCTGCTGGACGAACTTGCGAAATGCGTGTTCGCATCGCGCAGCGTGGCGCGCAGCGTGGTGGTGATGCGCGTTACATAGCTCGCCTCGCTCTCGCCGGCCACGTAGCGCAGGGCATCGGAGTCGACCTGCCCGTCGGCGTTGCTGTCGTAGTCGGCCCCCATGTACTGGGCAAAGTTGTCGGCGCACTGGAAGCCCTTCTGGCGCGCGTGTTCGCACATCCAGTAGTTCATCGTCGCCAGGGCCGGCAGGAAGCGGTCGCGCAGGTTCACCGTGGCGCCGGTGGCCGCGTCACGGCAGGAACTCTGCACGTTGTCGGCGTTGTAGCCAGGGTAGTAAAGGTTGGCGATGATCTTGAGCCGGGTATTGGCATGGGCGTTCGCGTTGATGTAATCCATCGCCTGCGCGACGTAGCTCTTGCAGGAGTTCACCGCGTTGTTCAGCACGCTGTAGTCGCAGGTGCCCGTCTGCGACTTGAAGCTGGAACGCGCCTGCAGACCGTCGTTGCCGCACATCTCGAAGGTCACGACACGGGTGGAGGCGGCCTGCATGTACGAGCGATCGGCCACGATCTTGTTCTGATAGACATCCGAAGCCAGCGCGCCGGACTTGGCGCGGCGGATGCTCTCGATGTCCGCGTTCCACAGTGCCGACAGGTATTCCGAATCGACCGTAGGTGCGGAATAGCGTGCCGCATTGCTGATGGAGCCGTTGTAGCCGGCGTAGATCGAATCGCCATAGGCCACGACACGGTATTTCGCGCTGGTTCCCGCGCGATCAACCGTCCAGGAGACATTTTGGTTCAGCGTATTGCCCAGGGCCTGGGCACTCAGCAGGAGCAAGGCAGCAGCAGGCAGCCACCGGCGGGCAGCGCCGTGGAAACGGTTGTACATGGTTATCCCCAAGAGTCAGTGTGTACAGCAGACGCAGAAAAACCGGACGGTTTCCGCGCTTCCGACGAAACGCTACTCCGACGAAACGCAATACATGGCGCGCGCCCGCGCAGGGCGCCCCCTGGGCCGTGCGGAAGACTAAATGTGGGTGTTGTGGACGTCAATACAGTCGTTCGAATGACTTGTGCTGCGGCGCAGCACCGGAGTGCGTCCGAGGCATCGGCGCTTTCAGAGAAAACAATTGCTGGTCTATTTACGTATTTCTGATTGCTTGGGCAGGCCTGCCCGCCGAAGCTTCGGCAGAAAATCTGAAATTTTTCCCGGCATGTAGCCTTCCCTCTATTCGGCGGAAAGCGAGGGACTGCGCGTTGCGCGTTGACGGCTTGCGACTGACGACGTCAGGCTAACGCCCTTGTCGCCAGAGGTCGCCTATTCAGCGCAGCAAATTTCAAAACCTGTTGCCTGCGGCTCCCAAGACCCACTGCCAGCACGGCACCGACCGATGGCCACCTTCCCGCGCGTAGCGGTACCTGACTACCCTCCTCCCTGACACGCACGGCGTCACGCTGGCTGGCGCTGGCGTGCCACAGAGCCCCGACAACCGAGCCGCTCGTCCGCAGATCATGGCTCCGGTAATGCAGTCAGGTTAATTTCCTGGGCGATGTCGCCAAGTTGACCTGGTACCGTTTCTCCGACGCAGCTCCCACCTTCGCACCGCTGAAAGCGATTTTGAACGCCGCCGCCGCACAGCGCCCGTCGATCACTGGAATGCGGAGCGCCTATACCGCGCCCTGCATGGTGCCAGCCCTGAACTGCCTGAAGGACCAGCCCCATGAATCTGCTCCCGTCGCCATCCATCCTCACGCTCCGCATTGCTTTGCGCCCCGGGATCCTGCCCGGACTGCTGTTGTCGCTGAGCAGCGCCGCCGCTCAGGCCGGCGCGCCGATCTACAGCCACGGCGATACCGTGCTCGTTGCGGCGCCGCGGCCTGCCCCGTCCGCAACACGCAGCATGCTGGGCGGCCCCGAAGGCCGCATCGAATCCACCGCAATGGGCCAGGCGCCCGCCAACGGCCAGGGCTGGACGTTCAACAACCTCGGCGGCTTCACGCGCATCCGCTGGGATGCCGGCCGCGGCGCGGTGCTGTTCACACCCCAGGATGCGCAGAACTACAACGCCGTGCGTCGTTACGACCCGGGTGCCGCCATAGCTCCGCAGCGGCATTTATACAAAGCCCATTATTCGCGCAATGTCATGCTGCTCGACGGCCAGCCGTACGCCAAAAGCTACCAATGGAAACACGAGCGCCTGAGCTGGCAGGACTCCGTCAGCGACACCAATGTCGAAATCAAGGTGCATAACTGGCTCAACAGCCAGGGCCCGATCACCTTCCTCAACCGTGCCGACGGCACCCAGGCCACCTGGTGGGGCGGCCATGCCGGCGACAGCAACGGCGGTTGGGCACTGATGGAAGTGTTCGTCTACACCGGCAGCGACGGCGTCAACGATGGCCGCATCGTCACGCGGGTACACAAGAACGGCCGCACGCAGGTGAGCCAGAATCGTGCCGGCGTCGTCGTATACGCGAATGCGTCGCGGCGCCTGCGCTACTTCATCGAACAGAATTACTTCGGCAATTTCGGCCAGATCGAGGACGGCCCCGACAACCCGCTGCCCAAGCCGCAGATACGCCAGCTCTGGTCCGACGACAGCCTTGTGCAGATCGGCGCCGATGCCGGTTCCGGCTGGCAACGCCTCGAATTGCGCGACAACCCCGACCTGCGCCTGGCCAGCGTGCGCGAACTGCAACACTGGAACCGCTGGGACGACCAGATCGGCCTGCGCCTCAACACCGGCGGCTTGCTGCCCGGCGAGCACAACCTGTATCTGGTTGTTATCGACGGTCTCGACGCGGACGGCTGGGACGTGGTCAGCGCGGCCTATCCGCTGCAGGTGCGGGTGACGGCGGACCGGATTTTTGCGGCGGGCATGGAGTGATGCCGATTCGACAGGTCCGGTAGCGGACCAGAGTTACCCCGCCCTGCCGCACCAGGGACCGCGCTGGCCGACACCGGACCGGTCACGGTTCCGGTGTAGCGGGCTCGGCCCGTCAACGCCCATTACGCTGCTGAGCCCGGCACTCCACCCAATCGGCGGCACCATCCCGCGGTGACAGCCGCCGAGCCCGGCGCTGCGTTCATCCGGCGCGCCACGTGGCGATTGCAGTGAATCCGTGACGCTCGCTGCGCCGTATAGCTACCACGACGTCGCCATGCCCCACCCGGCGCGGCGTAGGTTCGCGCGGCCGAGACAAGGCTGCCGCCGGTGTTGATGCCGTGGAGAACGCAGACCAGCCCAGCTTGCAAGTTCAGTAGCGACATTGAGCGATACGCGCAGCCCGGCCTGACCAGGCCCGGGCGCTGCCGCCTGGCACTCCGACCCGCCCCGAGCGACGCCGGAGCGCCGTTTATTACAACAACGAAATTTATCCAAAAAGACAAAAATACTTTCCGTATTTTTCTTTGTTTTTGTCTTTAATACACGACGCATAGACATTGCCATGGCCAATATCTTCGGGCGGCCGACGAGCCGCTTAAATAACCATCGAGAGAACTTGCCATGAAATCGATTGCGTTTCTTCGGGTTGTTATTGCCGCGGCAATGGGCATTGTCGCGCTGGACGCCGCTGCCGCCACGCGCGTACGTGTTGCGCATTTCGCACCCTTTGCCAGCCAGCTGGATGCCACCGCGGTGGATATCGCTGTCAATGGCACGACCGTTCTGCGCGGCGTCAAATTTGGCCAGTTCAGTGAGTATCTGCCGCTGGCCGGCGGTGCCGGCACCTATGATGTAAAGATCTTCCCGCAGGGCTCTACCACGCCCGCGATTTCTGCCAATGTGCGCGTGGACGACGGCGACTACACGGTCGCCGCCATTGGCAACGGCGCGGCGCAGCCGCTGGAACTCCAGGCGCTGGTAGACGACAACTCGGCGCCGCCCGCCGGTTCACTCAAGCTGCGGGTCCTGCATGCGGCACCGTTCGCTGCAGATAGTGAGGCGACCCGCGTATCGGTACGCACCGATGCGGGCGACATCGTCGGCGGCCTGAGTTCCGTCCCGTACAAAGTGAGCAGCACCTATCTGACGCTGCCGGCCGCTACCTACAACCTCAAGGTATCCACCCCCGACGGCGTGCAAACCCTTATCGACGCGGCGCCCGTCACCTTGCCCGCCGGTGCGGTGATCACCGTGGCGGCCGTCGGCGATGGCCGCAATCAACCGCTGGGTTTCGTCGCCGTTCCGGTCGGCGCGTTGCCCACGGAAACACCGGTCGACCGCAACCTTTCCGGCCACTGGTTCAACCCCGAGACGCCGGGACAGGGCATCACCTTCTTCCCCGTGCCTGCTTTCGACAACATCGTGGGCACCTGGTACACCTACGACACTGCCGGCAACCAAGTGTGGTACGGCCTGGACGCGAGTGCCACGCCCGGCCAGACGACGGTGGACCGCCCCGGAACGTTTGATGGGCGCGAGGCCACGTTCGCCGTCTATCGCACCAGCGGCGGCCGTTTCAACGATCCGCGCCCCATTCAGCTGACACCGGCCGGTTCGCTCGTTGTCACGTTCGCCAACTGCAAGCAGGCCACCGCGCGCTACCGCAACGGCAACACCGATGTCACCTTCCCGCTGACGAACCTCGCTCCCGGCGGCAACTGCCAGTAATACTCGCCCGCGCCGCGCGCCCCGTGCGCGCGGCGCGCACGAAGGGCCCACGGGGCCGGACTGGTTTCGCAGGTGGCGCCGTCCAGTTGGCCTGGCTCCGTTTGATATCCGCCCGGTTTTCAGGATTCCGGATCAAACAGGATCTCGCGAACCTCCTGTGAACACCGGCAGCTGCTGGCGATGCGAACCGCCCAGGCCACGGCCTCGTCGCGGGTAGGCACATCGATGACGCAGAAGCCGCCGACCACCGCCTTTGTCTCAGGCACCGGCCCCAGCGAGACGCTTCCGTCGGAGGCGACAATCGTGGCCTGTTGGCGCCGGAGTCCACCTCCGAAGACCCATACGCCGGCCGCCTTGGCCTCGCGAACTACCGCGTGTGAGGCCTCGCCGACGACGGGCCAGTCGTGCTCCGGGATGTGGTCCATCGCGCCATCGTCGAACGAAATCAGGTATCGCGGCATTGCGGCTCTCCTGTGGTTGCCTGCCCATACACGGGGCGCGACGAAAAAACCAGGAAGGCGGCGACAGCAACGGCCTGCCTCCCATTTCCGGAAATCCGGCGCCGCGAGTCACAGCCCACGCGCCGGAAAGACCTGCGCCGCGGCTTGTCGGTCGCCTGCGCCGCTGGAAGGATAGCGACGTCAGCGGCGCAACGTCCCCGGCTGAGCGCCATGCGCGACGGACTGCGGTACGCCGCGGCCTGCAAGGCGCCTGGCCACCCGCCGTCTGCTGCACGCTTCGGCCACCAGGACCATGGGCAAGCAAATGGCGAACGGGTGTCCGATTAACATTCAAACTGGCGCCGCCAGAACAGCCTCAACTACCTGAGTAGCCTCCGGTAAGCTAACCTGCCCCCGTTTTCGGCAACGCCAGGAGGCCACACCGCATGACTCCCGACCCGATCGCCCGCTGGCATCACCTCGTCAACGAGCGCGATGTCGCCGCACTCGATGCGCTGCTGGCCGAGGATGCCGTATTCCATTCCCCCGTCGTGCACACACCGCAGGTCGGCAAGGCGGTGACCCGGGCCTACCTCGCCGCCGCGCTGAGCGTGTTCGCCAACGATTCGTTCCGCTATCGGCGCGAGCTGTACAGCGAGCATGACGCCGTGCTGGAGTTCGAAGTCGAACTCGACGGCATCGCTGTCAATGGCGTGGACATGATCCGCTGGAATGCCGACGGACGCATCACCGAGTTCAAGGTGATGCTGCGGCCGCTCAAGGCGGTCACGCTGATTCACGAGAAAATGGCGGCCATGCTGCAGGCGGCGCGGCGTTGATACCGCGTGCACCAGCCTTGGCCAAGGCAGTTATCAGGAATCCCATGAAACCTTACCACGCACTCACCGTCACCCTGATGTTGTCGCTCGCCGCCTGCAGCGACGACGGCCATCTTCGTGGTCATGTCACAAGCAGCCCGGATGGAAAGACCTATCTAGCCATTGCGGATGACCAGAATGGCTGCCCCATCAAGGTCGACGGACAAGCCTGGACCGCGCCGAAGGGCACTCCGCAGCCTATCTCTCCGGGGAAGCATGCCATCGAGTGCCACGGCGCCACGATCCACTTTGCCATTCCCGCAGGCGTCGTGTTCAATTTTGACTATTGGGGGCCGTGAGTGGCCGCCGGCAATTCATGCAAGCCGATCCCGCCTCGCCGCGCCGCCTGATCAGACGTCACGCTTCGAGTAATTTCCTGCAGAGTGACCATGAGCAAGACCGTCGTCAGCATCGGCAAGATCCAGGGACTATCCATTCCAGAGCACCTGCCCTACGCGGGCGCGTTGCGCCAATTGGTCAAGGACGCAACCGGCACGGGCGTGACCTTGAACCCGGAAACCTTCTTCTCCGAAGAAACCACCGAACTCCATAACTTCGTTTCAAGCATCAGATACCGGTTTCTGCAGATCAACGGCGAGCCGGCACTGGCCTATGAGGTCAGCGACCGCCCGCATTGTGTCTATCGTGAGCTGCGCTACGACGGCTCTGTTATCGATCAATCGGCATGGGATGCCGAAACCGGCAGTTTCCTGCCGGAGGAAAAGGAAGCAGCTCAAGCCGCCAGGCGCAGGCAGGTGCTCGGCTGATGCCGGGCCAGACAATCGCGTGGTGCCCGAACCATGAAACTGCTCCTGCTTGCTCTGGCCTTGGTGTTGTGCGGCGGGGGCGTTTTTCTTTTCGTGCTGTTTGTGCAGCACCTGCGGCTGCGCCTCGCGATGGCGCGCTGGCCGCGCGTTCGCGGCATCGTGCGGGAACACAGGGTTCACTCGCAACGCAACCGTCATGGGGCCGGTCATCATCGGCCAATCGTGAGTGTGGAGTGTTCTGCTGTGGGCCGCAAACCGCTGCTGCACTGCGATTCGCCCACGCGCCTGGGATTCGCCACCGCGGAACCCGCGCGATCCAGCATCAGGAACACAATCGGGGAAAGCGTGGAAGTGTATGTGGATCCGAAGAACGCCCAGCGGGCGTTTCTATGGCTGCCCGAGATCCCAGCGCAGCTCCTGCTGGCGCTGGGATCCCTGTTTCTGCTGGCTGTCAGCGCAGGAATCCTGAACGGAATCCTGGCCTGACGACCTGGCGACAATCAACGCCATCCGATCCCTCTCGCGCATAGCACCATCCACAAGCGCATGCAGCTTTCGGATCAGGGGGTGGCCCCCACGAATACCTACGGAAACATTCCTGGCTGCGGCGCTGCACATCGATGGCCGCGCAATTGACCGGCCTTTGCTTGTGCCTCGATTGCCGGGTTTCCCGGCAGCCAGCCGAACGCGCTACAAATCGTAGCCGTTGGCAAACAGGACGTCGCCCCCCGTGATGGCAACGGCATTCGAGTATTCCGACGTGTTGTTGGCGTTGCAGGCCGACAGGATGACCCCGTTATTGCCCAGGAAACACTTCAGCTGGCCCTGCCAGCCGCTGCCGGAAGGCACATTGGTCAGCGGCGTGATGTCGGTGGCGGTCATCACGATACGGCGTCCGCTGGCAACCGGCGCCAAGGTGGCAGTGCAACGGCCCGCCGTACAGGCGCCGCTGTTGGCCGGGATACCGGCTGCGTCGGTGGTGATCAGCTGCTCGCCCAGGAACACCATCGACGTCGCCGCGGTGGTCGTGGCGGCATTGATCGAATAGAACTCCATGCGGAAATTGGCCGGGCCATGGGTATTGATCGTCCAGCGCGCGAAGGTGTTCGCACCCGTGTTGACCGGCGCAGAGGCGCCGGCGCACGGACCGGTGTCGCCGCTGCCCGTACAGATCCGCGGCGTGTTCTGGTCGCGATTGGCGTAATTGGCCGGGAATTCGCTGTGATCGAAGTCGGCGGCATTGGCAGTGTGCTCAAGATCGATGTCCACCCCTGGCAGCGCTTTGGCATTGCCATATACCCGGTTGCGCTGGAACAGATTGGCCCAGCCGCTGGTATCGCCGCCACCGTTGTAAAGCTTGATGCCGTTGCGCTTGTTTGCGACGACCAGATTGCGGTCGCTCGTGGCGGGGCCGCCCACCGTCGTGGAGGCGGCAGTTTCGATATGGATGCCATCCACGCCATTGCCCAGGGTCGTGACGTTGGCGAATTTCGCGCTGATGCCCACCAGGTTCTTGGTGATGGTGGTGCTGTTGGTGCCGCTGCCACGTACGGTGATGCCGTGGCGTGCGTTGGCCGCGATGGTATTGCCCGTGATGGCATTGCCGGTGGTGGTGACGATGATGCCGTCGCCCTTGTTGCCGAAGGCAGCGGAGTTGATCGGCGTGCCGGTGGGAAACTCGGCCAGACCGATGGTGTTGTAGAGCACCTTCACGCCATTGCTCGCGCCCGTAATCATGACGCCGGCATAGTCTGCCCCTACATCCGGAAAGGCGTTGTTGTTCGCCCCCTTGTTGTCGGAAATCAGATTGGCCGGGCCGATGACGGCGGCGGTGAAGCTCGGGTTGAAGCTGGTGCCCGAGGTATCGGGCCTGGAATCGACATAGATGCCGCTCAAGGTGTTGCCGACATGCACAGCCTGGTTGGCGGCGCTCAGGCCGATACGGTTGCCCATGATGAAGTTCGGCAGGTATACGGCGCCGGACACGTCATTGATGCCATTGCCGGCGTTGCCGCTGATGACATTGCCCGGACCAATCATGTTGCCGAAGGTCGTACCGGTCAGGTTGACGCCATTGCCGCCGTTCGCGATGGCGATGTTGCCGGTGATGTCGGTGCCGATCATGTTGCCGCTGACGAATACGGCAGCGAGATTCTGACTGAAAATCTCGATGCCATCGCCACCGTTGCCGGAGATGACGTTGCCGCTGACCTTCACTGGCTGCAATGAGGCAAGCGTCGTGGCCAACTGGCTCTGAAAGGCGTTGATGGCGGAAGCATCGACCGGCTGTACCGGGAATTGCGAATACAGATTGGACAGGAAGGCGGTGCTGGTATCGGGATAGACGCGCGACGCCGAGAGCGAGATGCCATCGCCCGTATTGGGCATCGCGATGGCGCCGGTCGCGTTCACGCCGATGTAGTTGCCGCTGAACGTGTAGTTGTGGCCATTGGCGCTGATGCCGTTGCCGTTGCAGTTGCCGATCACGAGATTGAGGATCTTTGAACCGGTGGCGCCTTCGGTATGTCCCAGCGCGGGGGTGCCCGAGTCGGTGAGATCCAGGCAACTACGGCCGTTCCCGTTGATCGTCACCCGGTTGCCATTGACCGTGAACGGCGCGCGCATCTGCGGCAGCCCGCCATTGATCACAGTGATCGTGGTAACGCCGACAAAGTTGATGGTGTGCGAACCAGAGCGCGTATTGCCGAACATGATCGCTGCGCGCAGCGAGCAGTGCGTGGTATCGCCCAGGGCCGCGCATTTGTTGGTGATTGCCGGATCCTGCGGGGCATCGCTGGACACGTTCACGTTGTAGATTTCGGCGTGGGCCTGCAGGCTAAGCCCACCCAGCAGGGCGCCCGCCAGCCACAGGGCACGCAGGCTCCGCGCGCCGGAGTGACAACCCTTGCCGCGCCTGCGCGCGGATTGCTTCGTGTTCATGTTCCTACCTGTCGGGTGAAGTGTTGATTGATGCGGCCGGCGTCTTCGCTGCCAGACGGATACCAGGGTTAACGATCGACGGAAGGAAGACCGAACATTCCGCGGGGCAAGGGAACAGAATGGGGTGCGCACAGCGACCCACTTCGCCGCCGCAGGCCTCTGCGGGCCAGGAATGCGTTGGCGGGCTAGCGGGACACCCTGCGATCACGGCGCGGCCATGGGCCCGATCGATCGCAGCCCAGCGCGATTGAGCGTGTCGATTGCGCTGGCGGTGAAGAGGCGGTTCTCGACAGGCGGCTGGCGCCAACCCGGGGAGTAACGGGGCCGGATCAAGCCGGCTCCACTTCGCTCAGATCGTCCCGCCGTCCCTGCCACCGCAGCCCCCAAGCCAGGCACTGGGACTGCGACCAAAGTGCCGGCGGAAAGCCTGGGTGAAATGACTGTGCGAGCTGAAACCCAGCTCCAGCGCTACCGCACTGAGGCTGGCGCCAGGCTCCGCCATCGCATCGAGGGCCGCGCGCAGGCGCAATTGCAGGACATAGCGCCAGACCGCGAGGCCCACCACCTTCGGAAACAGCGTGCTGTAGCGTGATGCGGATACGCCGGCGGCGCGGGCAATGTCCTCCACCGACAGCGCCTGGCGGAACTGGGCGCCGATGTATTCCATGCCGCGATGAACGACCGCAATTTCATGCGGGCTGGCTGCGCGGGCCGCCGCCGGTGTGCCGCAGGCGTCGGCGATGACGGCGCGTGCCAGTGCCAATACGCAATCCTGGAGCGCCAGCGTGTCCTCGCCCGGCGCCGCGCGCAGCGCGGCATGGGCGAATGTGACGCGGTCGGAACGGAACAGCACCGGGCGGTGCAGCAGGATAGACGCCGCGCGGGTGGCGCCGGCCGCATCGGCGGCGATCGTTTCCAGTCCTTCGCGGGTCAAAAACAGCAGCGTTGCCGCCTGGGCGTGGCCGACGTTGCGGTTCAGCCGGTAGCCCTCGCCGCGCGGCCATACGCAGTGATGCAGGGGATCGACGAAATAGTCGCGCCGGCGCACCGAGCGTACATGCCAGCCCTGGCATTGCAGGTTCAGTTCGAGGTGGGCGGGCGTTTCCTCGCCGTAGCCCGGCGATGTCAGCCGCCCGTCACAGCTCCAGTCGGCAGCGGCCAGGGTGCGGCCGGCATAGCGCCAGCGCACGGCATAGCCTGGATCCCAGTTCATCGTCATCGGCGCACGCGGTGCTGCAACAGGAGGATTTCGACAGCGGCGCGCGGGGCGCCGCCGCTAGGCTAGCACGGCCCTCCCAACACGGAATCCATCCATGGACATTTTCCTGACCAGTGCCAGCGGCCAGGTCGGCGCCGCTGTCGCCGCCGCGCTGGAGCAGCGCGGCCATCGCGTCGCGGCGCTGGTGCGCAGCGCGTCCAGCGCCGCGCGCGCCCGCGCGGCCGGCGCCCGGCCCATCGACGGCACGCTGGCCGAGATCGCGCGCCATCGCGCGATCGTGCACGCCGCCGACGCCGTCATTCACACCGCCATGGAGTACACCGCCGACGGCACCGAAAACGCCGCGCTCGACCGGGCCTGCACAGAGGCCTTGCTCGGCGCGCTGAAACCCGGCGCGCGCTTCATCTATACCTCGAATGCGTACTTGCCCGGCGTCGTGGACGAAGCGCCGGTCGCGGCGGCAGCGGCCGATCCGCGGCGCGGCTGGCGGCTGGCGCTCGAACGCGACGTGCTCGATGCCGGCGCCCACACGGCGGTGCTGCGCCTGGGCATGGTCTACGGCCGCGGCGATGGCGGAACCGTGGCCGATCTCACGGCAGCGGCCGCCGCGACGGCGCCGCTGCCCTACCTCGCCGGCGCCGGTGCGAACCGCTGGTCGCTGGTCCACCTCGACGATGCGGCCGCGCTGTATGCCGCCATCGTCGAAGCAGCGGCGGGCGGCATCTTCCATGCGGTGGACGGCGCGCCGCGTGCTATCGCCCAAGTGGCCGCGCTGGTCGCGTCGCTGAGCGCGAATACTGCGGTGGAAGCCGACGAAGCGGTGCTGCGCGCACGGCTCGATGCGCACACGGTCGACCTCATGCACCGCGATGTGGCACTTGCGGCACCGCGCGCCGCGGCCATCGGCTGGAAGCCGGCGTATGCGTCGCTGGACGCCTTCGTCGCCGAACGCCGCGGCGGCGTGCGATGAGGCGCGCGCTGCGGCAGGCCCTGCTCGGCGCGACCCTGCTCGCCGCGCCAGCCGTGCACGCGGATGCCAGCGCAACGATCCGCTACGCCGTGCTCATGGAGGACGGCGCCCGCGCCGGCACGCATACCGTACAGCGGCGCCGCGGCGGCATCACCGAGGTCGACTACGCATTCAAGGACAACGGCCGCGGCCCGGCGCTGCACGAACGCTATGTCAGCGCTGCCGACGGCACGCTGCTGCGCTATACCGTGACCGGCACAGCCGCGTTCGGCGGCCGCGTCGATGAACGCTTCGAGCGCCATGGCGGCACGGCCCAGTGGCGCAGCGGTGCCGAGCGCGGCCGTGCCGCGGCAGCGGATACGGCTCAGTACCTGCCGGTCAACGGATCGCCGGAAACCGTGTCGCGCGCCATCGCGCAGTTCGGCGACCGCACCGAGGCGCAGCTGCCGCTGCTGCCGTCCGGCGAACTGCGGCAGCGCCGCCTGGAGACGCTGGACCTCGTACAGGCCGACGGCCGGCGCCGCCGCGTGCACCTGGTCGTGCATACCGGCCTGGGCCTCAAGCCCGCCTTGTTCTGGACGACGGCGGGCTCCGAACCGCGCCTGTTCGCAGCCCTCGATACCGGCTACCAGCGCCTGATCGAAGAAGGCTGGCAGGACCAGATCGCGCGGCTGGCGCGGCATCAGTCGGCGGCCGAAGCCGTATTGCAGCAGGAATCCGCCCAGCGCTTCCTGCACCCGCTGCCTGGGCTGGCGCGGCTGCGCGGCGTGCGCGTGTTCGACAGCGACACGGCAACCGTGGGGCCGCGCGCCGATGTCTACGTCGCGCGCGGCCGCATCACCGCCGTAGTGGCGGAAAACGAGGCCGTGCAAGCGGCCGACTGGACCATCGACGGCGGCGGCCGCGTGCTGCTGCCGGGCCTGTTCGACATGCATACCCATGTCGGTGCCTGGGACGGCGCGCTGTTCCTTGCCGCGGGCGTGACGACAGTGCGCGATCTCGCCAACGACAATCCGTTCCTGCAGGCGCTCATCGACGCACGCGACGCAGGCCGCTGGCTAGGTCCGCAGATCGTGGCGGCGGGCCTTATCGAAGGCGACGGGGCGCATGCGTCGCACTGGGGGCGGCTGGTCGACGGCGCCGCCGCGGCGCGCCGCGCCGTGGACTGGTACGCGGTGCACGGCTACCGCCAGATCAAGCTGTACAACTCCTTTCCGCGCGAGGCGGTGCGGGAAACCGTGGCCTATGCGCATGCGCGCGGCCTGCGTGTGAGCGGCCATGTGCCGGCGTTCCTGCGCGCGCAGGATTTCATCGATGCCGGTGCCGACGAAATTCATCACGCCAATCAGCTGCTGCTGAATTTCCTCGTTTCGCCCAGCAGCGACACGCGCACCCTGGAACGCTTCACACTGCCGGCCGAACGCGCCGGCACGCTTGATCTCGACGCGGCACCGGTGCGCAGCTTCGTCGCCGACCTCGCGCGCCGCGGCGTCGTCGCCGATCCGACGCTGATCGCCCTGAGCTTCATCCGCCAGCGCGACGGCGAGGTGCAGCCCGGCTACGAAAGCGTCGTCGCGCGCCTGCCGCCGGACGTGCAGCGCCGGCTGCGCAGCGCGCCGATGCCCCCGCGCGACGCCGCGGCGGCAGCACGCCACCGCGCGTCGTTCGATGCCATGATCCGCTTCGTCGGCCAGCTGCGCCGCGCCGGCGTGCCGCTGGTGGCCGGAACCGACGACCTACCCGGTTTCTCGCTGCCGGGCGAACTCGCATTCTACGTGCAGGCCGGCATGACGCCGGCGGAAACGCTGCAGATCGCGACCCGCGACGCGGCGCGCGTTGCCGGCGTCGCCGGCGACCGCGGCCGCATCGCCCCCGGCTTCGCCGCCGACCTGATCCTCGTCGACGGCGATCCGACACAGCACATCGACGACCTGCACAACATCGCGCTCGTGCTGACGCACAACGGCTGGCTCTCGCCCGCGGAAGTCCACCGCGCGCTGTCGGTCGCACCGGGCGCCGGGCGTGAACTGCGGCCGCAGGCCGAATAACGGGGGCAGGTCAACTTCCCAGCAGTGCCGCCAGGTTTTTCTGCCCCCCGTTTCAGCCTCGACACACCCGCATAGACGGCCCTGCCGCGAGCGCATCACGCAATCGCTCTACGCTAGTCCCCATGCATATGCCTCGCGGAAGAGCCTTCCCGCAAGCTGAGAACAGGTTCGGCTCGCCCCTTGCCGAGCGCAGCTGCGCCGCCACGCCGGGTAACGGCTCACCTGCGCATCACTTCTGCCGGCAATCTGTCAGGCACTCTTCGGCCCGGGATGGCTCACTGAAAGACGAAGCAAGCCAGTTCTCGCTTTATACCCTTGAATACATTACCCATAAGCCGAGGATCGGCTGGTGTGTACCTGCGGTTTTGTTATTCTAGGTGCTTCAATCAAGCCATCGGCTCACCGTCGCCATGATGCCAAATCTATCGCACCTCGCCATCAACGGCGGCGCCAAAGCGGTGAAGCAAGCACTGCCGCCGATGTACCCGGGCGGCATGCGAGTCGGCGCTGAAGAAGAAGAAGCCGTCATCGAAGTGATCCGCAGCAAACGGCTGTTTCGCTATTACGGCCCCAACCCCGGCAAGTCCAAGACAGACGAACTGGAGACCGCTTTTTCCGCACGCATCGGCGCACGCCATGCGTTGGCGGTCAGCTCCGGCAGCGCAGCCCTGGTCTGCGCACTGATTGCACTGGGTGCAGGGCCGGGCGACGAGGTGATCGTGCCGGCCTATACCTGGATTGCCTCGGCTTCGGCGGTGCTGGCGGCGGGTGCGGTACCCATTCTGGCGGAAGTCGATGAATCGCTCACGCTCGATCCCGCCGATGTGGCGCGCAAGATAACCCGTCATACGCGCGTCATCATGGCGGTGCATATGCGCGGCGCCCCGTGCAACATGGACGGGCTGTCGGCTTTGGCGCGCCAGCACGGCATCAAATTGCTGGAGGATGTCGCACAGGCGGCGGGGGCGTCCTACCGCGGCGCGCATCTGGGCAGCATCGGCCATGCGGGCGCCTTCAGCTTCCAGTACAACAAGATCATCACCTGCGGCGAAGGCGGCATGGTGACAACGAACGACTTCGAGCTTTTCCGGCGTACCGCGATGTATCACGACGTGATCGGCGGCATACGCAACGGCGTGCCTCCCGCAAAGATCCTGCCGGGCGTGAATCTGCGCATGTCGGAACTGCAGGCCGCCGTTGCGCTGGTGCAGTTCCGCCGGCTCGACAGCCTGCTCGCCGAGATGCGCCAGCACAATCACGCATTGAAGGCCAGCATGGCCGACGTAAGCCGGCGCAAAGGCATCACTTTCCGCAAACAGAACGATGCCGAGGGCGATACCGACATTTGCCTCGTCTTCTACCTGCCCCAGCCGGCCACCGCCCAGCGCGTGGTTGCGGCATTGGCGGCCGAAGGTCTGCCGGCCACCGTGCTGCATAGGCCCGGCTACGGCGACTACCACGTGTATTGCAACTGGCTGCCCATCGTCGACAAGCGCACATGGTCGGTGAATGGCGGACCTTGGCGCTGGCACGAAGGCCCGGTCGAATATCCACGCGACCAGTGCCCGCGCACGCTGGATCTGCTCAGCCGGGCAGTCCATATCGACATCAGCCCCGATCTCACCCGCGAGAACATCGAGGAAATGGCAGCGGCGCTGAACAAGGTGCTGGACGCGCTTGCTTGAGAGCCGGGCAAGCGCACACCGCGTCCGCCAGCCTGGCCAGGTTCGACTGGCCTGTGCCCGGGCCCCAAGGCCCGTCGATTCGATCCAAGCAGGCCAAACAGGACCGTCGCGGCAGTCGCGCGGAGAGTGTCATACCTGCCGGGCAGCTTCACTAAACTAGCTGAGCGTGTTTTCGAGCCGCCCCTTTTCCGGGACCAGCCTACCCCGCTTTTCTGGCCAGGATTTCAGTACGCACATGGCGACAAGCGCATCAATCAGCGGTCTTGCAGGCGGCGCGACGGCGCTCGTGGGCAGGATCCATGGCTAGGAAAACCGCACGCGCCACCGCCGCGGGGCAACTCGGATACGGATCATTCCTGTGGGGGCTTGGCGCGGCCTGCCTGGTGATTGCGCTGCTCCCCGTGGGGGCTACCCTCCTGTACGGGAACGACAAAGAATTCTGGGCAAAGCTCTTCCTCGTCTTCGGCTTTGGCCTGGGCGCCATCTACTGTTTCGGTGAGGCCGCGTTTGTCAAAGGCGTTTTTGACGAGCAGCGGCTGACTTTCTCGACACCATGGACGGGAACGAAGAACGAGTCCTGGAAAGATCTGGTCTCCATCACGTTCAACGCAACCTGCAGTTGGTACCTGCTGAGGTTCAAAAGCGGCGCAAAAGTTCGCCTCTCTGTATATCTTGGCGGACATCAATCAGCGCTGGAGACGGCCGTCAAGCGGCAGCCGCATCTGAGGCGCGCGCTATAACCAAAACTGGAAATATCGGAGTCAGATGGGCCTCCCCAGCGGTGCCGCGAATGATCCGAGCCAGGCCGACCACGTTCTTCGTGGAAGTTTTCTGACGTTTCCCGGCTTGGCGCGGCGTCAGGCCGCCGGGCGAGAGATCGAGAGACAAAGATGGCAGAGAAGAGCCGCAAGCCAGCTGTTACCGTGCAGTCCTTCATCGCTGCGCTCGATCATCCACTCAAGCAAGAGATTGCCGCACTCCGGCAAATCCTGCTCGACGCTGATCCGAAGATCACCGAGGAAATCAAATGGAACGCGCCGAGCTTCCGCACCTCGGAGCACTTCGCCACGATGCATCTGCGGGCCAAGGACGGCCTGCAGCTCATTCTTCATCTTGGCGCGAAATCCGGGCGGACGGTGCCGCCGCAAGCAATAGCCGATCCGCATAAGCTGCTGACCTGGCTTGGACCCGACCGCGCATCGGTCAAGTTCGCCAGCCGGGAAGATCTGGCGCAGAAACGGGTGCCGCTGGTTGCCATCGTCCAGGCGTGGATCAAGCACGTATAGCTGCGACGCCGGCACCGGCCTGAAGACGCAGTCACACTGAGTCCGCTCCGTTGTGCGGTCCTGCGCTGTTGCGTCAGGCTTCTCCTGGCGGACAATCTCCCGAGGCCTGAGTCAGGTAAGTGGCCAGCAGATCCGCCACGACTGTTCATCACCCTGAGCCCGTACCGGATCGCACCGGCTCGCAACAAAAGGCAGGCGCAGATGGAAAGTGATCAATTATTCGAGGCGCTTGAGTCGGTCGCAGATGAAGCATCGTTCGTCCGGTACGTCGAACTGCTGGCCGCTGAACGGCGGGTAGCCGAAACACTCGCGCTCAGCGTCGACGGCTTCCAGGGCGAGTGGGCCAATCAAACCATCGCCGAATTCTTGGCCGCTGCCTTGGCATGGGCCGCGGATTCCGGGTTCGGTGAACGCCGGGGGCCCAAGGCCAGTAACCCCTGGCAACGGTCTGCCCATTTTCTGTGGGCCGGGCGCGGCTACGAATAGCGCACCCGGCGGCCCAAGCCAGCGCCATTTCGTGACGCGGGCCAGCTCAGATGCCAGCGTTCCAGTAGGGCCTTCAGGACTGCCGTAGAAGCCGCCAGCCCGCCTAGGCCGGCACCGGAGCTTTTCCGCGCCGACGCTGCTAGTCGAGCCGGCACGGCTTGATTCACTCGCCAAGCCGCATACGCGATTGCACGGCTTCAGCCGGCGTCGGCATACTCCGCGCAACGCCCCGGGCCCGGGGTTCAAAACCGGCAAGCCGCCAATGTTCAAAGTGATCGCCACCGTGATGTGCCTGCTCGCGTCCACGCCCGCCGCTGCGATGTCATGCGGAAGCCGCCAATCCGTCAAGCAGGCCTACGCCGCTGCCCAGGATGTCTTTTCCGCGCATGTGGAAGAAATCTACGCGGCCCACGGTTTTGGCAGGGACGATTTTCGCTTTGCCAAGCTTCGCGTACTGAATGTATGGAAGGGCGATCTGGCCGCGGGAGAAATCGTCCGGGCAACGGCCGAAGACACCGTCAGTTTCATCAGCGACGGTTTCATCCCGGCCCACGGCTCCAACGTGCTCGTGTATTCAAGCGGCGTGCAGCCCTTCGTCCTGGGTATCTGCTCAAGGACCGCCCCGCTGGAAAGCACGCGCGACACCAAAGAACTGGAAAAGCTATCGCGCCGTTCGCGTGACGGTTGATACGAAGCTACGCCAAGTTCCAGCCTCCCTGTAGCTGCAAGGCAGAACGGCGTTCGGCAGCATGCGCCTGATGGATCACACCAATCGATGCCCGCCCGCGCGCGCGCCGTTCAGGAGTGCCAGCTGACATGAGAGATTGCATCGCCAGCGCCGCGGCGGCAGGCGGCCTCGCTGTCGTATGGGCATGTTGCATCGCACTCAGGTCGCACGCCGGCTTTTTGCATATCCTTGAAGGCAGCCTTTTCCTTGGCGCGCCCGCGGCGTTCTGTGCCGCGGCCATCGCGGCCGGCTCGCGCTTTCTGGTTCGCCGCCTTGCCTGGTCGCTGCCGCTCGCCTGCGCGTTGTCCGGCCTCGCCCTGGGCGCGCTTCTCGGCGCAGGCTCCGCGGCCGGCCTGCGCAGCGACACGACCGTCACGCCGGCTGTCTGGCTGCAGCAGATTTCGGCATTTGCCGGCATCGGCCTTGCCTTGGGAGTGTTCGTCTTCGGCGTCCTCTGGACTATGCACCGGCGTGCGCAGGTCTGCTGAGAAGCAAAATACGACTGGCTCATTCTGACGCAGGCATCAGGGAGCGAGCTGGATCTCTGCGGCTGATGACGACTCGATGGCATGGAGCACCCTGATCCGCACCGATCAGTGCGACGCGCGGCGGCCCCGGCATGTATGCCCGAGCGCCCAAGGGGCGAAACGTGGTTACCGCAGTGCGGGGCGGGCATGCGGCGGTGAGTCCCTGAATATCCGGACAGGTGCCCACGCGCAACGCTTGTGCCCGCCCGCATCGCCCCCCCTTCCGATGCTTGCGCAGCAGCATTTCGCCGCCGTCCTGCGTGAAATGACTGCGGAAGTCAGTCCCACGCTCCGAGCTTGCCCGGCGACTCCTACACACCTCGATATTTCATTCACGCCATCTCTGCACGAATAGCAGCCATGGCAGACAAGACTGTAAGAAAAGCCGGCCTGATCTATGTCAGCGACAGCGAGCCCGGCTATCGCCGCCTGCGCCGCGGCAGCCGTTTCGACTATGTCGACCGGCGCGGCCGGCGCATTACCGACGTACGCGAACTTGCGCGCATCCGTGCGCTGGCCATTCCGCCGGCCTATGAAAGCGTCTGGATCTGTCCGCATCGCCGCGGCCATATCCAGGCGACGGCACGCGATGCCCGCGGCCGCAAGCAGTACCGCTATCACGTTGACTGGCGCAGCCTGCGCGATGAGGTGAAATTCCAGCGCAGCCTGCAGTTTGCCGCGCGGCTGCCGCAGCTGCGCCGGCGCGTGGCACGGGATCTGCGCGCCCGCGGCGCCCAGCGTGACCGCGTCCTTGCGGCGGTCGTGCGTCTGCTCGACCGCGCCTGCCTGCG
Organism: Tahibacter harae; assembly: GCF_024437735.1. GTDB lineage: Bacteria > Pseudomonadota > Gammaproteobacteria > Xanthomonadales > Rhodanobacteraceae > Tahibacter > Tahibacter harae. The sequence continues at coordinate 63,544 of NZ_JANFQO010000016.1, read as the reverse complement.
CGTCGGCAACGAGAGCTATGCCAGGGCCAATGGCTCGTTCGGCGCGAGCACCTTGCGCACGCGCCATGTGCAGGTGCGCGGTGCGCGTATCCGCCTGGCCTTCCGCGGGAAGTCGAAGCAGAACCAGGTGCTGGATCTGGAAGATGCTGCGCTGGCCCGGCTGATCCGCCGCTGCCAGGATCTGCCGGGCCAGCACTTGTTCCAGTATCTGGACGAGGGCAAACGCCGGCGTGTGCGCTCGGATGACGTCAATGCCTATATCCGCGCCGTCATGGGCGATGACTACACGGCCAAGGACTTTCGCACCTGGTCGGCCAGCGTGCGCGTAGCCGAGCTGCTGTTTGCCGATGACGGGCCGGTCGATACCGCGCGCCTGCAACAGGCCATCGCCGCCGCCGCGGCCGATCTCGGCAATACGCCGGCCGTATGCCGGCGCATGTACGTGCATCCGGCCGTGCTCGCGGCGGCGGATCCGGCCACGCTTGCGCGGGGCCGCAAGGCCTACGGCCGAATCCGCCGCGCGCGTGCCGGCTTGAGTCGCAGCGAACGCGCGCTGCTGAGTTTCCTCAAGAGCATGCAGCGCCGCGCTCCGCAAATGTGAGCGATTTGAATTCTTCGCCATCGTTTCGATGCCCTGGCGTCGGCTTCGTTTGTCGTCCGGCATCTCGCAGCCAGCCAGGAAGCCTGCGATTGCGCGACCGGAACCGGCGCCGGCATACTCCGCGCGAAACGGGGTGGCGGGGCGCGGATCTTCGGAATCCAAGGGGAGAGAACACCATGAAAGCGTATTGCGGGGCATTGCTCGCCGCGCTCGTCACAGGTTGCGCATCGACACCTGCCCCCGTCCGTCCGGCGGCTGCTGCAACCCAGTCCCGCGACATCTTCGTGATCCGGTCTACCGACAAATCGCCCGACGCCGTGGTGGAAGCCATCGCGGCTTATGCAGCAGCGAAGAAATGGCCGTACCTGGGCGCGGACAAAGTCAAGCAGGACCAGGTGACCCTGGTCAAAATCTGCATCCCGGAAGTCGGCCAGCAGCTCTGGCCGGCCGGACTGCATCTCAGCGCCATGTTGCCGTGCGGAAACTTCGGCGTGTATCGGAAAGACGGACGGACCGAGATTTCGCTCCTGCATCCGCGCTACATGCAGCTGCTCTATCCTGATCCGGCGGTCGAGAAGGCCAGCGCAACCGCAGCCCCTTTGCTGATTCAGCTGCTCGATACCGTTGCCCAGTAGCAAGCCAGCGGCGAGCCGCCTGTCGTTCGCCATACACCCCGCCATGCGCGCGTCAAACCGCTGCGCAGATCGAGAGCGTTTTTATGTTCGGCCTGCGCAGCACGGAGCCTGACCGAATCCAGGCCGCACCCGCCTCGAAGGCACCGTCGATTCCGATGACACAATGAATATTCGCCCCTACAGCGCCAGCGACTGGAATCGCGTATGCGAAATACACGATGCGGCCCGTCGCGACGAACTGGCGGCAGCCGGGCTTGAAGCCGCCTATCTGACGCTCGCGGAAACCGCCGCGAACGAGGGTTTTCACGACTACACCATCCGCGTTGCGGAAATCGGGGGCACGATTGCAGGCTTCGTGGCGTTCACCAGCGAAGAACTCGCCTGGCTGTATGTCGATCCAGCCTGGTATCGCCGCGGAATCGGCACGGCACTGATCCGCGCCGCACTGGGTGAAACCCGGGCACCGCTGGATGCCGAGGTTCTCGCGGGCAATGATGCTGCTGTCGCGCTCTACAGGAGAAGCGGCTTTGCGGTCGCCGGCCACGCAAATGGGCGCATGCCGGGCAACGAGCGCTTTACCGTCTCTGTGACCGTGCTGAGTCATCCGGGCACTGTCTGAGATCTCGCCGAACCCGGCTCGCGCCGGATCTGTACGAGCTGCTTGGTATGCGTCGCCATCAGCGGCGTAGCCCGTTGCTGCGCCGGCGGATTGCGGATATTCCGGTTCTCGTCCGCGGCACGCCGTAGAATGCCGCCAGCCCCTTCCTTCTTCGTCCGCCGAAAACAGGAAACCCGGCAGAAGCCGGGCCCCGATAAAACGAACGCAACGGTGTCCAGCGGATCCGCCGTATGCGACTCGCCCGCCCTGCCCGGCCTTTCAGCCCACAGGAGCCGGCCGCTGCACCGTCCGGAAGCGTGCGGCTGCAGTTCCGGATTGCGCGCCGTCGCCGCTTGCCTCCGCCGCGGCCTGCGGCTGCATCCGCGCCAGCCATCCGCCCGTCGCCGCCCACGCCAGCGCCAGCCCCGCCCCGAGCAGCGCCACCACCGCCGGCTGCTGCGCCAGCAGATCGACACCGGTCTTGACCCAGGCGCTGACCGCGTCCGCGCCGCGATAGGCAACCGTGTCGATGAAGCTCTTGGCTTTGTACTTCTGATCCACCGGCACCGTCGTGAACAGCATTTCGCGGCCGGGGCGCACGAAGGCGTATTCGCCGGCGCGGCGTATGACCATGATGACGGCGAGCACGCCGAACACCGGCGCAACGGCCAGCCAGACGAAGGCGCCGGCCATAATCAGCGCGACGCCGACCAGCAGCACGCCGACGCCAAGCCGCTCGGCCAGCCGGCCGGTGATGAACAGCTGGCTCAGGATGGCGAGAGTCTGCACGGTGCTGTCGATCAGGCCGAAGACGCGGATCTGGTCTTCGCGCAGCGGATAGGCGGCGGCGACCAGGCGCGCCTGTTCGAAATACAGGAAGGTATTGATGCTGGCCATCAGCAATACGAAGACCGCGGTGCCGATCAGGAAGCGCGAGCGGAACACCGTGCTGAAACCTTCCAGCGGATTGCCGCCCAGCGGCCGCGCGCGCGCGACGGCTTCGCCCGCGTGCAGCGGATGCCGGTCACGCCAGCATTGCAGACGCCACGCCGCCGCGGCCGAGCCGACGATCAGCGTCGCCGACAACAGCAGCAGGCCGGCCTGGCCTATGCGGCCGACCAGCAGCACGCCCAGCAGGGGTCCCACCAGGCCGCCGAAGCTGGAACCCGCGGCCATCAGCGGGAACAGCCGCTTGGCCTGGCCCATGGCGAACAGATCGGCCAGCACGGCCCAGGCCACCGACACGGCGAGCAGGTTGAACACCGATAGCCAGATGTAGAACGCGCGGGCGATGTGAGCGTCGTCGCGCACGAACAGGAAGCCCAGGCCGAAGGCGACCAGCGTCGCCGCGAGGAAAGCGTAGGTGCACGGAAGAATGCGCCGCCGCGGCACCTTGGCGGCAACCCAGCCGAACAGCGGTACCACGGCGACGGTCGCGACAAAGGTGCCGGTGAACAGCCAGGACAGGTTCTGCACGCCGCCGGCGATGCCCATGGCCTCGCGCACGGGGCGCAGCATGAAGTATCCGGCGAACAGCAGGAAGAAAACGGCGACGCCGGCGAATACGGCCGGCGTTTCTTCCGGCGCCACGTTGAACAGGCGGGCGAGCCTGCCCTGCAGCGCAGAAGAGTGACCGGCAGATGCGGATGAAGACATGGGGGACTCCTGCAGCACAAAGGCTGCTGAACAGAGAATGCGTCGAGGTGCCGGCCTGCCGCGAAGCGGCGGAGCCGGCGAATCCGGCACGAGCCCGTCCGCCACGCCGGCGCGGGGCCGTGTGTCTGCGTCGTGCCCGTCGGTGGGAATTGCGGCGCCGCGCGCGATCAGCGGCGCGGCGCGACCGCCGCGTTACTGGGGCGCTTCGGGTGTGTGTGCGTCGTAGGCCTTGACCGCGATGCGCCACTCGTCGCCGTACTTCAGCACGCTCATGTGATCGATCGCCTTCATGTCGGGATAGTCGAGTTCGAGCACGGCGGTGGCGACATCGCCGGTGACGGTGATCGAGCGGATGCGGCGCTGGCGTCGTGCCTCGTCGCGCGGCGGCTGTCCGCTGGCCGATTGCGCGATGTATTCGCTGGCCGGCCACTGGCGGTACTTGCCGTCCTTGTGACCGACGAGCAGCGCATCCGCGGCGAAGGCGCGGCGGAAGTGGCGCGCCTGCCCGGTGGCGTGGCCGTCCAGATAAGCCTGCAGCGGCACGCGCGCGGCGGCGACCCCCTCGCCGGCGGCCGCGTCCGCGCCGCTGCTCATGTCGACGACCACCTTGCCGCGGGTGGAACCGCTGCGGTTGTGCTGCTGTGCGGCGGCGATGTTGTCCAGCGTATAGATGCCGTCAATATTGATCTGCAGCTTGCCCGCGGCAATCAGCGGTGCAACGCCTTCCAGGCCCTGGCGCACATCCCACGGCGGCGTGGCCGGACAGACGATGCGGCCATCGGCGCACATCGCTTCAGGAATCCGCGCCGTCATGCTGACCAGGCGGCCGCCGTCGCGCAGCACCTGGCCGGAACGGGCCAGGGTATCGCCGCCGATGGTGTCGATCACCACATCGACGTTCTTGACCACGTCCTCGAAGCGCGTGCTGCGGTAGTCGATGGCTTCATCGGCACCGAGGCTGCGCACGTAATCGTGATTGCGCGCCGACGCTGTCGTGATTACGTAAGCGCCGCGGGCCTTGGCGATCTGCACCGCCACCGTGCCCACGCCGCCGGCACCGCCGTGGATCAGCACGCGCTCGCCGGCCTTGAGGCCGGCCGCTAGCACCATGTAGCGCCAGGCCGCGATGGAGACGGTTGGATAGGCAGCCGCTTCCTGCAGCGTGAAAGCCGCGGGCTTGGGCACGATCTCGGTCGCCGGCACGGCGACATACTCCGCATAGCTGCCCGAACGCGCGCGCTGGTCGACGACACCGGCGACCAGATCGCCGCAGGCCACGCCGCTGACTCCGGCGCCCAGGCCGACAACCTCGCCGGCAAAATCGCCGCCCGGCGTGGCCGGAAAATTCAGACGCCCGGATTCCTGCAGCTTCCAGTCCACCGGATTGACGCTGGCGTAGCGCACGCGCACCAGCACATCGCCGGCACCGACCGCCGGCAGCGGGACGCGCTCCACACGCAGAGCTTCCGGTCCGCCGGCGGCCTGGATGCGCGCAGCGCGCATCGTTTCGGGCAGTGCGGCCGTGCAGGCGGCATCCGCCTTGGCCTGGGCGGTGTACGAGCCTGCGAGCAGGCAGAAAAAGAGCAGCAGTCGCTGCGGTTTCGTGTTCATGGCGATGTCCGGTGGCTTCAGTGGGGCGGCACTCTGCGCAACCGTCGCGCGGAAAAAAAGTAGGGTGGAGACGAAACCCCGGGCGCGTGCGGCGAGCTGAAAATCGCCCGCCGGCATGGGTTTTTCGCCGAGACGAAAGCACCGCCGGCTGCGCCGAAGCGATGTTCGGATTTGGCAATACCCGGTTTTGCGGAAGCCGGCACTTACGTGCAGCGCAAACCTGCGAGGCGGAAATCCGGCCGCGCTTCAGCAGATCGCGGGATTGCCGCGCATTGCGCCGTCGCCAGCAAGTACAGGGAATGCAGGGTTCAGGCTCACCCGGGAATACCTGCCCGCGGTGAAAGACGGTCGTTGGCACGGCGGCCGCGGAGCCGCAGAACAACGGGGCTGGCAAGGCCGTGCATCGCTTTGCCGGGCGTATCGCCGCCGGGCCGGGAAGCCGTTGCGGATACCAGGCCGGATAGCGCGCCGGTGCGTGCATCCGCGCACGGGCCGGACCGAACAATATGCCGTTTGAGAAAAATTTAAATCTATGCTGATTGCAGAACAGCGGCACAAATCCTGTCGCCAGCAATCTGCCGGGCCACCGATCCCGGCGCCAATCACGCCGCCCTGGCCCGGCAGGAAGCCCGCCATGACGCAGTCGCCTCCCGGCGGCCACGCAGACGCTGCGAAACGCATGCTTTTCCCGGCAGCGTTGCCGGACGATGCGCTGTCATGCGCGCCGGAAACTCCGGCAGCCCCTAGCGGCTTGCGTTCCAGCAGGCTCAGTTCAATTCGGCCGGCTTCAATTCCGGATGCTGCCGATAGAGCGGATTGAGTATGGACAAAAGCAACTCGCCGAGAACATTTCCCACGGCATGGCGCAGCTGCTGGAATTCTTCCGGGCTGACTCGTTCGGCAGAAAACATCAGAACTTCGTCCAGCTCCTTGCCCGCGGCAAGGGCTACGCTGCTGAGCCTGCTGGCAACATCCGGATCACGGACCATCGGCGTCTTTCTCCGCTTCCACACGTCTGTCGCGCCATCTTATACGGCAGTGCCGGCCAGAGACACGGCCGGTTCAGCAAGCCCGGCCGCAACGCCAGCCGGCGGCCGAATTCGGGCTGGCGCAAGTCGCGCATCACAGTGCGCTGCTCCGCTGCCGTCCCGCGGCGCGCTGGCAGGAACCGCTATTCAGGGCCGACTTTCGCGCGCAGCGATGCCAGCGGATCGGCGAGCCAGCTGATAAGCCGCCGGCGCTCGCCGATGATATCGGCCTGCAGCAGCATTCCCGGCGTGAGCGGCTCCGCCTGGCCGTGCACGTCGATGGATTGCCGCGCCAGCGCCACGCTGACGCGGTAGCGCTGCTCTCCCGCTGCCGGGATTCCGCTCAGCGCCGCCTGCTCGTTCGCGCCCAGGGCACTGCGGCTCACCGCACGGACCTTGCCCGTTGCATAACCGAATTGCTGGTACGGATATGCGTCGTAGCGCAGCAGCACCTCCGCTCCGGGCTTGATCGGTCCGATTGCGCGGCTGGGAACCAGCAGCTGCGCTTCCAGCGCGCCATCGCCCGGCACGACGGTAAACAGCACCTGCCCAGGCTGGACCGCCTGGCCCAGCTTGGCCAGTTGCGTGGCGACAACGCCGGCGACCGGCGTGGTGATGACCAGCTCGCGCTGAATCCGGGCCTGCAGGCGTTCCTGTTCCAGTGCCGCGAGATTGCCCTCCAGCGTCGCGTCGGCCATCAGGCCCTGCCCGCGCGCCTCTTCCAGGGATTGCTCCAGCTGCGCGATCGTGCGGCGCGTCGCCGTCGCATCCCGCTCCAGCACCTGTACTTCGGCCACTTTCTCCAGGGCAAGGTCCTCCTGCTGCCTGACCTGCAGATCGCTGACGTGCTTCTCGCGCTGGAGCTGGCGCCAGCGCGCCAGCGTTTCACGCGCCAGTCGCACCTGTTCGGCGCGGGTCGCGCTCAAGCGCTCGATTTCCGACAGCTCTTTCTTCGCAATCGCCAGCTGCCGCGCCGTCCCCTCGGCCTTGGCCTGCAGCGTTGCGCGCTCCGCCTGCCGCGCGGAACGCAGCCCGGCCGCGCGCTCGGCGAGCCGGCCTTCCAGTGCGCTGCCGGTGTCCTCGCTCAGCAGCGTCGCGCCCGGAGCGGCGACGACAGCCAGCACCGTGCCCGAGCCTACGCCGGCGCCTTCCTGCACATCGACGCGGGTCAGCACGCCCGCGATGGGCGCGGACACCGCGACCAGTCCGTTCACCGGCACCAGTTGTCCTTCCACGCGCCAGCGCCGCGTGTACGTACCGAAGACCAGCAGCAGCACGATCGCCGCCGCGGCCAGGATGGCTGCGATGGACAGCAGCGCCGGCCGCAGCGGCTGGGTGAGCGCAATTTCGCCGAGACTGCTCCCACGCTGCGCATCCAGCGCTTCCCTGCGGAACAATTCCTGCGCCGTCGTCCTGTCTGACACTGTCTGTCCTCCCCTCGTCCGACACCTTGGCCGCGCCGGCATGCGATGCCTGCGGCGTCCCGCCTGCCCCGCATCCCGCGACAGCCGCGCTAGATCAGCCGCGCTGCCTGCACGCCCAACAGTTCGCGCACAAGCTGCGCTTCCAGGCGCCCGTGCTTGCTCAATCCGCGCGCCGCCGCAGTGGGCACGCCGGGTTCTAGCTGCCGGGCCGCGCGGTCGACGTACTTCAGGCTGAGCTGGATGCGGATGCCGGCATCGTGAAAACCGCGGTGGATATCCGCCTGCCTGAACACCGCCGCGTCGCCGACCGTCGGGTTTTCCATGCGCCGCAGCACCAGGTCGTCCCAGGACAGGAACAGCGCCTGCGGCGAGCCGCGGCGAATCAGGATCAGATCGGTCCGGGCGTCCGCGCCGAGTTGGGCGAAAAGATCCGGCGCGCCGGCACGCACAAGGATATCCAGCGGCAGCCGCGGATCGCCCAGGCACTGGTACAGCTCGGCATTGTCCGCTGCAGCCACGACTTCCACGCCGGTCCCGGCCGCGCTGCTGTACAAGGGCAGCCACAGGTTGTAGCAGTCACCGTCGACCTGGCTGCAGGCGCTGTCCACATGCCAGCCCCGGCCCGGATTGCTGCTGACCGTCTCCAGCGTGGTGTCCGCCACCAGGAACAGGAACGCCGCGAAGAAGCCCAGCGGCCGGCCGACGATCGTTTCCAGCTGTGCGCCGAGTTGCGCCACGACGGGACTCTGCCCCAGGTCGAGCGCGTTGCGCGGCGGATCGTAGGCGGCCAGGACATCGGCGATGAGCGATCGCATCGTTGCCGGCGGAACGAAGTCTTTCAGTATGTGCACCGTCGCGCTCCTGCCGTTGTCCTGTGTCTACTGCGTCCTGACGGTTCAGGCGCCGCGCCCGGCAGCCAGACGTGCGGCGGCCGGCTTTTCCGGCACGATGGAACCCTGTTCCAGCACGACGACCCGCCCGGCGCTCGCAATGGTTTCCGGGCGATGGGCGACGATGACCTTGGTCAGGCTGAGGCCGCGCACCGCCTCGTTGACGCAGCGTTCGCCGGCGAGATCGAGATGGCTGGTAGCCTCGTCGAGGAACAGCAGCGAAGGTTCGCGATACAGCGCCCGGGCCAGGATGACGCGCTGCTTCTGCCCGCCCGAGAGCGCGCTGCCCATGTCGCCGATGAGGCTCTGGTAGCTCATGGGCATCGCGGCGATCTCCGCGTGAATGGCCGCCTTGCGAGCGGCGGCCTCGACCCGGGCCATGTCCACGTCGGGATCGAACAGGCTGATGTTGTCGGCGATATTGCCCGCGAACAGCTGATCCTCCTGCATCACGGCACCGATCCGCGTTCTCACGCTGCGCGCAGCGGGGCCATGCACATCCAGTCCGCCCAGGGTTATCGAACCTTCCTGGGGGCGCAGCAGGCCCAGCATGAGCTTGACCAGCGTGGTCTTGCCGCAGCCGGATGCGCCGGTGAGCGCGACCGACTCGCCGGGCTCGATCACCAGATTGCAGTGGCGCAGTATCCACGGCTCGCCATCGGAGTAGCGGAACGAGACATTGTTCAGCACGATGCGCGTGTCTCCCGGCCCGACATCGGCGGCGGCCCCGGTGTGTTCGGGTTCGGCCAGGACGATGTCTGCCAGGCGTTCCGCATGTACGCGCAGCATGCGGAACTCCACCGCCTTGTCGATCAGCGAACCGACCCGTGCGGTGAACTGCTCCTTGTACGACAGGTACGCAATCAGCATTCCCACGGAAAAGACGTTGTCGAGCGCGAGCGCCGCGCCGAGCCAGATGACGGCGATGCGCTCGGCGCCGAACACGAGCTGGCCCGCATTGCCGAACAGCAGGGACAGCCTGGCCAGGCGCGCATCCTGGTTGGCCACTTCGACGCTGAGATTGCGGAATGCCGCAGCGCGCAGCGGCTCCAGTCCCGCGATCTTGAGGCTCTGCACGCCGCGCAGCGATTCCAGCAGATGCGTCTGCTGCCGGGCGCCCGCCGCGAGCTGGCGTTCGACCCGCTGCCGCATTTGCTGCGAGCCCACCAGGCGTATCGCCAGATAGCAGGCCGCGGCAATGATGGTGACCAGCGCCAGCGTCCGGCTGTAGACCAGCATCAGCGCCAGGGTCAGCAGCGCCATCAACCCATCGATGACTGCCTCGACAAAGCTGGTCGTCAGCGTCTTCTGTATGACCTGCACCGAACCGAGGCGGGAATTGATATCGCCCAGGTGCCGCTTCTCGAAGAAATCCAGCGGCAGGCGCAGCAAATGGGCAAACACGTTCGAGATCCATTGCACGCCAAGCTGGGCGGACAGATGGATCACCGACCATCCACGCAGCACGGACACGCCGGTCTGGAGCAGCAGCAGCAGGCCGAAGCCCATGCCCAGTACGACGAGCAGATCCCGCTCGGCCGATACCAGCACCTGGTCGACCACCAGTTGCAGGTAGAACGGCGCCAGCGTGACGAAACACTGCAGGGCGAGCGAGGCGAGCAGGATCTGCGCGACAGCCTGCCCCCAGCGCCGCACCGGCCCGATCAACTGCCGCAGGCTGATGCCCGGCGCAGCGCGGCGCGGCGCGAATTCCGCGCCGGGCGACAATTCCACGGCGATGCCGGTGAAATGGCGCGACAGCTCGCTCCAGCCCAGCCTGCGCTCGCCCACGGCCGGATCCTGGATCACGCAGCACTTCGCACCGGCGCGCTCCAGCACCACGAAGTGATTCAGGTCCCAATGCAGGATGCAGGGCAGCCGCAGCTGGCGCAGGCCATCCAGCTCCACGCGGACCGGACGCGATTCCAGGCCGATCTGGTGGGCGATATGGATGACCTGGTTCAGGCGCGCGCCGCGCAGCGAAAGCGGGAAACGCTGGCGCAGCTCGGCAAGGCCGATATGCTGGCCGTGCGCCGCCGCCACGATGGCGATGCAGGCCAGCCCGCACTCGGCGGCTTCCGCCTGGATGCGGCTCATTGCAGCGGCTCCGGTGCTGTCCCTGCGGTTGCGGCGGCGTCGAAGACCGCCCGCATCTGCTCGTCCGACAGCAGGCAGCGGCGGCCGGCGGCCGGTGCGGTCAGTACCTGATGAGGCGTCACAGGGAACGGCGTCCATTCCGGTGCATACAGCGCAATGCGCGAGCACAGGGCTGCGCTGGGCGGCAGGCTTCCGGCCAGTTCCTTGTGGACGAGCGCGGCCATCAGCACGCTGGCCGCAAGGCCGGGATGGCTGCCATCGGCGTGCAGCCAGGGCAATGCGGGCTGCTGTCCGCGCGCCGCGCGCAGGCGCTCGCTGAGCGGGATGTGGCGCGCGCCCATGCGGTACGCCAGCTCACGCTCGGCATTCACCAGCGCCTGCGACGCTTCCGGCACGAACTGATAGGTGCCCAGATACAGCACACGGACATTGTGCGCGCGCGCTGCCTCGGCCAGACGGACATGACTTGCGATCAGCCGCTGGCAGGCCGCGGACGCGCGCTCCTGCGTATCCAGCACGCACAGGTCGCTGCCGCCTTTCTCCTGGAGAACCAGCGCGGAATAGGTGCCGCTTGCCAGCTGTCGCGCAATGTCTTCTTCGAGTTCGGACAAGGTCGCGCCGCCGCGCGCAATCAGGTCGGCCCGGCAGGCGCCGCCGCCATCCTGCGCTGCGGCGAGTTCCACGAAGATCGCGGGAAGGTTGTTGGTATAGATCACGCTGTTGCCGGCGAACAGCACCTGCCCGCAGGCGGCGTGTGCCGGCCGCGGCGCGCCGTGCGCACAGGCGGCCAGCACAGCGGCGAACAGCGCTGCGGAAATGCCGCGAACCCGCGCGCGCAGGCGCACAGCCGCGGCCGGGCGCGTCCGCGCACGCACGCTCATGCGGAACGGCCGACGCCGATCAGGTGGTCGACACTGTGCAGCCGTACGAAGCCGCAGCGGCCGCACACCAGGGCCGCCAGCGCCACCGAGATTCCGCCCGCGAGACGCCGCAGCGCAAACTCCATGACGCGCTGGTTTTCGAGGTTTTCGGGTTCCTCGATGAACAGGTTCCAGGAGGTGGTGCCGCAGCAGGGACAGTCCAGCCGTGCGCCAAGCGCCTCCAGCCGGTCCAGCAATTCGTGCTTTTCGAGACGCATGGGATTTCCCGCCCGGGCGAAACAGAACAAGACAGCTGCCCGGTATTGACCGGGCAGCTGCAGCGGAACGCATCAGGGCGCGGAAGGACCCGTGGAGTCCTGATAGTCGCCGCACTGATCGAGGTCGCAGGAGCTGTTGTCCGACGCCGAGCAGGTCGACTTGGTGCAGGATCCGCCGCCCGAAACCAGCGCGAGTTCATCGGCGGTGAGTTCGCGCGCCAGCGAGCGGGCGAGGATGCGGGTGTTGCCGTTGTTCGTTTCCATGAAACTCTCCTTTGCGTAATGGAGGCGTGAGGTGCCTCCTTCCCCGATGCCGGCCCTGCGGGGCCGGCAATTCACAATTTCATTCGGTGAGTTCGAAGGGACTTGTCAGGTCGGCGCCGGCCATATGCGCGTCGTAGCGCCGGTGGAAATCGGCTGCGTCGGCGGAGTTCTCGAAATCCGCCAGCTTCAGGCCGGTCGGGAATTCGTAGCGGAAGGCGGCATCGCCGCTGGAGAGGAACTGGCAGAAGGCATCGAGCATCGGCAGCTCCGGCGCCTCGTTTTCCAGGAAGAGGAACTGGCCGGCCTCATTGGCTTCGAGGAATACGTAATCGCCCTGGACGGTCTTGACGATATCGAAAGCCGCATAGCTCAGTCGCATGCGGGCCATGTATTCGCGGCACAGCGCCCGGACCGGAGCCTCCAGTACGGCGGCCTGCTTGCGCGCCGGTTCGTAGCGGATATCGACAAAGCCGCTGGCGGCCGGCGCTGCGGTACGAATCTGCTCCAGCGCGAAATCGCTATGGCCGAAGGCGATGACGCGCAGCTCGCTTTCTACGTCAAGCATTTCCTGGTACAGCATGGGGCAGGCGCTCAGCGCCTCATCGCTGGAAAGATGTTCCTCGGCCAGCGCCGACGTGCCCGTGACCAGCAGCTTGCCCGCCTGGGTACGCCAGGCGAAGGGTATGTGGTGCTTGGCGACCACGCGCCCGCCGCGCTGCGCGAAGAACTGGCGTATGGCCTGGGGATCGTTGGACAGCAAGGTGTCGGGAACCCTGAATCCCGCGGCGCGCGCGACGTTCAGCTGGTGCAGCTTGGTATTGGCAGCCTTGGCGGCGTCGAAGGCATTGACGATCAGCGCGTGCGGATTGGCGTCGGCGAGCACGCTGGCCAGTCCCGCCAGGCAATACGTCGATTCGTTGCGCGCGACCACGCGGTCGGTCCTTTCCAGCGCGGCGCTCACTTGCGGTACCTGGCCGCGCCGGTTCCAGATCGTGCGATAGCGGCCGGGCGAGGCGCTGACCGATGCGGAGGACACCTGCAGGCGGACACGCTCGTTGGAAACCCAGGCGGCAATCTGCTGGTCGCGGGGAAATTCGGTGCGGTCCCACCACTCCAGCGGGATGCCCTGCTGGCGCAGGGCCCAGCGCACCGCAACACCGTGGTAGTCCAGCTGCTCCGAAAGAATGAGTATGGGTCGGATATGGTCCATGGCTTGGCCGGCAATAACGTTCAGGGAAAGGCAGGCAGCGGCAACCCGCCGCCTGCCGTCAATCGCGCGTCGAGGTACGGTCAACGGCGGGATGCCGCGTGGGCGTGGCCGCAGCGGACTGGCGGACGTGGTCGCGGAGCCCAGTGCGGGAAGCGGCGGTGTTCATGCCGTCCACCCGGATCGCCTGCGGCGCTGGAAAGACCGGCGGAAGCGGCGGCAACGGGGACATTGCCAGTGGCCGTGGACGCAGCGGGTGGACACGCCGCCGCAGGCTGCATGCCGAAGGCATGGCGCAACTTCCACCTGTGGATCTTGCGACGAAACAGCCGGCGGACTTGCGCCGTGCGGCGCCGGACTTCCGTGTACCGGATTGCATTCCATGCGATATCGCTCCTGTCCTCGACGAAACCAGACCCGCGGTTTCAGTCTAGGACGCCCGCGGCGCAGCGCAGCCGCCCCTGGGACGAATGACTCGTTTGGAGCTATGAACAGCTCAGATCAGCGTAGTGGCGTCGGGACGACCGCAAAGACGCAACGCGAAAGGCATCGTGCGCGCGCGAGGCGCTTTTTACTGCTTTTTAACTGCGCCGGCGAAAGCGGCCGCAGCCGTTCCGCGCGGCGGACAGGAATGCCGCTGACAAGCGCCTGCCAATAAATACTTACAAAGTGGAAAATAGCTATTTCGTGAATAATGGCAATGACTGCAGGCCCGCAGCTCAAAGCCCCGCCGTTGTCCGCGCACAATGCCGCGGACCAGGCCGCGAGGAAGTCCCCGGCCGGCTCACCGCCCCAGCCACCACACCATCGCCTGCTCCAGCACGGCCTCGGGCAGTTCGTGCCCGCCATCGAAGGTGTCGAAGGTGACGTCGAATCCCGTCGCACTCAGCGACGGCGCAAGCCAGTCGCGCGCGGTGGCGATCGGCAGCACGCTGTCCTTTTTCCCGTGCGCAAAGAACACGCGGCCGGGCGGACCGCTCCAGTCCGGCACCATGCCGCCGGCGGAAAAGGCCAGCGTTGCCGGAAACAGGGCCGTGTTGCGCGAACCCAGCGACAGCGCCATGGTGGCGCCGTCGGAGAATCCCGCCACCGCGGCGCGCTGCGGATCGGCCCGCACACGCGCGAAGGCTTCGGTGAGTACCGCATCGATGCGCCGCACATCCCTGCCGAAGCTGGGCGATGCATGGCGGTTCGCCATTATCGCCAGCACCACGTCCCAGGTGCGCTCGGCCGAATCGGGCGCAAGCAGGATGATGCCGCGCGCATCGGCCTGGGCCTTGAAGCGGCGGATCATGTCGTCGCCGCGGCCGCCGGCGCCGTGGAGCAGCAACAGGAACGGTGCGGCTGTCCCGGGCGGGATCGTTTCCGGCACATAGAGTATTCCCGCCCTGAGTCTATGCCGGCCCGCAACCGGCTGGACGTCCGCCGCAACCGCGGGCCGCGCCGACAGCAGGCCGCCGGTCTGCTTTGCCGCCGGCGCATCGGCGTACGTGGCCGCGACGATCACGAATGCCGCCAGCAAGGAGCGCAGCGGGCTCATGGCGCAGCAGCGCCGCGATTCGTCGCATCGGCAGTAGCTGTCATCTCGTCTTTCCAGTACGGCACCAAACGGCATCAGATTTGCGGCCGTGCCAGGCCCGGCTCCGCGGCTTCAACTGGCCGCATCGGGCCTGACCGGACGCCGGCCCCAGGCACCGCACGATAGTGCGTGCCGCGGCACGCACTGCGCCAGGCACCGATGGTGCACTAATGCGGAATTCGCCTTGGTGCAGGCGATCCAGTGCCGCACTGGAGCGGCTGCGCGCATCGCCGTGAGATACAGGGAGGCCGCCGCCGATCGCGCCTCAGGCCGCCTCGGCCGGCGGCACCGCGGTCTTGCGCGTCTTGATCCAGGAGACCACCACGCCGCCAGCGATAAGGCCGATGGTCACGCTCAGCGACACCCAGGCCGGGAACTTGCCAACGATATTGACCAGGAAAATCTTGGAGCCGATGAAGACCAGCACCAGCGCCAGCGCGTACTTGAGGTAGTGGAAGCGGTCGATCATCGCCGACAGGGCGAAATACAGCGCGCGCAGGCCGAGCACGGCGAAGATATTGGAGGTGTAGACGATGAAGGGATCCTGCGTGATGACGAAGATCGCCGGCACCGAATCGACCGCGAAGATCAGGTCCGCCGTCTCTATCATCACCAGGGCCAGGAACAGCGGCGTCGCATAGCGGCGCAGCTGGCCGGCGGAATCCGCCTGCTTTGCGAAGAAGCGGTCGCCGTGCAGTCCGTCGGTTACGCGCAGGCGGCGGCGCAGCCACTGCAACAGGCGGTTGGAGGACAGGTCGGCCGGCTCGGACGAAGTGAACAGCATCTTCACGCCGGTGAGCAGCAGGAAGGCGCCGAACAGATACAGCACCCAGCTGAACTGGCTGACCAGGGCGGCGCCCACACCGATCATGATGGCGCGCATCACAATCACACCGAGGATGCCCCAGAACAGCACGCGGTGCTGGTAGGCACGCGGAATGGCCAGGTAGGAAAAGATCATCGCGATGACGAAGACGTTGTCCATCGACAGCGATTTCTCCACCAGATAGCCGGTGAAATAGTCCGCGGCCGGATCGGCGCCGAGGTGGCGCCATATCCACACGCCATAGGCCAGCCCCATCGCGATGTAGCCCGCCGACAGCAGCAGGCTTTCGGAAACCGGGATCTCGCGCTGCTTGCGGTGCAGCACGCCCAGGTCGAACGCGAGCAGGGCCGCGACCAGGGCGAGGAAGCTCAGCCACAGCCAGGCCGGCTGGCCGAGGAAAGGAGCGTTGAACAGCGTCGAAAAATCCATGGATTCGTGCCTGGGCAGAAGTGTTCTGGAATCGCGGGCAAGGCTGGGCCGCGGTGGATGGCAAGCGGCTGGTCGGCCTGTGCGCATACGCTGCCGCACGCGCCGGGCCGCGGCGGAACAGGAACGGCGACCAGGGTGCGGCCGTCGGAGTCATCGATCAATCTGCTAGATTGGAAGCATTACTTCGGAAAAACCGAACCATGAATCTCAAGCACCTGCGCTACTTCTGGGCCGTGGCGCGCTTCGGCGGCCTGGCCCGGGCGGCGGAAAAACTGGATCTGTCGCCGCAGACCCTGAGCGGCCAGATTGCCGATCTGCAGCTGGCCCTGGGCACCGAACTGCTCAAGCAGGTGGGCCGGCGCCTGGAACTGACCGACGCCGGGCGCATGGCGTATTCGTACGCCGACGAGATCTTCGGGCTGGCCGACGAACTCTCCGTGCAGGTGCGTTCGCTTTCGAAAAGCCGCACGCGCCTGTGGCGCGTCGGCATGACCGATGCAATACCGCGCTCGGTGGCCTACCGCCTGCTCTCGCCGCTGGTGGCCGACCGCTCGCTGCGCCTGACGGCCAGCCACGAGCGGCTGGACGTACTGCTGGCCGATCTGGCCCTGCACCGGCTGGACCTGGTCATCGCCGACCGTCCCGTTCCGCCCGGCAGCGCGGTCAAGGCGTTCAACCACGCCCTGGGCGGCAGCGCGATCGGCCTGTTCGCCGAACCCGCGCTGGCGCGGCGCCTGAAACCGCGCTTCCCGGCTGCACTGGAAGGCGCGCCGCTGCTGATGCCGGGCCGCGACAACGCGCTGCACGAAGACCTGCGCGTCTGGCTGGAAACACGCCGGCTGGGCGTGCGCGTGGTCGGCGAATTCGACGACGGCGGACTGATGAAGACCTTCGGCACCGCCGGCGCCGGCGCGTTCCCTGCGCCGCTGGCCCTGCGCGGCGAGATCGAGCGCCTGTACGGCGTCGACTTCGTAGGCCCGCTGGACGGCCTGAGCGAACGCTACTACGCCATCTCGACCGAACGCCGCGCGACCGATCCGCAGGTGCGCAAGATCCTGGCGCTGGCCGAGGACCTGCTGCCCGGCGCCGAGCGCAAGCCAGCCGGCGTTGCGAAGGCCGCGCTGCCGGCGAAGAAAAAGCCGCGGGGCCGCGGCTGAGCGGCATTGCCGCTGTACGTGTCCGCGCGCATTGCAGAGCCCGCATTCACGTCCACCCTACCCGCCGCTTTCTAGGGTAACGGCATCGCCGGTCCCTACAGGAAGCACTATGTCCACTACGCCGCAGGAACTCGAAAGGAAATTCTGGAAATCGCTCAAATCCGACATGACCCTGATGCTGGGCCTGGACGGAGCCGAAGACGGCCATACCCGTCCGATGACCGCCCAGCTCGACGGCGATGAGCGCGGCCCCATCTGGTTCTTCACCTCGACCGACAGCGTGATCGCGCAGCAGCTCGCTGGCG
The DNA here is from genome assembly GCF_024437735.1 of Tahibacter harae. Lineage (GTDB taxonomy): Bacteria > Pseudomonadota > Gammaproteobacteria > Xanthomonadales > Rhodanobacteraceae > Tahibacter > Tahibacter harae. Next base: position 46,099 of record NZ_JANFQO010000016.1, on the reverse strand, counting down.
CGGACAGCCGCCGCGCCACTGCCGCCTTCGCCGCCAAGGGCCATGATCTGTTCGCCAGCATCCAGGGCAGCCTGCGCGTGGATAACAACCGCGCCGTCGTCGACCGCCTGTGGAACCCGTTCATTGCCGCATGGTTCGAGGGCGGCAAGGACGATCCCAAGCTGGCACTGCTGCGTTTCGACGCCGAGCATGCGGAAATCTGGCTCAATGCCTCCAGCCTGCTCTCGGGGGTCAAGCTGCTGCTGGGCGTGGATCCGAAGAAGGACTACAAGGACAAGGTGGCGCAGGTCGATCTGCGCTGAGCGCCGCCGCAGCGCGGCGGACCGGCCTGAAGCCATGCGGGCTTCGCCGCTGCCGCGGTGCAATCCAAACTGCACTTGCGCGCCAGTCATGCCCGCAGTTGCACGGTCATGCCCCTGCGTCCTCGCCATCCGGACGCGGCAATCGCCGCGACGTACGAGCGGACAGGCGGCCACATGTGCCGCCATGACAGTTGCGCACCGCCAAATCCGCTAACTCCGCCACCTGCCCGCTGCGGAGAACAGCATGCGCCCCCTCTTCACCTCCGTCGCCTGCCGCGTCGGCGGCGTTCTGCTTTGCCTGGTGCACTCGCTGGGCCTGGCCGCGGCAACTGCGGCGGAGTTCCGTCGCGGTCCCGATCTGTCGGCGCCGCGTTCCGGCCATGCCGCGGCGCTGCTGCAGGACGGGCGCGTGCTGGTCGCGGGCAGTACCGCGCAGGCCGCGGCCTGGTCGAGCGAGCTGTATGACCCGGTGCAGCACCGCTGGCAGCCGGGGCCGGGGCTGGCCCAGGCGGAAGCCGGGGCCTCGCTGACGGTATTGCCTACGGGCAAGGTGCTGCTGGCGGGACAAGGGCGCCAGCTGTTCGATCCTGCGACGAACACCTGGTCGGCCTCGACCCAGGGACTCCTGCAGCGCCGCCGGCACAGCGCCGTCCTGATGGCGGACGGACAGGTGCTGCTGGCCGGCGGCGAAGCGCGCTTCGGCGGCGAGATCGACACGCTGGAAGGCTACGATGCCATCGGCAACAGCTGGAATTACTGGGGCCGCCTGAACCAGCCGCGCCAGGCGCATGCGGCCGTGCGGCTGGTTTCCGGCAAAGTGCTGGTTGCGGGCGGGCGCGCCGGCGGGGCCGAGCTGTCCAGCGCCGAAACATTCGAACTGCAGCACTATCTGGTCGAGACCACGGCCAGCATGCTGGCTGCGCGCAGCGACTTCAGCCTCACCCTGCTGCCGGACGGGCGCGTGCTGGCGGCCGGCGGCAGCAGCAATGGCGTCAGCCAGAGCAGCTGTGAAATCTACGATCCGGCCAGCGGCACGTGGCAATGGGCTGCCGGCATGCTCCATCCGCGCAGCGGCCACGCAGCGAGCCTGCTGCCCAATGGCCGCTTGCTGGTCAGCGGCGGAAATGTGGCCGCGGGCACGGCCCAGGCGACGGCGGAAATCTACGACCCGGTCACGAACCAGTGGTCCGCCGCCAGCGAGTTGGCCGTGGCGCGCGCCGGACATACGGCCGTGCTGCTGCCCAGCGGATCGGTGCTGCTGGCCGGCGGCAGCGGCGCCGCGGCGGCGCTGAGTTCGGAATGGTTCGATCCCGCACTCACGTCCACACAGTTCGCCACTGTGCCGCAAACGCTGCGCCGCGGTGCGATCACGACCTTGCTGCCGCCGGACAAGGTGCTGCTCGGCGGCGGCAGCGGCCTGCCCGGCGACGACAGCAGCGCGGCGGAAGTGTTCGATACCGGCGCGGGCACCTGGTCCTGGCTGGGGCTGGTCGCGGGACGCACGCGGCATACGCAGACCCTGCTCGGCAACGGCAAGGTGCTGCTCGCCGGCGGTCTGTATTCCGGCGCGCCCACGGCGCACTGCGAACTGGCCGACGGCCTGACCGCAACCAGCGCGGCCACGGCTTTCCTGCTCACGCCGCGCTACGCGCATAGCGCCACCTTGCTGGCCGACGGCGGCGTGCTCGCGGCCGGTGGCTATGCCAGCGGCGCGGCGCCGACGGCGGCGGTGGAGTACTACCGCAGCGGTGCGGGCGCCTGGCTGCCGCGCGCGGCGCTGAACACAGCGCGGGCCGGTCACACGGCGACCCTGCTCGGTGACGGCCGCGTACTGGTTAGCGGCGGCCGCGGCGCGGGCGGGCAACTGCTGGACAGCGCGGAAATCTACGACCCTGCAGCGGACAGCTGGACAGCCGCCGCCGCGCCCGGCATCGCGCGCGAAAGCGCCACGGCCACGCTGCTGCGCTCGGGCGAAGTGTTCGTACTGGGCGGCGTGGACAGCGCGGACCAGCCGCTGGCGCGCGCCGATCTGTACGACCCGCGCACCGGCAGCTGGCGCCAGGCCGCAACACCGCTGCGGGGCCGGGTGCAACATACGATGACCGTGCTGCCCGGCGGCCAGGTGCTGGTCGCCGGCGGCCGTACCGGTGCCAGCGGCGGATCGGACGCGGTTGAAATCTACACACCGGAATTCAACAACTGGAGCAGCGCGGCGCCGCTGATGTCGCCGCGCGCCGGTCATGTGGCCATACCGCTGCCGTCGGGCCAGCTGGTGTTCGCCCAGGGCTATGCCGACAACTGGGCGCCGCTCGTGGAGCGCTACGAAACGGGTATTGCGCCGGATCCAGCCCGCCAGCCGCGGCTGTACTCGGCCAGTCTGCCCGCCGGCGGCCAGGGCAGTCTGCACGTCCGCGGCAGCGGCTTCCGCCCGGCCGCCAGCGCCGACGGCGGCGGCGGCGCCGGTGCGTCCAGCAATCTGCCGGTGCTGCAGGTGCAGCGCGTGGACAACGGCCAGACCCGCTTCGTCGCGGCCGACCCGGCGAGTATCTTCACCGACAATCTTTTCAGCGGCAGGGCGGCGGACCTGGCGGATTTTCCGGCCGGGCCGGTGCAGCTGCGCATCTGGGTCAACGGCATTCCCGGCACGCCGCTGCTGGCCACGCTCGCCAGCGTCCCGGCGATGGCCGCGGCGCCCGTGGCGCAAGGCGGCGTGCTGCGCGCCGCGGCCACGTTCGCGCCGGCCACCGACGACGGCGGCGCGCCCATCAGCGGCTACCGCGTGACGGCGGCACCCGGCGGCGCGGTGCGCAGCTGCCTGGCGCCTTGCAGCCAGGTGGAATTCGAGGCCCTGCCGCCGGGCAGCTACAGCTTCCGCGTCAGCGCCGTGAACGCGGCCGGGGCGGCGGCGCCCTCGCCGCCCAGCAACAGCGTCACGGTGCAGGCACGCAGCAGTGTCGCTCTGGGCAGCAGCGCCAATCCCAGCCGCTTCGCCGCCGCAGTCACCTTCACCGCCGCGGTCAGCGGACTGGCGCCGGGCGGCACGGCGACCTTCCGGGCGGACGGCAGCGCCTTGTGCAGCGCTGTCGCCCTGACCACGGGCATCGCCGAATGCACGACGGCGGCGCTGGGTGGCGGCCTGCACGCGATCGACGTGAACTATTCCGGCGATGCGGGAAACACCGCGGCGCAATCGGCCACGCTGTATCAGCAGGTGGACAGCGCAGCGTCGCAGGCGGCGCTTGCCAGTTCGGCCAATCCCGCCACCTATGGCGAGCGCGTGGTGCTGACGGCAACGATCACCACCACGCGGCTTGCCGGCGAAGTGGATTTCCACGACGGCACGGCGCCGCTGTGCCTGGACGTGCCCCTCAGCGGCGGCACGGCCGTATGCGAAGTGGACAATTTCAGCGTAGGCACGCATGCCGTCACCGCACGCTACGGCGGCGATGGCGATACTGGCGCTTCGGTATCGTTCGCCCTGGCGCAGCAGGTGCTGGCGCTGCCGACAACGACCAGCGTGACCACGTCCTGCCAGCGCCGCTTCACCGCCAACCAGCCTTTCACGCTGAGCGCCGCGATCAGCGCGCAAGCCCTGGGCGGAATCCCCGGCGGCGGCGTGGATTTCGTCACCGAGAGCGGCATCACGCTGTGCCAGGCCGTGCCGCTGAACTCCGCCACGGCGAGCTGCACGAGTACGGGACTGGCGCCGCCGGCCGGACAGGGCGAGGGCGTGGTCGCGATCAGCGCGCGCTACAGCGGCGACGCCGTCAATGCCGGAGGCAGTTCGCCGGAGCTGCAAGTCACCGTATTCGATGCCGCCGATGTGATCCTGCGCAATGGATTCGAAGCGGCGGTGCCGGGGTGTCCGGCGCACTAGCAGCGCACAGCCCCCCTGAAACCGGCAAAAAACCAGCACACCGGCCCGGTGATCCTCGTGCGGCGGCCGGGCAGGCCGCCGCGAAACGCCGCGCTGCACTGCGGCGCTACGACCGCGGTTCCGGCTTCGGCCGCTCGGGCAAACGGTCGTAGCAATGCCAGAAAGCTGCCGCAAGCACCGCCGCCAGCGCCCCGGCCAGGATCATGGCGAGCAGGGTGCGGTTGAAGTAATCGTAGCCGCAGAGCATGGCGCCCGGACGGAAGCTGCGCGCCTGCGCCAGCGCCTGCAGATAGGCTATGCGCATATAGCCCCAGGCCAGTACGACGCCCGTGGCCTGCGCCAGCAGCAGCGACATTACTTGCAGGAAATTCCGGCTCATGCGGCATCCTCGTCGTCCCGGCATTCCGACCGTCGCAGCGGCCGGAAGGTGCCGCTGGTCCTGCCGCGTGGCGGATCTGCCGGCTGCGTCGCAGCAGCAGGCGGAGCGCATCCCTAGCATGCCGCGCCTTCGCCCTGGAGGAAGTCCGCATGTCCCTGCCCGCCCTGCTGGTGCGCCTGTCCCTGCTGGCCGCGCTGTGCATCGCCTTGCCTGCGGCCGCCTTCGACACGATCTGGCGCAACGGCTTCGACTACCCGGCCAACCGCAATTCGCCGCTGGGGACCAATCTCGACGGCGTGGTGGACTATTCCACCAGCTACAACTTCACCGACGCGATGAAACAGTCGCGCAGCTGGATCACCGCCGATACCAGCGGCGCCGGCGTGTTCGATACCGATGACCGCGCCTGCCTGGATCTGGACGAGAACGGCTACGTGCGCTCGCTGACACCGCAGACCGGCAATCCGGGCTGTTCAACGCCCAGCTACAACGCGGTTTCCACGCTGTTCTTCTTCGGCGATTTTCCCGGCCACTACCCCAGCGGGCGCTATATCGTCACCTACGAAGGCCAGGGCGATATCAGCTATCACTTCGCCGCGGTCAGGAATGCGGCGCTGTCCGCGCCGGGCCGCGACGTGCTCGACGTCAACGCCAATGCCGGCGGCTGGATGCTGCGCATAAACGCCATCGCCGCCGGCAATCACCCGCGCAATATCCACGTGTGGATGCCGGGCTTCGACGAACACAGCGGCCCATCGCAACTGTTCCATCCCGATTTCCTCGCCCTGATCCGGCGCAACAAGGTGCTGCGCTTCATGGACTGGATGGGCACGAACAATTCCAGCCAGCAGGAATACGCCGGCCGGCCGCAGCTCGCCGACGTGCGCTGGAGCGAAGGCAACATGCCGCTGGAAGTGATGGTGGAACTGGCCAGCCGCAGCGACGCGCATCCCTGGTTCACCCTGCCGCACCGCGCCAGCGACGACTACATGACGCGCTTCGCCCAGGACGTGAAGCGGCTGCTGCGGCCGGACCTGCGCGTCTATGTCGAATATTCCAACGAAGTGTGGAACGGCCAGTTCTCCCAGGGCGCCTATGTGGAAGCGCAGGGCGACGCGGCCTACGGCAACCAGGGCTCGGGCTTCGACCGGCGCCTGAACTGGTACGGCCAGCGCTCGGCGCAATTATGTGATTTATGGAAAAGCGCATTCGGCGCCCAGGCCGGGCGCGTGGTCTGCGTGCTGGGCGCCCAGGCGGCCAATGCCTATACGCTGACCCAGGCCGCCGACTGTCCGCTATGGACCGCGGGCCGGCCCTGTTCCGCCCACGGCTTCAGCGCCGCGGCGATCGCACCGTATTTCGGCGGCTATCTCGGCCATCCCAATCATGCAGCGACCGTGCAGACCTGGACGCCGACCCAGCTCTTCGCCGAAATCAACGGCGGCGGCTTGGCCGGCGGCCCCGCCGGCGGCAGCCTGACCGAAGTACAAGGCTGGATCACGGCGCATCGCGCCGCGGCACAGCAGCGCAGCCTGCAGCTGGTCACCTACGAAGGCGGCCAGCACCTGGCCGGTGTGCTGGGCAATGAGAACAACGATGCCATCACCAGCCTGTTCACCGGCGCCAACCGCGATGCGCGCATGGGCACGGCCTATACCCAGCACCTGAACTTCTGGAAATCCGCCGGCGGCGGACTGTTCATGCATTTCACCGCATCCAGCGGCTACGGCAAGTTCGGCAGCTGGGGCGCGGTGGAATACTTGGACCAGACCGGCACGCCCAAGCACAGCGCGCTGATGCAGTTCATCGACGACAATCCGTGCTGGTGGGCCGATTGCGAAGACTAGCCGCCTGCGGGATTTGCCCCGCGCACGCGGGGCGATAGCCGCAACGGCTCGGTCGCAGGCGAAGCCGGCCCTGAAGATCGTGTCGATGGGATAGCCCAGGTCCTTCAGCACGGCGCGGTCGGGCATAGTGATGGAACCATCACCGCCGGCCGGCAGCGGGCAGCGCGGTTGCGGTGCCTCGCCGCGTCCGCCGCCCTTTCTCGACGCACCTGGCGTCTTGCCTCCCGCTACCATTCCGTCATGCCCGCCACGCCCAGCCGCTTTCTTCTTGGCGCCGCCGCGCTCAATGCCGCGGCCGCCCTGCTCCATCTGGGCTGCATCGTCTTCGGTGCGCCCTGGTACCGCGCGCTGGGTGCCGGCGATGCCATGGTGCGGCTGGCTGCGGCCGGCCATCCGCGCCCTGCCTTGTTCGCGCTGGCTGTCGCCAGTGTGCTGCTGGTATGGGCCTGCTACGCGCTGTCGGGCGCGGGCGCGATCCGCCGCCTGCCGCTGCTCAAGCCGGTGCTATGCGCGATCACGGCGATCTACCTGCTGCGCGGGCTGGGCTTCGCCGTGCTGATGCCGTATTTCGCCGGCAATTCGCTGGCGTTCTGGCTGGCCAGCTCGGGCATCTGCCTGCTGTTCGGCCTGGTCCACCTGCTCGGGCTACGGCAGCGCTGGCGCCGGATGTAGTCCGCGGCAACCGCGCCCCCGCGGCAACACCTACCCACCCGACGTGAAAGCCCGCGCCGCCGTCATGACATGCCCGCCCGCGCTTTCACGCTACACACCTGCGTGTCCCGGGCGCCGACGCTGAATTACATGCGTAGCGGTACGGCGCTATAGTGCCCGGGGGACACTGTAGTTTTGCCGCCACGCCGGAAGCGCGGGCCGCCGCCCGCCTGCCGTCATGCCATCTGGGGAATCGTCGATGTCTGTATCCGCTCTGCCGCGCCTGCTCGGCGCCTGGCTGCTGGCCAGCCTGCTGTATTGCCTGTCGTCGGCGCCGGGCCTGGCCCAATGCGTCAGCCTGACCACGCTGGGGTCGGCCTCAACGCAGAATTTCGATACGCTGTCCAACACCGCCGGCTCGACCACCAACAACCTGACCATCCCCGGCTGGTTCATGACCGAGGCCGGCGGCGGCGCGCGCGACAACGAGCAGTACGCCGTGGATACCGGCGCATCCAACACCGGCGACACCTTCAGCTACGGCGCGGCCGGGGCGACGGAACGCGCGCTGGGCCAGCTGCGCAGCGGCACGCTGATCTCCACCATCGGCGCCTGCTTCACCAACAACACCGGCATGACGATCAACCGCCTGGACGTGGCCTACACCGGCGAGCAATGGCGCCTGGGCACGGCCGGACGTACGGACCAGACCAATTTTGAATACAGCACCAACGCGACCGACCTGACCAACGGCACCTGGACCAACGTCACGGCGCTGAACTTCGTCTCGCCGAATACCACGACCGCCGGCGCCCTCAACGGCAATGCCGCCGGCAACCGCACCGCCCTGTCGTCGGCGATCACCGGCCTGAGCATCGCCAACGGCGCGACCTTCTGGATCCGCTGGAGCGATGTCGACGCCAGCAGCACCGACGACGGCCTGGCGACCGATGATTTCTCGCTGACGCCGCAGTTCGTAGTGCCGCTCAACCTCAGCATCAACGACGTCACGCTCAACGAGGGCGCCGCCGGCACCACGACGTTCACCTTCACGGTCAGCCTGTCGGCGCCCGCCGGCCCCGGCGGCGTAACCTTCGATATCGCCACCGCCGACGGCACGGCCGCCGCGCCGGGCGACTACACCGCCAAATCGCTGACCAGCCAGACCATCCCGGCCGGCAGCAGCACCTACGCCTTCAGCGTGCTGGTCAACGGCGACACCGCGCCGGAGACCAACGAGACCTTCTTCGTCAACATCACCAATGTCACCGGCGCCACGGTGACGGACGGCCAGGGCCAGGGCACCATCGTCAACGACGATGCCGCGCCCAACCTCACGATCAACGACGTCTCCCTCAACGAGGGCAGTGCCGGCACCACCGCGTTCACCTTCACCGTCAGCCTGTCGGCACCGGCCGCCGCCGGCGGCGTGACCTTCGATATCGCCACCGCCAACGGCACGGCCGCAGCGCCGGGCGACTACGCGGCGCAATCGCTGAGCGCCCAGACAATTCCCGCCGGCAGCAGCACCTACGCCTTCACGGTGCAGGTCAACGGCGACATCACGCCCGAAAGCGACGAGACCTTTTTCGTCGACGTCACCAACGTCGTCAATGCGATTGCCACGGACAGCCAGGGCCTGGGCAACATCGTCAACGACGATCTGAGCCGCATCCACGACGTGCAGGGCAACGGCGCGGCCACGCCGATTCCGGGCGCGACGGTGCTGGTCGAAGGCGTGGTCACGGCGAACTTCCAGGGCGCCAGCCGCCTGCAGGGCTTTTTCCTGCAGGAGGAAGACGCCGATGCGGATGCCGATCCGAACACTTCCGAGGGCATTTTCGTGTTCTGCGCCAGCTGCCCCACGCCCGTGGCCGAAGGCCAGCGCGTGCGCGCCGGCGGCACGGTGTCGGAATTCAACGGACAGACCCAGATCACCGCCACCACCGTGACGGTGACCGATGCCGGCAACAGCCTGGCCGAGGTCACGCCGGTGCCGGTCGACCTGCCGGTGGTCGGCGATATCGACATGTTCTACGAGGCGCGCGAAAGCATGCGCGTCACCTTCGTCGATACGCTGACCGTCAGCGATTATTTCGAGCTGGGCCGCTACGGCCAGATCGTGCTGATGGAAGGCGGCCGGCCGCGTGCGTTCACCGAATTCTCGACGCCCAGCGTCGCCGGCTACAGCGCCTACCAGGACAACCTGGCGCGCCGCCGCGTACTGCTGGATGACGACAACAACGCGGAACAGTCCTTCCTGGGCGTGGCCAACGGCTCGCAGTTCGTGTTTCACCCGCGCGCCAACGGCGGCTTCTCCGTCGGCACCCAGGGCGTCGACTTCTTCCGCGGCGGCGACGTGGTCAACGGCCTCGGCGGCGTGCTCGATTTCTCCAGCCCCGGCGGCGCCGCGGCGGCGAGCTGGCGCCTGCGGCCGACGGCGTCAGCGCCGGCAAACTTCACCGTGGCCAATCCGCGCCCGGCCACACCGCCTGCCGTCGGCGGCGCCATCAAGGTCGCCGGCGGCAATCTGCTGAACTACTTCACCACCATCGACACCACGGCGAGCAACAACAGCGGTACCTGCGGCCCGGGCGGTACGCTGGACTGCCGCGGCGCCGACAGCGTGGCCGAACTCAACCGCCAGCGCGAACGCATCTCGGTGGTGACCTGCACGCTGAACGCCGACATCTTCGCCTTCATGGAGCTGGAGAACACCACGCCCAGCACCACCATCACCGACCTGCTCGGCGCGATCAACGCACGCTGCGGCGGCGCCCATCCGTATGCCTTCGCCAACACCGGGGGCACGCTGGGCACGGATGCGATCCGCGTGCAGCTGATCTATCGCAGCGGCGTGGTGTCGCCGGTGGGCGCGCCGCTGTCGGACCTGGATCCGGTACACAACCGCCCGCCGACGGCGCAGACCTTCGACGTGGTCGACGCCACCAACCCGGCCTTCGGCCAGCGCTTCACCGTCATCGCCAATCACCTGCGCGCCAAGGGCTGCGGCGGCGCCAGCGGCGCCGACGCGGACGCGGGCGACGGCCAGAGCTGCTACAACGCCACGCGCGTGGCCCAGGCCAACCGTCTGCTGAGCTGGATCAATACCACGGTGCTGCCGGCCGCGGGCGACCCGGATGTGCTGCTGCTCGGCGATTTCAATGCCTACGCGCAGGAAGACCCGATCACCACGCTCGCCGCCGCCGGCTATACCGACCTGGAAACCACGTTCAACGGCGCGAATGCCTATTCCTACGTGTTCGGCGGCACCATCGGCCACCTCGACTATGCGCTGGCCTCGGCTTCGCTGCTGGGCCAGGTGATCGACGCCGGCGCCTGGCATATCAATGCCGACGAAGTGCCGCTGCTGGATTACAACGACGAAATCGCCGACACCGGCGAGGCCGCGTTCGAGGAAAAACCCGACGGTTCCGCCCTGGTGCCGCCGCGCGTGGTGTTCCAGCCGGCCTCGCCCTACCGCGCCGCCGACCATGATCCGGTGCTGGTCGGCCTGTTCGCGGCTTCCGATCTCGGCGCGACCATCACGGATTCGCCGGACCCGGTCGCCGCGGGCAGCAACCTCACCTACACGATCAACGTGAACAACAATGGCCCCGACGCCGCGGCGAACGCGAGCTGGACGCTGACGCTGCCCGGCGGCACCACCTTCGTCGCGCTGCCGGCCGTCGCCGGCTGGTCCTGCACCACGCCGGCCGTGGGCGCCGGCGGCACGATCAGCTGCAGCAATCCGGGCCTGGCCGTGGGCAGTGCGGTGTTCACCCTCGTAGTGGCGATCGATCCGTCGGTCGCCGACGGCACGGTGCTGAGCAGCACGGTGACTGCAAGCAGTACCAGCGGCGATCCCACGCCCGGCAACAACAGCGCAACGGCGACGACCACGGTCGCCGCGTCGGCCGACCTCGGCGTGAACACCAGTGCCGCGCCGGCCAGCGCCGTCGCGGGTGCGGCGATCACCTATACCATCAGCGTCAGCAATGCCGGTCCCAGCAACGCGGCCAACGCATCGCTGAGCAGCGCCATCCCGGCCGACACCACCTTCGCTTCGCTGGTTTCGCCGGCAGGCTGGTCCTGCACTACGCCTGCGGTGGGCGCCAGCGGCAACGTGAACTGCACCCGGTCCAGCCTGGCTGCGGGTACGGCGGTGTTCACCCTGGCCGTGAACGTCGACGCGGGCGCGACGGCGGCGACGATCAGCAGCACGGCCACGGTAGCCTCCTCCACGACCGACCCGAATCCGGGCAACGAATCGGCGACGGCGACCACGCCGCTGTCGGCCAGTGCCGATCTGGGGGTCAGCAACGCCGCGCCGGCCAGTGTGGTCGCCGGCCAGAATCTGAGCTACACGATCAGTGTGACCAATGCCGGTCCCAGCGCCGCCGCCGCGGTCAGCCTGAACACGGCAATCCCGGCCTCGACGACATTCACTTCGCTGAGTTCACCGGGTGGCTGGAGCTGCACCACCCCGGCGGCAGGCGCCAGCGGCACCGTGTCCTGCAGCAATGCGCAGCTCGTGCCGGGTTCGGCGGTGTTCACCCTGGTCGTCACGGTTGCGCCCGATGCCAGCGGCAGCATCAGCAGCACGGCGAACGTGGCGTCCAGCACCAGCGATCCGGTCACGGGCAACGAATCCGCCACTGCAACCACGCTGGTGACCGCCGCGGCCGACCTGGCTCTGAGCAACACGCCGTCTTCGTCCAGCGTGATCAATGGCCAGCCCATCACCTATACGCTGGCGCTGCGCAACTTTGGTCCCAGCGCGGCGGCGAACGTGGTGCTGAGCAATCCCATACCGGCCAATACCACCTTCACCGCGCTGAACGCGCCGCCGGGCTGGAGCTGCAGCACGCCGGCGGTGGGCGCCACCGGCACCGTCAGCTGCAGTACCGCCAGCCTGTCGCCGGGAACGGTGAACTTCATCCTGATAGTGACGGTGGATGCGGGCGCGCCGGTGACCGTGATCGTCGACACGGCCAGCGTCACGTCCAGCACCGCGGATCCGTCGCCGGGCAACGAGACGGCTATGGCCAGCACGTCCACGCCGGTGTCGCTGCAGTCGTTTGAAGTGGATTGAGCAAGCGCGGCGCGGAGGGCCTGTGGCACAGGCCCTCCGCGCACACGGATCCAGACTCGCTGCGCCTGGGCGCGGCGCATGCAACGCCCGCGCGGCTATCCCGCGGCGCAGGCCCCGGCACCGTCGACCCGCACGAATTCCGCATCCGACTGCGGCCTCCAGCTGCCATCCGGCTGCCGCGCCTCCGTGAGGGCGCGGTAGCTGTTCTTGCCGGGCGTCCAGGTCGCGCGCACCTCGTGTGTTCCGTCGGCGTCCACATAGGTGCCGGAGAAGCGCAGTGCGTCGGATGCCGGCTCCAGCCGGCCGTCCATGACCAGTCCCGCCGACGAGAGATAGCGCCAGGCGACGGTCTTGCCGTCCGGCGTAGGCCAATACGTGGTCTCTCCCGCATAGACACGCTTGCCGCCGGCGCAGACCACATGGCTGTCGCGCAGGAAATGCGGCGGATACAGCCGCGCGAAGCAATGCGTATCGGTGGAATTGCCGTCCGCCGGCGCGGCGCGCCAGCAGTGGCCGGCGAGAAACTCCAGCGCGGCCAACGGCGCATCCGGCGGCGTGGACACGGCGGCGCCCAACAGCCCGGCAAGACCCAGCGCAAGCATGCTCCTCTCCCCGCAAAAAAGATGGCCGGGCGATGGTGGCCGGAAGGCGCGATGCGGTAAAGATCCGGTCCGGCACAAAGTACCGTTCCGCGCGACCGCGCCCGCTGCCGCGAACGGGCCAAGGCCGGCGTGCAGTGATCGCCGGCCGCCTCATTTGTCGCTTGTGCTGCACAGTACAACTCGCCAAAGTTGCCCTACTCCTGCCTGCGAGCACGCCATGGCCAAGCTGCGCCTGATCCTGCTGAACAAGTCCGGCACGCCGGGCAACATGGTTGTCTACCAGCGCAGCGACAAGGACACGCTGATGCCGCTGGCCTGGCTGTCGCAGCCGACATGGCCGGGCGCCATGGTGCAGATGGACTGGGACGACAGGGACTGGGCCTTCGTCTGGGCCGGCGTTTCCCATATCCAGCCCGGCACCGTGTTCCTCGCCGCCCAGGTCACGCCGGCCACGCCGACCGAAGGCAACCAGATCGAATTTCTCGCCGGCCCGGGCGGCATGTACGAATTCGCCAACCAGAAGAACGGCGCCATACCCGAGTATTTCGTGCTGATAGAAACGCCCAGCGTGCCGCTGAACAGCGTGTCGGTGGGGCTGGGCATGAACGGCAAGGCCACCTTCGCCGCCCTGGCGCGGCCCAACCGCCGCACCCTGTTCGGCGCGCGCACCAGCTACTGGGTCACTTTCGGCGATATTGCCGAGGGCGAATTCCTGTTCGACGTACCCACCCTGCCCAGCGCACGGGTCGAGTTCCCGCCCGGCGTGACCACCATGGTCGCCCAGCTGAATGCGGATTTTTCCTGGACCATCAGCCAGCCCTCGCTGGCGGAAGCCGAAGCGGACGCGGATCCCGCCGCATCCTGAGGCAGCGCCGCGGCCCGCCGCTTGCGGACGCCTGTCGCTGCGGGCGGTTTGCGCTACGCTAGGCCGGCCAACCTGCCGGCCCGGACGTGGGATTGCCTTCTGTGCACGCCGCTCGCAACACCGCCGGACACGGCATGCGCCGCAGCGGCGGCGCCGGATCTGCGGCGTGCCCGCTACCGCCGCGTCCCGTACCCGGCGGCCGGCGCCGCACCGCACGCCACCCGTTGCCAACCGCCACTCATGCACCGCCTTCGCACGGAGCCTTCACCATGCGCAAGCCGTTCGTCCTGCTGCTGACACTGCTGCTGGTACTGCTCGCCGGCTGCAGCGAGCCGCTGCCGCCGGACAAATCCGCCTACGCCGGCCTGTGGCGCGCGGAGAACACCACCATCCTCATCACCGAGGCCGGCCGGGTCGAATACGTGACCCGGCGCGACAACGGCATGCACAAATCCATCAAGGCGCCGCTGCAGCGCTTCGAGGGCGATAATTTCATCGTCGGCGTGGGACCGTTCAAGACCACCTTCATCGTCAGCCGTCCGCCGCATGCAGAGGATGGCGAATGGAAGATGACGGTGGACGGCGTCGAGCTAACCCGCAGCCGCTGAACCCTGCGCAACCATTCCCGCCACCGCGCGCCATCCGGCCATGACCGATCCCCTGGAAACCGTCGAAATAAAAGCCTTCGTGCCGGCGAGCGACTTCGAGCGCTCGCTGCAGTTCTATCGTGACCTCGGCTTCAGCGTGCCGTGGCAATCGGACGATCTGGCCTACCTGCACGCCGGCCAATGCAGCTTCCTGCTGCAGCGCTTCCACGTGAAGGAACACAGCGAAAACTTCATGATGCATATGCTGGTGCGCGACGTGGAAGCCTGGTGGCGGCGCGTGCAGGAACAGGACCTGGCCGGCCGCTACGGCGTGCGCGCGCTGCCGCCGGAGGACCAGCCGTGGATGATCCGCGACTTCTGCCTGAACGATCCCAGCGGCGTGCTCTGGCGCATAGGCCAGAACATCGACGGCGACGGCACGGTGCCGGCATGAGCACGCTGGAACGCGCCATAGAAATCGCCGCGCGCGCTCATGCCGGCCAGGTCGACAAGGCCGGCGCGCCCTACATCCTGCACCCGCTGCGGCTGATGCTGACCCTGCAAGGCGCACACGAACGCATGGCCGCGGTGCTGCACGACGTGGTCGAGGACACGCCGCTCACCTTCGAGGATCTGCAGCGCGAAGGCTTCCCGCCCGCCGTCGTCGACGCCGTGCGCGCCCTGACCAAGCTGCCCGGCGAAGGCCGCATCGCCGCCGCCCACCGCGCCGCGGCCAATCCCATCGCACGCGCGGTCAAGCTGGCCGACGTCGGCGACAACATGGACCTGCGCCGCATTCCCGCACCGACGGAGAAGGATTTCGCACGGCTGAAGGAATATGAGCAGGTCCGCGCCATTCTGCTTGCGGCCGCGCCCAGTACAAGCGAACCCTGAGACGGGAGCATTTCCCCCTGCCCACGCTCGCACAGAAACTCTGCCTGGCTGCTGCCGAACACTTTATGCAAGCAGGAAAAATCGTGCGAAGGATTCCATAATGGAAACAAACACGACTTTTCCTCCGTCCAGGCGTCCGGTCTACCGCCATCCGCACCCGAGCTACTGGAGCCGTTTTTCCTACTGGCTGGCGCTGGTACAGCTGCCTGGCGTCGCCGTGGCTGGGTGGTTTTCCGATATGCCCGGCCACCCGCCCGGCATAATCGTGGCCATGGCACTGGTCTGGCTGGTCATGCTGCTTTCGTTCATAGGCCTGGTGCTGGGCATGATTGCCCTGTGCAGGCCGCCGCCGCATTGGCGCGCCTGGGTGGGTCTGGGCCTGAATCTGTCGTTCCTCGGGCTGGGCATCGCCGTTGTCACCTAGACTCCTGGCAACGCGGCAGCGGGCAGCCTGCCGCGCTGCAAATCCCGGAACGCGCACCGATTCCGCAAGGCACACACCGCCAGATAGCATCGCCATGCCAGTATCCCTTGGCAGAGAACTTTCCCGGAGGACAACCCGCATGAAACGTGTAACCGGCATAGGCGGCATCTTCATCAAGGCCAGGGATCCCGAAACGCTGCGCGCGTGGTACCGCGATCACCTGGGCATCGCGGTAGAGGACTGGGGCGGCACGGCCTTTCGCTGGAACGGCCCCGAAAATCCCGCCGGCGCCGGCACCACGGTATGGAGCATCTTCGCCGCGGACTCGGATTACTTCGCGCCGAGCACCGCACCGTTCATGGTGAACTACCGCGTGGACGATCTCGACGCCCTGCTCGCCGCGCTGCGCGCCGAAGGCTGCAATGTGGACGACAAGGTGCAGGACTACGAATACGGCAAGTTCGGCTGGGTCACCGACCCCGAGGGCAACAAGATCGAGCTGTGGCAGCCGCCCGAGGGGCAGTGAGCCGAACGGCCGAGATCGGGGGTGACGGGATCCGGGATTCGTAAAAGCAATGCGGGACCGCTCTCACGAATCCCGAATTCCGAATTCCGAATCAAATCCCTTCGGGCCAATGCCGGGTTACTTCCAGCGGCTCGCCGGTCTCCAGCAGGCTTTTCACGCTGGCCAGCAGATGCGGCCAGCCCTGGGACAGGCTATCCAGCAGCGGCGATCGGGCCAGTTCGGTCTCGTGTTCCAGCATCAGCCGGACCGAGGCGCCGACCGGCTCCAGCGTGATCGTGCAGCGCGTCGCCGGCTCGTCGCGCAGGCCGGGCAGGAACACGTTCTTCCAGCGCAGCACCAGGCGGCGCGGCGGATCTATCTCCAGCACTTCGCCCGCATCGCCGATGCGGCCGTCGGGAATCATCAGCTTCCAGCCGCCGCCTTCGCGCCAGTCCGCGTCGAACCAGCAGCCGGCCCAGTATTGGCGGGTGAATTCCGGCGCAGTCAGCGCCTGCCAGAGTTTTTCCGGCGTGGTGCGGATATAGGTGACATAGACAAAACGGTTCGCGGACATGGTCACTCCTCCGTGCCGCCCTCGGCGGCTTCCAGTCGTTGCTTCAGCTGCGCCAGCAGGCGCAGGCGATGGCGTTCGTACTTGCCCAGCCAGCGTTCGGCGATCTCGTGGATGGGTACGGGATTGAGGAAATGCAGCTTCTCGCGGCCGCGCCACAGCACTGCGACCAGATTGGCCTGCTCCAGTACGGCCAGGTGCTTGGCCACGGCCTGACGGGTCAGCTGCAGGCCGGCGCAGAGTTCGCTCAGGCTCTGCCCGTTGCGCGCGTGCAGGCTGTCCAGCAGGGCGCGGCGCGAGGCATCGGCCAGGGCTTTGAATACCTCGTCCATGGCGCCATGTTAGGCAACCAATTGGTTGCATGTAAAGCCGCCCTGCGCGACCCGCCGCCGCGCCCGCCTGGGCACACGCACGAAAAAATAATCCCGGACCTGTCGAAATCGCGCCCGCGGCTACGACTCAGCTGCAACAGGCCCCGACCCGGGCGCCTCGACACGGAGAGCGATCATGAAATACATGCTGCTGATGCAATTTCCCCTGTCCAGCTGGAGAACCGACCTCATCACTCTGTGGCCGCAGGAAGACGCGGCGCGGCATATGGACTACCTGGCGCGCATGCGCGCCGATCTGGAGCAGGCCGGCGAACTGGTCGATACCCAGGGCCTGACCGGGCCGGAAGCCGCGACCGAAGTGCGCGCCGGCGCCGACGGTTCGCCCGCGGTCACCGACGGGCCGTTCGCCGAGTCCAAGGAATTCCTCGCCGGCTACCTGATCGTCGATGTGGAAAATGTGCAGCGCGCGCACGAGATCGCGGCGCGCTGGTCGCACGGTCCCGGCCGCGGCGGCAAGCCCGGCAACTGGCCGGTGCAGGTGCGGCAGATGCTGGGCTTCAGGCACGGCGACGACGCATGAAGGAAACACTGCCGCCGCAGATCGAACGCCTGCTGCGCGAACTCGCGCCGCAGGTAGTCGCCATCGTCACGCGCCGCTGCGGCGATTTCGCCGCAGCGGAGGATGCGGTGCAGGAAGCCCTGCTCGCCGCCGCGGCGCAGTGGCCGGAGCAGGGCCTGCCGGCGCATCCGCGCGCCTGGCTGGTGCAGGTCGCGCTGCGCCGCTGCACCGACCAGTTGCGCAGCGAAACCGCGCGGCGCCAGCGCGAATACGGGTTGCACGCCAGCGAACCGGTCGCGCCGGCCATCCAATACAGCGACGAAACGGAACAGGACGACACCCTCGCCCTGCTCTACCTGTGCTGCCATCCGGCCCTGACCACGCCCAGCGCGATCGCGCTGACCCTGCGCGCGGTTGGCGGCCTGAGCACGGCCGAGATCGCCCATGCCTTCCTCGTGCCCGAGGCGACCATGGCCCAGCGCATCAGCCGCGCCAAGCGCAGCATCCGCGAATCCGGCCTGGGCTTCGAGACACCGACGGCACAGGAACGCGAAGCGCGCCTGGCAGCCGTGCTGCATGTGCTGTACCTGATCTTCAACGAAGGCTATGCCGCCAGCGGCGGCGATGCGCTGCAGCGCGAGGACCTGGCCGCCGAGGCGATACGCCTGACCCGGCTGCTGCTGGCGCGCCTGCCGGCCCATGCGGAAAGCGCCGGCCTGCTCGCCCTGATGCTGCTCACCGACGCACGCCGCCGCGCCCGCAGCGGCAGCCGCGGCGAACTGATCCCGCTGGCCGGGCAGGACCGCCGCCTGTGGGACCGGAACGCCATCGCCGAAGGCGTGGCCCTGGTCAGCCGCGCGCTGACCCGCGGCGCGGTCGGCCCTTACCAGTTGCAGGCGGCCATCGCCGCCCTGCACGACGAAGCCGCCGACGCGGCGCAGACCGACTGGCCGCAGATCCTGGCCCTGTACGGCCTGCTCGCGCGCATGGACGACAATCCCATGGTGCGGCTCAATCAGGCCATCGCCGCGGCCATGGTGCACGGCCCGCAGCACGGGCTGGAGCAACTGCGGCAGCTGGCGCTGGATCCGCGCCTGGCGAGCCATCACCGCCTGGCCGCGGCCCGCGCCCATCTGCACGCGCTGGCCGGCGAACACGGCGCCGCGGCCGCGCTGTTCCGCGATGCCGCCGCACGTACGGGCAACCAGGCGGAGCGGGATTACCTGCTGGGCAAGGCCGCGGAAGCGGCGCGGCACGCAGGCTGAGCATTGCTGCGCGAAAAGGGCTGGGCCGACACCGGCCGGCGCACAGGCGTCCCCCGGCCTGGCACCCCGGCCTGCGGCGCGAAGCAGCGCATCCGCCGGCCCGGACGCCGCCCGTCCCACCGTCCGCACAGCAGAAATTTCCAGTATTTTTTCAAACACCGGATCCGCGCCCGCCGGCGCCCAGGCCGCGGCAGAACGCCGCCAGGCCCGTCTGCCGGCGTGTGCAGACCGCTTCCCTCTCCGCCCTGGCGCCGCGCTCCGCGACCGCCGCCCGGTGCCCGTCCGCGACAGCGATCATGCAGGGGTGGTGCGGATTGCCGCCGCTGTCCTTGCCGGTGCTGACACAGGGCGCAGGGCTGGCGCACGGATCCGAGCGCACGCCGCCGCGGCCCGGCTGGCCCTGAACGGCGCCGGCCTCCTACACTGCGCCGTCCCCACTGCGCACAGCCATCGCCATGCCTCCCACCGCCAGCGCCGGCCTGCGCCAGAACTACGACGGCATCGCCCTGGTCCTGCAGGGCGGCGGCGCGCTCGGCGCCTACCAGGCCGGCGTCTATGCGGAACTGCACAAGACCGAGTACCAGCCGGACTGGATCGCCGGCGTATCCATAGGCGCGATCAACGCGGCACTGATCGCCGGCAATCCGCCCGGGCGCCGCCTGCGGGCGCTGGGCGATTTCTGGGATCAGGTGTCTTCCCATCTGCAGCACGGCCCGCAACGCAGCTGGCCGCAGCAATGGCTGGGTGAACTGTGGCCCGGGCCGCGCTCGGGCTTCAACCAGTTCAGCGCGCTGTGGTCGGCCATGCTGGGCGTGCCCGGTTTCTACGAACCGCGCCTGCCGCCGCCGTGGCTGCGCCCCGACGGCGATCCCGCCGCGCTGTCGCTGTACGATGCCGCGCCGCTGCGCCGCACGCTGGAGCAGCATGTCGACTTCGATCTGATCAACAGCCGGCGCGTGCGACTGTCGGTGGGCGCGGTCAATGTGCGCAGCGGCAATTCGGTGTATTTCGACAACCACCACTGCCGGCTGGGACCGCAGCACATCCTCGCTTCCGGCGCGCTGCCGCCGGCATTCGCACCGGTGGAGATCGACGGCGAGTTCTACTGGGACGGCGGCATCGTCTCCAACACGCCGCTGCAATACCTGCTCGATGCCCGCGCCGGGCGCAGCCAGCTGGTGCTGCAGGTGGATCTGTTCCCGGCCCGCGGCGCGCTGCCGCGCAATCTGGCAGAAGTGGCACAGAGGCAGAAAGACATCCTGTATTCCAGCCGCACGCGCTACAACAGCAACATGGCGGCGCAGATTGCCAACACGCGCCAGGCTGCGCGCGACCTGCTCGCGCGGCTGCCGGAATCGCTGCGCGGCGATCCGCAGGTCGAGGCCCTGCGCGCCGCCCTGCACCAGGGCCGCGTCGACATCGTGCAGCTGATCTACCGGCACAAGCCGTACGAACTGGAATCCAAGGACTACGAGTTCTCGCGCGCCTCGGTGCACGAACACTGGGAAGCCGGGCGGCGCGACATGTGCGATACCTTGCAGCACCCGGAATGGCTGCGCTCTTCGGGCCTGGAGGACGGCGTAACCCAGTACGACCTGGCGCACCGGCCGGAGTGAGCCGCAGCGCGGCGCGAGCGGCCACTGTGCCGGAAAAGGCGGAATATCACGCCGCCGTATCCGGCAATGCTGGCACGGCGCTCACATCCGCGATACGAAGCGACAGCGGCGCAACGCTGGCTACACACGTTGAAAAATCGCCTGCAGGAACACGCATTTCGCCACGCCGCACACCAACACCGGGGCGACCCGCGCGATCCATCGGGGATCGCGCGGGTCCTGACCTTATCCCGCAGCACGCCCGCGCAGCCGCCATCCGGCGCCCAGCAGCAGGCCCAGGGCCAGCAGCAGCAGCGCCGGCAGTCCCGGCCCCGGCACGGGCGCGATCACGCTGAAGCGCGCCGGCTGGTCGGTGCCGGCGATCTGCGGATCGTCGCTGAGTGCGGTGCTTTCGTTGCTGCCATCGCCATCGGCGTCGTAATACACAGTGGCCTGGTTGCTGATTACGCCGCTGGCATCGGCGCTGACCACGACATCCAGCTCTACCGCCACCGCGCTGTAGGGCGGCACCACGCCATTCCAGCTCAGCCGGCGCGTCGCCGCGTCGTAGGCGACCACGCCCGCGGTCGCGCGCGCGGCGACGAAATCCAGACCGCGCGGCAGGATATCGACCATCTCGTCGCCGGGATTGTCCGGCTGCGCGATCGAACCCGCGTTGTCCAGGCGGATCAGGTAAGGCAGGCGCTTGCCGCGCGGATGACGGTCGCCGTAGACGGCCTTGGTCGAGGTCACGCGCGTGGGCACGGCGACCACATTGATGACGGCGGGATCGTTGGCGCCGGGCTGGGAAGGATCGTCGGTCAGGATGACCGTGTCGTTCGTGCCGTCGCCGTTGCTGTCGTAATTCACGCTGGCCTGGTTGCTGACCGCTCCCAGCGTGGTCAGGTCGATATCCGCGGCGATGATGAAACTGACGACGCCATGGGCCGGAATGGCGCCATTCCAGCGCACGGTGTTGGTGGCGCGGTCGATGGCGGCCGTGCCGACATTCGCCTGCACGGCGTCCACCCGCAGGCCGGCCGGCAGCACGTCGACGAACTCGTCGCCGGGATTGTCGGCCTGGGCGTTGCCGCTGTTGTCGATCCGCACGAGGTAGTAGACGTCGCCGCCCTGCACATAGCCCGTGCCGAAATTGTAGGCGTTCATTTTCGCCGTGAGCCGGGTCGGAACATTGACCACGAAGGTGGTCGGATCCTGGCTGCCCGGCTGCGAAGGATCGTCGGTGAGCACTTGGCGGTTGTTGGTGCCGTTGGCGTCGCTGTCGTAATAGATCAGGCCGATATTGGCCACGGTGCCCAGCGCGCCGGGACCGATGATCGCGTTGATGGTGAGGGTGACGCTGGCGCCGGCCGCGATCGCGCCGTTCCAGCTGACCTGGCCCAGCGCGGGATTGACTGTGGCGCTGCCGCTGCTGGCGCTGGCTGAAACCAGCTGCAGGTTCGGCTCCAGCCAGTCGACGAATTCATCGCCGGGATTGTTGCCCTGAGGGCCGGTGCCGTTATTGCTGATGACGACGGTATAGGTGACGGTGCTGCCGATGGTGTAGTTGCCGCTGACGGTCTTGGTCGCGCTCAGGTTGGCCACGCCCAGGATATCGGTGGTGTCCGTCGCGCTGTTGTTGGCGGGATCCAGGTCCAGCACGCCGGGCGGCAGGGTCGCGGTCGCCGTGTTCGTGAGGGTGCCCGGCGCGGCATTGGCCGGAATGGTGCAGCGGGCGAGGAATGTGGCGAAACTGCCCACGGGCAGGTTTACCGCCGCAGTGAGATCGCCCGTGCCCGAGGCCGGACAGACTGCGCCGCCGACACCGGTGCAGGTCCAGCTGTCAGGCAGGCAGTTCGGCGGGAAGGTATCGCTCACGCTGACGCCGTTGACGCCGGTCTGGCCCTGGTTGAGCACGCGGATGGTGTAGACCAGCTGCGCGCCCGGCGCGGCAGTGCTGCGGTTGTCCGAATTGACCACCATCACATCGGCCATTTCGCCCAGCAGATCGGTGTCGGTGGCGCTGTTGTTGCCCGGGTTGGGGTCGACCGTGCCGGCTTCGGGCGCGATGGTGGCGGTATTGCTGATCTGCCCCGGCGTCACTGCGCCTACGCCGCAGTCGGCGTTGTAGGTCACGCTGGCACCGGCGGGCAGGCTGACGATCTCGTTGATCGGGCTGCTGCCCAGCGGCGCGCAGATACCGCCGCCGCTGCCGCTGCAGGTGTAGTTCGCCGATATGCACTGTGCCGGGAACTGGTCGAACACCCGCGCCGCGGCCGCGCCGGGGCCGGCATTGGAAGCGACGATGGTATAGCGCGAGGTGCTGTTGGGCAGCACCTGGTTCACGCCGTTGCTCTTGGTGATGGACAGGTCGGCCTGGGCCTGTCCGCGTTCGGCGGCCTGGGCGCCGCACGCCCCCACGAGCAACAGCGCGGCCGCAATACGGCCGGGCGAAAGACCTTTCATGGATTCCCCCCCTGAGGAACGGCATGGTGGTGCTGGAATTGTCACGGTCGCACCGCTGTCCGCCGCGCGGGCGCGGTGGACAGCGGTTGTCCGGGTATCAAAGCGAAAAACGGGCCAGCGGGCAATCAGGCCGCGCGCAGGCGGGGGAACGCGGCAGATTAAATACAATTAAACTTGTACAAAGTATCGCGAAACCGCTGCAGCACGATACCAGGCCGGTTGCGAAGCGCGTGCACCGCCGCACACTTCGGACCACACGCTGACCGATGCCACGAACCGCCCACGCACACGCCGGCCGGCCCGGCGGACGGCCGGCGCGGGACAGCGGCTGTCTGCGCCGCTCAGTCGGTGCTGGACCCGGCGATGCCGACGATGCGGCGCGTGCCGTGCGGGTACACGGTCCAGAAATACGTGCCCCACCACTCGCGGCCGGCATCGAAGTAATTGGAGCTGGCCGCGCTCCAGCGCCGGATCACGTAGTCGCCGCGCCGGCCGCCGATCAGATGGTCCAGCAACTCGAAGAACAGGCCGTTGCGCACGGCGTTGTCGGCATGCAGGTTGTAGGGCGGGTACAGGTAGGCATAGGCCAGGCCGCCGTCGCCGCGAAGTTCCGGCGCGCGCACGCGGTTGGCGGCGATTTCCGCGTCGCCGTACCAATACAGGTCGTCGCGGCCGGGATTCTCCTCGCCGCGCAGCAGCAGCGCGCCGCGCGCGAGGTCGCACAAGGGGCCGAGGAATTCGGCCGTGTCCAGCAATTCCCCGACGCCCAGCGCGGCGGCGTCCACATGCATGCGGAAGAATTCCTCGCGCCGGCGCGCGGCGTATTCGGGCCGCCGCAGCAGGCGCTCGAAATAGGCGTCGCTGTCGCGCTGCAGCGTGCGCAGCGTGTGCAGCGCCGCCGCGCGATGGGTGGCGGCGTCAGCACCGTCTTCGCCGTCTAGGGCGAATACGCTGAAGTCGAGCACGCAGCCGATTTCCTGCAATTGCTGCCGCAGCGCGGTGCAATCCTTGAGTTCCTGCATGGGCGCTTTCGCCGCGGCCGCACGGTTGCCGCTTACGGCCCCATGATGCCATGCGCGCCGGCGCCGTCCACGCCGCTGCGCTCAGATGAAGATGCCGCCGGAGGCCTCGATGCGCTGGGCGTTGATCCAGCCGTTCTCGGGCGCCAGCAGCGAGGCGACGGCGCCGCCGATGTCATCGGGCAGGCCGACCCGGCCCAGCGCGGTGAGGCCGGCGATCTGCGCATTGAGCGCGGCGTTGTCGCGCACGGCGCCGCCGCCGAAATCGGTTTCTATCGCGCCCGGTGCCAGCGTATTCACGGCGATGCCGCGCGCGCCCAGCTCGCGCGCGAGGTAGCGCGTGAGCACTTCCAGCGCGCCCTTCATTGCGGCATAGGCCGCATAGCCCGGCAGGGCGAAGCGGGTCAGGCCGGAGGAAATATTGACGATGCGGCCGCCGTCGCGCAGCAGCGGCAGCAGGGCCTGGGTCAGGAAGAAGGTACCCTTGAGGTGGACATTCATCAGCGCGTCGAACTGGGCCTCGCTGGTGTCGGCGAAGGCGGCATGGGCGCCCATGCCGGCGTTGTTGACCAGGAAGTCGAAATCCTCGCGCTGCCACTGCCGCGCCAGCAGGCTGCGCAGCTCGGCGGCGAAGGCGGCAAAGCTGGCGCTGTTGGCGAGATCCAGCGCCAGCGCCGCGGCCTGGCCGCCGGCCGCCTGGATCGCGGCGACGGCGCTGTCGGCCTCGTCGCGGCGGTCGCGGTAGGTCAGCACCACGTCCACGCCTCTGGCGGCCAGCTTGAGCGCGGCATTGCGGCCCAGGCCGCGGCTGCCGCCGGTGATGAGAGCGATCTTGCGATTCATGGATGACTCCGGGTGACTGCGGCGGAACTGCCGTGTCACACAGTTTATTGATCGCCGGATACGGATAAACCAGGATGATTTGATTAGACTGTTCGGAATCTACGAATAGCCGGAACACCCATGGACCTGGTCGAAAGCCTGCAGATCTTCCGCCGCGTGGCCGAACTGGCCAGCTTCACCCAGGCCGCCGAGCGCCTGGGCCTGCCCAAGGCCAGCGTGTCCAGCGCGGTGCAGCAGCTGGAGAACCAGCTGGGCACGCGCTTGCTGCACCGGACCACGCGGCGGGTGCAGCTGACCCAGGACGGCCAGGTGTTCTACGAGCGCTGCCAGGATGTGCTGGCGGATCTTGAGGAAATGCAGGCCATGTTCCAGCTCGGCGAGGCCGCCTATACCGGCCGCCTGCGCGTGGACATGCCAGTAGGCGTGGCGCGCCATCTGGTGGTGCCGCAGCTGCCGCGCTTCCTGGCCGGGCATCCCGGCATACAGCTGGAAGTGGGCAGCACCGACCGCCGCGTGGATCTGGTGCGTGAAGGCTTCGACTGCGTGGTGCGGGTCGGCCAGTTGGCCGAGTCCAGCCTGGTGGCGCGGCCGCTGGGCCATTTCCGCACGGTCAGCGTGGCCAGCCCGGCCTATCTGCAGCGCTACGGCCTGCCGCGCTCGCTGGAAGACCTGCAACAGCACCGCCTGATCGGCTACGCCCCGCTGCTGGGCAGCAAGCCGGAAGGTTTTGAATACGTCGATGCCGCCGGCCAGGCCCAGCTGATCGACATGCCGCTGTCGCTGGTGGTGAACAATTCCGAGGCCTATCGCAGCGCCTGCCTGGCGGGCCTGGGCCTGATCCAGGTGCCGGATGTGGGCCTGCGCGAAGATCTGGAACGCGGCAACCTGGTCGAGGTACTGCCGCAATGGCGGCCCGAGCCCATGCCGGTTTCCATCCTGTACGCCAACCGGCGCCACCTGCCCAAGCGGGTACAGGTGTTCATGCAGTGGCTGGCCGAAGTGCTGCAGCCCTATCTGCTGGCGCCGGCCGCTTGAGCGGGCGGCACCGGGCTTCGGGATCGGTGATCAGGGATCCGTAGAAGCGGGCGAGGCCACTTTCAATCCCGATTCCCGAATCACCAATCCCGTCGCGCGCCGCCGGAACGCAGGGCCAAAGCCGCTGCGTTCCGGCACGCAAATCACTCGCCGCCGACCGCAATCTGGCCGAGCTTGAAGAACACATCCGTGTTGTCGAAGGTGCCGGTGAAGTGGCTGGAACCGCGGCCGAACGCCGACAGCGGGATGTCGGTGCCGGTGTGCGCGGCCTGGTCGCCGGCGATCTGGCCGGTAATCAGCACGCCGTTGTCCTTGTTGCGCACGCTCGGGTTGGCCGGGGACTGGGCCGGCGGGAACGGCTGCTGCGAGTCGCGCGTCGGAAACGCGCTGGGCAGCCAGTTCTCATAGCGGTCCGCATTGGCGCCGTAGCCGATCAGCATTTTGTGGTCGATGTGCGTGGTGACCGGATAGCCGTCGGCGGCCAGGGTGTAGCGCGGGAACCGGGCGGCCTCGTAGATGCCGACCACGTTCTTGCCCTGCAGGCGGTCGGCTTCGAGCTGGGCCGCCGTGACGGTGGCGGCGCCGATGATGGCCGCGCCCGAACATTCATGGTCGGCGGTGACGATGACCAGGGTGTCCGGATTGCGCTCGGCGAACTGGCGCGCCACGGCGACGGCGCGGTCGAACTCCATCACATCGTGGATCCAGCGGTCGGTGTCCATCAGGTGGGCCTGCTTGTCGATGGACGCGCCTTCGATCATCGCGACGAAGCCGTTGCGATTGCGCGACAGCACCTGCAGCGCCTTGTCGGTCATCTCGTCCAGCATGGGCTGGTCGGGGAAGCCGAAGGCATCGACCACTTCGCGGTTGCCGCGGCGCGCGGCGATCTTGTCGTAGGACACATTCATGTTGGAGTAGGCGAACAGGCCCAGCAGCTTGTCCGGCACGCCGCGGCTGAACGCGGTGTTGAGCGCGGTGTTGTCCGGCGCGTAGGCGAAGCCGGCGCCGACGAAATCGGCAATCAGGTCGCGCTCCGGATCCAGCTTGCCCGGCGCCACGCCCCAGCCGGCGATGATGTCGGCGGGCAGCACATAGTCGGTGCTGGCGCGGCGCTGCGAGCCGTTGGCCGGCTGCGGGCTGGTGCTGTTGGACGGATTGGGCAGGAACCACTTGCGGCCGCCGCCGAGCAGCACGGTCAGGCCGGTCTTGTCGCTCTCGTCGAGGAACTGGTCGACGATGCCGGTGCCGTTGCCGCGCAGCGCGGTATGCACGGCGTTGGCCGCCGGGGTGGCGTCGAACACGTCGGAGGTGGTGACTATGCCCAGCGACTTGCCCTGCAGCATGTGCAGGTACTGCGACAGGTATTCGATGCGCGGATTGTCGAACGCGGCCAGGGTGTCGTCCGGCCACACGCCTTCTTCGTTGTTGTTGGCCTTGTTGCCGGAGACGTAGTTCGCCATGCCCGGCGCCGAGTCGGTGACGATGGAGTTGAGCGAGGCCGTCATCACCTGGCCGGTGTAGGGAAAGGTGTCCATGGCCAGCTTGCCGCGCGCCTTGCCCTGGGCATAGCCCTTGGCCATGATGCGCGCCGCCGTGCGGTGCGAGGCGCCCATGCCGTCGCCGAGCAGGATGATGATGTTCTTCGCCGGCTTGCCGCCTTCGGCGATGCCCACCACCTCAAAATTTCCGGTTGCGCTGAGGGTGCGGCCGGTGCTGGTGCGCGCGTTGACCTTGAACTCGTGCACGCCCGGCTCGTAATTGCTGTAGCCGCGGAAGCTGACTACGGCCGAGCCGGCGGCGAGGCCGGCGACCAGCGAACAGCCGGCCGCGCCGGTGGTCTTGCCGTTGGCGATGCAGGCGGCCGGGCCGGTCTCCCGCACCAGGCCATTGCGCAGCAGGCGCGGATCGCTGGCGCCCCCGCCGCCGATCGGCGTCGGGCCGTTGACGACCTTGCCGTCGACCAGGAAGCGGAAGCTTTCGATGGTCTCGCCGGCATCCGGCTGCACCGTGGCCTGCAGGTCGAAGCGCTGGCCGGGCAGGAAGCGCGAGATCACCGGATCCGAGGTGCCGGAGGCGAACAGTTCGCTGGGCGGGGTCAGGCGCGAGACCGTGGCGGCCTGGACCGGCGCGGCGAACAGGCCCAGCGCCAGGGCGGTGCCCAGGGCGAGGCGGGAAAGCATCAGGATGCGCATGGCAGTTCCTTGCAATGGATGGAGAGTGGAGAGCAAAGCGCGGCGCCGCGGCACCTGCGCAAAATTGTTCACTTGTTGTTTTTTGCGATCAGCTTCTGGAGCTTCTCGTCCAGCTCCAGCGCGGCCGGGAACACGCGGCCGGGCAGCGCGGCAGATTCGGTCCGGCCCACGCGCAGGCGGCCGGTGAGCTGGATCAGGCCGGCCATGTGATCCGGACGCAGCGCCGCCTGGGCCGGCATCTGCACCAGCAGGGCGCTGGGCGGCAGGTCGTCGGCGAGGCCTTCGTCGGCATCGCCCAGGGTCAGCGGCAGCGGGCTGAGCACGAACGCGCCGGCGCCGCCTTCGGCCTGGCGCACCATGTAGCCGACTACGCGCACGCGCTTGCCGTCCAGGCTGAGCAGGCGCCCGGTCGGCTCCAGGCCGTAGGCGCCGACCGGGTTCTTGAACACGTCGCGGAAGCGCAGCTCTTCCACGCCGCGCGGCGGCGGCGGCAGGGCCTTTTCCACCAGCAGTTGCTGCGGCGCCGGGCGCGTGGGCACGGCCTGGTGGGACTGGTGCGCCACGGCGTGCGCGGCGCAGGCGCCCAGGACCAGGGCGGCGATGAGGCGGCGGAACATGCGAGGTCTCCCGGCGGTCGTGCGGTGCGGCCGTGCAAATCGGCGGGGACAGTAGTGCGGGTTTGTGAAATGGCGGTTACGCCGCGGCGTCGCGCAGGCGGCAGCCGCATGACGGGTGCGCCGCGCCCAGGCCTGCGCCGCACGCGCGGCGCACCCGTGCAAACAGGCGTGCCGGCGGATTTTTGCCGCGCCGGCGCGGGCGCGACTGCGGTATGATCGCGCGCATTTTGGGGCCCCGTTCGCCCCCACCCATCCACACGCCCACGGATTCGGCCGCGCCACTGCGCCGAACGACCGTGGCCGCGTCCAGAGCCTGAAGGACTGCCATGCCCAGCGAGATCAAATACAAACGCATCCTGCTCAAGCTCAGCGGCGAAGCCCTCATGGGCGAAGCCGACTACGGCATCGACCCCAAGGTGCTCAATCGCCTGGCACGGGAAATCATCGAGATCCAGCGCGCGGGCGTGCAGGTCGGCGTGGTCATCGGCGGCGGCAACATCTTCCGCGGCGAAGGCCTGGCCAAGGCCGGCATGGACCGCGTCACCGGCGACAACATGGGCATGCTGGCCACGGTGATGAACGCCCTGGCGATGCAGGATGCGCTGGAGAAGCTCGGCGCCTACGCCCGCGTGATGAGCGCCATCAAGATCAACGAAGTGTGCGAGGACTTCATCCGCCGCCGCGCCATACGCCACCTGGAAAAGGGCCGCATCGCCCTGTTCGCCGCGGGCACCGGCAACCCCTTCTTCACCACCGACTCGGCCGCCGCCCTGCGCGCCATCGAGGTCGGCGCCGACCTGCTGCTCAAGGCGACCAAGGTCGACGGCATCTACAGCGCCGACCCGAAGAAGGACCCCAGCGCCGAGCGCTACGACAAGCTCACCTATACCGAGGTGATCCAGCGCAACCTGCAGGTGATGGACACCACCGCCATCGCCCTGTGCCGCGACAACAAGATCCCGCTGCGCGTCTACGACATGGGCGTGGCCGGGAACCTGCTGCGCATCGCCAAGGGCGAGCCGGTGGGCACGCTGGTGACCTGAGGGCGGGGATTGGGGATTGGAGGCGGATCACGGCTCCAATCCCTTGAAAGCGGGGATTCGGGATGGAAAGCGGGCTCCTGCCCCGATCCCGAATCCCGACTATCCAATCCCGGCTCTGCTCCCTACTCCGTCACGTCCGCGTTGGAATACACGTTCTGCACGTCGTCCATGTCCTCAAGCATATTGATCAGCTTGAGCACGGCCTGGGCGGTTTCGCCGGAGACGGCGATGTCGTTGTCGGCGCGCAGGCTGACTTCGGCGTGTTCGGGCTTGAGGCCGGCGGCTTCCATGGCCTGCTTGACCGTCTCGAAGCTGTCGGGGCTGGTGAGTACGTCGATGGACTTGTCATCGGGATAGACCACGATGTCGTCGGCGCCGGCCTCGATCGCGGCGGATTCGATGGCATCCTGGTCGCTGCCGGGCAGATAGCTCAGCACGCCCAGCTTGCGGAACATGAAGGACACCGAGCCGTCGGTGCCCAGGTTGCCGCCGCACTTGGAGAAGGCATGGCGCACGTCGGCCACGGTGCGGACCTTGTTGTCGGTCATGCAGTCCACGATCACCGCGACGCCGCCGGGGGCATAGCCCTCGTAGCGGATTTCCTCGTAGCTGACGCCTTCCAGCTCGCCGGTGGCCTTCTTGATCGCCCGTTCCATCGCATCGCGCGGCATGTTCACGGCCAGGCCGCGGTCCATGGCCAGGCGCAGGCGCGGATTGGCCTTGGGGTCACTGCCGCCGGCGCGGGCGGCGACGGTGAGTTCGCGCACCACCTTGGTGAAGATCTTGCCGCGCCGCGCGTCCTGGGCGTTCTTGCGCCCTTCAATGGCCATCAATCTGCCCATTGCGAATACCTGCCGTACCGGAAAATTGGGGGCGGATTGTAGTTGCTGGCCGCGGCAACTGGGTAGGACCGGCACCGCTGCCGGCGGCGCAATGCCCCGGCCTGCACGGATCCCCGCTCCCGAACCGCCCATTCCGGCCCCGCCCGCCCCAACCCGCGCCGCGCCCGGGAACGCTATACTCCGGCCGCTTTGTTCCGGCCTAAGGATTTCGCCGCCATGATCAACGACATCAAGCAAGACGCCCAGACCCGCATGGCCAAGAGCGTCGAAGCGCTGCGCCACGACCTGCAGCGCCTGCGCACCGGCCGCGCCACGACGGCGCTGGTCGACCACCTGAAAGTGAACTACTACGGCACCGACACGCCGCTGTCCCAGGTCGCCACCGTGGCCGTGCAGGACGCCCGCTCGATCACCATTACGCCGTGGGAAAAGACCATGGTGCAGCCGATCGAGAAAGCCATCATCAGCTCCGACCTGGGCCTGAACCCGACCACCGCCGGCATGGTCATCCGCATCAACCTGCCCCCGCTCACCGAGGAACGCCGCAAGGCCCTGTCCAAGCAGGTGCACAGCGAGGGCGAGGACGCCAAGGTCGCCGTGCGCAACGTGCGCCGCGACGCCATGCAGCACGTCAAGGAGCTGCTCAAGGAAAAGAAGGTCACCGAGGACGAAGAGCGCAAGGCCGAGGAAGACATCCAGAAACTCACCGACAAGGCGATCAAGGATGTCGATGCGGTGGTCAAGGCCAAGGAAGACGAACTGATGGCGCTCTGAGCGGAGCACGCACCTGGATCCGCTCGCCAGCCCGCCCGCGCCGGGCAGCACAGACCCGCGCCTGCCGCGCCATGTCGCCATCGTCATGGACGGCAACGGCCGCTGGGCGCGCAAGCGCCTGCGCCCGCGCACCTTCGGCCACCACGCCGGGCAGAAAGCCGTGCGCGGCGCGGTCGAGTTCTGCCTGCGCCGCGGCATCGCCGCGCTGACCCTGTTCGCCTTTTCCAGCGAGAACTGGCAGCGGCCGCAGGACGAGGTCAGCGCGCTGATGGAACTGTTCCTCAAGGCGCTGGACCGCGAGGTCGAGGAACTGCACGGCCACGGCGTGCGCATACGCTTCGTCGGCGACCTCGGCGCCTTCGCCCCGGCCCTGGCCGGCCGCATGCAGGCCGCCATGGAACGCACCGCCGCCAACCGCCAGCTCGCCCTGAACGTGGCGGTGAACTACGGCGGGCGCTGGGATATGGCCCAGGCCGCGCGCGCCGCGGCGCGGGCGGTCCAGGCCGGCACGCTGGACCCCGAACGCATCGACGAACATAGCCTGGCGCCCTACCTGTGCCTGGCCGACCAGCCGCCGGTGGACCTGTTCATCCGCACCGGCGGCGAACAGCGGGTGAGCAATTTCCTGCTGTGGCAGATTGCCTACGCCGAGATCTACTTCACCTCGACGCTATGGCCGGACTTCGACACTGCGGCCTTCGAGGCCGCACTGGCCGACTATGCCGGCCGCGAGCGCCGTTTCGGCAAGACCAGCGCCCAGGTCGCCGCGGCGGCCCAGCCATGACTTTCCCCTTTCAGCCTGGAGCAGCGTGATCCCGTGGCATCTCCGATGAAAACGCGCACGTTGACGGCGCTGGTGCTGGCGCCCCTGGCGATAGCGCTGATCCTTTTCGTGCCCACGGTGATCTTCGCCGCGATAACCGGCGGCGTCTTCCTCTACGCCCTGTGGGAATGGACCCGCCTGCTCGGCCTGCGCCAGACGCCCGCGCGCAGCAGCGTGGTCGCCCTGCACGGCCTGGCCATGTCCGCCCTGTGGCTGGAGCGCGGCGGCACGGCCTGGTGGGCGGTGATCGGCGCCGGCCTGGCCTGGTGGCTGGCGGCCGCGCTGTGGCTGCGCCATTTCAGCTTCGCCGTCGCGCCGACGCGGGAGAACACCGCGCTCAAGCTGGCGGCCGGCTTCCTCATCGTCGTGCCGGCCTGGTGCGGCCTGCTGCAGGTGCACGGCGCGGCCGATCACGGCCCCTGGTGGACCCTGTTCGGCCTGATGCTGGTCTGGGTCGCCGACAGCGGCGCCTACCTGGCCGGCAGCCGCTGGGGCCGCACCAAGCTCGCGCCGCGCATCAGCCCGGGCAAGACCTGGGCCGGCGTCTACGGCGCGGTGGCCAGTTCCGCCGTGGTCGGCGTGGCCGGCGCCTGGCTGCTGGGTATGCGCGGCATGGCCCTGGCCGGCATCTTCCTGCTGGCCATGCTCACCGTGCTGGCGTCCATCGTCGGCGATCTGTACGAAAGCCTGATCAAGCGCCACGCCAACATGAAGGACTCCGGCGACCTGTTCCCCGGCCACGGCGGCATGTTCGACCGCCTGGACAGCGTGTTCGCCGCGCTGCCGGTGTGGGCAGCCGGGCTGGCCCTGCTGCGCGCATGAGAAAAGTCGCCGTCCTCGGTGCCACCGGCTCCATCGGCACCAGCGCCCTGGACGTGATCGCGCGTCATCCGCAGCGCTTCCGCGCCAGCGTGCTCGCGGCGCATCGCAGCGTCGATGCCCTGGCGGAGCTGTGCCTGCGCTTTGAACCGGACCTGGCCGTGATCGCCGATCCGGCACTGGAAGCCGAACTGGCCCGGCGCCTGCGCCAGGCCGGCCTCAAGACCCTCGCCGCCAGCGGCAGCGAGGCGCTGAACCAGGCCGCCGCGGGCGAACTCTGCGATACGGTCGTGGCCGCCATCGTCGGCGCGGCGGGGCTGGAATCGACCCTGGCCGCGGCCCGCGCCGGCAAGCGCCTGCTGCTGGCCAACAAGGAAGCCATCGTCATGGCCGGGCCGCTGCTGCTGGCGGCGCTGGAAACCGGCGGCGGCGAGCTGCTGCCGGTGGATTCCGAACACAATGCCCTGTTCCAGGCCCTGCCGCCCGCCGCCGCCAGCCGCCGCGGCGGGCTGGACGCGGCCGGCGTGAACCGGCTGATCCTGACCGCCTCGGGCGGGCCGTTCCGCGGCCGCAGCCGCGCCGAACTCGGCGCCATCACGCCGGAACAGGCCGTGGCCCATCCCAACTGGAGCATGGGCCGCAAGATCTCGGTGGATTCGGCCAGCCTGATGAACAAGGGGCTGGAAGTGATCGAGGCGCACTTCCTGTTCGGCGCGCCGGCGGAACGCATCGACGTAGTCGTGCATCCGCAGAGCATCGTGCATTCCCTGGTCGAATACGCCGACGGCTCGGTGCTGGCCCAGCTCGGCAACCCCGACATGCGCACCGCCCTGGCCTACGGCCTGGCCTGGCCGCAGCGGCTGGACGCCGGCGTGAAGCCGCTGGACCTCATCGCCCTGGGGCGCCTGGACTTCCAGCCGCCGGACCTGGACACCTTCCGCTGCCTGGGCCTGGCCTACGCCGCGCTGCGCGCCGGCGGCACCGCGCCGACCGTGCTGAACGCGGCCAACGAGGTCGCCGTGGCCGCCTTCCTCGATGGCCAGCTGCCTTTCCTCGCCATCAGCGAGGTGATCGAGGCCTGCCTGGACGAAATCCCGCCTGAACCCGTCGCCAACCTGGCCCAGCTCATTCAGACGGACTTAACCGCCCGCGCCACCGCGCAACGTATGATGCGCCGCCTGCACTGTTGAGCCCCGAATGAGCAATTTCTTCTCGTCAATCTGGTGGTTGGCCGTGACCCTGGGGCTGCTCGTGACTTTCCACGAGTTCGGCCACTACTGGGTGGCGCGCCGTTTCGGGGTCAAGGTGCTGCGCTTCTCCATCGGCTTCGGCAAGCCGCTGTGGACCCGCATCGGCAAGGACGGCACCGAATACTGCATCGCCGCCATCCCGCTGGGCGGCTACGTCAAGTTCCTGGATTCGCGCGAATACGACGTCGGCCCGGCCGAACGCAGCGGCGACTTCACCGCCAAGCCGATCTGGCAGCGCATGCTCATCGTCATCGCCGGGCCGGCATTCAACCTCATCTTCACCATCTTCGCCCTGTGGGCCATGTTCGTGGTCGGCAAGCCCGACTACCAGCCCCTGGTCGGCCGCGCCGACGGCATCGCCGCCACGGCCGGCTTCGCCGCCGGCGACCGCATCGACAGCATCGCCGGCGAGCCGGTCAGCAACTGGACCGACGCCAGCCTGGTGCTGCTGGGCCACGCCCTGGACCGGCGCGACATCGCCGTCGCCGTGACCGCCGCCGACGGCAGCAGGCACAGCCGCCAGCTCGACCTCAGCCGCATCGACGCCGGCAAGGACGACATGGCCGCCCTGCGCGCGATCGGCCTGGTACCGAAATTCGCGCTGTACGGCACGCCCGGCGTGGGCGAGGTGGCCGCCGGCAGCCCGGCGGAAGCCGCCGGCATCAAGGTGGGCGACCGCGTCATCAGCCTGAACGGCAAGCCGGTGGCGGACTGGGACAGCCTGGTCAGCACCGTCCAGGCCGAGGCCCAGCCCGGCACTGCCCTGAAACTGAGCGTACTGCGCGAGGACAAGCCGCTGGAGCTGGCCGTGACGCCCCGGCAGGAAACCAACGAACAGGGCAAGCAGGTCTGGCGCGTGGGCATAGGCCAGCGCACCGGCGAGCGGGCGCCCTACGACGCCCTGCTGCGCTACGGCCCGCTGGAGGCCGTCCCGGCCGCCCTGCGCGAGACCGCCAACCTCACCGGCAAGACCCTGGCCATGCTCAAGCGCATGCTGGTCGGCACGGCCTCGCTGCAGAACCTGTCCGGCCCGGTCACCATCGCCCAGGTCGCCAATGCCTCGGCGCAGGAAGGCAGCGCCCACTTTTTCCAGTTCCTCGCCCTGATCTCGCTGAGCCTGTGCATCATGAACCTGCTGCCCATACCGATCTTGGACGGCGGTCACCTCGTGTATTACCTTATCGAGTCCATCAAGGGCAGCCCGCTCAGCGAGAAAGCGCTGATCGCCGGCCAGTACGCCGGACTGGTACTGCTGGCCGCACTGATGGGGCTGGCCTTCTACAACGACATCGTGCACCGGATCCTGTCCTGACCGACAGCGCCGCCGGCGCACCTCGACAAGCCGCGGCAGGCACCTGCCGCCAATAAGAAAACTCCTGACGGATTGACGATGAAGCGTATCGCCGCCCTGCTCCTGCTTGCCTGCCTCGCCGCCGAGGCCCACGCGTTCGAGTCCTTCGTCGTCTCGGAAATCCGCATCGATGGCCTGCAGCGCATCGCGCCCGGCACGGTGTTCACCTACCTGCCGGTGGAAAAAGGCGACCGCATGACCGCCGACGCGGCGGAAAAAGCCATCCGCGCCCTGTTCAAGACCGGCTTCTTCAACGACGTGCAGCTCTCGCGCCAGGGCGACATCCTCGTCGTCACGGTGCAGGAACGCCCGGCCATCTCCAAGATCACCCTCAAGGGCAACAAGGAACTCAAGGAAGAGGAGCTGCGCAAGGGCCTCAAGGGCATAGGCCTGGAAGAAGGCGAGACCTTCGACCGCCTGCAGCTGGACCGGGTGCAGCAGGAACTGGTGCGCCAGTACCACAACCGCGGCAAGTACAACGTCACGATCACGCCCAAGGTGACGCCGCTGGACCGCAACCGCGTCGACATCAACATCAACATCGCCGAGGGCAAGGCGTCCAAGATCAAGCACATCAACGTCGTCGGCAACACGGTCTTCAGCGACAAGGAGATCCGCGACGAGTTCGAGTCGCACACCACCAACTGGACGTCCTGGTATTCCAAGAACGACCAGTACTCGCGCGAGAAGCTCTCCGGCGACCTGGAGAAGCTGGCCTCCTACTACCTCGACCGCGGCTACGCCGACTTCGACATCGAATCGACCGAAGTCTCCATCAGCCCGGACAAGCGCAACATCTACGTCAGCGCCAATGTGCACGAAGGTGACTTGTACACCATCAAGGACATCAAGCTGCTCGGCGACCTGGTGCTGCCCGAGGAAAGCCTGCGCGCCCTGCTCAAGACCAAGCCTGGCGAGCAGTTCTCCCGGCGCAAGCTGGAGCAGTCGGCCAAGGCCATGAGTTCGGTGCTGTCCAACATCGGCTACGCCTTCGCCGAAGTGACCCCGGTGCCCAAGACCGACAAGGACAACCGCACCGTCGAGGTGACCTTCTTCATCGAGCCGGGCAAGCGCGTCTACGTCAACCGCATCACCTTCAAGGGCAATGTGCGCACCGAGGACGAGGTGCTGCGCCGCGAGCTGCGCCAGCTGGAAGGGTCCTGGTATTCCCAGGCCGCGATCGACCGCTCCAAGGTGCGCCTGCAGCGCCTGGGCTATTTCAAGACCGTCGACATACAGACGCCCAAGGTCGCCGGCAGCGAAGACCAGGTCGACATGCTGGTGACGGTGGAGGAACAGCCCTCCGGCAGCCTGCTGTTCGGCCTGGGCTATTCGCAGGTGCAGAAGCTGATCGCCTCGGTGTCGGTGTCGCAGAACAACTTCCTCGGCACCGGCGACCGCGTCGCCATGACGGTGCAGAAGAGTTCCTACCTCAAGCGCTACGACCTGAGCTACGCCCAGCCGTATCTCAACGACACCGGCATCAGCGTCGGCTACAACGCCAGCGTGCGCAACCTCGACCAGAGCGAGGCCAACATCGCCAATTACTCGACCGACACGGCCGCGTTCTCCACCTTCGTGGGCGTGCCCATCGGCGAGACCGACGGCGTGCAGTTCCAGCTCGGCGTCAACCGCACCCAGATCAACGTGTTCGACGGCTATACCCCGCCGAGCATCATCGACTACATCACCAACCTCGACCGCCGCACCATCAACACCTGGAACCTGACGGCGTCCTGGTCGCACGACACGCGCAACAAGTACTTCACCCCGACCCGCGGCGGCCTGCAGTCGATCTCGGCCGAGATCGCCCTGCCCGGCTCCACGCTGGAGTACTACAAGCTCTACTACCAGGGCGCGCATTACTTCCCGCTCAGCGACAAGTTCACCTTCCTGGTCTCGGGCAACCTCGGCTACGGCGACAGCTACAAGGACGCGATCGGCCGCTACCATCCGAACAGTCCGGAGAAGGTGCGCATGCGCATCGGCGGCCTGCCCTTCTTCGAGAACTTCTACGCCGGCGGCGTGCGCGACGTGCGCGGCTTCGAGGACAACACCCTGGGCCCGTGCGAGAAGGTCAGCGTCTTCAGCGACTACTGCCAGCCGCTGGGCGGCGCGTTCAAGGTGCTGGGCTCGGCCGAGCTGATCCTGCCCACGCCGTTCGCCAAGGACAGCGATTCGGTGCGCATCTCCGCCTTCCTCGACGTGGGCAACGTGTACAAGAGCTTCGGCGACTTCGACGCCGGCGAGCTGCGCGCGTCCACCGGCCTGGCCCTGCAGTGGCAGGCGCCGGTGGGCCCCATCACCATCAACCTGGCCCGTCCCATCCGCAAGAAGGACGGCGACAAGACCGAATCCATCCAGTTCTCCTTCGGCACCCAGTTCTGATCGAAACTGGCATCATCACGGGGGCGACGACGGACGCGGCCTGCGCGTCCGTCCCGCCGACCTGACCAGGAGAAAGGCGTGGGCCAGCACGCATTCGCAACATGGACATTCGCGGCGGCGCTGGTGCTGCTGCCGCTGACCGCGCTGGCCCAGTCCAAACTGGGCTACGTGGACATGAAGCGGCTGCTGGACAACGCGCCCCAGGTCCAGGCCGGGCGCGAGCGCCTGCAGCGCGAATTCGCCGCCCGCGACACCAGCCTCAAGCAGGACGAAGCCCGCCTGGCCGAACTGCGGCGCAGCTTCGACAGCGAGGGCGCCCAGCTGGACAAGCCCACTGCCGACACGCGCAAGCGCGAAATCGACGCGCTGGAGCGCAACGTCAAGCGCACCCGCGAAGAACTGCGCGCCGAACTCAAGAGCCGCAGCGACCAGGAACTCGACAAGAGCTGGCAGGAGATCAACAACACCGTGGTCGACTACGCACGCGAACAGGGGCTGGACCTGGTGGTGCCCAGTCCGGTGGTCTACGCCGATCCGCGCATCGACATCACCGACCGGGTGCTGGAACGCCTGCGCCGCGAATTCCAGAAACGCCAGGCCACGCCATGAGCGCCGCCATCGCATGGCGCGCCGGCGCGCTGGCCGAGCGCTTCGGCCTGGAATTGCGCGGCGACGCCGCAACCCAGGTCGAAGGCGTGGCCACGCTGGCCCTGGCCGGCCCCGGCCAGCTCAGCTTTTTGTCCAACCCGCGCTACCGCGCACAGATGCAGGCCAGCGCCGCCGGCGTGGTCGTGCTGCGCGCCGACGACGCGCCATTGCGCCAGGGCACGGCGCTGATCGCGCGCGATCCCTACGTCGCCTATGCCCATATCGCCGCCCTGTTCGAGCGCAGCACCGCCGCGCCGTCGGGCATCCATCCCAGCGCCGTCGTGGATCCGCAGGCCCAGGTCGCCGCCAGCGCCAGCATAGGTCCGCACTGCGTGATCGAGGCCGGCGCGGTGATCGAGGACGGCGCCGTGCTGGGCCCGGCCTGCTTGGTCGGCCCGGACTGCCGCGTAGGCCCGCAGGCGCGCCTGGTGGCCCGGGTCACCCTGGTGACGCGGGTGCGCCTGGGCGCGCGCGTGCTGGTGCATCCGGGCACCGTGATCGGCGCCGACGGCTTCGGCCTGGCCTTCGAGCGCGACCACTGGATCAAGGTGCCGCAGCTCGGCGGTGTGCGCATCGGCGACGACTGCGAGATCGGCGCCAACTGCACCATAGACCGCGGCGCGCTGGAGGACACGGTGCTGGAGGAGGACGTGCGCCTGGACAACCAGATCCAGATTGCCCACAACGTCCACATCGGCGCCCATACCGCCATGGCCGGCTGTTCCGCGGTCGCCGGCAGCGCCCGCATCGGCCGCTACTGTCAGATTGGCGGCGCGGCCGGTATCCTAGGCCACTTGACCATCGCCGACCGGGTCGTCGTGACCGCGATGAGCCTGGTCACCAGTTCCATCCCTGCCGCTGGCGAGTACTCCTCGGGCATGCCCGCCCTGGACAAGGCCCAGTGGCGCCGCAACGCCGCGCGATTCCGCCAGCTGGACGAACTGGCGCGTCGACTGAGTGCCCTAGAAAAGGATTCCGCTGTATGAATGGTTCAAACGCCAGCACTGTCCTGCCGCTGGACGTCGGTCGCATCTTCGACCTGCTGCCCCACCGCTACCCGTTCCTGCTGGTGGACCGCGTCACCCAGTTCGAAGCCGGCAAGCGCCTGACCGCGCTGAAGAACGTCACCATCAACGAGCCGTTCTTCCAGGGCCATTTCCCGGGCCATCCGGTGATGCCGGGCGTGCTCATCATCGAGGCGCTGGCGCAGGCTTCGGGCCTGCTGGTACAGCTGACCAACGCCGAATCGCCCAGCCACAGCTCGCTGTTCTACCTGGTCAAGGTGGACAAGGCGCGCTTCTCCAGCATCGTAGGCCCGGGCGACCAGCTGGTGCTGGAAGTGGAGCAGAAGCGCATGATCCGCCGCATGGGCCAGTTCTGGTGCCAGGCCCTGGTGGCCGGCAAGGTGGTGGCCGAGGCCGAACTGTTGTGCGCGGAGCGTAACGACTGATGATCCACCCCAGCGCAGTTATCGACCCGGCGGCCCGCCTGGGGAACAACGTCAGCGTCGGCGCCTATTCGGTGATCGGCGCCGACGTGGAGATCGGCGACGACACCTGGATAGGCCCCCACGTCGTCATCGAAGGGCCGACCCGCATCGGCCGCGAGAACAAGATCTGGCAGTTCGCCTCCATCGGCGCCGCGCCGCAGGACAAGAAATTCCACGGCGAAAGCTCGCGCCTGGAAATCGGCGACCGCAACGTCATCCGCGAATTCGTCACCTTCAACCGCGGCACCGAGGACGGCGGCGGGGTCACCCGCATCGGCAACGACAACTGGCTGATGGCCTACGTACACCTGGCCCACGACTGCATCGTCGGCAACAACGTCATCTTCGCCAACGCCGCCTCGCTGGCCGGCCATGTCACGGTGGACGACTGGGTCATCCTCGGCGGCTTCACCCTGGTACACCAGTTCTGCCAGGTCGGCGCGCACGCCTTCACCTCGATGGGCTCCATCATCAACCGCGACGTGCCGCCCTACGTCACCGTCGCCGGCAGCTTCGCCGAGCCCAAGGGCATCAACAGCGAAGGCCTCAAGCGGCGCGGCTTCGACAGCGAACGCATCCTGTCCATACGCCGCGCCTACAAGACCCTGTACAAGTCCGGCCTGCCCCTGGCCGAGGCGCGCGAGGAACTGGCCCGAGCCTCCTCCGAGGCGCCCGACGTCAAGCTGATGCTGGATTTCATCGACCGCAGCCAGCGTTCGCTGGTGCGCTGAGCCGCGCCATGACCCGGCACGGCAGCGAAGACCTCGCCGCCGCCCCCGGCGCGGCGCCGACGATTGCGCTGATCGCCGGCGAGGCCTCGGGCGACCTGCTCGGCGCCGGCCTGATCGCCGCCCTGCGCCAGCGCTTTCCGCAGGCGCGCTTCGTCGGCATAGGCGGACCGCAGATGGTCGCCGCCGGCCTGGAAGCCTGGTATCCGGCGGAAAAGCTCTCCGTCATGGGCCTGGTCGAAGTGCTGCGCCACGTGCCCGAATTGCTGCGCATCCGCGGTGACATGCGCCAGCGCCTGCTCGCCCTGCGCCCGGATGTGTTCATCGGCATAGACGCCCCCGATTTCAACCTGCGCCTGGAACGCCAGCTCAAGGCCGCCGGCATCCGCACCGTGCACTACGTCAGCCCCTCGGTCTGGGCGTGGAAGGAAAAGCGCGCGCAGAAGATGGGCCGCAGCGCCGATCTGGTGCTGTGCCTGTTCCCGATGGAACCGCCCATCTACGCCCGCTACGGCGTCAACGCGCGCTTCGTCGGCCATCCCCTGGCCGATCGTTTCCCGCTGCTGGCCGAGCGCGGGCCGGCGCGCGCTACCCTGGGCCTGTCCGCCGACGCGCCGGTGCTGGCCCTGCTGCCCGGCAGCCGTCTCGGCGAGATCCGCCGCCTGGGCGCGGATTTCCTGCTCGCCGCGCGCCGCTGCCAGCAGGCCATACCCGGCCTGCAGGTGGTCGCGCCCATGGCCACGCCCGCCTGCCGCGCGGCGCTGGAGCAGATCGCCGACGGCCTGGGGCTGGATCTCAAGACCAGCCTGCACCTGATCGACGGCCAGGCCCACGCAGCCTTGCTCGCCGCCGACCTGGTACTGGTCGCCTCCGGCACCGCGGCACTGGAAACCATGCTGGCCAAGCGGCCGATGGTGGTGGCCTACAAGGTCGCCCCGCTGACCTACAGGATCGTCACCTGGTTCAAGCTGATGCGCACCACGCGCTACTCGCTGCCCAATGTGCTGGCGGGGCGCGACCTGGTGCCGGAAATCCTGCAGGATGCCTGCACCCCGCAGGCGCTGGCCGATGCCCTGCTCGCGCTCTACGCCGACAGCGCCGGCCGCGTCGCCCTGGTCGCCGAATTCGAGCGCCTGCACCGCCAGCTGATCGGCGATGCGGACCACGGCGCCGCCGCGGCCGTGGCCGGGCTGATCGGCGGCAACGCCGGCTGACGCCGCGCCCGGCGCGACCATTGACCTCGCCCCTGCCCCACCGCACCATGCGCGCCACTTCCGCCCGTATATGCCGGTGATGCGACTCCTACCTCCGCTCGACCGCCGCGGCCTGCTGCTGCACCTGCTGGCGGTACTGGCCTATGCGGCGATGCTGCTCTATGGGCCGCTCAGCGAAGGCACGCACGAGGAACGCATCTACACCAGTGTGCTCAGCGGCGGCTTCTGCCTGCTGCTGATCTGCCTCAGCCGCCGCGTCGCCTTCAGCCTGATCGCCACCGCTGCGCTGTTTTCGCTGCTGCTGGCTGCCAGCGTGCTGAAGATGATCTACATGACCACGCCGCTGCTCGCGCCGGACCTGGTCTACTTTGCCAACGCCGACACCGTGGAAGTGGTGCTGCGCTATCCGCTGCTGCTGATCGCGAGCTTCATCGGCCTGGTGCTGCTGCCGGTCAGCCTCGTCGGCATCTGGCGCATAGACAAGCCGCAGCTGCTGGCCGCCTGGCGGCCGCGCTGGCGCCACCTGCTGCTGGGCGTGGTCGCCGCCGCCAGCCTGTTCGCGCTGGTGCGGGCGATGTCGCCGCAAGGGCCGTTCGCCGCCGTTTATGCCAAGGGCATGTGGGCGGCGATGAACGACAAGAGCTACCTCACCGATTTCTTCATCTCGTTCTATTCCACCCAGATCCAGCCGCCGGTGCTGGTGGAAGGCGCCGCGGAGCGCCAGGTCTGGAACGAACAGGTGGCCACGGTCGGCGATCCGCGCCAGCGCCCGGATATCTTCGTGGTGCTGGAGGAAAGCACCTTCGACCCGACCATGCTCGCGGTATGCAAGCTGCCGCTGTGCAAGCGCAAGCTGTTCCAGGACGACAAGCGCACCCGCGCCCACGGCTACCTGCAGGTGCATACCTGGGGCGGCGGCACCTGGACCAGCGAATTCGCCTTCCTCACCAGCATGGCCCACGTGCTGTTCGGCAATGCCGGCCTGTACGCGCCGTTCAACCTGGCCCCGCGCGTGGCCTTCAGCCTGCCCAAGGTGATGAAGGAAAACGGCTACCGCACCCTGGTGATCTATCCCATGTCGGGCAGCTTCATCAACGCGCGCAATGCCTACAGCTACTACGGCTTCGACGAGTTCTACGACGGCAGCGAGAACGGCCTGGGCTGGGAATCCACCGACTTCGACCTGCTCAAGGTGTTCGACAAGGTCATCGCCCAGGAACGCAAGGAATTCCCCGACACGCCGCTGTTCGTCTTCATGCTGACCCTGCACCAGCACGGCCCGCACATGACGCCGCTGGGCCAGTTGCCCTCGCCGTACAACAAGCCGCTGTTCCCGAACAAGCTCGACGCCTGGCTCAACCTCAACATGAGCAATTACCTGTCGCGCCTGGAGCAGTCCGAGCAGGCCATGTCCGAGCTGGAGCAGAAGCTGTTCGCCGGCACCCGCCGTACCGTGCTGATGCACTTCGGCGATCACCAGCCCTCCTTCGACGGCGCCATCAACGCGATGGAAAAGCGCGTGCCCAAGGGCGTCACCGATCCGACCAAGATCACCTACTACATGCTCAAGTCCAACTTTCCCCTGCGCAAGAAAGTCGACTTCGAGCTGCTCGACATCAT
Source organism: Tahibacter harae (assembly GCF_024437735.1). Classification (GTDB taxonomy): domain Bacteria; phylum Pseudomonadota; class Gammaproteobacteria; order Xanthomonadales; family Rhodanobacteraceae; genus Tahibacter; species Tahibacter harae. Next base: position 2,588 of record NZ_JANFQO010000016.1, on the reverse strand, counting down.
CTACCTGGGCTCGCTGCTGCTGGACGTGGCCGACCTGCGCAAGGACGACTTCTACGAAGCCAACACCTTGCTGCGCGACCGCTGCCAGGGACGCTATTTCGACTGCGCCGATCCGAAAATGCTGGAGTCCTACCACGACTATGTCTACGGCCGGCTCGGCGCGCTGAAGGATTGAAACCATGCGCCGGCGCCGCACCGTCACCGACCTGGAACCCGGCACCCTGGTCGCCGGCGTGGACGAAGCCGGCCGCGGCCCGCTGGCCGGCCCGGTCGTCGTCGCCGCGGTGATACTCGACCCGGCCCGGCCCATCCGCGGCCTGGACGATTCCAAATACCTCAGCGAACAGCGCCGCAACGTGCTGGAGCCGCGCATCCGCGAACGCGCCCTGGCCTTCGCCGTGATCGAGATCGGCGTTGCCGAGATCGACCGCCTCAATATCTTCCAGGCCACGATGCAGGGCATGAGCCGCGCCCTGGCCGCGCTGGCCGTAGTGCCGCAGCTGGCCCTGATCGACGGCAACCGCCTGCCGAAACAACTGGCCTGCCCCGGCCGCGCCGTGGTCGGCGGCGACGCGAGCGAACCGGCCATCAGCGCGGCCTCGATCCTGGCCAAGGTCGCCCGCGACCGCCTGATGACCGCGCTGGACGCCGTCCACCCCGGCTACGGCTTCGCCCAGCACAAGGGCTATCCCACGCCCGAGCACCTGGCCTCACTGGCCCGCCTGGGTCCCTGCGAGCACCATCGGCGCAGTTTTGCCCCCGTGCGGGCGCTGCTGGAACCTGAGCTTTTCTGACAGTCGTTGTCGCTGCATCGGGGCGGGGACCGGAGAGCACGACCGCGGTGTTGCACGCCGCCCGATCCGCGCCAGGGCTGAACGCCCGCCCGCGCCGACCGCCATGCAATGCCGAAACTGCGCCGCCACGCGGCCCGGCGCGCGGCAACGCCGCCGTTTTCCGGCATCCCGTAGCCCCTGGCCGGCGGCCGCTGACACACCGCCTTCGCCGGATTGCGACCAATTGTTACCTGGGGCATGTCCCTTGCTTGCATCCGGGCCGACTACAATCCCGGGTCGCCACTCCTCCCCTGCCGGTCCCTGCCCATGCTGTACCACCTGCACGAGCTGCAACGCTCCCTGATGAGCCCGCTGGTCCACTTCGCCGAGGCCGGCGCCAAGACCTGGAGCGACAAGAGCACCCTGCTGTCCCAGGTTCCCGGCGCGCCGCGCATCGCCGCGGGCTTCGAGCTGCTGTACCGGCTGGGCAAGGACTACGAGAAGCCGCCGTTCGACATCCGCAGCGTCATCGCCCACGGCCATGAAGTGCCCATCGTCGAATACAAGGCGCTGCAGAAATCCTTCTGCAACCTGATCCGCTTCAAGCGCTTCACCGACGACGCCGCCACCGTCGACGACCTCAAGGACGACCCCGTCGTGCTGGTCGTGGCGCCGCTGTCCGGCCATCACGCCACCCTGCTGCGCGACACCGTGCGCACCCTGCTGCAGGATCACAAGGTCTACATCACCGACTGGATAGACGCGCGCATGGTGCCGCGCGAGGCCGGCGCCTTCCATCTGCATGACTACGTCGCCTACGTGCAGGAATTCATCCGCCATATCGGCGCGAAGAACCTGCACGTGGTCTCGGTCTGCCAGCCCACGGTGCCGGTGCTCGCGGCAATCTCGCTGATGGCCAGCAACGGCGAGACCACGCCGCGCACAATGACCATGATGGGCGGCCCCATCGACACCCGCCGCAGTCCCACCCAGGTCAACGACCTGGCCACGACCAAGCCGCTGTCCTGGTTCCAGAACACCGTCATCCACGACGTGCCAGCCAACTATCCCGGCCACGGCCGCCGCGTCTATCCGGGCTTCCTGCAGCACGCCGGCTTCATCGCCATGAACCCGGGCCGGCATCTGAGTTCGCACTGGGATTTCTACGAGGACCTGCTCAAGGGCGACCTGGAAGATGCCCAGTCCCACCGCAAGTTCTACGACGAATACAACGCCGTGCTCGACATGCCGGCCGAGTATTACCTGGACACCATCACCACCGTATTCCAGCAGCACCTGCTGCCGCGCGGCCTGTGGGACGTGAACGGCCAGCGCGTGCGCCCCGAAGACATCAAGACCACCGCCCTGTTCACCATCGAAGGCGAACTCGACGATATCTCCGGCCTGGGCCAGACCGAAGCCGCCCACACCCTGTGCAGCGGCATCGCCGCGCAGAACAAGCGCCATCTCACCGTGAAAGGCGCCGGCCACTACGGCATCTTCAGCGGCCGGCGCTGGCGCGATGTGGTTTATCCGGATGTGCGCGAGTTCATTCGCAAGCACGGGTGAGGCAGGATTCGGGATTCGGGATTCGGGATTCGCAGGGAGTGCGCGGCGGAATCCGGAGTTTCTGGCGAGTGAAATTTGCCGGATTTCTTCAAGAAAAAACGGAAAGCTCCCTCTCCCCAAGCTCGCTTGGGGGAGAGCAACTGTCTTGCCCCTCACGCCGAAACAAGCGTTTAGACGGCCGCCAGCGCAGATAGCTCGTCGCGCACACGCGCATTGAGAATGATCAATAGCTTTCGCATGCAGGCC
>NZ_JANFQO010000015.1 GCF_024437735.1 Tahibacter harae | reverse complement strand
CGCCGCGGTTGAATTCATCGCCGGCCGACCAGGTACGCGGCATCACCACTTCCTGGCCGGGCGCGGCGCCGCGGCGTGCGGGACGGCGCTGCGGCTTGTCGGTATTGCCGTCGACCACGCGGCCGCCGCGGCCCTGGCCGGCCGGGCGCGCCGCGCCGCCGCCGAAGCGCTTGGGACCGCCGGGGCCGCCGCGGCCCGGACGGCGGCCGGGGCCGTCGTCGCGGATGCGGTCGAAACGGGTCAGCTCGCGCGCCTCGGCGCGGTCGGCGCCGGTCCAGGCCTGCTGGCTGCTCTTGGGCGCCGGGCGGTATTCGGTCACGGCCGACTGGCCGGCGCGGCGCTGGTGGATCACCGGCTGCAGGGTCAGCGTGGGTTCGCTGCTGGTGGCGCCGCAGAGTTCGCGCAGCGCCTTGGTGTCCTCGGCATCCAGCTCCTGCGAGTGGCCGCGCTTGAGCGGCCGCGGCAGTTCCACCGTGCCGTAGCGCACGCGCTTGAGGCGGCTGACCAGGAAGCCGGCCGCATCCCACAGGCGGCGCACTTCGCGGTTGCGGCCTTCCTTGATCACCACGCGGAACCAGGAATGGCTGCCGCTGCGGCTGATCACGCCGATATCGTCGAAATGGGCCGGGCCGTCGTCGAGTTCTATGCCGGCCTTGAGGCGCTCCAGCACTTCATCGGGCACTTCGCCGTGGACGCGGCAGATGTATTCGCGTTCGATCTCGCTGGACGGATGCATCAGCGCATTGGCCAGGTTGCCGTCGGTGGTCAGCAGCAGCAGGCCGGTGGTGTTGATGTCCAGGCGGCCCACGGCGATCCAGCGCTGTCCTTTCAGGCGCGGCAGCTGCTCGAACACGGTAGGACGGCCTTCGGGATCCTCGCGCGTGGTCACCACGCCTTCAGGCTTGTGGTAGACCAGTACCTGCGCCTGTTCGGCATCGTCGCGGATCACCACGAACAGCTTGCCGTCGAGTTCGACCCGGTCGCCGCTCTTGACGCTGAGCCCGATCGTCGCCGGCGCGCCGTTGACCGTGATCTCGCCATTCTGGATGCGCTGTTCGAGCAGGCGGCGCGAGCCCAGGCCGGCGTTGGCCAGCACCTTGTGCAGGCGTTCTTCCACGGCCGGCGTGGTTTCGTCGCTCTGCGAGCGCTTGAGGGTGAGGGTACGGCGGGGTGCAGCGGTCATGCGTTGTGCTCCGGGACGTCGTCGGACGTCGTGGTTTCTGGCGGATCGACGACGTCGTCGTCCGGGGAAAAATCGCTGTCGGCGAAATCAGGGGTGTCGTCGCTGTCCAGCGCGGATTCGCCCGCAGCGGACCAGTCGGTGTCGGCTTCCGGCGCGTCCTCGAAATCGCCGGCGGCGAAGTCGCCGTCGGGATCGGGCGCGGAAGGCGCGGGGGAGGGCTTGCGGCTGCCGCGGGGGCCGGCGGCCGGCTGTCCCGATCCGGAGTCGCCGGATTCGCGGGAAGCTTCGGGCGCTTCGGTCTCGGCTTCGCCGGAGTGCGCGCTTTCTATGGTTTCTTCGGCGGTTCCGGCCATGGCGGAAGCGTCGGCTTCGGCGTTGGCTTCATCCTCACCGGCGGCCTCGGCGGAAATCCCGGCTTCGTGCGGCGCCGCAGCTTCGGCCGCGTCGTCCATGGCCGGCGCTTCGGCTGCGCCAGCTCCGGCTTCGAGCGGTCCGGCTTCAGCGCTGCCCGCAGGCTGCGCAGCATCGCCATCGCGGTCTTCGCCAGCGGCCGCGGTGTGGTCGTCGTCCGTCGCAGAGGCCGGCTCCGCGCCGGCTTCCGCCGCGGCCTGGTCTGCGCTTGCTTCGTCCGTCACCGCCGTTTCCGCGCCGGGTTCGCCGCCGGCTGCTGCCGTTTCCGCCGCGGCTTCGGCCGCCATGGCTTCCTGGTCTTCCGGCGGCAGTTCCAGCGATGGCGGGATCACCGGCGCCAGGTCCATCTGCGGGTCGTACTCGTCCAGGTCGCGGATCTCCGCCAGCGGCGGCAGCTCATCCAGCGATTTCAGGTTGAAATAATCGAGGAAATTGCGCGAGGTGCCGAACAGCGCCGGCCGGCCTGGCACGTCGCGGTAGCCGACCACGCGCACCCATTCGCGCTCTTCCAGGGTCTTGATGATGGACGAGGACACGGCCACGCCGCGGATCTGCTCGATCTCGGCGCGGGTGATGGGCTGGCGGTAGGCGATCAGGGCCAGGGTTTCCAGCAGCGCGCGCGAATACTTGGTCTGGCGTTCGGTCCACAGGCGCGTGACCCAGGCGTGCACGTCCTCGCGGATCTGGTAGCGGAAGCCGGAGGCGACTTCCTTGAGTTCTATGCCGCGTTCGGCGCAGTCCTCGGCCAGGGCGGCCAGGGCGGCGCCGATCTGGTCGTTGTCCACCGCTTCCTCTTCGGTGAACAGGCCGGCCAGCTGGCTCAGCGACAGCGGCTGCGCCGCGGCCATCAGCACCGCTTCGAGTATGCGTTTGAGCAGTAGCGGATCCATCACTCGGTTTCTTCCAGGGCGGCGTCGCTGTCGTCGGCGGCCAGCACGGGCATTTCGCCGTCGACGATCAGGGCCTTGAGGTAGATCGGGCCGGGTACCTCGTTCTGCACGATCTCGATGAGGATTTCCTTGGCCAGCTCCAGCATGGCCAGGAAGGTCACCACGATGCCGCGGCGGCCTTCTTCCACATTGAAAAGACTTTCAAAACGGTGGAACTGGCCGTCGCCCAGGCGGCCGAGCACGTCGCTCATGCGGTGGCGCACGGACAGGGCCTCGCGCTGGATGGCGTGGTGGCCGGTCAGGTCGGCGCGGCGCAGCACGTCTTTCAGCGCCAGCAGCAGTTCCTTCAGTTCCACCGGCGGCGGCAGGCGCACCACGGCGCGGTCCGGCACGAAGGCCGAGGCGGTGGAGATGTCGCGTTCCAGCCGCGGCATGGCTTCGATATCGGCCGCGGCCTTCTTGAAGCGTTCGTATTCCTGCAGCCGGCGCACCAGCTCGGCGCGCGGGTCTTCCTCTATGCCTTCCTCGTCCGGCGGGCGCGGCAGCAGCAGGCGGGATTTGATCTCGGCCAGGATCGCCGCCATCACCAGGTATTCGGCGGCCAGTTCGAGCTTCAGGTTCTGCATCAGCTCGATGTAGTCGACGTACTGGCGCGTGATCTCGGCGACGGGAATGTCGAGGATGTCGAGGTTCTGCCGGCGGATCAGGTAGAGCAGCAGGTCCAGCGGGCCTTCAAACGCCTCCAGGATGACTTCCAGCGCATCCGGCGGGATGTACAGATCCTGCGGCATCTGCAGCACGGGCTGGCCTTTCACGATCGCCAGCGGCATTTCCTGCTGCTGCGGTACGGACGTGAAAATGCCTTGGCCCTCGCTGGGCGCGAGTTGCTCGGCAGGCTCGGTGCTCATCTAGCGGGTGCTGGTCTCTACGCTGTTCGCCGCGCTCACCGCGGCATGCGGGCCTGGGAGGCCGGTTGCATCTCAGGCGAATGGCACTTCGCCCTTGCCCTGGCGCACTAGCCGCGGCGTGTCGTCCAGCAGGTCGATCACGGTCGTCGGTTCGTTGCCACAGAAGCCGCTGTCGACAAACAGGTCGACGGCGGAGCCAACATGGTCGTACAGGTCGTCGACTTCCCAGCCAGCCATGTCCGCGTCCGGGAGTATCAGGCTGGAGCTGCTAAGCGGCTCGCCCAATGCTTCGACCAGCGCCAATGCCACGCGATGGTCCGGAATGCGGACGCCTACGGAACGTTTCTTGGCCTGCTTGAGATGCCGGGGTACATCGGCAGCCGCAGGGAGAAGGAAGGTGTAGGGGCCGGGAGTCAGGGATCGGACTGTCCGGAACGCCGCATCGTGCATGCGGGCGTACGCGCCGACCTCACTCAAGTGGCGACAGATTAAAGTGAAGTTGTGCCTGCTGTCCAGCTTTCGCAGGCGTACCGCCCGTTCCTGCGCCGGCAGGGCGTTCAGGCGCCAGCCCAGGGCGTAGCCCGAATCGGTGGGGTAGGCGATGAGGCCGCCGCGGTCCAGCACGGCCACGGCCTGGCTGATCAGGCGCGGCTGGGGATTGTCCGGGTGGATGGCGAGGCGCTGGCTCATGCGGGGAGCCTGCGCACGCAGACGAAATTCGTCAAGCGCGGCACACTTGCGCGCATGGGAAGCCCGCGCGCCATCATCCACGTCGACATGGACGCGTTTTACGCGGCGGTGGAGGTGCTGGACCATCCGCAATGGCGCGGCCTGCCGCTGGTGGTGGGCGAGCTGGGCCCGCGCAGCGTGGTTTCCACCGCCAGCTACGAGGCGCGCCGCTACGGCGTGCGCTCGGCCATGCCGACCCTGACCGCCCAGCGGCTGTGTCCGCAAGCCCTGTTCGTGCCGGTGCGCATGGCGCGCTACCGCGAGGTCTCGGCCGAGGTGTTCGCGGTGTTCGGCGAGGTCACGCCGGAGATCGAGGGCCTGTCGCTGGACGAGGCCTTCCTCGACGTCAGCCGCAGCCTGCGCCTGTTCGGCGGCGGGATCGAGGCCATAGGCCGCCGTCTCAAACAGGAAATCGTGCGCCGCACCGGGCTCAACGCCTCGGTCGGCATGGCCCACAACAAGCTGCTGGCCAAGCTTGCCAGCGAATTGTCCAAGCCCGACGGCTTCCTGCGCATACGCCCCGAACAGGTCCACGCCGTACTCGACCCGCTGCCGGTGGGCCGGCTGTGGACCGTGGGCAAGGTGGCCGAGTCCAATCTGCACCGCCTGGGCATACGCACCGTGGGCGAGCTGCGCTTTGCCGAGCCGCGCCGGCTGCAGCAGGCCTGCGGCAACCAGGCCGCGCACTGGCAGCGGCTGGCCCGCGGCGAGGACGACCGCCCGGTACAGCCCGACGCCGGAGAAAAGTCGATCAGCGCGGAGACCACTTTTGTCACGGACCTGACCACCCTGGACCAGGCCTTGTCATGGTTGGCGCGCCTGGCCGAGCGCGTCGGCGAGCGCGTGCGTGCGCAGCAGCTCAAGGGCCGCACCATCACGCTGAAGGTGCGCAAGCCGCCGTTCGAGACACATACCCGCCAGCTCAGCCTGGGCGAACCCACCGATGCCACCAGGGAACTGCTCGATGCCGGCCGCACCTTGCTGCAGCGCTGGTGGGCGGCGGAAAAGGATCCCCGCCTGCGCCTGCTGGGCATAGGCATCAGCCAGTTCGCGGCCGAAGCGCAGAGCGGCCTGTTCGCGCCTTCGCCCGGCCAGGACCGCCTGGCCGACCGCATCAACCAGCGTTTCGGCCAGGGCAGTCTGGTGCGCGGGGTGGTGCTGAAATCGCGCCGCGGCGGGTCGGAGAATTCCTGACTATCGGCGTTTTGCCCCGTGCCTCCGGCGGAAAATCACCGGAATCGGCCTCGGCGCCGCGTTTTTCGCCGTGCTGCGCAAATTCCGTCCCGCTCCCTGGCACGATTTGTGATTCGCCATGAATTGATTTTGGCGGCATGCTTCGCTAAAAGAGCCTAGACCCACGGGGGGTTGCAGGATGCTTCACATGAACAATCGCAACGCGCGCGTGGGCATGCGCCCGGCCCGCATGAAAATCCGCTCGGCCGTGCTGATGATGCATGGCGCCGATGCGTGGTCCAGCGAGCTGGAAGACATTTCCGCCACCGGCGTGCTGGTGCGCCGTCCCGAGGAATTCACCGGCAAGGCCGGCGACATGTTCGTGCTGGACATGATGATCGGCGACGAACTCAACATTCATCTGGAGGCCACTGTCGCCCGTGTCACCGCCGACAGCGTGGGCTTCGCCTATGCGCGCATTCCCGAGAGCAAGGAAGAGCCGCTGTGGAACCTGCTCGGCGGCTATGCCGATTCGATCGAGTCCTACCACAACAACTAAGCGCCGCGTCCGCGCGGTGTCACTGCTTCCCGCAACAAAAAAGCCCGCTTCGCAGCGGGCTTTTTTGTTGCGCTGCAGCGCGAAGATTCAGGCCTTGACCGCTCCCTTGGGCGCGTCGCGCAGCTCGCGGCGGATGATCTTGCCGACGTTGCTCTTGGGCAGCGAATCGCGGAACTCGACGAAGCGCGGCTGCTTGTATCCGGTGAGGTTGGCCTTGCAGTGGGCGCGCAGGTCCTCGGCGGTCAAATTGGGATCCTTGCGCACCACGAAGATCTTCACCGCCTCGCCGGATTTCTCGTCCGGCACGCCGATCGCGGCGACTTCCAGCACGCCCGGATGCGCCGCGACCACGTCCTCGACCTCGTTCGGATAGACGTTGAAGCCCGACACCAGGATCATGTCCTTCTTGCGGTCGACGATGTACACATAGCCCTTTTCGTCCATGCGCGCGACGTCGCCGGTATGCAGCCAGCCGTCGTCGCCCAGCACCTGGGCGGTTTCCTCCGGCCGGTTCCAGTAGCCCTTCATCACCTGCGGCCCGCGCACGCACAGCTCGCCGATGTCGCCGACCGGCAGCTGGTTGCGGTTGTCGTCCTGGATGGACACCTCGGTGGAGGAAATGGGCATGCCGATGGAGCCGTTGTATTCGGGCAGGTCCAGCGGGTTCATGCAGGCCGCGGGTGAAGTCTCGGTCAGGCCGTAGGCCTCGACCAGGGTCACGCCGGTGACCTTCTTCCAGCGTTCGGCCACCGGACGCTGTACCGCCATGCCGCCGCCCAGGGCCAGGTGCAACGTGGAAAAATTGATCTGGTCGAAGCCCGGCGTGTTGAGCAGGCCGTTGAACAGGGTGTTGACGCCGGTGATCGCGGTGAAGGGGACCTGGTTGATCTCCTTGACGAAGGCGGGCATGTCGCGCGGGTTGGTGATCAGATAGTTCAGGCCGCCGAACTTCATGAACACCAGGCCGTTCGCGGTCAGCGCGAAGATGTGGTACAGCGGCAGGGCGGTGATGATGATTTCCTCGCCCATCTTCGCGTTCACGCCTATCCACGACGAGGCCTGCTGCATGTTCGCGACCAGGTTGCCGTGGGTGAGCATGGCGCCCTTGGCCACGCCGGTGGTGCCGCCGGTGTACTGCAGGAAGGCGATGTCGCCGTGGCCCAGCTCCGCGCGCACGAAGTTCTGCCGCGCGCCGCGCGCCAGCGCGTCGTTGAAGCGGATCGCGCCCGGGATATTGAACGCCGGCACCAGCTTCTTGACGTGCTTGACCACCAGGTTGGTGATCAGCGACTTGGGGAAGCCCAGCATGTCGCCCAGGCCGGTGGTGATCACGTGCCTGCACGACGTCTCGCCCAGCACTTCGGAAGCCGTGGCGGCGAAATTGTCCAGCACCACCAGGGCTGCCGCGCCGGAGTCGTTGAGCTGGTGCTTGAGTTCGCGCGGCGTGTACATCGGATTGGTGTTGACCACGGTCAGGCCGGCGCGCAGCACGCCGAAAATCGCGATCGGGTACTGCAGCACGTTGGGCATCATCAGCGCGACGCGGTCGCCGCGCTTGAGGCCCAGGTCTCCGGTCAGGAACGCGGCGAACTGGCGGCTCAGGCGATCCACGTCGTCGTAGCTGAGCGTCTTGCCCATATTGCAGAAGGCCGGCCGCTGGCGGAAGCGGTCGCAGGCGGACTCCAGCACCGCAACGACCGAGGCGTACTCGTGAAGATCGATCTCGGCGGGGACTCCGGCGGGATAGTTCGCGAGCCAGGGGCGTTGTGTGCTCATCGTCGGGAAGGCCTCGAAGTGCGGATTGGCGACATGGCCGCTGTTGCGCGGCGGATTCGGCCTGATTGGAGCACAGCCCCGGAAAATGCGGCAAGCGGCATTGCAGCGAGGCGCGGCCTGTGCGCCAATCGCGGTCCCCTGTCTTGTGCCGGAATCGCCTATGCGCCGGGTTTTCGCCGTCCTCGCCCTGATGCTGTTCGCCGCCGGCTGCAGCCGCACGCCCGATGAAACCCAGATCCGCGAAGCCATCGCGGCGATGGAGCATGCGGTGGAGCAGCGCCAGCCGCGCGAATTCATGGCCTTCGTCGCCGAGGACTTCACCGGCAGCGAGGGCAGCCTGGACAAGGCCGGCGTGCACAACCTGCTGCGCGCCCAGTTTCTCGGCAACCAGGCCGTCGGCGTGGTACTGGGGCCCATCGAGGTCACCCTGACCGGCGAGCGCGCCGTGGCCAAGGTCAGCGCCACCCTGACCGGTGGCAGCGGCGGCTGGATTCCCGAGCGCGGCGCGGTCTACGACTTCGACACCGGCTGGAAGAAAGTCGGCGGCGAATGGCGCTGCATCAGCGCGAACTGGACCCGGCACTGAGCCCGGCGCGGGCTTTGCCGGCCTGGAAACCGCGCGTATATTCCCCATATGATGGGCCTTGAGCCGTCATTTGGAGCAATGCCGTGAACGCCGTGGCCGAGGACGTCTCCCGTTTCCTGCAAGCCAACCGCGGCAGCGCGCGCTTTCGCGTGCCGGCGACCGCGCTGCAGTTCGACGCGCTGCTGCGCAAGGGCCTGGCCCTGTCGGTGGCCGACGCCGCCGCCAGCACCCTGGGCGTCACCCGCGAGCGTCTGGCCCGGCTTATCCGCATCAGCCCGTCCACGCTGGAGCGCCGCTTCAAGGAAAAGGCCGACCTCACCGGTGCGGAGGCCGACGCGCTCTACCGCATCATCGGCCTGCTCGGCGTGGCCCAGCGCGTGCTGGCCGACGACGCCAATGTGAAATCGTGGATGGCCCGGCCGCAGCCCGGCCTGGACGGCCGCATCCCGCTGGACCTGATCGACAACGCCGCCGGTACCGAGGCTGTGATCCTGCTGCTCGAACAGATCTACCACGGCCTGGTGCCGTGATTGTCTGGCGCGTCATCCGGCGCGAGTTCGCCGACGCGCCGCTGTCCGTCGAAGGCGCCAAGTCCTGGCCCGGCCGCTGGCATTCCGCCGGCACCGCCATCCTCTACACGGCCTCTACCGAATCCCTGGCGCTGCTGGAGAAATTCGTCCACCTCGCGCTGGAATTGCGCAGCATTCCCCATATCAAGCTGAAGATAGAACTCCCGCCCGGCGCGGTCGTCGAGGAAATGGAATCCCTTGCCGCCGGCGCGCCCGACTGGCGCAGCGACGATCCCAGCGCCGCCCGGGCTTTCGGCGACGAATGGGCGCGCACTGCAAAGAGCCTCGGGCTGAGCGTGCCCAGCGTGCTGTCTTCGAGCGAGCGCAATGTGCTGCTGCGCGCCGCCTCGCCGCTGTACGAGAAGCTGCAGATCGTCAGCGCCGACGAATTCCTGTACGACGAGCGCATGTGGAAAGGTGAAAACCGCGCCGCGCCCAGACGCGGCAGATAGAGCGCCGGTGACCGCGGCGAAATTCATCCGCATTCCGCGCCCGGCGAGTCATCCTGCAGGCAGGATGGACCCGGCACAGGCCAGCGGCGTGCCGGCGGCGGCACCGGTCCGCTTGCGCCGCAAATGTTCCTCGCCCCAGACACGTACCATTTCCACCAGCGGCAACAGCGCCGCGCCGTAGCGGCTGAGCTGGTACATCACCGGTGCCGGCGATGCTCCTGTAGGCACACGCTCGACGAGGCCGTCGGCTTCCAGTTCGCGCAGTTGTTCGGCCAGCACCTTGGGCGAGATCGGCGCCGCGCGGCGGCGCAGGCCGGCGAAATGCAGTTCGCCGTGGGCCAGCCAGTAGATCAGGGTCAGCTTCCATTTGCCGCCGATGGCGGCGAAGGCGGCCGTCAGCGGGCAATCCGCCAGCGGGTTGGGCCGCGCCGCGCGGGGATGCTTACCTGCAGGTGCGTTCTTGCGCATGGGCTTTCCGCTCTTTCATTCTCGTCCGCATCATGCGCACACGGGAGATCGCCATGCAAAAGCCTTCGTGGATCCGCGCCGCCGCCGCACTGCTGGCCCTGCTGTCCGCGTCGCCGGCGTGCGCCGCGCAGGCGCCGCCGGCAGCGCCGCCGCCGCGCGACGGCCAGCGGGATTTCGATTTCGAGGTCGGCGTCTGGAATACCCGCCTGAAACGCCTGGCGCAGCCGCTGTCGGGCTCGCAGGAGTGGCTGGCCTACGAGGGCACCACGACCGTGAGCAAGGTGCTGGACGGACGGGCGAACCTGGTCGAGCTGTCGGTCAAGGGCGCCGCCGGCACGCTGGAGGGCCTGAGCCTGCGGCTCTACAACCCGGTTTCGCGGCAGTGGAGCCTCAACTTCGCCAATATCCGCAGCGGCGTGCTGGCGCATCCCAGTGTGGGCGGCTTCAAGGATGCGCGCGGCGAGTTCTACAGCCAGGAGGAATTCGGCGGCCGCACCATTCTGGTCCGCTTCGTCATCTCGGCGATCACGCGCGACTCGGTGCATTTCGAGCAGGCGTTTTCCGACGACGGCGGCAGGAACTGGGAGGTCAACTGGATCGCGGACGACAGGCGCGTCCGCTGAAACCGCATACGCAGGCGTCGGCAGGGTCTGCCGGGGGCAGCGCCCGTGCAGGAAACTTGCCGGTACTGCAATAACTGCCGGAAAAGAAAAAGGCGCCGCCGCTCAGCGGCGGCGCCCTGGTCCGGTTTCTCAGGCCGCCTTCGGCGCCGACGCCAGCTGGCGCAGCACGTAGGGCAGGATGCCGCCGTGACGGAAGTACTCCACTTCCTTCGGCGTCAGCAGCAGCACCTTCACGCTGAAGCGCTTGGTGTCGGTCGGGCCCTTGGCCACGACTTCGATCTCGCGTGCCTCGCCGTCGTTGAGGCCGGCGATCTCGAACACCTCATCGCCCTTGAGGCCGATGGTCTGCGCGTTCTCGCCGTCCTTGAACTGCAGCGGCAGCACGCCCATGCCGACCAGGTTGGAACGGTGGATGCGCTCGAAGCTCTCGGCGATGACCGCCTTGACGCCCAGCAGCATGGTGCCCTTGGCCGCCCAGTCGCGCGAGGAGCCGGTGCCGTATTCCTTGCCGGCGATCACGACCAGGGGCACGCCCTCGGCCTTGTAGCGCATGGCGGCGTCGTAGATCGACAGCTTGGCGCCGTCCGGATAGTGATAGGTATTGCCGCCTTCTTCGCCGCCCAGCATCAGGTTCTTGATGCGGATATTGGCGAAGGTGCCGCGCACCATCACGTCGTCGTTGCCGCGGCGCGAGCCGTAGGAGTTGAAGTCGATCTTGGCCACGCCGCGGCTCTGCAGGAACACGCCGGCAGGCGAGGTGGCCTTGATGTCGCCGGCGGGCGAGATGTGGTCGGTGGTGATGGAATCGCCGAACAGGCCCAGCACGCGGGCGCCGTGGATGTCCTGGATCTTGCCCACGGCCATGGTCATGCCGTCGAAGTAGGGCGGGTTCTTGATGTAGGTGGAGCTGCCGTCCCAGGAGTAGATCTCGCCCTCGGCCGAGGCGATCTGGTTCCAGCGGCTGTCGCCCTTGAACACGTCGGCGTAGTTCTTCTTGAACATTTCCGGGCCGACGGTGGCGGCGATGACGTCGCCGATTTCCTTGTTGCTCGGCCAGATGTCGCGCAGGAACACGGCCTTGCCGGATTCGTCATGGCCGATCGGATCCTTGGACAGGTCGGTGTCCACGGTGCCTGCGATGGCGTAGGCCACGACCAGCGGCGGCGAGGCCAGGTAGTTCATCTTCACTTCGGGATGGACGCGGCCTTCAAAGTTGCGGTTGCCCGAGAGTACCGAGGTGACGACCAGGTCGCCCTCGGCGATGCCGGCCGAGACTTCTTCCGGCAGCGGGCCGGAGTTGCCGATGCAGGTGGTGCAGCCGTAGCCGACCACGTAGAAGCCCAGCTGCTCCAGATCCTTCAGCACGCCGGCCTTCTTGAGGTAGTCGGTGACCACCAGCGAGCCCGGTCCCAGCGAGGTCTTGACCCAGGGCGCGACCTTCAGGCCCTTGGCCACGGCGTTGCGCGCGAGCAGGCCGGCGCCAAGCATCACGGCCGGGTTGGAGGTGTTGGTGCAGGAGGTGATGGCGGCGATCACGACCGCGCCGTCCTTCAGCGCGTATTCCTTGCCGTCCTTGACCACCTGGGCCGTACCCGGGGTGGCCGACTTGGTCCTGGTCGCGCGCGCTTCGACCATCGGCGCCAGGGCCTCGCGGTAGTTGGCTTCCACGTTTTCCAGCAGCACGCGGTCCTGCGGGCGCTTGGGGCCGGCCAGCGAAGGTTTGACGTCGGCCAGGTCCAGGCTCAGCACGGAGCTGTATTCCGCGTCGGCCTGGCCGGCTTCGCGCCACAGGCCCTGGGTCTTGGCATAGGCCTCGACCAGGCTGATCAGGGCTTCGTCGCGGCCGGACAGGCGCAGGTAGTTCAGCGCTTCGCTGTCGATGGGGAAGATGCCGCAGGTGGCGCCGTATTCCGGCGCCATGTTGGCGATGGTGGCGCGGTCGGCGAGGGCGAGGTGATCCAGGCCGTCGCCGAAGAATTCGACGAACTTGCCCACCACGCCGTGCTTGCGCAGCATCTGGGTGACGGTGAGGACCAGGTCGGTGGCGGTGGCGCCTTCCGGCAGCTTGCCGCTGAGCTTGAAGCCGACCACCTGCGGAATCAGCATCGAGGACGGCTGGCCGAGCATGGCGGCTTCGGCTTCGATGCCGCCGACGCCCCAGCCCAGCACGCCGATGCCGTTGATCATGGTGGTGTGCGAGTCGGTGCCGAACACGGTGTCCGGGAAGGCCCAGGTCTCGCCGCCGCTGCTGCGGGTCATGACCACGCGGGCCAGGTTCTCCAGGTTGACCTGGTGCACGATGCCGGTGTTCGGCGGCACCACCTTGAAGTTGTCGAAGGCGTTCTGGCCCCAGCGCAGGAAGGAATAGCGCTCGATGTTGCGGCCGAATTCGATCTTGCCGTTGAGGTCCAGCGCCTCGGGCTTGCCGAACACGTCGACCTGGACGGAGTGGTCGATGACCAGTTCGGACGGGATCTGCGGGTTGATCTGGCTGGCGTCGCCGCCGAGCTTGACCACCGCGTCGCGCATGGCGGCGAGGTCGACCACGCAGGGCACGCCGGTGAAGTCCTGCAGCACCACGCGGGCCGGCATGAAGGAGATTTCGGTATCCGGTTCTTTCTTGGCGTCCCAGTTGGCGACGGCTTCGATCTCTTTCGCGGTGACGTTGACGCCATCTTCCTGGCGCAGCAGGTTCTCAAGCAGAATCTTCATCGAGAACGGCAGGCGCTTGAGGTCGAAGCGCTGGCCTAGGGCGGCGAGGCTGGCGATGGTGTAACGCTGACCGTTGACCTCGAGTGAGGTGCGGGTCGAGAAAGAGTCTTTCATTCCGTTCTCCTGGCGTGCAGCGGCTGGAACCGAGGGCCTGGGCAGCCGCGGGGAATGGCCGGGGCGCGAGCGCCTGCGCGGGGGCTACCCAGAAAAAAAGCGCCACATTATGCCTGAAACGAGTGTTTGACTGCAGGCTTTCGCGTCGACTTTGGTCGGCCCATGCCGTAACGGTATATGCCGGCGAGCGCGGCGGGGCTCAGGCGCCGTCGAGCTTGGCCCGGCTCAGCAGCCCGCGCGCCAGCATCAGCAGCTGCTTGCGCTTGAACAGCAGGTGCCACTGGCTGCCGCCGAGCTGGCGCCACAGCACCGCCGCACGCACGCCGGCGAGCAGGGTGGAGCGGATGCGCTCGACCTGGGCGGGCTGCTGCAGGTACAGCGGGTTGCCCTGCACGACCACGCGCGGACGCAGGTTGGACAGGGTGGTGGCGTACAGCTCCGACAGCCGCGCCAGCACGCTGGAATGGGTCAGGCCCAGGTGTTCGACCTGGCGCTGGATGGCGTCTATGCCGTCGCGCAAGGTCTGCAACATGCCGCCGTTGCGCGCCAGCTTGCGCTCGACCCGCAGCACGGAGACGGCGATCTGGCTGGCGGCGAGTTCGCCCGGGTTGGCGTCCATCTGTTGCACCAGGGTTTCCAGGCCCAGGCGCACGCCGGCCACGCCGCCGAAGGCGTCGGCGGCGCTGTCGACGTCGATGCGCAGGATGCTGGCGATGCTGGCCTCCAGCGCGGCAGCGTCCTGGCTGCCGCTGGTGGCGGCGCTGCGCACCAGGGCGGCGGACTGGAATACGCCGGCCAGGGCCAGGACCTGTGCTTCGTTCATGCTGTCATCCTTGGGCGAGTCCGCCGTAGGGTGCGTCGGTGGCTGCGATGACCGCGCCGCCCAGGCATTCCTCGCCGGTGTAGAACACGATGGATTGGCCCGGCGTCACGGCGCGCTGCGGCGCGTCGAAATACACCATGAGGCCGTCGCCGCGGAATTCCAGGCGGCAGGCCTGGTCGGGCTGGCGGTAGCGGGTCTTGGCGCTGCAGCGCAGGCCGTCGGCGGGCGGCGCGCCGGCGGTCCAGCTCGCATCGCTGGCGCGCAGGCTGCGCGAGTCCAGCCAGTGGTTGCTGTTGCCCTGGGCCACGTAGAGATGACGCTGCTCCACATCCTTGCCGACCACGTACCAGGGCTGGCCGTCGGCGTCGCGGCGGCCGCCTATGCCCAGGCCCTGGCGCTGGCCCAGGGTGTAATACATGGTGCCCTGGTGCGTGCCCAGCACCGCGCCCTGGGGCGTGCGTATTTCGCCGGCCTGGGCCGGAATGTACTGCGATAGGAACTCGCGGAAGTCGCGCTCGCCGATGAAGCAGATACCGGTGGAGTCCTTCTTGTCGTGGGTGGCCAGGCCGGCTTCGCGCGCCAGTTCGCGCACCTGCGGCTTGGGCAGCTCGCCGACCGGGAATTCCGTCGCCGCCAGCTGCTGCTGGCCCAGCGTATACAAAAAGTAACTCTGGTCCTTGTTCTCGTCGCGGCCGCGCAACAGGCGGTAGCGGCCGTCAAGACAGTCGACCCGGGCATAGTGGCCGGTGGCGATCTTGTCCGCGCCCAGCTCCCGCGCATGGTCGAGGAAGGTGCGGAACTTGATTTCGCGATTGCACAGAACGTCGGGATTGGGCGTGCGTCCTGCACGGTATTCGGCCAGGAAGTGAGTGAAAACCTGGTCCCAGTATTCACCGGAGAAATTGCGCGCGTGGAACGGCAGATCGAGCGCGGCGCAGACCCGCAGCGCGTCCAGACGGTCGCGGTCGGCATCGCATTCGCCGAGGCGGCCGTCATCTTCCCAGTTCTTCATGAACAGGCCGGCCACGTTGCGGCCCTGGCGCTTCAGCAGCAGGGCGGCGACCGAGGAATCCACGCCGCCGGACACGCCGACCATGATCAGGGGCTGGCTCACACGCGGCCTTTCATTGTGCCAGCCACTGCAGCGCGCCCAGCGGCAGGCGCTGGCCGCCGAGCCAGGCGTCGATGCTGGCCAGGATCAGCGGGCTGCGCAGGCGCGGCGCGGCGGCCTCGATCTCGGCGCGGCTGAGCCAGACGGCCGCGACGATGCCGCTGTCCAGCGGCTGCTGCGGATGGTGGCGCAAGGGTTGGGCGGCGAAGGTGAAGCGTACGAAATGCCGGCCCAGCTGGGGGTTTTCCCATTGATGCACACCGACCAGGCAGTCCAGGCTCACATCCCAGCCGGTTTCCTCGCGGGTCTCGCGCCGGGCCGCATCGGCCAGGGATTCGCCGGGTTCCAGGTGGCCGGCGGGCTGGTTGAGCAGCAGGCGGCCGCGGATGTCCTCTTCCACAAGCAGGAAGCGGCCGTCCCGGGGCACGATGGTGGCGACGGTCACGCGGGGGCGCCAGACGGCGTCCTCGTCGGCTTCCGCTACGGCGACAGGAGCATTCATCCGGGCAATGTTACACGAGCGCCGCGCTGCCGCCGGGCCCTTGCAAAGCGCCCTACGGCCACCATTAGCGGCGCTATACTGGAATCAGGCATAGGGACGCGGTTGAACAATGGCTGGCAATACCGAACACAACCCGCAACACGATCACGGCCTGGCGGTCGAGGAAGCCCGGCCGGAGATCGCGCGCCCGCCGATGTACCAGGTCCTGTTGCTGAACGACGACTACACGCCCATGGACTTCGTGGTCCATATCCTGCAGGCCTTTTTCGGCTTCGCCTATGAACGCGCCCACGAGGTGATGCTGAATGTGCATTTGCGCGGGCGCGGCGTCTGCGGTCTGTATACGCGGGAAGTGGCAGAAACCAAAGTCACCCAGGTCAACGAATTCGCCCGTTCCAACCACCATCCGTTGCTGTGCACCATGGAAAAAGCCTGAGTGGTCCCCATCTCCGGCGCATCCTGATACAGGGGTAAGGCATGTTTAGCAAAGACCTCGAACTCACCATTGGCCAGTGCTACAAGGATGCGCGCGAGCAGCGCCACGAATTCATGACCGTGGAGCATCTGCTGCTGGCCTTGTTGGAAAACCCGTCCGCCGCGGCCGTGCTGCGCGCCTGCGGTGCGGACATAGCCAAGCTCGGCAAGGAACTCAAGGCGATCATCGCCGAGACCGTGCCGGTGCTGCCGCCCGGCGACGAACGCGACACCCAGCCCACCCTGGGCTTCCAGCGCGTGCTGCAGCGGGCCGTCTACCATGTGCAGTCCTCGGGCCGCAAAGAGGTCACCGGGGCCAACGTCCTGGTCGCCATCTTCGGCGAAAAGGACTCCCACGCCGTGTATTTCCTCAATCAGCAGGAAATCACCCGCCTGGACGTGGTCAACTACATTTCCCACGGCATCGCCAAGATCGGCCACGAACCGCAGCAGCAGCCCGGCGGCGGCGGCGAGCGCGAGGCCGAGGAAGGCGGCGAGCCCAAGGGCAATCCGCTGATCGAGTTCGCCACCAACCTCAATGAACTGGCGCGCCAGGGCAAGATCGACCCGCTGATCGGCCGCACCGAGGAAGTGGAGCGCACCATCCAGGTGCTGTGCCGCCGGCGCAAGAACAATCCGTTGTACGTCGGCGAGGCCGGCGTGGGCAAGACGGCGCTGGCCGAGGGCCTGGCCAAGCGCATCGTCGAGAACGACGTGCCGGCCGTGCTCAAGGAATCGACCATCTACGCGCTGGACCTGGGTGCCCTGGTCGCCGGCACCAAGTACCGCGGCGATTTCGAGAAGCGCCTCAAGGCGGTGATCGGCCAGCTCAAGAAAGAACCTCAGGCCATCCTGTTCATCGACGAGATCCATACCATCATCGGCGCCGGCTCGGCCTCGGGCGGCACCATGGATGCGTCCAACCTGATCAAGCCCATGCTGGCCTCGGGCGAGATCCGCTGCATCGGTTCGACCACGTTCCAGGAATACCGCGCGATCTTCGAGAAGGACCGCGCGCTGGCCCGCCGCTTCCAGAAGATCGACGTGGTCGAGCCTTCGGTGGCCGATTCCTTTGAGATCCTCAAGGGCCTGCGTTCGCGCTTCGAGGAACACCACAACGTCGAATACACCAACGACGCGCTGAAGGCGGCGGTGGATCTGTCGGTCAAGCACATCGCCGACCGTCTGCTGCCGGACAAGGCCATCGACGTGATCGACGAAGCCGGCGCGCGCCAGCGCCTGGTGCCCGAGGAAGAGCGCAAGAACGTCGTCGACGTGCCCGAGATCGAGTTCATCGTCGCGCGCATGGCGCGGATCCCGCCCAAGCAGGTGTCCGCCTCCGACCGCGACGTGCTCAAGAAGCTGGACCGCAACCTCAAGATGGTCGTGTTCGGCCAGGATCAGGCCATCGATTCGCTGGCCGGCGCGATCAAGATGGCGCGCTCCGGCCTGGGCAACCCGGCCAAGCCCATCGGCTGCTTCCTGCTCGCCGGCCCCACCGGCGTGGGCAAGACCGAGGTCACGCGCCAGCTCGCGCTGCAACTGGGCATAGAGCTGATCCGCTTCGACATGTCCGAGTACATGGAAGCGCATTCGGTGTCGCGCCTGATCGGTGCGCCCCCGGGCTATGTCGGCTTCGACCAGGGCGGCCTGCTGACCGAGCAGATCGTCAAGCATCCGCATTGCGTGCTGCTGCTGGACGAGATCGAGAAGGCGCATCCGGACGTGTTCAACATCCTGCTGCAGGTCATGGACCGCGGCGCGCTGACCGATACCAACGGCCGTGAAGCCAACTTCAAGAACGTGATCGTGGTGATGACGACGAACGCCGGCGCCACCCAGGCGGCGCGCCGTACCATCGGCTTCGTCTCGCAGAACCACGCCACCGACGCGATGGAGGCGATACGCCGCCAGTTCTCGCCGGAATTCCGCAACCGCCTGGATGCGATCGTGCAGTTCGGTGCGCTGGACCTGGATCACATCCTGCGCGTGGTGGACAAGTTCCTGATCGAACTGGAAACCCAGCTGCACGAGAAGTTCGTCTCGCTGCATGTGGACATGGATGCCCGCCGCTGGCTGGCCGAGCATGGCTTCGATCCGCAGATGGGCGCCCGCCCGATGGCGCGGGTGATCCAGGACAACGTCAAGCGCGCGCTGGCCGACGAACTGCTGTTCGGCAAGCTGGTCAGCGGCGGCCGGGTGTTGCTGTCGGTGGTCGACGGCAAGCTCGATGTGCGCGTCGAGGCGGCGGACGAGAAGCTGGAGGCGACGGTCGAGTAAACCGCCGTACCAAAGCACCAATGAAAAAAGCCCGGCTGGTCCGGGCTTTTTTCTGTCGCCTGTGCCAGGGCGTCGCAGACATTTCGCAACGCCGGCGCGTGCCGGCCGGTGCGAAGCCGCGTTCCGCCCGCTGCGGGCGATGCCGCTGCCGGCCGGGCAGGGCTCGGCCGGATCGCGCGGCGAGGCGCGGCTTACTTCATGCGGTAGGTGATGCGACCCTTGGTAAGGTCGTAGGGCGTCATCTCGCACTTGACCTTGTCGCCGGTCAGGATGCGGATGTAGTTCTTGCGCATGCGGCCCGAAATATGGGCGGTGACCACGTGGCCGTTTTCCAGCTTCACGCGGAACATGGTGTTGGGCAGGGTTTCAAGCACCGTGCCTTCCATCTCGATGACATCGTCTTTGGACATTGGCCCTTCGTTTTGGCTGTGGTCGCGGCAGGAAGCTTTGGGAAATCAATGCCCTGGCGCGATTCCGGAGTGGTTCGCCGCAAACGGCGGCCGCTTCTCCGGCCACGATTCGCGCAAGCTGCAGGACTGGCCTGCGTCGCCGCATTGAGAAAGGGCGCCGCGGCCCTTTTTCAAGCCCCTCGGCGGAGCGGCGCGGGATGATGCCACGTTAGGCGCCCCACGGGAAGCAAGACCGTCTCAGTCCTGCAACAGGTCGCGGCCGCGCCAGCCGGCCACGTCGGCGGCCCAGCTGCCGATCTGGCCGGGCTTTGCGGTCAGTTCGGCAATGCGCCGGCTGAATTCGCGCCGCGGCATTTCGTAGGCGCCCAGCGTGGTGAGGTGGTCGGAACTGACCTGGGCGTCGATCAGCGGCCAGCCGCGCCGGGCGAGCAGCCGGGCCAGGGCGAGCAGGGCGACCTTGGAGCCGTTGCCGGCAGCGCTGAACATGGATTCGCCGTAGAACATGCGGCCTATGGCCACGCCGTAGATGCCGCCGACCAGTTCTCCGCCGGTGAACACCTCGACCGAATGCGCGTGACCCAGCCGGTGCAACTGCCCATACGCCGCCAGCATGGCCGGACTGATCCAGGTGCCGGACTGCCCCGGCCGCGGCGCGGCGCAGGCCTGCATCACGCGGGCGAACACGCTGTCGGCGCGGATCTCCCAGTCGCAGTCGCGCAGCCAGCGGCGCAGTGTGCGCGACTGGTGCATGGCGCCGGTGGCGAACACCATGCGCGGGTCCGGCGACCACCACAGTATCGGCTCGCCTTCGGAGAACCACGGAAAGATGCCCTGGCGATAGGCGTCGAGCAGGCGCCCGGGGCCAAGATCGCCGCCGGCGGCGAGCAGGCCGTTGGGCTCGCGCAGGGCGGTTTCCACGGCCGGGAATTCCTCGTTGCGGCCGGCGTGCAGTATCGGAATGCGGATCATGCGCCGGCTCCGCTGTCGTCGTCGGCATAGGGCGACTGGGCGCGGAAATACGCGCCGTTGTGCTGCCAGTGCAATTCTTCGGTCTGCAGCGCGCGCCGTATCGCCTCGCGGAACGGTGGCTGCGCGATGTAGTGGAAGGAGCGGGTGGGCGTGGGCAGGAAGCCGCGCGCGATCTTGTGCTCGCCCTGGGCGCCGGGCTCGAAACGCTGCAGCCCCTCGCGCAGGCAATAATCCAGGCCCTGGTAATAGCAGGCTTCAAAATGCAGGCCGGGAATCTCGCGCGTGCAGCCCCAGTAGCGGCCGTACAAGGTGCCATGGCTGCGCAGGCACAGCGCCATGGCTACCCGTTCGCCATGCTGGCGCGCCAGGAATACGACCAGATTGCGCGGCATGGCCTGGCCCAGGTGGCGCAGGAATGCCTCGGTCAGGGCGGGATAATTGCCTTTTTCGGCGAATGTTTCTTTGTAGCAGGCGTGCACGAAGTGCCAGTCGGCGTCGTCCAGCTCGTCGCCGTGCAGGGTTTCCAGGCTCACGCCCTGGGCGGCGACGCGGGCGCGCTCCTGGCGCAGGTTCTTGCGCTTCTTCGGCTTGAGCGCGGCGAGGAAATCGTCGAAGTCGCGGTAGCCGCGGTTGTGCCAGTGGAACTGCCAGTCGTGCCGCGGCAGCCAGGTATCGGCGGCGAAGTCGGCGGCACTGTCCTCCGCGACGAAATTCACATGCGCCGAGGACAGCCCGTAGCGCCCGCAGGCTTGGCTCAGCGCCCGCAACAGCACCTGCCGCTGCGCCGGCGCGCCGAGCAGGCGCGGCCCGGTCACAGGCGAGTAAGGCACGGCGACGAGCAGTTTGGGGTAGTAATCCAGGCCGTGGCGCTGGTAGGCCTCGGCCCAGGACCAGTCGAACACGAACTCGCCGTGGGAGTTGTCCTTGAGATAGCAGGGTGCCGCGGCCACGGCGCGGCCGGCATCCAGCAGCACGGCGTGCCACGGCAGCCAGCCCAGCTCGGCACGGATGCAGCCGTGACGTTCCAGGCCGGCCAGGAAGGCATGGGCCAGGAACGGGTTGTCGTCGGGGCGCAGGGCATCCCAGTCCTGTGCCGCGATCTCGTCCAGGCCGGAAAGAAAGCGGACTTCCGCCGATGCGGCCATGGCCCGTGCTGCGTGGCCCGGCCTCAGGCCAGGCCGAGCTTGTCCAGGTACTTCTCCGCGTCCAGCGCCGCCATGCAGCCGAAGCCGGCCGAGGTCACGGCCTGACGGTAGACCTGGTCGGCCACGTCGCCGGCGGCGAACACGCCCGGTACGCTGGTGGCGGTGGCGCCGCCTTCCAGTCCGCTGCGGATGCGGATGTAGCCATTGTTCATATCGAGCTGGCCGTCAAACAGGGCCGTATTTGGTGTATGGCCGATGGCGACGAACAGGCCGCTGATGGCCAGTTCGCGGGTGGAGCCATCCACGGTGCTGCGCAGGCGCAGGCCGGTCACGCCGGTGTGGTCGCCGAGCACTTCATCCACGCCGTGGTTCCACAGGATCTCGACCTTGCCGGCCTTCTCCTTGGCGAACAGCTTGTCCTGCAGGATCTTCTCCGCGCGGAACTTGTCGCGGCGATGTATCACTGTGACTTTCTTGGCAATGTTTGCCAGGTACAGCGCTTCCTCGACCGCGGTGTTGCCGCCGCCGACGACGGCGATTTCCTGTTCGCGGAAGAAGAAACCGTCACAGGTGGCGCAGGCGGAAACGCCCTGGCCCTTGAAGCGTTCCTCCGACGGCAGGCCCAGGTACTTGGCGGTGGCGCCGGTGGCGATGATCAGTGCGTCGGCGGTGTAGCTGCCGCTGTCGCCGACCAGTCTGAACGGGCGCTGGGCCAGGTCGACGGTGTGGATGTGGTCGAACACGATCTCGGTGGCGAAGCGCTCGGCGTGCTTCTGCATGCGTTCCATCAGCGCCGGCCCGAGCAGGCCCTCCACATCGCCCGGCCAGTTGTCGACCTCGGTCGTGGTCATCAACTGGCCGCCCTGCTGCATGCCGGTCAGCAGCAGCGGCTTGAGGTTGGCACGCGCCGCATACACCGCCGCGGTATAACCGGCCGGACCGGAACCGAGGATCAGCAGGCGACTGTGCTTGGGGGTGCTCATGTATAATCCCTCGCCGCAAATTGCGGCCTTGAACGTGTCGATTCATACGACCCTGCGGCAATGCGCTGCATTGCAAGACGGTCGTTCCGTTGTCTTCAGTCCTTCCACGCCGGTGTCTGACCCTGACGGGTGCAGGCCGCCGCCGTTCGGGCCAGCAAGAGCCCGCAAGGATGGGGAGAACGCGCACACGATTCAAGGGCGGTGCGAAGCTCGGGAGGGCGTCGCCTGCACGGCAAGAACGAGCTAATCACACCACTGAGGAATTGCAATGCGTATCGGTATCCCTTCGGAAACCAAGACCCTTGAAGGCCGCGTCGCCCTGGTGCCGGCCGCCTGCGCGGATCTGGTCAAGCGCGGCCACGAGGTCTTCGTGCAGTCCGGCGCCGGCGTCAAGAGCGGCTTCTCCGACGCCGATTTCACCCGCGTCGGCGTCAAGATCGCCGCCGATGCGGATGCGCTGTATGAAGCCGGCGAACTGATCGTCAAGGTCAAGGAGCCGATCAAGGGCGACCTGGAGCGCCTGCGCAAGCACCACCAACTGTTCTGCTACCTGCACCTGGCGCCGGAGCCGGAACTGACCCGGCGCCTGCTCGACATCGGCCTGACCGGCGTGGCGTTTGAATCCGTGGAAGAAGCCGACGGCTCGCTGCCGCTGCTGGCACCCATGTCCATCATCGCCGGCCGCATCGCGGTCCAGGTCGGCACCCACCTGCTGCACCAGCCCATGGGCGGCAAGGGCAAGCTGCTCGGCGGTCTGCCGGCGACGGAGCGCGGCAAGGTCGTGGTGCTCGGTGCCGGCGCGGCCGGCGGCAATTCCGCCCAGCTGGCTGCGGCCGGCGGCGCCAACGTCGTCGTGTTCGACAAGCGCCCGGACCGCCTGGCCCAGATGATGGCCCTGGGCACCAACGTCACCGCGCTGTATCCGTACGAGGAATACGTCGCGCGCGAAGTCGCCACGGCCGACCTGGTCGTCGGCGCCGTGCTGATCCCCAGCGCCAAGGCTCCGCACGTGGTCACCCGTGAAATGGTCAAGACCATGGAGCCGGGCAGCGTGCTGGTCGACATCTCCATCGACCAGGGCGGCTGCTTCGAGACCGCCCGCCCGACCACCTGGGCCGAGCCGACCTACCTGGTAGACGGCGTGACCCATTTCGCCGTGACCAATATGCCGGGCGCGGTGCCGCAGACGTCCTCGCAGGCCATTTCGGCCGCCATCCTGCCGTATGTGCAGCGCATGGCCGGCGGCCCGCAGTGGCGCGAACATGCGGCGCTCAAGCGCGGCATCAACGTCGACGGCGGCGAGATCGTCCACCCGGCCCTCAAGGGCATGCTGTAAGCCACGCCCGCTGCTGCCCCGGCCCCGGTGCCGGGGCAGCGCAGGCCGGATGTCATGGATACGACATCGTCTCCGGCGCGCCTGCCGCGCCTGCTCGGCGTGCTGATGGCGATCTATCTGGTCGCTTCGCTGCTGCATTTCACCCACAACGCCGAATACCTGGCGGACTACCCGGGGCTGCCGCCCGGCTGGACCTGCCTCGGCGTCTACGCGGCCTGGTTCTGCATCACCGCCACGGGTCTCGCCGGCGTCTGGTTGTTGCGGCGCGGCTGGTCATCCACCGGCCTGGCGCTGATCGCGGTGTATGCGCTGCTGGGCCTGGACAGCCTGGGCCACTACCTCGTGGCGCCGCTGGCCAGCCATACCCGCGTCATGAATGTTTCCATTCTTGCGGAAGTCGGCGCGGCCCTGGCCGTGCTGGTCGAAACCGTGCGCCAGTTCGCGCTGAGCCTGCTACGCCGGCATCGCCGTCGCGCCGCGGTGCTGCCGGCGGCGCAGTGAGCGGGTAAAGTCGCCGCTGCGGCCGGCGATGCGGGCCGTCCGGCGTCATCCCGGCTTTTCGTGTTCCGTGCGACAATCGCCCAGCGAACAAAGCCTTACAGAAAATTCCTGAGGTATAGTCCAGCGGTGTCGCGCAATTCCAAAGCCACTCCGGCGCCGGGCATCGGCGAACAGCTGCAGAAGCTGCTGCGGGAAATCGCCTTCCTGCTGCTGCTGCCGGTCGTCGTCTATCTGCTGGCCTGCCTGCTGAGCTACAGCCCGCAGGACCCGGGCTGGTCGCACGCGGGCCAGCCCGAGCATATCCACAACTTCGGCGGCGCCGTCGGCGCCTGGTTTGCCGACCTGGCGCTGTACTTCTTCGGCGGCCTGGCCTACGTGTTTCCGCTGCTGCTGCTCGCCGTCGGCGCGGCCTTCGTGCGGCCGCGGGCCCAGACACCGGCCTCGGCACTGCAACCTTCGCTGCGCCTGATCGGCTTCGTCGCGTTTTTCCTCAGCGGCAGCGGCCTGGCCCATCTGCATTTCACCGGTCCCAGCCAGCTGCCCGAGAAGGCCGGCGGCATCCTCGGCAAGATGGTTGGCGGCGGCCTGCTGCACGGCTTCGGGTTTCTCGGCGCAACCCTGTTCCTGCTCGCGGTATTCCTGGTCGCCGTCACCCTGGCCACCGGCCTGTCCTGGTTCAAGCTGATGGACAGCATAGGCCGCGGCATCATTGCCGGCGGCGCCTGGCTGCTGGGCAGCCTGAAGAAGGCGGACGATGCCCGCGTCGGCCGCGCCGCGCGCATCGAGCGCGAGGAAGTGCGCAAGGTCGAGACGGTGAAGCAGGCCCGGCGCGAGCCGGTCAAGATCGAGAAACCCGCCCAGGCCAGCATAGAAAAGAGCGAGCGGGCCGAGCGCGAGCAGCAGATCCCGCTGTTCGTCGGCGCGCCGGTGGACGGCGAGCTGCCGCCGCTGTCGCTGCTGGACGAACCCAAGCCCCAGATCGCCGGCTATTCCGAGGAAACCCTGGCCGTGCTGTCGCGCCAGGTCGAACTCAAGCTCAAGGATTTCCGCATCGAGGCCCAGGTCGTCGGCGTGTTCCCGGGCCCGGTGGTCACCCGCTTTGAAATGGAACCCGCCGCCGGCGTGCGCGGCAGCCAGATCAGCAACCTGGACAAGGACATCGCCCGCGGCCTGTCTGTGGTCAGCGTGCGCGTGGTCGACGTGATCCCGGGCAAGAACGTGATCGGCCTGGAAATCCCCAATGCCAAGCGCGAGATGGTGTACCTGTCGGAAATCCTGCGCTCGGACAAGTACGACGCGATGAAATCGCCGCTGTCGCTGGCCCTGGGCAAGGATATCGGCGGCCGGCCCACGGTCGCGGACCTGGCCAAGATGCCGCACCTGCTGGTCGCCGGCACCACCGGCTCAGGCAAATCGGTCGCGGTCAACGCCATGGTGCTGAGCCTTTTGTACAAGGCCAGTCCACGCGATGTGCGCCTGATCATGATTGACCCCAAGATGCTGGAGCTGTCGGTCTACGAAGGCATTCCGCATCTGCTCGCGCCGGTGGTCACCGACATGAAGGAGGCCGCCAACGCGCTGCGCTGGTGCGTGGCCGAAATGGAACGGCGCTACAAGCTCATGGCCGCGGTCGGCGTGCGCAACCTGGCCGGCTTCAACAAGAAGGTGAAGGAAGCCGAGGACGCCGGCCAGCCGCTGCTGGATCCGCTGTTCCGCCCCGATGCCTCGCAGCCGGAACGCCGCGCCGAGCCGCTGCAGCCGCTGCCCTACATCGTCATCATCATCGACGAATTCGCCGACATGATGATGATTGTCGGCAAGAAGGTGGAAGAACTGATCGCGCGCCTGGCGCAGAAGGCGCGCGCCGCCGGCGTGCACCTGATCCTGGCCACGCAGCGTCCGTCGGTGGACGTGATCACCGGCCTTATCAAGGCCAATATCCCGACCCGCATCGCCTTCCAGGTATCCAGCAAGATCGACTCGCGCACGATCCTCGACCAGTCGGGTGCCGAAGCCCTGCTCGGCCACGGCGACATGCTCTACCTGCCGCCGGGCACGGCCACGCCCGAGCGCGTGCACGGCGCCTTCGTCGACGACCACGAAGTACACCGCGTGGTCGAATGGCTGCGCGCCCAGGGCCGGCCGGAATACATCGAAGGCGTGCTGGAGGAAGTGCAGACCACCGGCGACGGCAAGGTCATCGGCGAAACCGGCCTGCCCGAGGAAATCAGCGAAGGCAACGCGGACTACGACGAACTCTACGACCAGGCCGTGCGCATCGTGACCGAGTCGCGCCGCGCCTCGATCTCCGGCGTGCAGCGCCGGCTCAAGATCGGCTACAACCGCGCCGCGCGCCTGGTGGAGCTGATGGAGCAGCAGGGCGTGGTCAGCCCGCCGGAACACAACGGCAACCGCACCGTGCTGGCGCCGCCGCCGCCGGATGTGTGAGCCGGCCGCGCGGGCTCAGCCGGGCAGCTCGAAACCATCCGCGTAGATTGCATCCGCCGCCGGCACGGTCGCCGGCGCGCCGGCATCGTCGTAGCACCAGTCGTGGATGGTCACGGGAAAGCCCAGCGGCGGCTGCGTGCTCAGGCGGATCCAGCCGTAGTTGATCGCGCCGCTGCCTTCGTTCTTGAAGCGCAACCCCAGATAAGCCTGGCTCAGCCCCGCCTGCCACAGGCTGGTATCGCCATCGAAGCCGGCACGGCTGAACAGCGCGTCCGGCCCGATCACGGCGCCGGGCTGCAGCACCGCGAACGTGGTGCCCGAACTCACCACGCCGGCGCCGCCGTTGGCAGCCGAGCCCCAGTAGAACTTGAGCTGGCCCGGCGGCTCGCCGATCTGGCGGGCGTAGGGATCGATGTCGAAGCCCGGCGCCAGCGATTCGGCTTCGCCGCTGACACCGGTGATCAGGTTCAGGTACAGCCCTTCGCCAGTGGCCGGCACATTCAGGTTGCGCAGCGGCGAACAGACCTCCGCCGCGCCCGCGGGCAAGGCCGCAGCCAGGGCCGAGAGCAGGGCAGTGCGGGCGATACGGGATTGCACGGACATGGAACTGGCCTGCGGAAGTGCCTGCGCGGCGGAAGGAAAAGTGTACCGTCGCCGCGGCCGGCGCGGGCTCCGCGCCGCGGCGGATCTGCGCAGTCCCGCTGCGATTGTCGCGCCGCGCCGCCGCATGGGATGATCGGGCGATGGCTGACCCTGGCATCCGTCGCGGCGCAGCGCCGCGTCCGGATCCGCTGTCGGTATTTCTGGCGGGGCTGAACCGCCGCTGCGCCGCGCGGGAACCTGCGCCGCCGGCGCCGGTCCAGGCCGCGTCCATTTCGCACGAGAGTGAACCCGATGCTGTCTCGCGTCCTGCTAATCGGCCTGCTGGCCCTCAGTTCCACCGCCGGCGCAGAAACCGCGCGCGCGCGCCTGGACGCCTTCGCCAAGGGCCTGCAAAGCGTCTCCGCCGGTTTCGAGCAGACTGTGTTCGATGCCAACGACAAACCCGGCAAGAAGACCAGCGGTACACTCGCGGTGCAGGCGCCGCGCCAGTTCCGCTGGGATGTGAGCAAGCCCTACGAACAGCAGATCGTCGCCGACGGCATGCACGTATGGATCTACGACCCGGACCTGGAACAGGTCACCGTGCGCAGCCAGAGCGTGGAAGAAGCGCACAGCCCGCTGACCGTGCTTACCGACCTGGCCCAGCTCGACCGCGATTTCGCCGCCAGCGAGCAGGGCGAGCACGACGGCCTGAGCTGGCTGCGGCTCAAATCCAAGGCCAAGGAGCCGGAGTTTGAATACGCCGACTTCGGCTTCGCCTGCGCCGACGCGGCGAAGAAAACCTGCGGCGGCGCCGTGGTGCTGCAGCGCATGCTGTTCAAGGACACCCTGGGCAACCGTACCGAGACGCGCTTCTCCGACTGGCAGCGCAATCCGAAACTCGCCGCTGACCGCTTCACTTTCACCCCGCCGCCCGGCGTGGACGTGATCGGCGAGGTCAAGCCCGGCGCGGAAGTGCACCCGCTCAACGATTGATGACCGTTGCGGCTCTGCCACGTTGGGTAGGCGCCGGCGCGTTCGCGCTGGCCTGCATCGCGGGCATGGTCAACGCGGTCGGTTTTCTTGCCTTCGAGCACCAGGCCATCACCCACCTCACCGGCACGACCACGCTGTTCGGCGTCGCGCTGGCGCAGGGGCAGGGCGGCCTGGCCCTCAACCTGCTGCTGTTCCTGCTGAGCTTTCTCGCCGGCGCGGCGCTGAGCGGCGCCATCGTGCGCGACAGCACCCTGCGCCTGGGACGCCGCTACGGCGTCGCGCTGGTGCTGGAATCGATGCTGCTGCTGCTGGCCATACCGCTGCTGCACCGGCACAGCGTGGCCGGCATCTGCGTCGCCACTGCGGCCTGCGGCCTGCAGAACGCCATGGCTAGCACCTACAGCGGCGCGGTGCTGCGCACCACGCATGTGTCGGGCATCTTCACCGACCTGGGCATCATGCTGGGGCAGCGCCTGCTGGGCCACAGCCACGATGCGCGCCGGCGCAATCTCTATCTGCTCATCGTCGCCGGCTTCGCCCTGGGCGCGCTCTGCGGTGCGGCGGGCTTCGCCGTGCTGGGCGAGAACGTGCTCGCCGTGCCGGCCCTGCTCACCGGCATCGCCGGCCTGGCCTACGGGCTGTACCGCCAGCGCGCGCTGCAGCGCGGGCCTTAGGTCCGAGTGGAATCCGCCAGTTGTATCGTTGTTGCCTTGCCGGCATTCGGCGCCGCGTACCGGTGCGGCGGGCAGCGCGATTGCGGCGGTATGGACCGCAACGCCGGCGAACGGCGCAGCGGCCGCGCGCTGAGGGCCGCGGCCGCCACGGCGCATGCCCAAACCGCCGCCGCAACCCGCTAACCTAGGCCGCATGTCCCGCCGCAAACCCAGTCCCGCCTCCGCCGGCCTGTTCGCCGAGCCCGAAGGCCTGAAACCCCTGGCCGAACGCATGCGTCCGCGCGTGCTGGACGAGATCGTCGGCCAGTCCCGCCTGATCGCGCCCGGCAAGCCGCTGCGCCGGGCGGTCGAATCCGGCCATGTGCATTCCATGATCCTGTGGGGGCCGCCCGGCTGCGGCAAGACCACGCTGGCCCTGCTGCTGGCGCGCTATGCCCAGGCCGAGTTCCGCGCCATTTCCGCCGTGCTGTCGGGGTTGGCCGATGTGCGCGCGGCGCTGGACGAGGCCGCCGCCAATTTCGCCCGCGGCGTGCGCACGGTGCTGTTCGTCGACGAAGTGCACCGCTTCAACAAGGCTCAGCAGGATGCCTTCCTGCCGCATATCGAGAAAGGCGTGATCCTGTTCGTCGGCGCCACCACCGAGAACCCCTCGTTTGAACTCAATTCCGCGCTGCTATCGCGCTGCCGCGTACACGTGCTCGAAGCCGTCGCCGCGGCCGACATCGTCGGCGCACTGCGCCGCGCGCTGGAGGACAGCGAACGCGGCCTGGGTGCCCAGGCCATACGCATCAGCGACGAGCTGTTGGCCCTGATCGCCCAGGCCGCCGACGGCGACGTGCGCCGCGCACTGACCTTGCTGGAGATCGCCGCGGAACTGGCCGAGGACGGCGTAATCGACGAATCCACCCTGACCCAGGTGCTGGCCGATCGCACGCGCCGCTTCGACAAGGGCGGTGAGCAGTTCTACGACCAGATCTCGGCCCTGCACAAATCCGTGCGTTCCTCCGATCCGGACGCGGCGCTGTACTGGTTCGTGCGCATGCTCGACGGCGGCTGCGATCCCATCTACCTGGCGCGCCGCCTCACGCGCATGGCAGTCGAGGACGTGGGCCTGGCCGACACCCGCGCCATCGGCATGGCGATCGAGGCCTGGGAAACCTACGACCGCCTGGGCAGTCCGGAAGGCGAGCTGGCGCTGGCCCAGCTGGTGGTCTATCTCGCCGTCGCGGCCAAGAGCAACGCCGTGTACCTGGCCTACGGCGCCGTGCGCGAAGAAGTGCGCGCCCGCGGAACACTGGAAGTGCCCATGGCGATACGCAACGCGCCGACCAGGCTGATGAAGAACCTCGGCTACGGCAAGGGTTATCAATACGACCACGACGTCGCCGGCGGCGTCGCCCTGGACCAGCAATGCCTGCCCGACGCCCTGGTCGGGCGCGAGTTCTACCAGCCCACCGAACGCGGCCTGGAAGCACGCATCGCGCAGAAACTGGCCGAACTGCGCGCCGGCCGCGCCGCGGCCCTGGCCGCGCGGCCGCGCGAGGAAGGCGGCACATGATGCGCGGCGCGCTTGCGCTGCCGCGCACGGTCTGGCTGCTGGGGCTGATCAGCCTGGTCAACGACAGCGCCAGCGACATGATCTACCCGCTGGTGCCGCTGTACCTCAGCGCCGTGCTGCTGGCCGGGCCCAAGGCCCTGGGCCTGATCGAAGGGATCGCCGAAGCCCTGGGCAGCGTACTCAAGCTCGTCGCCGGCGTGCTCGCCGACCGCTTCCGCAGCATGCGCTGGTGGGTGGTCGGCGGCTACGCGCTGTCGGGCCTGATGCGCCCGCTGATTGCGCTCGCCACCAGTTGGGTGGGCGTACTGGCCTGCCGCTTCGCCGACCGCGTCGGCAAGGGCCTGCGAGCCGCGCCGCGCGATGCGCTGCTCACCTTGAGCGTGCCGCCGCAGCAGCGCGGCCTGGCTTTCGGTCTGCATCGTTCCATGGACAATCTCGGCGCCGTGATCGGCCCGCTGCTCGCCGCACTGCTGCTGGGCCTCGGAATGCCGCTGCGCGACGTGTTCTTCTGGTCGCTGGCGCCGGCCCTGCTGGTGATCGTGCTGACCCTGCTGGTGCGCGAGCCGGAGCGGGCCGAACTCAAGCCCAAACCGTTTCGCTGGGATCTCTCCGACCAGCCCCAGGCCCTGCGCCGTTATCTCGTCGCCCTGGGCTTGTTCACCCTGGGCAACTCCTCCAATATGTTCCTGCTGCTGCGGGCCAAGGAGCTGGGCCTGGGCGATGCGCAGATACCGCTGATCTGGGCCCTGGTCTGCGGCGTCGCCGCGGTGTTCGGCACCCCGCTGTCGGCCTGGTCGGACCGGCTGGACCGGCGCCGCCTGATCGTGGTCGGCTGGAGCCTCTACGCCGGCTTCTACCTGATCTTCGGCCTGCTGCCGGCCCAGCCCTGGCTGCTGTGGCCGCTGTTCGCGGCTTACGGCCTGTTCCTGGCCGCGACCGAGGGCGCGGAAAAAGCCCTGGTCGCCGACCTGGTGCCGCCCGAACAGGCCGGTACCGCCTTCGGCTGGTACAACCTGGTCAGCGGCGTGCTGCTGCTGCCGGCTTCGCTGCTGTTCGGCTGGTTCTGGGCCGATGTGGCACCGCTGGCGGCATTCGCCTTCGGCTCGGCCTGCGCCCTGGCCGCGGCGGTGCTGCTGCGCTTCTGGGTGCGCCCGGCCACGGCGGGCTGAGGCGCGCGTTGCGCGCGCCGGCGCCTGGCCGCGATAATCACCGGCTTCGTTGAATTCCAAAGGATTGCCATGCTCGACCCAGCCCTGCTGCGCGGCCAGCTCGACGCCGTTGCCGAACGCCTGGCGACGCGCGGTTACGCGCTGGACAAGGCCGCGATCGAAGCCCTGGAATCCCGGCGCAAGGTCGTGCAGGTGGAAACCCAGGAACTGCAGACCCGGCGCAATTCGCTGTCCAAGCAGATCGGCATGGCCAAGGGCAAGGGCGAGGACGCCTCGGCCCTGATGGCCGAAGTCGGCGGCATCGGTGACTCGCTCAAGGCCAACGAGGACCGCCTGGCCGACATCCAGCAGCAGATCGCCGCGATCGCGCAGAGCATTCCCAACCTGCCGCACGAATCCGTGCCGCTGGGCGCCGACGAATCCGCCAACGTCGAACAGCACCGCTGGGGCACGCCGCGCAGCTTCGATTTCCCGGTGCGCGACCATGTGGATCTGGGCGCCCGCAAGGGCTGGCTGGACGGCGATGCCGGCGCCAAGCTCTCCGGCGCGCGCTTCACCGTGCTGCGCGGCGAACTGGCCCGGCTGCACCGCGCACTCGCCCAGTTCATGCTGGACCTGCACACCGGTACCCACGGCTATCTTGAAACCAATGTGCCGCTGATCGTGAACGCCGATTCCATGCTCGGCACTGGCCAGCTGCCCAAGTTCGAGGAAGACCTGTTCGCCACCGCCGTCGGCGACAACCGGCGCTACCTGATCCCGACCTCGGAAGTGCCGCTGACCAATCTGGTGCGCGACAGCATCGTCGAGGCCGATTCGCTGCCGCAGCGCTATACCGCCCACTCCATGTGCTTCCGCGCCGAGGCCGGCTCCCACGGCCGCGACACCCGCGGCATGATCCGCCAGCACCAGTTCGAGAAGGTGGAGCTGGTCAGCATCGCCAGGCCGGGCGAAAGCGACGCCGAGCACGAACGCATGACGCGCTGCGCCGAAGCCGTGCTGGAAGCGCTGGAACTGCCGTACCGGCGCATGCTGCTGTGCACCGGCGACATGGGCTTCGCCGCAGTGAAGACCTTCGACCTGGAAGTCTGGCTGCCGTCGCAGAACACCTACCGCGAGATTTCCTCCTGCTCCAACTGCGGCGATTTCCAGGCCCGCCGCATGCTCGCACGCTGGCGCAACCCGGAAACCGGCAAGCCCGAACTGCTGCATACCTTGAACGGCTCCGGCGTCGCCGTCGGCCGCGCGATGATCGCGGTGATGGAGAACTACCAGCAGGCCGACGGCTCGATCGCGATTCCGGCAGCGCTGCGGCCGTATATGGGCGGGGCTGAGCGGATCGCCTGAAGCCCGGTTTGCAGGATTGCAGTGGTGACGCCTGAAAGCCCTCTCCCCCAGCGCGCCGGGGGAGAGGGAGCGCTTCTGTTTTCTGCGACGCGGCAATCGGTTTGCGCGTGCCCCAGGCGCTGTCCTACGGGTGGTTTTTCGTTGCCTTCTCAAATGCCACCAGCTGCTCCGCCGTCGCTTCCGGCTGGTACTGCTGCTTCCAGTCCGCGAACGGCATGCCGTAGATGCGTTCGCGCGCCGCGTCCTTGCTCAGCGCCAGGCCGTGTTCGGCGGCCGCTTCGCGGTACCAGTCCGCCAGACAGTTGCGGCAGAAGCCGGCGGTAATCATCAGGTCGATGTTCTGCACATCCTTGCGCTGGTCCAGATGGGCCAGCAGGCGGCGGAAAGCGGCGGCTTCCAGTTCGGTCGGGCTGGGCGGATTCATGACGGCGGCTCCGGGGAAAGCCTGCATGGTAGCTGACCGCGGCGGCGGGCCGGTTTGAGGCAGCCCGGCCGGACATGGATAATGCGCGCCTTGGCGAGGCCGGGCAGCATTCCGGCCGTTCTCACCGCGTCGCGACTGACGCTTCTGCACAGCCGGCTGCAGTCCGGCCCTGGATCTGCCCACTCATGACCGCCCGCATCCTGGACGGCAAACGCATCGCCGATGAATTGCTGGAGCGGATCAAGGGGCGGGTCGCAGCCCGCGTCGCCGCCGGCAAGTCACGGCCCGGACTGGCCGTGATGCTGGTCGGGTCCGATCCGGCCTCGGCCGTATACGTCAAGAACAAGCGCAAGGCCTGCAAGGAAGTCGGCTTCCGCTCCTTCGACTACGACCTTCCCGCCGAGACCGCCCAGGCCGAGCTGGAAGCACTGATCGACCGTCTCAACACCGACCAGCGCGTGCACGGCATCCTGCTGCAGCTGCCGCTGCCGCCGCACGTCGACGCCACGGCGCTGATCAACCGCATAGACCCGCGCAAGGACGTGGACGGCTTCAACGCCGCCAACGTCGGCGCGCTGGTGCTGCGCCAGCGCGGCCTGCGGCCGTGCACGCCCAAGGGCGTGATGACCCTGCTGGCACATACCGACCGCCCGGTGCGCGGCCAGCATGCGGTCGTGGTCGGCGTGTCCAACCACGTCGGCCGGCCGATGGCGCTGGAGCTGCTGCTGGCCGGCTGCACCACCACGTCCTGCCACAAGTTCACCCGCGATCTGCCCGGCTTTGTCAGCCAGGCCGACCTCGTCGTCGTCGCCGTGGGCCGGCCCGGCCTGGTCAAGGGCGAGTGGATCAAGCCCGGCGCCATTGTCATCGACATCGGCATCAACCGCCTGGACGACGGCAGCCTGGTCGGCGACGTGGAGTTCGACGCCGCCGCGCAGCGCGCCTCGTGGATCACGCCGGTGCCGGGCGGAGTGGGGCGCATGACCGTGGCCACCCTGATCGAGAACACGCTGGAAGCCGCCGAGACCTTCTTCGACTGAATGCTGCCATGTTGATTCTGCGCAAAGTACACATAGTCGTCATTTCCGCCGCGCTGGCGCTGCTCAGCGGCTGCGCCGGCATCGTCAACAAGGCCACCGACCGCTTCTCGGTCAATCTGCGCACGGCCATCCTCAACCAGGACGATCCCGCCACCGTGCGCGACGGCCTGCCGGCCTACCTGCTGCTGCTGGACGCCATGCTGCAGGGCGAGCCTGACAACCCCGGCACCCTGCTGGCCGCGGCGCGCCTGTACGGCGCCTATGCCGGCGGCTTCGTCAGCGAGCCCGAGCGTGCGAAGCGCCTGGCCAATCGCGCCTTCGGCTATGCGCGGCGTGCAACCTGCGTGCGCAATGCCGGCCTCTGCGGCGCGATCGAACAGCCTTTCGAGGCTTTCGCCGCCGAAGTGGCCAAGGCCGGCGCCAAGGATCTGGACCTGCTCTACGGCCTGGCCTCGGCCTGGGCCGGCCGCATCCAGCAGGACAGCGGCGACTGGAACGCCATCGCCGACCTGCCCAAGGTGCAGGCCCTGACCGAGCGCGTGATTGCGCTGGATGCAAACTACGAAGGCGGCGAGCCGCACATGATCTTCGGCGTGCTGCATTCGCTGCGGCCGGCCTCGCTGGGCGGCAAGCCGGAACTGGGCAAGGCCGAGTTCGAGACTGCCATCGCCCAGTCCCAGGGCCGCAATCTCATGGCCAAGACGCTCTACGCGCAGTACTACGCGCGCCTGGTGTTCGACCAGGAACTGCACGACCGTTTGCTGAACGAAGTGGTCGCCGCCGCGCCGGAAGCGCCGCAGCTGACCCTGATGAACGTGCTGGCGCAGCAGCGGGCCAAGGCCCTGCTGGCCTCCGGCAAGGACTATTTCTAGGCATTGAGCGGGTCGTCACGGCCCTTTCGAGGAGTGAAGCAATGAATCTGCGCAACCGTCTGCTGACCGGCCTGCTCGCCCTGCTGGCCGGCGCCGCGGCCCAGGCCGAAGTCATCAAGATCGCCACCACCGCGCCCGACGGCACGGCCTGGATGCGCGAGATGCGCGCCGGCGCCGATGCGGTCAAGACCCGCACCGAGGGCCGCGTCGAACTCAAGTACTACCCCGGCGGCGTCATGGGCGACCAGGCCACGGTGCAGCGCAAGATCAAGATTGGCCAGCTGCAGGGCGGCGCCTTCACCGGCGGCGAAGTGTCCGGCATCAATCCGGATGTGCAGCTCTACAGCCTGCCGTTCCTGTTCCGCAGCCAGGCCGAGGTCGACGCGATCCGTGCCAAGTTCGATGCGCCCATCAAGGACGGCTTCGAGAAGAACGGCTTCGTCGCGCTGGGCCTTTCCGGCGGCGGCTTCGCCTACATCATGAGCACGCGCGAGATAAAAACCCGCGACGATCTCAAGGCCGCCAAGGTATGGGTGCCGCAGGGCGACCATATTGCCGAGATCGCCTTCAAGAACGCCGGCGTCACGCCGATCTCGCTGCCGCTGGCCGATGTCTACACCAGCCTGCAGACCGGACTGATCGACACCGCCGCCAATACCCTGGCCGGTGCGATCGCGTTCCAGTGGCATACCAAGATCAAGCACATCGTCGACCTGCCGGTGAGCTATGTCGCCGGCGTGCTGGTGGTGGACAAGAAAGCCTTCGACAAGGTCAGCGCCGCCGACCAGGCCGTGCTGCGCGAGGAAATGGGCAAGGCCTTCGCGCGCCTGGACCAGATCAGCATCGAGGACAACACCAACGCCGTCGATGCGCTGAAGAAGGCCGGCATCACCATCCACACGCCCAGCGCCGAGGAAATCAGCAACTGGCAGAAGGTCGGGTCCGACTCGGCCAGCCAGATCGAAGGCGAGAAGGCGCTGTCGATGGACCTGTACAAGTCCCTGGTCGAGACGCTGGCGGCGCTGCGCAAGAAGTGATGCGGAACGGCTGAGACAGGGGCAGGGGAGACACGCATGAGCACGGGATTCCAGCGCAATCTGGCGCGCCTGCACCGCTTCGAGGACTGGGTGCTGACCGTGCTGGTGATCGGCATGGTGCTGCTGGCCGGCGCGCAGATTCTGCTGCGCAACCTGTTCGACGGCGGCTTCCCCTGGGCCGAGCCGGTGTTGCGCGCGCTGGTGCTGTGGAGCGCGATGCTGGGCGCGGTCATCGCCACCCGCGAGGACCAGCACATCGGCCTGGATTTCATCGCCCGCTTCGTCGGCGGGATGAAGCTGCGCGTCGCCCGTTTCATCGCGCTGGCCTTCGCCGCCGCGCTGTGCGCGCTGATGGCCTGGCACAGCTGGGCCCTGGTCCAGCTGGATCTGGAAGGCGGCACCGAAGGCGTGCTCGGCATTCCGGCCTGGGCGCTGGAACTGATACTGCCGCTGGGCTTCGCCCTGATGGCCGTGCGTTTTCTGATCCGCTCGCTGCTGCCGCCCAGGGCGCATGAAGTCCTGCCGGAGGCCGGCGCATGATCTGGCTCATCGTCGGCATCCTGATCCTGCTCGCGGCCCTGGGCGCGCCGCTGTTCGCCGTGCTTGGCGCCATCGCCCTGATCGGCTTCTACAGCGCCGGCCAGGAAGGCATCGCGGTCGCGGTGGAGTTCTACCGCCTGTCCGACATGCCGGCGCTGATCGCGATTCCACTGTTCACCCTGGCCGGCTACATCCTGGCCGAAAGCAAGACGCCGCAGCGCCTGGTGCGCCTGACCAACGCCCTGGTCGGCTGGATGCCCGGCGGCCTGGCCATCGTCGCCGTGCTGGCCTGCACGCTCTTTACCGCGTTCACCGGCGCCACCGGCGTGACCATCATCGCCCTGGGCGCCGTGCTCTATCCGGCCCTGCGCCAGGCCCAGTACGGCGAGAAATTCAGCCTGGGCCTGCTCACGGCCTCGGGCAGCCTGGGGCTGCTGCTGGTGCCGTCCATGCCGCTGATCCTCTACGGCGTGGTCGCGCAGCAGTTCCAGCCGGTGAGCATAGATGCACTGTTCAAGGCCGGCGTGCTGCCGTGTCTGCTGATGGTCGTGATGCTCGGCGTCTACAGCGCCTGGCATGTGCGCGATGTGGCCCGGCCGCAGCGCGCGACGCTTGGCGAACTCGGCGCTGCACTGAAGGACGCCGCCTGGGAAATCCCGCTGCCGTTCGTGATCCTGATCGGCATCTACTCCGGCAAGCTGGCCGCCTCCGAAGCCGCCGCCGCCACCGCGCTGTACGTGCTGCTGGTGACGGTGCTGATCCGGCGCGAGATCAAGCTCGGCGAACTGCCGCGGGTGATCCGCCATGCGATGGTGCTGGTCGGCGGCATTCTCGTGATCCTGGGTTTCTCCCTGGCGCTGACGAACTGGCTGATCGATGCGGAAGTGCCGGAGAAACTGTTCCAGTTCCTGCGCACGCACATCCCGGAAAGCAATCCGTTCCTGTTCCTGCTGGCGCTGAACCTGTTCCTGCTGGTGTTCGGCATGCTGCTGGAAGGCTTTCCGGCGATCATCCTGCTGGTGCCGCTGGTGTTGCCGGTGGCGGTGCGCTACGGGATCGATCCGGTGCATCTGGGCATCATTTTCCTGGCCAACCTGCAGCTCGGCATTTTCCTGCCGCCGCTGGGGATCAATCTGTATATCGCCTCGGCGCGGTTCCGGCAGCCGGTGATGACCTTGGTGCGGGCGGCGGTGCCGTTCTTTCTGATCATGTTGGCGGCTACGTTGATCATTACTTACTGGCCGGGGTTGTCGCTTTGGCTGGCGCGGTGATTGTTGTTTTTTGCTTTTGCTGACAGATGGCGCTGATGTGTTGGCCAGGCCTGCGGGGACGGTTGTGAGTCTTCGCGGACGCCTAGGGCGGGAATTGTTTTAACGCAGTTTCGTCCGCCTGCGGCGGCCGACCTACTTTCTTTTGCTTGTGCAAAAGAAAGTAGGCAAAGAAAACACACCCCAGAAGCCGCGCCCTGCGGGCATCCTGCCCTCCGGGTGCGCGAGGCGGCTCCGGGGTCGGCCGAAGGGCCATCCTGGCCCAACGGCCGACTCGCGCCCATCCCTGGGCGCGACCCGCGCGATGCGCGGGCTGGTCCTACGCCGCCTCGCCGCGGCTTATGGGGCCCCGGTAGAGCGGCGCACATCCGTGTGCGCAGAAGCAACGGCAACGGCAACAGCAACGGCAACAGCAAGGGCGCAAGCCAGGTACGGCAGGGGCAATTGCCGTTGCGTTTTCAAAGCGCTGCAGGTGCTCTGCAAATTGCGGGAATATTCCATCCCCCAAGCGCAACGCGCTTGGGGGGAGGGAGGGTGAGGGCCAGCGCATCGGCAGTTATCGCCGCCCGGTTTTTGCGTGCCCTGCGTGTACGGACATTTGCGCCCTTCGCGCAGGGACCAATTCCCGCGACCCTCGCCCAACCAATCCTCAAGTTATTTGAGCCGCGCCCCGCTTCCCGTATAATCCCGTTTTTGCGACGGTCCATAAGCGTATGCGCATCCTCGCCGAAGCCCTGACGTTCGACGACGTCTCGCTGGTTCCTGCCTACTCCAACGTCCTGCCCAAGGACGTCAACCTTTCCACCCGATTGACCCGCGGCATCCGGCTGAACATTCCGGTCCTCGCCGCCGCCATGGATACCGTCACCGAAGCACGCCTGGCCATCACCATGGCCCAGTGCGGCGGCATGGGCATCATCCACAAGAACATGCCGGTGGAACGCCAGGCGGCGGAAGTCCGCCTGGTGAAGAAGTTCGAGGCGGGCGTGATCCGCGATCCGATCACGGTGACGCCGGAAACCTCGATCCGCGAAGTGATGCAGATCGTGCGGGCGCGCAATATCTCCGGCGTGCCGGTGGTGGACGGCGAGCAGCTGGTCGGCATCGTCACCAACCGCGACCTGCGTTTCGAGAAGAAGCCCGACGATCCGGTGCGCCACATCATGACGCGCAAGGAACGCCTGGTCACGGTCAACGAAGGTGCGCACGAGGAAGAAGTCCTCGCCCTGCTGCACAAGCACCGCATCGAGAAAGTCCTGGTCGTCGACGATGGTTTCCGCCTGCGCGGCCTGATCACGGTCAAGGACATCCAGAAAGCGCGCGACAATCCCAACGCCGCCAAGGACAAGCACGAACGCCTGCGCGTGGGCGCGGCGGTCGGCGTCGGCGGCGATACCGAAGAGCGTGTCGCCGCCCTGGTCGAGGCCGGCGTCGATGTGCTCGTGGTCGATACGGCCCACGGCCATTCCCAGGGCGTGCTGGACCGCGTCGCCTGGGTCAAGAAGAATTTCCCCGAGATGCAGGTCATCGGCGGCAACATCGTCACCGGCGACGCGGCGCGCGCGCTGGTCGATGCGGGCGCCGACGCGGTCAAGGTCGGCGTGGGCCCGGGCTCCATCTGCACCACGCGCATGATCGCCGGCGTCGGCGTGCCGCAGATCTCGGCGGTCAGCATGGTGGCCGAGGCGCTGCGCGACAGCAACGTGCCGCTGATCGCCGACGGCGGCATCCGCTATTCGGGCGATATCGCCAAGGCGCTGGTCGCCGGTGCGTCCTGCGTGATGATCGGCGGCATGTTCGCCGGCACCGAGGAAGCCCCGGGCGAGGTCGAGCTGTACCAGGGCCGCTCCTACAAGAGCTACCGCGGCATGGGTTCGCTGGGCGCCATGCAGAAGGGCTCCAAGGACCGCTATTTCCAGGACGAGGCCGATACCGACAAGCTGGTCCCCGAAGGTATCGAAGGCCGCGTGCCCTACCGCGGGCCGCTGCGCAACATCGTGCACCAGCTGGTCGGCGGGCTGCGCGCTTCCATGGGCTATGTCGGCTGCGCCACGGTGGACGAACTGCGCATCAAGCCGCAGTTCGTGCGCATCACCAGCGCCGGCGTGCGCGAATCGCATGTGCACGACGTGGCGATCACCAAGGAAGCGCCGAACTACCGCCTGGATTGAAGACGAGCTTGGGGACCTGCGGGTCCCCAAATTTTTTCCACCGGCGCCGCGCGCCGTTTTCGTACCGGTTTTCTCAGTTATGCAAAACATCCACAACGACAAAATTCTCATCCTGGATTTCGGCGCCCAGTACACCCAGCTGATCGCGCGGCGCATCCGCGAGATCGGCGTGTATTGCGAGATCTGGGCCTGGGACCACGATCCGGCCGAGATCCCGGCGTTCGCGCCCAGGGCGGTGATCCTGTCGGGCGGGCCGGAATCGGTGACCGAGGAAAATTCGCCGCGCGCGCCGCAGCAGGTGTTCGACCTGGGCGTGCCGGTGCTGGGCATCTGCTACGGCATGCAGACCCTGGCCGAACAGCTCGGCGGCAAGGTCGAAGGTGGCCATCACCGCGAATTCGGCTATGCCCAGGTCAAGGCCGATCTTTCCTGCGAACTGTTCCGCGGCCTGCGCAGCGACAGCGGCAGCCTGCCGGCCTATGGCGAAGGTGAATCGTGGATGGGCGCGCAGGGGCCTGCCGCGGCGGCGGAAGCGGCTCCCGGGCACGCCGCGCTGGATGTGTGGATGTCCCATGGCGACCGCGTCGTCACGCTGCCGCCGGGCTTCCGCGCCGTCGGCGCCA
Organism: Tahibacter harae; assembly: GCF_024437735.1. Classification (GTDB taxonomy): domain Bacteria; phylum Pseudomonadota; class Gammaproteobacteria; order Xanthomonadales; family Rhodanobacteraceae; genus Tahibacter; species Tahibacter harae. The sequence goes on along the minus strand of NZ_JANFQO010000015.1, from coordinate 122,871 downwards.
CCGGATCGCTGGCCTACGCGGCCATGGCCGACGAAAGCCGCCGCTACTACGGCGTGCAATTCCATCCCGAAGTGACCCATACCAAGCAGGGCGCGGAGCTGCTGCGCCGCTTCGTAGTGGATATCGCCGGCTGTGCCACCTTGTGGACCGCGGCCAACATCATCGACGACGCTGCCGCGCGCGTGCGCGCCCAGGTCGGCTCGGACAAGGTGCTGCTGGGCCTGTCCGGCGGCGTGGATTCCTCCGTCGTCGCAGCCCTGCTCAAGCGCGCCATCGGCGACCAGCTCGTCTGCGTATTCGTCGACACCGGCCTGCTGCGCTGGAAGGAAGGCGACCAGGTCATGGCCACCATGGCCGAGCACATGGGCGTCAACGTGATCCGCGTCAACGCCGCCGAACGCTACTTTGCCGCCCTGGCGGGGGTGCAAGATCCCGAAGCCAAGCGCAAGATCATCGGCCGCCTGTTCGTCGAGATCTTCGAAGAAGAATCGGCCAAGCTCACCGACGTCAAATGGCTGGCCCAGGGCACCATCTATCCCGACGTGATCGAGTCGGCCGGCTCCAAGACCGGCAAGGCCCACGTCATCAAGAGCCACCACAATGTCGGCGGACTGCCCGAGCACATGAAGCTCGGCCTGGTCGAACCGCTGCGCGAACTGTTCAAGGATGAAGTGCGCCGCCTGGGCGTGGAACTCGGCCTGCCGCGCGAAATGGTCTACCGCCACCCGTTCCCGGGCCCCGGCCTGGGCGTGCGCGTGCTCGGCGAGGTCAAGGCCGAATACGTGGAACTGCTGCAGCGCGCCGACGACATCTTCATCCGCGAACTGCGCGCCCACGGCCTCTACGACAAGACCAGCCAGGCCTTCGCCGTCTTCCTGCCGGTCAAGTCCGTCGGCGTGGTCGGCGACGCCCGCGCTTACGAATGGGTCATCGCCCTGCGCGCCGTGGAAACCATCGACTTCATGACAGCGCATTGGGCGCATCTGCCCTACGAATTCCTCGGCGCTGTCTCCACGCGCATCATCAACGAACTGCATGGGGTTTCGCGGGTGGTCTACGACATCAGCGGGAAGCCGCCGGCGACGATCGAGTGGGAGTGAATTAGCGTCCTTCGAGAATTATCGCCGGCCATCGAAAAACTACCACAGCACATTGATTTATAGGGAAATTTATCGCGGCAGCTATCGGTGGCTATCGCCGGCCAGCAGAACAGATTGGCGGTAGCGTTGGCGGTGAGAAACGAAGGTCGGATTCGGACCCTCCCGTTCACTATCCAGACCAAAGCCGTCTTTGACGGTAAAAGTCTTCTTGGGAAAGTTGGTTTTATGCGGCTTTCCGAGCATCAGCAGGTCTCTTGGCCCCTGACGGTAAAAGCCGTCACGAGCAGGAGGAAAAACCTCGATGCTCACCGACACTGCGCTGCGTAACCTCAAGCTTAAGTCCAAGACCTACAAGGCTTTTGACCGCGATGGCATGTACGTGACGGTATCGCCCGTCGGTACCGTCACCTTCCGCTACGATTATCCTCTCAACATTCGCCGCGAGACGCTGACCATTGGCCGTTATGGGCCGGCGGGCATCTCGTTGGCGCTGGCGCGTGAAAAGCTGATCGACGCCAGGAAGGCCGCCGCTCAAGGTAAGTCCCCGCGCTGGAGAAACAGCGCGAGAAGCGCCGCCAGACTGCCGCCAAGACCTTCGGTGAAGTGACCGAGAATTGGCCGGTGGGCGCCCGGATGGCTGATAGCACGAAGGCGATGCGCAAGAGCATCGTCGATCGGGACATCTGCCGGCTTTCCGAAATCGGCAGCTCAACGAAATCACTGCCGATGACCTGCGCGCGCTGTGCAACAAGGTGAAGGCGCGCGGGGCGCCTGCCATTGCGAGGCACATCCGCGACATCGTGAAGCAGGTCTATGCCTTCGCCATCCTGCATGGCGAGGAGGTGGACAACCCGGCCGGGCTTGGGTGATGGGCTTAGTCAGTGAATAAAGCAGGCAATGCAGCAACGCGCTGCCTTTCTCGTCGAACAGGGGCTGGCTGTCACGGCAACTCAATTCTGACCCACCCCGGCAGTTGAATTCTGACCCGCCGGCTGCGTGGTTTTGGCTTACTGCTTCATGGAAGGCAGTGTCATCGACCGGCCGATGACGCTGGCTTTGCGCTTGTCCTTGAGCCGGTAGCTTTTGCCGCGAATCTGCACGACGTGAGCGCGGTGAAGCAATCGGTCGAGCATGGCCGAAGTCAGCGCGGCATTGCCGCCGAAGACCGCTTCCGAGTCGCCGAAGGACAGGTTGCTGGTGAGGATGACCGAACCGGCTTCGTAGCGTTTGGCGATGAGCTGAAAGAACAGGTTGGCCTGCTTGACGTCAACCATCTGCACTCTGACGGCTAAAGCACGTGACCTTGCCGTCGCGCCAATGACGTTAGCCTGCCGCAACGTGCTGCGACGGCCGAACTTGTGGCCTCCTGCCCATGAGATTCGGGGTTCATTTGGGTGGATCGAATGGTAGATTTGGCCAAACTTTGGAAGACTTCGTCGTTTGACGCCAAGCGAGCCGCCTGACATGAACGAACCCGATAGCGAAATTCTCACGCTGGACGAAGTGGCGGTCTATCTCAAGGCAGGGAAGAAGACCGTCTACCGGCTGGCCCAGCAGGGGGAGATGCCGGGATTCAAGCTGGGCGGCATCTGGCGGTTTCGTCGCAGCGAGTTGGATCGCTGGATTGCCGCACAGATAGCCGAGAAAACGCAGGATAAGACATGAGCGCCGCGCAGAACGACAGCGGTCAGGTCGCCACGCCCCGAAGGAGGGCTGCACGCCCATGAATGCCGTAGAAATCGAACAAGCCATCACCGATCTCGCGGAGCAGCCTTTTGACCCCGCAGAGTTCCCCTATGCATTCCTTGAAGCCTTCGGCAACAAGGCGACGACCATCAAGCGCCTGCGCGCGGGGGCATCGAACAAGTCCGATCTCGGCGGTGTTCTCCAGACCAGCAACATCCACATCCTGACCTGCGACGCAGGGCGGGTGACCCAGACGCTGGCCGTCCTCAAGTCCAGTCCGGCCACAACCAAGGCCAAGGCGAAGTTCATCCTCGCCACCGACGGCGTAGATTTCGAGGCCGAAGACCTGACCAGCGGCGATACAGTCGCCTGCGCCTTTAAAGATTTTCCCGACCACTTCGGCTTCTTCCTGCCGCTGGCGGGCATCAGCACGGTTCGCCAGATCAGCGAAAACGCCTTCGACATTCGGGCCACCAGCCGCCTGAATCGCCTGTACGTCGAACTGCTGAAAGACAACCCTGAATGGGGCACGGCAGAGCGTCGCCACGACATGAATAACCTCATGGCGAGACTGATTTTCTGCTTCTTCGCCGAGGACACGGACATCTTCATCGGCAAGGGCCGCTTCACCGAAACCGTCGCGCAGATGAGCGCGAAGGACTCGTCCAACACGCACGAGGTCATCGCCACGTTGTTCCGTGCCATGAACACCAAGCGCGAGGACCGGGCCGCCACCAAGATTCCCCGATGGGCCGAAGACTTCCCCTACGTCAACGGGCAGTTGTTCTCTGGTGGCGACGAGGTGCCGCGATTCAGCAAGATCGCCCGGTCCTACCTGTTACACGTCGGCGGGTTGGACTGGACCAAGATCAACCCTGACATCTTCGGCTCGATGATCCAGGCCGTCGCTGAGGACGAGGAGCGCGGCGAGTTGGGAATGCACTACACCAGTGTTCCCAATATCCTGAAGGTGCTGAACCCGCTGTTTCTCGACGACCTGCGTGCAAAGCTGGAAGAGGCGGGCGACAACCCGCGTACTTTGCTCAACCTGCGCAAGCGCATGGCGAGGATCAGAGTCTTCGACCCGGCTTGCGGTTCAGGCAACTTCTTGGTCATCGCCTACAAGGAAATGCGCGCAATCGAGGCCGAGATCAACCGGCGGCGCGGTGAGCAGGATCACGCATCAGAAATCCCGGTCACCAACTTTCGCGGGATCGAGCTGCGCGACTTCCCGGCAGAAATTGCGCGCCTCGCGCTGGTCATCGCTGAGTACCAGTGCGACGTGCTGTACCGGGGGCAGAAGCTGGCCTTGGCCGAGTTCCTGCCCCTGCGCAACGAGAACTGGATCACTTGTGGCAATGCGTTGCGGCTCGACTGGTTGAGCATTTGCCCCACGACTGGGACGGGCGTAAGGGTGCAAGCCGACGATTTGTTCGGCTCCCCGCTCGATCAAGCTGAGATAGATTTTGCTAACACAGGCGGTGAGACATACATCTGCGGCAACCCGCCATACAAAGGAACGAAGAACCAATCCGCCTCCGAGAAGGAAGACTTGCGTAGCGTCTTTGACGGATTTACAAGGCGCAGCGGAACGCTCGATTATGTTGCGGGTTGGTTTTTGAAGGCCGCGGTTTACGCAAGTCACACCAAAGCGGATTTCGCGTTTGTTACTACCAACTCTATCTGCCAAGGTGGACAGGTTCCTGTGCTTTGGCCGGTGCTATTCGATCTCGGATGTGAGATTAAGTTTGCTTATCAGTCTTTCAAGTGGCGTAACCTCGCCAGTCAGAACGCTGTAGTGACCGTGATCATTGTCGGTGTTTCGCGAAATGCAGGTTCTGTAAGACGGCTGTTTCAGGTCGGTCAGGACAAAAATAATACCGAGCTCACGACCAACCTAATTGGTCCCTATCTAATTCCGGGATCTGACGTAATTGTGGAGGGCCGCACGAGTCCGCTTTCCAGCATAGCGCCAATGCAACTTGGGAATGCGCCATATGACGGTGGGAATCTAATTTTGGAACGAGGTGAAGCGGACAGGGTCGGTCTCAGCCAGCACGATCAAGAAAGGTGGCTGCGCGATCTTTGGGGTTCTACAGAGGTTATTAACGGCAGCCCGAGGAAGTGTATTTGGATCGAGGAAGCTAGCCTATCAGATGCGATGGAGAACTCGGTCATTCGTGGGCGCATTGAAGCAGTAAGGGCGATGCGCTGCGCTAGCACGGATGCTGGCACTCGCGCCATGGCGGATAGGCCTCATCAATTCAGAGAGATGAATTCTGGTGCCAAGAGCACTCTAGTTATTCCTATACGAAGTTCGGAGTTCAGGCCTTATCTGCCAGTGGATTTGGTCGACCCAAACTGTTGCGTAACCAATCTGGCGTACGCTATTTATGATGGCCCTCTAATGAACTTGGCAATCATTGCTTCTCGATTGCACTTGGTTTGGATTGGGGCGGTTTGTGGTCGGATGAAGACCGACTTCAGTTATTCCAACAAAATGGGTTGGCATACCTTTCCCATCTTAACTCTTACCGACAAAAACAAAACTGACCTCACGCGCTGCGCCGAGGACATTTTGCTGGCGCGGGAACATCACTTCCCAGCCACCATCGCCGATCTCTACGATCCCGAGAATATGCCTGCCGACTTGCGGGCGGCACATGACCGCAACGACGAAGTGCTGGAGCGCATCTACATCGGTCGGCGCTTCAGGAACGACACCGAGCGGCTGGAAAAGCTGTTTGACCTCTATACCAAGATGACCGCTTCTGCTGCACCGGACAAAGGTAAGAAGCGCAAAGCGGGAGCCAACGCATGAGCGACAACATCAAGTCCGTACCGTCCGTTTCCGTCACCTACGCCCGCAACGGTGCGTCGACCAAGGCCAATGCTCTTGGGATGAGGCCCATGCAGGAGAGAGCCTACGAAAAGCGGGGCGAACAATACCTTCTTATCAAGTCGCCGCCCGCATCGGGCAAGAGCCGCGCGCTGATGTTCGTGGCACTCGACAAGCTCAAGAATCAAGGCTTGAAGCAGGCCATTATCGTTGTGCCGGAGAAGTCCATCGGTGCCAGCTTTAACGACGAGCCGCTGTCGAAGTGCGGTTTCTGGTCCGACTGGCACGTCGAACCCCAGTGGAACCTGTGCAACGCGCCGGGCAATGACAACGGCGGTAAGGTCAAGTCGCTGGGCGCATTCCTTGAAGGCGACGATAAGGTGCTGGTCTGCACCCATGCAACCTTCCGCTTCGCGGTCGATGCTTACGGCGTGGAGGCGTTCGATGACCGACTGATCGCGGTCGATGAGTTCCACCATGTTTCGGCGAACCCGGACAACAAGCTCGGCTTGCACCTAGGGCAGTTCTTCGCGCGGGGCAAGACGCACATCGTTGCCATGACCGGCTCCTACTTTCGTGGTGACGCTGAGGCTGTGCTTGCGCCGCAGGATGAGTCGAAGTTCGATACCGTCACCTACACCTACTACGAGCAGCTCAACGGCTACGAATACCTCAAGCAACTCGACATCGGCTATTTCTTCTACAGTGGGCCTTACGTCGATGACATCCTCAATGTCCTCGATTCCGCCGAGAAGACCATCATTCACATCCCGAATGTCAATTCGCGCGAGAGCACGAAGGACAAGATGCGGGAAGTGGAGCACATCATCGAGGCGCTGGGTGAATGGCAAGGCATCGACCCAGCGACCGGCTTCCAACGTGTCAAGCGCCCCGATGGCCGCGTGCTGCGGATCGCCGATCTCGTCGATGACGATGCCGCCAAGCGCGACCGCGTGTCCGCCTCGCTCAAAGACCCGGCGCAGAAGAACAACCGCGACCATGTGGACATCATCATCGCGCTGGGCATGGCGAAGGAGGGCTTCGACTGGATTTGGTGCGAACACGCCCTGACCGTGGGCTACCGCGCCAGCCTGACCGAGATCGTTCAGATCATCGGCCGTGCAACCCGCGACGCGCCTGGTAAGACCCGCGCGAGGTTCACCAACCTGATCGCCGAACCGGACGCGGCCGAGGAAGCTGTTACCGAGGCCGTCAACGATACGTTGAAGGCCATAGCAGCCAGCTTGCTGATGGAGCAGGTTCTTGCTCCGCGCTTTGAGTTCAAGCCCAAGAACCCCGACAGCGGCCCGACGCCGGGCTTTGACTACGGGGAAGGTGGCTACGACGCGGCCCGCTGCAATGTCGGTGTCAATGAGCAGACAGGGGCTTACCAAATCGAGATCAAGGGCCTCGCCGAGCCCAAGAGCAAGGAGGCAGCGCGAATCTGTCAGGAAGACCTGAACGAAGTGATCGCGGCCTTCGTGCAAGACAAGCCCACCATCGAGCGCGGCCTGTTCGATGAGGAGCTGGTACCCGAGGAACTGACGCAGGTTCGCATGGGCAAGATCATCAAGGACAAGTATCCCCAGCTTGACGCCGAGGATCAGGAGGCCGTGCGTCAGCACGCCATTGCTGCCCTCAACCTCACGCAGCAGGCCAAGCGGCTAGTCACCGAAAGTGAGAGCGACGGGTCACCCAACACCGCCCTGATCGACGGCGTGCGCCGCTTCGCGATGGACGTGCGCGAGCTGGACATCGACCTCATCGACCGCATCAACCCCTTCGGCGAAGCCTACGCCATCCTCGCCAAGACTATGAGCGAGGACAGCTTGAAGCAGGTTGCGGCGGCCATCTCGGCCAAGCGCACGAGCCTGACGCCGGACGAGGCGAAGGAGATGGCTGTTCGCGCCGTTCAGTTCAAGAAGGAGCGCGGACGCATTCCTGCACTCGATTCCCAGGATGCCTGGGAGCGACGCATGGCCGAAGGCGCGGCCGCCTTTATGCGATTCAAGGCGGAGGGGCGCTATGAGTAACTCCGATCTTGACGAACTCGCTGCAGAGCTTGCCGAGTTCGCATCACCCGAGACGAAGGGCGGACGTCCAGCCAGTGAGGAGCGCGTCGTCGCGGGCTTCGAGGAAATCCAACGCTTCACCGAGAAGCACGGGCGTGCGCCGCAGCATGGTGAGGATCACGACATATTCGAGCGCCTCTACGCCGTGCGCCTGGACCGCTTGCGTGCGCTCCCGGACTGCCGCGCCCTGCTTGAGCCGCTGGACTATCAGGGCTTGCTTGCCGCTGCGCCAGCCACTGCCGTTCCGGGAGATGAGGCCATCGATATCGACGACCTGGCTGCCGAGTTGGCGGGCGTAGCCGAGGCGGACGACATCACGGTACTACGCCATGTCCGCACCAGCGCCGACAAGCGCGCAGCCGAGGAGATCGCGGATCGCAAGCCCTGCGAGGACTTCGAGACCTTTCGACCCTTGTTCGAGCGCGTGCAAGCGGAGGTCAAAACCGGTATGCGCCAGTCGCAGCCCATCGAAGCGGGCCGCCGCGCGATTGAGGCCGGGGACTTTTTCGTTCTCGATGGCATTACGCTCTACGTTGCCGAGGTCGGCGAGCCATTGAAGACCACCGCCGGGGAAGTGGACCGCCGCCTGCGCCTCATCTTCTCCAACGGCACCGAGAGCAATCTGCTGCTGCGCTCGCTCCAGCGAGCGTTCTACAACGACCCTGCCGCGCGGCGGCTGGCCTCGCCCGAGAGCGGGCAACTCTCCTTCGGCGGGGAGCTTGAAGCCGATGATGTCGAAAGCGGCACGATCTACGTCCTGCGCTCCCTCTCCGATCATCCCTATGTCGCGCAGCACCGCGAGATCATCCACAAGGTCGGCGTGACCGGGGGCAGGGTGGAGACGCGCATCGCCAACGCCGAACACGACTCCACCTACCTGCTGGCGAAGGTCGAAGTGGTGGCAACCTACAAGCTCGCGGGCATCAACCGCACTCGGATGGAGAACCTGTTCCATAGGCTATTCGCGCCCGCGCGGTTAGACATCACCATCAACGACCGCTTCGGCCACCCCGTGCAGCCCGAGGAATGGTTTCTCGTTCCGCTGTTCGTGATCGACGAGGCCGTCGCGCGCATCAAGGATGGCAGCATCACCGACTACATCTACGATCCCAGCGCTGCGAAGTTGGTGAAGGCATAGGACAGCCCAAGTGCATGAATAGCCCTGGCCGCCTGCCAGGATGTGACCTGCCCCCGCTGAGCCGTACCAACTGAAGCTGTAAAGTCCGTCAATCACGAGGACGGACATGAAGAAGAGTCGCTTCACCACCGAGCAAATCATCGGGTTCATCAAGCAAGCAGAAGCTGGCATGGCTGTCGCGGAGCTCGCGCGCCAGCATGGCCTCAGTCCTGCCAGCTTCTACAGCTGGCGGGCGAAGTACGGCGGCATGGAAGGCGAAGACGCCAAGCGCCTGAAGGAATTGGAGGCCGAGAGCAATCGGCTGAAGCGCCTGTTGGCCGGAGCGCACCTGGACATCGAAGGGCTGAAGATCGGCTTTGGGGCAAAGCGCTAGCCCCGCAACGCAAGCGCGAGGCGGTTCGTCGCATGCTTGAACTCACGACGTTGAGCGAGCGACGAGCCTGCCGCCTTGCGGGGCTATCCCGCGATGCCTTCCGTCATCCGCCTCAGCCAACGGCCGCCACGCAAGGCTGTCGGCCCGGATCATCGAGCTGGCGCAAGTTCGCCGCAGATTTGGCTACCGCCGTCTGCACGACTTGCTGCGTCTGGAGTTTCCGAGCGTGAACCACAAGAAGATCTACCGCCTATACCAAGAGGCGAATTTGGCTGTGCGCCGCCGCAAGAAAGCCAAGCGCCCCACCAGCGAGCGCCAACCGCTCACGCCGGCCAATAGCCCGAACGCGGTATGGAGCATGGATTTTGTCAGCGACACCTTGGCTAGCAGTCGCCAGCTGAAGTGCCTGACGGTCGCTGATGACTTCAGCCACGAATGCGTCGACATTGCCGTCGATCACGGCATCAGCGGCGCCTACGTAGTGCATGTACTGGACCAGGCCGCCTGCTTTCGCGGTTACCCGCGTGCTGTGCGAACCGACGACGGCCCTGAGTTCACCAGTCGAGCTTTCATCGCCTGGACGCAACGACATGGCATCGAACATTTGCTGATTCAGCCGGGCCGTCCCATGCAGAACGGCTACGTCGAGAGCTTCAACGGAAAGTTCCGCGACGAATGCCTCAACGAACACGGGTTCACTTCGCTGGCTCAAGCTCGCGATGTCATCGCGACATAGCGGCGTGACTACAACGAAGTGCGGCCACACAGCAGTTGTAGACGCGTTCCACCGGCACAGTTCGCCGCCAATCACCGAGCACAGCAAGCTAGCAACGCAGTACCTTTCAACTCCGGGCTTTGTCAGTAATCATTGGTACGGCAGGTGGGGGCAGGTCAGTGGCTGAGGCCGCGCACCGCCAGGTCATCGTCTTCGCGCATGATCTTGCGTTCCTGTTCGAGCTGAATCGCGCAGCGGATGATGCTCAGCCCAAGCCGCCGGTGGCGATTAGCTCCATCGGCCGGGGCGCTGACAAGGCAGGCTTCTGCCGCAGCGAGCCGCCATTCAAAGCGCGTCGGGTCAGTGACATCACCACAAGTCTGAGCAATCAGCTTGCGGGTGAACGCTACCATTTCGAGCAGGGCAATCTCGACGAGTGGCGCAAGTCCGTTAAATCCATCGCCGCGACGTTGCGCGATACGTGGGAGATCGCGGTTGAAGAAGCTGTCGGGCACGTCATCCGGCGACTGTCCAACGAAGTGAAGACGCCTGGCTTGGTCAAGCTGACCGCGATCACGGTTCCCGACTGCGAGGCCATGCGGGACGGATTTGGTCGCTGTTCCGAGCTGCTGCACAGCGCCGCCGCTGCGTTGAGCCGTCCTCTGCCGAGGCCAGAGACACTGACTGCAGAGATTGATACCTTGGCGGCCTGGGCGGACAGCCTTCGGCAGCGTCAGGGCTGCGAAGTTGCCCTGAATCCTTGGCGTCATCCAAGTGCTGTGGAGTTGAGCGTGGTATTGTTCATGGTACTTACAGAGCGGCCATTAGTAAGGCATTGATATATATGGTTGTTTTTCGGCTATTTATGATCAAGTGGGAGTGAAGACCGTCCTGCGGGCCGCCACGCGCTGTTGAAAAACACCGTAATGTTTCAGCGCCTGCGTCCGGCGGCCTGGTCGGAACGCAGACTTCGGTATCGCCGGGCCGCGCGCCGGTTGCTTCGCGGAAAGCAACGCCACGGCGCTCAGGAAGTCCGCGGATCGCCCGGGCGATGCTTTCCTGTCGCCAGCGGTTCGCGGGGCGACGGCAATCGATGAGGCGGCAGACGCAGGGGGCAAGGGCGCTGCATCAGTGCGGCGTGTCTGCCGCGATGCCGGTGCGCAACGGGTGCAGCAGCGGCAAGCCGGGATGGGGGGCGCGGATCTGCGCCAGCCCTGTTGCGTCCAGCGCTAGGGCAGCCGGGTCGTAGGCAACGGCGTGGTGGCGAAAACCGTGCGGATAGCGCTGTTCTATCGCCGTCAGCACGGCATCGGCATTCCAGCGCGGTGGTTCCAGCGCCGTATCGGCGCGGGCCTGGGCATCGGCCAGCAGTTCGTGGAATTGCCAGTAGAGATACAGCGCCGTGCCGGCATCGCAATGCGGATGCGCGACCACGGCGTGCAGCGGCTCGAAGCCGTCGTTGACGTTGTAGCGGAGGCTGAAGCGGTGTAGTTGCTCCGCGCAGTACAGTGCGGCGACAGCACCGGCCTGGGCGTCGTAGTCCAGGTTCAGCGCGGCTCCACGGGGCAGGGCGGCATAGCGGGCGGCATGCGGCCAGTGTAGAGCAGGTGCGCCGATCAAGCGCACCGGCGCGGTGGCTTCGCCGCGGCAGGTGTTCCGCCAGGGCGGACGCCGCGGCGGCTTCGCCGCAGCAAGTGCGCCGGCCGGGCGGCGCGCCGCGCGCCGCCGGTGCGGGGAAGCCGCTGTCCATCCGTTATGCTGCCCGCCGCCCTCCGCCGCCGCCCTCCGCCGCCGCTTCGCCATGCCGCCCAAGCCGTACATCGTCGACACCGAAACCACCCGTTCGCTGCATTTCGGCCCGGAGCTGATCCAGAGCCGCATGCTCAAGCGCGAGCCGGATACGCTGGTGTTCGACTACACCCGCACCATGATGGGCTTCCTGCTGTTCCTGCCGCAGCCGCGGCAGGTGGCGATGATCGGATTGGGCGGAGGCTCGCTGGCCAAGTTCTGTCACCGCTTCCTGCCGCAGGCGCGCATCGAGGTCGTGGAGATAGACGCGGACGTGATCGCCTTGCGCGATGAATTCCACGTGCCGCGCAACGACCGCCGTTTCAGCGTGCGCATGGACGACGGCGCGCGCTTCGTGGCGGCGGTGCGGCGGCGCTTCGATGTGATCCTGCTCGACGGCTACGACGCGGCCGGCATGCCGGCGCGGCTGGCGGCGGCAAGCTTCGTCGAGGACTGCCGCGGCGCGCTCAGGCGCGGTGGTCTGCTGGTGGTGAATCTGGCGCGCGACGATCCCAACCTGGAGCGTTTCCGCCAGCGCCTGCGCCGCCATTTCGACGGCGCCGTGCTGGGCGTGGACGATGCCGAACAGGGCAATCACATCCTGTTCGCCGGCACGCCGCTGCGCCGGCGCGTGGGCGAGATCAGCCGGCCGGCGGCGCTGCCGGCCGCGGCCTGGGCGCAGCTGGTATTGCCCTGCGCGCGCCTGCGCCGGGCGCAGCATGCGGCGCTGGAGGCCGGTGCGTTGCAGCCCGGCGGCTAGCAAGGCCGCCACGCCTCAGCAGCAGGGCAGATGCAGTGCATGCAGCGCCCGGCTCGCCGCGCGGTTCACATCTGCCGGCTCATCCGCCTGGAACAGCCCCGCATGGCGCAGGCCGGCGCCATCGAGATAGCGGCGCGTCGCGGCGATGCGGCTGGCGCTGCGTGGATCCTTCCAGATCACATAGCGCAGCTTTCCTTCGCCGCTCACGATCAGGGTGCAGCCGCCGGGAAACCAGCCAATGTCCGGATCGCGCCGCCATTGCAGCAGTTCTATGCCGAATTCGGCAGTCAGTTCGCCGGCTGGGCTGATGCGGTTGATCGCGCGTATGCTCTCGATCCGCAACTGTTCGCCGCGCACGTCCGGCTGCGTCAGGCTCAAGGCCGCCAGGGACTCGCCGTTGTCGCGCAGGAAATCGCGCACGCATTCGGCGCGGCGCCAGGAAAGCGGCGGCTCGTCCGGGCCCGGGCGGCGCGGCAGCGCCGCCAGGCGCTCCAGGGCGCCGGCCTTGAGATCGCGCGCCAGCGGCAGTTCCTCGGCATCGCGCCAGAGCAGCTCCTTCTCGTCCAGCGCCTGCACGTTGGAGACCGGAATGCCATAGCGGCGGAAGGCGTAGACCAGGGCTTCGCGGTAATGCCACGGATCGTCGGGCACCAGTTCGTAGTCGGCCGTGATCATGGCGCGCAGGAACTCGCCGAAATCCACGTCCACCGGCGGCAGGTAGTCCAGCGCGCGGATGACGATGTTGAGGAACTGGCCGGCGAGTTCGCAGGCGGTCTTGCTGAGCTGGTCGAACAGCAGCGGATGCGATGAAAGTGTGGAAAAACCCGCTGCCACCCGGCGCCATTTTTCGGTCTTGCGCAGGTATACGTTGCGGAAGGCCTCGAACACGGCCGACAGCAGCAGCGAGCCGCGCGCATGCGGCAGCAGCGCGTTGGCGTAGTTGACCGGCGAGGGTGCGTCGCTGTCCTCGGCCACGGGATCGAGAATGGAGGTGCGCAGCGGGCCGCCCAGCCCGCTGCCCTGGCCGAACTGGCGGCCTATCTGGATCAGGCGCGGATCGTCCAGGTTGCCGTCGTAGCGGGCGATGGCATCGCGCACGAGATCGTAATGGGTGAAATGGGCGAACAGCGCGATCAGGTCGGCGAAACCTTCGTGCAGCGCCAGTACGTCGGGATTGGTCGGCAGCAGCAAGTGGCTGCGCTGGCCGTCGAGCAGGGCATGCGCCATCTCGTGCACGACGATGTCGTGGGACAGCGCGGTGCAGACCAGGGCGCCGCGCTGGTTGGCGCCGGGCGCATCCACGTTCTGGCGGAACCAGCCGAAGCGCAGCGCCTGCTTTTCGCGGTCGTAATAGGCGTTGGCTTCTTCCATCGCGTTGGGTTGCAGCTGCAGCCTGCCGGCAAAGGCGAACTCGGGCTCGCGCCCGAGGGCGCGGCGGAAGCGCTCCAGCGTCCAGCTGCACACCGCGTAGGTCATCTGCTGGGCGAAGCAGGGATCCGTCATCGACGGGCTGAGGCCGGCGCGGGCGGCGACCTGCACGCTGTCCAGGTCGGCCGCGCGCAGCCGGGTCGCATCGAAGGGGCCGGGCAGCAGATCCACGCTCAGGCGCCGGCCGCGCATCTGCGGCAGCGGCTCGAACGGCAGATCGATCTGGGTGATCTGGCCGTCGCGCTGGCGCAGCGCCGGATCTACGGCGTAGATCTGCAGGCGGCGGCGCTCGCGCACGTTGGACGTCGCCACGGGCGCATCGGCCAGGCGCGCGGCGATGAGGATGTCGTCGTCGGCCAGTTGCATGAGGTCAGCCCTGCAAGGCCCGCAGGCCGCTGGCGGCCTGCTCCAGCAGCTGGGCGATGCGCGCCAGTTCGCCGCCGCGGTCCTGCGCCGCGGCGGTGCCGGCCGGAGCGGGCAGCAGGCGCTGGTGCGGATTGCAGCCCGGCATCAGGCCGGGGTTCTGGCGCGAGCCCGGCGGGAAGGTGCGCTGCACCGCGGCGACGAAGGCGGCCGCGCTCCAGCCTTCGGCGGCGGCGCGTGCCAGCAGCGGCACGGCGCAGCGGGTGAAATCGCCGGAGGCATTGGTTTCGTAGGCGTATTCGCTGTCCTGGCAGGCAGCCAGATGCAGCCAGCCCACCGGCGTGTTAACGCGGCTGCGCGGCGGCAGCGCGGCGCGCTGGCGCGCGCGGGCCGCGTACATCTGCGCGTCCGCCGGCAGCAGGCGCACGCGCTCGTCCGCGCCCGCGGCGCGGCCCAGGGCCGGAGCGAAGCGGCTGGCCGACAGCGAGTGGCACAGGTCGAAGAACAGGGTCAGCCGCGCATCCGCCGGCAGCGGCCGCAGCAGCTGCTGCAGTTCATCATCCAGCAGGCAGCCGTTGTCGCGGAAATCCACCGGCACCACGGCCTGGTCTGAGCCGGAGGCTTCATCGCCGGAGACATCGTCGAACACGGTGCCGTGGCTGGCGATCTGCAGCACCAGCCAGTCGCCGCTGCGCGCCTCGCGCACCAGTTCGGCGATGCGCGCGGCGAGGTTGGCGCGGGTGGCCTCGGCATCGTGCAGATAGCGCACAGCGAAGCCCAGCGCCTGCAGCGCCTGGCCCCAGCTGCGGCTGTCGCCGACGCAGCCGCTGAGCGGCGCGGTGGGATAGGCGTCTATGCCTACGCACAGGGCGATGCGCCGGCCGCCGGCGGCTGCGGCGCGCGCCGGCGGAGCAGCGTCGGAAAGCTCCTGTGCGGCGCGCTTTTTATCGTCGGCCGGGATCCAGCGCCGG
Source organism: Tahibacter harae (assembly GCF_024437735.1). GTDB lineage: Bacteria > Pseudomonadota > Gammaproteobacteria > Xanthomonadales > Rhodanobacteraceae > Tahibacter > Tahibacter harae. The sequence continues at coordinate 107,638 of NZ_JANFQO010000015.1, read as the reverse complement.
TACTCGCTTTGTCCGGGAAGCGCCTGGCCAAGGATGCGTGCGGCGACGGAGTTCATCGTCGCCGGATCGTTGTCGAAGCCGCCGTGGGTGCGCGATTCAGTCACGTGCAGACGGCGGCCGCCGTCGCTGAAGTCGACCTGGCCTGGCGCGGCGGCGCCGGGCGGGAAGGCGCGCGCGATCGGGCTGCCGGCCTGGGCGCGTTCTTTCTCCAGATAGCTGGCCATGCCGAGGATACCGGGGTTGTTGCGCTCGCAGGCTTCGTCGACGAAATACAGCAGGGATTTGCGATAGATCCCGGCCACGCTGTCGTCGCGCTCGCGCCGGTCGTCCATGGTGTAGAGCCAGGTCTGGCGGATTTCGCGTTTGGCGATGGGGCCGGCCAGATGATCCTCGAAGGTGTCCAGGCGCACGGCGGGTGCGAGCAGATGCAGCGATTCGATGCTGACCTCGTCCTTGAGGTTGCGCTGTCGGATCAGATCCAGCAGCAGCGGCAGGAAATGGCAGTGATAGATCGATCCGGCGCTGTGGCCCAGCGCGTGCAACTGCACCTTGCGCCGCTGCGCGTATTCGCCCAGGCGCTCAAACAAGGCCAGGGCGAACAGGCGCGCGCCGCCGGCAACGCCGCGCGGCACCCGGGCCGGCGGTGCGGCATCTTCCAGTTGGCGGAAGCGGGCATGCCAGTCGGCGGCGCTGCACAGCTCCGCATTGATCTTCATGCGGTCCCACAGCAGGCGCGCCAGCGGCCCCGCGGTTTTCTCGATCAGCCAGTCGCCCAGGCCGCGGCCGGTTTCCAGTTCGCGCTTGTTGCGCAGCAGGCTTTCAAGGAAGCCGGATTCCCAGGTCATGAAGAATGGAAAGACGCCCAGCGCCTGCTGCCACCAGGGCTGGTGCGCCAGTGCATAGTCGAGCGAGTCGCGTTCCGCCACAAGGCCTCCGTGCAGATGGATCAGGATGCGCAGCGGCGCCTCCGGCGCAAGCCGGCGTTCGAATTGGTCGAGCTTGTTGAAAAAACCATGCTCCAGTTCATCCTGGCTGGTGAAGAAGCTGCCGGCTTTACCGTCCTGCACCGGCGATTCCAGCAGCAGGCCGCGCGCGGTATTGACCACGTGGCCGAACAGCGGCGCGTAGCGCGGATCGATCGCGCCGCGGCCGCCGGAAGCCAGTCCGGCGAGGTTGCGCGCCAGTTCGGCCGTGGTCACGCGGGCGGCATGGTCCTCGGGAATTTCCAGCGCCGGCGCCGGTGTGCGCGGCACGCCATGCGCGGCGCGCTCGCGCCCGGCCGCAACGGCGGCACGCAGCGATGGCGGCAGCTGGTGCAGCGGCAGCGGCAGCGCCGGGGATGCGGTTGCAGCAAGTTTCTCCGCCCGCCTGGTGAATTTCTGCAGCAGTTCTTGTTCCAGCCGGTTGCTCTTGTCATTCTGCACGGTCAGGCTGGTGCCCGGGCAGTACGTGCCGCTGCCGTGCATCTGCGCGTGGGACAGCACCGGGATCCACGCGCCGCTGGTCCGGCCGGCCTGGTGCAGCAGCAGCGCGACCACGTCGATCAGGGCCTGTTCCTGGGCGCCGACCAGCTTGTCCTTGCGGTCGTCGAAGTTGCCGACCAGCACGATCATGAACGGGCCTTCGTGCGTGTCGCCATTCCACGACGGCGCGCCTTCGGCGGCCGGCGCGGCGCAACTGGCTGGCGGCAGTTCCCAGTCGCGTCCCGGCCAGATGCCGCCGGCGGGATCGATGGTCAGGTGTTGGGCCATATCGCCCTGGCCGCGCTCCACGCCGTGCAGCTGGCGCAGGGCGAGCAGACTTGCTTCGCCGCGCCATTGCGCCTGGGACAGCATGCCGGTGTGGTGCAGATGCACGCTGCTGATGCGCCGCCGCGGCGGCGCCTGGTGCAGCAGCAGCGCGAAATCGGTGATGTCCAGGCAGTGCAGGGTGGTGGCCATGATGAGGTTTCCTCGCAATCAGGCAGTGGCCGGGCGCGTGCGTGCAGGCAGCGCCGCCGGCAGCGGCGCGCCCTGCAGCAGGCGCAGGATCAGGGACAGGGATTCGCAGGAGCACAATGCGCCGTAGGCGCTGTCATGGCGGCATTCCACCAGGGGCGAGAGATCGGCCGCGCCGACGCGGCCGTCGCTGCCCGCGGCCGGCCCGCTGCGGCCCAGGCCGCCGGCGATGATGCGATCTTGTGGACAATGCAGCACGATGATGCGTTCGAAGCAGCGCAGCGCGATGGCGGCTTCGCTGAACGGGTCGGCGTTGCCGGCGAAGACATCCGCCGGCAAATCCGGCGCGAGCAGGACCAGCGAGTTCCAGTGCGGCCAGTGCGGTGCCTGGCCGCAAGCCAGTCCCGCCAGCATCCGGCCGGCGTGCCGGCGCACCGATTGCAGCAGCTTTGCTGCCGCATCGCCTACGCACAGGACACTGCCGCCTGCTTCGTTCCAGGGCAGTACGAACAGGCCGTCGCGCTGTTCCAGCACAGCGGGGCCGGGCAGCGGCGCGGCGGCGTAGGCGAGCAGGCGCCGCTGGCGTTCGCCGTCGAAGTCCTGGCCATACAGCTGCGCCGGCAGGGTGCGTGGACCGAGGTAGGCGGGCGTGGTCATCGCTTGAATACTCCAAGCAGCACTTCAAGCATCCCGCCGCTCCAGTCCAGCACGCCGGGCATCTTGACCACGGCCCAGCCGAACAGCGCCATCAGCAGCGGCGAGAACAGCGCGGTGAGGGTCTGGTACTCGAACTTGGTCTTGCCTTCGCCGTCGCAGAGCAGGCGATCCAGCGCCGGCGCGTGCTGCATACGGTGCAAAAGAAAGGCGGAAAGAAAAGCGCCGGCCAGCAGCAGGACCAGCCCGAACAGGGCGTAGCGTTCGCCGCCGGCGAGCGGATAGCTGTACGCCAGCAGCGGCAGCGCCAGCGCCATGAGCAGGCCGAAATACAGGCTGTAGCGCGCGGCTTCGGCCTGGTACGCGAAGATCAGCGCGAGCAGCGCGCGTTCGCGCAGGTTGTCGCTGAAATCGTTCTGCAGCTGGCACAGACGTTCCAGCCGGGACCGGTGCGCGGCGTCGGTCGCGCCGCCGGCGCCGGACAGCGCCTGGTCCAGCCAGTCGAAATAGCGGCTGCGCGCCAGCAACGGCGTGGCGGCGAAGCGCGGCCGCGCACGCACGCGGGTCAGCGGTGCGTCTGCCTGGAGCGGCGGCACTACGCGCAGTTCGGCTTCGCCACCGGTGATGGTCCGCAAGGTTTTTTCCAGCCAGTTCCGCGGGCCGGCGGCGATGCTGCCGACAACAAAACCCGGCAGGGCCGACCAGGACGGCAGGCCGTCGCCGTTGAAACGCTGCGCCATCGCCGCCACGCGGCGGGCGCTGATCAGGGCGCAATGCGTCCAGGCGGCGAACAGCACCAGGCCGGCCACGGCGGCCAGTGCTATGACGGGCTGGGCGAAGGTCAGCATCATTTCCGCCCAGCCCTGCAGCAGGCCGTGGCGCCAGCCGGGCTGAGTGATCAGTAGCCACAGCCAGAGCAGCATGGCGACAAAGGCTGGCAGGGCGATGCCGCCGTTGGTCAGGTCCAGCGGTGCGATGAGGTTCTGGCGCTGCGCCGCGCTGCCGGCGCCGCCCGGCAGGAGATGGCGGACCTCGCCGTCGGTCAACGCGACCGACAGGGCGTAGGCGGACCGTGTGCCCAGCACATACAGCACGGCGAAGCCCACCGCGCCGGCGACGATGGCGGCGGCCAGCCACGGATTGACGCCCGACAGTGCCAGCAGGGTCGAATTGCCTTGCAGCGGCGGAATCCTGCACAGCCCGTACAGGCAAAGGCCGAGCAAGGTGATCGTGCCGGCGATGGCGGCGCCACGGCGCCACCATTTCGCGCCGCGGCGCGGACGCAGCAACTGGTGCAGCAGGGCGAGTGCGGCAACGGCGAGCAGGGCCAGCAACGGACTCAGCCACTGCAGCACCGTGACAGGCCAGCGGCCTTCGCATGGCGGGTCCAGCGTGACCGGCATCAGTCCCTGCTGCGTGGGCATGTGCAGTACCGGTGCGGGCGCTGCCGCATCGCGGAACAGGCGCAGCCTGGCGCCGCCCTGCGCGGCCTGGCAGCTGAGCGGCAGCTGCGGATCGCACAGGCTGCGAATCGCTGCGTACAGCAGCGCCTGGTCGTCCGTGGCGAAGCTCACCAGCGCTTCCTGCGGTTGGTCCCGGCGGTTGCTGAGCCGGGCAGAGCCCAGCAGCAGGCTGCCGCGGCTGGCGTGGATGAAATTGGGATGGCTCATCAGCACGTCGGTTTCCAGATCGACCAGCAAGGCGCCGGGGATCTGCCGGCGCAGGCGGTCGAACAGGAATAGGCGGTCGCGCACATCGGTGGCGGCGACGATGATGAGCCGTGGTCGGTACGCGCGGGCCTGCTCGATCAACTGGTCCAGCACCGCCGACGCGCTGACCGTGGACAGCGGCGAACGCTGGCTTTCCGGAAATTCCGAACCGTTTTCGGCGCCGTCCTCCAGGGCCAGCGTGCTGCGCTCCTGGGACACCTTCAGACTGTCCTGCACCTGCTGCCGGTGCGCCCGGTCCTGCGCGTTCTGGCCGTAGCGGATGTCGGCAATATTGGCCGGGAAGTGGATCGTGACCGACCTTTTGCACACCTTCAGCGGCGAATCGCGCGGGCAGAGGCCGTTGCCGAAGATCGAGGCTTCGGCGAACAGCACGACCGACGGCGGTTCGGGCTGCGTATCCGCACCTTCCTGCGAATGCGGCCCTTCCGGCGGCAACAGTTTGCCCAGTTCCTCAAGCTTGCTTTTGTCGCTGACGGCCAGGCGCTGGTAGTGAATGCGGAAGCGTGTCGCCTGTGTCTCCGCGAGCAGTTTTTCCAGGTTGCCGTTGCTGGTGGCGGTAGTGGCCGGCGAGATCAGGTTCGCGTATACATTTCCGCAAGGTGGAAAATCCAGCGTGCAGCGTACCGCCTGCGCCGCGCGCTGCCGGGCGGCGCATTGCCGGGCATCATCCCGCCGCGCAGCCTCGTCCCGGGCCGCAGCCGGCGGATTGCGGGTGACGCCCGCAGCGGCGTTTTCCGTGTTTCCGCTGCCGAATTTTTCCGCGCACCTGGATTCGCGTTCGAGCACGGCCGCATCCACTTGATGCAGCGCCTCGACCAGCGAGGTGATGGAGCCGGAAAATGCCGGGCCGATGATGCTGAGGGGGCGATCCGTCGTGCACGCAGGCGTTGCCGCTCCGGCCACGCCTGGATAGACCAGCGCGAACTGGCGGGGCAGCCCGTCTGTGCAGGCGGTTTTCTCCAGCACGCGGGCGACGGCGCCGATGAAGGCCTGCTGCTGCACGCCGAAACTCGCCGTTTCCGCGACCACGAACAGCACGCGGATATCGTAGCCCGCCGAGCCGTTGCGCCAGCCGTCGTGGCGATACAGCAGCACGCCGAAGCGGCCGTCGTCGAGATAGCGCGCGGCCGCCGCCGCCGCTGCCGGCTTGCTCGCGGGATTGTCCAGATAGTCCTGCCACGGCATGGAATAGCGGTCGAGCACGTAGTCCTCGGCCAGCATGGCCTGGCTGGTCGAGGCGATGCTCATGTCGTAGCTGCGCCGGTGGCGCGGCACGCGCGGGTCCGGCACCAGCAGCAGGCCGTAGCCGATGCTGCGCGCCTGGGTGAAGATTCTTTCGTAATCGTCGTCGGGGCGGATCTGGCTCAGCGGTGCGGGCTGGGCGGGCTTTTCCGGTTTCAGCGCAGCCACGGCACTGGCGAGGCCGCTGATCGCCGCGGCGAGTGCTTCCTCTTTGTCCGGCGGGTCTTTTCCGGTTGCTGCATCCTCGCCCGCGGATGAGCCTGTGTCCGTGGACCGGCGGCGATCCGGCGCCCCGGGGCGAAGATGGTTCTCGACCGCGACGCGCGCCGCGTGCACATCCGCGGCCAGGGCCTGCAGTGATTGGCTGCCGCCATGGAGCAGTGTCTGCAGGCCGTCGCTGGCCGATGCGTCGGGCGCCGGGCCCTGCCAGATGGTCTTGAGCGTCTGGCTGAATTCGTTGCGCATGCCTTCCATGCGCCGGCTGGTCTGGTCTATGCGCGCGGCGAGTTCCTGGTCGCGGTAGTCGCGCGGATCGCTGCTCAGCGCGCGCGACTTGAGCCAGGCCCAGCAGCCGCTGAGGCTGCGGCAGCGTTCGCCGTAGAGGCGGAAAAGAAATCCGCTCCATTGCAGCCGCTGCGGCGCATCTGGAAGACGGGCTCCGGCCTCTGCCCCGGGCGCGGGCGACCACAACTTCGCGGCTTCCAGTGCCACGGCGGAAAGCCGCCGCGGCGAGGCGCCGCACTGGGGCAGGCCAGGCCCGGCGCCGCTGAACAGGCAGGCCTGGCCGCCCTTGCACAGGCCGAGCAGGCGCGCGGAACGGGCGCAGCGCTGCAAGGCATCCGCCGACTTGCCGGCGTCCTCCTCGTTGCCCGGCGCTTCGAGCGCGACCAGGGCGCCGGCGGCGCCGAGGCAGTCGGCGCGCACCTGTTCGATATTCGTGCGTATGGCCGGGTTGTCCGGACAGTCCTGCGCCGTCGCCGGCGCCGCCAGCAACGCCGCCAGCACCCAGATCAGCTGGCGCGCCATTCGTGCGGCAATGTCTGTGCCTGGCGTGTCCACTGCGGCTTCCCCGTGCGAGCTACCATGAAGCTAGTGCGCGCTGGGCTGCATTTCTCTCAGGCAAAGTGGAATTAATTTCCAATTTCCTTGTTGCACTGCTGATGCTGCGCCGCCGTGCGGGGGGATGTCGTGGTCCGCGGGTACGGATGGATGGTGCAGGTTTCTCGCGGGCGGCGGCTTGTCGTGAAGGGAGGACGAAGCACAAGGATGAGGTCGCCGGCGGCAGCGCGGCGGTGCGCGCTCGCGCCGGTGCGAGCCCGTCACCAGGCTTTGCGCGGCTATGGCCGGCATACCCGCCGCCAGACGGAGCCGCTGCCGGAAAAATCAGCAGCGGCTGTGCTTTCCACTGCCGCGGCCGCCGCAGCAGGACGAAGTTCGCAAGCCGGCCCGCGGCGGCCTGCTAGAATGCCCGCAGTTTGGCCACGGCACTGCCGCGCGTCCGTGATCGGGACCGGCGGCGCCACCTTCTGGCCGCAACGGCGTCACGCCCCGCCGGCTAGCTCCCCGCCAGTCCAGGGTGACCGATTCGATCTGGAAATTGCGACCGTGAAATGGGTCTTCGTTCTGCTGTTCCTTGCCTGCGCGGCTTACGTGCATTTCCGTGGCCGCGTGCGGCATCGGCTCGGTCGCCAGCTGCTGGACCATTCGACTTTCATGGCGCCGGTCAACGTGCTGATGTACCTGTGCTCGCGCGTGCCGACGCGCCCGTTCATCGTTCCCGAGCAGCATTTCCCCGAGCTGGAACCGCTGCGCGCGCATTGGCGCGAGATCCGCGACGAGGCCCTGCGCCTGCGCGAGCTGCAGCAGATCAAGGCGGCCGAAGGCTATAACGATGTCGGCTTCAATTCGTTCTTCCGCCGCGGCTGGAAGCGCTTCTACCTCAAGTGGTACGACGAAGCGCATCCCTCGGCGGCCGAACTGTGCCCGCTGACCACGCGCCTGCTGCGCGAGGTGCCCAGCGTCAAGGCGGCCATGTTCGCCGAACTGCCCCACGGCGGCGAGCTGCGGCCGCACCGCGATCCCTACGCCGGCTCGCTGCGCCTGCACCTGGGCCTGGCCACGCCCAACGACGACGCCTGCTTCATCGAGGTCGACGGTGGCCGCTACAGCTGGCGCGACGGCGAATGGACCATGTTCGACGAGACCTATATCCATGCCGCGCGCAATGATTCGGGCAGGAACCGCATCATCCTGTTCTGCGACGTGGAACGGCCGCTGCGCTGGGGCTGGGCGCGGGCCTTCAACCGCTTCGTCGCGCGCAACCTGATCGTCGCGGGCGCCTCGCCCAACCAGGAAGGCGACAGGACCGGCGCAATCAACCACCTGTTCAAGTATTTCTACGCGCTGCGCCTGAAATCCAAGGCGCTCAAGGAGCGCAGCGAAAGCGCCTACTACGCCATCAAGTACGGCGTGGTCGCCGGCGTCGTCGCCCTGATCGTGTGGTGGTGAGACGCGGCGCTCAGCGCCGCTTGCGGAAGAAAGCGCGCAGCAGGCCGGCCGCCTCCGCCGCAGCCACGCCGCCCTCTACCGCGATGCGGTGGTTATGGCGTTCGGAAATCAGCGTGTCGAACACGCTGCCGGCGGCGCCGGTCTTGGGATCGGTCGCGGCATAGACGACGCGCGCGACGCGCGCATGGATCAGTGCCATGGAACACATGGCGCAGGGCTCCAGCGTCACGTACAGGGTGGAACCCGGAAACCGGTAGTTGCCCAGGCGCTGGCCGGCCGCGCGCAGGGCAAGGATCTCGGCGTGGGCGCTGGGATCGTTCAGGCCGATATTGCGGTTGAAACCTTCCCCGACGATTTCACCGTCCAGCACCAGCACCGCGCCTACCGGCACCTCGCCATGCTGTTCCTCGGCCAGGCGCGCCAGCGCCAGGGCCTGGTGCATGAAATGCAGATCGGTTCCGGTCGGGCTTTCGCTCATGGCGGCAGGGCGGGGCGAGGGGGCGCAATAGTAGCTGGAGCGGGGACGCGGCGCAGTGTCTTGTCGTTGCGGACAGAGCGCCGGGCTGCCGGTGGCGGCTCTCGAATCGCCAATCTCGAATCGCGAACTCCGCGGGGTTGGCGCGATTTCGCGGGATCGGGGATTCGAGATTCGGGATACGTTCCTGAAAACGTTGTCATCTGCGAAGCGGCGGGTTCGCGTCCGGAGAGATTCCGGATGGTTCCGAGTATCAACTGATACGGTTCGCGGGTCTTCCAGCCGAGAGGCCGCCTGGCCGCACCGCCGCCCCGGCGGCCCGCCCATACGCCAGCGTCGCCGCGGCCCGTGACAGGCCGCACGGTTTTGTCCGCTCCGCGAAAGATAATTTGACAACGTTGTCATGTCCGTCCATGGTGCGCCCCGCGGCTTCGCCGCGTTCGCGCAAGATGTAATTTTTCCATTGGGGAGAAAGTCCATGTCTGTGCCGTCGCGCAGCGCCTTGCTGTTGTCTTTTTTCGCCTGCTGCGGCGCGTGGCAATGTGCCGCCGCCCAGGCGCCGGCCGCGCCGGTGATCGCCTGGACGCCGGAAAGCCTGCCGCTCAGCGGCGGCACGGCCGAACTGGATCTGAGCTGGGACCTGTGGTGGGGCACCAACGGCGACCACTGGAAACTGCGCCAGAACGGCGCTGTCGTGCACGAGGCCGCGCTGACGCCGAACGGCCAGAACGCCCAGCACGGTTCGCGCCGGCTGAGCTTCAGCCAGGCCGGCACGCAGACCTTCATCGTCGATCTTTGCCTGGGCAGCGGCGCGGCCGAGCAGTGCACGGCCAGTGCGCCGCGCACGCTGACCCTGGGCAGCGGCGGCGGCGGTGACGGCGGCAGCGACGGCCTGGCCTGGCCGGCGCCGTTGCTGGAGCACAACCGCCCCTACAGCAACAGCACGAATTCGGTAGTCGGCGCGTATTTCGTCGAATGGGGCGTGTACGGCCGCGCCTTCCCGGTGCGCAAGATGCCCACCGCCAACCTCAGCCACATCCTCTACGCCTTTATTGCGATCTGCGGGCCCAACGATACGCTGGCTGCGGAGAACCCGCAGGGTTACCAGGCGCTGCTGCGCGAATGTGCCGATCAGGCCGACTACACCGTCACCATCCACGACCGCAACGCCGCGCTGGACATGAACTATCCCGGCGACGCCTGGGACACGCCGGTGCGCGGCAATTTCGGCCAGCTCAAGCGCGCCAAGGCGGCCCAGCCCGGCCTGAAGATATTGCCCTCGATCGGCGGCTGGACCCTGTCAGACCCGTTCTATCATCTGGCCGCCGACCCGGCCCGGCGCGCGACGTTCATCGCTTCGGCCATCCAGTTCCTGCAAACGTATACCTTTTTCGACGGCCTGGACCTGGACTGGGAATATCCGGGCGGCGGCGGTGCCAATGCCGCCCTGGGCAGCGCCGCCGACCGCGCCAACTACAGCGCGCTGCTGACCGAGTTGCGCGCGGCGCTGGATATGCTGGGCCAACAGAACAACCGCCACTACCTGCTGACTGCCGCCGTGGGTGCGGCGCCGGAGAAGATCAACGCGGTCGACTACCGCGTCGCCGGGCAGAAGCTGGATCTGGTCTTCGCCATGAGCTACGACTACTACGGCGGCTTCAGCAGCACCCTGGGCCATCATGCCGGCCTGCACCAGGCGGCTTCCGGTGGCGCCGCCGGCTGGCATGCCTCGGCCACGACCAGCAATCTCATCAGCGCAGGCGTGCCCGCGTCCAAGGTCGTAATGGGCGTGGCCATGTACGGGCGCGGCTGGCAGGCCGTGAGCGGCGTGCAGGGCGGCAATCCGTTCAGCGGCAGCGGCGGCGGCCCGGCCAGCCCCGGCACCTGGGAAAACGGCGTGTTCGACTACCGCCATATCGAAAGCGCCTTCGTCGGCGGCGAGAACGGCAGCGGCGCCGGCGGCTACAGCGCCGGCTATGACGCTACGGCCGAGGCGGCCTGGGTATGGAATCCGTCCGCGGCCAAGCTGATCACCTTCGAGAATCCGCGCTCGGCCAGGGCCAAGGCGCAGTACGTGCGCGCCAACGGCCTGGGCGGCGTCTTCGGCTGGGAAATCGACGCCGACAACGGCCGCATCCTCAATGCGATGCATGAAGGCCTGGGCCACGGCTCGGGACCGCCGGCCGATGCGATCTTCGCCAATGGCTTCCAGACCATGCCTTGAGCGCGGGTCGGGTTCTTTCTGTGAACTGAACTGAATCTTTTCAACACAGGACCGCGGCGCTCCGGCGCCGCGCACTGCCACCACGCTTCACACCTGGGGAGGATGCTATGAAACGTGCGATCCGGTTCGGCCTGGCGGCGCTGCTCGCCGCCGTGCTGCCATGGGGCGCGGCGCAGGCGCAGGAGCGCTGCCGTCCCGACGGCATGCTCAAGAGCGCCGGCGCTTCCACGCCGTACTGCCTGGCCTACGACAACGACGGCCGCGAACTCATGGGCGGGCGCAAGCGCCGCGTCATCGGCTATTTCACCAGCTGGCGCACCGGTGCGAACGAGCAGCCGCGTTTCCTGGCCAGCGACATCCCCTGGGGCAAGATCACCCACATCAACTACGCCTTTGCCCATATCGACGCCAACAACCAGCTGTCCGTAGGCAACGAGAGCGATCCGCAGAACCCCGCCACCGGCCTGCAATGGCCCGGCGTGGCCGGCGCCGAGATGGATCCGGAGTTCAGCTACAAGGGGCATTTCAACCTGCTGAACAAGTTCAAGAAGCAGAATCCGCATGCCAAGACCCTGATCTCGGTCGGCGGCTGGGCCGAGACCGGCGGCTATTTCGACGCCACGGGCAACCGCGTGCCCAGCGGCGGCTTCTACACGCTGACGGTGACGGCGAACAACCAGGTCAACCAGGCCGCGATCGACACCTTCGCCGACTCCGCCGTGGCCTTTGTGCGCCGCTTCGGCTTCAACGGTGTGGATGTCGACTACGAATACGCCACCTCGATGAACGATGCCGGCCATCCGCTGGACTGGTCCGTGTCCAACCCGCGCCGGGCGGCACTGATGCGCGGCTATGTCGCGCTGATGAAGACCCTGCGCGAGAAACTGGATGCGGCTTCCGCCCAGGACAACAAGTACTACCTGCTCACCGTCGCGGCGCCGGCCTCGGGCTATCTGCTGCGCGGCATGGAGACGTATCAGGTCACCCAGTATCTGGATTACGTCAACATCATGTCCTACGACCTGCACGGTGCCTGGAACCAGTTCGTAGGCCCGAACGCCGCGCTGTACGACGACGGCCGCGACGCCGAGCTGGCCAGCTGGAATGTGTATACGACTTCGCAATACGCCAATATCGGCTATCTCAACACCGACTGGGCCTATCACTATTTCCGCGGCGCGCTGCCGGCCGGGCGCATCAACATCGGCGTGCCGTATTACACGCGCGGCTGGCGCAATGTGAACGGCGGCAGCAACGGCCTCTGGGGCACGGCGCCGCAGAGCGGCGGCTGTTCCATAGGCCTGACCAGCTGCGGCCAGGGCGCCCTGGGCATAGACAATATCTGGCACGACCTGGAACTGGACGCCGAAGTGCCGGCCGGCTCCAACCCCATGTGGCATGCCAAGAATCTGGAGAACGGCATATTGCCGACGTATCTCGCTGCCTACGGCCTGGATCCGGTCAACGATCCCGCCGACCAGCTCAGCGGCAGCTATGTGCGCCACTACGATGCGACCCTGGCCGCGCCCTGGCTGTGGAATGCGCAGAAGAAAGTCTTCATCTCCACCGAAGACGAAGTCTCCACCGCGGCCAAGGCCGACTACATCGCCGGCAAGGGCATAGGCGGCGTGATGATCTGGGAGCTGGCCGGCGACTACCGCTGGCATCCGGACCGCCGCGGCGGGCAGGGCGAATGGTATATCGGCACCACGCTGACGGATATTTACCACCAGCGTTTCCAGAGCGCCGCGCCCTACGGCAACCGCCGCTACAGCAGCGCCGCGGTCGCCGGCACGCTGGATGTCAGCGTCAGCATCGGCGAGTTCTACCTGGGCGACAACAACTATCCGATTACGCCCAAGCTCAAGCTGACTAACAATTCCACCACGACGATTCCGGCCGGTGCGCTGTTTGAATTCGATCTCGCCACCTCGGCGCCGGCGAACTGGACCAACTGGTCCGGTGCGACGCTCAGCGTGGTTTCCAGCGGCCACAGCGGCAACAACATCGGCGGCCTGGACGGCGATTTCCACCGTGCGCGGCTGTCGTCGAGCTGGAATGCGCTGCCGCCGGGCGGAAGCCTGGAAGTGGAATTCGTCTATTACCTGCCGATGGTGGCGCCGGGGAATTTCACGGTGAGTTTCGGCGGCAGCACGTATGCGCTGCGCGATTCGACGCTGGCTGCGCCGGAACCGGCGGCGGATTCGATCTTTGTGAACGGTTTCCAGCCCTGAGCCGGGCCTGCGCAGGCGGCCGGCGCGCGACCATGCGCCGGGCCGCCTGCGCCGCACCGCGGTATCGCGAGCCGCTGTCGCGGCGCTCGTATCGGCCGGTGCGCCGGTCAAGAGACGGCGGCTGAATTCCTGCGCGATTTTTCTACGTCGTCCGGCGCTGCGTCTCAACCCGCCGCTGCCGCATCGCTGCCGCCGACGATCTCCAGCTGCCCGCCGGCCGCGCGCAGTCCGGCCTTGGGCCGTCCCACGTAGAAGCCCTGGGCGTAGTCCACGCCGCAGTTGCGCAGGGCGCGCAGGATCTCGGGGCGGTCCACGTATTCGGCCACGGTGATCTTGCCGATGGAGTGGGCGATGCTGGTGATCGCGGTGATGACAGCCAGGTCGACCGGATCGGTGAGCAGGCCCTGGGTGAACGAGCCGTCGATCTTGAGCATGTCCACATCCAGGTGTTTCAGGTGGGTGAATGAGGAGAAGCCCACGCCGAAATCGTCCAGCGCGAAGCGGCAGCCGAAGCTGCGCAGCTCGGTGATCAGGTTGCGTGCGGCGTCGAGATTGTTCAGCGCGCCGGTCTCGGTGATCTCGAAGGCGACCGCGCGCGGATCGACGTTGTATTCGACCAGGCGGTCGGTGATGAAGCGGGCCAGGTCGGGCTGGCCTATGGACTGGGCGGAAAGATTGATGGAGATACCGACCGGCGGATCCTGCAGCGCGCTTTCGCGCAGAGCCTTGAGCGCGTTGCGGATCACCCAGCGGTCGATCTCGCCGACCAGGCTGAAGCGCTCGGCCGCGGGCAGGAAGGCCGAGGGCGCGACAAGGCTGCCGTCCGGATTGCGCAGGCGGATCAGCGCCTCGTAGAAGGCGCGCTGCTGCAGGTTGCGGCGCAGGTGGCGCGTCCACAGCGCGCCGTGCTGATCGGGCAGGGTTTCAAAATCGATCTGGCGCAGCGGCAGTATGGGCTGGAAGCACAGCACGAACTGGTCCAGCTGCAAAGCTTCCTCCAGCCGCGCGCTCCAGCCCAGTTCCAGGTCCATCAGGGCGCGCTGGTCGGTGTCCTCGGCGAAGACATGGACCTGGTTGCGGCCGTGGCCCTTGGCCAGGTGCAGGGCGATGTCGGCATTGCCCATGGCCTCGGTGCGCGAGGGCGTGTACTGGTCCAGTACGGCCACGCCTATGCTGACGCCGACGCGATAGCTCTTGCCGCCGTAGACGAAGGGCGAGCCGACGATGGCGCGGCGGAAATCGTCGGCGATGGCGTTGACCCGTTCCGGGCTGATGTTGCGCAAAATCACCGCGTATTCGTCGCCGCCCATGCGCGCCAGGTGATCCGAGCCGCGCAGGCGCGAGGACAGGCGCCGGCTCATGTCCACCAGCAGCTGGTCGCCGGCAGTGTGGCCGGCGGTGTCGTTGATGTATTTGAAGCGGTCCAGGTCCAGGAACAGCAGCATGGAGACCTGGTCGGTACGCTTGAGGCGCACGATTTCCTGTTCCAATTGGGTCTCGAACCAGGCGCGGTTCTTCAGCTTGGTCAGCGCGTCGTGGCTGGCCTGCCAGCGCAGTTCCTCTTCCAGCATGCGGCGCGAGGAAATATCGCGGAAGGCGACCACCGAGCCTTCGCGGCGGCCGTCGAGATTCAGCGGATAGACCGTGCATTCCACCGGCATGGGCCGGTTGCCGCGGGTCCAGAACACCGATTGCCAGCCCGGTACCTGGCTGCCCTGGGCGTAGGCCTGGGACAGAAAGCAACTGGCCGGCGTGGTCGGTGTGCCGTCCTCGAAGGCATAGTGGAAAAGTTCATGCGCACCGCGGCCGATCAGTTCCTCGGTGTGGTCGTAGCCGAGCATGTCCAGCGCCGCCGGGTTGACGAACTGCACCACGCCGCGCGCATCGACGCCGTAGACGCCGTCGCCGACCGAGGACAGGATGCTCTGCAGCCGCCGCCGTTCCGCATCGACCGACTGGCGATCCTGTACCGCGCGGGCGAGCGAGCCCAGACGCGCGAGGAACAGTTCGCGCGCCTCGCTCTTGAACAGGCATTCCAGCGCGCCGGCGGCGAGGGATTCATTGATGACGCGGTCGGAATAGGTGCCGGTGATGACAGCGGTGAGCACGCCGGCAGTGCGCGGATCGTCCTTGAGACGGCGCACCAGCACCGGGCCGGGATCGCCGGGCATGAAGTAGTCGATGATGGCGATGTCGAAATTGCCGGCCTGGGCCTTGGCCCAGCCGTCCTCGACATCGTTGGCGGTCTCCACCACATAGCCCTGCTTCATCAGCAGGCGGCGGAAGGCCATGCGCACTGTGGCCGAATCGTCGACGAACAGCACGCGCAGATGGGACTGGCCGCCGACATCCAGATCCTGCAGCTGCGTCGCCGGCGCGAGCAGCTTGCCCAGGGCGTCGGCGCATTCGCTGTAGTCGGTCCACAGCAGCAGGGCGGAGCTGGGCCGTTTCATCATCCAGTTGACCGCGCCGCTGTCGTTGCTGTCGGCCAGCAGCAGCACGGCCAGGTGCTCGAATTCCTCGTGCCGCAGCAGGGCGAACAACTGGTCGGCAAGACCGTCGGCCAGTTCCGGCCAGCCCAGCACGATGGCACGCAGGGCGCTGACGGTCTCGCCCTGGCGGCGCAGCACTTCCAGCGCCTGGGCGTAGTCGCTGGCCTCGGTGAGGTCATAGCCCCGCGGCGCCAGCAGCGAGCGCACCGCCCGCCGGCGCGTCGCCGAGGCCTCAAGCAGCAGTACCCGATCCATCCCCCGTTCCCCCAGCCCCATACCCGTACCCCCCGGGTTTGTCCAGGGTAGACCGTCCCCGGCATGCCTGCAAATTGGCCGGCCCGGCCGCTGCGGCTATGATCGGCGGTTTCCACGCAAGACCCGGGAGCCCGCCACATGGCCCAGCAGCACGAGGACAACCTGATCTGGATTGATCTGGAGATGACCGGGCTGGACCCGGACAGCGATTCCATCCTCGAAATCGCCACCCTGGTCACCGACAAGGAACTCAATGTGCTGGCCGAAGGCCCCGAGTTCGCCATCCGCCACCCGGTCGAGCGCCTGGAAGCCATGGACGACTGGAACCGCAACCAGCACCGCAAATCCGGACTGTGGCAGCGCGTGGTCGAGTCCGGCACCGAACTCGCCGCCGCCGAAGCCCTGACGGTTGAGTTCCTGCACCAGTGGGTGCCTGCCGGCAAATCCCCCATGTGCGGCAACTCCATCTGCCAGGACCGCCGCTTCCTGCACCGCCTGGCGCCGCGTCTGGAGCGCTTTTTCCATTATCGCAATCTGGATGTTTCCACACTCAAGGAACTGGCCCGGCGCTGGGCGCCGGACATCGCCAAGGGACACGTGAAGGAATCCGCGCACACCGCGTTGTCGGATGCGCGCGATTCGGTGGCGGAGTTGAGGTATTACCGGCAGTTCATGGGGAAGCTGGCCGGCGCCGGGGCGTAGCTGCCGTCCAGGCCGCCCGGCTGCTGCGGGCGGGCCAGGGGTAGCCGATAGGCCTCAGGCAGCGAACAGCACGACCTTGGGAGCTTCCTTGTGCCTGGCGACGACCACGCCCCAGGCCTCATGGCTGAAACAGGCGAAAATGGGGTTTCCCACCCGGAAAATCCGCAGCAGGTCGCCCGTGGTTACATCCCATAGCCGTATATCGCCGTCTTTGCATACGGTCGCGACGGTGGCGCTGTCCTGCGCCAATTCGGCGGCGATGACCGAATCGTTGTGGACAAACTCATGGAGGGGTGCCGGAGTCCTGTAGCGGAGCCGGCGCCGTCAACCACGGTATGGAGTTGCTCGTGGTTTTCAGTTCTGCCCGAGCGCAAACCCCAGCTTGCCCGTAACCCCATCCAGAAACGCCTTCTCCCGCGGCTGCAGCCGGCCGTCCGCGGCGGCGAGGCGGTACAGGGCGTCGTGCAGCTTGCGTGCTTCGCTGCCGCCGGGGGCGTAGAGCTGAAGGAAGCGGGCGAGTTCGCTGTCGACGCTGATCTCGCGCTTGCGTCCGGCGGTGAAAGCCTGCTGGGCCAGGTCGCGGGCGCGGTTGGACAGTTGCAGGTCGTCCATCAGCTGGTTGACGAATTCGGCTTCGTGCGAGGTGACGATGCTGTCGACGCCGGCGAGGTAGCCGAGCAGGCCGAAGGCGACTTCGACGGCGACCGCCTGTTCGGGTTCGAGCTTGCCGCCGCCAAGCAGCTCGCCTATCGAGGCGCCGAGGTCGCGCAGCATGCTGCCGAACCGACTGCCCTGTACCGGGTTTTCGCCGTGCGCCATGAACGTTCTCCGTCAGTTATAGGCTGCGCGCCGCCGTTCGGCATGGCCGTCGCGTGCGCCAGCGCGCATGCTGCGCCGAATGCCCGGCGCTGAAAAGAGGTCCGCCGGCCGACAGCGCGGGGGACCCTGTGCTGATGAGCTTGCTCGTCGCCGCGGCGCCGGTGCATCGGCCGATCCGCAACAGCGTTTTCCTGTATGGCATGGCTTATGCCGATGTGTTACGAATGAGCCGCCGCCCGAGTTGTGCGGCACAGGGGGGGCATCGACAGCGGCAGCGGGTTTTCCGCCGGGCGATGCCTGCGATCAGCGTTCGGGTAGCGGCTTCCGGGGGAGAATTCGCATCGTGAATGTGGCACACACCGTCTTTTCCATGCGGTGACGGCGGCGGCTTGCCGGCCGTCCGGCCGCGCCACCTGCGCCGCCGGGTGGCATGGCGTTGCCCGGCGGCCTGGGGACTTGGTTTCCAGTTCCCGTGAACAGCGCGGCCGGATGCCGCCACCGCTGCCGGCCGGGGCCGGCGCGTAACTGCAGAACTTCTTGACTCACCGTTGCGTTGGGGCTGTGGCTCCGTCCGCAGGCTGCGTGCCGCGCGGGCGGCACGGCGTGTTTCGATCTACATGAAATGTGGGGATTTCGAATGATCAACAGGCTTTCATGGCTGGCCGGGCTTGCGCTCGTGCTTCCTGCGCTGGCGTCCGCCGGCGCCACCGATGTCGAGGCGCTGGGCAAGGAGGCTCTTGCGCCGCTGCCCGTGCGTGCGGAAACGCCGCCGCAGGATGCGGACAGTTCCGGCGGCGTAGTGCCCAATCTGGCGAGCAACTATGTCTTCGCCACCACGACCACCGGCTCGCTCGCCAACATGAGCAGCGGCACCACCACGCTGCTGGTCGCCAACGTGGACGACACGGCTTCGCCGCTGACCAACATCGGTTTTGATTTCTGGTTCCAGGGCACGCGCTACACCCAGTTCTCGGTCAACGATAACGGCACTCTGCGCCTGGGGGCGGCCGCCCAGACCGGCGCGCCCTACCAATCCCTGGCCCAGGCCAACCTGCCCATCATCAGCGCGTATGCCGCCGATCAGCGCACGCATACCGGCGATGGCAAGGTGCATTTCCGCGTCGACGGCACGGCGCCCTCGCGCAAGTTGATCGTGGAATGGCTCAACAACCAGTCCAACTTCAACTCGGGCGGCACGGCCGACCTGACCTATCAGGTGCAGCTGTCGGAAACCACCGGCGCGATCGAGTTCGTCTACGGCAGCATGACCATGAGTTCCAGCGGCGCCAGCGCCGGCGACTCCAACGATCCGCAGATCGGTTTTTCCTCCAGCAGCGGCGCGGGCAATGTCGGCTCGGTCGCCGCGCCGCGCAGCGGCACGCCGGCTCCGACCTTCAACGGTGCCAGCGCCACGCCGACCAACAATCTGTACAACGCCGCCGGCGCGATTGCGGTGCTGACTTCCGCCGCGGACGGTGCGCGCCGCACCTTCAGTTTCACCCCGCCGCCGGTCGCGGCGCCGACCGCGCTGAATTTCACCGCGGTCACGCCGCTGGGCATGGACCTGAACTGGGCCGACGCGCCGAATGAATCCAGCTACGTGATCCTGCGTTCCACCGACGGTACCAACTTCACCCAGGTGGGTACGGCACCGGCGAATGCGACCAGCTTCAGCGCCGGTTCGCTGGTGCCGAACACCACATATTTCTGGCAGGTGGTGGCGCTGTTCGAGATCGGCGCCAGCGCGCCGCTGAGCGGCAGCCAGGCCACCACGGCCGGCGGCTCGGTCGCCTCGACCAGCACGGGCGGCAACTGGAGCGATCCCGCTACCTGGGTGGGCAATGCCGTGCCCGGCCAGTTCGACAATGTCACCATCGCCTCGGGCGCCATCGTCACCATCGATACCGCGGCCGTGGGCCTGAGCCTGGCCATCAACGCCAATGCCATCCTGCGCTGGGATGCGGCCACGGCGCGCACGCTGACCCTTGGCGGATCGCTCAGCAACGACGGCATCTTCGAGACCGCGGCCAGCGGCAGCACGGTGCGCACCCACGTGCTCAGCGTCGGCGGCAACCTGAGCAACAACAACGCACTGGATTTCAGCACCAACGGCGGGAGCGCCGGCGCGCAGATCACCTTCACCGGCGCCAGCAACAACACCTTCGGCGGCACCGGCGCGCTCACCGACGTGCAGGACATCGTGCTCAACAAGGGCACGTCCAGCGCCAACACGCTGGAGCTGAATCCGGCCAACTTCACCGTACAGGGCACGAACACCGACCTGAGCGGCTTCCTTGCCATCAGCAACGGCACGCTCAAGATTTCCGGCATCTTCCCGCTGACCAACCGCGTGTTCGCGGCAGCGGCATATACGATTCCCGCCACCGGCGGCATCTGGCTGAACAACCCGAATGTCACGGTGGTCGGGCAGGATGCCCAGGCGACCTGCAACGGCCGCTTCAACCTCAGCCAGGGCGTGTATAACGTCGGTGCCGCCGCCAGCGCCTCGCTGGTACTCGGTGCCGGCAGCCAGGTCGCCATCGACGGCGGCACGCTCAATGTGACCGGCCGTTTCGGCGTGGGCGCCGCGGCGTCCGCGATCAGCTACACCCAGAGCGGCGGCAGCCTCACCGTCGCCACGACAGGCAACACCTCGACCACGCTTGCCTCGTTCGATCTGGGCACCACCACGGCGTCCACCGTGAACATCAGCGGCGGCAGCATTACCGTGCAGCTGGCCGGTACCGGCGGCAGCGGACCGCGCGATTACCGCAACCAGGCCGGTACCGGTGTCGCCGGGATCACCGGCGGCACCCTGCGGCTGGGCAATGCGAACACCGCCGCGGCGCAGACGTTCACCGTCAACGGCGTGACGCCCGATCTGGTCATCGACGGCACGGGCGGCGGGCACACCGCCAACTTCGGCGCGCCGGTGACCTACAACAATCTCACCCGCAACATCACCCTGGGCAGCGGCACCACGCTGAACGTCGGCAACAACCCGTTCCTGTTCTACGGCAGCACCCTTACCAACAACGGTACGCTGGTCGCTACCGGCGCCAGCACACGCTTCATCGTGTTCCGCCCGGCGACGAACGTGGTCTATCAGGGCAGCGGCACCTCGGTTGCGCCCATGACCAGCCTGGAACTGCAGAACGATCTGAACTTCACCTTCGATCCGGCGGTGAACAATGTCGTGGCCAACCGCGTGATCATCTTCAACGGCAATTTCGTCAATGCCGGCAAGATCACCCTGGGCAACGGCGGCACCACGACCGGCATCGTGCAGATCGGCAATACCACGACGCCCAGCGCCGGCGGCAGCTTCGACGTGGCGCCGGGTTTCAACCTCGGCAGCGGCGGCCAGACCGTTTCCTATCTGCGCACCAGCAGCAGCAAGACCACGGGCGTGGAGATCAATCCGACCCGGGTGCTGGGTTCGCTCACCCACGATGACAACGATCCCACCCACACGCTGACGCTCGGCGGCGGCGACCTGACCGTCAACACCACACTGAACCTGACCAATGGCCGCGTGGTCACCGGCAGCGCCAGCCTGATCACGGGGCCTGGCGTGTCGGTCACGCGGACCACGGGATACGTCGACGGCACCCTGGTGAAAACCTTGAATGCCGCGGCTTCTCGCACGTATGAAGTTGGTTCGGCCAACGGCTACTCGCCGGCGGTCATCAATGTCACCGCGGGCACCTTCCCGGGTACCGTCAAGGTGCGCGCCGTGGGCAGCCGTGCGCCGCTGATCCTGCCGGCGGACAAGGCGATCAACCGTCACTGGCTGGTCGACGCGCCGGGCATGACCGCGAACCTCACCTTCACCTATCTGGATCCGGCGGATATCCCCGGCACACTGACCGAGGCCAGCCTGCGCGTCTACAACGGCGCGCCGTACGTCGACCTCGGCGGCACGCTCAATACCACGGCCAATACCGGCGCGGTGACGGCGCAGACCCAGTTCGGCATCTTCACCCTGGCCGAGGCGGGTGCCACCACCGCCGTGGCGGATCTGCAGATCAGCAAGAGCGATGGCCTCAGCGTCATCGACACCGGCCAGGGCACCAACTACACCATCGTCGTCACCAATGCGGGCACGGCCGATGTCAGCGGCGCCACGGTCAGCGACACGCCGGGCGTCGACCTGAGCTGCGGCAGCTGGACCTGCACGGCCGGTTCGGGCGCAAGCTGCGGCGCCAACGCCGGCGCGGGTGCGCTGAACGACCAGCCCAGCCTGCCGGCCGGAACCGCGGTCACCTATACGCAGAGCTGCGCGGTGGCTTCAGTCAGCACGCAGACCACCATCACCAACACGGCCAGCGTCGCGCTGCCGGCCGGACTCACCGATGCCAATCCGGCCGACAATTCGGTTACCGACACCAATACGCTGATGCGTCTGGCCGATGTTTCCATCAGCAAGACCGACGGTGTTTCCAGCGTACTGCCCGGCGGCAGCGTCACCTACACGCTGGTAGTGGGCAATGCCGGACCGAACGCGGCACTGCCTGCGGTGTCCGACACCTTCCCGGCCGCGCTGCAGAACTGCAGCTGGATCTGTGCCGCCGTCAACGGCAGCTGCAGCGCCAGCGGCAGCGGCAACATCGCCGAAACGGGTGCCCTGGCGGCGGGCGGCACGCTGACGTTCACCGCGGTCTGCACCGTTGCGGCCAATGCCAGCGGCAGCATCACCAACCAGGCCTCGGTGCAGCTGTCCGATCCGGAGCGCGATCCCAACGCCGCCAACAACAGCGCATCGGACACCGACACCGTGCTGCAGCCGGCCGATGTCGCCGTCAGCATCAGCGACAACCGCGAGTTCGTGCAGGTGGGCGAATCGCTCAACTACACCATCGTGGTCTCCAACCCGGGCGGCGCGCAGACGGCGACGGCGAGTGCGGCAGTCAGCGACGTGCTGCCCGGCGAGCTGTCCGGCGGTTCCTGGACCTGTACCCCGGCCGGCGGCGCCAGCTGCGCCGGCGGCAGCGGCAATACGCTGAGCGATACCGCGACCCTGCCGGCCGGCAGCCAGGCCACCTATGTGTATTCGGCCACGGTGCAGCCGGGCAGCCTGGACGAAGTCATCACCAACACCGTGACAGTGACCTCGGCGAACGACCCCAACCTGGCCAACAACAGCGCCACCGATACGCCGCAGGACCGTATCGTCCTGTTCAAGAACGGCTTCGAAGGCACGCCGGTAACGATAGTGCCGCAGGGCGCCGGCCATGCCGACGGCTTCGCCTCCGGCAAGCTGCGTCTGGAGCCGGCGCTACTGGCCGGACTCGATGCCACGCCGGTCACCATCGCCACCGGCTACATTGATCGTGGCGTGCAACTGTTCGCGCTGGAGCTGGCGCGTCTGCACGGCCAGGTGATGCTGCGCAGCGTGCTGCGCGATGGCGACGGCCTGGCCGAGCGCGGCGCCTGGTTCGCGGTTGATCCGCAGCGCCAGCCGATCGCCTTCGCCTGGCAGGCCGCCAGCGCCGACGCGGCCGACGGCTATCTGCATCTGGCCGGCGGTGCGGCGCCGCAGATCACTGCGGCGCGCGCCGAGCGGGCAGGTCTGGCGACGGTGCAGATCGCCACGCGGCAGAACCTGCCGTGGGCCAGTCTGATCGGCGACTGAGCGCCGCGGTGCGTTGAAAACCTGGAGCCCGGGCTGGTCCCGGGCTCTTTTTTTGTAGATCGCGGCCGTGCGGAAGCCGGTGCGGCGGCGCCGTGCCGTACTCAGTCGTGGCGCAATATCACGAACGCGCCGCCGGAGCAGTCCATCACCGCGATATCGGGCTTGCCGTCGTTGTTGAAATCGGCCACCGCCATTGCGCCGGCATCGAAGCCGCCGTCGAAATAGCGTGGCGGATCGAAGGTGAAGTTGTTGCGCCCGGCGTAGAAGGCGAGGGTGTGTGCGCCGGCGGATTCAAAGCCGACGACGACATCGGCGTAGGTGTCGCCGTTGAAATCAGTGACGACCAGCGCGCCCGCCGGATGCGGCAGCGCGATCTCGTTGATTTCCGGCGTCAGCGTATAGGGCAGGCTGGGGTGGGGCGCATTGCGGTACAGATGCACGCGGTAGTAGCCGCCCACGGCATTGGCGGTGGGAAAGGTGCTGATCGCGGCGAGGTCGCGCCTGCCGTCGCCGTTGAAATCGCCGCCGGCGCTGGCGATGACGTCGACCTGCGCATGCAGTCCGCCCGGATACAGCGGCAGGCTGGCGGCGGCAAAACCGCTGCTGCTCTCGTTGAACAGCAGGCTGATGGTGTCGTTGCTGCCGACCAGCAGTTCCGGACGGCCGTCGCCGTTGAAATCCTCGCGCCGGGCGCGCAGCGGGAACTGCGGCGCCGGCAGCCGCGGCCGCACCGGGTCGGCGGCGACGCTGCCGTCGCTGGTGCCGCGCAGCAGGGCAATCGACTCGCGATGCCGGATGATGTTGCCGCCGGAGCCGTGCGTGCGTGCGTCGTTGAGCGGGTCGGCGTCGACGACGGCCAGATCGACGTAGCCGTCGCGGTTGAAATCCGCTGCGGCGATATCGGTGATCAGCGCATTCGGTCCCACCGAACCCACGGCCACCTGCGGACCGCCGGTGAAGCCGCCGCTGCCGTTGCCATAGTTGATGAGCACCCTGTCGGCGAGGCCGATGGCGAGATCGCCCTTGCTGTCGTTGTTGAAGTCGGCCGCGGCGATGCCGCTGGAGGAGGAATCTTCCTGACGGTATACGGCCAGCGGAAACGAGCCGTCCGGGGCGACGATCAGGGTGAACCAGACGCCGGGCGTGGCCGCGGCGAGATCCGCGACGCCGTCGGCGTTGAGGTCGCCGGCGACCAGCAAATGCGTATCGGCCGCGGCCCAGGGAAAGTTGCGCGTGTAGCCGGTCAGCTCAATGCGCGCGGCCACGCTGTAGGGCGCGGCGGTCTGGGCCCAGGCCGGGGTTGCGGCGGCCAGCGCCAGCAGGGCTGCGCCGGTGCCCGGGATTCGGTGCGATTTCATGCGAATTACTCCACAAAGGTATTCTGCGCGGCGGCGGCAGCGCCAGCGGCGGACTGGAAGCCATCGGCAAACAGGCGGTCGGCGGCGGGGTCATAGCGCAGCACGCGCAGGCCGCGCTGGGTGACCACCGCAATATCGAGTCTGCCGTCGCCGTCGTAGTCGCCGCGGGCCAGGCCTCGGCTGGTCACGCCCTGGGCGGATTCTTCCGGCAGGGACAGATAGACGGGCGCGTCAAAGGTGAAATCGCCGCGGCCGTAGAGCAGGCCGCCGATGCCGTTGATACAGCTGACCAGCACGTCCGTTTTGGTATCGCCGTTGTAGTCGCCCAGGCGCACCGAGGTGTTGCTGGCGAAGCAACCTTCGATCATCTGTGCCTCGCCGCTCCATTGCAGCGCCGTGGCGGTGCCGTTGTTGCGCAGGGTGCGCAGCAGGTACAGGCGCGTATTCGGCGCGTTCGCCGGGGTATACGAAAACACGGCGGCGGCGTCGAGCCTGTTGTCATCGTTGATGTGGCCACTGCCCAGGCCTTCGACACGGGCTTCTTCCACGCCGGTATACGTGCGCAGGCTGGCGAGCAGGCGCGGCGTCGCGGTCGAGCTGTCGTAATGGCTGAGACTCACATCGCCGGTGCGGTTGCCGGTGAGCAGGTCGGCGCGGCCGTCGCCGGTGAAATCGCCGGCCGCGGCCCAGATCGCGCCGCCGGCCGTGGGCAGGCGGCTGGCCGCCGCGGCGAACTGGCCGCCGGCCTGGCCCCAGACCAGCAGCGCGCTGGTGCCGGCGGGCGTGGTGTCGCGGCCGCGGTCCAGTGCCACCAGATCGACCTTTCCGTCGCCGTTGAAATCGCCGCTGACCAGCGCGGACAGGCGCGCGCTCTCTCCGCTGGACTGGGTAGGAATGGCCTGCACATGGCGGAAGTTCGCCCCGCCGAGATTGCGCAGCACGCGCACCTGCCGGCTGTCGCCGGTATAGGCCAGATCGACCCGGCCGTCGCCGTCGAAATCGCCGCCGGCGAAAGCCAGCGCCTCGATTTCCTGCGGCGCCCAGAACGGCAGTGTCTTGCGCACGAAACGGCCGTTGCCCTGCGACAGGTAGAGCCGCGCCGGCCCGCTGGCCAGCGGCACGATCAGATCGCTGCGTCCGTCGCCGTTGAGATCCAGTCCGCCGGCGATGGGCGCGGAGAAGTTGTAGGGGAACAAGCTCCAGCGGTCGCCGTAGCTCACGCTGTAAGGTTGGGCGGCCGCGCCGGCGGCCACCGCCAGCAGGGCGGCAAGCGCGGCGAGGCGCACGGGGAGGGAACCCGCGTTAATGATCATCGTTTCACGGAAGCGGCGCTGACAGGCTGCAGCGCGGCGCACTGTGGCCGCTGCCGGCGGCAAAATCCTGAGCGAATCCGTACGGAAAAATCCGCTTTTGAATTCAACGGGCTAGCCCGGAGCCGCAGACCGGCCGCGGCGGCAGGCGGCGCTGCGGCCGGTGTGCCGCGGCCTGCTCCACCAAGGTCTTATTACTCTGGAACCGTGCCGGGGCTGGCTTACAATGCGCGCCTTCTCGTCAGCAGACCGCCAGCGACCGTGAGCACGATCCAGCAGGAAGATTTCATCCAGAGCATTGCAGACGCCCTGCAGTACATCTCCTACTACCACCCGGTGGACTACATCAGGAACCTGGCCGCGGCCTACGAGCGCGAGGAATCGCCGGCGGCGCGCGATGCGATGGCGCAGATCCTGATTAATTCGCGCCTCTGCGCCGAGGGCCATCGGCCGATCTGCCAGGACACGGGCATAGTCACGGTCTTCCTCAACATCGGCATGAGCGTGCGCTGGGACGCCACGCTCGGCGTCGAGGACATGGTCAACGAAGGCGTGCGCCGCGCCTACAACCATCCGGACAACAAGCTGCGCGCCTCGGTGCTGGCCGATCCGGCGGGCAGGCGCACCAATACCCGCGACAACACGCCGGCCGTGGTCAATATGCGCGTGGTGCCGGGTGACGAGGTGGAAGTCATCGTCGCGGCCAAGGGCGGCGGCTCGGAGGCCAAGTCCAAGTTCGCCATGCTCAATCCGTCGGATTCCATCGTCGACTGGGTGCTCAAGACCGTGCCGACCATGGGCGCGGGCTGGTGTCCGCCGGGCATGCTGGGCATAGGCATAGGCGGCACGGCGGAAAAGGCCATGCTGCTGGCCAAGGAAGCGCTGATGCAGCCCATCGACATCCAGGAACTGATCGCGCGCGGCGCGTCCAACCGCGCCGAGGAATTGCGCCTGGAGCTGTACGAGAAGGTCAACGCGCTGGGCATAGGCGCCCAGGGCCTGGGCGGCCTGACCACGGTGCTGGACGTGAAGGTGCTGGACTATCCCACCCACGCGGCGAACCTGCCTGTCGCCATGATTCCCAACTGCGCGGCGACGCGGCATGCGCATTTCGTGCTGGACGGTTCCGGCCCGGTCGCGCTGGATCCGCCGTCGCTGGAGGACTGGCCCAAGCTCACCTATGACGCCTCCAAGGGCCGCCGCGTGAATCTGGACACGATCACGCGCGAGGAAGTGGCCGGCTGGAAGCCCGGCGAGACCATCCTGCTCAACGGCAAGCTGCTGACCGGCCGCGACGCCGCGCACAAGCGCATGGTCGACATGCTCAACAAGGGCGAGAAGCTGCCGGTGGATTTCGCCAACCGCTTCATCTACTACGTCGGCCCGGTCGATCCGGTGCGCGACGAAGTGGTCGGCCCGGCCGGCCCGACCACGGCCACGCGCATGGACAAGTTCACTCGCCAGATGCTGGAACAGACCGGCCTGCTCGGCATGGTCGGCAAGTCCGAGCGCGGTCCCGCCGCGATCAGCGCGATCCGCGACAACAAGGCGGTGTATCTGATGGCGGTCGGCGGTGCGGCCTATCTCGTCTCCAAGGCGATCAAGGCTGCGCGCGTGCTCGCGTTCGAGGACCTGGGCATGGAGGCGATCTACGAATTCGAGGTCAAGGACATGCCGGTGACGGTGGCGGTGGATTCTGCCGGCAGCTCGGTGCACGAGACCGGACCGCGGGAATGGCAGACGCGCATCGGCAAGATCCCGGTCGTGGTTGCCTGATTTTCTGTACCTGCGGCAATGGCGCCGCGGCAGCTGCCGCGGCGTCGTGTGATTTTCCCGTACGGGCTTGCCGGTGAAACGCTGTGTTTGCGGCGCGGGATGCGGTAGCGCTGCGGGTTTTCCGGGCAGGAAGCCGTGCGGCGGGTCTGCTCCCGCCGCTAGCCCTCCAGTCTGTCGATCCAGTCCATCAGCGGACGCACCACCGGCAGCGGATCGCGCATCCAGTCGAAATGCCCGGCCTTGCCGCCGGCGAACGCGGCATCGCCGAGTTCGATCTGGCTCAGGCGCAGCTGCGGCAGCTTGGCCAGCAGGTGTTGCAGCGAGCCGCGCGGCGCGTAGCTGTCGCTGGCCAGGCTCAGGGCAAGGGCCGGCTGGGTGAGCTGGCGCAGGGCGTGTTCCAGATCGGCGGTCACGCGCTGCGGGCGGTAGTCGCCGCTCCAGGCGCTGCGCGCCCAGTCACGCATCACGCCGCGGGCTTCGCGGCCGCCGAAGCCGATGCGGTCGCCCGGGAAATGGCCGCACAGCGCGCCAAGGCTGCGGAAGCCGGCAATCGCCGCGAGCAGGCCGAGCTTGTGCACACCGGGAAAACCGCGCCACCACGGCTGGCCGCTGCCGACGATGATGTAGCCGGCATAGTCCTGCGGTGCCTGCGTCAGGGCCAGCGCGGCGAGCTGGGCGCCCAGGCTGTGGCCGCCGATCAGCCAGCGCGTAGCGTGTCCGGCCTGGGCCAGCGCGGTGCGGCTGGCGGCGATGTCGCCAAGAAGTTCAGCATAGCCCCAGTCGCTGCGGCGGCCGGCGCGACGGTTGCTGGATTCATGTCCGCGCCATTCGTGCAGCGCCACAGCACAGCCGCGTTCGGCCAGGGCCGTGGCGAAATGGCGGTATTTGCGGGCAGGCACGCCCAGGGCGGGCAGCCAGAGCAGGCCCGGGCGGGCGCTGCTGCCGCGCCACAGGGACAGCTCGGCCTGGTGGCCGTCGGCGCTGGCGACGGACAGGGTCAGCGGCGCCGGCGGCGCGGTCGGGGTATCGGGCATTGGCCGATGGTAGCCGGCCGCGGCCGCCACGGGCAGGGCGAGAATGGCCAGCCCGGCGGCGGGGCGCCGGGCCGCCGCGGTCGAGTCCGGTCGGTCGCGGTTCAGACACTGTCGATTTTGTTAAAAAGCTTAAGTAGACTGGTCGCGCTGTGTTTGCACGGTCTGAATGTCTGACCCGATGCCAGCCTATCGGTTGATTCGCGTCATCGCTTTGTCTTGAGCCCTGCAACCAGTAAGCCGACGGCCCCGCGCCGTCTATGTTTCAAGCTTGGGAGAGCGTTTCATGTCGGATCGTGAGGTTGGTACCGTCAAGTGGTTCAACGATGCCAAGGGGTTTGGCTTCATTGCCCGTGAGAACGGCCAGGATGTCTTCGTGCATTTCCGCGCCATCCAGGGCAATGGATTCAAGAGTCTGCAGGAAGGCCAGAAGGTGAGCTTCAAGGTGGTGCAGGGCCAGAAGGGCCTGCAGGCCGACGAAGTCAGCCCGCTCTGATCAAGCGACGGCCGTTGCAAGTGGGGAGTCCGGACGCCACGAAGCAATTCGTGGCGTTTTTCATTTCCGCGCCGCGCCATTCCGGCCGCGGCGCCTGCCCGGGGCCGCAGGCATGAACGACAGCGTCATCCGCATAACGCCGCGCATCCATGACATAGGCGGCGGCCTGATCGTGCGCCGCGCCCTGCCGCATCAGCTGGCGCGCTCGGTCGGTCCCTTCGTCTTCGTCGACGAATTCGGCCCGCTGCAGGTGGCGCCGGGCCGCGGCACCGACGTGCGGCCGCATCCGCATATCGGCCTGGCCACGGTGACGTATCTGCTGGCCGGCCGCATGGTGCATCGCGACAGCCTGGGCACGGTGCAGGAGATCCGCCCGGGCGAC
The DNA here is from genome assembly GCF_024437735.1 of Tahibacter harae. Taxonomy (GTDB): domain Bacteria; phylum Pseudomonadota; class Gammaproteobacteria; order Xanthomonadales; family Rhodanobacteraceae; genus Tahibacter; species Tahibacter harae. The sequence continues at coordinate 78,378 of NZ_JANFQO010000015.1, read as the reverse complement.
ATCAACCTGATGAGCGCCGGCCGCGGCATCGTCCATTCCGAGCGCGGCACCGACGAGGCCCACGCCCAGGGCCAATACCTGCATGGTCTGCAGACCTGGCTCGCGCTGCCGCAGGAGCAGCAGGAAAGCGCACCCTGGTTCCGCCATTACCCCGGCGCCGGCCTGCCGCGTTCGCAACTGCCCGGCGCCCGGCTGCAGGTGCTGATCGGCACGGCCTTCGGCCTGGAATCGCCGGTGGCCGCGCCGGCGCCGACGCTTTACGTGCTGATCGAACTCGACGCCGGCGCCAGCCTGGTGCTGGATGCGGACTACGCCGAGCGCGCGCTGTATGTGATCGAAGGCGAGATCGACGTCGACGACAGCGTGCTCGCGCGCAACGAGCTGGGCGTGCTGACGCCCGCCAGCGACCGCTTCACCGCGCGCAGCGACAGCCGCGTCGTACTGCTCGGCGGCGCGCCGCTGGATGGCCCGCGCCTGCTGTGGTGGAACTTCGTCGCCTCCAGCCGCGAGCGCATAGAACAGGCCAAGGAGGACTGGGCGCAGCAGCGCTTCCCGTCCGTGCCGGGCGAGACGGAGTTCATTCCGCTGCCAGGGTAATGGGAGCCGGGATTGGTTATTCGGATTCGGGATTTGCCGGAGCCGCCCAGCTGCGTTGCCGGGACCGCACGAAAACACGAACGATCGCGAAACCGCGCTTCCGCAAATCCCGAATAGCCAATCCCCGCCCTAATACGGCGGCTGCGCCAAGTTGCCCGGCAGCGTGGTGAAAATTCCGTCCAGATTGATGCCGCCCTGCACCGCGCCGGCGCCTATCCACACCGTCTCCAGCACGCCGCTGGCGCAGCCGGGACTGGCCGGCGGGCAGTCCTGCAAGCTGCGCGCGTGGGCGGCGACGAAGTGATTGGGATTGCCGCCGCGCGGCCAGGCCAGCAGGTAGTACTCGCCGGCCGGAATATTGCCGATGTGGTAACTGGGATTGTTTTCCGCGCTGATCACGCACCAGTTGCCGGAACTGCGGGGCCGCACAGGTACGGCGCAGACCAGCATGGCCGGCAGGGTCTTGCCGGGAAAGCTCACCTTGCCGCCGACCGCGCCGTGGGCGGCGTCGACGCCGTCGCGGCGGCGCCGTTGCAGATCCGCCGGCGCGGCTTCGCAGGCCAGTTCCGCCGCGCCGTCCTCGCGTTCGCCCAGGCGCAGGCTGAGGCCGTCGCCCAGGTTCAGGCGGTAGTACTCGGCGCCTTCGGGTTCAAATACGCCGCGCAGGCTTTTCTGCGCGGCGTCGCGCGCGTTGTTCAGGCTGGCGCGCAGTACGCTGGTCGCGACATGGCCGCGGGCTGCCGATTCGTGCAGCGAGAATTCCCGCAGCGGCAGGCCGAACAGCTTGAGCGGCACGCGCGGTTCGCATTGCAGGTCGACGGCGGCGCCGCGGCGATGGCTGCGGCACTGCGCCTGACTGGTGTACCGCGCTTCCTGCACTGCGACGGCTTCGTTCAGGGCCAGCGCATCGCGGCAGGCGAGCAAAGCTTCCAGTGCGGCCGGCTGCGCCAGCAGCGGCGGTGCGAACAGGATGGATACGGCGAACAGCAGGCGACGCATGGCAGGGCTCCGCGCAAATCAGGATCGCAATATACGCGGCGCGGGCCGCGGTGCGCGATTGCTGCGTGGGCGGCGGTGTGGGCGGATTTTCGCCAGCGATGCGCAGCGCAGCTTTTGTACCGTGCGCGCATCGGCGGCGTGGACAGGATTGTGGTCTGCAGCGGGCGCGCAGCCTGTGCGATGGCGAAGCAGTTTCGGCATCCGGCGCGCGCCGGGAGATCGGCGCGAAGCGTGGCGGGCGATCCGCGGCAGCGAATCTCGGGCGTGCTCCGCACCGCGCGGGACCGCCGGCAGCGCAGGCATCGCCGCAGGAACAAGGCGGCCTTGCGGCCGCCTTGGTTCGTATTGCAGGACTGCGGTCAGGCCACTTCGCCCAGTGCCGGCGGCTTGGCCACATTGCGGCGTTCGCGCCGGCTCGCGCTCCATTCGGCCAGATCGACCTTGTCGCGCAGGCGGGTGCAGGCGGCGATAAGGCGGTTCACCGCATCGTCGTCCAGGCCGGCGTGCAAGGTCAGGCGCAGCAGGGCGCGGTTCTTGGCCGTGGCCGGCGCGCAGAAGATCGCGCCGAATACGTTCTCCGCCTCGAACGCATCGCGCACGCGCATGACCGCGGCTTCGCTGCCTACTTCCAGTGCGATGATCTGCTCCGTGCCCGAACCGATCGGATAACCCAGTTCGGTCAGCGCCTCGCGTACGCGCCGCGTCACGTGCTGCAGGCGTGCGCGGCGCCAGCCTTCGCGCTGGATCACGCGGTGCGAGGCCTCGATGCCGGCCAGCTCCGGCGGCAGCAGGGTGGAGGAGAAGATCGCCGGCATGGATTCAAACGCGAAATACGGCTTGAAACGCCGGCTGCAACTGATCAGCCCCGCGCGCGCGCAGTAGGCCTTGGCCAGGCTGGCGGTGACGAAATGCACCTTGTCGTTGAGGCCGAGGTTGGCCACCAGGCCTTCGCCGTGTACGCCGTGCGTGCCCAGCGAATGCGATTCGTCGACGATGAACACGCCGCCGCGGCGCTGCACCACGTCGGCGAAATCCGCCAGCGGGCATACGCTGCCGTTGGTGCTGTAGATCGAGTCCACCAGCACCACGCCGGGGCCGTGGCGCAGCATCTGCCGTTCCAGGTACTCCGGATCGTTGTGGTAGATGGGCACCGCCTGCGCGCCGGCGGCCTTGACGCCTTCCCACAGCGAGGCATGCGCGAGCATGTCGACGTAGACCGGCGTGCGTTCGCCGGCCAGCGTCTGAACCAGGCCGACATTGGCCACATAGCCCGACTGGCACAGGATGGTTTCCTCGCTGCCCAGGGCCAGGGCCAGCTCGCGTTCGATCACGTGCAGCGGATCGTCGTCCTGCTGCAGGAACAGGCCGGACATCATCGCGCCGTTGCCGGCATTGAGCAGGGCCTCGCGCTGCGCCGCGACGATGTCGGCATGGCGCGTGATGGCGAGGTAGTCGTTGCTTTGCAGCATCAGCGCCGAGGGACCGGGCTTGAGGCCGCGCAGGATGTGGCGTCCTTCCCAGCAGGCGGCGACGCGCTCGTTGTGGAAGCGTTCGACGCGCTGGCGGGCGAACTCGGGCAGTTCCGGGGAACGCGCCGGCAGCAGCTTGGTGAAGGACGGGGTAACGACGGACGGGAAGGAAATACTCATGATTGCAAACCTCTCACGGGAGTTATGGACCAAGCCATCCCTGGCTGGCTGCGGTTTCTGTGCCGCAGCGGGACGACCGGTCCGGCCGTGGGCCGGTCGGAATCGAGAGGTTTGCGGTACTGCTTCGTGGCCTAGCCCGCGCGTGGCGGAACGTCCAGACTGTCCTGTTCGCGCAGCCAGCTTCGGTAGGATTTCACGTGAGCCAGCTGCAGCGGTTCGAGATGATCGATGAGGCTGAAGTAGTAGCAGGTTTCGCCCTGTACCGGTGTGGCCGGAAACAGGTTGGCGGCAGGGTCGGCGATCTGCGGGCTGTAGTAGCCGCCGCTGGACCAGAACCAGGGCAGGGCGCTGCCCGAACGCAGTGCGCGCAGCAGGGTGTCGGGCGCGCCGCGGTCCTCGGCGATATCGTGCTGTTCGCGCAGGTCGTCGTCGGTCTGCACCAGCAGGAAGCGGCCCACGCCCCAGGCGTCGAGCATCAGCACGCCGGTGGGATTGCAGACCACGTACGACTCGATCGGCTGGAACGTGGCGACCACGGAATCGAATACCGCGCGGAAGGCCGGATCGCGCAGGAAAGCGAAGCGGCCCATGGCCAGGGCCTCGGCGACGAAGGCGCCGGCGCGCTCGAAATAGCGCTGCTGCAGTTCGCGTATGGCGATCTGCAGCTTGGCCATGGCCTGCGGATCGCTCTTGCGGATGAAGCGGTCGATGACGCCGGAATTGAAGGCTTCGATCGCCACCGAATCCTCCGCCCGGCCGGTCAGCAGGATTTTTCCGATCAGTGGATTGTTCAGCCGCTTGCAGAATGTGACACCGTCCATTTCCGGCATGAAGTAGTCGACCACCAGCACCGAAACCTCGGAAAAGCGCTCCGGGTCATAGACAATGCGGTGGATGGAGTCCACATCAAGGGCGACCAGTTCCTGGGTCTGCGAAGGGCGGTCCTTCCAGCGGTAGAGCCAGCCTCCGCCGGGCACCGGCCGGCTGCCGGCGCTGCCGAGCGCGGCCAGGGCCATGCGCGGCGAGCTGAACGGCCGCAGGTGCAGCATGGGATCGAGCATCAGCGGCACTACGTCGAGGTATTCCTCGTGGTCGTCGACCAGCACCGTCGTGGTCGGGAAGTAGAACGGCGGGATCGCGGCGGAACCGGCTAGCATCAGGATTCCCTCGGCGTCAGGTCCGGAAAGACGATCGTGAACTCGGTGAATTCGCCGAACGTGGATCGGCAGATGATCGACGCGCCCATGCGCTCCAGCGCCATGCGCACGAACGACAGGCCGACGCCCAGGCCGGTGCTGTAGTCGGTGGCGCTGGAATAGAAACGTTCAAAGATATGCGGCAGTACGTCCGGTGGAATGCCCGGACCGGTATCGTGGCAGACCACGCGCTGTCCTCCCTCGTCGGCGTGTACGCTCAGTACGATACTACCTTTGCCCGCGCGTCCGGTGTGGAATAAGGAATTTTTTATCAGGTTGAACAGCACGTGGACCAGCAGCAGGCGCGAGCCGTTGAACTGGAAATCGTCGCCGACGCCCAGGCTCACGCGGCTGCGTTCGTGCTGCGAGCCGAACGGATAGCGTTCCAGCGCCTCCTGCACGCAGTCGCGCGCGGAAACCGGCTCCAGCTGCAGCGCGCCTATGGGCCGCGCCGCGACCAGCAGCATGTCGATCACGGTGTTGGCGTGCTCGACTTCGCGGCCTATGGTGTCCATCGCCTTGCCCAGGCGGCCCAGCTGCGATTCGCGCAGCTCAGGCACATCCAGCCGGGCCTGTACCGCCTTGCGGTGAGACTCGGCCAGCAGCGGCAGGAAGCGGTCCACCGCCTGGGTGGCGATACGCACCGAGGCCAGCGGCGTGCGCAGTTCGTGCGCGATGTTGTTGGTCGCGGCGATGATGGCGTCGATGCGCGCCTGGTTGCTCATGCTGTGGGAAATACTGAACACCGAGCCCGAGATCAGCGCGAAGGCCCACACCGGCGAATAGGCCAGCAGCGCCTGGGTGGCCAGCGGCTGCGCCGGCGCCAGTGCATAGGCGATCACCGCCAGCAGCGTGCCGACGATGCCGGTGACGATGAAGCTGCCCATGTCGAACAGCATCACCATCAGGAACACCGAGATCAGGTGCGACAGCAGCCAGGCCACGGTCGCGCCGTTCTGCAGCAGCATGTAGGAAAAGAAGAACGGCAGGGCGAAGGTCATCGCCAGGTACCAGTACAGCGGCAGCCAGGCGCGCAGCCGGCTCGGCCATTGGCTGACCAGCATCAGCGGCAGGAACAGCAGCGAGCCGAACAGGCGCAGGCCCAGGCTTTCGTAGGGCTGGGGCAGCAGCTTGGCCCAGACGAGGTAATAGGTCGGGAAGCCGAATACGCCCAGGGCGCCCATCCAGCGCATCTTGGGCTCGGAATAGCGCGCACGGGTGAAGATGGCTGTCTGCAAGCGGCGCCAGGCGCGCTTGAGATGCCACCAGGCCAGTCGCGACATTCCGTTGACGCGGCGGCTCACAGTCTGAAAGGCGTCGCTGGTGTTCATCTGCGCCGGGCTGTTCGTCGTGGGCCGATCGTACCTGCATACGATGGGGTAGCGGCTTCGATACTAGTGGAATTGCGCAGCCGTGGGCGAGTGTGCCGCGACGGCGCAAACGTTGCGTATTGCAAGAATCGCGGCAGGGCGCCGCCGGCCGCGGCGACGGCGGCGCGGCAAGCCCGCGGGAACGCTGCGGTAGCCGGTGCGCCTGGCGCCGGGCGTTGTGAGATCGGGCGATGACGCCGCAGGAGGCCGGTACGATGGCACCGCGGCGGGCGACGCCTGGACGGCGGTGAGCTGTTCCCCGGCGGCACGTCGCGCGCTGCCGGCGCGGCCTCTGCCGGCAGGTACGGACGGCAGAGGCCGCCGGCAGCGCACTCAGCGGTAGTCGCGGTGGCAGTTCTGGCAGGCCTCGGCTACCTGCTGCAGCGGCGCGTCCAGCGCCTTGCAGTCGGCTGGCGGCGCGGCGGCGTAGCCGCCGGCGAGCGCGACGAAGCGGCGGGCCTGGTCGTGGTAGTCCGGTGCGAAGCCGGGCTGCGAAGGGCCGATGTCTGCGCCGATCTGGGCCAGGCGCTGCCAGTGCGGCGCCGTGGCCGCGGCCTGGCAATTGCCGGCGCGCTGCAGCCGGCGCAGTTCGCCCAGGTGATGCTGCATCACCGCCATCACCCCGCGCGGCCAGGCATTGCGCTGGCGCAGGGCATTGGCGGCGCTGAAGGCGGCAAGGGCGCCGACAAGCAGGCCGGCCAAGAGGATCAGGACAGAGCGCATGGGGGTGAGGTGGGGATTCGAGATTCGGGACTGAGGGCGGTGCAGTTGCGTGAGCCGGAGCCGCTGCCGGCCTGCGGCCGCTGGCTCCCCCGGCTCCCTGAGAGTGGTTCGTTCCTGCGAGAGTCGGCGATTCTACGGATGGGCGGCTGGAACCGGAACCGAAGGTTGGGATCTGTGCCGCTCCGGATCTTGACCCGGCCCCATGATCCGGGCGCGGATCGCCAGTCCTGATCGGCTCCCGGGAGGGCTGACTTTCGATCCCGCCTTTCGAATCCCGAATCCCGACCCGCTACAATTCCCCCATGTCCGATGAAATTTACTCGGCCCGCTTCGGCGGCGTCGATCGTCTGTATGGGCGCGGCACGGCGCAGCGGCTGGCCCAGGCCCACGTCGCCGTGGTCGGGGTGGGCGGAGTGGGTTCCTGGAGCGTCGAGGCGCTGGCGCGCAGCGGCGTGGGGCGGCTGACCCTGATCGACGCCGACGATGTCTGCGTATCCAACACCAATCGTCAATTGCATGCGCTGGAGGGCAATTTCGGCCGCGCCAAGGTCGAGGTGCTGGCCGAGCGCGCGCGGGCGATCAATCCCGCCATCCAGGTTGCCGCGGTGCCCAGCTTCGTCACGCCGTCCAACCTGGAGGAACTGCTGGGGGGCGGCTTCGACGCGGTGCTGGACGCCTGCGACAGCTTCCGCGTCAAGGTTGAGCTGATCGCCTGGTGCCGGCGGCGCAAGCAGCCGCTGGTCGTGGTCGGCTCCGCCGGCGGCCGCGTGGATGCCACGCGCATCCAGGTGCGCGACCTGTCGCGTACCGAGCACGATGCGCTGCTGTCGCTGATCCGCAAGAAACTGCGCCAGGATTTCGGCTTCCCGCGCAACCGCGACCGCTATTTCAGCGTGCCGGCGGTCTTTTCGCTGGAGAACGTGCGCTATCCCCAGGCCGACGGCACGGTCTGCGGCACGCGCCCGGCCGGCGCGGCCGAGGGCTTCCGCCTGGATTGCGGCGCCGGCCTGGGCGCGGCCATGCACGTCACGGCGGCCTTCGGCATGGTTGCCGCCGGCAAGGTGATCGAACGGCTGCTCGCCCGCGAACAATGATTTACGATTGCGGCCGCTTGTGCCGGCCATCGCCGTACCCATCTTGGGCGGTGTCGTCTTCTGCGGGGGAGCCGCTGACCATGTCCGCTTCGGTGCGTTCGTTCCTGTTCGGTCCGCTGCTGGCCTACGCGGGCAAGTTGCGCTTTCCGCGCCTGCTCGCGCTGACCGCCGGCCTGTTCCTGGTGGACCTGGTCGTGCCGGATTTCATCCCCTTCGCCGACGAGATCCTGCTCGCCCTGGCCACGCTGGCGCTGGCGCGCTGGAAGAAGCGGCGCGAGCCGCAGCCGCTGGACGGCGAGTTCAAGCCGGCGCGAGATTGAACAGCCGCCGCGCGTTGTCGCGCGTGGCCGCGGCGATCTCCTCGCGCGGCTCCGGGCGCAGTTCGGCGACCAGATCCAGCACCGCGGCCACGCTGGCCGGTTCGTTGCGCTGGCCGCGTTCTGCGGCCAGCGGCTGGTCCGGCGCATCGCTTTCCAGCAGCAGTTGCTGCAGCGGCATCTGCGCCACCACCCGGCGCAGGCGCAGCGCCCGCGCATAGCTCAGCGGGCCGCCTATGCCCAGGCAGAATCCCAGTTTCCACAATTGCGCAGCCTGTTCCTCGCTGCCGCCGTAGCTGTGCACCACGCCGCGCAGACCGCCGATCTCGCGCACCGTGTGTATCACTTCCTCCACCGCGCGGCGTGCATGCACGATCAGCGGCAGGGAGAATTCCCGCGCCAGTTCCAGCTGGGCGCGGAAATGCCGGCGCTGGGTTCCCACGTCCAGGCTCTCGATGAAATAGTCCAGGCCGCATTCGCCGACCGCGACCGCATCGCCGGCGGCGAGGAAATCGCGCAGCCGGGCATGGTCCTCGTCGCGATGATCGGCCAGGTAGACCGGATGCAGGCCATAGGCCGGGTAGAGCCCCGGCGTGTCCGCGCAGAGCCGGCGCAGCGCCGGCCAGTCCGCCGCGCGTATGGCCGGGATCACCTGCGCGTGGACGCCGGCGGCGCGGGCGCGGGCGACGACATCGGCGCGGTCGGCGTCGAATTCCGGCGCGTCCAGGTGGCAGTGGCTGTCGATCAGTTCGAGGACGCTCATGGCCCAAGTCTGGCCGCGCGCCGCGGCGCCAGGCAAGCCCGGGCGTGGCTCGGGCCGGCGGCGCGACCTGCTAGACTCGCGCGTCTTTCCTGTTCCGCGCGCCGGCATGACCCCGCCACCGTTTTCCGCAAGCATTCTGCTGCTGGCCTGGCGTTCGGCCGAGACCATCGCCGCCGCGATCGACGGCGCACTGGCGCAGACCGTGCCCTGCGAGATCATCATTTCCGACGATTCCTCGCCGGACGACACTTTCGCCATCGCCCAGCGCCATGTGGCCGGCTACAGCGGCCCGCACCGGGTCACGGTGCGGCGCACCGAGCGCAATCTCGGCCTGGGCGGGCATCTGAGCGAACTGCTGGCCATCGCCGGCGGCGAGATCATCGTCTACATGGCCGGCGACGACATCTCGCGGCCGCAGCGCGTGGCGCGCTGTCTTGCGGCGTTTTCTGAAAATCCCGATGTGTACATAGTCGGTTCCTGCGTGGACGAGATCGACGCCCAGGGCCGGCCGCTGCGCGCCGGCGTGCGGCATATGCCGGCGCAGTTCGACCTGGCCTATTTCGCCCGCGCCGGCAAGCTGGTCACCTTGCTCGGCGCCTCGGTCGCCTACCGGCGCGAGCTGTACACGCGCTTCGGGCCCATCGATGCCATGGTCGAGGACAACATCCTCAGCCTGCGCGCGGCCCTGCTGGGCCGCGGCCTGTGCCTGGACGAGGTGCTGATCGACTACCGCGTCCACGCCGACAGCCTGGGCGCCTGGGTGTTCGCCCGCGGCGACGATTCGCCGCAGCGTTTCCGCCGCCGCTACGAACGTACGGTGCGCATGTACCGGGAGATCGCGGCGGACCTGCAGCGCGCGCTGGAAGGTCCGCTGCAACTGGACCCCGCGCGCCGCCGCCTGGCGCTGCAGCTGGTGCAGATGTATCGCATAGAAGCCGATGCGCGCGCGGCGATCCTGGACCGGCCGCGGCGCGAATGGCTGGGCCCGATCTGGCGCGGTCTGCGTCAGCCTGGCCTGCGCCGCAAAAGCGCCGAGCGCGCGCTCAAGCTGCTGCTGCCGCGGCGCTGGTTCGGCCTGCGCAGCTGAAGTAGCGGCCGCCGCCGCGCTGAAATCCAGCGCGGAAATTCACCGGCGAGGCAAGGCGCGCGAGACCGCCGCACGCTGCCTTTGCGAATCCCCAATCCCGGGTCCTCACGCCACCAGCCAGGCCGCCATCCCCAGAAACATGCCCATGCTGACGACATCCGTCGCCGTGGTCAGGAAGATGCTGGAGGCAGTGGCCGGATCCGCGCCCAGGCGCTTGAGTACCAGCGGCACAGCCGCGCCGGCCATGCCGGAGACCGCGCAGCTCGCGGCCATGGCGGCCAGCGTGATCAGGCCCAGGGTCAGCGGTTGGGGATGGTTCTGCATATGCGCCATCACTACCATGGCGATGCCGGCGACCAGGCCGGTCAGGGTGCCGTTGATCAGGCCCAGCCAGGCCTCCTTGGCCATCAGCGCGCCGGCCTGGGAGGCGCGCACTTCGCCCAGGGTCATGCCGCGCAGGGTCACCGCCAGCGACTGGCAGCCGGTATTGCTGCACTGGCCCGACAGCACGGGTATGAAGATGGCCAGCAGCACGATGCGGTTGACCGTGTCCTGGAACAGGCCGACCGTGGCCGCGGCGATGAAGGCGGTGAACAGGTTGAGCTGCAGCCAGGGATGGCGGAACTTGAGCGAGCGCAGCCACGGTGTCGCGGCGCGTTCCTCTTTCTCCACACCGACCATGGCGCCGGCCTGGGCGCTTATCTCGAAGGCCTGCTGCTCGAACAGCACCGAGCCGCGCACCACGCCGATCAGGCGGCCTTCGCTGTCGCAGACCGGATAGACCGGATAGTGCCGCGTAACCACGGCATGCATGGCGTCGATCAGGTCCATGTCGCCGCGCAGCGAGAACGGCTCGCGCAGCATGACTTCGGCCAGGGTGTCGTCGGGATTGGCGAACAGCAGCTCGCGGAAGGCGACCACGCCGATCAGGCGGTCCTGCTTGTCCAGCACATAGAGGTAGGTGATCAGGCTTTGCTTGACCGCCTCGCGCAGCGTTTCCACGGCTTCGTGTATGCGCGTGCCCGGCGCGAACACGGCGTTGGGCGCTTCCATCAGCCGGCCCACGCTCGACTCGGGCCAGGCTACGTCTTCCAGCCACTGCTCGCCGGCCTGGTCGGCGGCGGCGATGCGTTCGCGCCGGGTCGGCGGGAATTCCTCAAGTATCTCCACTGCCTGGCCCGGATTGAGGCGCGCCAGCACGGCGGCTATCTGGGCGTCGTCGCAGTCGTGCAGGGCGTCGGCGGCGCCCCGCGGATCCAGCTCGCGCACACGTTGGTACAGCGCTTCCATCGGCCCGGTCTGCCCGCGTCTAAAGCTGCGATGCTAGCGGACGGGGCGGCAAACCGGGAGAGGGGATCGGGCGGGGATTCGGGATTGGTCAGAGCGGGGCGGTGCTTTTCGCGACTCCCGAATCACCAATCCCTGCGCAGCGCATCGCGCTGCGCTCAGTTCAGGGCGTAGAAGCGGTGAGGTCCGATCACCGCGACCGGGCGGCCCAGCGCCCAGCTCTGCTGCTCGGCGTAGTTGGCGACGAAATGGCTCGCGCCGGGAGCAACGCGGATGCGCAGGTTTTCCGGCAGCAGCCAGATGCTGCGCGCGCTGCTCGCGATGGCCCAGGACTTTGTCCACGCTTCCAGATTGTCCATTTCGTAATTTTTGCTGGTAATGGACAAGGCAAATTGGCGCTTGGCCTTGAGCACCTCGCACAGGCTGTCGCCCCAGCGTCCCTGGTCGAGGCGGTGCAGGCCGACCTCGGCCACCGCCATCTGGCCGCGGGTGGATTCGCTGCGGGCTTCCAGATAGATGGTGGCTGCCAGACAGGTCTGGTCGGCGATAGGCTGTGGCATGACCGTAGTCATCCAGAGCAACAGGCCCAGCTTCATGCTCATACCTCCGTGCACACGTGCCGGCGCGCAGCGGATCGGATGACCATGGCTGAGCGGGGATCGCGATGTCGGTTGCGCCGCGCGTTCGTGTCCTGGCGGCGTGGCCGTGCCGGTGCGCATTCCTGGGCAGTGGACGCCCGCGCTGGCTTACGGCCGGTTGATCAAGCCGCCGCCCACCGGGCTGCGGCGCTTTACCAGGACGGCCAGCCGAGCAGGGCTCCGGCCGTCAAAAACCGCGCGATCCGAATGACTTCCGGTTCGCGTGATCTGGTCTTCGGGCCTCCAGGCCCGATTCTGGGGTGCGGGAATGGCGACCCGCCGGGATTCGTGGAGCGCACCCTAGCCGGCAAACGCGGTGCTGTCAAACCCGCGGGGCGGGCGTTAACACGGAGCTAACATCCTGGTTCAGCGGTCGTTTTGCCGCCGTTACCGTGTACTTTTTCCAGTTTTTCCGCTTGTGCAGAATGTATGCCGTGGCGCGATGCTGCTCACTGGTAGCCGTAGAAGTCCTTGAGCATGACTTCCGCGCCCTTGTAGTCGGCCGCGCTGGCACCGACGAACTTGGAGATGCCCAGCTCCAGCAGCAGATTGGACATGGCCGGATCCTGGTCCAGCTTGAGCAGGGCTTCGGCGACCTTGTTGCGCACCGCCTCGGGCACGGTCGGGGCGGCCAGGATGGCAGCGCCGGCGAATTCCACCGAGGTCTTGACCGGGGTGAGGTTGGGGTACTGGTCCTTGAGCCACGTCGGCACCATGGCTGCCTCGGCTTCGCCGGCGAACACGGCTTCGACCGCGTCGCGCCAGGAAGCGGCGGAGGATTCGATGTCCGGCTGCTGGATGGGGTTGGGGTAGAAGCCCAGCAGCAGGGCGTAGCCCAGGCTGGGCGCGCCCATGCAGACGATCTTGCGCCCGACCAGGGCCTCTATGCCCTTGTCCTGCAGATCGACATTGGTGACCAGGGTATAGCTCTGCCGCTCGGCCGTGCGCACCAGCGGCACGAACTGGAAGCGGGCGATGCGGTAGTCGGCGAGGTGGGCCTCGTCCAGCGAGAAATCGAATTTCTCGTTGGCGCGCAGGTCACGCCAGTAGAAGTGATAGTTCTTCGGGGTTACCAGGGTGATCTTTTCGCCGCTGGCCTTGGCGATGTAGTCGACCAGAGGCTTGTAGACCTCGGCCGCCTTCTGCGGCCCGTAGACGGGCTCGACCACGAAGGTGTAGTCGGCCCGGGCGGGCAGACAGCCCAGTGCGGACAGGGACAGGACGCAGGCCAGCAGACGCTGCCGCCACGTGGTCAGCCGAGCTTGGGACATGCCGCATCTCCCCTGTGAAGCCCTGATAGCGGAATAGTCTTGAGTATATGCGATCTTCTGGCGTTATTTTGACGTGATTTATTGCTCTGCGGCGCGCTGCCAGGGCGCTGCGGCGACCTGGCAGGCCTGGCCGTTCTCCGTGGACAGGGTGCTGCCTGGCGCTGCGTGCTCGCGCTTGACCACGGCCAGGGCGCGCCAGCCGCCGTCGCTGCGTGAAACACGCTGCAGCAGCAGCCCGGCCTCGGCCCCGGCGGGGTCGCGCAGCAGGCCGTCCGGCCCTGGCTCGACCGTGCCTTCCACCACGGCCAGCACGCGCTTGTCGCCGCCGCCGCGGAAATGCAGGCGGGCGACGATCTCCTGGCCGGGATAGCAGCCCTTGGCATGGCTGATGGCGCCCAGTCGGGCGAATTCCAGCCACGAGGGCAGGGCCTGTTCCAGCGCGGCTTCGGGTAGCCAGGGCAGGCCGGCATCGATGTCGCGCGCGGCGGTTTCCTGCGCGCCGATGCGGCCTGGCGCCGCCGCCTGCGGCGATTGCAGCAGCAGGCGGCGCGTGCCGCCGGGCAGGGGCAGGGCCCAGGACTCGCCGGCGTCCTCGTCCGGCGCCAGCTCGTGCCAGCGCCAGCCGTCAAGCGCGGCCACCTGCACCTTCAGGCGCAGCACGAACATGCGCAGCGGCGCGATGACGGGGGCCGCGGTGCCGCCGCGCAGCAGCAGCAGGTAGCGTTCCTCGCCGGCGCGCAGCAGGTGGAACATGCGGCGCACGCGGCCTTGCGGATTGAGCCAGGCGCTGAGCTGGCTGGCGCCGGGAGCGAGGCCGCTCACGTCGTTGCAGAACTGGGCCTGGGCGAATTTCTCCGCATCGGCGCCGTTGAGTTCGATCAGCTCGGCAGGGCTGGATAGGGTCACGCGGCAGGTCCTCGAAGCGTAGTCGCCGAGTATCGCAAATGGCGGCGGCCGGCGGCCGCCGCGAGGCGACTTTGGTCGCAGCGCGGGCCTGCCGCGGCCTCTTGTGCGCCGCGCAAGGGTTGTCAGTTCTACCTGCCGGCGCTAACCTTCGCGCCGCTTCAAGACCTATGCCCGAATCCACTTCCCAGCCAGTTCCGCCCGATCGCGCCGTGCCCGAGCCCAGTGCTCCCGCACCGGCGGACGCCCAGTCGCGTCCGCGCGAAATAGGCGGCCGCCAGGGGCCGGAGCCGACCCGCTACGGCGACTGGGAGAAGAATGGGCGTTGCATCGATTTCTGACGACGCGGTCGCGGCTCCGGGCCGCGCACTGTCCGCCTGAGGTTGCTGTGGCGCCGGATCCGGAATCCCGGTTGGCGTAAAGGATGGCGACCATGCCCCAGGCGAGACCTCTTTCACCCCATCTGCAGATCTACCGTTGGCAGATCCAGATGGTGACCTCCATCGTTCACCGCGCCACGGGCATCGCGCTCGCCGCCGGCACCGTTCTGCTGGTCTGCCTGCTGGCCGGCCTGGCCGCCGGCCCCGAGGCCTACGCCAAGGTGCAGGCCTGTGCCGCTTCGCTGCTTGGCCAGATCCTGCTGTTCGGCTGGACCTGGTCGCTGGCCTTCCATCTGTTGAACGGCCTGCGCCACCTGCTCGAAGACACCGGCCGCGGCTACGCGATCAAGTCCTTCGTCATGACCGGCTGGATCGTGGTGATCGGCTCGCTGGTGCTGACCGCCCTGGTCTGGGCCTGCGTGCTGCTGCAGCGGGGTGGCGCATGAGCCAGCTGCGCACACCGCTCAAGACCGTCCGCGGCCTCGGTTCCGCCCGCGGCGGCACCCATCATTTCGTCGTCCAGCGCATCACCGCCGTGGCCCTGGTGCCGCTGTCGCTGTGGTTCGTCTGGATCGCGCTGAGCCTGATCCATCTCGACTACGCCGGCGCGCGCGCGCTGATCGCGCAGCCCTGCAACGCGGTGCTGCTGGCGGCCTTCGTGCTCGCCGTGTTCTGGCATGCCCAGCTCGGCCTGCAGGTGGTGATCGAGGATTACGTGCACACGCCGGGCCTGGAGATCGCCTCCCAGCTCGCGGTGAAATTCCTCGCCGTGCTCGGCGCCCTGGCCAGCCTGCTGGCGATCGGCCGCATCGCCTTCGGAAGCTGACCTCATGCAAAGCTACAAGATCCAGCAGCACAAGTATGACGTGGTCGTGGTCGGCGCCGGCGGCGCGGGCCTGCGCGCCACCTTCGGCATGGCCGCCAAGGGCCTCAACACCGCCTGCATCACCAAGGTATTCCCGACCCGCTCGCACACGGTCGCGGCGCAGGGCGGCATGTCGGCCGCGCTGGCCAACATGGGCGAGGACGACTGGCGCTTCCACTTCTACGACACCATCAAGGGGTCGGACTGGCTGGGCGACCAGGACGCCATCGAATACATGTGCCGCGAGGCGATTCCGGCCGTGATCGAGCTGGAACACTACGGTGTGCCGTTCTCGCGCACCGAGGAAGGCAAGATCTACCAGCGCCCGTTCGGCGGCATGACCACGCACTACGGCAAGGGCACCGCCCAGCGCACCTGCGCCGCGGCCGACCGTACCGGCCACGCCATCCTGCATACGCTCTACCAGCAGTCGCTCAAGCACGATGCGCGTTTCTACATCGAGTATTTCGCGCTGGACCTGATCATGGATGCCGACGGCGTCTGCCGCGGCGTGATCGCGCTGGACATGGCCGAGGGCACGCTGCACCTGTTCCGCGCCCATGCCGTGGTGCTGGCCACCGGCGGCTACGGCCGCGCCTATTTCTCGGCCACCTCGGCGCATACCTGCACCGGCGACGGCGGCGGCATGGTGCTGCGTGCCGGCCTGCCGCTGCAGGACATGGAATTCGTGCAGTTTCATCCCACCGGCATCTACGGCGCCGGCTGCCTGATTACCGAGGGCGTGCGCGGCGAAGGCGGCTATCTGACCAATTCCAAGGGCGAGCGCTTCATGGAGCGCTACGCGCCCAACGCCAAGGACCTGGCTTCGCGCGACGTGGTCTCGCGCGCGATGACCATTGAGATCCGCGAAGGCCGCGGCGTCGGCCCGAATGCGGACCATATCCACCTCAACCTGATGCACCTGGGCCCCGGCGTCATCAACGAGAAGCTGCCGGGCATCGCCGAGAGCGCGCACATCTTCGCCGGCGTGGACGTGGCCAAGCAGCCCATCCCGGTGATCCCGACCGTGCACTACAACATGGGCGGCATCCCGACCAACTACCACGGCGAAGTCGTGCGCAAGCTCGGCGACGATCCGGATGCGGTCGTGCCCGGGCTGTTCGCCATCGGCGAGGCGGCCTGCGTATCGGTGCACGGCGCCAACCGCCTGGGCTCCAATTCGCTGCTGGATCTGGTCGTGTTCGGCCGCGCCGCCGCCAACCGCGCGGCGGAGATCATCAAGCCGGGCGCGCCGCACAAGGACATGCCGGCCTCGGCCTGCGATGCCGCCCTGGCGAATTTCGACAAGCTGCGCCATGCCAACGGCAGCCAGTCCACCGCGCAGATCCGCGCCAACATGCAGGCGGTGATGCAGAAAGATGCCGCGGTGTTCCGCACCGGCAGCACGCTGAAGGAAGGCTGCGTCAACATCAGCAAGACCTTCGACTCCTTCGCCGACGTGAAGGTCACCGACCGCTCGCTGGTATGGAACTCGGACCTGATCGAGACGCTGGAGCTGCAGAACCTGCTCGGCCAGGCCGTCGCCACCATGTATTCGGCGGAAAACCGCCCGGAAAGCCGCGGCGCGCACGCGCGCGAGGATTTCCCGGACCGCGACGACACGAACTGGCAGAAGCACACCCTGGTCAATGTCGACGACAAGGGCAAGGTCGCGTTCGACTACCGCCCGGTGCATATGTACACAATGACCGGCGATGTCGACGTGGTTCCGCCCAAGCCGCGTGTGTACTGAGGCACGACGATGGCGCGCGAAGGCGGCCTGATTGCCTGGCAATGGCGCGGCTACGCGGACAACCACCGCGACCGGGTCAACCTGCTGCTGCATTTCGTGGCGGTACCGGCCTTCATCGCCGGTGCGCTGGCCGGTCTGCGCCTGCTGTTCCTGGGCCAGTGGCTGGCGGCCGGTCTCGCGCTGCTGCTGGCTGTAGTCGCATTCGGCGTGCAGGGCATAGGCCACAAGCGCGAAGCCGTCGCGCCGGTGCCGTTCGACGGTCCGGCGGATTTCATCGGCCGCGTGCTGGTGGAACAGTTCATCACCTTCCCGCGCTTCGTGCTGAGCGGGCAGTGGGCGAGGAACTTCGCCCGTGGCTGAATTGCGCCCCATCCGCCCCGCCGACGTCGCCGCGCCCGTGGGCAACTACGTGCATGGCCTGGGCGTGCCGCCCGGTCGCGAGCTGGTCTTCGTCAGCGGGCAGATTCCCACGCTCGCCGACGGCAGCGTGCCGGCCGACTTCGACGCCCAGTGCCGCGCGGTATGGCGCAACATCATCGCGACGCTGCAGGCCGCCGGCCTGGACGCGAGCGACCTGGTCAAAGTGACGACCTTCCTTACCTCGCGCGATCACGCCGCCCGCAACAGCGTGATCCGGCGCGAAGTGCTTGGTTCCCACCAGCCCGCCCTGACGGTGATCGTGGCGCAGACGCTGGATCCTGCCTGGCTGCTAGAAATCGAGGCGATCGCCGCCTCCCGGAGTCCGTAACATGGCTGAGTTCACACTGCCCAAGAATTCCGTGGTCAAGAAGGGCAAGCACTTCCCCGCGCCGGCCGGCGCGAGCAAGGTGCGCACCTTCAAGGTCTACCGCTGGAATCCGGACGACGGCCAGAACCCGCGCGTGGATACTTACGACGTCGACATGGCCAGCTGCGGCCCCATGGTTCTGGACGCGCTGATCAAGATCAAGAACGAGATCGACCCGACGCTGACTTTCCGCCGCTCCTGCCGCGAAGGCATCTGCGGCTCCTGCGCCATGAACATCGACGGCACGAACACGCTGGCCTGCACCAAGGCGGTCAGCGACTGCTCGGCCAAGGATGTGCCGATCTATCCGCTGCCGCACATGAACGTGGTCAAGGACCTGGTGCCGGACCTGACCCACTTCTACGCCCAGTACGCCTCGATCAAGCCCTGGATCCGCACCCAGAGCGCGCCGCCGCCGGATGCCGAGCGCCTCCAGTCCAAGGAAGACCGCGCCAAGCTGGATGGCCTGTACGAGTGCATCCTGTGCGCCTGCTGCTCGACCTCGTGCCCCAGCTACTGGTGGAACGGCGACCGCTACCTCGGCCCGGCCATCCTGCTGCAGGCCTATCGCTGGATCATCGACAGCCGCGACGAGGACACCGGCGCGCGCCTGGACGACCTGGAAGATCCGTTCCGCCTGTACCGCTGCCACACCATCATGAACTGCGCGCGCACCTGTCCCAAGGGCCTGAACCCGGCCAAGGCCATCGCCGAGATCAAGAAACTGATGGTGCTGCGCCAGGGCGCCTGAGGCGGTGTCCGACGAACGCCTGATCGCGCGGCTGCGCTGGCG
Source organism: Tahibacter harae (assembly GCF_024437735.1). Classification (GTDB taxonomy): domain Bacteria; phylum Pseudomonadota; class Gammaproteobacteria; order Xanthomonadales; family Rhodanobacteraceae; genus Tahibacter; species Tahibacter harae. The sequence continues at coordinate 59,906 of NZ_JANFQO010000015.1, read as the reverse complement.
CTGCCGCCGCGGCACGCGCGAGCTGGACGCGCTGGTCGGCTGGTGGCTGGATACGCGCTATGCCGCGGCCGGCGCCGCGCAGCAGGCCGCCTTCGCCGACCTGCTGGAAGTGCAGGACCCTGACCTGTGGAACTGGCTGGTCGGGCGCGGGACGGCACCGCGCGCGGACTGGCAGGCCATCGTTGATGAAATCCGCGGCCGCGATCACGTTTGAACGGCGGCCGTCCTGGCTGCTGGCGCTGAGCCTGGCGCTGCTGACCGGGCTGGCGCTGAGCGCGGTCTGGTCCAGCGGCCTGCGCGAGCACCCCGAAGCCGCGGGCCTGGTGTCGCTGCTCTGCCTGATCCTGCTGCTGCGCCAGTTGCGCGGCCAGTTCGTCTCGCGCTGGCGCCGCGCCGCCTGGGACAGCGCCGGCAATTGGCAGCTGCTGGATACGCATTCCACGGTGCTGCCGGTGCAGCTGACGGCCTGGCACGCGCTGGGCCTGTGCCTGCTGTTGCGCCTGCGCAGCGCTGCCGGCGAGCGGGCGAACCTGGTGCTGCTGCCGGACAATCTGGATGCCGACACCCGCCGCCGCCTGCGCGTACGCCTGCAACAGACCTCGGCCGCCGCGGCCGTCCCGCCGCTGAACTGATTTGCCGCGCGCCTTGCGCCGCTGCCGCGCGTATTGCACTCTCGCGCGGATTTCCGGTCTGAACCCCGCTCCCAAGGATTGCATACCCCGGCCATGTTCCGACCGCTAGAACTGTTCATCGGCCTGCGCTACACCCGGGCCAAGCGCCGCAATCATTTCATCTCCTTCATCTCGCTGGTCTCCATGGCCGGCATCGCCCTGGGCGTGACCGCGCTGATCGTGGTGATCTCGGTCATGAACGGCTTCGACAACGAACTGCGCACGCGCATCCTGGGCATGGTTTCCCACGCGACCATCAGCAGCGTCGACGGCAGCATGAGCGACTGGAGCGGGGCGCAGAAGAAGGCCGAAGCCAATCCGCACGTGCTCGGCGCCGCGCCCTTCATCGAGCGCGAGGGCATGCTGCAGGCCGAGCGCGTGAGCGGCGCCATCGTGCGCGGCGTGCTGCCGGACCAGGAGCCCAAGGTTTCCGAAGTCCATCACAAGATGAAGGCCGGCAAGCTGGAAGACCTGGTCGCCGGCGGCTACGGCATCGTGCTGGGGCGCGAGCTGTCCTACAAGCTGGGCGTGGACGTGGGCGACCAGGTGGTGGTCTACGCGCCGGAGATACGCGCCACGCCGGTGGGCGCAGTGCCGCGGCTCAAGCGCTTCACCGTGGTCGGTATCTTCGAGATCGGCATGGAGGAATACGACGCGGGCCTGGCCATCGTGCACCTGGCCGACGCCCAGCGCCTGTACCAGACCGACGGCCCCGACGGCCTGCGCCTGAAACTGGACGACCTGTTCAAGGCCTTCAGCGTCGCGCGCAGCCTGTCGCAGGAACTGGGCAATTTCTACCGCGTGCGCGACTGGATGCAGGGCCATGCCAACTTCTTCAAGGCCATCGCCATGGAGAAGCGGGTGATGTTCATGATCCTCTCGCTGATCGTCGCCGTGGCCGCGTTCAATCTGGTCTCCACCCTGGTCATGCTGGTGCAGGACAAGCAGGCCGACATCGCCATCCTGCGCACCCTGGGCGCCAGTCCGCGCAGCATCATGGGCGTGTTCATGGTGCAGGGCGTGGTGGTCGGCGTCATCGGCATCGCCCTGGGCACGTTCTTCGGCGTACTGCTGGCGACCAATCTCGAAGCCATCGTCAAGTACATTGAAAAAACGTTCGAGATTTCAGTGCTTCCCTCGGACGTGTACTACATCAGCGACCTGCCTTCGGACATGCACTGGGACGATGTGGGCCTGATCGCGCTGCTGGGCTTCGTATTCTCCCTGCTGGCCACGCTCTATCCGGCCTGGCGCGCGGCGCGCACCCAGCCGGCGGCGGCGCTGCGCTATGAATAAGGCTGCCCCGACCATGTCCGACAGCACCGTGCTGCGTGCCAGCAATCTCGCCAAGACCTACCAGGAAGGCGCGCTGCGCACCGAGGTGCTGGCCAACCTGAGCTTCTCGCTGCAGCGCGGCGAGACGCTGGCGATCGTCGGCGCCTCCGGCTCCGGCAAGAGCACCCTGCTGCATATCCTGGGCGGGCTGGACACGCCCAGCAGCGGCGAGGTCGAGGTCGCCGGCCAGCGCATGTCGGCCCTGTCCGACCGCGCCCGCGGCGAACTGCGCAACCGCGCGCTCGGCTTCATCTACCAGTTCCACCACCTGCTGCCGGAATTCACCGCGCTGGAAAACGTCTGCATGCCGCTGCTGATCCGCGGCACGCCTATCCCGCGGGCGCGCGAGCAGGCGGCAGCGCTGTTGCAGCGCGTAGGCCTGGGCCAGCGCCTGGAGCACAAGCCCGGCGAGATGTCCGGCGGCGAACGCCAGCGCTGCGCCGTCGCCCGCGCCCTGGTCACGCGGCCGGCCTGCGTGCTCGGCGACGAACCCACCGGCAATCTGGACGAGAAGAACGCAGCCCAGGTCTATGCGCTGATGCTGGAACTCAATCGCGAGGTCGGCACCAGCTTCGTGCTGGTCACGCACGATCGCGGACTGGCGCGGCGCATGGATCGCGTGCTGGAGCTGCACGGCGGCAGGCTCGTCGCGCCGGAGCAGGGCTGAAGCGCGGCGCCGCAGCCGGCGCCGGGATGGTGGGCGGGCGAGAAGCGGCCGGCCGAAGGCGATCCCTCGCCTTGACCGGTCCGTTCAGTCCACCGAGAACGATTGCAGCGAAACCGGCGTCGTCGCGCCTTCGTATTCGCCGGCGAGCGGCGTGGCCACCGTGGTCGCCGCACCGGTTGCGAGATCGATCGTCGCGAAGCGGTTGACGCCGCCGCCTTCATACAGCCACGCATAGAGCACGCCCGTGGTCTTGTCGAACTCGATGCCCTGGGCGAAGTTGGCGGCGACGCCGGTGGCGCCGATCAGCGTGGCTGCGCCGGTCGCGGTATTGATCGAGTAGATGCTGTCGGTGCCGATGTCGTGGCCGTACATCTGGCCCGAGGCGTTGATCGCGATATCGATCATCAGGGGCGTGCCGGTGTTGCCGACCAGGGTGGCGACGCCGGTGGCCGGATTGAGCGTGTAGATCTGCGAATCGGTGCCGTTGGAGGTCGAGATGTAGTACGGCGAGGAGGGCGTCTGGAAGGCCAGGCCGGTGATCGACTGGCCCGAGGCGAAGCCGGTCATCGTGACGCTCGGCGTGAACACGCCGGTGGTCTTGTTCAGTTCGCCGAACTGGAGCAGGTCGCTGACCGCATAGATGCGGCCGGCTACGTTGTCGTATTCGAGGCCGTACAGGTTGCCGGTCTGTGGGCCGATGATGGTCGCGGTGTTCGCATTGGGCAGCAGGAACGACTGCAGTGAATCGCCGCCGGTGCCGCCACTACGCATGTTGAACTGATACGTCGTGTCGCCGAGATTCTTCGGCATGGCTGCAGCCTGCGCGTCCTTGGGACTGAGGGCGCCGTAGGCGTGGCCGAGGCATTTCTGCGAATACCACTCGGGCTCGCGTTTGAGGCTGTTCTTCCAGGCGGCGCAATCCTGAGTGCCGTCGTCCGCCGCAAGGGCGGGCAGTGCCGTCAGGCCGGCGAGAATGATCCCGGCAAGCTTCAATACGTGCATGTCATCTTCCCCATCATCGGATGGCCAGCCGGGCAGCTGGCCTTTCGTAGATAACGTGTTTTGCGGCCAGGCTCAAGCGCCGCCGCGGCGGCGTCCCAAGTAGCGGACGCTGCATTAGGCGGCACCCGGTGCGATTCCGGCCGCTTGATGCGCCGCGCCGGAGACGCGCACCCGCAACAGCCGCAGGCGCCGGCCGGAGATTTCCTACGCGCAGGCGCGCCGCACGCCGCTGCCTCGACGCGGATGCAAGGCCCAGGCTGTAGTCCTCAGCGAAGGACAGCAGGGAAGCCATGCCGGCAGTCATTGCCATCGGCCAATTCGCCGCGCTGCTGCGCCGGATCGCGCGCCATCCGCTGGCGCCCGGCGCGGTGCTGGCGCTGCTCGCCGGCAGCGTCTCGCTGCAGGCGCTGCCGCGGTTGCCGCCGCTGAGCTGGCTGCTGGCCGGCGGCCTGCTGGCATCGCTGCTCTGGCGCTGGCCGCTGGCGCGCCTGCCGGCCTTGTTCCTGCTCGGTGCCTGCAACAGCGGCCTGCGCGCCGAACTGGCCCTGCGCGAACGGTTGCCGCCGGTGCTGGAAGGCGTGGAACTGGAACTGCGCGGACGCATCCTCGACCTGCCGGACCGCCGCGCCGATGCGACCCGCTTCGATCTGGTCCTGCACAGCGCCAGCCGCAACGGCGAGGCGCTGCCATTGCGCGGCCGCGTGCGGCTGTCCTGGTACGGCACGCCGCCGCGGCTGCGGCCCTGCGCCAGCTGGCAGCTGCGCGTGCGCCTGAAGCGCCCGCGCGGCCTGAGCAATCCCGGCGGTTTCGACAGCGAGCGCCAGGCCCTGCAGCTGGGCCTCGTCGCGGTCGGCTATGTGCGCGAGGACGGCGCCAACCGCGAGCTGGCGCCCGCGCCCGGCTGCGTCGCCGCGCGGCGGGAACGCATCGCCGACGCCATCGCCGCCGAGTTCGGCGACACGCCAGTCGCGCACCTGCTGCGCGCGCTCGCGGTTGGCGATCAGCGCGGACTGGACGCGGCCGAATGGCAGGTGCTGCGCGCGACCGGGGTAGGGCATCTGATCGCGATTTCGGGGTTCCATGTCGGCATGCTGGCCCTGGCCGGCGCCTGGTGCGCGCGCCGGCTGTGGCGCTGCCGGCCGCAGCTGGCGCTGCGCTGGCCGGCCGCCGTGCTGGAGGCGCCGCTGGCGCTGGGCTGTGCCACGGCCTATGCGGCGCTGGCCGGCTTCGGCATCGCCACCGTTCGCACCTTGCTGATGCTGGCCGTGGTCATGCTCGCGCGCACTCTGCGCCGGGAGCTGCCGCTGCGCCAGGCGCTGGCTTTGGCGCTGGCTGCGCTGCTGCTGGCCGACCCGCTGGCGCTGCTGGCCGCGGGGTTCTGGCTGTCCTTCGCCGGCGTGGCGCTGCTGGTCTACAGCTTCGGCAACCGTCCCGGGCTGGCCTGGTGGCGCGAACTGGTGCCGGCCCAGGTGGCGATGAGCCTGGGATTGCTGCCGCTGAGCCTGTGGTTCTTCGGCCACAGCTCCCTGGTCGGGCCGCTGGCCAACCTGGTTGCCGTGCCCTGGATCAGCTTTGTGGTCGTGCCGCTGACGCTGGCCGGCGTACTGACTGCCGCGCTGCTGCCGGCAGCCGGTTCGCTCATTCTGGACATTGCGGCTTTTGCGCTGGAAGGGCAGTGGCGCCTGCTGGAATGGCTGTCCACCTGGCCGCTGGCGCAGTGGTATTTCGCCGAGGCCACTGCCGCCGCCTATGGGCTGGCTGGTCTGGGCGTACTCTGGCTGCTGCTGCCGCGCGGCGTGCCGTTGCGGGGCGTAGCTGCGCTGCTGTTGCTGCCGCTGCTGTGGCCGCCGGCGGCGCGTCCGGTCCGGGGCGGCTTCGATCTCAGTGTGATCGATGTCGGTCAGGGCCTGGCGGTGCTGCTGCGCACCGAACGGCATGCGCTGCTGTACGACACGGGTTCGCGCTTCCCCTCGGGATTCGACCAGGGCGAAAGCGTGGTCGCGCCGGCCGTGCAGGCCCTGGGCGTGCGCCGGCTCGATACGCTGGTCATCAGCCATGCCGACGGCGACCACGCCGGCGGCGCGGCCGGCGTGATCCGCAACCTGCACCCGCGGCGCATCTTCGCCGGCGAACCGGTGCCCGGCCTGGATACGGCCCAGGCCTGCGAATCAGGTCTCGCCTGGCAATGGGACGGCGTCGACTTCCGCGCGCTGCACCCGCCACCCGCGGGCGGCGGCCGCGGCAATGCCAGTTCCTGCGTGCTGCTGGTGCAGAGCGGCCAGGCCCGGCTGCTGCTCAGCGGCGACATGGTCGCGGCCGACGAGGCGCGCATCGCCGCGGCCGCGGGCGCGCAGCCGCTGGTAGTGCTGGTGCCGCACCACGGCAGCAGGACTTCATCCAGCAACGCGCTGCTGGATGCGCTGCCGATACAGGCCGCCCTGGTCTCCGCCGCTTATCGCAGCCGCTTCGGCCACCCGCATGCGGAAGTCGTCGCGCGCTATCGCGAACGCGCCGTTCCTTTGTGGAATACCGCCGATTCCGGCTGCCTGCGCTGGCGCTTCACGCCGGCCGCGCCGCCCGAACCGATCGAGTTTTGCCGGCAGCGGCGCCGGCACTACTGGAGCGAGTGAGCGCGACGGAAGTTTCTGTTCCTGCGGCTCGCAGGATGCTTCTGGCCGGCGCTGCCTCGCGCGCCGGGCGCGAGACCCCGGACATGGCGAAAGCCTCTCCCATCGCGCCCGGACCAAGCGCGCCCGGACACGGAGCGGATGATGCGCGGAATTCCCGCCAGTCATTGCTGCAACGGAAGCGCACGAAAAAGTACGCGCGCTTTCAACGCCAGCCTTCTCCTATCCGCTCGGCCAGGTAATCCAGGAAACAGCGTATCCGCGCGGCCAGCGCCGTATTGCGGTAATACACCGCATTGATCGGCTGGCGTACCTCCACCGTATCGCGCGCCAGGACCTGCACCAGCTCGCCGCGTGCGCGGTCGCCTGCCGTAAGGAAATCCGACAGGCTAGCGATTCCGGCGCCCGCCAACGCCAGGTGGCGCAAGGTCTCGCCGCTGGAAACGAAAAGATCGGGCTTGACATGCAGGCGATCGCCGCCGGCATGCCGCAGCGGCCAGTGGTTGAGGGATTCGGGCTGGCTGAAGCCGAGCAGGCTGTGGCGGGCCAGTGCCTTGACCGTGGTCGGCCTGCCGCGGCGGGCGAGATATTCCGGACTGGCGAGCAGGCGCAGGCGGCTGGTGCCCAGCGGCCGTGCGTGCAGGGTGGAGTCGCGCAGCGCGCCTATGCGCAGGGCGACGTCGGTGCGATGTTCGAGCAGGTCGGTGATCAGGTCGCTGGTGTTCAATTCCAGGGTGATCTCCGGATAGCGTTCGCGGAAGCCGGCCACCAGCGGCACGACCACGTGCAGCATGAACGGGGCGGACGTGTCCACGCGCAGGCGGCCGGCGGGTTTCTGCCGGCGCTGGGCGAGTTCATCCTCGGCCTCCTCCATCGCATCCAGGATGCGGCGCGCGCGCTGCAGCAGCAGTTCGCCTTCCCCGGTCAGCTCCAGCCGGCGCGTGGTCCGCCGCAGCAAGGTGGTGGCGAGTTTTTCCTCCAGCCGGCTCAGCGTGCGGCTGACACCGGAAACCGTCTGGCCCAGGCGCTGGGCCGCGGCGGTGATGGAGCCGGTATCGACCACGGCGGTGAAGACCTGCAGCTCGTCCAGCGTGCTTTTCATTCTTGCATCCGGCGCAAATATCTTCTGCCGGAACTCTAGTTTTTCTCAACAACGCCGGCAAGCAGACTGCGCCCCTTCCACACTGCGCAGGAACCTGCCATGCCTCTCGCCTTGCTCGCGCTGACCATAGGCGCGTTTGCCATAGGCACGACGGAATTCGTCATCGTCGGCCTGATTCCCACCATTGCCGCCGATCTCGGCGTCACCCTGCCTTCAGCCGGGCTGCTGGTCAGCCTGTACGCCCTGGGCGTTGCCGTGGGCGCGCCGCTGCTGACCGCGCTGACCGGCCGCCTGCCGCGCAAGACGCTGCTGCTGGCGCTGATGCTGCTGTTCACCGCCGGTAACCTGCTGGCCTGGCTGGCGCCGGGCTATGCGGCCCTGGTGGTCGCGCGCGTGCTGACCGGACTGGCCCACGGCGTGTTCTTCTCCATCGGCTCTACCATCGCCACCAGTCTGGTGCCGCGCGAACGCGCGGCCAGCGCCATCGCGATCATGTTCAGTGGGCTGACTGTAGCCCTGGTCACCGGCGTGCCGCTGGGTACCTTTCTCGGCCAGCATTTCGGCTGGCGCGCGACCTTCCTCGCGGTTTCCGCGCTCGGCCTGGTTTCCTTCATCGCCAGCCTGGCCTTCGTGCCGCGCGGACTGGCACAGTCGGCGCCGGCCTCGTTGCTGGCCCAGGCCCAGGTGCTGCGGCGGCCGCGCCTGCTGCTGGTCTACGCCATGACCGCGGTGGGCTACGGCGGCTCCTTCATTGCGTTCACCTTTCTTGCACCGCTGCTGACCGAGGTCACCGGCTTCAGCGCCGGCGCGGTGAGTCTGGTGCTGCTGGTCTACGGCGTGTCCGTCGCGGTAGGCAATATCTGGGGCGGTCGCCTGGCCGATCGCCTGGGAGCGCTGGCGGCGCTGCAGCGCATCTTCCTCGGCCTGGCCGCGGTGCTGGCGCTGTATAGCCTGGCCGCGCCGCACGCACCGCTGGCGCTGCTGGTGGTGCTGCTCTGGGGCGCGGTGGCGTTCGGCAATGTGCCGGGGCTGCAGGTCTACGTGGTGCAGCAGGTTGCACGCCAGGCGCCGCAGGCGGTGGATGTGGCTTCCGGGCTGAATATCGCCGCCTTCAATCTGGGCATTGCCGGCGGCGCCTGGGCCGGCGGGCTGATCGTGCAGCGGCTGGGTTTGGTCCACACCGGCTGGATAGGCGCGATCGTGGTACTGGGTGCATTCGCGCTGACGCGCTGGAGCGCGCAGCTGGATCGCCGCGACCCGCAGCCGGCGCCGGTGCTGCCGGTGGCGGTGGCTGGGCATTGATGCGCGCCGCCGGCCCGCATCGCCAGGGCAGACGTGATGACGCGGCGGCGGCCGCAGACCAGGCATTGACGTGCCATTGACGCATGCGCCGGCACTTTCGGCGCATGGATATTCTCAGCCAAGGGTGGGTGGTCGCGGGCACGGCGTATGCGATGGTGCTCGGCGGCGTGATCGGCTACGAGCGCGAGCTGAAGAATCGCCCGGCCGGATTCCGCACGCATATGCTGGTGGCCGGCGCGGCCACGCTGCTGATCGAGATTGGCGAGCTGCTGATGGCCGATACGCGCTACCGCAGCGCGCAATTCCTGACCATAGATCCGCTACGTCTGGTCGAAGCCGTGGTTTCCGGCGTCGCCTTCATCGGCGCCGGCACCATTTTCGCGACGCGCTCGGGCAACAGCGTCGCCGGCATCACCACGGCAGCGTCGCTGCTGATGGTGGCCATCGTCGGCGTTGCAGTGGGTTTCGGTTTCTATGTGCTGTCGCTGGCGATCACGCTGCTGACCTTGCTGGTACTGGCCGTGCTGAACTTCGCCGAGCGGCGCCCGCGGGCGATGGCGGAGAAGAAGGCGTCGGCGCAAGGCACCGGGGAACAGTAGCCGTACAGGCATGGCGCGCTGCGTTGGCGCATGCGGCGCCGGTGAAAATTCGTTTGCAATTTCAGTGCGCCGCCAGGGCCGCCAGCAGGGCGGCATAGGCCGGCGCCGTGGGCTCGTGCATGAAATACACGTAGACCTTCTCCCAGCGCGTGGCGCGGATGCGCGCCAGCCATGCCGCCAGCGCGGCCTCGTCATACTGTTCCAGGCGCAGGCGCAGATATCCCCAGGCGGCGGTTTCCACCAGCGGCGGCGGCGTGGCGTCCTCGCGCTCGGACACACACAGTGCGGCGCCGGCCTCGCGCAGACGCGCGTAAACCGCGGCATCGAACCAGCTGTCGTGGCGGAATTCAAACGTGGCGCGGTGATCCGGCGGCAGGCGTTGCAGGAAGGCTTCCAGCCGCGGCAGATCCTGCTTCAGGTTCGGCGGCAGCTGGAACAGCACCGGGCCGCGCTTGTCGCCCAGGTGTTCCAGCACGGTGTAGAACGCAGCCAGCATGTCGTCCGCGTCGGGCTTCAGGCGCGATTTGTGGGTGACGGCCGCCGGCGCCTTGACCGCGAAGCGGAAGGCATCCGGTACCGTCTGCGCCCAGCGTTGCAGGCTTTCGGCCTTGGGCAGGGCGTAGAAGCTGCTGTTGATCTCGACCGTGGGCAGGCGCTCGCCGTAATACGCCAACATGTCGGCGGCGGCCAGCCTGGCCGGATAGAACGCGCCTTTCCATTCCTTGAACGAATAGCCGCTGGCACCGGCGAGGATCTGTTGCGACATGGGGGCGGTTTCCGCGGGTTCGGTGGCGATTCGCCTCATGGTGGCGCAGCGCGCGCGCCTAGGCGAGCGCAAGCGCAGCAGGACCGGCGGCAGGTACGGCCGGGGCAGGTGCTTATGCTTCCACCGCGTCGAAACCATCGGCAAACAGGGCGTCGCCGCGCTCATACGCGCCGATGTCGCACCGCGCCTTGCCATTGCCGTCGCCATCCTGGGGCCGCGGCTGGCCGCGCTGGTCGGTGGCAGGGCAGTGGACGGACAGCGCGGCATCTATCGCGCCGCTGCCGGCGAGCAGGGCGTGGCTGCGGGCGAAGCCGCCGTTGCCGGCGAGCGGAGCAAGCCCGGCCTCAGTCGCGACGATATCGCCGGCGCCGGCGCGCAGGATGCAGGCATCGCCCGGCGCATGCAGCGTGCCGCCGCCGGAGACGATCACATCGTCGAACACGGTATTGCACTCGCGGCCGGCAGCCTGTGTGTTGCCCAGCACGATGCTGTTGATCAGTTCGATCGGAATGAAATCGCCGAATGCGCGCCCGCGCACGTCGAGAATCGCGCCGCCGCCGTTGGCGCCGGCCGCGTGGTTCGCACTGATGGTGCTGTGTTCCAGGCGCAGTTCGTTCTGCCCGTCGCCGAAGATGGCGCCGCCCGCATCGGCTTGGTTGCCGCTGAGCGTGACATTGCGCAGCAGCCATTGGCTCGCGCCGAGATTGGCGTGGATGGCCCCGCCCATGCCGGCGCGGTTGCCGCTGAGCAGGCAGCGCTGCAGGGTGATCGCGGTCGCGCTGCCGTCGCTGAAGATCGCGCCGCCGTGCAGCGCCGCGTTGCCGCTGATCTCGCAGTCCTGCAGCTGGACCAGGCTGGCGCTGGGCGCTATGTACAGGCCGCCGCCTATGCTGAAATCGTCCGGGCCGCGATTGTCCTCGACGCGAAGGCGTTCGCCCTGCAGGCTGCCGAATACGGCCAGGCCCTGGCCGTAGCGCACGGACGAATTGCTGCGCACATCGACGCGCTGCAGCACGGCTGCGCCGCCGTCGCGGACGAGCAGGGCGCCGCCGCTGATCTCGGCCGTATCCGCATGGCTGAACAAGGCCTGGTGGCCGTGCTGCAGGCGTAGCCGCTGCGCGGTGAGATGGCCGCCGGCGGCTACATCGAAGAGACGGTCCCGCGCGTCGCCGTCGATCACGCAGGCATTTTCGCCGCTGCCGTGGATGCGGATTTCCGAACGCACGTCCAGATCGCCGCTGGCGGCGGCGTCTTCCTGTGCGCCGGCCAGGGTCAGCGCGAAGGTGCCGGCGCCCAGCGTGATCTCGTCGGCACCGGGGAGCGCGTTGGCTTCCTGGATCGCGGCACGCAGCGAACAGCGGCCGCTGTTGTCGCGGCACAAGCCGTCGCCGGCGGTCTGATCCGTCGTGTCCGCGGTGGTGTCCACCGCAAATGTTGCCGCGGTGGCGGGCGAGAGCAGGCAGGCGACGGAAAGCAGCGGCAGCGCGCAGTACAGCGCAGCGCGCTCCGGCCAGCGCAGCGGCGGCCGCCTGTACCGCCCGGAGCGGCTTTTTCTCCACGCAGCTGCCTCATTGCTGTCGGGCTTGCTGCCTTGTCCACAACGGTGCATGGCCGGCATGGGCAACCTCGTCATTGGGCGCGGATCCGGCTGTGTGCGCCGACCCGGGCGAAAAGGTTGCATTGCCGCTGCAGCAGCCGCGGCTGTACCTTCCATTGTTGCCGGAATGGCGGTCTGGACCGGGTGGCCATTTCCGCGTCCTGGTTCGCTTAGGGGATTCTTCGCGCTCCGACGTTATCACCAATGCCGCTGCCGGCGGCCTTGGACATTGCGTGGAAAAGGAGCGTCATGAAGATTCTGCGGACCCTGCTGGGCTGCTTCACCTTGCTGCTGGCCGGCCTGGACGATGCGGGCGCGGTAGTGCTCAATTCCCGCGGCGAAGGCCAGCTGCTGATTTTCCCGTACTACAGCACGGCCGCCGGCAACAGTACGTTGCTGACACTGACCAATTACCGCCAGCAGCCCAAGGTGTTGCGCGTGCGCATCGCCGAAGGCGAGAACGCACAGGATGTACGTTCCTTCCATGTGTACATGGCGCCGTACGATGTATGGACCGGAGTGCTGTTCGATCGCGGCGATGGCGCCGCGCCGGGTCTCACCACCAGCGACGCCTCCTGCACCGTGCCGGCGCTGCGCGAGTCAACCAGCCTGCCGCAATTGCCGGGCGGACTGCGCTACGTGCCGCTGCAGGACGGGCTAGCCGACGCCGGCAGCGCTGATCCGGCGCGGCTGCGCGAAGGCTTTGTCGAAGTGCTGGAAGTCGCCAGCATCCGCCAGCCTTCGCTCACCGCCAGCGCGGTAACGCCCCGCGGCGACCGGCTGCGTGACTGCGCGGCGCTGCTGGCGGCCTGGGAGGCGCCTGGCGGCTACTGGCGCGCCGATCCGCTGAAAGACCTGGCCAATCCGACCGGGGGCATCGGCGGGGAAATATCCATCGTCAATGTGGCGGCGGGCACGGTGTTCGGGCTCGCACCGGTGGCCATCGACGATTTCCGCGTCGATCCGGCGGACCAGCCGCGCGGCAGCTTGTCCAGCGTGGCGCTGCATGCGCAGCTCATTTCGCGCGAACCGCCGCTGTCCATGCTGGCGCTGACCGATCCCGCCCGCAGCATCGTCAGCGCGGATGTGATCGCCGACGGCCGGCCGCGGCGCCTGAGCTATCCCGCGCCGCAGCGCGCCGTGGATGCGGTCAGCGCGGTACTGATGCTCAGCCGCGCCGAGGCCGTATTCGAGCAGGATGCGGCGATAGGTTCGCGTACCTCGTACGTGCTCACTTACCCGACGCGCCCGCTGTATACCGATGTGCAATACACCGGTCAGCAGACCGGCGTTGCGCCGTTCCCTGCGCGTTTCCAGGGCCGCGTACCGCTGGATCGCACTCTGGGCATGCGCTTCAACCTGCTCAATCGCGAATCGTATATCGAGGTACTCGGCGGACCGCCCGATGACGGCTGCGGCTTCACCTGTCCGCCGCCGCTGCAGGCACGCCTGCCGGGCACGGCGGTGGAAGTACTCGCCCCCGGCGGCACGCCGGATCCGCAACTGGGCACACGTCTGCACGCCGATATCGGCTACGGCGCCAACCCGCTGCCGACCGCAACGAACGGCTGGCTGCAACTGCATGCCGACCGCTTCGGCGGCCAGCACAACCAGCTGCGTCCCTCGCTGGAAGGCTACAGCCTGCGCGGCCTGCCGCTGATCGGTACGCGGGTGATCACTTACGTCAATGACGATATCGGCGGCGGCGTGCGCGCGAATTATTCGACGGCGCTGCCGATGAGCGGCTATACGCAGTGCGTGGATGCACAGGCGCAGCCTTGCGCGCCTTGAGTGCCCGCCGGAGTGCAGAAGGCATCGCATGTCGTGCGCGCTGTCTGGAACAGACCTGTCTGCGCAAAACCGGCGGGCATTGGCAGGGTGGCTGATGCCCAGGAGAGACGTCGATAGGCGCGCTTCCGGTGGCGCTTTCACACGCCGACGGCCGATGGCACGATCCATCTATCCCGATAGGGAAATGGTGCTGTGATCTGCGGTGCAGCCGGTAGCTCGTACGTCACGGAAGCGCGCTGTGGCGCGTGAGTTCTTCCAGCATGGCCAGCCTCATTCCGATCAGGTGCGCATCGACCGCGTGCCTGCCGATCTTCGGATACTGTTGTGCCGCGAACGTCAACCAGGCCTTGCGGTGTGCTTCCCAGGCGGTCTGGACCTTTTCTATGCCGGTGAAGGTCACGGAACCGGCAACGCGCACTTCCTCTTCGTCTTTTTCTTCTTCTTTTTTGGCATCTGCGACAGAGCGAAGCGAATCGAGCAACGCGCGCAGCCGCGCTTCGGCCGCGGCGGCGTCGCGCCCGGACGCGAGCGGAATCTTGCCGGCCTGGAATTCGGTCACAAGCCCGTAGTAGTGCGCAGAATTCAAATCGATGGAACGGTACTGCAACAGGACGAGCGCGTTCGCCATCGTTTCGTCCCATTCGAACTGCAGCGCCGCATCAATGAACGCCTTGGTGGCTGGAACCACGTTTTCGGCATATTGCTTCCGCGCCGCCGCGCTCCAGCTAGCCTGGTCGCGCGTGAGCGCGCGCTGGCCGTTCCGTTCTGACAGCTCCATCTCGAATTCACGGCACTCCCGGTCGCGGTTCCATCCGTCCTCGTAGTCACCCAGCGTTTTCTGCCCGCGCGGAAATGGCCAGCCGCATACGTCCAGCAGATCGGTGGAGCGCGGATCCTTCTCGATCGCGTCGATCTGTTGCAGCAGGACCGGCAGGTCTTCAGGTATCAGCGATTCACGGACTTCACAGATGAACGCACGCGCCAGCGGCAGATTGCGCTTAACACCGATGCCGTTGGCATAGATCATCGCCAGTATCGTGCTGCCTTCAAGCACGGAGTCGGATGAAGCGGATTCCCGTTCGGCAAATGCGCAATGGCGCATGGCGTCGTCGTTGCGCGCTTCCGCCGGGCCGTAGTAGTCGAATCGTGACTCGCATACGTCGGTGACTTCGGTATCCAGGTTGGCCGCTACCAGGTCCGACGAGATGTCGAAAACCGCAAGTGCCTCGCATGTGTCCTGAGCGTCGTTCGCCTTGAGCGTCGTGCTGGCAAGGCTGCAGACCAAGCACGTGGCGATCGCGTGCCAGCGGAGGCTACAGCTGCGGACTCCCGATCCGGCATGTTGTACCGGCGAGGCGGGAGGGCTGTGCGCTACAGCTACCGGTCTGGTGATTTGCCTGGGTATGGCGATGCTTAAGCAGGGCCGTAGAAGCGCCGGGCAGGTCGTCGATGGGCCGGGGTAGGCCGGCGTATCAATGTCGTTCACTTGCCGTCCGGCTTGGCTGGCGGTTTGCCGACGCGCTTGAGGATGACCATGCCGTCCATCCCCTTGTCCTTGGCCAGCACCTTGTCGAACACTACGAACGGGAAATACAGCGTGTCGGGATCGCGCATCTGCAGATACACGTAGATGCTGCGCGGTGCGCTGTCCTCGAGGACCATGTTGTAGCCGTCCGGAGCCAGCTTAGGCCAGAAACTGCTCAGCTCACGGTAGCGCGGGACGAAGAGTGGCTCCACCAGCACGGTGCGTTCGATGGGGCGCTTGGGCGCGACGTAGCTGTCGTCCGGCCCATGGTCGCAGTGCGACCTCCAGGCGTCGTTGAGACAGACACCGGGCTGTATTGGTTCCAGCAGCGTCATCAGCGGTGGATCGTCATTGCCGCGGTCGCGGAATTCGAGGGTTTGGTTGACCGGCAGGACACCCGGATCGTTCAGCAGCTCCTGCCAGCCGGATAGCGATTGGATAGGAACTTCGGCCGGAAGCTTTGGAACCTGGATGGCATCTACCCGCCAAGTACCCGAGAGTTCGTGGCCGGGGACAGGAAAGGTTGTTTCTTGCGCGTGCGCTGCGAATGGCCGTAACAGGGACAACAGCATAAGGCTCAGCGCTCCTGCAATGCGGAATGAAATCATCGTTGTGCTCAGGGTTTCGGAGGTGGCGTAGCCGTGCCAGCGGAGGGCGTTGCAGGTGCCGTTGACGCAGGTGGTGGTGCGTTGCCCAGCGCGGCCAGAAAGGGCCGTTCTCTCTTAGGGTCGAAGGATGTCGAGGCTGTTGCATAGTTGCCGGCCGCAAGATTGTCGAGGACCGCTTTGTCGGGGATTCGGCCGGACTGATAGGCGCGGCTGAGGATCACCGTCTGTGCTTCCGGCGACAAAGCGCTTAGGTCGTTGCCGGTCTCCTTCTTGTAGATAGTCGTCGCCTGCTTCATCGCCTCTTTTGCCGCACGATAGTTCAGCAGATCCGCCTCTTTCTGCGTGATGGACAGCGGATTTGCGCGCAGGTAGGCACAGGCTGCGGCTCTGCGCAGGCCGAAATAAGGCCCCAGCTTTGTCTTGAGCTGTTCGAGTTCCTCGGGCGTGAGAATTTTCGCCTGCTTGTTCAGCTCGACCAGCTCGCTCAGGAACGGATCTTTGTTTTGCGGCCCCAGGTCTACGCCCTTGGCGATGGTGACACCTGAGGCGTTCGGGTATTTGGTTCCCTTGACAATGGGGCCTTGCAGGTAGGTGCCGTCTTTGGACAGCGCCGCACTGTAGCTGCCGTCGGCATTGCGCGTCAGATCGGGAAACCAAGGCTGATAGGCATTCAGATGCACGCCGCCTTCCCACTGGCTGATCTTTGCCAGATCGACAGAAGTGCCCGCCTCCTTGTTGATGATCTTGGTTAGGTCTTCGCTCATCGTGCCCCTGGGGGGCTTGTCCGCTGGCACGCAGGCGATCCGCCCCTCTTCCAGTTTGCATTCGCGCACGGAAGTCTTGGGCTTGGGCTTTTTCTTCGGATGCTTCTTGCTCTTGTCATTCCAGTCGGCATCGATCTGCGCCTGTTCCTCGTCGCGCCTGGCCTGGTCGGCCTGGGCCTGTTCCTGGCATTTCGCGTAGCGGGCTTCGCGCTCGGCGTACTTGGCGCGGTAGTCGGCCAGGATGTCGCGGTCGGCGGGGGTGAGCTTGTCTTCCGGGCCTGCCGGCGTGGCCGGCGCTGGTGCCGTTGCCGGCGGCGGTATCGGGCCTTTCGTTTGCTGCGGCAGCAGCGGCGACGGCGCGGCCGGCGGCGTGTTCCACGGCATCGGTAGCAGCGGTGTCTGCGGATCGCTCATCGGCCTGCTTCCTCGAACGCGCATTCGGCCAGATACAGGCGCCGGTCTATCCAGTCGTGCGCAAAGGCAGGCCTGGTCTGCACCCAGGTGACGAGGAAACATGCCAGCCCCTGCAAATAACTGCGCGGCTGGCCTATCCGCGCCGCGCGCCACAGATGGAAGGTGAGGCGGATGCGGTCGCCGTCGTCGCTGAAACCGTGCTGGTCGGCGACGCGCCAGGCTTCGCGTGCAAGCTGTTCGGTCTGTTCGCGCGAGAGACCAGGCCCAGGCAACGGGAATGCTTCGATATAGGAAAACCAGTGCGGCGTCATGCGCTGCACATAGTCTTCCTCGTCCAGCCGGCGCAGGTCGGCCAGCTGGCTTTTGTCGAGACTCAGCATAGGGATTCCCGCAGAGGGACGTGTGGATCGGAGCCGTGCTGGTCTTGTCTGCGCAGATTGTCTGGGACAGGCGCGATCAGCTCATGCATATAGATATCCACCGCGCGCGGCAGGCCCAGCAGCCGGTTGCCTGCTGTCGCGGCGCCGATCTCGACCGTCATCATCCGGCGGCCGCCGTCGATCTCGCAGTGCACGGCGCGCACGCAGTCACCGAAGAAGGTATCCATCTGCGCCTGCGTGGCGATGCGGCAGAACTGCAGCCAGGCGCGCGGATCGTAGTAGCGCAGCAGTCCGATGCGCTTGTCCGGCAGCATCACCTGCAGGGATTTCTTCAGATGCAGCCGCATGGCTTCGGGCTCGGCGTCGCCGGAAACGAAATAAAGGCAGCTGCGCGACCAGAAGCGGGTGGCCAGTTCCTGCCAGTGCACGGCGTGCTCGGGCAGATAAGTCAGCAGGTACGGTGCCAGGTGACCCAGGGTGCGCTGGCGTATCCCGCCGTAGAGCGAGCTTGAGGGAATAGGGCGCTGCCGCAGCCATGCCAGCACATTGGCCGGCTGGGCCGCATCGGCGATGGCGTAGAGCGGGATATCGGCCGAGCACAGCGTCGGCAATATCCGCTGCGTGAAATGCGGGCTCATTCTTCGATGGAGGATTCCGGCACCACGACCAGCGCCCCCTGTTCAGCCGCGGCCTGCAGGCACTCGGCATCGCGGGTTTCGCCGATGAAGGTGCGGCGTGCGCCATCCTGGATCACGCCACCGCAGCCGTGCGCATCGCCTACACGGGCGGCCGGCTGGTTTTCGATCAGTACGCTGGGCTCGCCTTCCAGGATGGCGTCCTGGCCGCTGCCGCAGCTGGCCGTGTCGCCCAGCCGGGCGGCGAGGCGGCCTTCGATATGGACGCGCTTGGCCGATCCGGTAACCGGACCGCCAGTGCCGGGCCGCACATGGGGATCGCCGATTCTTGCCGCAGGTGCAGGCATGCATCATTCCTTGACGAATTGGCTGCGAGCGATCGCCGCCGCCGTTGAAAACCGGCCGTTCATTGCTTGCCGACCATGCCGGCCACGGTCTGTACCGCCCCCAGCGCCTGGCCTGCGCCGCCGAGAAAGCCCGCGCCGCCGGCCATCTGCGCGATACCGTCGAGCTGCCGCACCACGCCGAGCACGCTGCCGGCCTTGTCCATCAGATTGCCCAGCGCACCCATCACGCCGTCGCCGGCGGCGGCTTCGGCTGGCGCCGCCGCGGCTTCCTTTTCTTCCTCCGGTGGCGGTGCTGCCGGCGCGGATTGCGCCTTGCCGCAGTTGATGTAGACGTCACCGCCGTCGGCGTTCACCTCCGCGCTGCCCAGCAGATGGATCATCTTGCCTTCGAGGTAGATGGTGCCGTCGGCCTTGAGCACTATTTTTGAGCCGCCGCAGACCAGTTCGAAATGCTCGCCGACTTCGATGCGGTGGACTTTTCCCGTCTTGTCCTCCCGCCTTTCGCCGACCGTGGTTTGCAGCTGCTTGCCCACATCCAGCGTGCTTTTCTTGCCGATGCGGGTGCTTTCCTCGCTGCCGACGAAGGTGTTGCTCTTGTTGCCGACCGCGGTATTCATCATCAGCCCCACATTCAGGCTGTAGGCCATGCCGATAGTGCTCATGCGCGCCAGGCCCACCGATTCGATATTGGCCAGGCCTATGGTCTCGGTCTTGAGGCGGCCGACCTTGATCGCCCAGTTCTTGCCGATCTTGTCGTTCTCGCTCTTGTTCACTTTCTTGCTGCGGTTGCGGCGCACCGTCACCGTTTCGTTGCCGTCGACGCTGCGCGTGCGATTCTGGTGCACGGTCAGCGTTTCGTTCTGATCGACCGTCCCGGTCCGATTCTTGTGGATGGTGATGGTTTCGTGGCCATCCACCGTCTCGTTACGGTCCTTGTGAATGGTGATGGTCTCGAAGCCGTCCACGGTCTCGGTGCGGTCGTTGTGTACCGTGATGGTTTCGTTGTGGTCGACGGTTTCCGTGCGGTCGTGCTTCACATGCACGGTTTCATCGTGGTCGATGGTCTTGGCGCGGTCGTGGCCGACCCAGTGCGTCTCGTCGTTTTCGACTTCGATATCCTGGTTCTTCTCGGCGTGCAGCCAGACCTGTTCCTCGCCTTTCTTGTCCTCGAAGCGGAAGGCATTGGCATTCTGCGAATGGCCGCCCATGGAACTGCGCGACAGGAAGCCCGATTGCGTGGCGTTGGCCGGCAGGCCCCAGGGATGCGGGTTGTTCGTGTTGTAGACGCGGCCGACGATGATGGGCTGGTCCGGATCGCCGTTCAGATGATCGACGAGAACCTCTTGCCCGATGCGCGGGATATGCACGCCGCCGAAGCCCGTGCCGGCCCAGGGATGCGATACGCGGATCCAGCACGAGGAATTTTCATCCTTCTTGCCGTAACGGTCCCAGTGAAATTGCACCTTCACCTGGCCGTGTTCGTTGGTGTAGATCTCCTGGCCTGCAGGCCCCGTCACCACCGCCGATTCCGGACCCATCGTATGCGGCTTGGGTGTGCGCCGTTCCGGCCGGTACGGCTGGTCGGTCGGATGCACTTCCGCGGCAATCGTCAGGCGGTGTTCGGTACTGTCCTCGTTGCCGTCGTAGTCGTTGTCGCTGAAATCGTATTCGGCGCCGACGACCAGGTATTCCTTGTTGTAGTCGCCGACGACGTGCTTCTCCAGCGTGAACAGCCGACCCGGCGCGAGACCGCGTGCGCGGCCCTGGCCGTGGCTGCGCTTGTGGCTGGCCTGCAATTCCTCCAGGCGCACGCGCGCGTAAGGATCGCCTTCGCCCAGCGTGGGATAGCTGCCGGGATAGTCGAAAATGTCGTAGCTCGCATGTGGATGGCCGGCGGGGCGCACGCGCTGGGTGGTGAGATCCGCGGCGGGCATGACGAAGTTGTAGTCGCGGGCGAAATACTTGCCGCTTTGCACCGTGCCGGCGGCGGCCCAGCCGTGCAGGTGATCCTTGTCCGGCACGGTGGTGTCGTGCGGATAGAACGGAATCTTCGCGTAGCCCGGGTAGGGGCTGGCCAGGCCGATGTCGTCGGTCAGCACCAGCGTGTGCTCGCCGGCCGAATGCTCGAACCAGAACCAGATGCCTTCGTGCTCGAGCAGCCGCTGCACGAAATTCGCATCGGTTTCGCGATACTGCACGCAGTAGTTCCATTTGCGGTAGCTGCGCGACAGCAGCCACTTGGTCGGAAACGGATACATGGCCAGCACCTGCCTGACGATCTCCGGTGTGGTCTGGCCCTGGAAGATGCGGTAGTCGCTGCGTCGCGTGGCGTACCACAGCCAGGGCCGCAGCTGCGCGGCATACAGGTGCTGCTTGCCGCGGCGGCCGGCGGAGCGGAAGTGTATGCACTGGCCGTTGAGATGCCGTCGCGCGCCGCCTTCGAGTTCCAGGTCGACCGTGATCGGCCGGCCGAGCAGGTCGTCGGCGGAAAGGCCTTTTTCCTCGCTCTTCAGCGTCAGCTGGAAGTCGAACAACTGCGACAGTGCTTCGCGCCCCTGCAGGCTGTCGAAGCGCAGCACTTCCGGACCCAGCGGGGTGGTGACATTCAACGCACGATTCATGACGATTCCCTTCGAAACGGCGAGTGTGGCTTCACCGGGTTCGTGGCGCTGCGTAGCGGCGCCTGCCCGATATCCCCGCTGCATTCCTCAAATCGCAGGTTAGCAAATGGAAATCCCGTCGTTCCGGGATTTTTTTCACAGCTTGCCTGCTGCGATCGGACGGAACGTATTCGTGTCCTGCCTTGCGTCCCTTTGCGTGAGACTTGGGATGGAGTGTGCTTTCCGCTGTGCGACCGGAAGGCCCTTGGGTTTCCGCGGCGTACGTGCAGCTGTTCGAAGCCGGCGCAGACGCTCATGTGCCGGCATTGTGCAAATTCGTCTGATCCTGTTTTTCGCGATTTCACGATTTGGGGATAGGCGGGATCACTGCCTGTGATTTTCGTTGCGCGCACGGCAATTTGTTTGCAGGCATGGAAGGCCGATCTGGCTGCAGCACGCGGTTCGCCGCGGCCGGCCGGCGTGCATCTGCGCGCAATCCGTGGCGGAGCGCCTGGTTGCGGGTGGACGGCGGCGGTTGTCGACCTGCTTCCGTCTCAGCCAGTTCCGCATTCGCTGCGGATCTTTAGCCGACGCTTGCGGGCAGGGTAATGCCAGGTTGTCCTGGCGGGCCTGGACGGATTTGCCGGATAATTCCGCCGTGCATCTGCTCTGGCGCACTATCAGCGCGTATTCCGACGGCGCTCTTTGTCTGGGCGTATTCCGCCAGCTCGAACTGGCCGAACAGGCGAAGCGCGATTACAGCGCCGCCTTGCGCAACGGGGAAATCGCCGACCGCTGGGCGGAACAGGCGTATCGGCCCGGGATCGATGTCGATGCGGACCTGCGCACCGTTTCTGACTTGCGTTGTCGCGAAATTCTGCCATCGCAGAGCAAGGTGCTGGTCGTCAGTCATGTCGAGGAGGCTTTCGGCCAGACCCATCGCTGTTTCGTTGCGATCTGCGGCACCGGGGCGGCGGCGCAACGCGAAGAGCGGCAGATCAATGCGCAGCGGCAGGCATTCCCGTACTACGTGGATATCGAATGCCTCAGGCTGGACGAACTGGTGCTGCAGCCGGTCAGCGCCGGCGACCGGCTGCGGTACCCGGGATCATGAAAAAGCGCTGAGGGTGCCGATGCGGCTGCCGCGGTCCTGCTGCAGCGCCGCGTATCGCGCCCAAGTCAGGGCGCCCAGTCCGCATCGCAGGACAATGCCATCTGTTCCTTGCCCGGAATCGGCAGCGCTGCCAATTTTTCCTGTAGCGGTGCGACGGCGGTGCGGAAAGCCTGTTCGTCCGCGGCGGCGATGCTCGCTTTCCACGAGACTTCGATGAGTGCGCGCGTTTCCGCGGACCTGGGTTTGAATGTCCAGTATTCGATTTTCAGATCTTCCTTTGCGCCGGCGGCGGCCGTCGGCCCGTCCAGCTTGTAGCGTGTCATCGAGATTGCACAGGGCCGTGCCGCCGAGGTGGGCGCGAATGCCGCGGGCAGTGGAGAAATTTTCCGCGGATCCACACTGCAGCTGATCCCGGCGTTGCGCACATTGTTTTCCGGATTCAGCGCCAGGGCGATATCGGTTTCCTGCTCCGTCCCGATCTTGTTGCAACTGCAGGCGCGGACTTCCGGCAAGGCGGCCGGCAGCGGCGCCGGGCCGCGTACCTTGTAGGTGAGTTCGGTTTCGACCTCGCCATCTTTTTGCTGCAGCCGCTGGCGCAAGCTGGCCTTGTACTTGTCGGGCCAGTCGTTCTCGGCGACAGCGTAGTAGCTGACGGTGAACTTCCTGGCCTTGGGCAGCTCGGCCAGCGGCGCGGCGCTGTGCTGCAGGCGGCCCAGCACTTCTTTCAGCTCGCGGTCGGCCTGTTCCAGGCTGGTGCTGGAGGTCATCCAGCGCAGTGTGTACTCGGCAGCGCCTGAGGCAGGCGGGGAAGGGCTGGATGGTGCGGGCGCTGCTGCAGGCGGCTTCTGCGTCGGCGTTCCTTCACATGCGGAGGTATCTGTCTTGCAGCCGCTCAACAGCAAGGCCAACAGACAGATATTGCCGAGTAGGCGTTTCATGCGGCCTCCGTTGTGTTCCTGCGCTGCGGTCGTAGCGGGTGGATGGGCGCGCCGGTCGGCGGGCGCGTATTCGGCAATGCGTGACCAGATGGGCTGGATCGGGCTACCGATAGCGTCCACAGCGATCCAGATGCCGTGCTCCGGAAAAGCCTTGTCGTGCTGGTTACCGAAGTAGCGCGGGAATTTTCCGCGCGGATCGGGTTTCCAGCCAGTTCACAGGTACAGGTGTCGCTCGAAGCGGATTTCTCCCAGTGGAAATGCACAAAGGGAGTTTCCCGGCCAGTGTGAATGGCAACCCGGGTCTGGTGATGGTTGGGTCTGGCAGGGAAACCGGGTGTGTTCGGTGCTGCCGGTGGCGGCGGCGTCGGAACTGGATGCGGAGCGAGATTCCATGGGTCTCATGGTCTCGACCGCCGGGAGCCCCGGGGGATCGAATGCGATACGTCGGGGAATGTCGCCTCTGCGGGCCTGGCCCCGGGCTCTCCGCCAGCCGTTGCGGGCATCATGAACCGGTCCGGCGCGAACGCGCCGCTGCGGCCGCCCGGGCGCGAACGCCTTTCCGGTCGCAGCAGCCGGCCTTGAAATCCCGCCAGTCTGTCATCACATCGCCATCGACGCTGGCATCGTGCTAGCATCGCCTTTCCCCGGGGGTGTCACGGCTTCGACGGGGGTAGTGAGATAGTTGGGTGCATGCCGAGGGGGCAGCTTTCCTCGTTAATCCAGCGGCAAAAATTCAGACGCCAACGACGACGTCTACGCTCTGGCCGCTTAAGGCCTAGCCCCGAACCCACTTGTGCCTGTGCTCGTGGATGTAGGGTCATTATCACAGGATCGCTGGGACCCGCCGCCTGTCGGTGCCCGGCTAAAACTTACAGGCTGGTCCGACGGTGCGCCTTGCGCACTGTGCTGCCGGCGGACGAGACCCAACAGTGAGCTAAGCATGTAGTACCTGGCGTCAAACGCCTTCGGACGCGGGTTCAATTCCCGCCACCTCCACCATTTGCCAAGGCCCGGATGACCTCCGGGCCTTTTTCTTGGCGCAAGCGCTGCTGCACACGGCATTGATCGTGCTTTTGGCGCAATGATGTGCGGGACGTCCGCAGGCTGCCGGGGAGGAGGGACGGGGCTCCCTCATCATGGCTGTCGTGGTAGCTTGCGGGTGCGCGTCGTTCAGTGGTTTTTTCCCGAGGCTGCCGCATTTGAGACGCTACTGAAAGCCAGGCTCTTCCGCCATGAACCACGCAACCCTTGCCGCCTTGCGCGAGCGTCATCCCGCCTGGCGGCTACTGGCTTCGCCGCATGCGCCGCTGGTGGCCAGCTTCCTGTATCGGAAGTTCGTTGCGCCGAATGTGCGCGTGATGAATGAAGCGGATCTCTCAGAAGCCTTGGAAGACGAGCTGTTCGCGCTGCGCGAACAGCTGGGAGAGGAGGCTTATCCCAAAGGTGCGTCGGAGTATCTGGGCGGCTGGTGCGCATCTGACAAGGGCTGGCTGCGGAAATTCTACAAGCCGGGCACCGATGAAGCGCAGTTCGATCTGACTCCTGCTGCCGAGAAAGCTATTGCCTGGCTGGTTTCGCTGACCGAGCGGCCGTTTGTTGGCACCGAATCGCGTCTCTTGACGCTTTTCGCGCTGCTGGAACAGATCAGTGCCGGCACCGAAGCCGATCCCGTCAAACGAGTCGAGGAACTGCGCAGGAAGCGCGCGGAGCTCGATGCCGAAATTTCCCGCACCATGGCGGGCGAAGTGCCGCTGCTGGACGACACGGCAGTCAAGGACCGCTTTCAGCAGTTCCAGCAACTGGCGCGCGAGCTGCTGGCTGACTTCCGCGAGGTGGAGCACAACTTTCGCCAGCTCGACCGCAAGGTGCGTGAGCGGATTGCGTTGTGGGAAGGTGGCAAGAGCGCGCTGCTCGACGAGATCATGGGCGAGCGTGATGCCATCGGCGATTCGGACCAGGGGCGCAGTTTTCGCGCCTTCTGGGACTTCCTCATGTCCAGCCGGCGGCAGGAACAACTCTCTGAGCGCCTCGACCAAGTTCTTGCACTGCCTGCCGTCGCCGCACTGAATCCCGAACCCCGTACCCGTCGGGTACATCACGACTGGCTGGAAGCCGGAGAACATGCGCAACGCACAGTGGCGCAACTGCACTACTGGGGCGACATCGACACGCATGGTTTCGCGATTCTCGACCAGTTTCGCGCCCACTTTCCCCAGGCGGCGTCGTTGCTGATGGACCAGGAGATGCTTCGCGCTCATCGCCTGCACTGGAGCGAAGAGCCCGAGTCCCGGCATCACGACCTGCTGCGCCAGACGCCGGATGAGGTGGCGCTGTATGACGATCTGCGCTTCGATCGTTTTCAGTCCAGGCTGAGGCTGGAGCAGGAGCGTGTCGGTTTCGGCTGATTGAACGAGACGCTGCGGGGATTGCCGTGACGAGGTGAGAGAACCGCCTGGGCTGCGCACCCTGCGGATCCTTGCCGATCTGTGCCAGCAGCAAGCGCGAGGCGAAAGCATGCCGTGCAGGATTTCGTGCGCGGATGCGTTCGCGCGCCGGCCCGGATCCGCACTGCCTGTCAGGCGTCGCGGTTATGCGCCCGCATCGTCCGCTGCTTCTCCCGGTTCCAGTCCCGGTCCTTTTCGGTCGCGCGCTTGTCGTGCTCCTGCTTGCCGCGGGCCAGGCCCACTTCCACCTTGACCCGGTTGTTCTTCCAGTACAGCGCGGTCGGGATCAGGGTGTAGCCCTTGCGTTCCACTGCGCCGATCAGCTTGTCGATCTGCTCGCGGTGCAGCAGCAGTTTGCGGGTGCGGCGGTCGTCGGCGACGACGTGGGTGGAGGCCTGGATCAGCGGGGTGATCTGGGCGCCGAACAGGTAGAGTTCGCCGGCCTTGATCAGGGCATAGGCATCGCCGAAATTGACCCTGCCGGCACGGATGCTCTTGACCTCCCAGCCCTGCAGCACCAGGCCGGCTTCGTAGCGGTCGTCGATGTGGTAGTCGTAGCGGGCGCGCTTGTTCAGGGCGATCGTGCCGCCGCCGTCCTTGTCTTTCTTGTCCTTGGGCTTTGCCATCTTCGGTAGAATCCGCCGCGCTCCGTCACGGGGCGCTTTGTTGTATGTGTGAGTGAACGCCTGACATGCGCCTTGCGGCGCAGAGTTCAAGGCGGCAGCCGCTGACCGCCGCCGCGGGCAGCGCGGCCAGTTGCCCGACGCGAGACCGCCGATTTGATCCAGATCCGACGCAGCGCCCTGGTGCGCTACAGCCCCGCCCAGATGTTCGACCTGGTCAACGAGGTGGAAGCATACCCCAGGCGTTTCTCCTGGTGCGTCGGCGCCGAGGTGCTGCAGCGCGACGAGGCCAGCCTGACCGCGCGGCTGCAGGTGCGCGTGGCCGGGCTGAGCCAGAGCTTCACCACGCGCAATACCCCGGTGCGTCCGGAACGCATCGACATGCAGCTGGTCGACGGCCCGTTCCGTGCCCTGACCGGCGCCTGGACTTTCGCCCCGCTGGGCGAGGTCGGCTGCAAGATCGCCCTGGCCATGGATTTCGAGTATTCCGGCGCCCTGATCGGCTCGGCCCTGCGCCTGGGCTTCCAGGGGCTGGCCGACCGCATGGTGGACGAGTTCGTGCGCGAGGCGGCGCGTACCTATGCCTGAGACCGCGGCCGGCCTGCTGCGCGTGGAAGTGGCCTATGCCGAGCCGGGCGCGCAGTTCCTGCAGGAATTGCGTCTGCCGGCCGGCGCGACGGTGGCTGATGCACTGGCCGCGAGCGAACTGGCGCGCCGCTTTCCGGCGCTGGACCTGGCGACAGCCAGGATTGGCGTTTTCAGCCGGCCGGCGGCGCCGGCGACCGTGTTGCGCGACGGCGACCGGGTCGAGGTCTACCGGCCGCTGCAGGTGAATCCGAAAGAGGTGCGGCGCCAGCGCGCCGAGCGCAATCGCGCCAAGCCCGCGCGCCCGGGCTGAGACCGGGCGCGCGGCGCGGGTTCATCAGCCGCCGCGGCCCTGCTTCTTCTCGTCGGGGCGCTTCTCGTCGGGGAACTGGACGCGGTATTTCTTGGCGTCCTTGATCAGCTGGGCCGGGTCTTCGGGGAAGTAGTCGCCTTCGATGCGCGCCAGGGCGTCGTTCTCGAAGGTGAGGCTGAGGTTCTTGGTGGCCATCTTGCCGCCGCGGCGCTGGATCGAGGAGACGTAGTCCCATCGGTCGGTGTCGAACGGGCTGGTGATGGGCGGCGTGCCCAGCAGCAGGCTCACCTGGCGCTTGCTCATGCCCGGCTTGAGCTGGTCGACGATGGGCTTGGAAAGCAGGCTGCCCTGTTGCACGTCGGGCCGGTAGATGACGCCGCAGCCGGCCAGTGCGAAGGCCAGGCCGGCGACAGTCAGGGAGCGGGTGAAACACCTCATCACGACGATCCGGTCAGTCAGGAAAGTCCGGATGATACACTAGCCCTGCTGATCGGCCGGAACACCCGGCCAGTGCCGCGCCTCTGCCGGCACCGGCTCCGGCCATTGGCGTGCGGACCTTTGATTTGCAAGGATTCCGCACCAGGCCACCGCGATCCAGGCAGCCCCGCAACGTGAATCGCCCCGAAACGGGCAGGCCCATCGTCCCGCCGCCGGCCAACGCTGCCCGCGCAAAACAGGAGAAACATCGTGGAATCACAGGATCTGCGCAAAGTCGGTCTGAAGGTCACTCATCCGCGCGTGCGCATACTGGGCATACTCGAAGAATCCGGCGGCAAGCACCTGACTGCCGAGGACATCTACCGCGAGCTGCTGGCCCATGAGGACGACATCGGCCTGGCCACGGTGTACCGCGTGCTGACCCAGTTCGAAACCGCGGGTCTGGTGCTCAAGCACAATTTTGAAGGCGGCCAGGCGGTGTACGAACTGGACCGCGGCCATCACCACGACCATATGGTGGACCTGGATACCGGCAAGGTGATCGAGTTCACCAGCGAGGAGATCGAGCGCCTGCAGCGCGAAATCGCCGACAGGCACGGTTATGTGATCGAGGAACACAGCCTGGTACTGTATGTGCGGCCCAAGCGCAAACGCTGAGCGGAGCCGGGGAGACGACCTCATGAAGCCGCGCAGCGCACCGTGGCGCGGATCCGGTTTTCGCGGCGCTCGCACACGCGCAAGTCTGGCAGCTGTCCTCGGGATGGCGCTGGCATTCGCGGCCGCCGCGACCGTGGCGGCGCCGCTGGATGAAGCAGCGGCCACGAACCGCCTGCTCCAGCAGCTGAAACGCAGTGCGCCCTACCGCGTCCATGGCGACTGCCTCAGTCTGCTGGTCGAGGAAAGCGAGCCGGCTTTCTTCGGCATCGCGGTACACGAAAAGCACGGCGATGGCTGCCCCGGCGATCCCGCGACGGCGCCGGTGCTGGATCGCTTCCGGGTGGATGTGGCGACGGGGGCGATGCGGCGTTACGACGTGGTGGAAGACCGCTATGCGGAGTGGGCGCCTGATATGGCGCGGTGAAGCCGGCTGACGGGTTTCTGCAGGCGCTGTAGATTCCGGTGCACGAAGCGCCTGAATTTTCGCCGCCGACCCGCGGTTGAAAGCAATGACGAAAATCCAGGCGCCGATACCAGCTCGGATGTTTCCCTGGTGAGCCGGGATTTGCGATTCGGGATTCGCAAAAGCGCGCATCGCTTTTGAATCCCGGATCCCCTCATCCCGAATCCCGCACCTCTCCGAAGCCCACTCAGTCCGTGACCGGCTTCTTCCCGACAAAGCGATAGACCGGCACCTTGACCAGCGGCAGGTAAGGCACGGCGGCGTGCGCCTCGACCAGGCTGTGCTGGGGCAGGCTGGTGCGCAGGGCGGGCAGGTGGGCGGCGTCGAGCTTCACGCCGTCGTGGCCGAACCAGGCCGGCCAGAAGCGCCGCGTGAACAGGCTGTGGCAGCGCAGGCCGGCGGGCGGCGCGGCTTCGGAAACGTAGAAATCCACGATGGCCAGCGTGCCGCCGGGCTTGAGCATGGCCAGGGCGTTGACCAGCGCGGCACGCCAATCGGGGATCATGGTCAGCGCATAGGAGAGATAGACGCAGTCCGCCGGCGTGTGCGGCCGCCAGGTGGTGGCGTCGGCCTGGCTGACGCGGATGCGTGCGTCGGCCATGGCGCGCAGCTGGGCGCGTTCGGCCAGGGCGGGGCAGAGGTCGACCAGTTCAAAGCGGGCGATGCGCGACCATTGCTGCGGCGTGAAGAAATCCAGATTGCGGCCGGTGCCGCCGCCCAGTTCCACCACCACCGCATTGGCCGGCAGTTGCAGGCTGGCGATCAGTTCGCGCCGGCCCTGCAGCAGGCGTTCGCGGAAGGCGTCGTAGTGCGCGGCCTGGGGCGCGTAGAACGCCTGCAGGCGTTCGGCATGGCCGGCGTCGCGCGGCATGCCGCGCAGCAGGCTGCGCAGTACGCCGATCTCGGCGCGCAGGGACTCAAGCCGGCGCATCGGCGATCACGAAGCCGGCGTAGGTGTGGACGCGGTCGGCCTGGTGCAGGCTCTGCGCCAGGTCGTCGCGGAAGGCGAGCACGTCGCGCAGCGGCAGGTGGTCGCGGCCTACGCGCAGGTTGTCCAGATAGGCCGGCCGCGCATGCGCGCTGCGTAGCAGGATGCGTGCGCCTGGCGCGGCGCGCTGCAGGATGGCATCCCATTCTTCGGCCAGCGCCTGCGGGTAGTAGCTGCTCATCCAGTCCATGTGGTCCAGCAGCACGAAGCGGGTGATCGGTTCGTCGTGGCCGCGCAGGAATTCGGTCACCGTCGTGGTATGCGGCACGATGGCATCGACGCGGCCGGCCTTGAGCGCGGCGAAATTGTCCGGCTTGAGGTATTCCGGACAGCAGTCGCGGCGGTAGCGGCCGGCGACATAGACATGCCAGAAATAATTGTCCGACGCCGGCAGCTGGCGGAACACGTACTGCACGGCTTCGCGGATGAAGCCGGCGATGCCGCCGGCGTGCTGCGCCTCGACCAGCTTGCGCTGCGGATAGGGCACGCCCAGCAGGCTCATGACGAACTGCTGCGACAGCAGCCAGTTGACCGGCTTGTTCCACATCAGCGGGGCGACGCGGTCATCGTAGATCACGCGCTGCTCGGACAGGTCGCGCGCCTGGAACAGCGCGGTGAGGGCGTGGTTGAGCCGCGGCCGCAGGCGGAAGTAAGCGCGGAAGCTGCGCGCCACGAGGCCTGAAAGACCGTGGAAGTAGAAGCTGCCGCGCGGATTGGCGAACCAGGCCCAGTGCCTGTCCCACCAGGACTGGGCGAAGGGGCTGAGTTCGGCGCGCAGCCTGTCCTGGTACAGGCGGCGGAAATCCGCATGGAAGCCTTCGCCGAAGATGGCGAAGTAATCGTCGAACTCGAGCCGGCGTATGCCGGCGATCTTGAGTTCCAGCAATGCGGTCTGACGCGGATTGGCGTCGACCGCATGCACCCGGCGCGGGCCGGCGATGGCGTAGTCCAGTGCGTTGCACCCGGCGCTGGTGATCACCAGCACGCTGTCGTCAGGCCCCAGACACAGCGCCTGGCGGTCCACGGCCGGGTCTTCCCAGCAGGCGTTGTAGACCAGGTTGCGCGAGTAGATTGCGTTGAACAGGCCCTGGTCTATGCGGTCCCGCAGGCTGGGAGTATCCATTGGCGCCATCGGCTGCTGGTGTGCTGGCGCGCACGCTAGTGCCTGGGCATGACAAGCCCGTGACCGGGCGGGCGCCAGGGTTGCGGCACGGGCGCCGCCGCGGCCTGCGGCCGATGGTCGCAGCGCGGATGCGGCGGCGACGGCGTAAAGTTCCGCCCATGGCGACGACTTCTCCGGGACTGCTGCACAGTCTGACCACGCTGCGCTGGATCGCCGTGGCCGGCCAGGCCCTGGCCGTGCTGCTGGCCGTGCATGTGTTCGGCCTGCGGTTGCCCGCCTTGCCGCTGTGGGGCGGCGTGGCGGCGCTGGCGCTGTTCAACACCTGGGCCTGGCGCTCACGGCGCAGTGCGGCGGAGGACCAGCGCGCGGCACTGCGCCATATGCTGGTCGACGTCGCCAGCCTCACCTGGATGATCGGCTGGAGCGGCGGCGCGATGAATCCCTTCGCCTCGCTGTTCCTGCTGCCGATCGCCCTGGCCGCGGTGGCCTTGCCCTGGCGCGGCGTGGCGGTCGTGCTGCTGGCCAGCGGCGCGGGCTATGCGGTTTCCACCGTGGCCGGCCAGCCGCTGCCACATCTGCACGGCGCCTATGGCGATGCGATGGATCTGCACCTGTGGGGCATGGCGGTGAATTTCGCCATCTCGGCTGCTGTGGTGGCGTGGTTCCTGACCCGGCTCGCTCATGCCCTGCGCGAGCGCGAGCGCGAACTGGCGCGCCTGCGCGAGCAGTTCGCCCGCAGCGAAGGCATCGTCGCGCTGGCCACGCATGCGGCGGCGGTGGCGCATGAACTCAACACGCCGCTGGGCACCTTGACCTTGATGGTGGAGGATGCGCTGGACGATGCCGCGCCGGGCAGCCCGCAGCAGGCCGAGGCCGAGCTGATGCGCAGCCTGATCGACGAATGCCGCGACCGCGTGCGCCAGCTGTCGCAGCCGGCCGATGCGATGGGACAGCGGCGCCCGCTGGACGAGGCGCTGGAACAACTGGTAGATCGCTGGCTGCTGCTGCGGCCCACCGTGCGCCTGGGGCGCAGCGGCGAATTGCCGGCCGGCCTGGTCGTGGCCTGGGATGCGGGCGTGGGCCATCTGCTGCAGGCCCTGCTCAACAACGCCGCCGACGCCAGCCAGGCGGCCGGCTCGGTACAAGTGGATCTTGCGATGGAGTGGAAACAGGGCTGCCTGCGCGGCAGCGTACGTGATTTCGGCCGCGGCCTGGAGCCGGGCGCGCAGCGCCTGCCGCAGCAGTGGCTGCGCAGCAGCAAGCCCGGCGGCATGGGTGTGGGGCTGGTGCTGTCGCATGCGACGGTGGAGCGCCTGGGCGGCCGGCTGGCGCTGGACCAGGCCGAAGGCGGCGGCCTGCGCGTGCATTTCGAACTGCCGCTGAGCCTGGGGGCCGCGCCGTGAACGGCCTGCTCATCGACGACGATGCAGTCTACGCCCAGGTGCTGCAGCGTTCGCTGGAGCGCCGCGGCCTGCGCGTGCGCGTGGCTTGCGATGCGGCTGCGGCGCTGCAGCTGGTGGCGCAGGAGGCGCCGGAGTTCGCCCTGGTCGATCTGAAGATCGGCGCCAGCTCCGGCCTGAACCTGATCGCGCCGCTGCGTGCGGCGCGTGCCGATATGCAGATCATCCTGGTCACCGGCTATGCCAGCGTCGCGACCGCGGTGGAGGCGATCAAGCGCGGCGCCGACAACTACCTGCCCAAGCCGGTGACTGCCCAGGCCCTGATCCGCGCGCTGCAGGATGAACCTTTCGTCGAGGACGTGGACACCATGACGCCGCTGAGCCGGCTGGAATGGGAGCATATCCAGCAGGCGCTGCAGCAGTGCGACGGCAATGTTTCGGCCGCGGCGCGCCTGCTCGGCATGCACCGGCGCAGCCTGCAGCGCAAGCTGGCCAAACGGCCGGGGCCCGAAAGGCTGGAGCGCTAGAACCGCTCCGGTTTGCTGCCGCCGCAAAGCGGCGCGCCGGGCGCTGGTTGGCAGCGACTGCGCATCGCCATGCGGCTGCGGCTGTTTTCGCGCGCTGTTGAATTTTGTGGAACATATTCAGGCGACGGCATCGGCGAGATCGCCGGCCGGGACGCCTGCACAGCTGCCTCGGCTGTTCCGCCAGACGGCCCCACAGCCTTTCCCGCGGCGCTCGCACTGAAGCGGAGCTCCGCTGGGTGCGACAGTCGGTCGCACCCGCGCAGCAGCGTCTGCCCGTTGCGCCACGCAACGGAATGCCTTGCTGCGATGCACTCACGCCGGAATCGCCCCGCCGGCGGCTGCGACGGTCGGTCGCATCCCGCGCCGGCCGCGGCCGTGGCGTACTGGCGCGTTTGTGGAAAGGAGTGAGTTGCATGGTTTTGCTGCCGTTGTCCCAGGCCGTCGTCCTCGCACTGGTTCTCAACCCGCCGCCGCTGCCGGATGCCGGCGAGCGGCGCGAGGTGCTGCCGCGGATCGAAGTCGAGGCGACGACGCAGCGCGCTGCGGTCGAGGCCGCGCGCCGGCGCCTGGACGAGACCGCCGGCGGTGCCGGCGTGATCGACGCGGAGCGCTACCGCGAACAGCGTGCCAGCACGCTGGCCGATGCGCTGGGCTATGCGGCCGGCGTCTTCGTGCAGCCGCGCTTCGGCTCCGAAGAGTCGCGTCTGTCGATACGCGGTTCCGGTCTGCAGCGCACGTTTCATCTGCGCGGGCTGGAGCTGCTGCAGGACGGCGTCTACCTCAACCAGGCCGACGGCGGCGGCGATTTCCAGGCGGTGGAGCCGCTGGCGGCGCGCTATATCGAGGTCTACCGCGGCGCCAATGCGCTGCAATACGGCGCGGCCGCGCTGGGCGGCGCGGTGAACTTCGTCAGCCCCACCGGCCGCGATGTGGCGCCGCTCACGCTGCGCCTGGAAGGCGGCAGCTTCGGCTATGGACGCGCCCAGGCTGCCTTCGCCGGCAGCGATGCGCGGCAGGATTACTACGCCAGTCTCAGCGCCTTCGGCCAGGATGGCTTCCGCGATCACGCGCAGCAGGAGACTTATCGCTTTTTCTCCAATTACGGCGTGCAGCTGGATGGCGGCGAGACGCGCTTCTACCTCAGCCGCGTCGACACCCATTCCGCGCTGCCCGGCAGCCTGACGCGGGCCGAACTGGAATCGGATCCGCGCCGGGCCGCACCCGGCAATCTCAGCGGCGACCAGCGGCGCGATTTCGCGCTGACCCGCCTGGCCAATCGCACCGCGCTGCAGCTGGACGGCGGCGGCGAGCTGGAGTTCGGCGCGTTCTACGCCTACAAGCACCTCAACCATCCCATCTTCCAGGTGCTGGTGCAGGATTCGCGCGATGCCGGCGTCAATCTGCGCTGGCGCCACGAGGCGCAGTGGGGCGGCCGGCGCAGCGTATTCACGGCGGGCGCGGCGCTAATCGACGGCAGCCTGCGCGATCGCCGCTACGCCAATATCGGCGGTGCCCGCGGCGCCCCGACCAATGCCTTCGACAGCGAGGCCACGCGCCTGTCCGTCTTTGCTGAGCAGCAGTACTACCTCACGCCGGCCACGGCGCTGGTATTCGGCCTGCAGGCTTTGCGCAACCGGCGCGAGGCGCAGGACAGGCTGATCACGGGCGGCCGCGACGAGAGCTATGCGCGCAGTTATTCCGGCGTCAGCCCCAAGCTGGGCCTGCGGCATGAATGGGCCGACGGCGTGACCGTATTCGGCAATATCAGCCGCAGCTACGAGCCGCCGAGCTTCGGCGAACTGGCGGGCGGTCCGCAGGTGACCCTGGTCGATGCACAGAAGGCCACGAGCGGCGAGATCGGCCTGCGCGTGGAGCGTGCCGCAGTCGCGCTGGATGCGGCGCTGTACCGCGCCGACATGCGCGACGAATTGCTGTCGCTCAGCGATGCCGACGGCAATCCGCGCGGCACGGTAAATGCGCCGCGCACGCGCCACCAGGGCATGGAACTCTCCGCGACCTGGCGTTTCGCGGATTCCGCCGAACTGCGTGCAGCCTATCTGCTCAACGATTTCCGCTTCGACGGCGATGCGGTCTACGGCGACAACCGCCTGGCCGGCGTGGCGCCGCAGCTGCTGCGCGCCGAGCTGCGCTGGAGCCTGGGCCGCTGGTATCTGGCACCGACGCTCGAATGGTCGCCGCAGCGCTCTTATATCGACCATGCCAACAGCTTCGCCGCGGATTCGTACGCCGTCGCCGGCCTGCGCGTGGGCGGCGAGGCCGGCGCGCAATGGCGCTGGTTCGTGGATGCGCGCAACCTCGGCGACAGGCGCTATGCCGCAACTACCGGCGTCATCGCCGATGCGCTGGGCCGCGACAGCCGGCAGTTCCTGCCGGGCGACGGGCGCTCGGTGTTTGCGGGAATCGAGTGGCGCAGGTAGCCGGAAGCTTCTGACCGCCGATGCGTTGCAGTGATCGTTGCCTCTGCAATCGCTCGCCACAGCAACCGCAAGGGCCGCCGATGCCATTACTGCCGGCAGTTCCGGCACCGCCGCAATCCACCCAGGATGGCGGCTGGCCCCACGGAGTACAGCCATGCTGCACCATATTTCCTTTGCGGTGACCGACCTCGCGCGTTCCACCGCTTTCTACGACGTGGTGCTGGCGATGCTGGGCTATCGCCGCGTATGGACTTCGGACACGGCTGCCGGCTACGGCATTGAAGACGAAAACGATCTTTTTGCAATCAAGCAGCGTGCCCAGGTGCAGCTGCCGCCTTCCGGCTTTCATCTGGCGTTCGTCGCGCCGTCGCGTGCGGCGGTGGATGCGTTCCATGCGGCGGCGCTGGAGCAGGGTGCGAAAGATCTGGGCGCGCCCGGGCTTCGTCCGCACTACGGCGACAACTACTACGCGGCCTTTGTCTATGATCCGGATGGCTATTGGATAGAAGCGGTGATCAACCGCGCCGCGTGACAGTCCTGTCGTGGGAAACCGGCGGGAGCCTCCAGCGAAGCTCCCGCCTTTTGAGGGTGCGCCAGGAACGCGCCAGCGCGCTTATTCCACCGTCACCGACTTGGCCAGATTGCGCGGCTGGTCCACGTCCGTGCCCTTGAGCACGGCGACGTGGTAGGCGAGCAGCTGCAGCGGGATATTGAACACCGCCGGCGACACCAGGTTGTGGCCGGCGTCGATGCGCAGCAGGGCGCCGCGGTTCGGGTCCAGCTTCACATCCACGTCGGTGTCGGCGATGACGAACAGCTCGCCGCCGCGGGCGCGCACTTCTTCCAGGTTGGATTTCAACTTTTCCAGAAGCTGGTTGTTCGGCGCGACGGCGATCACCGGCATGTGCTCGTCGACCAGCGCCAGCGGGCCGTGCTTGAGTTCGCCTGCGGGATAGGCCTCGGCGTGGATGTAGGAGATTTCCTTGAGCTTGAGCGCGGCTTCGACCGCGATCGGGTAGCTCGCGCCGCGGCCCAGGAACAGGGCGTGCTGTTTGTCGACGAAACGCTCGGCCAGCGCGGCGATGGCCGGCTCCAGCTTGAGCGCCTCGGCCACCATGCGCGGCAGGGTGGCCAGCTCGCCGACCAGGGCCTGGTAGCGCTCGTCGGCGATGCCGTTGATGCGTGCCAGTTCCAGCGCGAGCAGGGCCAGCGCGGCCAGCTGGGTAGTGAAGGCCTTGGTCGAGGCCACGCCGATCTCCGGCCCGGCGCGGGTCATCAGCACCAGGTCTGATTCGCGCACCAGCGAGGATTCCGGCACGTTGCACACGGCCAGCGCGCCGAGGTAGCGCGCGCCGGCGCGGCCGCTGCGCAGTGCGGCCAGGGTGTCGGCGGTCTCGCCGGACTGGGATACGGCGACGAACAAGGTGCCCGGCGGCACCACGGTTTCGCGGTAGCGGTATTCGCTGGCCACTTCCACTGCGCAGGGCAGGCCGGCCAGGGCCTCGATCCAGTAGCGTGCGACCAGGCCGGCGTGATAGCTGGTGCCGCAGGCGACGATATGCACCTGGCGCACCTGCGCCAGCAGCGCCTCGGCGGCGACGCCGAACACGTTCGGCAGTATGCGCGAGCCGGCGATGCGGCCTTCCAGCGTGCGCGCGACGGCTTCGGGCTGCTCGTGGATTTCCTTGAGCATGTAGTGGCGGTATTCGCCGCGCTCGACCGCGTCCGCGGTGAGATCGGTTTCGCGTTCTTCGCGCGCGACCGGGCGGCCTTCGGCGTCGAACACGCGATAGCTGTCGCGGCGGATCTCGACGATATCGCCTTCGTCCAGATAGACGAAGCGGTTGGTCACGCGCAGCAGGGCCTGTACGTCGGAGCCGAGGAAATGCTCGCCCAGGCCTATGCCGACCACCAGCGGGCTGCCACGGCGCGCGCCGACGACGCGGTCGGGCTGGCGCGCCGACAGCACGGCGATGGCGTAGGCGCCGTGCAGGCGCTGGGTCGCGCTGACGACGGCCTGGAGCAGGTCCTGACCTTCGCGCTGCAGGGCGTCGATGAGGTGGGCGATGACTTCGGTATCGGTCTCGGAGCTGAAGGCATAGCCTTTTTCGGTCAGCTCCCGGCGCAGTTCCTCGTGGTTCTCGATGATGCCGTTGTGCACCACCGAGATCTGCTCGGAGGAAACGTGCGGATGGGCGTTGTGCGTGCTGGGCACGCCGTGGGTGGCCCAGCGCGTGTGGGCGATGCCGATGCGCGCCGGGGCGGGTTCGGCGGCGAGCAGCTGTTCCAGTTCGCGCACCTTGCCCTTGGTGCGCCGGCGCAGCAGGGTCTGGTCCTGCAGCACGGCCAGGCCGGCCGAGTCATAGCCGCGGTATTCCAGCGCCTGCAGGCCGGCGATCAGGATGGGGCCGACTTCGCGATCGGCGACGGCACCTACGATTCCACACATGGGCTAACTCCGGAAAACAAAGGTCTGGCCAGTTCAGCAGCGTTTTCTGGCCGCTTGCGGCGCGGCGCCGGGCCGCTTCATGGCCGGGCGCGGGCAGTATGCGGCGCGGCGGGCGCGCACTATGCGCCAGAGCCGGGCCGGGCTGCCAGCCTGGGCCGGCGGCGGCCACATTCGTTCACGCCGCTGCGGCCGTCTGCCGCCGGGCGAGGTGGCGGCGGCAGGCCGGCTGTGCAAGCCGGCAGAGGCTCAGACGCCGTAGAACTCGCGGTACCAGCGTACGAAGCGCTCCACGCCGACTTCCACCGGCGTATCCGGACGGTAGCCGGTGTCGCGCATCAGCGCGTCCACGTCGGCCGAGGTGTCGGGCACGTCGCCGGGCTGCAGCGGCAGCAGGTTTTTCTGCGCGGTCATGCCCAGGGCCTGCTCGACCAGTTCGATATAGCGCGACAGCTCCACCGGCTGGTGGTTGCCGATGTTGTAGACGCGGTACGGCGCCTGGCCGCTGGCCGGCGTGGGCGCCAGCGGATCGAAGTGCGGATCCGGTCCGGGCACGCGGTCCAGGGTGCGGATCACGCCTTCGACGATGTCGTCGATATAGGTGAAATCGCGCGTGTGCCGGCCGTAATTGAACACGTCTATGGGTTCGCCGGCGAGGATCTTGCGCGTGAACAGGAACAGCGCCATGTCCGGGCGGCCCCAGGGGCCGTAGACAGTGAAGAAGCGCAGGCCGGTGGTCGGCAGCTGGTAGAGATGGCTGTAGGTATGCGCCATCAGCTCGTTGGTCTTCTTGCTGGCGGCGTAGAGGCTGAGCGGGTGGTCCACACTGTCGTCCACCGAGAACGGCAGCTTGCGGTTGCCGCCGTAGACCGAGCTGGACGAGGCGTAGACCAGGTGTTCGACATGCCGCTCGCGGCAGGCTTCCAGGATGTTGAGGAAGCCGACGATGTTGGCATCGACATAGGCGCGCGGGTTTTCCAGCGAATAGCGCACGCCGGCCTGGGCGGCGAGGTTGACCACGCGCTCCGGGCGGAAATCGGCGAAGGCCGCGTCCAGCGCGGCGCGGTCCTCCAGTGCGGCGCGCACGAAACGGAAGCCGTCGCGCAGCAGCAGGCGGTCCAGCCGGGCCTGCTTGAGGCTGACGTCGTAGTAGTCGTTGAGGTTGTCGTAGCCCAGTACCTCGTCGCCGCGGTCGAGCAGGGCGTGGGCCAGGGCGGAACCGATGAAGCCGGCAGCGCCCGTAATCAGGATTCGCATGAAGCTTTTTCCCTAACTGATTGTCGGGTAATCGGATTTATTGTTCTTTTCGCGTTCCGCGGGAAACCCTGCGGCAGCGCATGATACGCGCGCCTCAGAGGCGCTCGTCGACGTCCTCCCGCGGCAGCAGGCTCTTGACGTCGAACAGTACCGCGCCGGCCCGGCCGCAGGCGCGCAGGCGGGCAGCGCCCAGTTCGGCGAATTCGCGGTGCGCCACGGCCAGCACGATGGCGTCGTAGCCGCCGTCGCGCGGCAGCCCGGGCAGCAGGTCCAGGCCGTATTCCGCCCGCGCCTGGGCAGCGTCGCCGCAGGGGTCGAACACATCCACGGCGATGCCGTAGCTGCGCAGCTCGGCGATCACGTCGACGACGCGGGTATTGCGCAGGTCCGGGCAGTTCTCCTTGAAGGTCAGGCCCAGCACCAGCACGCGCGCATCGACCAGGGCAATGCGCCGCCGCGTCATCAGCCGCATCACGCGCTGGGCCACATGCGCGCCCATGCCGTCGTTGATGCGGCGGCCGGCGAGTATGACTTCGGGATGGTGGCCTATCTCCTGCGCCTTGTGGGTCAGGTAGTAGGGATCCACGCCTATGCAGTGGCCGCCGACCAGGCCGGGGCGGAAGCCGAGGAAATTCCACTTGGTCGCCGCGGCCTGCAGCACTTCCTGGGTGTCCAGGCCCAGCTTGCAGAAGATCTGTGCCAGCTCGTTGATCAGGGCGATGTTCAGATCGCGCTGGGTGTTCTCGATCACCTTGGCCGCCTCGGCCACGCGGATGCTGGAGGCCTTGTGCGTGCCGGCGCGGATGATGCGGCGGTACAGCGCATCGACGAAATCCGCCGCCGCCGGCGCGGAGCCGGAGGTGATCTTGACGATATCGGGCAGGCGCCGGCTGTGGTCGCCCGGATTGATGCGCTCGGGGCTGTAGCCGGCGTAGAAATCCACGTTGTATACCAGGCCCGATTCCTGCTCCAGCACCGGGATGCAGACTTCCTCGGTGGCGCCGGGATAGACCGTGGATTCGAACACCACCACGTCGCCGCGGGTCAGGTGCCGGCCTACGCTGCGGCTGGCGGCCAGCAGCGGGGTGAAATCCGGCCGCTTGGCCGCGTCGATCGGCGTGGGCACGGTGACGATATAGACATTGCAGCCGGCCAGTGCGGCCGCATCGGCGCTGTAGCGCAACTGTGCGGCCGAGGCCAGTTCCGCCGCGCCGACTTCGCGCGTGTGGTCGCGCCCGGCCTGCAGTTCGGCGATGCGTGCGGCATTGATGTCGAAACCCAGGGTCGGCAGCTGGCGGCCGAATTCCACCGCCAGCGGCAGTCCCACATAGCCCAGGCCGATGATGCCGACGCGAATCTGCTCCGGAGCGGCGAGGGGTGCTGGATTCATGGACGGCCCGGCGGCGGAAAAGCGCACAGTCTAGCAGGCCGGCGCGCGGCACCGCCGCGGCGGGCAGGACGGCCCGGTCCCGGCCCGGACGGGCTGCGTCGCGGGCCGGGTGCACAGTTGTTGAATTGCCATACGTCGGCGTCGGCCCTTCCAATCCGGCTGTCGCCGGCGCGGGCCGGAGTGGCAGGAGGAATCATGCGGCGGATTGCGCGGCGGTTTTTCACGCGGGCAGTGCCCGCGCTGCTGTCCGGCCTGGCCGCGGCCGCGGATGTGGCGGAGGACGAGGCGCTGTACCTGCAATCCCTGGTGTATGCCGGCGTGCTGGCCTATTGCACCGAGCGCCAGCCGGCCCAGGCCAGCGCCCATGCGGAAGCCCTGGCCGGCTGGTTGCAGCGCAATCAGGCGGCGCTGGCCCGGGGCGAGGCGGCCGCGCGCGGCGGGGAGGGTGACGGCGCCGCCGAGGCCGAGGCGCGCCGCCGGATCGAGCGCGCCATCGCGGAAATCCGCGCCCTGCCGCCGGCCGCGCAGCAGGAACGTTGCCAGGATCTGCGGCGCGGGATCGGGTAGTCCGCCCAGTCCGCCGTTCCGGACTGCGCGGCTGCCGGCGGCGACAGCCATTGAAATTCCGGAGTAATTTTCGCCAGATCCGCGGGCCGCCGCCGCGCCGTCCGGTGCGGCGGCGGCCGCGGTTCAGAAGGTGATGCTCCAGCTGTCGATCTTGCCGACGTCGCCCGGGCCATTGTCGTTGACGCGCAGGTTCCAGGTGCCGTTGAGCAGTTCGCTCGACAGATTCAACGTGACCGTCTTGTTGATATTGTCGGTGCCGCCGCCGCTGCGGTTGTGGATGTTGTACAGCGTGCCGTCGGGCGCCACCAGGTCGACCTTCAGGTCGCCCTGATAGGTGTGCACGATGGCGACGGTGACCGAGGCATTGCTCGGTGCATTGCCGCTGCGGCCGGACACGAGGATGGGGCTGTTGACGGTGGCGTTGTCGCTGATGGTGTAGTCGGTGGTGTTGGTATAGGTCTGTGTGCCGCCACCGCCGCCGGTGCTGTAGTCGCCGACCAGGCTGGCGCCGGAGAAGGTCGAATAGGCTTTCAGCCGTACGTGATACGTGCCGGCGCCGGGCGTGGCGATGGTGCAGCTTTCGGCGTTGGTGGAGCCGGTCGATTTGCAGTCGTTGACCGTGTCGCTGGGCGCGCTGCCGAATTTGACGAAGAGGTCGGCATCGCCGCTGCCGCCGGAACTGGTGAAGGTCAGATTGCTCGCGCCGGCCGGCACATCCAGGGTGAAATCCAGCGCCTGGCCGGCGCTGGCGGCGAGGCCGGTCTTGGGCACGCCCTTGGTCAGTGCATTGCCGCCTGGAGGCGGGCCGCTGCCGGCGGTCTTGCCCAGCTCGCCCAGGAAGGCCAGGCCCAGCTTGGCGAAATTCGTGCTGTGGTTGGCCGTGCCGCCCATGTTGGCCAGGGTGTCGTTGGGTGTGTGCAGGTTGGGGAAGGTGGGGCCTTCGTCGTACATGGCCGCGGGGAAGCCGGCCGAGGTCCACGAGGCGTGGTCGGAACAGCCGTAGCCGCAGCTGGTATTGCTCAGCGTCAGGCCGGACGGCGCCATGTAGGCCGCGAACAGGTCGCGCAGGAACTGCACCAGCGTCGCATTGGAATAGTCCGTCATCACGCGCAGGGTGGTGGAGGCGTTGCTGGCGCGGTAGTTGGTCATGTCCATCTGCAGCACGCCGACCACATTCTTGCCCTGGCTCTTGAACGACTGGGCGATGGCGTTGGAACCGCGCAGGCCCACTTCCTCGGCCGCGTAGCCCATGAACTTCACCGTGCGTTGGGGTTTCCAGCCGCTGGCCAGGGCAATGCGTATCACCTCGGTCAGGGTGGCGATGCCCGAGGCATCGTCATCGGCGCCGGGCGCATTCATGCTCTCGCCGCTGCCGGAATTGGAGATCGAGTCCAGGTGCCCGCCCAGCACCACGATCTCGTTGGGCAGTTCGTTACCCTGCACGGTCAGGATCACCGAAGGCTGGGTGCTGCAATTGCTGCATCCGGTGAAGAGTTCCGCCGTGACGTCGCTGCGGCCGTTGGCCAGTGAAAGCCATTTGTCGCGGATCCAGGTCGCCGCATTGCGGCCGTGGGTGGTGGCGTAGTAACGGTTGGGATAGCTGGTGGACAGGTGGGTGATGCTGCTGCGGATATTGGCCTCGGTCACCTGGCCCAGCCAGGGGTTAACCGTGGCCTGGTTGTCGATGCTGTAGACGGCGAGGAACTGATTGCGCACCGCCTTGTCGGCGGCGTTGTCCTGCAGGAAGGCTTCGGCCTCGGCGCGGGTGGCGAAGGCAAAATAGCCGCCGCAGCGGTGTTCGCGTTCGTGGATGCGCTGGCTGATGTCGGCGAGGCGGAAATTGTCCACCTCAACCAGCACCAGTTCGCTGCCCAGCCGGTCCTGCAGCGGCTTGGGTGCGCGGGCGAATTCGGCCACGCTGCGCAGGTAGCTGTCGCGCGAGGTCACCAGGTAGACCGGTGCGAACGGATCCTCGCCGCGCTGCTGCATGGCGGCGATGCCGGCCGGGCCGTCTTCGGCCGGGCCATGGCCGAACACGCCGCCGGCCAGCAGGGCGGCGATGCTGCCGGCCAGCAGGCGGGCGTGAAAAGTGCGGCGGCGAAGGGTGCGCGGCGAAAGCGCGCGCGCAGCGCCGCCGTCACCCGCAAGAGTCTTGCGCATGAGTCATCTCCCCGTAATGGATCACTGCCCCCCGGCAGCGGCGCCGCGACGGCGGCGCGGCGCAAGAGTAGGAAGAAAATGCGCTTGTTCCACAAGGGTATTAACTATTGCATCGCAGCAGCCGGCGCGGCGCCGCCAGGCGAACTGTGATGCGTGCACGCTGCGGGGCGGCAGCGGCAATTTGCAAAAACGCGGCAATTTCCCGGCGATTCGCCGCCGGCGCCGTAGCGGCAGCCGGATTGCCGTCTTTTGCTGCGAAGCACGATGCACGCCGGCGCACTGGCGGCGATTCCGGGGCTTTGCACCGCTGTTGCGCGCAAACGACGCGAGGGGAGGCCGGGATTCGGGATTGGAGACCCGGGATTCACTGCAGCCGGCGACGCCAGCTTTCCGAATCCCGAATCCCCAATCCAGGCCCACGCTCAAGCCGCAGGCGCCACCTTGGCAGCACGCCTGCGCCGATGCTTGACCTTCTCGCGCAGGTCGTCGAGCACCGTATAGGCCGCCGGGATCACCACCAGGCTGAGCAGGGTGGAGGTGATGAGGCCGCCGATCACGGCAATCGCCATGGGCGCGCGGAAGCTCGCATCGGCGCCGAAGCCCAGCGCGATGGGCAGCATGCCCGCGCCCATGGCCAGCGTGGTCATGATTACCGGGCGGGCACGCTTGCGGCAGGCGTCGACCAGGGCATCGTGCTGGCTCAGGCCGTGGTCCTGTTCTGCGATCACGGCATAGTCCACCAGCAGGATGGAGTTCTTGGTCGCTATGCCAATCAGCATCAGCAGGCCTATCAGCGCCGGCAGCGACAGGTAGTTGTTGGTCAGCAGCAGCATGCCGAAGGCGCCGCCGGCGCACAGCGGCACGGCGATCAGGATGGTCAGCGGCTGCAGCGCGTTGTTGAACAGCAGCAACAGCACGGCGTAGACGCAGAAAATGCCCGTGCCCATGGCGACGAGGAAGCCGACGAACAGTTCCACGAAGATTTCCGCATCGCCGGTATTGCCCATCTTCACGCCCGGCGGCAGCTGCTTGAGCGAGGGCAGCTGCTCG
This sequence comes from Tahibacter harae, assembly GCF_024437735.1. Lineage (GTDB taxonomy): Bacteria > Pseudomonadota > Gammaproteobacteria > Xanthomonadales > Rhodanobacteraceae > Tahibacter > Tahibacter harae. Next base: position 16,253 of record NZ_JANFQO010000015.1, on the reverse strand, counting down.
ATCTCGGCCATGACTTCGCCCAGCGGACGGCCGTTGAGTTCCACGTTCATGGTCACGTTGCGCTGGCGGCCGTAGCGGTCGATCTGGGCCGGTCCGCTGTCCAGGCGTATGTCCGCCACCGCAGCCAGCGGCACCGGGCCGTCGCGGCCGGGCACGCGCAGCAGCGCGATCAGCGCGGGCTGGTTCAGGTTCTGCTCGGCGATGCGCACGCGGATCGGGATTTGCCGCTCGGGCAGGTTGAGCTTGGCCAGGCGCTGGCGGAAATCGCCGGTGGTGGCGATGCGCGCGGCCTCGGCGATGTCGGCCGTGGCCACGCCCAGGTCGGCGGCCCGCAGCGGATCCGGCGTAATCACCACCTCCGGCCGCAGCAGCGAGGCGGTCGAGGTGACGCTGCCCAGGCCCTTGAGGTTGCGCAGATCGCGCTCCAGCGCCTGGGCGGCGTCGCCGAGCAGGCGCGCGTCGTCGCCGGCCAGCACCAGCTGCAGCAGTTCACCGGGCTCGCTGCTGATGAAGCTCACGCGCACGCCGGGCAGGTCGGCCAGGCGCGCGCGCACTTCGCGCTCCAGCACTTTCTGGTGGCGCTGGCGGGTGTCGGGCTTGCCCCAGTCCAGGGTCAGGGTGGCCTTGCGCACGTCGCCGACCAGCGACTGGTTGGGATCGCCCATGTCCAGCACGCCGCCGACGGCGGTATAGACCAGCTTGAGTTCGGGCAGGTCGGCCAGCTTGGCGCGCGCCAGTTCGGCCACTTCGGTGGTCTCGGCCAGGCTGGCGCCGGGCGGCAGTTCCAGGCTCAGATTGCTGCGGCCCAGGTCCGCCGGCGGAATGAAGGTGGCCGGGATTAGCGGCACGATGGCGAGCGAGCCGATGAACAGACCGAAGGCCAGCCACAGGGTGCGCGTGCGGTGCGCCAGCGCGCTCTCGACCAGGCGCAGGTACCAGCGCATCAGCGGGCCTTCCTTTTCCTCGTGCGCCTGCGGCTTGAGCAGGTAGGCCGCCATCATCGGCGTGAGCAGGCGCGCGACCAGCAGCGAAAACAGCACGGCGGTGGCCGCAGTCCAGCCGAATTCGCGGAAGAACTTGCCGGGAATGCCCGGCATGAAGGCCACCGGCACGAAGACGGCAGCCAGCGTCAGCGACGTGGCGATCACGGCCAGGCCGATCTCGTCGGCCGCATCGGTGGCCGCTTCCTGCGGCAACTTGCCCAGGCCCAGATGGCGCACGATGTTTTCCACTTCGACGATGGCGTCGTCGACCAGGATGCCGACCACCACCGCCAGGGCGAGCAAGGTGATCATGTTCAGGCTGAAGCCGAACCAGTGCATCACCGCGAACGTGGGAATGATGGACAGCGGCAGGGCCAGCGCCGAGATCCAGGTCGCGCGCCAGTCGCGCAGGAACAGCCATACCACCAGCACCGCCAGCAGCGAGCCTTCCCACAGCATGGTCATGGACGAGGAATAGGAGTTCTCCGCCTCTTCCACGGTGGAGCTGACTTCGGCAAAGCGCAGGCGCGGATAGGTGCGGCCCAGTTCCTCCACTTTTGCGCGCACCGCGCGGCCAACGCCGACCTCGCTGGAGCCGCGCGTGCGGGTGATGGCGAAGCCGACCGCGGGCTTGCCGTCGAGCAGGGCGACCTGGCGCTGTTCCGCCGCGGCGTCGCGCACGTCGGCCAAGGCGGAAAGCTTGATCTGGCGGCCGTCGGGCAGGGCTATCGGCATGTCGCGCAGCTGCGCGACGGCTTCCACCGTGCCCACGGTGCGCACCACCTGTTCATTGCCGCCCCAGCTGGCCTTGCCGCCGGGCATCTCGACCTGGATGCGGGCGAGCTGCTGCGATACTGCGCCGGCGGTGATGCCGTGCGCTTCCAGCGCGCCGGGGCGCAAGTCGATGCGCACTTCGCGGTCCACGCCGCCGGTGCGCTTGACCTGGCCCACGCCGGGCACGCTGAACAGGGCCTTGGTCACGGTGTCGTCGACGAACCAGCTCAGTTCATCCGGCTGCAGGCTGTCGGAGGCCACGGTGAAGCTCAGCATGGTGCCGCCGACCATGTTGACCTTGGCCACCACGGGTTCTTCGATGTCCTGCGGCAGGTCGGTGCGGATGCGGGTGATGGCGTCGCGCACTTCGTCCAGGGCCTCGTCCAGGTCGCGTTCGAGTTCAAATTCGATGCGCGTGCTGGAAACGCCTTCGTTCACGGTGGAAACCAGCTTGTCGATGTCAGCCAGGCTGGCCACCGCGTCCTCGACCTTGCGCGTGATCTCGGTCTCCATCTGGCTGGGCGCGGCGCCCGGCAGGGTGATGGTGACCGTCACCATGGGCAGGGAAATATCCGGGAAGCGCGACACGTCCAGCGCGCGGAAACCGGCGAAGCCGGCGGCGCACAGCAGGATGAACAGCAATACCGCCGGCAGCGGCCGGCGTATCGCCCAGGCGGAGATATTCATGCTCATGGGGCCTTGGCCTCCGCCACCACGCGCACGCGGTCGCCTTCACTGAGGAAACCGGCGCCGCGGGCGACCACGGCATCCTCGGCGGTGAGGCCCTGCAGCACCTCGACCTTGTCGCCATCGACCCGGCCTATCTCGATGCGCTGGCGCGTCACGCGCTGTTCGGCGCCGACGCGGAACACATAGGAATGGCCGTCGCGCTGCACCACCGCGGCCAGCGGCAGCAGCAGGGCCGGGCTTTCGCCCAGCAGCAGTTCGCCTTGCGCGAACATGCCGGCGCGCAGCTTGCCGGGATCTTCCAGTGAGGCGTAGACCACGCCGGTGCGGCTGGACGCTTCCAGCGCCGCCGCGACGCGGCGCACGCGCGCCTCGGCGCGGCTGCCGTCGGGCGACTGCACCAGCACGGCGGTTCCTTCCTGCACGCGGATCAGCTCGGCCTCGGGCAGGTTGCCGCGCCATTCCAGTCGCCCGTGGCGGATCAGGCGCAGCAGCTCCGCGCCGCTGGAGACGACCTGGCCGGGCTGCACCTCGCGGCGCGAGATCACGCCGTCGTCGGGGGCGCGCAGCTCGGCGAAGCTCAGCCGCAGCTGCACCGCTTCGCGCTGGGCACGGGCGGAATTCAGGCGCGCTTCGGCCTGGGTGGCCGCGCCCCACATCTCGTCGGCATCGCGCGCGCTGATCAGGCCTTTTTCGCGCAGCGCGGCCATGCGTTCGTTATTGCGTTTCGCCACGGCCAGGGCGGCCTCGGCTTCGGCCACGGCAGCGTCGGACTGGCGCTTGTCACTGCTGAGCGTGCGCGTATCCAGGCGCAGCAGCACCTGGTCCTTCTTCACCGTCTCGCCCACATCGACCAGCACTTCGGCCACGCGCACACCGGAAAGCTCCACGCCCAGCAGCATTTCCTCCTGCGCGGCGATGCTGCCCGAGGCAATGAGGCGGCGCTGCAGCGACTGGGCCGTGGGATGGACGAGATTGACGGTGAGGCTGGTGCCGGCGCCTTCGGGCGTTGCCGGGCCTGTGGCCTGGGGATCGGATTTGCAGCCCGGCAGGGCGGCAAGCCCCACCAGGCAGATCGCGGCCGTCAGGCCGCGCAGCAGCAGTCGCTGGGTCATGGGATGTGCTCTTTTTTGGAAAGCGGAAAGCCCGGCGCGCAGGCGCAGCCAGGGCGGAATCAATGCGGGGCTGCCGTGAGGCGGCGGACGCGCGAAGGCGCGTCACCGTTTCAGGTGGCGAATTGCAGGCGGGCGAGTTCGGCATACAGTCCGTCCTGGCGCAGCAGCTGTTCGTGCGTGCCCTGGGCGACGATGCGCCCGCCTTCCATCACCACGATACGGTCGGCCTGCTGCACGGTGGCCAGGCGGTGGGCGATGACCAGGGTGGTGCGGCCGCGCATCAGGCGTTCCAGCGCGCCTTGTATGGCCGCTTCGGACTGGGCATCGAGATTGCTGGTGGCCTCGTCCAGCAGCAGCACCGGCGCATCCTTGAGCAGGGCGCGGGCGATGGCGATGCGCTGCTGCTGGCCGCCGGACAGGCGCACGCCGCGCTCGCCCAGGTACGTGGCATAGCCTTCGTTCTGCGCGCTGAGGAAGTCGTGCGCCTCGGCGGCGCGGGCGGCGGCGATCACGTCGTCTTCCGGCGCGTCGCTGCGGCCGAAGCGGATGTTGTCCAGCGCGCTGGCGCCGAAGATCACCGTGTCCTGGGGCACCAGGGCGATGGCGCCGCGCAGCTGCGGCAGGGCGACTGCACGCAGATCGCGCCCGTCCAAGGTGATGCGGCCGGACTGCGGATCGTAGAAGCGCAGCAGCAGCTGGAATACCGTGGATTTGCCGGCGCCGGAAGGGCCGACCAGGGCGACGGTTTCGCCGGGCTGCACGCGCAGGCTGAAATCGTGCAGCGCCGCCGTATCGGGCCGCGAGGGATAGCGGAATTCGACGTGTTCAAATTCGATCGCCCCCTGCAGCGGCTGCGGCAGCGCCAGCGGCTCTTCCGGCGAATGAATTTCCGGCCGGGTCGCGAGCAGCCCGGTGATGCGTTCCAGCGCGCCGCTGGCGCGCTGCACCTCGCCCCAGACTTCGGTCAGCGCGCCGACCGAACCGCCGGCCATTACCGCGTACAGCACGAACTGCCCCAGTACGCCGGCGCGGATCTCGCCGGCCAGCACCGCCTTGGCGCCGGCCCAGAGCACCAGCACGATGGCGCCGAACACCAGCAGTATGGCCAGCGCCGTGATCAGCGCGCGGGCGCCAATGCGACGCCGGCTGGTGGCGATGGCGCGGTTGATCGCGGCGGCGTAGCGCTGCTTCTCGGTGGGTTCGCGCGCATAGGCCTGCACGGCGTGCATGGCGTTGAGGGTTTCGTTGGCCACGGCCGAGGCGTCGGCGATGCGATCCTGATTGTCGCTGGAGAGTTTCTGCAGGCGCCGGCCGCTCAGCACCATGGGCAGGATCACCAGCGGAATCACCAGCGCGGCGTAGGCGGCCAGGCGCGGACTGGTCCAGACCAGGGCCACCGAGGCACCGATGAACGTGGCCGCGCTGCGCACCGCCACCGACAGGCTGGAGCCGACCACGATCTGCACCAGTTCGCTGTCGGCGGAAAGGCGCGAGGTGATCTCGCCGATGCGGGTGCGCTCGAAGAAAGCCTGGTCCAGTGTGAGCAGATGGTTGTACAGGCGCTGGCGCAGATCGGCCACCACGCGCTCGCCGAGCAGGCTGACGCAGAAATAGCGCCCCGCCGTCGCGATCGCCAGCACCACCGCGACACCGAACAGGGCGAGGAAGCTGGCATTGATGCTGGCCGGATTCGCGTCGGCGAAGCCCGCGTCGATCATATGGCGCACGGCCACCGGCAGGGACAGGGTCGCCGCGGAAGAGATCACCAGGAAGATCAGCCAGCCCGCGAGCAGGCCGGTGTGCTGGCGCAGCAGCGGCAGGATCAAGGTCAGCGAGCCCAGGCTGCGGCGCGGCGAATTCGGGGCGGAGTCGGTCATGGAGTTTTCTGGTAAGGGTTGGCCGGCTGCCGCCGTGAACTCACGGTCAGCGGCGTTGTCATGGTGACGCTTGGGCGCGATTCAATTGCCCCGTTGACGGCTCGAGGAGTGGGATCGTGCATGCGCTTGCCGGATTGGACCGGCGGCGGGCCGATGACCGGCCGGTTCGCTGCAATCGGCTGCCAGACCAGAGGCCTGCGGCTGTTCACCAGGCGGCTGTTCAATCGGCTGGGCGCAGACGGCGGCGCGGTTGGCCCGCCGCAGCGGTTCCCGTATCGGCCTGGCGCAAGCAAGGCCTCAGTCGATCCGCCGCAGACGGCTGCGGCCGCGCGTGAGATCGGCCAGCAGGCGTTCCAGCGCCGCCATCTGGGGATCGGGCAGGGCCAGGCGCAGCTCGGCGCCTTCGGCAGTGAATTCCTCGGCGAGAAGATCGGCCTCGAACTCGGCCAGCCGCGCCTTGAGGATAGCCAGACCGGCGAAGGGCAGGGCGAAGCCGACCTCGGTCTTGTGCACCAGGACGATCCTGTCCGCCAGGCGCAGGCACTCCGCGGCCACGCCGCCGTAGGCGCGCATCAGGCCGCCGGCGCCGAGCTTGATGCCGCCGTACCAGCGCGTGACCACCAGCATCACCGCATCGAAACCCTGGCCGTCGAGCGCCTGCAACATGGGCTTGCCTGCGGTGCCGGCCGGTTCGCCGTCATCGGAAAAACGGTAATTCTGGCCCAGGCGGTAGGCCCAGCAATTGTGCGTGGCCTGGGGATCGGCGACCTGCTGCAGGAAGGCCAGCGCCGCGGCCGGCGAGGACACCGGCGCGGCCTGGCAGAGGAAACGGCTTTTCTTGATTTCCTGCAACGCCGTCGCGGGCTGCGCGAGGGTGCATAAGACGGGACTCATGCGCCGATTATCGCCAAAGCCGGGGCGGTGCGGCAGCGTGGAAATTGTGCGGATGGGCGGTGTGGTGTGGGCAGCGGCAGTGACAGCGCCGGAGCCTGAGGCGTGATCGCCGATTGCACGGCGGACAGTGGATCGCAATGGCAGGTGTGCGGCAGTGATGGTTTCGGACATGCGCACGGCCGCCGCCGGCGCGGCTCCCACGAAACCCGCCGGTGGTGTTGGCGGCGGCGCCGGGCGATTAATGGCGGCGCAGATGGCGATGCCAGCGAAGTCCTGGGCCGCGTGATGCCGGCGACGTGTTCCAGACGTGGCACCGGTGACTGGCACCCGCTGGCGGTCGGCGGTCTGATCCAGGCGCCGCCGACCTGCGATCCACGGCTTATTTCAGTTCGCGCAGCTCCGCCGGCAGGACGTAGTCCGGATGACGCTTCCTGAACAGGTCCAGGTTCTCCCTGGCCTCGTCACGACGCTGTTCGCGCAGCAGCAGCTGGATCTGTTCCACCCACCTGGCCGGCGCCAGTTTGGCGTTGTGTTCCAGCGCGGCGGCGCGGCGCGCGGCCGCGTCGCTGCTGCGCCCGCTGACACCGCCCAGCGGTGGTGTGCCGGCCGGCGGCGTCGCCGCGGTCGTTGCCGCAGGCGCGGCCGCTGCGGCCGTGGCACGCGTATCGGCCGCGGGAGGTGTGGCAGGCGCAGACGCTGCGGCGGGTTCGGGTGTGCTGACGGCTTGCGTCGCTGCGGCGGGCAATGTGGCGGCCGTTGCGGGAGCTTCCGCGAGTTTTGCGTCTGCCGCCGGCCGCGGCGGCGTGGCGGCTGCGGCTGCCTTCTTCGGCACCTGCCCTGTGCGGCGCAGCGTGTCGGCTACGTCGCTGGCGGCCTTGTCGGACTCTTCGCGCACCACCGCCGCGCGCTGGCGGATTTCCGGCCGCGCCAGGGCTTCGCCGGTCACGGCTTCCTCGGCGCTGAGGCCGTATTCCTCGCGCCGCGATCCGCTGGCGATGGCCGCCTTGCGTTCGACGGAATTGTGGTCGGGCATGCGGTCGCTGTCGGCGAAGGGCTGGGGAGCCGCGGCGGTGCCGCCCTTGTCGCTGCGCGCGGCCAGCTCGTCGTTGCCGGCGCCTGCGTTGGCGGACTGGGCCTGTATCTCGGCTGGGCTGGCCTGTACCGGCGCCGGCGCAGCGGCGGGTGCCGGTGCCGGCAATGGTTCAGCCGCGACCGGCGTGACCGGTGCGGAGTCCGCGGCGGCCTCGGTCTTGGCCTTGGCCAGTTCCGCATCAGGCCGCGGCGCGGCGGACTTGGCCAGGCGCTGGCCCGGCGCCTGCGGCTTGGCGGCTGCGGCACCGGATACGCTGTCGTTGAACGCGGCCGGCGGCGGAGGCGCCGGCGGTGCGGCAGGCGCGGCCGGGGCCTCGGCTTCGACCGGCGGCGTGATGGCGCTGATCGGAATGACCTCGCGGCCGGACTGGGCGCTGGGCGACGGCGGCGCCATGTTTGCCGCCGGATGGCCGTCGAAGCCGTGGCGCATCTGCCAGGCGATGCCGGCGGCGAGCACCACGCCGGCGGCACTGCTCAGACCGACCAGCCACCAGGGCCGCGGATGGCGCGACTTGGCGTGGCGCAGGGCATTGACCCGCTGCGGCTCCACCGCGGCGCGGGCGAGACCGAGCACGGCGGCGTCGAGCTTGGCATCCGGCTCGGCCTGGGGCAGGCGGCGGTACAGGCGCGCGAGTTCGGACTCTTCGCCGGCGAGGAAGGCTTCGAATTCGCGCTCGTGGTGGTTTCGGTGAGTCATTCGGCAAACCTTGCGCGGATCTTCGCGAATGCATAGCGCAGCCGCGATTTCACCGTTTCCTGTCCTGCTCCGGTCACTTCGGCGATTTCTTCCAGTCCCAGCCCATTTTCCATGCGCAGCACGAAGGCCGTGCGCTGCTCGTCGGGCAGGTCCTCCAGCGCCAGTTGCAGGCGGCGGCGCTGCTCGAATTCGCTGAGTACCCGTTCCGGGCGCTCGGCCTCCGGCGCGTCGAGCTGGCGGAAGACCAGCTCGGTTTCCTCCGCCCCCGCCTGGGGTCTATGGCGGCGCACCAGATCGATCGCAAGGTTGTGCGCGATCTGCAGCAGCCAGGTGGTGAATTTGGCCTCGGGCCGGTAGCGCTCGCGGGCGACGATGACGCGGCTCCAGGTTTCCTGGAACAACTCGTCGGCGCTGGCGCGCTCGCGGCAGTGACGCAGCAGGAAGCGGTACAGGGTGCCGCGGTGGCGCGTGTACAGGGCTTCAAATGCGTGCGCGTCGCCGCGGCCGTAGGCGAGCATCAGTTCTTCGTCCGTACACTCCTCCCTCATGCGGGAAGACCCTTCACTAGGTGCTTGATCTGTAAGGGGCGATTCGGCATGGGAAAGGCTATGCAGGAGCGGTGCGGTAATTCCGGAGGAAGTCGGGTCGGCCAGAGCGGCGCCATTCATCGCAGATGGGCGCCCAGGCGTCCAGCTCGATTCTCGTTCAGGACGGTACCTGGTCGCCATAGGCGCAGGGCGATAAGCGGAGACCTGGGGCGCAGCGCTGGACATGGCGGTAAGTGCTGACGTTCGGGACAGGCGTTTGAACGCAGCAGTTCCGGTCCTAGGGTCAGGTGAGTGCGGCCCGGTGCCATTCCGTTGCCGGGAGCCTGCGCCCGGCGGCGGTCGATGGCGTTCGGGCCTGGGGCCAGAGACTCGCCTAGCCATGCCCAGACGGGGATTTAGCGCGGGCTGAGAGCATCCGGCCTGGAGTGACAGTGTCCATGAGCAGACCGGGAATTGGGTTCGCGGGAGCTACGATGGACTGATGATCTTTTTAGCGTCCCGGAAGTCATGTTTCGGTGCGGAAGATTGTCACAAAATGTTTCTGCTAAGCTTGCCTCCGGGGTTTTCTCTGTCTGTCAACACGCCTTGCGGGAAGTGCAAGGTGCTCCTGTTCGTATCCGTCGAATGGACTCGCCATGAACCGCACCCTGAACGTCACCACGCCCCTGGGCCCCGAAGTGCTGCGTTTCGACAGCCTGCAGGGACGGGAATCGCTGTCGCAGCTGTTCGATTTCCAGCTCACGCTGACGAGCGAGGAAAAGGGCCTGGCGGCGCCCGCGCTGCTGGGCCAGCCGATCACGGTGGATTTCGAGTTGGAAGGCGGCGCGCGGCGCTATCTCAACGGCCAGTGCGTGCATTTCCGCTCGGCCGGCAGAGCCGGGCGGCGGCATCTGTACGTGGCGCAGCTCAAACCCTGGCTGTGGTACGCGACGCGGCGCAGCGACTACCGCATCTTCCAGCAGATGACGACACCCGACATCGTCAAGCAGGTGCTGGCGATGTACCCGTTCCAGACCAAGTGGCTGCTGTCGCGCAGCTACCGCAAGTGGAACTACTGCGTGCAGTACCGCGAGACCGATGCGAATTTCGTGCAGCGCCTGCTGGAACACGAAGGCATCTGGTACTGGTTCGAGCATTCGGCCGGCGAGCATACGCTGGTGATGACGGACGACATCGGCCTGGCCACGCCGTATCCGGGCTATGCCACGATTCCGTTCTATCCGCAGGATGTGTCGGTCCCCGACAAGGATCATTTCAACGGCTGGGCCGCCGGCGGCAATGTGCAGAGCGGCAAGTACGCCGCGCGCGACTACAACTTCGTGATGCCGAGTGCGGATCTCACGACCCAGCGCGCGCAGCCCGCCGGCCATCCGCACGCGAGCTACGACATTTTTGATTACCCCGGCAGCTACCCGACGCTCGGCGAAGGCGACCCGTACGCCCGCGTGCGCCTGGAGGAACTGCAATCCAGCCATCTGCGCAGCTTCTCCCAGGGCCGCGCACGCGGCGTCGCGCCGGGGCGGCTGTTCACGCTGGAGAAGCATGTCGTTGGCGATTACAACAAGGAATACCTGGTCGTCGGCGCCGAATACGATTTCAGCGACAACGACTACGAGGCGACCGAGGACAGCGGCGAGCACCGCCTGACGATTGCGGCGGAAGTGCATCCGACCGACCAGCCGTACCGGCCGGAACGGCGCACGCCCAAGCCGCACACCATGGGCCCGGAATCCGCGGTGGTCACCGGCCCCGCCGGCCAGGAGATCTACACCAACGAACACGGTCAGGTGAAGGTGCAGTTCCACTGGGACCGTTACGGCAAGAAGGATGAGAATTCGTCCTGCTGGATCCGCGTATCGCATCCTTGGGCCGGCACGGGCTTCGGCGGCGTGCATATCCCGCGCATCGGGCAGGAAGTGCTGGTCGATCACCTGAACGGCGATCCGGACCAGCCCATCATCGTCGGCCGCGTCTACAACACGAACAACCCGCATCCCTGGGGCCTGCCGGCCAATGCGACGCAGTCGGGCTTCCTCACCCGCAGCTCCATGGGCGCGACCTGGCAGAACGCCAATGCGCTGCGCTTCGAGGACAAGAAGGGCGAGGAACAGGTCTGGCTGCACGCCGAGAAGAACCAGGACATCGAAGTCGAGAACGACGAGACCCACTGGGTCGGCCACGACCGCACCAAGACCATCGACCACGATGAAACCGTGCATGTGAAGCACGACCGCACGGAAACCGTCGACCACAACGAAACCATCACGGTGCACAACGACCGCAGCGAGCGCGTCGACCATAACGAGAAAATCAGCATCGGCGACAACCGCCGCGAGGACGTCGGCAATAACGAGACCGTCAGCATCGGCAACAACCAGACCCACAGCGTCGGCGACAACCGCACGCGCCGCGTCGGCAAGAACGAATCACTGACCATCGGCAGCAGCCGCACCAAGAAAGTCGGCAAGAACGAGAGCGACAAGATCGGCAAGAGCTGGTCGATCAAGGTCGGCAAGTTCAAGACGGAAACGATTGGCATGGCGTCCATGCAGAATGTCGGCATCGTCAAAATGGTCAATATCGGGATGGTTTATTCATTCAATGTGGGAATGTTGCGCAACAGCGTTGTTGGAATGAACGACACCACGACGGTAGGCAAGGCTCAGAGCACCAACGTCGGCAAGAAGTACTCCTTGGCTGTTGGAGGCAGGAGCGGCAGCCATATTGAGCTGGACGAGGAGACAATTTCGCTTCGTGTCGGTCGAAGCATTCTGCAACTCAAGGCGGATGGTTCCATAGCTATCACCGGCAAGAGCATCAACATCACGGCGCAAGGCGATGACGTCACCATAAATGGCGAACACATTTGGCTTAATCCGGTGAATGGCAGTGCAGCAATTCAGCCGGACTCAGTGCCTACGCCACCGACGATCGAGCCGATAGACAGTCCTGCAAGCAAACTCGGCATTTTGTTGGACAAAGCCGGCAGCATTCTGGGCAAGGTAAAGCAGCTATTAGAGTTGGCTGGACAACTGGCATCGATGGCTGGCAGCGGAAAGGCAGCGCGGAAACTCAAGGCCATGTCCACAGCGGCAGGCACGATTGATGCCGCTGCCAATAGCGTCCGCACGTCGACGAGCGGCGGTGCTGCTGGCCCTGTTCGCAGTGACGGCCGGTGACACAAATGACAGCGATCCCCGCGCCACGTCTTCGGCAACTGCGTAATGCCACTCCGTTTCCGCATCTGCAGTTCGACAAGATGGGGAAGGGGAGGCGCTTCCATGATGTAGTTATCGTCTGTGCCAGTTTCGTACTAGGGAATGGGCGGTTACAGCCTGCTGCCGCGCATCGGGGTCCTGTCATCGCCGACCGCGTCTGGGATGAAAGCAATGCCGCAGTATCCAGTTTGCGGTGCGCCACTGATATCTTGCTGATCAAGCCGGGTAGCGATGTCTACGTCACCGGCACGGTGCGAGCGCTGGACGAACGGCCTTGCCGCGACTGGCCTGCGCTACTGCGCGTAACTCGCGACGAGCAGATGCTGATCCAAAAAATGCTGAGATTCACCGGCCCGCGTCAGTGGACGCGTGGACTGCTGGGCTGGTCATTGTCCTCACCTGCTGTGACCACGGACGTATCGCTACGCTACGAGTTGGCCTATGGTGGGTGGCGGTTTAAGAAACACGGCTCGCCCAACGCGCAGATGCAAATTTTCGAGGAAAATCCCAGCGGGACGGGATGGTTCGGTTTTTCCGGTTTGCACGATAGTGGCTGCTCGCGCTACAGGGACGAGCGTGCTGTACCAGGGCCCCAAATTGAGTACATTGATGCACCGATCCGCTCCGCCAATCGGCTCCACCGTGTTGCGGGTCTCGGCCCAATTGCGCGGCACTGGGCACCGCGCCATCGTTTCGCCGGTACGTACGGCGCAAGCTGGCTGGCACAATTCCAGCGGGAGGAAATTCCCGACTATCCTACCGACTTCGATGAGCGTTATTTCCACTATGCACCGACAGACCAGATCGTGCCTGGGGGTTTGGTTGGCGACGAAGGTATCCAACTGGCGGGCTTCTTTGCCGATGTTCCGGCGATCAGTGCGCAGCTACCGCAGGTCTGGATGGAGGCTGTCTGCCGTGATGGCGCGGGCAATTGCACCCGCGAAGCATTGCGCCTGGATACTCTACATGTCGATCTGGATTTGATGCTGGTGCACCTGACCTGGCGGCTAGTGCTCGATCAAAGTCGGGATATCGTCGACGTCGAGATTTTCGACCGGCTAATCGCGAACGGTCGGCGCACACAAGCCGCTTTCCGCGGAGTCTATTCATGAGCATGGAGCCGCATATCGCTGATGCCGAGAACGCATTCATGGTCATCAGCGTGACACCGGATTTCTGTCGCGTCGGCGACAAGATCGTCCCTTACGACATCGTTGCCCTGCTACGACCGGAAAAGGCGAGCTACGCCCGCAGCGTATCGGCACGCAGCGAAAAAGTGCTGATGATCGATAGTATCGTTGCGGGTATCATCGGCAACGCTGGTGCCGGGGTCCAATCGGCCGTGTCGCTTGCCCAGGGAAATGTCAGGGTCACTTCGGGTTCCGAAAGTGTTTTCGTCGAAAGCCGCAAGGCTGCACGTCACGGCGATACCTGCGAAATGAATGGAGCGGTGTGATGGCCGAGAGGATCTCATCCGGCGTGAAAGATGCGCAATCTCCGCTCGACGGCTTCCTCGGTAACAAAGTCTATGGCCGACTGGTAACGTTTACGCAGCGATCGCCCGCGCCGAAATTACTGCGACGCCGTGCCGGTCGCTGCAGCGAACCGCTGGAAAAGGTTCGGGAAGCCTACGAGGCGAAAAGCCTGTGGGAAAAGCTGCTGACCGAAAAAGACGCCTGGGGTTATCCCAAGGATCAACTTGGGCCGAGACTTTTCAGGCAAGAATGCGAGCAATGGCCCGATCAGATTTCCGAATCTATCCTGGATGAAAAGCAACAGCGGCTCAATGAACACTTGAATGGCAAGGTGCCGCTACCGCCGGAGGAATCGTTACGGCTGCGCCACGATCTTTCGCTGCTCAATGATATTTACCGACCCGGTCCGCGTTTCGAAGCCGCATTGTCGGATGCGGAGTTTGCGTGGTTGGAGGAACGCAATTTACGCTTCGGCAACACTCTGTCGATGACGCTGCTGGGACCTCTTTTTGGAGGACCTGCGGCGGTAACGCGAGTGCTCGGCGGCACCGAGCAACAGGTGGCTGCGGCGAATCAGATGGGGGCGGTAGTGCTTGACTTGGCGACTGCCCATGCCGCGATGGGCAGGAGGGCGATTGAGCCTGCTACTTTGTATCGACAGAGCTACGGTCTGTACATTGGCCCCAAGAGAATCTACAACTACAGTCCGCCGCTGAGTTCGCGGCATAGCATTCGGAGTATTAGGCAAGGCGGAGTCAAAAAGACAAAGAACACCGTCGCGGAACCAGAAATCGACATGAGGGCTGATGTAGAAGCCATCAACAAAGGGCAGGGCGTCAGAGATGGTGATTTTTACACAGTAAACGGCAGAACTTATCAGCGTTTTGATGATCATCTTGTGCCACATGACGGCCCGGGATTTCACAACCTGGATCGCGGCGAGTTCGATGCGCTCGGTATTTTTAACCGATTTGGTGATACTCCGCAGGCTATGGAGATCGCAATCCGTGTTGCGGGTCCGGAAGGGGCATCCCATGCGTTGGATGTTTGGAGATTAGGGCAATGATCTGGTTCGACTTGATGCCGGAGAGAAGGCTTGCTGACGACGAAATACATCGTGCCCTCGCCGACATGATCGGCTGCGCGTATCACGAAGTTGGGGTAATCAACGACATCGCGGACTTACGTGATCTTCCCGCGACATGCTTGGTTGTCAGGCAGTCATGTGGTGACTACGGACAACAGCTTTCGATTTATTTGAACGACAGTGTCGGCGCGCAAGTGCGCACAGCTTCAATTGTCGATGCCGCTGCTTATTTGGCCCGTATCTTCGGTACCGATGTGCTGATTTCTGACGATAAGACAGCAAATCCTTATAGGATGCTTCGTATAAGTGGCGATGGTCGGCAGGAAAATGTCGCCGTCGATAGCCAAGTGTTTGATGAGCAGGGCGTTATTCGCATAATCGGCTGACTTGATGTGCCTGGGGCAACCATCCGCTCTCAGCCATGGGCGAGGCCGCTGGTGCGGCTTCCCGATTCGACCGGAATGTACTGTTCACCGATGACCATGTCACCCGCGAGCAGCACGCTGGCGGCGATGTCCAGACCTTCGATTGCGACCATGGCAACTGCCGCGCCACGCTGGCCGATGCCAGCAGCCAGCTTGCCATGTCACCACCACAACGCCGATCAGCGCTATACCGGCTATACCGATGCCGAGGGCGCAAGCGTGCGCTTCGTGCTCGACGCCTACGGCCAGCGCACCGCCACCATCGACGCGCTTGGCCGCCGCACGCGCTACGACTACGACGCGGTCGGCAATCTGATCACGATAGCCCAGCCGGATGGCAGCCGCTACACGTTGGGCTATACCGCTGAACGCAAGCTCGCCTGGATCACCGATCCGCTGGACCGCACCACGCGCCACCGTTACGACGCGCGTGGCAATCGCATCGAGACGGTGACGCCCGACGGCGCCGTCACGCGCTACGAAATCGGTGCACAGGGCTGGCCGCTGCGCATCACCGATGCCCGTGGCGGTACGGCGGAACTGAGCTACGACCTGGCGGGGCGGCTGATCGCCTACCGCGACTGCGTCGGTTCGCTTACGCGCTACACCTATGACGAGCGCGGCAATCTGCTGCGCGTCACCGATGCGCTGGAGCAGATTACACACTACCAGTACCAGCGCATCAATCGCGAAGACCGTCTCGTCGCCCTGACTACGCCGGATGGTGCGACCGAGCGCCTGGCCTACGATGCGCTGGGCCGTCTCGTCGCCCATCACGACGCCAACGGAGCAGTCACGCGCTATGCGCTCGATGCGGAAGGACGCCCGCTGCGGCGGGAAAACGCACTGGGCCATACGCTGCACTACCAGTACGACGTGCATGGCCGGCTGCTGGCGCTGACCAATGAGAACGGCGCCATCTACCGCTTTGCCTGGGACAAGGCCGACCGGCTGGTCGCCGAACTGGGTTTCGATGCGCGGCGGCAGGACTATCGCTACAACGCCGCGGGTAAACTGATCGAAGCCGCCGACGGCGTGCCCCACGCTGCGCCGCTGCTCGCGACTGGTATGGCCGGCGTGCTGCGCACGCGCTTCGAGGACATGCGAAGTATTTTCGGGATCCTAAAGATGGTGCTTGGTACTCTGTGGATCAGACTGGGCATGGTGGCAGTGCTTTCAAGCAATTCGAACAGAAGGGCGATAATCTGATTCACAGCTTCGACTTTGACGAGTTTGGTGATCGTATGGGTAAGCATAATGATCCTGCCCCTGCTTTTCGGACACCCGGATAAGCGATTCAATATCGCAATCCGGAGTGAGACAGATGAGCAGGAAGAAATCAGAAGGCAAGACGGAACGCAAGCGCTTCAGCGCGGAGTTC
>NZ_JANFQO010000014.1 GCF_024437735.1 Tahibacter harae | reverse complement strand
CAGCAGAACGGCATGGTCGAGCGGGTGATCCGGACACTGAAGGAGCAATGCATCCACCGCCACCGCTTCGAAAGCCAGCAGCACGCCAGCCGCGTGATCAGCGATTGGATCCAGTTCTATAACGCCCGGCGACCGCATCAGGCGCTGGGCATGAAGACACCCGCTGAGGCGTATCGATTAGCGGCGTGACCTGTGCAGAAACCGCTGGGTCATTACAAATTCGGCCTACGACCTGGAAGTACGTCAGCACTACCCGAAGGCCGAAGTGGTTTACGACCTGTTCCATGTCATCGCCAAGTACGGCCGCGAAGTCATTGACCGAGTGCGCGTGGACGAGGCCAATCGACTTCGTGCCGACAAGCCGGCGCGTCGGGTGGTCAAGACATCGCGCTGGTTGTTGCTACGCAACCGGGAGAACGTTCCGGCCGACAAGATCGTGCAACTGGACGAACTGCTGGCGGCCAACAAAGCGCTGCTTACCGTTTACCTGCTCAAGGATGACCTCAAGCAGCTCTGGCGCTACCGAAGCCGAGCCTGGGCGAAGAAAGCTTGGCTATCGTGGAGTCGACGCGCGATGGGCAGCGGCTTGGCGCCGCTGCAACACTTCGCCCGATGCCTGGAACCCTAACTCCCAGGCATCCTGGCCCACTGTTGATGGCCGCTGGGCACCAACCTGCTCGAAGGCATCAACAACCGCATCAAGGTCATCAACCGCATCGCTTACGGCTTCCGTGACGACGCTTACTTCTTCCTCAAAATCCGCGCCGCCTTCCCCGGTAATGGGTGAAGAACCTAAAAAAAGTCGGCGTTCAGTGCGGCGCTGTGTGCGCCGTGTTTTTCGGGCCGCTAAACCCGGTTGCCGAATTGGCGGCAACGGACGAATTGTTGTACTGGATGGGGCGGGCGTCAAGAGTGTTGATCCCATGTTGCCGCCATGGGAGGAAAAGCTTACTCGGCGCAGCCTAAACGGGATAGCTCTACTGGCTCAAAGCGGATGAGATCGGAGACTATCGGGGTCAGGTTAACTCACAACGACGTCAACTTGACGTCGGACGATGCGCGGACAGGCGAGGCAGCGAGTTGTGCTTAGACCGTGTCGCCGAAGGAAGTTAACCTGTCTCCATCTGTCGTGAAGGTAGAAAGCGGCTTTGGCGTCTCTACATGAGGCATCTCTCGCACCCCGTTCGACAGCGTTTCGTACTCACGGATAGCACCAGATCACGCAGATTGGGAGGCAGAGAAATGGGCAGTCCCCGAACCAAAAAGAAGCCCTCGGCTATGGCTGCAATACGTGCTGTTGTCGCTAAGGCGCAGTCCTCGGATCACGAGGTTGGCGACCGGTCAAGAGCGTCACAATTTCGCGCCGGATTTATTCGTGCGCTTTTGGTGGCGCGCGAAAGAACACCAATCAGAGAGCATAAGAATTTTTTTCAAAATCTAGCAAAATTCTCTTCTGTTCAGTCCGCGAGATTTTCAGCTCTTCCGATAGCCTACGATTATCTCTCGGTATTGAGATTCCAGAAGGAACTCCCTATCGAGCACGAAATCAGTTGGATATCGGAAAGACTGGCGATTCAATCTAGCACGATTTCTGCGCACCTTTCATGCTCAAAAAAAATATCCACCCAGTTGATGCAGGGCAACTACCCCGATGTCATCAGTCTGCTAACGGCGCATGAAGATGCATTTGGTGTCTCTTTATGGTCGACCCAGCTAAAAATCGGAGGCATGCAATATGGTTATGGCCAGAACGCCCAAAAAAAGTTTGTTGAGGAGCTCCGCACAGAAAACAAGGCGGGCGTTCTTCCATTTTTGGCGCACTACGCAAGCCAGCGTAGTGAAGAGGACGTGTCTATTGGCTGGTTTGTTGATCATTTCACTCGAAGGTCCGCCAAACTAGGGCGGCAGGATCTGGCTGTATATTTGAGATTCAAACTCCTAGCGGAGAAGGGGCGCAGTCGTCGCGATATAGCAGCAGTGCTACGCATCGAACAGAACCATCACCTAGTCGATATTTATGAGACATTCGTTGGCATTCTGGGCCATTTGTCGACAAATTTTTACTCTGACAAGAGGTTGATGGCAGGTATTGCTTCTGCTCTCGCGGCAATGTCCGAGATCGATGATGGTAGGTTAAAAAAAATTAGGCTGCGCTTTGTCTCGCGGCCAAGGACTTTCGACGGCACGTTGGCGGGGAGTTTGGATGCGTTGTTTTCCGGGAAAATTTCTCATGCGTTGCGAGAACAAAGGAGACTATTGTCTGTATCTCCAGCATCTATAGCCAGTCTTGTCACAATAGCTACTGCTAGAGCTTCCTCTAGATTTTCAAGGAAGGTCGATTTTCCAGGCGGAAGTGCGGTACACAAGAAAATTGTCGCAGCGCTAGTGTCGCTATTCAGAAAAGATGCGCAGTTAGGTAATGATAGGGAAAACTACCAAAACTGGCTCCGAAAATTCGCTCACATATTCTCGGGGCTTCCTATTGCTGAAGCGCTGCTAGAAACAATTGGCGCCGAGAGAGCGACGACTGTAGAAGGGCTTCTCAATCACTGGTCGGGCATCGCTCAAAACTGCGAGGAAGAGTCGATCTTTGACTGGCTAGTTGATGGTGCGCCGGAAGCTATCGAATCTTTACAGGAACTCGCCAGTAGAGGAGGCGCGGCTGCTACATTCTGCCTGCTATGTCTGGGCAGGCGTCACCATGGGGAGGACTTGTTAGATGGTTCGGTGTACGCATATGCGCGTTCCATCGGTGCTGTTCGTCGAGACGCAATGCGCGAGGCCGAACACCATATTGGTATCGCGCTTCAATCATCTAACAGGGTTATAGAAGCCAGAAGTGCAATTCTGGCTTTAGAGATTTACGGCGAAACTAAGAATTTAGCTAGTGCCTGTCGAATCATAAGCAGGGAGCATGCCGTGCATGGGGTTGATCCCTCGACTCTACCGCTTAAGGAGGTTTTCTTGGCGGTCGATTGGGAGGACCTACAGCCTCATGTCTACGATTTCAGGGTGTCAAATGCGCTCGCCGTGCTGGCTCAGGTCGTAGCCGACGACAAAATACACTCCTATAGGTGCTTCGCACTCGAAAGCTTTCTTGAGTCGCAATCTTTGTCTTTCCCATCCGAACTCAGAGAGAATTTGCCGGACTATGACAAGAGAGAAATCGCCTTCTTTTTGGGTCAGGTCTGTGTGGTTTCTGTTCTCGATATGTTGCCACTGGTGAACAGCTCCAGGCGTGTACTAGAAGAGCGACGCGACATATGCGCACTTCTGGTTATGTCGGGAATGGATTCAAGTGGCGAGTACACAGATGAGCTGGTCAATATCTCTCGCGAGCTGACAGTTCGTAAAGGTCTTCAGGCGCTTGACGGTAGCCGCGTGCACGTGGATACCGACGCTCTAAGAACTGTATTGAAGCGTGATCTTCTTGAGAGCTTCCATCGATTTATCTCGCTCAAAAGAACAGGGCCGGGTGCTGAGACGTATGATGCCGTCATCCGTGATCTAAATGAGAACGCAAAATACCTACTTGAAGTTCCGGAGAGCGAAGCTGACGAGCTTCTTGTGTCGATGATTCTTCAGGCTAGAGAGCGATTTCTTTTTGATGTGCCCCACGGCCTCGATAGCTATCTCAGTAAGCGTGTTCGGCACGGTTCTGTAGTTGGCTACATTAGATCGCCTGCGGAAAAAGAAGGAGTCATAACCCAGCGCGCTCCCGACGGCACATACAGAGAAAATGTTCGTTGGGCTGGTCACTTCGACGACTTAGCTCTCGCTGCGGCTTTCCAGTCCGCCTTGGCTGCATTCGCTCGGGATTTCGACGAGGTCCTTGTTCGACTGAAAGACGTTCTATTGCATGTCAAAAGCGAAAGTAAGCCTTATGGAATATTCGATGCGAGGTTGCTTGCGCCAAATTATCACCTAATAAAAAGTGTTGCGATTCAGGATAGGTCGATTGATACATTTCTGGCGACTTTGATGGCGAGCCTGTGGGGTCTCCTAAACCCGTCCCTCCAGGCTGCGCAGTCGCTACTTAGGGTGGAAACCTCGAAAGAGGTGGCGTCGCTATTCCAGGCGTTGCGCACTCGCATCTCAGTCATGCCTGCATCTGAAATTCGAGCGGAGCTGGATCGGGCAGTTGTAAATGCGGCGGGGAATGTGCAGGCGGCAATCGAGAGTGTTGCATCGTGGTTCAATCCGGCCATGCCTGAGGACTCGGAATTTAGTGCAGACGAGATCATAGATATTGCACTAGCTTCGGCGCGGGCTATTAACTCGGCCGACGCTTTGCCAGAGCCGCTCAGGAGGTGTGACGCGTCACTAGTTGTCAGCGCTGGATCTCTTCCTGTTCTTCTCGATGTTATGTTTGTAATTCTAGACAATGTTGCAAAAAGATCAGGGGATCCGGCGCTGTCTTATTCGATAGACATATCTTACGACAGACTGGAGGAAACTCTAACTATACGTGTCGAAAACAGTGTGGTTCTTGGGGGAGATTTTGCCTCGGCGCGGGCTGCAATGTTGGAGCGAAAAAGGCAGCTTATCGAGCAAGCAGACTTCCGGATGGCGCGGAGAGAGGGGGGGAGTGGTCTCTCTAAGCTTGCAAGCATTGTTTTTCAGTCCGCAAAAGGAAAGATGGATTTCGGTTTTTTGTCGGAAAATTTGTTCTTTTTGGAACTAACCTTGTCTTTTATTGCCAACCGAGGAAGGAAGTAATGCGTGTTCTGATCGCCGATGACGAACCGCCCAAGCTTCGAAACCTGGAGGAGGCGGTCGAAAAAATTCTCCCGGGAGTAACGGTTTCATTTGCGAAATCAGTAAAATCCGCGATTGCAGAAATAGCTGCGCAATCTCCAGATCTGGTGCTTTTAGATATGTCTCTGCCAACATTTGACGTTTCTGCTGGCGAGCCGGGGGGGCGGCCTCAGGGAACTGGTGGCGAAGAAGTTCTTAGATACATGAAATTCCGTCGAATGTCTTCGCCCGTAGTTATTGTTACTCAGTATGAAGCTTTCAACAAGAACGGTCGGCAGATTGAATTGTCCTCTCTCGAGGCTCGTTTGATTAGTGAGCACGGGAAAATTTTTAGGGGCTTTGTCTACTACGGTCCTCTGACTGATTCGTGGAGAATGCGTCTTGAAGAAAAGCTGAGGGAAGCATTTGATGGAGTGAGTGAATGAAAATTCTTTTGGCAGATGACAATGTCTTGCGTATTAGAAAAATTGTTGAGCACCTTACGACGAAGCTCGGTTTGCCTAGGGAATCTATTGTCGATAAGAGAACTGCTTCTGATGCTCGAGAGTATCTAAGAGCAGAGCAGGTAGATTTACTTCTGCTAGACATTCTTCTGCCTAATAGAGTGGAGAGCGTGGAGTCGGCGGATGCTTCGATTACTCTGCTGACAGAAATCGTGGAGAAGAAAAGCTTAAAGAAGCCGACAAAAGTCGTTGGCATTACGGCTTACGCTGATGTCGCGGCGAGCCAATCAAAGTACTTCGGAGCCGAAACCTGGGTAGTAGTGGAAACTTCGGAAGTGGAGGATGGCTGGCTCGATCGAATTTCGAATTGCGTGGCGTATTTGCTCAGCTGTGTTTCACAAACTGAAGCTAGGTCATATCAGACCGACGTCGTAGTTCTGACTGCACTAAAAGATCCCGAGATGATCGCAATTCGGAACCTTCCGTGGCGATGGGGTGCGGAAGAACCAATAGACGATTCTACATTCATCTCGCGAGGCACATTCGAAAGCGGCGGTGCGTCGCATTCTGTTGTGTGTGCGGTCGCGGAACGAATGGGGATGCTCTCGACTGCGCTTCTCGCCGCGAAACTGATCGAGAAGCTTAGGCCCCGGCTTCTTGTAATGCCGGGTATATGTGCAGGAATCGGAAAAAATATTCGTGAAGGTGATGTGATATTTGCGGATTGCGCATGGGACTACCAGAGTGGAAAGTTCACAACTGTAGCTAGTACGTCGTTGGAGGGGTTCGAGATTGATCCCCACATGATTCAGGCGCCAAGGGAAGTCTCGACTCGAATTGACCAACTGCAGGCGGATGAGGAGATGCTGACTAGAATTTGGCGGCGATGGCCGGAGCGGCCTTCGCAGCCGCCGAAGCTTGTTCGCGCGCCGGTTGCGTCCGGATCGGCAGTGGTGGCTGACGAGAGGGTTGTGACGAATGTGCTCCGGCAGCATAGAAAGGCAAAAGGGTTGGAGATGGAATTGTATGGTCTATATCTCGCAGGACAGACCTGTGATTCGCCGAGGCCATATACTTTTGGAATTAAAGCGATATGTGATTTTGCTGACGGGAAAAAGGCAGATGGATATCAGAAATATGCTGCTTACGTTTCAGCTGAGGTGTTGGCAGAGTTTCTCAAGCGATATTATGCGGACCTACCTCGAAGGTAGATTGTGACGCGCGACTGTGGCGGGCAACTCCCCTGGGGGCGCAGTATCGGGGTCAGGTTGACTTCCCAAAACAACTCGCCGGAAGTTAACCCACCCCCGATCTGTAACACCCCGAACAGAGCGCGCCTCCACCCGCAGAAGCCAGCGACAACACGATGGCAGGATTCCCGCGTGTCCGTCGTTTAGTTGAGCAGACGCCCCCTTGCGGGCGCCCCCTCCTCAACCACTGCAGCCAAGGCATCGAACAATGAAACCGCTATTGCTGGGAATGGCGCTGTTGGGCGGAATCAGCAGCGGGGGCGCTGTTCTCGTCCCTTCTCCGGCCCAGGTGGATTTCGGCGATCAAGCAACAGGCGCCACCAGCGACCCGATGCCAACGACGTTCAGGAACACGGGCAACCAGGCCGTGACCGTCACGGCCGTGTCGGCGGTCACCCTCGCCGCGTTTGTGCGCGCCGGCGGGACCTGCGGCGAGCCGCCGTTCACCGTCGCCCCCCAAGCCAGCTGCACGATCGAGCACACCTTCACGCCCTACCTGGTTCAGGCGTATTGCGGCTACGCCCACCTCACGCTAGCTGGGGGCGGGCGCGTCGACTTCGGGCTGGCGGGTGAGGGCAATGTGGCGTATCTGGATATCTGGCCGCCCAGCTTGTCGTACTTTCCGGTAGATGTGGGGACAAGCTCTGAGGGGCAGACCATCAACCTGAGCAATTTAAGACCAGTGGGCATGACTGTCTCGCATATGTATTTGGACGGCCCCGATGCTAGCGCCTTCGTGCGCACAGGAGGCACCTGCCCCACGCAGGTACCGTTCTACTGGGGTGCCAGTAGCTCTTGCACGCTAACCTATCGATTCGTACCCGACCACGTCGGTTCGCACTCAGCCAGTATGAACATTCTCGGCTCCGGCAGCTTTGGCTTTTCGCTAAGCGGTGACGGTGCACCGGAAACCCCGCTTTTCGGCGACGGGTTTGAGGCGGTCGCACCGACCCCATGAGTGATAGCCCGCAAGCTGGCGGAGCCCTGTCGCATCTGCGGGCTATCCGGGCCAGGTTAACTTCGGCGTGCCGCTCCGGTAAGTTAGCCTGGCCCCGTTCGCAGTCGCCTATTTCAAAGCGCCCTGTTCACGTTGACAGGGCGCGACAGGTCAACTCCCGGAAAAAGCACCTTGGAAGTTGACCCTTGCCCCGTTTCCCACAAACAAAACGGCCCGCCATAGCGGGCCGTTTTGTTGCCGACGCAGCTTCCCGCTCAGCGGGCGATGTGCTTCGCCTTCGCCCCGCGCAGGTCGGTGCCGCGACCGAACGGGGCGCCGCGCCATGCGGAGAACGCGGCGTTGAGGTCGGCGCTGGACAGGGCGCTCGCGGCCGCCGGCTGTGCGGGCGGGACCTGGATCGCGGGTGCGCCTTTCGCCTTCAGGGCGTCGTTGACCGGCGGCAGGTCTTTCGCGACGAGGGCATCGAAGCGCGTAGCGACTTCGCTCATTTCCTTCTGCAGCGCGTCGACGGTGGCCAGGTGATGCGTGCCCGGTGCGCCGTCGTAGAACACGATCGCACCGTATACGCTGTCCAGCTTCTCGCGCAGGCGCTCCTCGCCGGTGATGGCGCCGCCTTCCTTCGTGGCGACGATTTCCTTGCGGATCGCGTCGGCTTTTTCACTGAGTGCGGCCACCTTGCTGCGTGCCGGGTCGCCTTCCGGGAGCTTCGCGCCGATGGCGGCTGCCTGGTCGCGGACGGCGTTGATGCGTGCCATCAGGCCTGTCATTTCACCGAACATGCCGTGCACGCGCATCGCTGCGTCGAATTGTGCCTGGCGCTCGGCGACCGTCAGCTTCGTGCGCCGGTCTACCGAGACCTCGAGCGGCGTCTCGTAGACCTGCTTGTTCTTGGTCATGCGTACCTTGTAGGTGCCCGGCACTACGCGCGGGCCGATCGTGCCGAAGTTGGCGAGCTGCGCCGCGGGCGGTACGACGGGTGGCTTCACGCGCATCGACCACGTGATGCGGTTGAGGCCCCGACGCTTCGACGCGGGCAGCGTCTCGATCACCTTGCCGTGGGGGTCTAGCACCTCGATCTTCAGGTCGCCGAAGAGGTGACGCGTACGCTGGTAGTAGGTGATGACCGCGGCGTTCGACGGGTTGTCGCCGACGAATTTGGCGTCACCCTCGACGCTCCCGCCGAAACTGGCGATGCGCTGTTGCACCGGGCGTGCGGCGACAAAGGCCGCATCCCGGGCGAGCAGGGTGTCGTCAATCGAGCGCAGTGGCGTGATGTCGTCGATGATCCAGATGCCGCGGCCGTGGGTCGCTATCACCAGGTCGGCATCGCGCGCCTGCACGGCCAGGTCGCGCACCGCGACGCTCGGAAAGTTGCCGCCCTCGAACTTGGCCCAGCGCGCGCCGCCGTCGGTGGAGATCCACAGGCCGAACTCGGTACCGACAAACAGCACATCCGGATCGACCGTGTCTTCCTTGACGACGTGTGCGTAGCCGCGCAGCCCTTGTTCCTTGCCCGCGATCTTCTGCCAGCTGCGGCCGAAGTCGCGCGTGCGGTAGACGTAGGGATCCATGTCGCCGAAGGTATGGCGATCAAACGTCGCGTATGCGGTGCCGGCGTCGTGCAGGGACGCTTCGACCGTGCTGACCCACGCATTCTTCGGCAGTCCCTTGATGTTGCCCACCAGGTTGTTCCACGACTTGCCGCCGTCGCGCGTGAGCTGCACGTTGCCGTCGTCGGTGCCAACCCAGATCACCTTGCCGTCCTTGGGCGACTCGCTGATCGAGTAGATGGTCGTGTGCATCTCGGCGGCGGAGTTGTCGACCGTGATGCCGCCCGATTCCTCCTGCTTCTGCTTGCCCGGGTCGTTGGTGGTGAGGTCGGGCGAGATGCGCTCCCAGTTCTGGCCCTGGTCGCGCGAACGGAACAGGAACTGTGCGCCGTAGTAGATCGTGCCCTTCTCGTTGGGCGAGAGCTCGATCGGTGTGTTCCAGTTGTAACGCAGCTTTTCCTTGAAGCCGGCGGTCGGCGCGATGAAGCGGGTCTGTTTCGTGTGACGGTTGACGCGCCCGAGGAAACCGCCCTGGGCTTCCGCGTAGAGGTAGTCCGGATCCGCCGGATCGGGGAACACCCAGAAACCGTCGCCGAAGAACACCGGCTCCCAGCGGGCGTTCGTGATGCCGCCCGGATTCGCCGAATCGCCCACCCACGAGCCGTTGTCCTGCAAGCCGCCGTAGACCTGGTACGGATCCTGGTCATCGGCGCTCACGTGGTAGAACTGCGAGATCGGCAGGTTGTCGCCCTTCCACCAGCGATTGCCGCCGTCGTAGCTCAGGAACAGGCCGCCGTCGTCGCCGCCGATGACGTGATTGGTGTTGTCGGGGTTGATCCAGAGGTCGTGCCAGTCACCGTGCGCACCGCCGCCCGTGGACGAGAAGCTCTTGCCGCCGTCGAGCGAGACGATCAGCGGCAGGTTCGGCTTGAAGAGCTTGTCGGGATTCTTCGGGTCGACGATCAGGCGCGAGAAGTAGAACGGCCGCCAGACCATGGACTGGCTGCGGTCGCCCTCGGTCCAGGTGCGGCCCCCGTCGTCGGAACGGAACAGGGCGCTGCGCACACCTTCGATCACGGCGTACACGCGCTTCGGGTCGCTCGGCGCGATCGTCACGCCGATGCGGCCCCAGGGCTTGGCCGGCAGACCGTTTTGCTTGCCGGGCTCGATCGATGCGAATGACTTGCCGCCGTCGCGCGTCTCGAACAAGCCCGAACCGGACACGGCCTCCGGGCCGTCGCCGCCGGAGCGGAACGTCCAGCCCTTGCGGCGGAAATCCCAGAGCGAGACGAACAGGTGGTCAGGGTCTTTCGCGTCGATGCTGATGTCGGCGCAGCCCGTCGAGGCGTTGGGTCCCTTGAGCGCGAGCGTCCAGTTGCGGCCGCCGTCGTGCGTGACGTAGAGGCCGCGCGCCGTGGAGTCGCTCCACAGCTTGCCGGGTACGCAGGCGTAGACCGTGTCGGTGCGCTGCGGGTGCACGACAATGCGCGAGATGCGCTCCGATTCGGGCAATCCCAGGTACGTCCAGGTGTCGCCGCCGTCGGTCGACCTGTAGATGCCGTTGCCGATGGAAACGCTGTTGCGCGTCCACGTTTCGCCCGTTCCCACCCATACGACCTGCGGGTTTTTCGGATCGATCGTGACGGCACCGATGGATTGCACGGGCTGCTTGTCGAATACCGGCTTGAAGGTCGTACCGCCGTCGGTCGACTTCCAGACGCCGCCGCTCGCCGCGCCGACATAGAGCAGCGTCTTGCCGTCGACGACGCGCGCGTCGAGCGCCGAGATGCGGCCGCTCATCGTCGCGGAGCCGATGTTGCGCGCGCCGAGGCCGGAGATCGTGCCGGCGTCGTAGTGCGCCGCCGCCGCGTCCTGCGCGGCGGCCGGGATCGAAAAGGCCGCGAGCGCGAGGGCCACGGCGAGGTTGTTTTTCATGCGCATGGTCGTCGCCTCCTTACTTCGACGCAGCGGGGGAGGCCGGGAACGCGAATTTCGCGTTATCGACCGGGACGTTCGCCTCGACCTTATCGAGGGTGATCTTCTGCTGCTTCGGCGCGCCCTTCGGCCCGCTCTCGATCGAGAACGGGATATAGACGCCGGCGACTTTCTCGTAGTTGCCGAGGTCGCTCTCCAACGCCTGCTCGCTGCCGCGCACCTTGCGCTGCGTCACCGTGCGGATCTCCAGGAAGTAGTCAGGATCGAAGTAGAAGTACTTCACGTCTCCGTCCTTTTCGCTCACCTTGAGCTTGTGCGCCGCCGTGCCGTCGACGTCCTCGGTGCCGAGGTATTCGATCGTGCTGCCCTTTGCCTGCCAGTCGACGAGCGGGCCGTCGATGTCGGCATCGTCGACCAGACTCTTGCTGTCGTCGGCCGACAGCTTCTCGGGATCCTTGCGGCCGCCGAACGGCTGGATCTGCCAGCCCTCCGTGCCATCGTAGGCCTGCACCGACGTCATGCCCTGTAACGACGCCTCCTGCCGGACCTTGCCGGCGCGGCTGACGATCGTGTCGAGCGCGAGATCAACCGAGAAATCGCCGGTGAAAGACAGCTTGCCGGTCGAGTGCAGCGATTGGATCGCCTTGATCGCATCGCGGCCGCCTTTTGCCTCGAGATTCTTCGCGATCAATTCCTCGGCAGTTATGGCGCTGGCCGCGCCCGAGACTGCGAGCAGCAGCCCGCACAAGCAGATGCGTGGGTGCATGGGAGCTCCTTCTGGATTGGTATATGACAGTGCGAATCGCCGCGCGCTCGAGCGATGCCGGCACGAGAGCCGAAGCAAGAGCCTACGCCTTGCTGATCCGCTCGCAGATGGGGCGGAAGTCATGCTGGAGGACTGGGCGGCAGTCCGCTATCGGGGTCAGGTTGACTTCCCGGACCATTGCCTTTCGCCTCCTGACGATGCCCTTGATACCTCTGCCGGTTAAGCCGGCGCGAGTGGCTGCCGGGAGACTCGGGTTCCGGCTAGCCGCCTGGAACAGCACAGCCGAGGCTATTTGGCCCGTTACTTCGGGGTGTTTGAACGCCATGGCAGAAAACCCCGCCGTTCGTCGTTCCATTGAGGTGCGGCCCAGTGCCGGTCCCTGTCCGCTTTGCGAGGAGTCCTGCATGCGTTGTGCCCGTCTGATACTGGGAATGCTGTTGTTGGGTGTGGGCGTCAGTGTGCAGGCCGATCTCGTGCCCTCACCGGGACAGGTGGATTTCGGATACCGGGCCGTCGGCACAACCAGCGAACCGAAGGCGACTACCCTGCGCAATACAGGCGGCCAGGCGTTGAGCATTGTTTCCATCACGCCCGCTACCGGCGTCTATGCGCGCACGGGAGGGACCTGCGGCGCGCCTCCCTTCACCATTGCCGCACAGTCAAGCTGCACGCTCGAGCACACCTTCACGCCTACCGACGTCACCCAGTTCCCGCAGACGCACACGGTCACGCTGGCCGGGGGCAGCTCCGTCGCTTTCGGGTTGTACGGGCAGGGCGAAGTGGGGTATCTGGAGATCTTTCCGACGTCGCTCTGGTTCTCTTCTGTAGCCGCAGGCAGCACCAGCGGCACACTGACGGCCACGATGAACAACATCCGGTCGGTCCCGCTGGTGGTCGTGCAAATGCATACGACCAGCGTACCGCCAGGCTCGTTTGTACGCGCGGGCGGAACCTGCCCAGAGCCGCCCTTCGAGGTCGGCGGCCCTGGCGGCTGTACGGTCGAATTCGCCTTCACGCCCCAGGCCGTTGGCCCTGCATCGGGAAGCCTGAATATCATGGCGTCTTCTGGCACTTTTGTACTGTTTCTTGGCGGTGACGGCGCGCCGGAAGTTCCGCTGTTCGGCGACGGATTCGAAGCGGTCGTGCCGGTTCCGTGAGCGTGCAGCAAATCAGCAGCAAATCAGGACACCAGCAGCAAATCAGGACACCCATGAAATCCGGCGCAGCAAATCGGGGAGCCCAAGCAGCAAATCAGGACACCCACGAAATCCCAGCAGCAAATTAGGACACCCATGAAATCCGGCGCGGCAAATCGGGGGAGCCCATGAAGCCCGGCGAACAAAACCACGACCTGTGATACGGCCCGGGCGATAGCTTGCGGATCCGTCGCCTATACAGCGTGAGGTGCGGCATCACTCGCCGCTAGCAATGCGCAAGAACCAGCACGTGGCGATGTCTCAGCCGATACCGAACTGATACCGATGACCGGCCGGACCTTCAGTGCGCGATGGTCGACTGCGACAGTGCGCCACTGCCTTTGAGCCAGCGTTGTCCCAGCCGCCGCGCTTTGTCGATCAGCGCCTCGACGGCGCCGACCACGCGCCAGTAATGTGTCTGTATGCCGAAGACCTGATAACACCAGAGCGCGTCATCAACATCCAATAGTCGTAGCAGTGGAACTGCCTGCGGGGCGAGTTTGCCACGCTTGCCGGGGCGGGCGACTTGCCCGGTCAGGTCGACGAGGGTCAGGTATTGCTGCGAATCCAGCGGAAATGAAGGGGCCGGGAAACCGATGAGCGGTCTCAGCGTGACGCTTTCGGTTTCGGTGACTGCCTTCAGCGACGCGATACGGCGCTTGATCGAGGTGTGGTCGCAGGTGTTGAGGTCAGTGGCAATCCCGGCGCGCACGGGATTGAGGTCGACATAGGCCATGCAAGCCACGACAGCAGCATCGTCGAGCAGCGCCTGGCAGCGGTAGCGGCCTTCCCAGAAGCGGCCGGTGCAGGCGTCCTCGCGGTTGGCTCGGCGCGCAATCGGCTCATTCAGGCAGCGCATGAACCAGGAGAGGCTGGCCAGCCGCGCACGGCATACGGCGATACGTTGCGGATTACCGGCCATGAGTTGCGCGCGTAGATGCGTCGCTTCGGTATCGATCTGGCCGTTCTCGCGAACGGGAAACAGGCGCATCCATCGCGTGGCGACTTCGTCCGACGACCAGGCCGTGGCGGCGCCTGGATCCAGGTAGGTCACCACATGCACGTGATTGCTCATTACGGCATAGGCATAGACGCCTATCGCGAAGATCTCCGCCAGCTGCAGCAACCTTTCTTCAATCCATGCTCTGCGATGGTCGAAGCAGCGGCCGGTGTAGCTGTCTGTTCCACATAGGAAGGCTTGTCGTACGCAGCGGGAGACGCAATGGTAGAAGCCGGGGACTTCAGGGTCGACGATGAGGGCGCGGGCTGTGGTCATGGCCACAGGATGGCTTGCGGCTGCGGGAGGCGTCCTCGGAAAAGTGCCTGGTTTGGGGTCGGAAAATGGTGGTTTATGGTTGTCCGGTCCAGGAAGACCGTGGATGTCCCGGTTCGGGGGGCGGGAAGACCGTGGATGTCCCGGTTCGGGGGGGCGGGAAGACCGTGGATGTCCCGGTTCGGGGGGCGCAAGCCTGAGGGACGGATCGGAAAAATCGATGGATAGTGGCTGTCCTGATTCAGGAGACAGTGGATGTCCCGGTTCGGAAAGGCAGTGGATGTCCCGGTTCGGAAAGGCAGCTTGATCGCTGCGCACTCAGGCGGCACCAGGCCTGCGCGGATCGTGGCGGCGATGCTGCCCGCGCATGGCAGCAGGTTTCTCCCAGCTCGACGGCAACGAACAGGGGCTATGCGAATGGCGGATCAGGAGCCGCCGGATCGTCTCTGATCGAAAACTGCCGGCAACCGGGCATCTCGGTTCGAGGCGGCGAGCCGGGGGCAGGCCGGCTAGCGCAAACAACGATCCGAAGTGGGTCTGCTCCTTGTCGGTATGGGCGTTGCCGCGGTCGCGGAGCCGGTCATGCTGTGGGAACATCGCCGACCAGGAAAGGCGAGGAATACCGGCTCGCCGGCGTCCCGAGGCTTGCAGGAAATCTGACGATGCACGCAATAAAGCGACATTTGCACCAGTGGTTGCTGTTCCTGTTCGTCATGACCTGTGCTGTAGGCGCTGGCGCGGGCTGGCAGCGGGATTGGAATGAAACCGGTCCGGCTTTCAGCCTGCGTGCCGAAGATGGCTTCCAGTTGGCGGGGACGGCGGATGGCTCGGCCTTGGTCGGGTCGACCGACGGTTACGATTATCGGCTTTCGCAGGTCAGCGGCGACGGCAGCATTGCCTGGAGCTTTGCCCTGCCGCTGTCGGAATGGACGCCGGCCGATTTCGCGCCCGAGCCGGACGGTGCGACGCTGCTGATGTTCACGGGCCTCAACTATGCCAGTGTGGCACGCTTGGATGCTTCCGGGGCATTGCAGTGGAGTTCGGCCCTGCAGGGCCACTATTTCGCCATCGGCGGCGACCGGCTGGTCGCCAGGACGAAATATTCCGACGGTGCCGCGGTGGTCACTGCCATCGACCGGCTGAGCGGACAATGGCTCTGGCAGGTCCGTGTTCCCGGAATTCACGGCCATTGGCCTGCCAGAAGGCCAATCGCCGTGGACAGCGATGGCAATACCTATCTCGTCGGCCCAGGGGACGATGCTCAGCCGTTGTTGGCAAAGTTGAATCCGCAGGGCGGTTTGGCCTGGTTGAGGCCTGTTGCGTCGCTCGGTGTGATCGCTGTGCGCGATGGGCGTATCTACCTGCCGTATTCGGGAGCGCTGCAGGTGCTGGATGCCGCCGGCGGGCAGCAGTTGTGGCGCAATGAGGACTGCGATACCGGATATTCCGAGCTTTTCTTCATTGCCGGTGATCCCCTGTGCGTATCCGCTGGGGAACTCGCCCGTGTCTCGGCAGTAAGCGGCACCGAAGTCTGGCGGCGCGAGTATGCTGGCGCTGTGCTGGGTGTGTTCGGGGACGATGTATACATCGGCTCGGACCCGACCACATTTCCGGTCGCCAATGGCGTGCTGGCACGCCTGGCCGGCAGCGATGGCGAACCGCTCTGGCAGCAGCCGATGCCGTTTCCGGTGCTTGGGCGCATCTGGCAGGTGTCGGCCGACCTGATCGCTATTGCTGGTCCGGGGCGGACGGACGGCAGCCTGGCACTGCGCCGCTACCGCATTCCTGACGGCAGTCTCTCCGACGATCGCCCGCTCGCCGACGTGCCTCGCGGCGTGCAGCAGCCACGCGAGTTCCGCGACGGATCGGACCTGTTCGTGCTTGCCGGGGTGCCGTGGAAGGCGCTACCGACGCGGGTGAGACGCCTGGCGGCCGACAGCGGCGATGTGCTTTGGGAAAATGCCGCCCCGCCGCGCCAGAGCCCCTCCGGTGTTGCGTTGACACCGGACCGGCTGCTGCTGGCGGAGGAGACGGATATGGGTGATGCGCTCGTGCGCAGCCTCGATCGGGCGAACGGTCAGCAGCGCTGGGAGCGAAGCATCGTCCAGGCGCCGGTGTCCAGCGGCAGCATGAAGCCGCCGCGCATCATCGGCCTACCCAACAATGATGCATTGGTGAGCTACGGTTATCGCAACAACTTGTATTCGCCGACGCGCGTGCAGGAGCTGCAGCGGCTGAGCGATGCCAGCGGGCAGACGTTGTGGATACAGCAGCTTGCCAGCTGGAATTCCCCGTCCGTGGGCAACTACTGGGCCGAGCCCTTTCTGCTCGGCATCGGCGAGGACGCGCTGCTCTGGCCCGCCCGGAGTATCGAAGGCCCGATTGGCCTGAGCGCGCAACGGCGCTCCGGCGTCGACGGTGCGCTGATGTTCTCTTCAGCTGCAGCGCCGCTTGCATCAATGGTGCGTCTTTCGGTCGCAGCCGACGCCGTATTTGCGCTGGGTTTCGCTGATCGAGACACCCTGCGCTTGACCAAGCACAGCGCAACATCGGGCGAATTGCTGTGGCAGTTCGACTATCCAACGGCACCCTGGCCCGACGCAGCGCTGCTGGATCTGCTGCCATTGGCGGACGGCGATGTCATGATGCTGGTGCAGTTCTACAACTCGATGGCAGCGGCGACGGGGCAGACCACGCATCTGCTGCGGATCAAGAGTGACGGCAGCGGACTGCGCTATGTCTATCGCACCCCCATGCAGGGGAAAACACGCGACCTCATCACCCGCATCGTCCTGGCCGGCAACGGCGAGGCATTGCTTCGGCGCCTGCTCCACCAGGACCGGCGTTCCATCGAATTCCTGCAGCGCTTCGATCTGGAGCAGGTGCGCGTGCTCGGTTCGCAGGCGCTGCAGCTGCGCGGCGTCGAGCCCTTTGCCGCACGATCGGAGTGGAACGGCAGCTTCGTACCGCACGCTGACGGGATACTGATTTCAGGCACGGTGTTGCAATCGCCGCTGCCGCCTACGCGGCGCGATGCGCTGCTCGATATCGGCATCGTGCAGCATGGCGACCTGGGCTTACAGGTGCCGGCGTTCCCGGCCGGCATCAACGAAGGTGACAGCGTGCCGTTCACCGTCGGTGTCAGCTACACGGGCGATGCCGCTGTCACCGATGCCACGCTGATCGTGGAACTGCCCTGGCAGGGCGGCGAAAGTGGCTTGAGCTGCACGGGCGCCGGCATCAGCCGCTGCGACCTGCTGCTGCGCCACGGACAGCTCACCGCCCGTTTCGACGCGGCACCGGGCGCTCAATTGGAATTGCGCGGCACACTGCGCAGGCTGGCCGCGCCGGCGCTGGACAAGAGCGTGCTGCGCGCGGTGGTGCATGCGCCGATCGGTCTGCTGGAAGGCAATATCTACAACAACTTCCGCAATATCCCCGTGGATGGGCCGATCTTTGCCGATGACTTTGATCAGTGAGTTCGACAGGGCCTTACAGCGACGGTAGTAGGCCGGCACCTTGCATCAGATAAGGAGGGAAACCCGTGCTTCTTCGGCGTGAGGGCGCAGATCGGCGTAGATGCCGATCCGGGGCTGGGCACGCAGTGACGGCGGAGGTGCGCTTCAAAGGCTTGGCGAAGACTACCGGCCGGATTCCGGCGCTATTCGCGGTTGTCGAACCTGTGCATGGTGCGCAAGCGGCTGTTGGCGATGAAGGAGAGAGTTGCGCCTGAGGCCGCGTGATGTGGCAAACGGGCTGCTATTGGCGGCCTGGGCCCTCCCGGGCGGATGCGGTGCTTTGCGTCTACGGGCTCTCCTGGCATCCGTGTCGTTGTGGAGCATCAGGTGCTGTTCCTGATTGCCGTAGAGCACCCTCACCCACTAGGACGCCGCCCTCGCCGGCCCCGTGGACCCACGCACCACCAGCTGCGGACTGAACCCCTTGTTTCCCACCACGGTGAGCTTCTCCACATCGTTCTCTTCGCGGTCGATCTCGGAGATCAGCAGTTGGGTCGCGTGCCGCGCGATTTCCTCGGTGGCCTGCTTGGCGGTGGTCAGCGCGGGCCAGGATTGCTTGGAGAAGGGGCTGTCTTCGAAGCCGGCGATGGAGAGGTCGTAGGGCACTTCCAGGCCGGAGGACTTGGCGGCGGCGAGTACGCCGGCGGCGATTTCGTCGTTGGAGCCGAAGATGGCGGTGGGGCGGTCCTTGAGCGCGAGCAGCTTGCGCGCGCCGCGGAAGCCGTCGTCGAAGCTGTAGTCGCCGGGAATGATGAGCTTCTTGTCCAGCGGGATGCCGTAGTCCTTGAGCGCGCTCTCGTAGCCGCGGTAGCGCTCGGGACTGGAGCGGTGGGCCTCGCCGCCCCAGAGGAAGCCGATGCGCTGGTGGCCAAGCTGGATCAGGTGCTTGGTGATGTCGTAGGCGGCGTCGCGGTCGTCGACGTAGACGCAGGGGAAGCCGTCCTCGGGATCGGCCGCGGCCGAGATGATGCGCACGACATGGATGTCGTTCTCGGTCAGGTGGCGGATCAGTTCCAGGCGCTCGGACATGGGCGGCGCCAGCACCAGGCCGGCCAGGCGCGCGTGGCGGGCGAGGTGGACCAGTTCGTCGGCCAGGTTGGGCGAGTTGGAATTGCAGGGGTGGATCTGCAGGCCGTAGCCGGATTCGCGGCACACCGACAGCACGCCGCTCTGCACCGCGATCACGTAATACGGATTGGGGTTGTCGTAGACCAGGCCCAGGGCGTAGGAGCGCGCGCTGCGCAGGCTGCGCGCCGACAGATCGGGCTTGTAGCCCAGCTCGGCGATGACGCGCAGCACCTTGTTGCGGGTGCCTTCGCGCACGGTGGCTTCGTTGTTGATGACGCGGGATACGGTTTTGAGGGAAACCTGGGAACGTTCGGCGACGTCTTTGATCGTCGGACTGCGCATCGGGCGGGCCTTGCAGCTGCGGCTGTGGTATTCGGGGCGCGCACGAAGGTGCAGGCCGGTAGCGATTGTGGCCGGAAACCGCGCTAGCGCCTAGCCAGGGGCGGCGAGGCGGCAGCAGATGAATCATTGCGCGGCGGCTTTGCGGGGATTTGTTGCAACGGCGAGTGCTGCCGGAGCGGGATCCGTGGCGGCCAGCTCCGGATGCTGCGCCGGCCTGGCTGCGTCGGCAGCGTGGCTGGGATCGCGGCCATGCAGCGGCGCAGGGCGGGATGGGGCCGGCGCAGGCGCGGCTGGATGGCCCGGCGCTTCGGCGGCCCGGCAGCCGCGCCTGCGACATCCCCGGACGGTAGCTTGCGGGGCAGGCAGTCCGGAAGCGGCAGGCGCCGCCGCAGATTGTCTGGAAACAGCCGGCGGCAACACCGCTGGAATCGACCCGGCGCGCCGCCGGGCCTGCTGCATTTCGCGAGCCGCTGCATTTCCAACGCCGCTCAAGCGAAGCTGGGGCGGCGTAGCCGATCGGGCCGTCTGCTCCTGACGACATTCCGTTTCCCCGGCGGGCCGCCGCATCCTGCGATGCGGCGGCCCGTCGGGTCTTGCAGCGTCCGCGATTTGATTTTTTGTGGAAATTTCAACACGGACTTGCCCGGCATGCCGTACTCAATCTCCGCTTATGAGGCCTTGGCCCGCGGCGCCGCCAGCCCGGTCAGGGCGGTCAGCGCCAGCAGCATCAGCAGCAGCATCCGGCCGGCCGGGCCCAGCAGCGGCACCGGCTGCGCCGGCGGCGCGACGGCGACGGTGGTGGTCGCCGTGGAGGTGTTGTTGGCCGGGTTCGGATCCGGCGTGCTGCTGCTGGCGCTGGCGGTGTTGGTCAGTGGATTGGGGCTGGTGTAGTTCGGCGGTACGGCGTAGGTCACGCTCAGGTTGACCGAGGCGCCGCTGGCGAGGTCGCCCACGTTGCAGGGGAAGCCGCCCGCGCAGGGCGCTGTGACCGAAAGCAGGCTCAGGCCCGGCGGCGTCGGATCGTTGACGATCACGCCGACGGCGCTGGCCGGACCTGCGTTCGCGACGGTGATCGTGTAGCTGATCAGGCCGCCCGCGCCGATGCTGGCCGGTCCCTGTTTGAGCACGCCCAGGTCGGCGTCGCCGGTGCCCAGCAGCGGGGTGGATTCGCCGCCGGTGTTGTTGTTCGGCTGCGGATCCGGCGTGCTGCTGCTGACGCTGGCGGTGTTGATGATGGGATCGGCGCCGCTGTAGTTCGCCGGCACGCCCAGGGTCAGCGTGATCGCGCTGCTGGCGCCGTTGGCCAGGGTCGGCGTGGTGCAGGTGAGCACGCCGCCGGCCTGGTTGCAGGTCCAGCCGGGACCGCTGGCGCTGAGGAAGTTCAGGCCGGCCGGCAGAGTGTCGCTGACGCTGACCGCATTCGCCGCATTCGGGCCGGCGTTGCTGACGCTGAGCGTGTAGACCAGGTTGCCGCCGAGCTGCGCGCCGCTGCCGCCGTCGCTCTTGCTGATGGCGAGATCGGCGTTTTCGCCGACGGGCGTGTCCACCGAGCTGCTGCAGTTGCCGGCCACGCAGCTGCCGCCGCCGCCGCTGACAGTGGCGGTGTTGCTCAGCGCGGTGCCGGCTGCCGCGGGCAGCGGCGTCACCGGGATGACGAAGGCCACGTTCGCTCCGGCCGCCAGGCCTGCGGCGACGGTGCAGCTGACTACTTGGCCGCTGGCCGTGCAGCCCGCCGGCAGCGCGCCCAGGGCGAGCACGGCCGGAACCGGATCGGTGACGGTCGCGGCCGCGGTGGTTGCGGCGTTGCCGATGTTGGTCACGGTCAGCGTATAGCTCGCCGGAACGCCGACCTGGAAGCCCGCGCTGCTGGCGGTTTTCACGATGGACAGCTGCGGCGCCTGCACCGGCGTATTCGTGGTGCTGGTGCAGCTGGCCGCGGCGGGACAGGTCGGGTCGCCGCCGCCGGAAACCGTGGCCGCATTCGTCACCGAGGCGCCGGCCGCCGCCGCGTTCGGCGTGACCGGAATCACGAAGGCGACGCTGGCGCCGGCGGCCAGGCCGGCGGGGACGCTGCAGCTCACCTGCTGGCCGCTGGCGCTGCAGCCGGCGGGCATCGCGCCCAGGCTGAGGCTGGCGGCGACGGTGTCGCTGACGGTGGCAATTGCGGTGGTCGCGACGCTGCCGCTGTTGGTCACAGTCAGCGTGTAGCTCGCGGCTACGCCGACGACGAAGTTCGGCGCGCTCGCAGTCTTCTGCACGCGCAGTTGCGGCGCATTGACCGGCGTGTTCACCGTGCTGGAGCAGCTCGCGCCGCCCGGGCAGGCCGGATCGCCGCCGCCGCTGACGATGGCGGTGTTGGTCACGACGGAGCCGCTGGCGGCTGCGGTCGGCGTCACCGGGATCAGGAAGCTGACCGGCGTGCCGCTGGCCAGTCCGGCCGGAATGGTGCAGGTGACGACCTGGCCCGCCGCGCTGCAGGCCGCGGGCAGGCTGCCCAGGGTCAGCGCGGCCGGCACGGTGTCGCTGACCGTGGTGACGGCGGTGGTCGCGGCCGAGCCGATGTTGGTGACGGTGAGCGTATAGCTGGCCGGCACGCCGACGACGAAGCTCGCGGCGCTGGCGGTCTTGACGACGCGCAGCGCGGGCGCATCCACCGGCGTGCTGACGGTACTTGTGCAGTTTGCCGCACCCGGGCAGTTCGTCGCGCCGCCGCCGCTGACGGTGGCGCTGTTGACCAGGGTCTGGCCGCTGGCCGCGGGCGTGGGCGTGACCGGAATCACGAAGGCGACGCTGGCGCCGGCGCCCAGGCCGGCGGCGACAGTGCAGCTGACCGACTGGCCGCTGGCGGTGCAGCCGGCCGGCAGTGCGCCCAGGGTGAGTGCGGCGGGCAGCGTGTCGCTGACGGTGGCCGCGGCGTTGGTCGCGGCGGTGCCGGTGTTGGTCACGGTGAGCGTGTAGCTGGCCGGCACGCCGACGACAAAGGCGCTGGCGCTGGCCTGCTTGACCAGGCTGAGCTGGGGTGCGTCTACCGGCGTTGTCGTGGTGCTGCCGCAATGCGCCTGGCCGGGGCAGCTGGGATCGCCGCCGCCGCTGACCGTGGCGCTGTTGACCACGCTGGTGCCGCTGGCCGCGGCCGTGGGCGTGACCGGAATGACGAAGCTCACCGGCGCGCCGCTGGCCAGGCCCGCGGCAACGGTGCAGGTGACGACCTGGCCGGCCGCGCTGCAGCCGGCCGGCAGCGTGCCGATCGTCAGCACGGCCGGAATGGTGTCGCTGACGCTGGCCGCGGCGGTGGTCGCGGCGGTGCCGGTATTGGTCACGGTGAGCGTGTAGCTGGCCGGCACGCCGACGACGAAGGCGGCGGCGCTGGCGGTCTTGCTGACGCTGAGCTGGGGCGCATCCACCGGCGTGCTGATGCTGCTTTCGCAGCGCGGCTCGCCCGGACAGGTGGGATCGCCGCCGCCGCTGACGGTGGCGTGGTTGACCACGCTGGTGCCGCTGGCTGCGGCCGTGGGCGTGACCGGGATGACGAAGCTCACCGGCGCACCGGCGCTCAGGCCGGCGGGTATGGTGCACGTCACCACCTGCGAAGCCGCGGAGCAGTCCGGCGGCAGCGCGCCCAGGCTGAGGCCGCTGGGGATGGTGTCGCTGATGGTGGCGACGGCCGTGGTCGCGGCCGAGCCGATATTGGTCACGGTCAGCGTATAGCTGGCCGGCACGCCGACGACGAAGTTCGCCGTGCTGGCGCTCTTGACGATCTCCAGCAGCGGCGCGTTCACCGGCGTGCTGACGGCGCTGCTGCAGTGAGCCGCGCCAGGACAGGTGGGATCGCCGCCGCCGGAGACGCTGGCCGCGTTGATCTGCACCTGGCCG
The DNA here is from genome assembly GCF_024437735.1 of Tahibacter harae. Classification (GTDB taxonomy): domain Bacteria; phylum Pseudomonadota; class Gammaproteobacteria; order Xanthomonadales; family Rhodanobacteraceae; genus Tahibacter; species Tahibacter harae. The sequence continues at coordinate 155,700 of NZ_JANFQO010000014.1, read as the reverse complement.
CTGGCAGCCGCGGTCGGCGTGACCGGGATCACGAAGCTCACCGGCGAACCCGGCGCCAGTCCGGCGGCGATAGTGCAGGTCACCACCTGGCCCGCGGCGCTGCAGCCAGCGGGCAGGGCACCGATGCTCAGGTCGCCCGGAATGGTGTCGCTGACGGTGGCGGCTGCGGTAGTCGCGGCCGAGCCGGTGTTGAGCACGGTCAGGGTATAGCTGGCCGGCACGCCGACGACGAAGTTGGCGGCGCTGGCCGTCTTGGTGATCTCCAGCACCGGCGCGCCTATCGGCGTGGTGACGCTGCCCGTGCAGCGCGGCGGCAGGCCGGGGCCGGGGCTGGCGCAGCTGGGATCGCCGCCGCCGGTGGCCGTCGCCGTGTTCGTCACCGACAGGCCGGCCAGGCTGGCCTGGGGCGTGACCGGAATTGCGAAGCTCACCGGCGTGTTCGTGGCCAGGCCCGCGGCAATCGTGCAGGTGACCACCTGGCCGGCGGCACTGCAGCCGGCGGGCAGGGCGCCGATGGTCAGGCCGGTGGGAATACTGTCGCTGACCGTGCTCGTTGCCGTGGTGGCGGCGGTACCGATGTTGGTTACTTGCAAGGTATACGTTGCGGCAACGCCGATGACGAAGCTGGCCGGCGTCGCGCTCTTGACGATGGACAGCTGCGGCGCGGAGACCGTGTCGGTCGTGGTGCCGGTGCAATGCGGCGCGGCCGGACAGCTGGCATCGCCGCCGCCGCTGACGCTGGCGCTGTTGCTCAGGCTCTGGCCGTTGACCGCGGCCTGCGGCGTGACCGGGATGGAATAGCTGACGCTGTTGCCGGTGGCCAGGCCCGCCGGCAGTGCGCAGGTCACCACCTGGCCGGCGGCGCTGCAGCCGGCGGGCAGGGTGCCTATGGTCAGGCCGGTGGGAATGGTGTCGCTGATGGTACCGGCCAGCGCCGTGGCCTGGCCGGTATTGGTCACGCTGATGATGTACAGGCTCTGCACGCCGACGACGAGATTGCCCTGCAGCGTCTTGACCAGTTCCAGTCGGGCCGAATCCACCGGCGTGGTGGTCGTGGCCTGGCAGTGCGCCGCCGCGGGGCAGCTCGAATCGCCGCCGCCGCTGGCGCTGGCGGTGTTGACGGCCGGCGAGCTGGTGCCCACCGCGACCGTCACATTCACCGTCACCGGCGGCGCGCTTGCGCCCGGCGGCAGCACGGTGCTGCTGCTGCAGCTGATTACGGTGGCGGTGCTGGCCGCGCAGTTCCAGCCGCTGCCCGTGGGCGTGCCGGTGGCGCTGATGCCGGCCGGCAGCGGATCGCTGATGCTGAGCGCGCCGCTCGTGCTGGAGGTGCCGGAGTTGCTGAGCTGCAAGGTGTAGCTGCCGCTCTGGCCGACGGCGAATGCGCTGGGCGTGGCCATCTTGCTCAGCGAGAGCTGCGGCGCGCCCGCGTCGGTATTGGTCGCGGTGCCGGTGACGGTGCAGGGCGGCGTGGTGCAGCTGGTGCCGGCCGGCGGGCTGGCGCTGGCGGTGTTGACGATGGCGCCGGTGGCGCTGAGCTGGGCTGTGCCGCTGATGCTGACGGTGACGCTTTCGCCCGCGCCCAGCGCGATCGCATTCAGCGCGATGGCATTGCCGCTGCCGCTGGCGCCGGTGCCTGCGGCGGCCGTGTCGCAATCGGCCGCCGGGCCGCTGGCGCTGCAGGTCCAGCCGGATACGGCGACGGCGGCGGGCACGGTGTCGCTCAGCGTGATGCCGCTGGCGGCGGAAGGCCCATTGTTGGTCAGCACCAGGCTGTAGTTGAGTGCGCTGCCGGGCAGGTAGGTGCCGGCGGGCGTCGCGGTCTTGACCAGGTTGAGGTTGACCAGGGCGGCCCGTGTATCGCTGTCGTTGGCCGAGACATCGGTGGCGCCGGTCGCTGTCGCGGTGGCGGTGTTGACCAGCGGATCGGCCGTGAGCGAAGCGGCGAAATTCACCGGGATCAGGATGGTGAGGGTATTGCCCGCGCCCGGTGCGATGCTGCCGCCGCTCATGCCGGCGCTGTTGCCGCCGGCGCTGCCGGTCAGTGTGCCGCAGGTGGCCGTGCCGGCGGCGGTGCAGCTCGGGGCGCCCGAGAGTGTCACGCCGGCCGGCAAGGGATCGCTCAAGCCCACGTTGGCGGCGATCGAAGGCCCGGCCGGGTTGCCGATGACGACGGTATAGGTCGCGCTGCCGCCGGGCGTATAGGTGGTGCTGCCGTCGGTCTTGCTGATGCTCAGCGACGAGGCGCAGCCCAGGCTGCCGGTGGTGGAGGCGCTGTTGTTGGCCGTGCCGCCGGGCGCCGGCGTGGTGAATCCGGCCTGCGCCGAGGTGCCTTCTTCCAGGCCCGCCGGCGTGGTGATCTGCGAGGTGTTGACCAGGGATCCGCTGCAGCTGCCGGGCGGCGCCACGGCGTCGATGACGTAGGTCACCAGGCCGCCGGCTGCGGCGTTGCCGGCGGGCAGGACGGCATTCCCGCTGATCGCGCCGCTGCCGGTGGTGGTGCCGTTGACCGTGCCGCCAGGACAGGATGCACCGTTGCTCGCGGTGCAGGTCCAGCCAGTGAAGGTGAGGCCGGCCGGCACTGCATCGGCGACCGCGGCGGTCGCGTCGTGCGCGGTCAGCGGTGCCACCGTGGTCGCGGCGGTGTTATTGCGGAAGGTCACCGTGTACTGGAACGGCACGCCGCCGAGCGGCGTGGCGGTGGAGGCCGACTTGGTCGTGAGCAGGTCGATGTCATTGTCGACGATCGTATAGGTGGCCGAGGTGTTGGGCGGCCCGCCGCAGGTGGTAGTCGAGCCCAGCACGTACGCCGACGGATTCGGCTGTATGGTCAGCTGTACCGTCTCGTTTTCCTCGACCACGGCATCGTCGATCACGCTGAGTGCGGCGCCGATGGGGACGGTGGTCGGTGTCGGATAGCTGCCGGCCGGAACGGTGAAGGTACCGGTAGTGGTGTAGTCGGTGCCCTGCGTCGCGGTGCCCGCGGTCACGGTGAAATTCACCACGGTGCCGCCGGCGGGGATATTGCCGACGACGATGATGCTGGCCGGCGTGGCCGACGGGCCTTCGCCGGTGAACAGGGGCGGGCCGGCGAACTCGATCACCGGCTGCAGCGTGACATTGACGGCGTCGAGGAAATTGCCCGAACCCAGCGATCCGCTGCCGGTGGAGATCGCCGCGAAACCGATATCGTGAATGCCGGTGGTGCCGGTCCAGGTGAAGTTGCCGGTATAGCTGCGCCAGCCGTTGGCGGTGGTCGCCGAGGAACAGGTCGGATTGGCCACTTGCCCGTCGGTGGCGCCCGCGACCGGCCCGTTGGTGGCGGCGACGGTGGTATTGCCGCATTGGGTCACGCCGCCGGTGCCGTTGCTGGTGGTGCTGGCGCGGATCACGGAATTGGCGGCGCTGTCGATATTGAACTCCGCCACGTCGGCCACGCTCGCGCTGCCGCGGCCGCGGTGTTGCATGGTGTAGCCGATCAGCTCGCCGTTGATCAGGCAGACGCTCTGGAACAGGCGCGCGCTGTTGAACGCATTCAGTTCGGCGAGCTGGGTGCCCTGCGCGGCGGCAACGCTGCCGAAGCCGTTCGCCCACAGCTCGATTACGCCGTCGCCGGCGCTGCCGCTGTTGGGCGTGAAGGTACAGCTGCCGCCGAACACCTGGCCGGTGGTGGTGGTTTCGGTCGTGCTCCAGCCGGGCACGTCGCTGGCGCGCGTGGCCAGGGCGCAGGCGGCCGAGGCGATATCCGGCACCTCGAAGCCGAGGTTGTCGAAGCCGCGCTGGATCTGCGCCTGGGCGGGAGTCAGCGCGAAGGCGACGCCCAGCGCCAGCAGTGCGGCTGCCGGATGCAGGCGCCGGCGTGCTGCGGCGGTGGCAGGGGTCGGGCCAGGATGCGTACTGCGCGACATGCGGACGGCTCCTTGCAGTAACTCGGAAAAAATTGGGCAAAAAGCAGCCCCTGGCGGGGGCCAAAACGGCCACCGCCACCGGGGTGCTGGTGGTTTGGGGAAGGGCACGACGACGTTCGCGGACTGCTGCTGCGATGCGGCGTCTGTAATAAATTCACATAGTGTACATGCGCATTGTTTAAGTACCTAAACCTCCGGCAGGTGTCAATCACGCTTGCTCACCTGCGGCGCTCCGACGCAGTTTTTTACGGAAAACGCCCAGGATGCAGCGGGAAAAACCATCTGGCGTATGTGCAAAAAATACACAGTGCCGCATTTGACCGCGGCTGCTGCGCTGGCATCGGTACGGCGCGAGTACGCGGGGAGGAGGGCATGCTGTTGCATGCGCAAAGGTATGGCTCAGGAACCGGGCCGGGCTGTCGATGTGCAGGATCGCGGCGCCCAGGCGCAGGTGCGGCGGCAGCGCTTGTCGCGGAATCGGCGCCGCGGCAACCGGCGCGGTGTGGCGCCACGGACAGGCGGTGTGCGGCGGGCGCCAAAAAGAAAGGCTCCGCCTCGCGGCGGAGCCTTGGTGCAGCACGCGAGGCGATCAGGCCAGCGCGGCTGTGCTGCGGGCCGGGCCGCGGCCTACGGCATGGCCCTTGAGCGAATAAAACAGGATGTACAGATAGCAGGGCGCCGCGATGGCGAGGAACACCAGCTGGAAGTCGTAGGCATCCTTGTACACCGCGAAGACGCGCGGAATGATCGCGCCGCCGGCGATGCCCATGATGAGCAGGGCAGACCCCTTCTCGGTGAAGCGGCCCAGGCCGGCGATGGCCAGCGGGAAGATCGCCGGCCACATCAGCGCGTTGGCCAGGCCCAGCGCGGCAACGAAGCCGACCGAGACATAACCCTTGGTGAGATAGGCCGCCACGCTGAACACGATGCCCAGCACCGCCGAGATGGCCAGGCCGCGCTCCTGCGACAGGTACTTGGGAATCGTCGCCAGGCCGATCAGATAGCCCAGCAGCATGGCCGCGAGGGTAAAGGCGGTGAAATACGTGGTTTCCTCGCTGGGAATGCCGAAGCTCTTGCCGTAGGTGCCGATCGCATCGGCAGCCAGAACCTCCACGCCGACATAGAGAAAGATGCAGACCACGCCCAGCAGCAGGTGCGGGAACTGCAGCACGCTGCTGCGGCGGTCTTCCGCGCCGCCGCTGCCGGCGGCGTTCGCGACCGAGGACTTCAGCTCCGGCAGCGGCGAGCGCAGTATCCATACCGCCAGGCCGGCCAAGATCAGCGCCATCACCATGTAGGGCCAGTAGATCTGTGCGGCGAACTGGTCCAGCAGCTGGTGCTTGATTTCCGGCGTGGGCGCCGCCGCGACCTTGGCTTCGAGCTGGCCCACGTCCTTCATCACCAGCACGCCCATGACGATGGGGCTGAGTATGCCGGCGACCTTGTTGCAGATGCCCATGATGCTGATGCGCGCGGCGGCGCTCTCGATGGGGCCGAGGATGCTGATATAGGGGTTGGACGCGGTCTGCAGGATGGAAAGGCCGGAGCCGATGACGAATAGCCCGGCCAGGCAGGCGGGATAATTGCGCATTGTCGCAAAAGTGCCGAATACCACGGTGCCGGCGGCCATCACGCCCAGGCCCAGCGCCATGCCTTTCTTCATGCCGGTGCGCTCCAGGATCAGCGAGGAAGGCAGGGCGAGGAAGAAATACGCCATGTAGAAGGCGAAGGTGACCAGGAAGGCCTTCGCGTCGGTATCCAGGTCGAAGGCGAGCTTGACGAAGCCGATCAGCGGGCCGTTGATCCAGGTCACGAATCCAAAAATGAAGAAAAGTACGCCGATGATGACGATGGAGCTGCGGTAGCCGGCGGGACTCGCCGCGGTGGTCGCACTGGTCATGCTGGATTCCCCGTCTGGGTTGGTCGGCTGCGGCGTGTCCTGCGCCGCCGCAGCGGCTGCGAAAGCACCGGACGGCGCGGTCGCAGCAGGCACTGCGCGCCGGGACGCCGGATGAGTAACGTTGTCATATCTTGCCCCGGCCGGCGCCCGTTTGCACCTGTTCCGGATGTTGCGTTGCAGCGTAGCGAAAAGTCCCGTCAGGTTTCCGCCGGCGCACTGCATGAGTACACGGAAACGTTGAAAAATCAACGGAATATGGCGCCGTTCGCAGACCACTTGGAGGCCGCGGCCGAGGTGCCGCCGGGCGCCGGATGCAGTCCGGACAAGCGCCTGCCAATATTCTGTTGACAACGTTGTCACTCTGGTTTCAGACTCGCCCCCGCGCTGACCGGCACAGGCCGGGCCGGCGGCAATCCGGGGCAAGGGAGGAAGGCGTGGCAGCAGCAGCCAGTCAGCGATTTGCCGATGCGACGAATGCGCAGGCTGCGCCGTTCGTGGCCGCCGATGTGGGCGGCACCCATGCGCGGGTCGGCCTGGTGCGTCAGGTCAGCGCCGGCTCTTCCGCGGTCACCGTGGAGCAGTACGACAAGTTCGTCTGTTCCGATTTTCCCAATCTCGGCGTATTGCTGCGCCAGTTCCTGCAGTCCATGGGCGATGTGCGCGTGGACCGCGTCTCCATCGCCTGTGCCGGCGTCGCGGTCGGCGATACCCTCATCAATGCCAATTTGCCCTGGCCGGTGTCGCTGGCGGAAATCCGCAACGAGATCGACGTGGACGACGTCGCCCTGGTCAACGATTTCGAAGCTGTGGCCTGCGCCACGCACTATCTGCGCGCCAGCGAATGCGTGCTGCTGCCCGGCGATGCAGAGGCCGCCGCGCAGGGGCCGACCCTGATCGTCGGCCCGGGCACGGGGTTGGGCGCTGCGGTGCGCATCCCGGGACGGCGCTATCCGACCGTGCTCGCGACCGAGGCCGGCCAGGCCGCGCTGGCGCCGGGCAACGAGCTGGAAATCGAGATCCTGCGCCTGCTCATGCGCCATTCCAGCCATGTCAGCAACGAGGCCGCGCTGTCCGGGCCAGGCTTGGTACAAATCTATAATGCGCTATGTGCCATCCGCGGCGTGCAGCCGGTGCTGCGCGCGCCGGCCTCGATCACCGAGGCGGCGCTGGGTGCGCACGACGCGCTGGCCACGGAAACCCTGAACCTGTTCTGTGCCTGGCTGGGCAGCGTGGTCGGCGACCTCGCACTGAGCTGCGGCGCCCGCGGCGGGGTGCATCTGGCCGGCGGCATCCTGCCGCATATCCGCCAGTTCCTGCTGCATTCGAATTTTGTCGCGCGCTTTCTCGCCAAAGGCGTGATGCGGCCGGTGCTGGAACGCATTCCGGTCAGCCTGATCGACCACGGCCAGCTCGGCGTGATCGGCGCGGCGTGCTGGCTGCTTGATTCACGCTCGGCGGAGGGCTGAGCGGCTGTGACCCGGCGTTCCGCGCGGAGCGCCCCGCTACGGAAGAACGTGTGAAACAGGATGCGTAGAAAAAAGTACTGAACCGAGGCCCGTAAGGCGAGGTTGCGCGCGCAGCCGGCACCAGCGGCAAACAACGAACGGTAGGGAAGGGGAACACCTCATGATCCAGCGTAGAAACCTGCTCGCCCTGAGCATAGTCACCGCACTGAGTTTTTACGGCGTCGCGCAGGCGGAAACCGCGGCCGCGACTGAAGCCGATGCAGCGGCCGCCCAGACCGGCGGCACCCAGGAACTGGAAGAAGTCGTCGTCAAGGGCATACGCCAGAGCCTCAAGGCCTCGCTGGATACCAAGCGCGATGCCGAGGCCGTGGTCGAGTCGATCACCGCCGAGGACATCGGCAAGTTCCCCAACACCAACGTCGCCGAAGCCATGGCGCAGATCCCGGGCGTCACCATCGACCGGCGCTTCGGCCAGGGCGAGCGCGTCAGCATCGACGGCACGGATCCTTCGCTCAACCTGTCGTTCATCGACGGCCATCCGGTGGCCCAGTCGATCTGGCTGTACGGCGAGCAGCCCAACCGCGGCTTCGACTTCACCCTGATCGCGCCGGAAGTGCTCGGCCGCCTGGAAGTGTACAAGTCGCCCGAGGCGCGCCTGCCGGAAGGTTCCATCGGCGGCACCATCCTGATGCACACGCGCAAGCCGCTGGATCTGGAAAAGAACACGCTCACCGGTTCGGTCGGCTACAGCTACAGCGACCAGGCTTCCAAGGGCCGGCCCAATGCCTCGCTGCTCTACAGCGTGAAGAACGATGCGGAGACCTTCGGCCTCGCCGTCGCCGCGCAACGCTACGAGGAACAGGTCGACCGCCAGGGTATCGAAGTGTTCGGCTACGTGCCGGCTTCCACCTTCAACAATGCGACCGGCGCCTCGGCCACCACCATGGTGCCCAATTCGGTCAACGCCGCCTGGTTCCAGCAGACGCGCAAGCGCAACAGCGCCGTCGTGAACCTGCAGATGAAGCCGAACGACAACTTTGAAGCCACTCTGAGCGGCATGTACATCCGCGAGAACTTCAACAACTACAACCAGTCGGTCTACAGCTACACCACCTGGCTGCCGAGCACGGTGGCGGCGGTGGACCGCCTCGGCGACGTGCGCAACGGCGTGGCGCGCAGCGGCCATTCCTCGGCCGACGGCGGCGCGGTGATCTACGACAACCAGGCGCGCGAATCCGAAGTCACCACCAAGGGCCTGGACCTCAACCTGCAGTACCGCGGCGACGGCTGGGATCTGGGCGGCCAGGTCGGCCGCTCCAAGTCGGACAATCCGAACATCACCCAGTGGTTCATCGAACCGGTGTTCTTCGGCGGCTACAGCTGGAACATCGACCGCGGCGTCACCTTCGACGATCCGAATGCCGCGCGCAATCCGGCCAACTGGAAGGACGCCGGCTGGATGGGCAACCGCGGCATCTTCTCCTCCGAAGGCGAAGACACCTACGCCCAGGTCGATTTCAGCAAGAGCTTCGACAGCGTGTTCAACCAGCTGCTCGTGGGCTACCGCCACAACAAGCATGAGGAAGCCTACGGCCTGGCCGTCTACGGCGGCGTGCGCCTGGGTTCGCTGGCCAATGTCGGCACCGTCGGCTACGCCGACACCATGGGCGCGTTCAACGGCTTCTCCTACGACCACGGCCACCACGTCTACGTCGGCCGCGACAACGTAATCAACTGGGTGCGCGGCTCGCCGATCAACTACGGCGCACCGGATCCGGGCTCGACCATCAACAACACCTGGGCGCTGGACCAGACCACCGACGCCTTCTACGCCCAGCTCAACTTCCAGACTGCCGGCAAGCTGCACGGCAACTTCGGCGTGCGCTATGTCGACACCGAAACCAATGCCAGCGGCTACAACCCGGGCGGCGCCGCGCCGGTGCTGCCGGCTCCGCCGAGCTGGTGGCAGACCAAGACCAGCAAGTACGACAAGCCGCTGGCCTCGTTCAACCTGATCTACGATGCCACCGACGACGTGGTGCTGCGCTTCACCGGCGCCGAAGTCATCGCCTGGGCGCCGTACAACCAGATGGTGAACAACACCTTCCTCAATGATTCCACCCTGACCGGCGCCGGCGGCAATGCCGACCTCGGCCCGTACGAATCGAAGAACTTCAACTTCTCGGCCGAGTGGTACTTCGCCGAATCCTCGGTGCTGGCCGCGTCGATCTTCTACAAGGACGTGTCCAACTACATCGACCGCGTTGCGCGCATCGAGCGCCAGTACAACTCGATCCGCGACAACAACCCGGACCAGTGGGGCAGCATGGTCGGCTTCCACGGCTGTACCGCCGACGGCTTCTGCGACTACAGCATCAGCCGTCCGGCCAATGCCGGCAGCGCCACCATCAAGGGCTTCAACCTGAACTACCAGCAGCCCTTCGGCGACACCGGCTTCGGCATCGCGGCCAACTACACCCACGCCCTGGGCCGCACCGAGGAAGGCAACCCGATGCCGTACCAGTCCAAGAACGCGCTGACCATCAGCCCGTACTACGAGAAGGGGCCCTTCAGCGCGCGCATCAACTACAACTTCCGCAGCAAGTACCTCGCCGGCGGCTATGTTGCAGGTGCCGCGCCGGCCAGCGTCGACGACTACACCGAAGTCGGCGCCAGCCTGGGCTGGAACTTCACCGAAAACCTGGGCGTGACCCTGGATGCGTCCAACCTCACCAACGAGACCTACTTCCAGTACCTGGGCACCGAGGACTACCTCGCCGGCAAGTATTCCACCGGCCGCCGCTACATGCTGACCCTGCGGGCCGGCTTCTGACCGGGCGGCGCGGCCGCAACCGCGCCGGAACCGTCCACACGGGGGCGGTTCCGGCAGCGGCCGGCGCAGCCGGTGTTTGTCGCTCTCCAACGTGGTGATGCTTTGGGGCCGGGAGTGGATCTCGGCCCTTTTTTTATCCGCAACAGCGCAGACCGCCTATGATCGGCGGCCGCTGCGCGCGAGGTGATCATGAGCCGAGTCCTGACGAATCTTGTTCTCGCCGCGGCGCTGGCCGCGACACTGGGCGCGTGTTCGCGCGAACCCGCGCCGGCAGCGCCGCCGCAGGCCGCGGCGCCGGCCCCTCCTGCCGGTGCAACCGCATCAGCGCCGGTTGCGCTGGATGCGATCGTGCCGCTGCCGGCCCAGGTCGAGGCGGCACCCGGCAAGGCGCCGGTGAGCGTGGATGCGTCCTCGCCGCTGCAGGCCTGCGGCGGCGCGGCCGAGAACGTCGCGCGCCATTTCGCCGGACTGCTGCAGCGCACGCGCGGCCTGGCCCTGCGCGCGCAATGCCAGGCCGCGGCGCCGGCCAATGGCATCGAGTTTCGCCTTGATGCCCAGCTCGCCGACACCGGCGCCGAGGGCTACCGTCTCGAAGCAGGCGACGGCCGCGTGCTGGTGCGCGCGCGCAGCGAGGCCGGCCTGTTCTACGGCGCCGTGTCGCTGTGGCAGCTGCTCAGCGCCGCACCGCCGGGAGCGGCCGGCGCCATTGCCGCCGGCCGCATCGACGATGCACCGCGCTATTCCTGGCGCGGCCTGATGCTGGATTCCGCGCGTCACTACCAGTCGCCGGAATTCATCCGCAAGCTCATCGACGCGATGGCGCTGCACAAGCTCAACACCTTGCACTGGCATCTGACCGACGACCAGGGCTGGCGCATCGAGATCAAGAAATGGCCGCTGCTGACCGAAGTCGGCGCCTGGCGCGTGCCGGCCGGGCCGGTCGCCGCCGCCGACATCGATCCGGCCACCGGCCAGCCGCGCCGCTACGGCGGCTATTACACCCAGGAGCAGATCCGCGAACTGGTGCAGTACGCCGCCGCGCGGCATGTCACCATCGTTCCCGAGATCGACATGCCCGGCCATATGCAGGCTGCCATCGCGGCCTATCCGCAGCTGGGTACCGGCGAGAAGCCGCCGGTGTCGGCGGAATGGGGCGTGCATACGTATCTTCTGAATGTGGAGGAATCCACCTTCCAGTTCATCGACGATGTGCTGGACGAGGTGGTGGCGCTGTTCCCCGCGCCCTACATCCACATCGGCGGCGACGAGGCGGCCAAGGACCGCTGGATCGCCTCGCCCCAGGTGCAGGCGCGGCGCAAGGCACTGGGCCTGAAAGACGAAGTCGCGCTGCAGGCCTGGTTCGTCGCGCGCCTGGAAAAATCGCTGGAACGCCACGGCCGCAAGCTGATCGGCTGGGACGAGATCCTCGAAGGCGGCGAACTGCCTGCCAGCGCGACCGTGATGTCCTGGCGCGGCACCAAGGGCGCGATCGAGGCCGCCCGCGCCGGCCACGACGTGGTGCTCTCGCCTTCGCCGGACCTGTATATCAACAACCTGCAGAGCGATGCCGCCGACGAACCGCCGGGCCGCTACGACATGGTGGTGACGCTGGAGAAGCTCTACGGCTTCGAGCCCACGCCCGCCGAACTGGATGCGCAGCAGGCGCGCCATGTGCTCGGCGCCCAGGTGAACCTGTGGACCGAGCACATACGCACCGCCGAGCGCATCGAACACGCCGTATTCCCGCGCCTGGCCGCACTGGCCGAGATCGACTGGAGCCCGCGCGAGCGGCGCGACTGGAACAATTTCCTGCAGCGCCTGCCGGCGCTGCTGGAACGCTATCGCCAGCTCGGCATCGGCTACGCCGGCTCGGCCTTCGCCGTACGTGCGACAGTCGCCGCCGCCGGCGATGCAATGACGGTCACCCTGGCCAACCAAGCCCATTTCGGCGATATCCGCTACACCGACGACGGCAGCGAACCGCAGCCGACATCGCCGCAGTACACGGCCCCGCTGTCGCTGCCGCGCGGCAAGGTGCTGCAGGCCGCAGCCTTCGCCGGCACGCAGCGCCTGAGTGCGCCGCTGCGCCTGGAAATCGGCGACGCGCTGCTGCGCACGCGCAACAGCGGCGAACTCAGACCCTGCCGCGAGAACGGCATGGTGCTGCGCCTGGAAGACGACGCGCCGCTCGCAGGCGAACGCAAGTCCTACAGCGTCGACATCTTCGACGCCTGCTGGCTCTGGCCCAAGGCCGACCTGGCCCAGGCCCGGGCCATCGAAATCGACGTCGCCAATCTGCCGTATAACTTCCAGCTGTGGCACGACATCAAGAACGTGAAGCTGCGGCCCGCCGCCACGGCCGAGGGCGAGCTGGAAATCCGCCGCGACGGCTGCGACGGAAAGCCCTGGATCACCCTGCCGCTCAAGCCCGCCGCCGGCAACCACGCCGTCACCACGCTGCGTGCGGAGCTGCCCAAGGACAGCGCCGGCGCGCACGACCTGTGTTTCGTGTTTGCGCGGCCGGATACGCAAACCCTATGGGTGGTGGACGAAGTGCGGATTTGATGCGGCGATCCGGGCGCGTGTAGCGGCCGGATCGTCCTTGCCCGGCTCGCCCGGGTGGCGCGGGCCTGGCCATGCCGGTTCGCGCCCCATGTCCGCTTGAAACGCGGTTGTGGTTCAATCGGCGAACCGGGCGGTCCAGCTACGCCTGGACAAGGGGAATCCGCTGCATTGTCCCGCGCGGCCGCCGCCGCGCGCGGGCTGCCGTGTGCGCAGCGCGTGCGGACACCCGAACCGGCCTTCGTCAGCGGTGAACGCATGGACAAGCAGTTGGCAGCAGTGCAGCAGGATTCCTGTGTCCGTATCGGCCTGGTCGGCACGCGCCGTCTGGGCGAAGCCAGGGAGTGGCTGCAGTCGGCCCTGACCGAGATCTGGCAGCTGACGGCGGAGACGGTCCCGCATCGCCTGCGCCTGGTCTGCGGCATGGCCCACGGCACCGACCGCGCCGCGCTGGACAGCTTCCTCGCCTGGCGCGGCGAGGCGCCGCACGAAGTGCTGGCCATCTATCCTTGCGGTCCGGACGAATTCCGCAATGCCAGCGGCGTCGAGGATCCGGCGCATTTCGACAGACAGCGCGTGCTGCTGCGTGCGGATACGCGTGGCGCGGAGCTGGTGCTGGACGGCCGCCTGCCGCGCGGCGACGGCAGTTGTCCCGTCGAGTGCGAGCAGGAAAGGCGCGTACGCGCATCGGCGCACACCTACCACTCCGAGGTGCTGATCCGGCAGTGTGAATTCCTGATCGCCGTACTGGACCGCAGCGCACCCGGCGCCGTTGGCGGCACGCGCGACGCCCTGCTCAGGGCCGCGGCCCTGCATACCCCGGTGCTAGTGCTGGATCCGGCCTCGCGCCTCTGTTTCCTGTTGCGCAGCGTCGAGGAATTGCGTCCGCAGTATTGCCCCGAGCCGCCGGGTTGGGCCGGCGATTGGCAACGGAAGCTGCGCGGTACCGCGTTCGGGCCGCGGGGCCGGCGCTACGCGGAGACGGCCGAGCCCAGCCTCGAATCGGCCTACGGCGGTCAGCCCGCCGTCGTGCAGCGGAGCTGGCGCGGCTGGGAAGCCTTCGTACAGGTATTCAAGGAGCGTGCGGCAGCGCAGGCGGCCGCAGATGGGGCCGCCGCGGCTGCGCAGCCGCCGCGCGATGCGGGCCACGCCGCAGACCACGAGCCGCCGCCGGGTGCCGCGACGACCTTGGCCCTGTTGACGCGGTCGATCGGTCGGGCGATACGGGGAAAGCCCCGTCCTGTACCGGCCGCGCGAACACCGGAACCGCCGCGGGAAGATGCTGCCCGCACACAGCCGCAGGCATCGGCAAGCGAAGCGCAAGGGCCCGGGCCGGCCGCGCCTTCGACCGCGGCCGGCGCGCCCACGTTGTCAGTCTGGCGCGGCCAGATCGCGGATCGGCAGGCCCAGGTCATGTCGCGCTATCGCGGCGTGTTCCTGGCCAACTACCTGCTGGGCCTGGGCGCGGTGGTGCTGGCGCTCACGGTACTGGTCATACTCACTCTCACCCGGTTGCAGCCCGGCCTGTTCTGGATCGCCGTGCTGATCGGCCTTACCGCGCTCAAGTTCTTCGTGGTGCTGCGGATAGGCTTCAATGTACACAATGCGGAGCACCACGATTTCGGCGGCGTGGCCATAGGCTTGCGCTACATCGCCGAGCGCCTGCGCGTCATGCCGGTCATGCTGGCTGTCGGCTGTGCGCGGCTGGACCTGTTGCACCGCACGCCGCGCCGCAACCGGGCGCACGAGATCGCCGAGGACCTGTGCCGCTGCGTGCCGCTGGCCGAATGCGCCGGTGTGCACGACAGTCATGCAGCCCTGAGCCAGCTGGCGGCGCTGATCGGCGAGCAGCGGGATCATCACCGTGTCAATCACGCGACGATGCGGCTGCTGCACCGGGTGCTGGATCGCGCGGTAAAGCTGGCCGGCAGCAGCGTGATCGCCATTGTCTGCTTGGACCTGGTGCTGCTCGGCGCCAAACTCGGGTTGAAGCTGCATTGGTTCGACCCTTGCCTCTTGGGCCTGGATCCGCAGCGGCTGGGCACTGCGCTGGGCGTGGCTGGCGTTTTCGCGGTCGCGCTGACGGCGCTGCTGCCGGCCGTCATGGCGACGTTTAACGCCATCCTGTTCCAGTCCCAGGCCGAACAGCTGGCCGTGCGTCACGGCGTCATGGCCGAAGCCCTGGCCGGTCTCGCCGCGGAAGCGGAACTGCTGGCAGAACACCTGAAAAGCGAGCGCTTCGAGACTCGCGGCAGCCACGCCGTGCTGGCGCTGGCCGAGAGGACTGCCGGCCTGATGGCAGAGGAGGTGGCGGAATGGGCGACGATGTACCGGCAGGGAGTGAAAGAGACGTAATTTTCCATTCCGGGAATAGCCCTCGCCGGTGCCGCACGGAGTTGCGGCGGGAAGCTGCGCCGTCCGTTCCCCTGGCGCCCTGGCTTGAGCTACGCTCGGTCCTCCGGTGCGCAAGGCGCCGGGTGTGGCGCGCCATCAGCCGGGCAGGGGCTCATCGAAACGACGATGACGGAAGGCTTTGACGACGACGACTGGGAGCGGTTGCTTGACCGCATTGAGAACCGGCATGTGCTGCCGGTGATCGGGCCTGCCCTGGTGACGGTCGAGTGCAATGGTGAACAAGTGCCGTTGTACCGGAGTCTGGCGCCGCTGCTGGAGCGCAAGCTGGGCCTGGAGCCGGCGCCGCCCGGCGTGACGATCATGGATGTCGCGCGCGAATACATCAGCCGCGGCGGCCGCAGCACCACGCTGTACGCAACGCTGAGCACCTTGCTCAAGCAGCCCTATCCGGTCAGCCCGGGCCTGCGCGCCCTGGCCGGGGTCGGCGGCTTCGACCTGTTCATCAGCAGCACCGCCGACAATCTCATGGCCCAGGCCCTCGCCGAGCACAACCGCGGGTTCAACGCCGCCTGCCAGGTGTTTTTCTTTCACCCGAAAGGCAGGGCGGTGGCGCATCCGCATGACAAAAGCGAGAAGGTCAAGCCCAACTGTGACCTGCCGACCGAGTTCGAGGGGCCGGCGCTGTACCAGGTCATGGGGTCGCTGCAGTCCACCGATTTCGCGGTGTGGGAAGAGGACTACATGGAGTTTGTCTGCGGGCTGCTGGAACAGCGCGGCACGCTGGAGCGCCTGTTCCACCGCCTCAAGGCCAGCGACCTGCTGCTGATCGGCGCGCCCTCGGAAGACTGGATCGTACGCTTCTTCCTGCGCGCGGCGCGCGGGCGGCGGCTGTCGGAGGAGGCGCAGGGCTCGCGCTATTACCTGGCCGACCGGCGCCGCGACTTGCCCGAGCCCATGACATTCTTCTTCGAGACCGCCACGCGGCTGACCCGCATCATCGACGGCGATCCGGTGGCATTCGTGCTGGAGCTGGCGCGCCGCTGGCAGCAGCGCACGCGGCCCGTGGCAATCGGCGATCCCCTGGCGCGGGTGGACGAGGAGTGCCCCGACGGTGCGGTGTTCATCAGCTACGCGCGCGAGGACGTCGAAGCTGTGCGTGTGCTGGCCCGGGCCCTGCAGATGGAAGGCGTGAAATTCTGGGTCGATCGCCGCGAGCTGCAGTACGGCGGCAACTACGACCGCGCGCTGGAACATCAGGTCCGGCGTGCCTGCAGCTTCTTCATTTCGGTGATTTCCGAGGTCACGGAGAACCAGCCCGACCGCTATCTGCACAAGGAGCGCCGCTGGGCCGCGAGCCGGCATATGGACGGCTATGTTTTCTATCTCAAGCTGCTGGTCGGCCTGCCAGCCGGCTATGTGGTCCGCGGCGAACCCGCGGAAGTCCACAAAGTGCAGCGCGCACGGCTGGAAGAAGTGGAGGACTTCGCGCGCCGGGTGAAGCGGCTGGTCGAAATCCGCCGCGAAGGCGGCTGGCCGCGTGACTGAGCTGGCCGCATGAGCGACGGCGCCTCCCTGCGGCTGGACCCGCAGCGCCCGTGGCTGGGGCTGCGTTCGTATACGAGTGAAAACCAGAGCTATTTCTACGGCCGCGACGGCGAGGTTCGCGAACTCTACCGGCGCGTCTGCCTGGACCCCATGACCATCCTGTTCGGCCGCTCCGGGCTGGGCAAGACCTCGCTGCTCGGCGCGGGCCTGCTGCCGCGGCTGAAGGTGGAAGGGCGCGAGGCGGTGCTGACCCGCCTGCGCTTCGATGACGCGCCGCCGCTGGTGCAGCAGGTGCGGGAGGCGCTCGGGCAGGCGCTGGGCGTGAAGCTGGAAGAGCGTTCGCTGTGGGAGCTGGCCCACCACGAGGCGACGCGCGGACGGATAGAGCTGACCCGGCCGGTGCTGATCTTCGACCAGTTCGAGGAGATATTCACCCTCGCACAGCGCCGCGACGGGCGCGAGCGGCGCGAGGAAGTGGCCGCCCTCATGGCCGAGTTGGCGGGGATCACGGAAAACCGCCCGCCGCCGGGCGTGGAGCTGCATTCGTCCGAGGACCCGTTCGCGCCCGGCCCCTACGTGTCCGGCGAAAGCGCGCTGCGTATCGTGCTTGCCCTGCGCGAGGACTTCCTGCACGAGCTGGAACGCTGGAAGAAATCGCTGCCTTCGGTGATGCGCAATCGCATGGAGCTGACCGAGCTGGACGGCATCAATGCGCTGCAGGTCGTGCTTGGCCCCGGCTGCAAGGCGGAGGCGCCGGTGGTGAACGCGGCGGTGGCGCACGACATAGTCTGCTACGTCGCCAAGCGCGAGCCGGGCACGGATCTTGGCGATATCGAAGCTGTGCCGCCGCTGCTCAGCCTTCTCTGCGCCGAGTTGAACGAAGCGCGCATTCGCAGCCAGCAGCCGCAGATTTCCGCGGATCAGGTGCGCAACCACAGCGAGGATATCCTGCAGCAGTTCTACCTGCGCAGCTTCGCCGGCATGCCGGCATCCGTGCGCGATGTGGTGGAAAACCTGCTGGTCGATGCGGAAGGGCGGCATCGCGAGGCGTCGTCGCGGAACACGGTGCTGGGACGGATGGATGCGGCCGGTGTGGCGCGGGCGGCGGAATTCCTGGACCGCCTCATCGAGCGGCGGCTGCTGACCTCCGAACTGCGCGACGGCGTGCAGCGCATCGAGCTGACCCACGACCTGCTGGTGCCGCTGGCGGCGCAGTCGCGCGAAGAGGGCCGCCTGCTCGCCGAACAACGCCATCGCGCCGAAGAGGAAGCTGCCCGGGCCGAGCAGGAGCTGTTGCGGGCGCGGACGGCGGAGCTCAAGGCGGCGCAGGCGCGCCGGGCGCAGCTGATCACCTGGGCGATCGTTGTTGCGATGGCCGGGCTGTTTGCCTTTGCGATCCTGTCCGCCTACCAGGCCTGGGTCAACGCGACGAAGGAAAGCGTCGCGCGCAGCAAGGCCCAGGTTGCCGAAGCGAAGGCGGATACGCTGCTGACCCAGGCCGCCCAGCGCGCGTTCGGACGGGCCCAGGAACAACTGCTGGCCGGCAACGGTCCGGGCTGGAATGCCTATCTGACGGAATCTCTGGGTTATGGCGTGCTGCCCGGCGCGGCGCTGGCCGGCACCATGGCCCTGCAGCAAGCGCCGGGTTCCGCACTGCTGGCCAGGCTGCCGCATATCGGCAGCGTGCAGGATGCGGTGTTCAGTCCGGACGGCCGGCGCGTGCTGACGGCCGGCCTGGATGGCTCGGCCAAGGTGTGGGACGTGGATACCGGCGAGCCCACCATGACCTTGAGCCAGGAATACAAGCTGATGCTGGTTCGCTTCAGTCCCGACGGCAACTACGCGGCGACAGCCGGCAGCGATCAACTGGTGCGGTTGTGGAATCTGCAGCAAGGTGTCGCGACGGGATCGGCCCTGTCCCACGACGGCCGCATCAACGCCGTTGAATTCAGTCCCGACGGCAGCCGCCTGATTACGGCGAGCGACGACGGCACGGCGCAGATATGGCTGGCGCGCGACGCCTCGCGCGCCGGCCCGCCGCTGCGTCACGCGGCGGCGGTCAGGCAGGCGCGCTTCAGTCCGGACGGTACCCAGGTGGTCACGGTGGGCGCCGATCGGATCGCGCAGGTCTGGGATGCGCAGTATGCCGCCGCTGCCGGCCCGCCATTGCTGCATGCCGCGGAGGTGGTGGCGGTCGACTTCAGTCCGGACGGCCGCCGCCTGGCGACGGCGGCGGGCGATCAGGTACGGGTCTGGGACATGGCCAGCGGCCGGGCGGTGGGGCCGCCGCTGCATCACGGCGGCATTCTCTCCGCGGTCCGTTTCAGTCCCGACGGGTTGCGTATCGCCAGCGCGGGGCAGGATCACGCGGTGCTGCTTTGGGACGTGACGGGCGCAAGCCGGCTGAGCGAACCCATGATGCACGAGGGGGCCGTCAACGCCCTCGCCTTCAGCGACGACGGTCTGCGTCTGCTCAGCGCCGCGGCCGACGGCACGGCCAGGCTCTGGGATGGCTTTACGGGCGAAGCGCTGGCGCCGCCCCTGCGCCACGCCGGCGCCGTGTACCAGGCGCGCTTCAGCCCGGACGGCACGCGCCTTGTCACCGCCAGCGCCGACGGCGCCGCGCGTATCTGGGACACCCGCCGCGGTGCGGCGGTGAGCCTGCCGCTGCGTCATGCGCAGGGTGTCGCACAGCTGGATTTCAGCAGCGACGGGCGTTATTTCGCGACAGCGACCGAGGGCGGCGACGCGCAGCTGTGGGATGCAAAAAAGTTGGTTGCGGCCGGCCCTGTCCTGCGTCACGGCAGTCCGCTGGCGGTGCTGCGCTTCGATGCCGGCGGAGGGCGTCTTCTGAGCGCGGGCGAGGACGGCTCAATTCGCCTGTGGCAGGTGCCCGGCGGCGAAATGCGGCAGTTGCCGGAGCATCCGGGCGGGATCACGTCCGCCGATTTCAGCGCCGACGGAAAGTGGCTGGCCACCGCCGGGCGCGAGGGCCAGGTGCTGCAATGGGCGCTTTCCGACGGGCTGGTCCGGCGCCGGGCGTGGCAGCAAGACGGTAGCGTCTCCTGGGTGCGCTACTCGCCTTCGGGCGACCAGCTTGCCGTCGCCGGCGGCGACGGTAGCGTGCGCCTCCTGGATGCGGCCAGCGGCGCCGTGCTGGCTGACGCCGGACACGAGAGCGGCGCCGCGCATTGCGTCGAGTTCAGCCCCGACGGTGCCTGGCTGGCCAGCGCCGGCGACGACGGCATGGCGCGGTTGTGGAAAATTGGCGACGACAGGCTTGAAGGCACGCCGCTGCCGCATGGCGCGGCGGTGGACCTTGTGCGCTTCAGCCCCGACGGGACACGCCTGGCCAGCGTCGGCCGTGACGATACGGTGCAACTGTGGGATGCGGCTACGGGCCAGCCGGCCGCGCCTGCGCTGCACCACGAAGACCGCGTGCTTTCTGTGCGTTTCGACAGCGATGGCACCCGCCTGCTGACTACGGCCGGTCGCGCCGCGCGGCTGTGGGACGTGCGCAGCGGCGCCCTGCTGGCCGAGCCGCTGCGGCACGACGACATCGTCACCGCGGCCGGCTTCAGCACCGACGACGCCCGTGTCGCCAGCGCGAGCCGCGACGGCACGGTGCGGATCTGGGACGCGCAGCGCAGCAAGAACACGCCGGTCGGTCCCTTTAACCACGCCGGCACGGTATCCGTGGTGGAGTTCAGCCCCGATGGCGGCCGCTTGGTGACGGCCGGCTGGGACGGCGTCGCGCTGATCTGGGATACGCAAAGCGGCAAGGCCCTGGGAGCGCCGCTGCATCACGCCGACTGGGTGCTGTCCGCCCAGTTCAGTGCCGACGGCAATCGCCTGGTGACGGCGAGCAAGGACGGCACCGCGCGGCTGTGGAATGCGCGTACCGGCGAGCCCGAGGGCCAGCCGCTGCAGCATGCGGACGCCGTCTACTGGGCGGAATTCAGCCCGGACGGCGCCTACGTCGTCACCGCCAGCAAGGACATGTCCGCGCGCATCTGGTCTGCGGCCGACCAGCGCCAGATCGGCAATCCCATGGTGCATGGAGGCTGGGTATACATGGCGCATTTCAGCCCCGACGGCGAGCGTATCGCGACCGCGGGCGACGACGGCGTGGCGCGCATCTGGGACAGCGATTCCGGACGGCCGCGCGTGCCGCCGCTGCGTCATCGCGGCCCGGTCTATTCAGCGCGGTTCAGCCACAACGGGCGTCAGCTCGTCACTGCCAGCGGCGACTTCACCGCACGGATCTGGAACGTGGCCGACGGTGCCGCCCTGGGCGATCCGCTCAGGCATTCCGATGCAGTGGTCAGCGCCGAATTCAGCCCCAACGATGTGCGCGTGCTCACTGCGAGCTGGGACGACACGGCGCAGGTATGGGGCAGCATGACCGGACTGGGGTCGTACAAACTGTTGCACGAAGGCGATGTGGTTGCCGCCCACTTCAGCGCGGATGGCCGGAGCATAGTGACCGCTTCCAAGGATGGCGCAGCGCGCCTCTGGGATGCGGAAGACGGAGCGGCGCTGGGAGCGCCGATGCGGCATGACGGCCCGCTTGCCGCGGCGAGCTTCAGCCCCGACGGACTGCTCCTGGCGACCGGGAGCTGGGACAGGTCCGCACGCCTCTGGGAAAAGGACCAGCGCGACGCCGATAGCACCGCCCGCAGCATCGTCCGCACCTTGCAGGTGCTGGGCGGCCAGAAGGTGGACGAGGACGGCCGCATCAGCGATCGGGTCCACGACCAGGCCCTGCGCTTGCGCCAGGAGGAGCGGAACTCCGTCGGCCAGTCCGTCAACGACCGCATTCTGCGCTGGCACCTGGCGGACCGCGGCAGCCGCAGCATTTCGCCGTTCCTGCCGCTGGAAGTGAAGCGTCTGGTCGACAGCGAAATCGATTGGGCGCTCACGCTGTCGCCCGACGATCCGGCGCAAGCCGCAGCGGGACGCCGGATATTGCGCGAAGCGCATGCGCTGGCGCCGGCGCACCCGTATCTGCTGCTGGCGCTTGCTCGCTTTGAAGCCGCTGCGGAAACCCGGGCGCTGTGGTATCGCCTGAGCCTGCAGCGCCTCGCCGCCGCGCCGCGATACGGCCTGCGCGCCGCCGAGATTTTTCGCGCCGCCGGCGACCGCGCCAACGCGGCGGCGGCCGCCGGAATCGCCCGCAGTACAGGTGACAGCGAGCGCGGCGGTGATTTCGGCCGGCGTCTGGACGATCTGCAAGTGTGGCTGCGGGATGGGGAAAGGTAATCCTGCGCGGAGTCTGACTGACAGGGCGCCGGCATGGGGTGCGCCCCGTGTTCGATGGGCGATCCCGTGCCGTGCGCGGCGCGGCTGCAACGAAACAGGCCTGACCGCGCCGCGGGTGCGGATGGGTCGGCGCCGGTTTCGGAGCGGCCGCGTCCGGCGGACTCGGGCTGATCCGCCCAGCTCATCGAGGCGCCCGCGATCGTTGCATTCAGCGTGCGTGGGCTGATCTTTTTCTGCACGAGCCGCGCAGTCGGCAATTGAATTCCGCGCTGCCGGTCCCCATGCGCCAGTAGGCATCGGGCGCGACGGCAGCGGCTGCGGCGCCGGTTGCGGATTCCGTCACGGCGGCGGAAATCCCCTGGCGGAATTCACCATCAGGATTGCGATTCCGCCACCGGCGCCGCAGGCTGGCGAGACCTAGCATGGTTCCACCCTCCCCAAGGACACGAGCCATGAAAACCGCCTCCCGACTGATTTCCCGTCCCGTGCTGGCCCTCTGCGCCGGCCTGCTGCTCGCCGGTGCTGCAGCGGCGGCGGATATTGCCATCGACCAGAACGCCGCCGAGCCGCTGCCCGGCCGCGATTACAGCATGCGGCTGGACCTGGCCGCGGCCCGCTTCGAGCAGTACGACGCCCGCGACGGTGCGGTCCATAGCCGCGTTTTCAGCGCCGAATGCGCGGCCAGCCTCGCACCCGGCCTGTGGCTGGCAGTGCCGGCCGAAGGCGGCCGGCTGGATCTGCTGCCGCTGGGCGGCACCGAAGCCGGCGCCCGCGCCACCCGTGTCGACGCTGGCTGCCGCACCGCACCGGGCCAGGCCGCGACGCTGCCGCCGGCGCTGCTGCAGCAGATCGCCGGGCAGGGCGGCGGTGTCGTCTTTGTCGACAATTCCAGCCTGGTCCAGGCCGGCCGGATCGCCGCGGTTCACGGAGCCGACTGATGGCGCTGCGCATCGGCATCCTGGTGCATGAGTCGGCCATGCCGTCGACGGTGACGGCGCCGCTGGACACCTTGCGCACGGCCAACAAGCTGGCCCATGTACTCAATCCCGGCGCGCCGCCGCCGCTGAGCGCGCGCCTGGTCGCGGCGCGCGCCGGCACCGTGCGCCTGGCCCAGGGTGTCAGCTTTGAAGCGGAGCTGGCGCGGCCGGACGAGCTGGACGTGCTGCTGGTCAGCGCCATCGACTACAACAACGTCGGCGACCTGTGCCGGCGGCTGGACAACCTCGTCGCCGAGCGCGTGCTGCTGCGCCGCTGCGCCGAAGCCGGCCTGCGCATTGCCACGACCTGCAACGCCATGCTGCTGCTGGCCGAAGCCGGCCTGCTCGACGGCCGCCGCGCCACCACGAGCTGGTGGCTGGCCAACCTGGTGCGCGAACGCTATCCGGCGGTGGAGCTGGCGGTCGAGGAAATGCTGATCGACGACGGCGACATCATCACCGCCGGCGCCTCCACCGCCGCCTACGAACTGGTATTGCAGATGGTGGAATGGGCCGGCGGCAAAGGCCTGGCCCACAACGTCTCGCGCCTGATGCTGGTGGACCGCGAACGCCAGAGCCAGGCGCCCTACATCAGCATGGCCCTGGCCCAGCGCCCGCGCCAGGGCCTGAGCGAGCGTGCCGAAAAATGGCTGCAGAAGCGCCTGCACGAAACCATCAGCGTGCGCGACCTGGCGGATCATTGCCGCGTTTCCGAGCGCACTTTGCTGCGGCGTTTTCATGAGGATTTCGGGGCTACGCCGCTGGAGTATGTGCAGAAGCTGCGAGTGGAGCGGGCCAAGGCGCTGCTGGAGACCACGCACCTTTCGTTTGAAGAGATCGTGGGGCGGTGCGGGTACCAGGATGTTTCGAGTTTCCGGCGGCTGTTCAAGCAGGTGGTGAGCATGACGCCGAATGATTACCGGGGGAGGTATCGCCTCAGGGGGCGCTGAGTTGAGGGCTCTGGCGGTGCCTGTCTAGCGGTGGTTCTGGATGTTTGTGGTGCGGCGTCGGCACCTGCGGCGAAACGGGTCGCCGTTTTCGGCATTAACCGTTGCGTTTCGTTGAATTGCGGCGCGGAGAAGCCCTCTTCCCCAAGCGCGTTCTACGCGCTTGGGGAAGAGGGGCGGCGCTTCGGTTTGCGATATGGTCCGGTTTTCGCGCTGTTCTTCGCGTGTTGAAGATTTTGGCGAAAATACAAGCGGCGAGGGGCGTTGGTCGTTGCCCCCTCGCCCCAGCCCTCTCCCCCAAGCGAGCTTGGGGGAGAGGGGGCTTTCCGCTTTTTCTCGAAGAAATCCGGCGAATTTTACTTGCCATAAGCTTCAGGTTCCGCCGCACGTTCACTGCGAATTCCGAAGCCGGGCCCGAGCCCGAATCCGAGCCCTAACCCTGGCCGCTACGGCGCCACCAGCGCCCCATAGCTGTCCGGGCGCCGGTCCCGGTAGAACGCCCATACGTTGCGCACTTCGCGGATCTGGTCCAGGTCCAGCTCCGCGGTGACCAGTTCGGAGCGGTCGCGCGAGGCGGTGGCGAGCATCTGGCCGCGGGGATTGCAGAAGTAGCTCTGGCCGTAGAACTCGCCGATGTTCCAGGGGGCTTCGGTGCCTACGCGGTTGATGGCGCCGACGAAATAGGCGTTGGCGACGGCGTGGGCAGGTTGTTCCAGTTTCCACAGGTATTCGGACAGCCCGGCGACGGTGGCCGAGGGGTTGAATACGATTTCGGCGCCGGCCAGGCCCAGGGCGCGGGCGCCTTCGGGGAAGTGGCGGTCGTAGCAGATGTAGACGCCGATGCGGGCATAGGCGGTGTCGAAGACGGGATAGCCGAGGTTGCCGGGGCGGAAGTAGAACTTCTCCCAGAAGCCGGGGGCGCAGTGGGGAATATGGTTCTTGCGGTATTTGCCCAGATAGCGGCCATCGGCGTCGACGACGGCGGCGGTGTTGTAGTAGACGCCGGTGGTGTCTTCCTCGTACAGCGGCACGACGATGACCATGCGGTACTGCCGTGCGAGTTCGCACATCAGCTGCGTGGTGGGGCCGTCGGGAATTGCTTCCACCGCGTCGAACCAGCGCGGGTTCTGTTCGGCGCAGAAGTACGGGCCAGTGAAGATTTCCTGCATGCACAGGATCTGCACGCCTTCGCGGGCGGCCTGCTCGATGAAGCCGACAGTCCTGGCAATGTTGGATTCGCGGATGATGGGCAGCGGTTCGTCGGCGGCGCAGGCCATGCGGGTCTGGATCAGGCCGCATTTCACGAGCTTGGGCATGGGAACCTCCAGGGCGGGACGCGGGGCTTATCCTAGCGCCGTCGCGGACAGGCCTGGTGCTCGGGTGCCGGGCGCGGCTGATATGGCCGTTTCCTGACCGGATTCCACGCACGACAATGGCGGCGATACCGGGGAATGCCGGTGGGGTGCGCGGCTAGAGCAGCGCCGTGATGGCGCCGGCCTCTGCATCCGTCAGCGCGAAATCGAAGATGGCCAGGCTTTGCTGCATATGCGGCAGCGATGTGGTGCCGGTCAGCGGCACCACGTCCTGCTGGAGCAGGTAGCGGAACAGGATCTGTGCCGGCGTGCGGTCCAGCGAGCGGGCCGGGCCGGTCACGGCCGGGTCGGCGAGCAGCTGCGGATTGGCGCTCAAGGTCCAGAAGCTCTGGTAGACGATACCCTCGCCGCGGCAGTAGGCACGGATCTCGCTGTCATAGCCGGTGGCGGCGTAGAAGCGGTTCTGCACCACGGCGGGTTTGATACGCGCTTCGCGGTCCAGGCGGCGCAGTGCGTCGGGCTCGTAGCAGTTGCTGATGCCGAGCTGGCCGACCTGGCCGCTGTCGGCCAGGGCTTCCAGCGCCTGCCAGCATTCGCGCATCTGCCGCTGGTCCTGCAGCGGCGAATGCAGCAGCAGGCAGTCGAGATAGGGGCTGCCGAGGTTGTGCAGGGACTGGGCGAAGGATTGCCGCACCTGTTGCGCGATGCTTGCACCGGCGTCGTAGGGCAGGCGCGCCGGGTCCTGTCCGGCCAGCGGCGTGAACTTGGTCTGCAGATAAAGTTCGCCGCGTGCGCGGCGCGAGGCGCGCAGGCCGGTGCCGACGCCGGCTTCGTCGTAATGCCTGGGCTGGCAGGCGGTATCGATGCCGTCGAAGCCGGCATCGAGGGCTTCGCGCACCCAGCGCGCGGTCTGCGCTTTCTTCCAGGCCGTGCCGTACAGGATGCGCGGCACCCGCAGCCCGCTGCGTGTAAGGATGTGGCGTTCCGCCTGCATCACGGTTTCCTTGCCTGCGATCCAGGAAGACCGCGCAACAGTACTACGCGGCAAAGAATATGAAAATCATATCTGCGAAATTTATCGTACGAGAGCAAGGCTAGGTGTGCACAGCTTGCGGCCGCGCTGCGTGCATGCCCTGCCGCCTGCGCACGGCGCAACTATTTTGCAAACATCCATGCCGCAGGCCGGCGCCGCAATGACGGCGGCGCCGCCCCTCTGCATGCCAGGCCCGCCGCCGTTTCAGACTGGCGTGGGATTGCGATAGCTGAAGCCCGCCTGGTGCCAGTACGGATAGGTCTTTGTCGTCGCGCTGGCAGCGTCCAGCCGTGCGACCTGTTCCGCGCTCAGGTTCCAGCCCACCGCGCCGAGGTTCTGCCGCAGCTGTTCCTCGTTGCGCGCGCCGATGATGATGTTGCTGACAGTGGGCCGCTGCAGCAGCCAGTTCAGCGCGATCTGCGGCACGCTCTTGCCGGTTTCGGCGGCGATCTCGTCGAGCACGTCGACGACCTTGTAAAGATACTCGTCGTTCACCGGCGGGCCGTAATCGGCCGTCGCGTGCAGGCGGCTGGATTCGGGCAGCGCCGTGCCGCGGCGCAGCTTGCCGGTCAGGCGGCCCCAGCCCAGCGGGCTCCATACTACCGCGCCCACGCCCTGGTCGGCGGCCAGCGGCATCAGCTCCCATTCGTAGTCGCGGCCGATCAGCGAGTAATAGGCTTGGTGCGCCACGTAGCGCGACCAGCCATAGCGGTCGGCGATGCCCAGCGACTTCATCAGATGCCAGCCGCTGAAATTGGATACGCCGAGGTAGCGCAGCTTGCCGGCGCGGACCAGGTTGTCGAGCGTGGACAGGGTTTCTTCCAGCGGCGTGCGCGCGTCGAAGCCGTGCAGCTGGAACAGGTCGATGTAGTCGGTGCCCAGGCGCTTGAGCGCGGCGTCTACGGCGTTGATCAGGTGATGGCGCGAGGAACCGACCTGGTTCTCGCCGTCGCCGAAGCGGAAGGTGGCCTTGGTCGAGAGGATGAGCTGGTCGCGCGGACGCCCCTTGATCGCTTCGCCGAGGATGGATTCGGCCGCGCCCTTGGAATACACATCGGCGCTGTCGAACATGTTGAGGCCGGCGTCGAGGCAGATATCGACCAGCCGGCGCGCCTCGGCCACGTCGGTAGAGCCCCAGGCGCTGAACAGCGCGCCCTGGCCGCCGAAGGTGCCGGTGCCGAAGCTGAGTACGGGTACGCGAAAGCCGGAACGGCCGAGGTAGCGATATTCCATGGTGCGGGCTCCAGGTGGGATGGCGGCGCGCTGCGCCGCCGCGGGCAGATCAGGGTGGTGCCGCGGCGGCGACGATTCATTGCGACTTTGGTCGGGTGGACGGCGTTCGTTGCGCGAGGCTGCGTGGTTGTTTCACGCGGCCTCGCGTTGCGCCGCGTCGTCGTCGGCCGCCGATGACGCGCGGATGACGGCCTTCGCGCGGTGCAGGCTGCCCAGGCTCAGCGCCTCGACCAGCCGTGCGGCGAAATGCGGCGCCGCGCGGCGCCAGTGCCGATACAACAGCACACTGGCGATCAGTGCGGGCACGCCCAGGCCCAGCCAGGTCGCCAGTCCCAGCAGCTGCCACAGGTCGGCGGCGGCGAGCGCCAGCCCCAGCACCTGCAGCAGCGCCAGCGACAGCAGCGGCAGGGC
The DNA here is from genome assembly GCF_024437735.1 of Tahibacter harae. GTDB lineage: Bacteria > Pseudomonadota > Gammaproteobacteria > Xanthomonadales > Rhodanobacteraceae > Tahibacter > Tahibacter harae. Next base: position 127,955 of record NZ_JANFQO010000014.1, on the reverse strand, counting down.
GACGACGTAGGACTGCAGCAGCACTTCGCGCCGGTGCAGCGCGCGGCCCAGGCGTTCGCGCCAGGAACTGGCGTCGCCGGCGTCCGGCGCGGCCAGCGCGTCGCGCTGCTGGATCGCGGCGATGAGCCAGCCTACGGCGAGCAGGTGCAGGACGATGCCGGGAATCAGCGCACTGGCGCTGCTGCCGTGCTGCGCATTGAACACGCCGCCGCCGAGGATCAGCACGCAGATGGCGGCTATGCCCAGATCGCTGCGGCGGCAGGCGCTGCGCCGCAGCGCCTCGACAGCGGCAGGCAGCGGTGCCGCGGCGGCACGGCGCACGGCGTGCAGCGGCGCGCTGGCGAGGTCGTGCTCGAAATCCAGTTGCCGGTCCAACTGCGCGCTGGTGTGCTGCCAGTCGCCGCCGGCCACGCTGTCGCCGAAGCGGCGCAGTGCGGTCGACTGCGGCCAGCGCGATGCGGCCCAGCGCGTGACCGCGCCCAGCAGCGGTATCGCGATCAGGCCCAGGCTCAGATTGACCAGGATGACGCTGGGCGGAAGACGGCGCAGCAGATCCACGCCGGCCAGGCCTTTCACGGCGACCAGGATCATGGGCAGCCACAGCAGCACGGAAAGCTGGGCGATCAGCCGCGCCAATTGCAGGCGGCGCGCGCGCAGCTCGTCGTATTGCGTGCGCAGTCGGGCGAGCGGCTGGGCGAAGTCGATCTGCCGCAGGACGAGCCATTCGCGCGCATCGACACTGCCGGCGAACAGCGTCAGCAGCGCCAGCGGCAGCGCCAGCAGCAGATAGGGCGGATCGCCGGTGTGAGCGGTCATGAAGGCCAGCAGCGCGGCGAGCAGGCCGGCGCCGGCGAGCAGCGCCAGCCCGCGCCGCAGTTTCTGCCGCTGCAGCGCCGTCGCCGTGCCGGCGGCCAGGCGGCGGCGTACGGCGTTCACGTCCAGCTGCAGGTGCGCGTCCAGCTCGCGGCCTTGCGCAGTCCATTGCTGGCGCAGTTGGTCCAGATCCAGCGTCCGGGTGTTCATGGGCTTTCCTCCGCGGCCGCGTAGTCGCGCTGCAGCCGTTGCTTGATGCGGTTGATGCGGGTGGCGACATTGCTCGCGCCGAGGCCGGTCAGGCCGGCCATTTCTTCCTGCGAATAGCCTTCGAGATAGAGCAGGATCAGGGCGCGGTTGAGCGGTTCCAGCCGGGCGATCAGCTGGTGCAGCGCGCGCAGGTCGTCGCCCTCGGCGTCGAGTACGCGGTCGGCGGCGGCGAGGTCCAGGCCGAATTCCTCCAGCGGCAATGCATCGCGTATGCGCCGGCTTTCGCCGCGGTGGAAGGAGATGGCCACATTGATCGCGATGCGCTGCATCCAGCCGGCGAAGGAGCCGGCCGGATCGAAGCGCGGCCAGGAGCGCCAGAGTTCGGCCACCATGTCCTGGATCAGGTCGCCGCGGTCCTCGCGCCGGCGGCAATAGGCATTGGCCACTTTGTACAGAATGGCGGTGTGCTGGCGCAGCTGTTCCAGGAAGACGTCGTCGGCGGCGCGTTCGGTCATGGGCAGCGAGGCAGTGGATGCAGCCAGGCAGGCCAGGCCCGGGCTGGGAACGGGACAGAGGGGAATCATGCGCGCGGCGGCCCGGGCAGTCGGGACGGGCGCGGCGCGCGATACGGTGCGCCCGCGGGACGGGCAGGCGCAAGCACTGACTGGGTGGTACCGCAGGGCATGGCAGGTTTCCGGTGGCGGCGCCGCGACTGGCGCCTGCTGCCTGTATTCGCCGGCCGGGGCGGAAATATCACACGGCGCCGCGAAATTCTCCGCGCGGCGTGTGCCCGGCCGCCGCGGGGTTACGCGCAGCCGCGGCAGGGCGGAAGCGGCCTGCTCGCGCCGGCGCGCCGTGTTGCGGGCTGGGGCTCATCGCTGACGAAGAATTCGCTCGCGTACGGCCCGCCGCGGAAATCGGCACTCGGCATCCGGAAGCCCGGCGTCCCTTTTTCCGCCGGCCCGACGGTTGCACTGCGCGGCGCGATGGTCCCGGCGGCGGGACAGTCTTTCCCGCCGCGGCGCGGTTGAAAAACACCCGGGCCGCAGGCATACGGCGGCTTCCTTCATCGCGGATATGCACCCATGATCCAGCTCCACTACTGGCCGACGCCCAACGGCCACAAGATCACCCTGCTGCTGGAAGAGGCCGGCCTGGACTACAGCCTGCACCCGGTCGATATCACCGCCGGCGAGCAGTTCCGCGCGGAATTCCTCGCCATTTCGCCGAACAACCGCATCCCGGCCATCGTCGACACCGCGCCGGCCGATGGCGGCGCGCCGATTGCGCTGTTTGAATCCGGCGCCATCCTGGAATACCTGGCCGACAAGAGCGGCCGGTTCCTGCCGCGCACCGCGCGCGAACGCAGCCAGGTGCTGCAATGGCTGTACTGGCAGGTCGGCGGGCTGGGGCCCATGGCCGGGCAGAATCATCATTTCGGCACCTATGCGCCGGAGAAGATTCCCTACGCCATAGACCGCTATGTGCGCGAGACCGCGCGCCTGTACGGCGTGCTGGACAAGCAGCTGGGCCAGCACGAATTCGTCGCCGGCGCCGACTACAGCATCGCCGACATGGCCAGCTACCCGTGGATAGTGCCGCACCAGCGCCAGGGCCAGGATCTGGCGGATTTCCCGCACCTCAAGCGCTGGTTCGAGGCCATCGCCGCGCGCCCGGCGACGCAGCGTGCCTACGCCCGCGCCGAAGGGCTCAGTGCGCAGAACGCGGTCGGCAGCGCGGCGGCGAACAAAGTGCTGTTCGGCCAGGGCGGCAAGCCGGGCTGAGCGCGGCCGTGCGGCGCCGGCCAACTCGCGATTTGCGCAAACTCGCCGTGTCCTGAGGCACGCGGCCGCCGCGCGGCCGCGCGCCAGACTGCGCGCCGTCCGCCGCCGCGATCGGCCGCGGCGGCCTGCACGGGGAGGGAAGGTCATGCGCGGCGCAGTCGGGTCGGCAACGGCGGAATCGCACTATCCATATGTGGTTTGTTTTATTTTGATGGCAGCGCTGGCGCTGCTGCCGCGCACGGCGCCGGCGGCGGAGGATGCGCTGCTGGGCAAGTGGCTGGGTACGGCGGGTTCGGCCAAGGAGAAGATCGAGGTCGGCCTGGAGTTCCGGCGCAATGCCGAGGGCAAGCTGGCGATACTGACCACCCAGCCCATCGCCAACCTGTTCGGCACCGACATGGGCGGCGAAGTGCTGCGCGACGGCGATACGGTGAGCAGCGCGGCCATGTTCCTCAACCTGCGTCTGCACGGCGATACGCTCAGCGGCACCTATCCCGGCCCCAACAGTCCGGCCACGTTCAAGCGCGTGCGTACGCTGCCGCTCGAACCGGCGCTGCCCAGGCTGCCGACCGGGCCGGCGCCGCGCTGGGAGGCGCGGCTGAGCGGACAGGTCTATGCCTCGCCCGTGGTCGCCGACGGCGTGGCCTATATCGGCACCACCGGCGGCATTCTCAATGCAATCGATGTGCGCGATGGCAAGCCGCGCTGGGCCTTCAGCGCCGGCCGGCCCATACATGGCGCGGTGGCGGTGACGGCGGACAGCGTCTATTTCGCCGCCGACAACGGCTTCCTGTTCTGCCTCGCCCGCGCCGACGGCAAGGAGCGCTGGCGCTACACCCTGGGCGATGCCGCGGTGACGCGCGTGCTGCCGCATCCCTTTGTCTACGACTGGGACTGGCAGGGTGCCCAGCCCGTGGTGGCTGGCGATACCGTCTATATCGGCGCCGGCGACGGCGGTCTGCATGCGGTGGATGCGGCCAGCGGGCAGAAGCGCTGGCGCTTCGACACGCGCGGCCGCATCCGCAACGCCGTGGCGCTGGCCGAGGGCAAGGTCTACGTGGGCAGCGCCGATCATTTTGTCTACGCGCTGGATGCGGCCAGCGGGCGTGAACTCTGGCGCAGCGATACCGGTGCCGAAGTCGACGCCGCGCCGGTCGTGCACGCGGGCCGCGTGCTGGCCGGCAACCGCGGCGCCGGCCTGCTGTCGCTGGACGCGGCCAGCGGCGAGACGCATTGGCGCCTGTTTTTCTGGGGTTCGTGGGTGGAATCGACACCGGTGGTGCGCGACGGCGTGATCTACGTCGGCTCCTCCGACCTGCGCCGCGTCAGCGCGATCAATCCCGCGGACGGCCATGTGCTCTGGCGCAGCGATGTCTTCGGCTGGAACTGGGGTACGCCGCTGGTGACGGACAAGTACATCTACGTCGGCGCCGCCGGCGGGACGCCGTATTTCATCCGCCACCAGGCCAGCTTCAGCGTACTTGAGCGCAGCTCCGGGCGCCTGCTCACGCGCTGGCCGCTGGCCGACACGGGCGGACACCAGTGGGGCATCGCCGGTTCGCCGGCGCTGGCCGGCGACAGCGTGATCGTCGCCACCATCGCCGGCTCGCTGTTGGCGTTTCCGCTGCAACCCTAGAGGCATTCTTCCAGACAGGCGGCGGCGAAGCTGGCATTCTTCCGGCGTACTGACGACGAAAGGTGCTGCTTGCCGCTGACCGCTCACAGCAAGGCGCTGCTGCAGATCCATTTCTGCGTGGTGCTCTGGGGACTCACCGCCATCCTCGGCAAGATGATCAGCCTGCCGGCGATGGCCCTGGTGTGGTGGCGCATGCTGCTGGTCAGCGGCTTGGTGCTGCTGCTGCCGCGGGTATGGCGCAGCCTGCGCGCGCTGCCGCCGCGGCTGATCGCGATTTACGCCGGCATAGGCTGGCTGGTCGCATTGCACTGGCTGTCGTTCTATGCCGCGGTGAAGCTGGCCAACGCTTCGATCGCGGCGACCTCGATGGCGCTGTGCCCGATCTTTCTCGCCGTGATCGAACCCTGGGTCGCCGGCCGCGCACTGAACCCGCGCGAGCTGACCCTGGGCCTGTTCGTGCTGCCCGGCGTGGTGCTGGTGGTCGGCGCCACGCCGGAGGGCATGCAGATGGGATTGCTGGTCGGCGTGGTCTCGGCTTTGCTGGCTTCGCTGTTCGCCGCGTTCAACAAGCGCTATGTGCATGCGGCCGATGCGCTCAGCGTGACCGCGATCGAACTGGGCGCGGGCACCGTGCTGCTGACCCTGCTCGCGCCGCTGCTGCCGCACGACGGCGCCGCCTTCCCGCTGCCAGACCTGCGCGATACCGTGCTGCTGCTCGTGCTGGCCCTGGGCTGCACTCTGCTGCCGTTCTCGCTGTCGCTGGTGGCGCTGCGCCATATCAGCACCTTCACCGCGCAGCTGGCGATCAACCTGGAGCCGGTCTACGCCATCGTGCTGGCGGCCCTGCTGTTCGGCGAGCAGCGCCAGCTCGATGTGTATTTCTACCTGGGCGTGGCCATCATCATCGCCGCGGTGCTGCTGCAGCCGCTGTGGGAGCGGCGGCGCTAGCGGCTATTCGTCCAGTTGCGCCAGCATGCGCTTGAGCGCGAAATGCCGGTAGCTGTGCAGGGCCAGGCTGCGGATCTCCTTCCAGTTCGGTTTCGCGCCCACGCGCAGCGCGATCCAGCCGTTGTGGCCCATGTACGGCGGTATGAAGAAGCGCGCATCGCCGGTGTACAGGCCCTGCTGTTCCACGCCGACCCAGAAGCCGAAGCACAGCGCCTCGTCATAGCGCCAGGCAGTGGCGAAGGTGCGCTTGCCTACGCGCCAGGACGGCGAGCCGAAGCGCGGTTCTTCCGCGGTTTCCGGCAGCGAGAGGCAGTATTCGCGCAGTGGCTGCAGCAGCTTCTGCACCGCCGGCGCCAGCAGCGGATCGCGTTCTTCCGGCTTGAGTGCGGCCTTGGGCGGCCTGATGACGATGGTCTTGCCTAGCTTCGCCGCGAGCGCGGCCGGGGCGGCTTTTTCGTAGGCCTCGCGCACCAGCGCGGCGACCTGCTTCCAGTCCAGGCCCTTGTCCAGCTCCACGCCCAGCCAGCCGCGGTGGCCGACGTAGGGCGGTACAAAAAAGATTTCCGGCTGCATGCCCACCCACTGTTCCTGTGCGCCGGACGGCGCGCCCAGCCACAGCGCGACGCGGCCGTCGCCGTGGTGGTTGACCAGGTAGCTGGCGAAAGTCTTGCCGCGTACGCGGAAATTGGGCGAGCCGTGGGAGAGGTATTCCTCGGCCTCGGGAAAGGAAAGGCAGATTTCGCGAACGGCGGCGGCGATGTCGTTGGCCATGGCGGGCTCCGGCGGCGGCGGGGGTGAAGCTCAGCACGCCGTCGCGGCGGCGGCAAGCGCGATCCGGGCCTGATGCGCCGCGGCGCCGGCGGCGCGATCCCGGGCAGAAGCCTGCGGTGGCTCAGGCCATGCGCCGGGTGAGGCCGTAGTAGCAGAGATTGCCCAGGCCCAGCGCGCCGACGAGCACGGCAGCGGCGCCGGGCGTGATGTCCGTCCAGCCCAGCAGCTGGATCAGGCCGAAGCCGCCGGCCAGGGCGAGCAGGGTGATGCCCGAGCGCAGCGCGGCGTGGCGGCGCTGCTGTTCCTCGTTCTGCAGCAGCGAATGCAGCAGGCCGTCCGCGCCGCCGGCGCGCAGCAGCAGGATGCGCATGCGCGCATCGATCAGCAGCTTGATTACATAGGTGATGCAGAGAAACATCGTCACCGGCACCAAGACATTTTGCACTGTCATCTCCCGCTCCGCCGCCAGGCCCGTACGGCCGCTCGCCGCACAGGGATACGTCAACGCGGCGAGCGGTTGCAACCGGCCGGCACGGGGTTATTTCGGGTGTGCTGCAACCGCGGCGGCGGATTCCGTATCTTGCGCCGGATGGACGCTGCCAGCCCATGAATCCGGACCGTGAACTCGTCAGCGCCGTACTGGCCGGGCGGGCGGGCGCGTTCGAACGCCTGGTCAGCCTGCACCAGGGCCTGTGCTGGCACATCATCCAGCGCCTGGTGCGCCACCCCGAGGACACCCGCGAGCTGTGCCAGGAAACTTTCCTGCGCGTGCATCAGTACCTGCACCAGTACCGCTACGAAAGCGCGCTGAAGTCGTGGATAGGCCGCATCGCCTACGCGGTAGGACTGCGCCACCTGGAAAAGAAGCAGCTGCCGCTGCTGCAGGGAGACGCCGAGGACGAGCCGCTGGCCCTGCTGGAACGCGAAAGCGACGGCTTCGACCTGGAAGCCGCCTGGGCCGACGAGGAACTGCGCCGCCATCTGCAGGCCGCGATCGACGCGCTGGCGCCCTTGCCGCGCACCTTGCTGACCCTGTATCACCTGGATGAGCTGTCCATCCCCGAGATCAGCCAGATCACCAGCCTGGCCGCCGGCACCATCAAGAGCCACCTGTTCCGCAGCCGTCTGCGCCTGCGCGCACTGCTGCAGGACGTGGCGGGAGCGCCCCGATGAACACGCAGACACCGCGGGATCCGCGCGTGGATCCGCACGAATGGCAACTGCAGGAAGCGGCCCTGGCCCAGGAGCGCGGCGCCGCGGCTGCCGGCGACGGCGTCGGCCTGGGGCATTACCGCCTGCTGCACCGGGCGTTGCGCGAGGTACCCGCGCCACAGCTGCCCGCGGATTTCGCCGCTGCCCTGGCGCGGCGGGTGGAGCGCGAGCGCCTGCTCGACGGCCGCTGGGAGCGGCGCCTGCTCGCGGCCATGCTGCTGCTGCTGGCCGGGGCGGGCGGTGTGCAGCTGTTCCTGCACGGCGACGCCTGGCTGGCCGCCGTGCACCAGGCACTGCCGGCGCTGCCGCGCTGGGGCAACGGCTGGGGACTGCTGCTGGGCCTGGCGCTGGCCTGGAGTCCACTGTCCGGCCTGCTTCAGCGGCATTCGCGGTTGCAAAAGGTTACCCGCTAGGCCTTCGACACTGTACGGATATCCGTCTCCAGTACTGGTACTTATGGGCTATGGGTGCTGGAATAATCCGCCTTACGATCCGGTCGCGGTGGCCTGCGGTGGTGCGGGCCCGGCTTATCGTCTGGGGAGAGCGGCATGTCCAAAACAGTTCAGGGGTGGCGCCTGCTCGGCGCCGCTGTCGGTTTTTCGTTGCTGGCGCCGGCCCTGCCCGCGCTGGCCTCGCATGAGGAAGCCGAGCACATCGAGAAACTGATGCGCACGGAGGGGCAGAAGGAAAGCGAAGAGCACGAAGGCCGCGAGGAATCCTGGCAGATCGAGCAGCGCCAGTTGTGGTTCGAACGCACGCGCGGCCTGCGCAATGCGCCGGATGCGGCGCGCAACCGCGCCGAATCGGTGCAGGCGCTGCAGCAGATGCGCCGCAGCCGCGATCCGGAGCAGCAGCGCGGCGGCCTGGTCTGGGAGCCGGTAGGCCCCTCGTCCATGACCATGACCGACTGGATCATGGGCCGCGTCGCCGGCCGTATCAACGCGGTCACTCCGGTGCCGGGCAATGAGGACACGGTTTATGTCGGCTCGGCCGCGGGCGGCGTGTGGAAGACCACCAACGCCGGCGCCAGCTGGACGCCGATCTTCGACAATGTGGGCACCCTGCCCATCGGCGCGGTGACGCTGGATCCGAACAATTCCAACGTGGTATGGGTCGGCACCGGCGACAAGAACGGCGGCGGCTGCGCCGGCTACTTCGGCCAGGGCGTCTACCTCAGCGAGGATGCCGGCGCGACCTGGAACGCCCGCAACGGCGCCGGCGCGACCAATCTGCCGCTGAACATCGTCAACGCGGTCGCCATCCAGCCCACCGACAGCAACGTGATCCTGGCCGGCGGCGCCGGCAGCTGCAGCGCCTCCGGCGCACTCAGCGGCGCGGGCGTGTTCCGTTCCGCCGACCGCGGCCTGACCTGGACCCGCGTGCTCAGCACCAACGTCGAAGACATCATCTTCGTGCCGGGCACGAACACGGTCTACGCCGGCCTGATCGGCAGCGGCGTGTCCAAGTCCACCGACGGCGGCGCGACCTGGACGCCGATGAACACCGGCCTCAATGCCTCCGGCACGCGCCTGCGCCTGTCCATGTCGCCCAGCGATTCCAACACGCTGTACGCGCTGATCGGCTCGCGCCTGTACCGCACTACCAACGGCGGCGCCAACTGGACCCAGACCAACGGCTCGGCCTGCGAAGGCCAGTGCGGCTACAACCTGACCCTGTCGGTGCATCCGACCGATCCGTCCACCCTGCTGGTCGGCACCATCCGCCATTTCCGCTCCACCAACGGCGGCACCGGGCTGAGCGCGCTGACGGCGACCTGGGGCACCTCGCAGAAAGTGCATCAGGACACCCACGTGGTGCGCTATTCGGCGACCAACCCGAACCGTTTCTGGGTCGGCACCGACGGCGGCCTGTGGCGCACGGACGACGGCGGCGCGTCGTACGTGAACATGAATTCCAACCTCAACATCACCCAGTTCTACGACATCGCGGTACATCCCACCGATGCGAACATCGTGTTCGGCGGCGCCCAGGACAACGGCTCCTCCAGCCGCCGCACCAGCCTGCAGTGGGGCCTGACCTTCCCCAGCGGCGACGGCTTCATGAACGCGGTGGATCCGACCACGCCCTCGCGCGTGTTCCAGACCAGCTATCCGAGCGGCGGCTTCCCCAACATCGTCCGTTCCGAAGCCAACGGCAGCCTGGGCAGCTTCCAGAGCGTGCCCACCGCCGGCATGACCTCGTCCAGCAGCTTCCCCTGGGTCACGCCCATGGCGGTGGCCGGCAACCAGCTGTTCGCCTCGTCCAATACGCTGTACCGCATGCCCACCAACGGCAGCAGCTGGACCGCGGTTTCGCCCAACATGGGCAGCGCCGCTTCGGTGGTGACGCCGCAGCTCATCGGCGTGCTGATGCCGACCTATGTCGGCACCTCGGGCGGCCGCATCTATTTCAGCCCGGATGCCTCGGTACCCACGCCGACCTTCACCAACGTCACCGGCGACTACCCGGGCGGCATCGTCTCCGACGTGGCCATGGACCCGACCAATGCGCAGCGCGCCTTCATCACGCGCTCGGGCTTCGGCGCCTCGCGCCTGTACCGCACCACCACCGGCGGTACCACCTGGGCCGCGGTCGGCGCCGGCCTGCCCAATGTGCCGGCCAACAGCGTCGTGGTCGATCCGGGCAATACCAACCGCATCTTCGTCGGCACCGACATCGGCGTGTATGAAAGTACCGACGGCGGCGACAACTTCAACGCCTTCTCCGCCGGCCTGCCGCTGGGCCTGGTGGTGACGGATCTGGAGATCGACAACGATCCCTACGTGCTCACCGCCGGCACCTACAGCCGCGGCGCCTGGCGCGTGGTGCTGGGCAGTTCGCCGACGAATGCACCGCCGACGGTGGACTTCAGCGCCAGCGTCAACGACCGCACGGCGACCTTCGACGACACCTCGCTGGATTTCGACGGCACTATCGTCTCCCACAGCTGGAACTTCGGCGACGGCAGCCCGGTTTCGACCGCGGCCGACACCAGCCACACCTACGCAAACTACGGCACCTACACCGTGGCGCTGACCGTGACCGACGACGACGGCGCCAGCGCCAGCTATTCGCGTGTGGTGCGCCTGTTCGCGCCGCCGATTCCGCTGGTCAACGGCGTCAGCGTGCCGGGCCTCAGCGCGCCGCAGGGCGACGAGCTGCGCTACTCGCTGCAGGTTCCGGCCGGTGCGACCAATGTCAGCTTCGTCACCACCGGTGCCGGCGGCGAGGATGCGGACCTGACCGTCAAGCTCGGCGACGATGTGATCTGCGAATCCGCCGGCGCGACGGCCGACGAGAGCTGCAGCATTCCCAACCCGGCGGCGGGCAATTATCTGGTGATCGTGCTGGCCTACTCGGCCCTGTCCAACCAGACCATCACCGGCACCTACACCGTGCCGGATTCGATCTTCGCCAACGGCTTCCAGCTGCCGTAAGCGGAAAGCTCCAGCAATGACGCAGCGGGGCGGCGATAGCCGCCCCGTTTCGTTTGCGGGATCGGGTCGGCGCCAGTGGCGCGGGACTGGTCGTGGCTGCCCTGTGCACTTGCGGGACAGCCATTGGGCAGCCTGGAAATTCCCGGGATACCCAACGCTCCCGCACCCGCGGCCAAAGTCGCCTGGCGCCGCCCGCCGCCGCGCGGCAAGATGCGGCATGCTCAAGCGCCTGCACCATGTCGCGGTGATCTGTTCGGACTACGCCCGCTCGCGCCGTTTCTACGTCGAAGTGCTCGGCCTGCGCGTGCTGGCGGAAAATTTCCGCGCCGGCCGCGATTCCTGGAAGCTGGACCTGGCCCTGCCCGACGGCGGCCAGCTCGAACTGTTCTCCTTTCCCGCGCCGCCGCCGCGGCCTTCGTACCCCGAAGCCTGCGGTGCGCGCCATATCGCCTTCGCCGTGGACGATGTCGCCGCCTGCAAGGCGGCGCTGGAGCGCCACGGCGTTCCGGTGCAGGAAGTGCGGGTGGACGAATATACCGGGCGGCGTTTTGTATTTTTCAGCGACCCGGACGGGCTGCCGCTGGAGTTGTACGAAACAGCTGCGTCGGCGCCCGAGGTCTGAGAGCGGCGGCCGCATCCGGGATGCGGTGGCAGCCCTGCTTCAATAGTCCAGATGGCTGCGCCCGCCGCCGAGCAGGAACAGGCGGTCGGCGAATGCGATCACGCGCGCGTCGCCGGCATCGGCGAGGTTGGTGTCGGCGCGCAGGAACAGGCCGTAGCGGCCGCGCCAGCAGAATTCCACCAGCAGCGTACTGCCGTCCTCGCGGCGCGGCCGGTAGCGCAGCGGCGCGACACCGTCGCGCAGCAGGGCCTCGGCCCTCTGTGCCACGTCGTTCCAGTCCTCGATGGAAACCTGCTGCGCCCAGGTTCCGGGTGCCGGCTGCATGCCTCCCATGTCCGGCCAGCAGTCGGTGAACAGGCATTTCCAGCCTGCAGCCCGTGCACTCGCCCGACCTGGCTGAGGTAATTGAGGAACAGGCGGGTTCCACTGCCGCGCAGATCGAATGCCATGCCCGGCGGCGGTTCCAGCGCCAGTACGCGGTCGGGCGGCTAGCGCCGCGGCCGCGGCGTTGCGATTGCGGCCGCGGCGGCGAGCGCACGCCGCCGGCGCCAGCGATCGGGCTCAGAGGTTCTGGTAATTCGGTCCCGCGCCGCCTTCCGGCGTTACCCAGTTGATGATCTGGTACGGGTCCTTGATGTCGCAGGTCTTGCAGTGCACGCAGTTGGCGGCGTTGATCTGCAGGCGCTTGCCGGTTTCGTCCTCGACGATCTCATACACGCCGGCCGGGCAGAAGCGCTGGCAGGGGTTCTGGTATTCGGCGGCGCAGGTGGTGACGCAGATGTTGGTGTCCAGCACCTTCAGGTGTACGGGCTGGTCCTCGTCGTGCTCGGTCGCGGCAAAGTACACCGAGGCCAGGCGGTCGCGCGGCGGCAGGGTGCGTTCGAGGAAATCACGCTTGGGTTGTTCGTACTGGCCGATCTTGTGCAGCTGCTTCCAGTCGGCGTGGTTCTTCAGCGTCCACGGCGACAGGCCGGCGGTAAGGGTTTCCCAGCCGGCGTTGGCCAGGCCCAGCCACAGGCCCTTGTGGAAGCCGGGTTTGATATTGCGCACTTTGTGCAATTCTTTCACTACTGCAGAAGCGCGCAGTTTTGCATCCCAGCCTTCGCTGGTGCCGGCCGCGGCGACGTGTTCGGCGGCCAGCATGCCCGAGCGCAGCGCCTGGTGGGTGCCCTTGATCTTGGGCACGTTGAGCAGGCCGGCGGCATCGCCGATCAGCAGCGCGCCGGGCATCTCGCACTTGGGCAGGGACTGGAAGCCGCCGGCGACGATGGCGCGGGCGCCGTAGGAAATGATGCTGCCGCCTTCAAACAGCGGCTTGAACTGCGGATGGTTCTTGATCTGCTGGAACAGCTCGAACGGCGACAGCAGCGGATCGGAGTAATCCAGGCCGGTGACATAGCCGACCGCGACGCGGTCCTTGTCCAGGTGATACAGGAAGCTGCCGCCGTAGGTGGCGTTGTCGGCCGGCCAGCCCAGGGTGTGTACGACCTTGCCCGGCTCGACCCGGCCCGGCGGCAGCTGCCACAGTTCCTTGATGCCGATGGACCAGGTCTGCGGATCGCAGTCCTTGTCCAGGGCGTACTTGGCGATCAGCTGCTTGCTCAGATGGCCGCGCGCGCCTTCGCCCAGCACGGTCAGCGGCGCGGTGATGTCGATGCCCTGGGTATAGCCGGACTTGTGCGATCCGTCCTTGGCCACGCCCATGTCGCCGATGCGCACGCCGCAGACGGCGCCGGCCTCGTTGAACAGCGGCTCGGCGGCGGCGAAGCCCGGGTAGATCTCCACGCCCAGCGCCTCGGCCTGGGGCGCCAGCCAGGCGCACAGCGCGCCCAGCGAGACGATGAAATTGCCGTGGTTGTGCATCTGCGGCGGCACCACGGGCAGCTTGACCGCGCGGTCCTTGTCGCGGATCCAGTACATCTCGTCCTTGGTCACCGGCACGCAGATCGGCGGCGGGTTCTTGCCCCATTCCGGCAGAAGCTCGTTCAGCGGCTCGGGTTCGATCACCGCGCCGGAAAGGATGTGCGCGCCTACCGTGGACGCCTTTTCGATGACGCAGACGCGGATGTCCGGCTTGAGCTGCTTGAGGCGGATGGCGAAGGCGAGGCCGGCGGGGCCTGCGCCCACGGTGACCACGTCGTATTCCATGACATCGCGTTCGCTCATGGCGGACTCCGGCTAGAGGCGAGGAAAGAGGCTGATTGTCGGGGTTCGGGCCTGGGTGGAGCAATCCATGCCGCAACCGCCGCGCCCCGACCGGCGGCCGAGGCCGCCGCACGCGGCTTCCGCTACGCTACGCCGGCGGATCGCATCCTGGGGAGGGGCGTTCCGCGCCCATTTCCACGTCCTCTGCCGTTTCCTGGGCCGCTCTGCCGGTCCGGTGCTGCCGTGCGCGTGGGTCCGTGACTTAACAGGGGAAGCGTCCACCATGTGGCGAGTGATTGTTGCCGTGCTCGTGCTCGGCTTTGCGGCTTACAGATTCGTCGGCAAGACGCCGGCAAACGGTGCGGGAGCGGCCGCCGGCCAGCCGGTGTATGAGGGGTATCTGGAATTGCGCATGCTGATGAAGACCGAGCAGCGCGAGATCGAACTGGTCGCGGTCGAGGAAAAACCCTACGCCGCCGATTGCGAGAAGCACGACGCCGGCAGCCGCATCGCCGCGCTGTGCCCGGGCGGCGGCAAGAACGGCATTGGCTGTTCGCTGAAAAGCCAGGAATGCTCCAGCCAGGTCGAGCCGCGCTATCAGAAGATGCTGGACGGCCTGCCCGTCAGCACCCACTACGCCCGCGTGGAGACCAATGACCGCGGCAGCACGCCGCGCCGCGCGGTGGTGCTGGGCTGGGGCATGACCGAAGAGGAATCGCTGCAGCTGTGCACGGCGATCCGCGAATCGGCCGGCAAGCGGATCAGCGGCGGCACGGTCAGCTGTATCTGAGGCGGTGCGGTGCATCCGGCGGGCTGCGCCAAGGCGGTCCGCCGGTGTCTATGAGGCTGAGAGCGCGGATGCTTGCGCCGGGGCAGATGCTGCCTGCGGCGGGCTCGCCGCAGTCCGGCGGAAATCCAAGCTGCGCGTTCGCGGCTACACGCCGCGCATCACATCCGAGCGCTCATAGCGCGTGATGTAGGAGAACACATCGCCCGGATGCAGGGTGACGGCGACCAGCAGGATGCGGCTCTTGGGATCGAAATAGCGCCGCAGCGTGCGCAGCGCCGGCGTGCCGGGTTCCACTTCGAGCTGGTCGGCCTGTTCCGCATCCAGCGCGACGGCGGAGAGGCTTTGCTCGACCAGGCCGACGCGGGCGAACAGCTCGCCCTCGATCAGCGCGCGCATGGCGTCCTCGACCCGGGCAAAGCCCGGCGGCAGGCCCTGCATGCTGGCGCGGCGGTATACATCGGTAATACAGAACGGCTTGAGCATGCGGCGCTGGTAGCGGATGCCGTGCAGCAGCACACATTCGGTGCCGGCGCGCACATCCAGCCAGCCGGCCAGGGTGGCGTCGGCCAGGAGGCGGTCGCTGTGGCGCAGCTGGAAGCGCGTGGCCTGGGTGTACTGCAGCAGGTCGTCGATGGAACGCACGTACTGGTTGTAGCGTACCTGCGGCTCGGCGCTGCGCACCTTGGTGCCGGAGCCGCGCCGGCGCGCGATCAGGCCCATTTCCTCCAGCGTGCGCAGGGCTTCGCGCGCGGTGTAGCGGCTGATGCCGAAACGTTCGCACAGCTGGGCCTCGGTCGGCAGCATGCCGCCGACGGGATGGTCGCCGCGCTTGAGCTCGTCGCGCAGTTCGTCGGCCACCTGCAGATAGCGCGGCTTGCGCGAGGAACGCAGCCCGCGGCGCGCGGGCAGGCTGGGGGGATCGGAGCGCTGGCTGTCGTCGTTCATCGGCGGTGCGGCAGTCCGTGCGGGGCCTGTACGTTCGTGTAGGCGGAATCCTAACGTCCCGGCGGGAAAAATACTGCGCAGCGACTTGCTTAATGCGGCGTATGCACCGACGCTAGCGCGCCCATTGCACAGGGAGGTAAGGATGACCACTGCGACACCGACCGGGCTGGATCCCGCGCGCGTACGCGCCGCCAGCACCTGCCAGACCTTGCACTGGCTGGCCTCGGGGCGCATCGACGCCGCACAGCTGACCGACATTTACCTGGACGCGATCGCCGCGGCCAATCCCCGCCTCAATGCTTATATCGGCCTGGACGCCGCCGTCTCGCGCGCCCAGGCCGCGGCCAGCACCGCGCGCCGCGCGGCCGGGCGCCTGCTGGGCCGGCTCGACGGCATTCCGGTCGCGCTCAAGGACAATCTCGATGCCGCCGGCTGGCCGACCACAGCCGGCCTGCCGGCGCGGCGCGGCCGCATCGCCAGCGAGGACGCGGCCGTGGTCGCGCGCCTGCTCGGCGCCGGCGCGGTGGTGCTGGGCAAGACCAATCTCGACGAAGGCGTGCTCGGCGCCGCCACGCAGAACCCGCACTACGGTGCGACGCGCAATCCCTGGCAGCCCGAATACGGCGTCGGCGGTTCCTCCGGCGGTGCCGCGGCGGCGGTCGCCGCCGGCCTGTGCGTGGCGGCAGTCGGTTCCGACAGCCTGGGTTCGGTGCGCATCCCGGCCAGCCATTGCGGCGTATTCGCGCTCAAGCCCACCCACGGCGAGATTTCCGCCCGCGGCCTGGTGCCGGCGGCGCGGCGTCTGGATACGGTGGGCCTGATCGCGCGCAGCGTGGATGATCTGACCGTGCTGCTGCAGGTGCTGGCCGGCTACGATGCGGAAGATCCGCGCTCGCGCAAGCGCCGCGTGGCGCTGGCGCCGCCGGACTGGGAACCGGGCCGGCTGCGCACCGGCGTGCTGGGCGGCCTGGCCGGGCTGGGCGCCACGCCGGAAGTGCTGGCCGCATTCGAGCAGGCCCTGATCAGCCTGCGCCAGGAACTGGGCGAGCAGCGCGCGGTGGATTTCTCCGACTACCCCCTGGCGCGCGCGCGCCGCGCCGGCCTGCTGCTGATGGAGGCCGAGATGCGCCAGACCTTCGCCGAGGACATCGCCGACACCGCGCAGCCCATCTCGCCCGCGTTGCGCGGCCTGCTCGATTTCGCCGCGGGCAAATCCGCCGCCGACTATGTCGCCGCCGACCGCATGCTGGATGCCTCGGTGCTCAAGGCGCGGCGTGTGTTCGCCGAGGTCGACGTGCTGGTGCTGCCGACCACGCCGGCGCCCGCCGCGCGGCTGGACGAACCCGAGCCCGCCGACCAGGCCCAGTTCACCTGCTTCGCCAGCCTGGCCGGCTGTCCCGCCGTGAGCATTCCCATGGGCCGCGCCAGCAGCGGCCTGCCGCTGGGCCTGCAGTTCGTCGGCCCGCCCGGCTCGGACCTGCGCCTGCTGGAACTGGCCGAAGTCTGTGCGGCGGCGCTGGACGGGGCGCCGGAGTACCCGGCTTAGCCGGGTACGGGATCGGGGATTCGGGATTGAGGATTCGCGGAGGCGGGGCGGTGCAGGTTCCGCTTGCGATGTCTGCCCTGGCGGCGAAAGGCTGGCGGGCAATGGAGCGGCCGTCCGACGAATCTCTGATGCCGAATCTTTCCTCGCTTGCCTGGCCGCGCCGCAGAACGGGCGAAGGCGCGCGAGGCGCGCGGACGCTGCTGTGAATCCCCAATCCCGAATCCGGGCCCCATCCCATGCTCAACGGCGTACGTGTACTTGATCTTTCCCGCATCCTCGCCGGCCCCTGGTGCACCCAGCTGCTGGCCGACTACGGTGCGGACGTGGTCAAGGTGGAGAACCCGGCCGGCGGCGACGATACGCGGCGCTGGGGGCCGCCGTTCCTGCGCGGGCAGGGCGGCGAACAGGTCGCGGCGTATTTCCTTTGCTGCAATCGCGGCAAGCGTTCGCTGAGCCTGGATTTCCGCAGCGCCGAGGGCCAGGACATCCTGCGCCGGCTGGCGCAGCAGGCCGATGTGGTGGTCGAGAACTACCTGCCGGGCACGCTGGCGCGCTACGGGCTGGATTACGCCAGCCTGGCGGCGCTGAACCCGCGGCTGATCTATTGCTCGGTCACCGGTTTCGGCCAGGACGGGCCCAACCGCGACCGTGCCGGCTATGACGCCATGATCCAGGCCGAGGCCGGCCTGATGTCGCTGACCGGCCTGGGCGCGGGCGAGCCCGGCGCCGGGCCGATGAAGGCGGGCATCGCAGTCAGCGACCTGATGTGCGGCATGTATGCGGCCAGCGCGATCCTGGCCGCGCTGCATGCGCGCACGCACAGCGGCCGCGGCGCCCAGCTCGATCTCGCGCTGTTCGACTGCCAGGTCGCCTGGCTTGCGAACCAGGGCATGAATTACCTCGTCGGCGGCGAAGTGCCGCCGCGCCATGGCACGGCGCATCCGAACATCGCGCCGTACCAGGTGTTCGCCACGGCGGACGGGCACCTGATGCTGGCGGTCGGCAACGACGAACAGTTCCGCCGCTTCTGCGCCGCGGCCGGCGCCGACGCGCTGGCCGCGGATGCGCGCTTCGCCACCAACGCCGGCCGTGTCGCCGCGCGTGCGGAGTTGATCATCGCGATGACCGCCGTACTGCTCACGCGCGGCACGCGCAGCTGGCTGGATGCGCTCGCCGCCGCCGGTGTGCCGGCCGGGCCGGTCAACGACCTGGCCCAGGTCTTTGCGCATGACCAGGTCAGCGCGCGCGGCCTGGTGCAGCAGCTGGCGCATCCGTTGTGGGGCGCGGTGCCGCAGCTGGCCAACCCGCTGCGCCGCGACGGCGTCGCCCCGCTGAGCCGGCAGGCGCCGCCGGCGCTGGGCGAGCACAACGACGCGGTGCTGGCCGAGCTGGGTTTCGATGCGCAGGCCCGCGCCGGCCTGCGCGAGCGCGGCGTGATCGGCGGCGCAGCGCCGGTGTGAACGGCCTGCCGCAGTGGCGCGAACCGCGCTGGCAGAACCTGGCCGTGCCGGCCGGCGCCGAGCTGCGCCTGGGCCTGGACGTGCTGGCCGAACCCGATGCGCTGCTGCAGGCGCTGCGCGCGGAGATTCCCTGGGAACAGCACCGCCTGCGCCTGTACGGCCGCGAGGTCGCCTCGCCGCGGCTGTCCTGCTGGATCGGCGACACGGACGCGGTCTACACCTATTCGCGCACGCGCTTCGTGCCACAGCCATGGACGCCGCTGCTGGCTGCGCTGCGCGACGGCCTGGCAGCCCTGACCGCGCAGCGCTTCAACAGCGTGCTGTGCAACCTGTACCGCGACGGCAACGACAGCATGGGCCTGCACAGCGACGACGAGCCGGAACTGGGCCTGCAGCCGCTGATCGCCTCGCTGAGCCTGGGCGCGACGCGGCGCTTCCGCCTGCGCCACAAGCGCGATCCGGCGCGGCGGCTGGAACTGGAGCTGCCTTCGGGCAGCCTGCTCGTGATGTCGGGCACGACGCAGCAGGAATACCGCCATGAACTGCCCAAGGCGCTGCGCGTGAAGCAGGCGCGGGTGAACCTGACGTTCCGCCAGGTGGTTGCGCGCGGCTAGCTGGCATCCCTGCAAACCGGACGGCGTGTGTTCCGCCGTGCCGTTCGCGAGGTTCCGGCCTCGCGCTGCGCGTGCCGGAATGTGGTCTGCCGACGCGCGACGTTGCAGCACATTGCCGCTGCGCAGCCGGTCACGCTGCGCCGCTTCGCGCCGCGCCCGCGCACCGCCCGGCCGGCCCAGGTCGCGGTGCCGCGCGAACAGCATGGCCGCGCCTGTGCGCTACGCCAGCAGCATGCAGGCCACGCCCGACAGTGTCAGCGCCACGCCGAGCAGCTTGGCGCGGCTCAGCGGCTCCTGCAGGAACACTGCGGCCAGCAGCACGATGAAGACCGAATTGGTCTCGTTGAGGATGGCCGCGACCGAGGCGCTGGTGTACTTGTTGCCGCCCAGCCACAGCACCATGGACAGGTACTGGCCGACGAAGGCACCGAACAGCAGGGTGGGCCAGCGCAGGTGCGCGCGCTCCGCCGGCGTCGGCCAGGGCGACTGGCGGCGCAGCGCGAACAGCAGCAGCAAGCCGCCCACGCCGCCGGCCATGCGCAGGGCGACCATCCAGATCAGCGTCTGCGCTTCCAGCACGCGCTTGACCAGCACGATGGCCACGGCCATCAGCAGGATAGAACCCACGCCCAGGGCCAGGCCGCGGCGCAGCGCGCGGCGTTCCGCCGCGATCCCGCTGCGCCGCACGCTGACCACGAGCACGCCGCCGGTGACCAGGGCGAAGCCCAGCAACTGTAGCGCTCCCAGGCGCTCGCCCAGGAACAGGAAGGACAGCACGATCACGAACGGGCTGAAGAAGTTGCCCAGTATTCCCATGCGTGCCGCGCCGAGCTGGTTCAGCGCGGTAAGGTAGAGACTGTCGGCCACGGCAATGCCGAGCAGGCCCGAGACCAGGGTAATGGCGAGATCCGCGCCGCCCAATTGCGGCGCCGGACCGCCGAACAGCAGCACACTGGGCACCAGCAGAATCAGCGCGAGCAGGTTCTTGGTGAGATTCAGCCGCGTCGGTGCGATCGTTTCGCCCAGGCGTTTGTAGATAATCACGCCGGCCGACCAGGCCAATGCACTCAAGATCGCCAGCGCCTCGCCCAAATTCATGCCATCACGTCCAGCAACCAGCGGCCAAGCGGCCGATTATCGTCGAGCCGGTGCATGAGCGAAGCTTCCGCATCGCTCAAGGCCCGGGTGGGTTTCGTCATCGCGCTGGCGCGCCGGCTGCATGAATACGGCACCGCGGCACCGCGCCTGGAAGAGGCCATAGGCAAGGTCAGCGCGCGTCTGGGCCTGGCCTGCGACGTGCTGTCGACGCCGACCTCGATCGTGCTGTCCTTCGCCGAGCGCGGCCGCGAACTCGACGCCGTGGCCGATATCACCCAGGTGATACGCCTGGCGCCTGGCGAGGTGAACCTGCGCCGGCTGTGCGCGGTGGACCAGATCGCCGACCGCGTGATCGACGGCAGCCTGGACCTGACCACCGGCTACCGCCAGCTGCTGGAACTGGGCCGGCCGCCGAGCCGGCGCACGCGCTGGCTGACCGTACTGAGCTTTGGCCTGGCCTCCGCCGGCGTGGCCACCCTGCTCAAGGTTTCCTGGATCGACCTGCTGGTCGCCGCCTGCCTAGGCTGGCTGATCGGCCTGATGGCGCTGGCGGCGGAACGCCGGCCGCGCCTGTCCAACAGCTTCGAGGCCGTATCAGCCCTGCTGGTGACGACCCTGGCGACGGTGTTCGCCGCCTATGTGATGCCGCTGAACCTCAAGGCCGTGGTGCTGGCCAGCCTGATCGTGCTGATGCCCGGCATGACCCTGACCACGGCAGTGCGCGAGCTGTCCACCCAGCATCTGGTGTCGGGCATAGCGCGCATGGCGGGCGCCACCGCGACCCTGCTCAAGCTCACCTTCGGCGCGGTCGGCGCGACCCAGCTCTGCCGCGTGCTGGGCATAGTGCCCGAGGCTGCGCTGCTGCCGCCGGTGCCGGTCTGGGTGGAATGGCTGGGCCTGTTCGGCGGCGCGCTGTCCTTCGCCGTGCTGTTCCGCAGCGCGCCGCGCGACGGCCTGCTGGTGGTGCTGTCGGTGATGTTCGGCTACGCGCTCACGCGCCTGGGCGGCGCCCAGTTCGGTCCGGAATTCGGTGTGTTCATCGCCGGCCTGGGCGTGGGCGCGGTGAGCAATCTCTACGCCACGGTCTGCCAGCGGCCCGGCGCGGTGATCCGCGAGCCGGGCATCATCCTGCTGGTGCCCGGCTCCATCGGGTTCCGCAGCCTGTCCTTCGTATTCGAGCGCGACGTGTTCCTGGGCGTGGACACGGCCTTCCTGCTGGTCGCGATCCTGGTCTCGCTGGTGGCCGGGCTGCTGTTCGGCGATCTGCTGGTGCCGCCGCGGCGCAGCCTGTAGCGATGCGGCGGCGGCCCCGTGCGGCCGTCGCCGCAGCAATCGCGCTGAGCCGGTACGCTGCAGCGCTGCCGGGCCGAGGCCTGCGCGCTAGCCGATCAGCAGCTCCTTCTCCTTGCGCCCGGCCTGCAGTGCGGCACGGAACCAGTGCGGCTGCTTGCCGCGGCCGCTCCAGGTCTCGAACGGGGCGTTGGGATTGCGGTACTTGGGTTTGACCGGGCGCTTGCCGCGGCGCGCGGCGCCGAACAGTTCCTCGATGGTGAACCCTTCCTTGCGCGCAATGCCGATCAGCTTCTCGCGGACTTCGCTCAGGCGTTGCCGCTGCATGTCCTGCTGGCGCTGGTTGGCGCGGGCGATCAGCTCGGCCAGCTGCTTGGGGTCCAGGGATTCGACGTCGATGGCCATGGCGCTCCTTGTGCCTTTTCTGATGCCAATGCGCCGGCAGCCGGGCATTCCCGGCCCGCGCGGTCGCATTGTTTGTCCCTGAATCCTGATTTTGTGCCAAAACATACTTCTGGCGCAAAATGTCCCGGCCCGCCGCGGCGGCGGGCGCGGCTGAGGGGCATGACTGCCTTAATCCGTCTATCCGGGATACTATTCAGCGGTTGGCGGGGCAGGCGGGGGCTTGATTCCTAACGTCTCAGGGGTGAGCAGTGGGTCTGCTGGACGATCTCGAACAGGAAGCGCAGCGGCGCAAAGCCGGCGTCGATGACCAGGAGCGCGCCAGACAGGAGCGCGAGGCCGCTTATCGCACCCAGCTCGAACCGGGCATGGCCGGTCTGTACGAATACCTGTCCAAGCTGACCCAGAATCTCAGCTTCATCAAGCCGCGCAAGACGTTCCGCTACGCGCTGGCGGGTTATGGCGACCTGATCCTGCAGGTCGAGCACGAATACGATCTCAAGCTCAGCAACCAGCCGGCCTCCAAGGAGATACGGCTGTCGTTCACGTGCACCATCGTGACCGAGGAATGCCCCAACATCGAAGTCACCGGCGCCACCAAGGTCAAGACCGTGGCTGGCGCATTCCAGCGCTACCACATCGGCGGCGTCACGGTGACCAAGAAGGATCCCAACGGCGAAGTGATCGCGGCCACGGTGCGCGCGCGCGGCAAGCTGGTGCTGGCCGCGGTCTTCACCGCCGATGCCGACTCCGGCACGCTGCGCATGCAGTTCAGCAACTTCGACCAGCTCGGCGGCCAGCAAACCAAGACAGTCGCGCCGGAGCAGTTCAACGAAGCCATGTACGACGAGATCGGCCGCTACGTCGCGCGCGAGCCGAACAACCTGTTCCGCGAAGCCCTGCCCGACGATTACCGCAAGCAGCTGCGCACCAAGGTGCAGCAGGAAGAACTCAAGCGCCGCTGGGAAGCGCAGATGGCCGACCGCCAGCGCAGCGAAATGGCCGAGATGGAGCGCCAGCAGGGCCTGGCCGGCAAGCTGACCAAGGTCGTGGATCAGGTCAAGGTCGGTTCGTTCTTCGAGAAGCTGCGCGGGCTGGTCAAGAAGGACAAATAGGCTTACTGCGGTTTCTGCCGCCGTCGGCTTCCCGTTCCGGCGCGGCATTGTCTCGGGCGGGCGCACGAGGCCGCGCTGCGGACCGGCCCGATGCCAGAGTGCTCTCCCGGCTGCCCGCCGCGGCGCGCGGCGCCGCCCCGGCGCGGCCGGCCCGACGAAACGCCGCATGCTGCGATGCCTCCCTCATGCTGAGCCAACATTTCCTGTTCTTCTTCGGCATGCTCGGCGCCTTCAACGGCATCGGGCTGGCGGCGTTTCTGTGGTGGCAGGCCCGGGGGCGATCCACGCAGCGCTGGCTGGCGCTGCTGATCCTGGCGGTCGGTGTGCGGACGGGGAAATCCGTCGCCTTCTTTTTCTGGCCGGACATTCCGCGCGTCGTGCTCCAGGTCGGCCTGACCGCCTGTTTCCTGATCGGGCCCTGCCTGTTCTTCCTGGTGCGCTCCAGCCAGGGCGACAGCCCCGGCCCCGGGCGGGCGGACCGCTGGCATATCGCCGGAGTGCTGTCCCTCGCCGCTGCGGTGAACCTGTTCCTGCCCTACGCCGCCTACGCCGACCTGTGGCGCCAGCTCATCACGCCGGCCATTACCTATTCGTGGCTGGGCTATCTGCTGCTGGCCACCGCACAGCTATACCGGCAGCGCGGACGGCAGGCCGCTGCGCCGTCCGGCCCGCTGCTGCCGGGCGCACTCGGGGGCGTCTGGCTGATCTGGGTGGCGTACTACACCTCCGGCTATACCTCCTACATCGTCGGGGCGCTGTCCTTCACCTTCGTGCTCGCGCTGAGCGTCGTGGTCTATCTGCGCCTGCGCTCCGGACAGGCGCCGATCGAGCCGTACCAGGACCGCCGCATTCCCGCGCCCGAAGCCGCCGCGCAGCTGCAGGCCCTGGCCGAGCTGATGGCACGCGAACGGCTGCATCTGGACCCCGGCCTGACCTTGCCGCGCCTCGCCCGCCGGCTGGGCATGCCGCAGACCCGGCTGTCGCAGCTGCTCAACGACAACAACCAGACCTCGTTCAAGCAGTATCTGGCGCAGCTGCGCGTGGTCGAGGCGCAGGCGCTGCTGCGGCAGAACCCGGCCAAGCCGCTGGAAGTCGTGGCCGAAGAGGCCGGCTTCCAGTCGATGTCGACCTTCCACAGCGCCTTCAAGAAGCTGGCCGGGGTCACGCCCGCGGCGTTCCGCGCCGCCGGCGGCGGCTCCTGAATTCGATTCCAGCACTCCGGTGATATATCACAACATATTGATTTGAAAGGTTTCGGCTAGTGTGCAGGCTCCTCCCCACGAGTGGCGCTCATGCACACACTCCACTTCATCCGCTCTGCCTTGCTGCTTCTGCTGTCGTTCTGTCTGGGCGGCGTCTGCAACGCCCAGGCGGCGCAGAACAGCGCTGAACCTGCCGCTGTCGTCCGCGGTGTGCCCACGGAGCGGTCCGCCCCGGTCCAGGCCGTCGCCAAGGCGGACATCCCGGCGACCGCCCGCGGCAGCCAAGGGCGCATCCTGTTCATCCTCGCCAGCAGCAAGGTCCACGGGAAATCGGCGCTCCCGGCCAGCATCAGCTTCGGCGAGGTCGTGCATGCCTGGGACACGTTCCGGGCGGCGGGATATGCGGTGGACTTCGTCTCGCCCGACGGCGGCGCCGTGCCCATCCTCGACAGCTATGTCAGCGCGGACCTGGTGCCTCGTCTGAAGGACGCGCCCCTCATGGACGGGCTGCGCAACACCGCCCGGCCTGCCCAGATCGACCCGGCCCTGTACCGCGCCGTGTATTACGTCGGCGGCAGCAATGCCCTGTACGGCGTGCCCGAGAACCCTGTGCTGCAGGACATCGCCATGTATGTCTACGAGCGCAATGGCGGAGTGATCTCCGCCGTCTGCCACGGCACGGCGGGCATCGTGAACCTTACGCTGGCCGACGGCCGGGCCCTGGTTGCGGGCAAGCGCATCACCGGCTTCCCCGAGGAACACGAGGAGCAGGACGCCGCCTATTTCAAGGAATTCCCGTTCCTGATCCGCCGGACGGTCCAGGCCCGCGGCGGTTCCTTCCACGCCCAGGACGGCCACCAGCCCTACATCGAAGTCGACGGCCGCGTGGCGACAGGCCAGAACTACGCCTCGGCCAAGCCGCTGGCGGAAGCCGTCGTCGGCCTCCTGCGCAAACTGGCCGAACAGTCGCCCGGCCGTGGCGCGACGCAAGGCTGACGTTCCGCACCGCCGCCCCCGCCGGGGGGGCGGCACTCGCACCTTGGCCAATCCATGACCGATCAGTTCAGGACCCCGGCCAATTCGGGACACCCACCCAATTCGGGACACCCATGAACGCCCGGCCGACCATCCCCCAGCAATCGACAGACCAATCCAGGACACCCATGAAAATCTCGATCCGATCCTCTGTTTTCGCCGCCGCCTTCCTCTTTCTCGTTCCCGCCGCCGCCTCGGCGCAAGGCAGCGAGCGCGAGGCCGTGGACCAGGCCATGCGCACGATGATGCGTGCATTTGAAGCAGGCGACGCCAACGTGGCGTTTGAAGTGCTGAGGAAAGACGGGGTGGTGCTCGGCTACTCCGCATCCAAAGCCAGCGTAGTCACCCAGACCGCGGAAGAATGGGCCAGGGGCTTCCCCGGCAGGCCGGCCGACGACGAGGCCCGGCGCAAGCGCAGTTACGAGATCCTCGATGTGAGCGAAAGCGGCGCGGTCGTCAAAGTGATGCTGGATTACCCCGCCTGGACGGGCGTGGACTACCTGGCGCTGGCCAAGATCGACGGCAAATGGATGATCGTGAGCAAGTCGTGGAGCGGCAAGCGCAAGCAATGAGCGCCGCGGTGCGGCGTTCGGGCAGGTCGCTGCGTGCGCAGGGCCGTGCGGACAGGGCAAGGTTGCCGCCGCGGCGTTTGCGCGGCGGGTGCAAGCTCGGTCGGAGGAAATGGAGTCAGGCGGATTCCGCGTTGATGACCGTCGCGGGCCGCCTCAGGCCGGCAGGACGATGTGGAATCCGGCCGCTAGCCATACAGCCGGTCGGCAGACTTCATCCGGCTTCATCCGGCAGCTGCGGCGAAGGTGTCGCTCACGCCGTTTCCGGCGACCCGCCGCCGCGCAAGCCGGAAGCCTGTACGGAGCAGGTCTCCGCACAGGTTTCCGTTTTCCCGCGTCAGCGGCTGCAGCGCTGTCGCGGGGACAGCGCAGTTCAGGCGGCGAACAGCGCCAGCACTTCCTCGCGGCTGAGCTGGCGGCTTTCGCTGTCGCGGCGGGCGCGGTATTCGAAGGTGCCGGCAGCGACGCCGCGCTCGCTGACCACGACGCGGTGCGGAATGCCGATCAGCTCCATGTCGGCGAACATGCCGCCCGGCCGCAGGCCGCGGTCGTCCAGCGCGACTTCGATGCCGCGCGCCTGCAGTTCGGCGTACAACGACTCGGCGGCGGCGCTGACGGCGGCGTCGTTCTTGGGATTGATCAGGCACAGCACCACGCGCCAGGGCGCCATGGGTTCGGGCCAGATGATGCCGGCGGCGTCGAAATTCTGTTCTATCGCCGCGGCCACGATGCGGCTGACGCCGATGCCGTAGCAGCCCATGGTCATGACCTGGTTCTTGCCGTCCTGGGCGATGACCGTGGCGTTGAGCGATTCGGCGTACTTGGTGCCGAGCTGGAACACATGGCCGACCTCGATGCCGCGGGCGAGGCGGATCCGGCCCTGGCCGTCGGGCGAGGCATCGCCCTCGACCACCTTGCGCAGGTCTTCCACGCGGGTGATGCGGGCGTCGCGCTCCCAGTTGGCACCGCGGAAATGGGTGCCGTCGGCGTTGCCGCCGCAGACGAAATCCGCCAGCACCGCGGCGCTGCGGTCGACGATGACGGGAATGTCCGCCGGCAGGTTCACCGGACCGATGAAACCGGGCTTGCAGCCCAGCGCCTTGACGATATCGGCCTCTTCGGCCAGCACCGACTGGCCCGGCAGCTCGGCCAGCTTGGCCGCCTTGATTTCGTTGATCTCGTGGTCGCCGCGCACGCACAGCGCGACGAGGCCGTCGTTGCCGCGCACCAGAATGGTCTTGAGGCACTGCGCCGGGGCCAGGCCGAGGAAGGCGGAGACGTCGTCTATGCTGCGCTGGGTCGGCGTATCGACCCGCTCCAGCGCGGCGGCGGCGGCCGGCCGTGCGGTTTCCGGCGCCAGCGCCTCGGCTTTCTCGACATTGGCGGCGTAGTCCGAGCCGTCGGAGAACGCGATTGCGTCCTCGCCGGATTCGGCCAGCACATGGAATTCGTGGGTGACGTTGCCGCCGATCGCGCCGGCATCGGCCTGCACCGCGCGGAACTTGAGTTCCAGGCGGGTGAAGATGCGCGAGTAGGCGTTATACATGTTCCAATATTCACGCTCCAGGCATTCCGCCGAGAGGTGGAAGGAATAGGCGTCCTTCATCAGGAACTCGCGCGCGCGCATCACGCCGAAGCGTGGGCGGATCTCGTCGCGGAACTTGGTCTGGATCTGGAAGAAGTTCACCGGCAGCTGCTTGTAGCTGTGCAGTTCCGAGCGGGCGAAGTCCGTGACGACTTCCTCGTGGGTGGGGCCGAAGCAGTACCAGGCGTCCTTGCGGTCCTTGATCTTGAGCAGTTGGCCGCCGAATTTCTCCCAGCGTCCGGTTTCCTCCCACAGCTCCTTGGGCTGCACCGCCGGCATCAGCACCTCGATCGCGCCGGCACGGTTCATTTCCTCGCGCACGATGGCCTCGACCTTGCGCAGCACGCGCAGGCCCAGCGGCGACCAGGTGTACAGGCCGGCGGCGAGCTTTCTGATCATGCCCGCGCGCAGCATCAGCTGGTGGCTGACGATTTCGGCGTCGGCGGGGACTTCCTTGACGGTGGCGAGGTGGAACTGGCTCAGGCGCATGAGGGCACGACGGCGGCGGAAAAGTCCGCGATTCTAAGCGGTTCGGGGGCCTGCGCCCAATGCGGGCACAGGGACGGCAGCGGTGTGGGCGTCGCTGGCGGGCGCGCGGCGGCTTCAGCGCGCCGGCGCGGTCAGTTCGACGGCGGATCGGCCGGGTTGCGGTAGGCCGGCACCACGTTGGTGTCCGGGTTGTAGCGCAGGGTTTCGTAAGGGCGGTCGGCCGGCGGCGTGTCGGTCACGTTGAGCCGGCCCTTGGCGTCGCGCCACTTGTACAGCGGCGGCGACGTATTGGTGGCGGCGCTGGGCGAGACCGGCAGCGCATGGCGCAGCGCGGTCGGCAGGGTCTGCGGGGCGAGATACCACCAGCCGGCCGCGGCGGCGAGCAGCGCCGCCAGGATCCAGGCCGCCAGCTTCACCGTGGCCTCAGCCCGGGTTTTCCGTGCACAGGGCGGTGACCGAGGCGCGGGCGATTTCCAGCTCGGCCTTGCGGTCCTCGCCTTCCAGCGGCACCAGCTTGCCGTCGCGCTGCACGTTCACGCCCTGGTTGGCGGAAAGTATGCGGACGCGGTCCTGTGCCTCGGTGCAGCGCGCCTGGCGGCTGTCGGTGGCCGGCTTGGCCGGCGCATTGGGATCGGCCGGGGCGTTCGGATCGGCGGCGGCTTCCTCGGCGGGCTTGGCGGCCGCGGCGGCGGGCGCCTGGCTGGTTATGGCCGCGCTCTGGTTGACGATCTTGACGTTGTTGAACTCGGTTCCCTTCGGCGGCGGCGCGTCGGAGAAGTGCACGATGCCGTTAGCATCTTTCCATTTGTACACTTTGTCGGCGGCTTGGCCTGCAGTCGCGGCGACTGCTGCGAGCAGGCCGAAGGCGACATGGATGGCTTTCATAGGGGTCTCCGTGGTCGCGCAGGGGGGCTGCGCGGGTAATGCGTGCTCTACTGGATAGCACTGTTGTCCACACGATACAAGCTGTTACGCCGCGGTACTGTGCGGCGCGGCAGCAAATTACCGCAAACCCCTGCCCGGGCTGCAAACTGGCCCGATGCCGGGGCCGCTGCGCGGCGCCGGGGCTTGGCTAGCGCGCGCCTATCCCGCAAGCTTTCCGTATTCCGACAGAGACCAGGCATGGAACCCAGCGACAGCCCGCGCCGCAAGCCGCACCGCGGCATTTACCTGCTCCCCAACCTGCTGACCACCGGCGGCATGTTCGCCGGTTTCTACGCCATCGTCGTGGCCCTGGCCGGGCGGCCGCAGGAGGCTGCCATGTCGGTGTTCATCGCCGGCCTGCTCGACGGCCTGGACGGCCGCGTCGCGCGCATGACCAATACCCAGAGCGAATTCGGCGTGCAGTACGACTCGCTCGCCGACATGGTCAGCTTCGGCATCGCGCCGGCCCTGGTGATGTACGCCTGGTCGCTGTCCAGCCTGCATGAGCTGGGCTCGCTCTGGGGCAAGGTCGGCTTTGCCGCGGCCTTCATCTACGCCGCCTGCGCGGCGCTGCGCCTGGCCCGCTTCAATACCCAGGTCGGCGTGATCGACAAGCGCTATTTCCAGGGCCTGGCCAGCCCGGCCGCGGCCGGCCTGACCATGTCCTTCGTCTGGACCATGAGCGCCAACGGCCTGGCGGGCGATCACGAGATCGTGCGCCGCCTGGCGCCCTGCGTGGCCATCGTGGCCGGGCTGCTGATGGTCAGCCGCATCCGCTATTTCAGCTTCAAGTCCTGGCCGGACAAGGTGCCGTTCTACGTCATCCCGCTGGTCGTGCTGGTCTTCGTCGCGCTGTACCTGGATACGGCCCTGGTGCTGTTCGTGATCGCCGCGCTGTACGTGATTTCCGGGCCGCTGTTCACGCTCTGGGGTCTGCGCCGCCGGCGCAGCCAGCGCGACCAGCCGCCGCGGCCGGAGACCCCGGGCGCGTGAACGCGGCGGCCGCCAGCCTGCTGGCCCGCGCCGCCGCCGGCGACGATGCGCGGGCCTTTGCGCTGCTGGCGGAGCTGTCGGAAGCCCTGGCAGTCTCGCTGGACCTGCGCCGCACCCTGCCCATCGCGATCCAGCGCATCGCCGACTACATGCAGGTCGAAGCCGCCTCGCTGTTCCTCTACGACGAGGAAACCGAGGAACTGGAATGCAAGGTCTGCGTGGGCCCGGTCGATCTGGCCGGCCTGCGCCTGGGGCGCGACCAGGGCGTGGTCGGGCGCAGCTTCAGCGACAACGCGGTGCAGATCGTCGCCGACGCGGCTACGGATGCGCGCGTGTACAAGCGCATCGACGCCCAGACCGGCTTCGTCACGCGCAGCCTGATCTGCGTGCCGCTGACGGCGGCCAAGGGCACCATCGGCGTGCTGGAGCTGGTCAACAAGCAGGACGGCCAGGCCTTCGACGCCACCGACGCCGGCATCCTGCGCCTGCTCGCCGTGCCCACGGTGCTGGCGATCAACAACGCCCGCCTGGCCAATGCGCTGATCGAGCAGCAGCGCCTCAAGCGCGAGTTCGACCTGGCCCGGCGGCTGCAGAAGCTGCTGCTGCCCAAGCGCCGCCGCGCCGGCTTCCCGCTGCTGGCGGTGAACGTGCCGGCGCACGAGATCTCGGGCGATTTCTATGACTACTTCGACCTGGCCGACGGCCGCATCGGCTTCGTCATCGGCGATGTCGCCGGCAAGGGCCTGGACGCCGCCCTGCTGATGACCCGCGCGGCCAGCCTGCTGCGCTGGGCCGGCAAGGACGGCCTGGCGCCGGGCGA
Organism: Tahibacter harae; assembly: GCF_024437735.1. Classification (GTDB taxonomy): domain Bacteria; phylum Pseudomonadota; class Gammaproteobacteria; order Xanthomonadales; family Rhodanobacteraceae; genus Tahibacter; species Tahibacter harae. Next base: position 97,500 of record NZ_JANFQO010000014.1, on the reverse strand, counting down.
ATGGCTGCGCCGCGCCAACGAGGAACTGTGCCAGACCACCCACGGCGGGCGCTTCGTCTGCGCCGCGGTCGGCTACTACGACCGCGCCGGCGGCGAGGTGGTGATGGCCGGCGCCGGCTTTCCGCCGGCCCTGCTGCACGTGGAAGGCGTCTATACCGAATACCGTTCCGAAGGCCCGCCGCTGGGCATCGTCGCCGGGCAGGAGTTCAGCGAAAGCCGCCTGCGCCTGGACGGCGGCGCGCTGTACTTCTTCTCCGACGGCGTCACCGACGTGCGCCTGGGCGAAGGGCGCCTGGGCCAGGACGGCGTGCGCGCGCTGATCGAGCGCCACGCGGCGGCCTCGCCCGAGGTGCGCCTGCGCTCCATGGTGTCGGAGCTGCGCCAGCTGCATCTGGTCGACGACACCACGCTGCTGCTGCTGGAGGAGCCGCGCGCGCAGAAGACCGAACTGCTGCTGCGCCAGGTGTTCCCGGCCCAGCCCGAGCGCCTGCGCGAGATGCGCGCCGACCTGCGCGCCGCGCTGGACCGCAACGGCGTCGCCGCCGATCTGCGCGACCGCCTCGTGCTGGCCGTGGACGAGGCCTGCTGCAATATCATCCGCCACGCCTATGCCGGCGCCGGCGGCGACATCCTGCTGTCATTGCGGCGCGATGCGGATGTGCTGGAATTTGAATTGCGCGACGATGCGCCGGCGGTGGATCCCGCCCGCATCACGCCGCGCGACCTGGCCGAATGCCGTGCCGGCGGGCTGGGAGTCAATTTCATCGACGCGCTGATGGACGGCTGGCGCCTGCAGCCCGGCGCCGGCGGCGTCGGCAATGTGTTGCGCATGTGGAAGCGCTGTCCGGCGCCGACGGAGGACGAGGCATGAATGACGTGGTGACCGAACAGGCGGGCGCGCTGACCGTGGTGAAACTCAGCGGTGAGGTCGACCTGTCCTGGTCGGCGCGGGTGCGCGAGACCATTCTCGAAGCGCTGGAGCGGTATTCGGTCGCGGTGGACCTGGCCGCGGTCAGCTATATCGATTCCTCCGGCATCGCCGCCCTGGTCGAAGGCCTGCAGAACGCCCGCGACAGCGAGCGCCGCTTCCTGCTGGTCGCGGTCAGCCCGGCGGTGCGCGCGGTACTGGAACTGGCGCGGCTGGACCGGGTGTTCACCCTGGTGCCGGACCTGGCCGGCGCGGCGGCGGAGGCCGGCTGAACTTGGCCGTGGCGCAGGCGCTGGCGGCGCTGGGGCGCGGCACGCTGCAGTCGCTGGCCGGCGTGGGCTATGCCGGCATGCTGCTGCTGGAAAGCCTGTGGTTCGCCGTGGCCGGCTGGCGCGGCGGCCAGCCGGTACGCCCGGCCGCCATCGTGGCCGAGATGCGCCGCATCGGCGTCGACGCCCTGCCCATCGTCAGCCTGCTCGCGCTGACCATCGGCATCATGCTGGGCATCCAGTTCATCGCAGCGATGAAGGAATTCGGCGCGCAGTCGCAGGTGGTCATCGCCGTGGCCAAGTCGGTCACGCGCGAGTTCGGCGCGCTGATTACCGCGATCCTGGTCGCCGGCCGCTCCGGCTCGGCCCTGGCCGCGCGCATCGGCTCCATGACCGTATCGCAGGAAGTCGACGCGCTGGCGGTGATCGGCATAGAACCCGTGCGCTACCTGGTCGCGCCGGCGCTGATCGCGATGCTGCTGATGCTGCCGGTGCTGACCGTGTTCGCCGACGCCGTGGCGATACTCGGCGCGGCGCTGTACAGCGCGCCGCAACTGGGCGTGACGGTGCAGGCCTACCTGCTGCAGACCATGAGCCTGCTCAGCCCCGGCGACCTGTGGCAGGGCATAGGCAAGAGCGCGGTGTTCGCCGTGCTCATCACCCTGATCGGCTGCAGCACCGGCTTCAGCGTCAGCGGCGGCGCCGAGGGCGTGGGCCGCGCCACCACCCGCGCGGTGGTGCTGTCGATCTGCTACATCATCATCGCCGACATGATCTTCTCGTTTTTCCTCAACCGATGACCGGCTCCGACGCGCCACTGATCGAGGTCGAGGGCCTGGAGGCCTGGTACGGCAAGCGGCGCATCCTGAGCGGCGTGGATTTCCGCGTCGAGCCCGGCGAGATCCGCGTCATCATGGGCGGCTCGGGTTCGGGCAAGAGCACCTTGCTGCGGCATATCCTCGGCCTGCACCGGCCCAGCCGCGGCAGCATCCGCGTATTCGGCACCGACATCACCCGCGCCAGCGCACGCGAGCTGCAGGCGGTGCGCAAGCGCCTGGGCGTGTCGTTCCAGGGCGGTGCGCTGCTGACCTCGCTCAGCGTCGGCGACAACGTCGCCCTGCCGCTGCGCGAGCATCACGCCGAGCTGGACGAGAACCAGATCCGCATCATGAGCCGCATGAAGCTGGAGGTGGTCAACCTCGGCGGCTTCCACGACCTGATGCCGAGCCAGCTTTCCGGCGGCATGGTCAAGCGCGCCGCGCTGGCCCGCGCCATCGTGATGGATCCGCGCCTGCTGTTCTTCGACGAACCCTCGGCCGGGCTGGATCCGGTAGTCTCCGCCGAACTGGACGAACTGATCCTGCGCCTGCGCGATGCGCTGCGCATGACCATCGTCGTCGTCACCCACGAGCTGGAGAGCGCCTTCAAGATCGCCGATACCATCACCATACTGGACCAGGGCCAGGTGCTGATGACCGACACGGTCGATGCCGTGCGGCGTTCGGACAACGAGCGCATCCAGGACCTGCTCAACCGGCGTCCGCGCGAGGTGGTGGTCGATGCCGACGCCTACCTGCGCCGCCTGACCGAGGAAGACGCATGAAGCCCTGCCGCGGGGAAGCGCCGTGAAGCGCGACCACGTCAACTACACCTTGGTCGGCGCCGTCGTGTTGGCGGCGCTGGGTCTGCTGCTGGTCGCCCTGTACCTGATTACCGGGCGCAGCGGTGGCGAGGCCGAATACCACACCTACTACCGCAACGTGACCGGGCTGCGCCCGGGGGCGCCGGTGTTCTACCAGGGCTATCGCATAGGCCAGGTCAGCGGCCTGCTTCCCGAGCGCGGCGCCGAGGGCACGCGCTACCGCATTGATCTCAGTGTGCGCGCGGACTGGCCGATTCCCGCCGATTCGGTCGCCCGGCTGCAGTCCAGCGGCCTGCTTGCCGACGTCACCGTCGGCATCCGCGAAGGCACCGATAAGGCCGTGCTCGCGGCCGGCGGCGAACTCAAGGGCGAGGAAAGCACCGACCTCTTCGGCGCCATGAACGAACTCGCCGCCGAGATCACCAGCCTGACCCGCACCCAGATCACGCCGCTGGTGCGCACCCTGTCCGAGCGCGTGGATTCGATCACCGGCTCGCTGGACAAGGGCACGCCGGAGATCGTGTCCCAGGCCCAGGTGCTGCTGACCCGCCTGACCGAGGCGTCCAACTCGGTCAATGACGTGCTCAGCCCGGCCAACCGTGAAGCCATCAGCGGCATCCTCAAGGACGTGCGCGGCCTCAGCCGCGAGCTGGACCAGACCAAGGCCAGCCTGGACGCGGCCCTCGGCGACCTGGCCGCGCTGACGCGGGAAAACCGGCCCGGCATGAACGAGGCGGTGACCGACCTGCGCGCCGTGCTCGCCGCGCTGTCCAGCCGCATCGACGCCATCGTCCACCACATGGACTCGGCCAGCCGCAACCTGGATGAATTCAGCCGCGAGATCCGCAAGAATCCCAACCGATTGTTGCTGGCGCCCAAGGCCGACAAGTTGGAGGAGTCCGAACGATGAGGTTGGCTGCCTGGCTGCTGGCGGCATTGCTGCTGGCCGGCTGCGAATCCGCACCGGTGCCGGACATGACCTGGTACCGCCTGCCCGAGCCCGTGCTGCCGCCGGCGCGCGCAGCGCGCTTCGAGCTGCCCATCGATGTGGTGGTGTTCAGCGCCGACGGCCTCTACGCCGACCAGGCCCTGATCTACGCCCTGGACAGCGAGGCCTACGCCCTGCGCACCTATCACTACCGGCAGTGGAGCGATCCGCCTTCGCGCATGCTGCAGCGCCGCCTGATCCGCGTGCTGCGCGGCATTGACGCCTCGCCCCAGGTCAGCGACCGCCTGCCGGCCAGCGCCGGCGCGCTGCGCATCAGCGGCCTCATCAAGCGCTTCGAGCGCGTGCAGGACGCCGGTGCGGTGCGCGTGGAAGTGTCGCTGCAGATGCGCGTGGAACATGTCGGCGAACTGCTGGCCGAGGAGGTCTATTCCAGCTCCGTGCCTGCCGCCGGCAGCGACATCCCGGCCACGGTACAGGCGTTCGGTACCGCGCTGGACCAGATCAACGCCGCCTTCATCGCGCGCTTGGCGCAGGTGCGGCTGCCGCCCGCGAGGACCAGTCCATGATGTCCGCCCTGCGTCTGCGTCAGCTCGACGCCATGGGCATACGCCCCTATCGCCTGCGCACGCGCCTGAGCGCCGTGGCGCCGCCCGCGGCCGATGCCGCCGAAGCCGTGCCGCAGGCGCAGGGTGCGCTGCATCTGGCGGTGATCTGCGAGGAGCCGCGCGGCAAGGCCTCGGCCCTGATCGCCGCGGCGCTGGGCCTGGCCGAATCCGCGCTGCGCTGGCATGTGCCGCGCGACGGCCGCCTGGCCGAGCTGGACCAGGACGCCGCGGCTTTCCTGGTGCTGGGCAATCACCTGGCCCGCGTGCTGGGTGCTGAATTGCCCACCGCCGCGCAGCAGGCCGCCACCATCGTCGTTACCGCCGCGCCGGCGCAATGGCGCGGCGATGCCATGGCCAAGCGCCTGCTGTGGCAGGCCCTGCGGCCCTTGCGCCGTCATCTGCGGGAACAGGTCTAGCGTGGTCGCGATCCTCAAATCCGGGCTGCCGGAAATGCGTCCGCTGCGCGTGGAAGAGGTTCCCCAGGTCGCGGCGCTGGAGGCGCGCGCCTATGAATTCCCCTGGAGCGAAGGCATCTTCCGCGACTGCCTGCGCGCCGGCTACAACTGCTGGGTGCTGGTCAGCGACGCGGTAATCATGGGCTACGGCGTGCTGTCGGTAGCCGCCGGCGAGGCGCATGTGCTGAATGTCTGCGTGGCGCCGGAACACCACGGCCAGGGCCACGGCCGGCGCCTGATGCGGCGCCTGATCGACCTGGCCCGCTGGCACCGGGCCGAGCGCGTCTTCCTGGAAGTGCGCCCTTCCAATCCGCGTGCGATCCAGCTCTACCACACCCTGGGCTTCAACGAAATCGGCCGGCGGCCGAACTACTATCCGGCCACGCGCGGGCGCGAGGACGCCATCGTGATGGCGCTGGAGCTGTTGCAGCCGGAAGCGGACTGAGCCGGCGCGGCCGGCTGCTTTCGATCGGTTGCGGGCGCGGCGCCGGCGGCTCAGCGCCGCGGCGCGGGCTCGCGCACGACGACGAATTCGCCTTCGATCACGCCCGGCGGCGGGCTGGCTGGCGGCGGCGTGGCGGTGCCGGCGGCCGGCCGTTCGGCGGACTTGCCGAACTGGCGCGCGGCCCAGACCGCCGCGCCGATCGCGGCCAGCGCGACCAGCACGAAAAAGCCGAACACCAGGGTTGCGCCGACGATCAGCACGCCGAGCAGGGCCGAGAGCGCGCGCAGCAGCGGATTGCGCGTGCGCGCCTGGCGGAACAGGGCTGCAGCCATGGTTGCATCAACTCCGTGTGGCATCATGCAAGGCCATGTTTGGGCTTTTGCGGCGGCAACTCAAGTGCTTGAAGTCAGTCCCAGCGACCATCGGGCGGTCTGCCGCCTGGACGAAATCCCCGACGGCGGCGCCATCGCGGCCGAGATCGACAGCAGCACCGGCGGCTTCAGCCTGATCCTGCTGCGCCGCGGCGAGCAGGTTTTCGCCTACCACAACGAATGCCCGCATGCGGGCCGGCGCCTGGACTGGTCGCCGGGCAAATTCCTGGTCAAGGACGGTGCAGTGATCTGCGCCGCCCACGGCGCCACCTTCGATATCGCCAGCGGCGCCGCGCTGGGCGGGCCCTGCCGCAGCGGCCTGGCGGCGCTGCCGGTGCAGGTGCGCGACGGGGTAGTCGTACTGCCCTGAGGCCTCGTGGAGGCGGTAGCGCAGCCTTGCGCAACGCCTGGTTTTTGCGGCGATCGGCGCGCCCGGCGGCCGCCGCTCCCGCGGCGCTCAGGACCGCCCGAATACCCAGTTCACGCTCACCAGCAAGGTGATCAGCAGCAACACCGTCAGCGGCAGGCCCACGCGCCAGAAATCGCGCCGGCGGTAGCCGCCGGGGCCGCCGACGATGGTCAGCACCGGGTTGGCGTTGGCGATGACGAAGGTGTTGGAGGTCGAGATCGCCACGATCAGCGCGTAGACGGCCGGGTTGCCGTTGGACGCCAGGGCAATGTTGATCGCCATGGGCACCATCATCACCGTCGCGCCCACGTTGGAGATGACCTGGGCGAAGAACAGCGACAGCACCGCGATCACCGTCTGCAGCGCCCACTGCGGCCAGGCGCCGAGGTAGATCAGCACTTCCTGCGCCACCCAGGCGGCCGCGCCGGTGGTGTCCATGGCCCAGCCCAGCGGGATCAGGCAGGCCAGGGTGAAGATGGTCTTCCAGTTGATCGCCGCATAGGCCTCGTCCATGGTCAGCACGCCGGCCAGCAGCATGCCGACCGCGCCGGTCATCATCGCCACCGACAGCTTCATGCTGGTGAACAGGCCCAGGGCCATGGCCAGGCCGAAGAAGATCAGCGCATGCCACAGCTTGGCCGGGCGCGCTTCTTCTTTCGGAATGTCGGTGACGACGACGAAGTCGCGGTCCTCGGCGGCCAGGGCCAGGTCGCGCCAGGCGCTGTGCAGCACCAGGGTGTCGCCGGCGCGCAGGGCGACCTTGCGCACGTCCTCGCGGAACACCTGCTCGCCGCGGTAGATCGCCAGCACGCTGATGCCGTGATGCTTGCGCATGCGCAGGTCGCCCAGCATCTGCTTGACGAAGCGCGAGGTCGGCGGGACTACCGCCTCGGAAATGCCGGCCCGGCCCGGGTTGAACATGTCGACGAACTGGCGCAGGCGCGGCTGCACGCGCAGCAGCTGGTTCTGCGCGAAATCGTTCACCCGGTCGCGCTGGCCCAGCACGCCCAGCACCGTGCCCACCCAGATCATCTGGTCGGCGGGCGGCGCCAGGCGCGATTCGTTGCCGTTCTTCATCGCCAGGATCAGCGGCGCGCCGCGCATCTGCTCGACCTCGCCCACGCTCATGCCCACCAGCGGGCTTTCCGCAGTGACGGTGAGTTCCATCACCTCGCCGTCGATGCCGTAGGTCTCGGCGAAATAGGTTTCGGTGCGGCCCGGCGTGACCTTCTGCTTGGTTTCCTCGTCCGGCAGCAGCTTGCGTGTGAAAAAGAAGAAATACGCGAGGCCGACCAGCAGCAGCGGAAAACCAATCGGCGCGATGGCGAACAGGCTGAACGGGGCGATGGTGTCTGCGCCCGGCGGCAGGTTGCGGTTGGCGCTGGTGACCAGGTCGTTGAGCAGGATCAGCGGCGAGTTGGAGATCATGGTCATGTTGGTGCCGGCCAGGATCATGCAGCCCATGGGCAGCAGCAGGCGCTTGAGCGGCACGCCGGTGCGCGCCGACACGCGCGAGGCCACCGGCAGCAGCAGCGCGGCCAGGGCCTGGCTCTGCATGATCGCGGTCAGCGCGCCGGCCATGACGTTGATCGCCAGCGACAGGCGCGACTCGATGCCGCTGGAAATGCGCAGGATCAGGCTGGCGGCCTTGTTCAGCACGCCGGTGCGGTCCAGCCCGGCGCCCATGATCATCACCGCGATCAGCGAGATCACCGCGTTGCCGGCGAAACCGTCGAACAGCTGTTCCACCGGCAGCAGGCCGGTCACGCCTATGCAGACGATGACCAGCAGCGCCACCACGTCGGCCCGGATCCACTCCAGCACCAGCATCAGCACGGTGAAGATGACCAGGCCGAACACCAGCATCATGTCGGTGGTCAGGGTGAGTCCGTAGTCCATCGTCCCCAGTCGGTCGTCCTCGGCGGTGGATCAGCAGCGCTGGTAGAGCAAATCCCAGACGCCATGGCCCAGCTTCAGGCCGCGCAGCTCGAAATGCGTCTGCGTGCGCCAGGCCGGCCGGGCCGAGTAATTGCCGCTGCCGGCCTGGTTGCGCCAGGCGGGATCGGCGTCGACCACGGCCAGCATCTGCTCGGCATAGTCCGCCCAGTCGGTCGCCATATGCAAGATGCCGCCGGGACGCACCCGTGTGGCCAGCAACTGCACCAGCGGCGCCTGCACCAGGCGGCGCTTGTTGTGCTTTTTCTTGTGCCAGGGGTCGGGAAAGTAGATGCGCACCTGGTCCAGCGAGGCCGGCGCGATCTCCTGTTGCAGCACCTCGACCGCGTCGTGGTGGTAGACGCGGACATTGTCCGCCCCGGCCGCTGCCAGCGCATTCAGCGCCCGGCCCACGCCGGGGCGGTGTACCTCAATGCCGATGAAATTGCGCTGCGGCTCCTGCTGCGCGCCCCAGACCAGTTGCTCGCCGTTGCCGAAGCCGATTTCCAGCGCCACCGGCGCCGGATTGCCGAATACGGCGGCCAGGTCGCGCGGCTGGCCGCTGAAATCCAGGCCGAAGCGCGGCCAGTGCGCCGTGAACGCGCGCTGCTGCGCCTCGGTGATGCGGCCCTGGCGCAGCACGAAACTCTTGATGCGGCGCTGCGGCGGCGTACGGTCGCCGTCCTCGCGCTCCTCGCCGGCGTTCATCAGCCTATGGTTCCATCGATGGGGCTGGAGGCCGAGGCGTAGCGCTTGCGCGGGATGCGCCCGGCGAGGAAGGCTTCGCGTCCGGCCTCGATCGCCTTCTTCATCGCGCTGGCCATCAGTACCGGGTTCTTCGCACCGGCGATGGCGGTGTTCATGAGCACGCCGTCGCAGCCCAGCTCCATCGCGATGGCTGCGTCGGAGGCCGTGCCCACGCCGGCGTCGACCAGGATCGGCACCTTGGCGTTTTCCACAATTTCAAGAATGTTCCAGCGGTTCTGCACGCCCAGGCCCGAGCCTATCGGCGCCGCCAGCGGCATCACCGCGACACAGCCGATTTCCTCCAGGCGCTTGGCCAGGATGGGGTCGTCGGAGGTGTAGACCATCACGTCGAAACCTTCGCGCACCAGGGTTTCGGCGGCCTGCAGGGTCTGGATCACGTCCGGGAACAGGGTGCGCTGGTCGCCCAGCACTTCGAGCTTGACCAGGTTGTGGCCGTCCAGCAGCTCGCGCGCCAGGCGGCAGGTGCGCACGGCGTCCTCGGCCGTATAGCAGCCGGCGGTATTGGGCAGGATGGTGTAGCGCGACGGCGGCAGCACATCGAGCAGGTTGGGCTGGTTCGGATCCTGGCCGATATTGCTGCGGCGGATCGCGACGGTGACGATCTCGGCGCCGGCCGCCTCGGTGGCCAGGCGGGTTTCCTCCAGATCCTTGAACTTGCCGGTGCCGGTGAGCAGGCGGGAACGGTAGGGCTTGCCGGCGATGACGAAGGTGTCCGGGGAGGATGCGCTCATGGAATTAAGGCGGCGAGAGGGAAGGGCGGGATGGTAGCAAGGGTGGGGGTGGGGGCGAAGTAACGATTGGGGTGGGCGGGGCGCGGGCCGGGTCTGCAAGCCTCAATGCCAAAGCCAAATCGGGAGCACAGCGGGGTGAGGCAGGTTGCCGTCCCTGGAGCGATGGCCGGCCGGATCATCCCCGACCTGGCGTTCGAGACTGCGGCCGATGCCATTCCAGCCATCGGCCGAGCGCGGTCTCTCACCCCGGCGTTCGCGGCCGCAGCCCGTGCGTTTCATCGCAAAGGCTGAGCGCGGCCGCTCACCCACCGCCCATCGCATGCACGATTTCAACCTGGTCGGCGGGTTGCAGCCGCGTGTTCGCGTGCTGGCTGCGCGGGATGATCTGGCGATTGATTTCGACGGCGACGCGGCGGTTGGCATAGCCGTTGGCTTCGAGCAGGCCGGCCAGGGTGGTGTCGGCGGGGCAGTCGTGGGGAGTGCCGTTGAGAAGGATCTGCATGACAGTAGGGAGGTGCTGGTTGCGGACGGGCGATCGTCCACTCTAGACGACTGCTTCCTTCCAGGCGACTGCCCTGGCCGGGTGGCGGACGGGGCGGTCCTGCGTACTGTGGATGAAGCCCGGCGGGCTTCCGTCGTAACGCCGGCGCTCAGATGTGACGCGCGCCGGCCGCAGCACCGCACAAAAAAGGGCGGCCTCGCGGCCGCCCCTGCGGATGACTGCGGCAGGATCGCCGTCCCGGCGATCCGCCTGCATGGCGCTGTTCGATGCGCTTCAGCGATCCCGCGCGCGGCGCTCGTCGCCTCCGTTGCGGCCGCCACGGTCGCCACGGTCGCCGTCATTGTCGCGGCGTTCCTGCGGCGGTGCGCTGCGTTCCTGCGGCGGCGCACTGCGTTCCGCGCGCTGCGGCGGCGGAGCGCGCTCGACCGGCGGCGGCTCCGCCCGCTGCGGCGCCTCGAAGCGCGGCGCGGGTTCCGAACGCTGCTGCGGCGCTTCGCGGCGTTCAAAGCGCGGGCTGGGCTCGCTGCGCTGCACCGGTTCGCTGCGCTGGATGGGCTGGCGCTCCATACGCTCCGGCGGCGCCGCGCGTTCGATGCGCTGCTGCGGAGCGCGCTCGATGCGTTCCTCGCGCATCACCGGGCGGTCTTCGCGCTGTTCGCGCTGCACCGGCTCGCGCCGTTCAAAGCGCGGGCTGGACTCATTGCGCTGGATCGGCTGGCGCTCGCCGCGTTCCTGCGGCGGTGCGCGTTCGCTGCGTTCCTGCACCGGCGGCCGCTGCAACCGTTCCTGCGGCGCGGGGCGTTCGTTGCGCTCTTCGCGCGTGACCGGCTGGCGGATCTCGCGCTGCACCGGCGCCTGGCGCACGTTGTCCTCGCGCGGCTGCGTCGGACGCTCGAAGCGGCCCGAAGCTGGTTCACGCGACGGCGGCGCACCGCGATCCCTGGACGCCGGCCGGTCGTCGATCTCGCCGCGGCCGCCCGGACGGGTGAAGTCGCGTTCCGGCGGCGTCAGCGTACCGTCGCGGCGCTGCGGCGGGCCGCGGTCCACCGGGGCGCGCTCGCCCGGGCCACGGTCCGCCGGCATGCGTTCGCCCGGAGCACGATCCATCGGCGCACGTCCGCCGGGGTTGCGGTCCATCGGCGCGCGTTCGCCAGGGCCGCGATCGGTGGGCATGCCTTCGCGCGGCTGCGCCACGCGGCCGCCGTCACGTCCCGGCATCGCATTGCCGCGTTCCAGGCGCTCGCCGTCCACGCTGCGCACGTTGGCCCGGCCGCCGTCGCCGACCACGCGCACGCGCTCCGCCACATCCGGCCCGCCGGCGCGCGACGTGCGCTGCAGCGATTGCATCGCATCCAGGCCCAGGCCGCGGCCGGGCTGACGCTGCAGCGTGGCCTGGCGGTCGGCGAAGGGCACGATGGATTGCGGCGGCGCCGAGCGCGCCACCACGGGGCTTTCGAACACGCCGCGCTGCGGCGGGGCGGACGAGACTCGGCTGGCGCCGACCACGCTGCGCGCCGTCGGCGCCAGAGCGGCCATCTGGGTCACCTCGGCGCGCACCGCGGCCTGGCGGTCGAGCGTGATCATCTGCTGGCGCACCGAGCGCGAGTTCACGAACGCATCGCTGGACACCGCCGTGATCGCGCCAGCCACGCCGCGGTTGTGGTAATTCACCGAGACGCGGTTGCGGCCGCTGGAATAGTCGTTGTAGATGTTGGTGATGTAGGTGTTGTTGATCACCGTGTTCGTCACATTGACGTTGGTGAAGTAGTTGCGGCTGGCGCGGTACGGCGGCACATACACCTCGCGCGGCCCCAGCGGGAACCAGCCGATGGGCCGGCCCACGTTGATGCCCACACTGAAGTTCGGCCCGCCGACGAAGGCGACCAGGGCCGGCGCATACACCGGACGCACCGCGACCGGGCCCGGTATCCAGCCCCAGCGATTGCGCACGTTGACCCAGCGGCCGTAATGGAACGGCGCGAAGCCCCAGTCGGCATCATCCACCCAGGTCCAGCCCCAGGGGTCCTGCCAGATCCAGTGGCCGTCGCGGTACGGCGCCCAGTCCACCGCCACGCGCGAGGGAAACCAGACGTTGCCGTACTCGGTAACTTCGGTCCACGAACCGTACTCGTCCAGGTCGGAATAGCCGATCAGGTCCTCCGAGACATAGCGGCGCGAGACCGAGCGGTCCGCGCGCTCGTCGCGCTCCATGCAGAAGCGGTCGAAATCGTCCGGCCGCGGAATGTCGAAGACTTCGTAGTCCTGCAGGCGGGTGTCGTAGAAACGGATCGCCTCGCCCTCGCGGATGCGGAAATTGGCCTGCTCGCCGTGCGCCTCGCCGCCGCCGTCCCAGACTGCGACGGTGGTGTGATTGCTGCGCGGATCGACGTCGATGCGGTATTCGCCCGGACGCGAGACCACGAAGGCCAGCGTCGGCGTGTCGACTTCGAAGATCTGATCCTCGTAGATGCGGCGCACGCGCAGATTCAGCGTGCCCTGGGTGATCTCGACCTGGGCCGTGCGGTCGTCGAGATTGAGGATCTGGAAGCTGGTGCCTTCATCAATGCGGAAGGTCGCATTGCCCGCCTGCAGCTCGGCACGGCCGCCGCGGCCGGCCCAGAGCCGGTCGCCGCGGATCAGCGGCCGGTTGCGCGTGGCATCGACCCAGTCGTCCTCGCCGGCCGGCGAGAAACTCAGCTCGCCGCGCACGTGACTCAGGCGCGCGACCCGGCTGGGCGGATCCACATAGTCGGCCTGCGCAGCCGTCGTGGCCAGAATCAGCAGCGCTCCGCCCAGAACCGCCGCGAACCGCGTGAACATCGACATGAATGTCTCCTCGGAATAGACGCCCCGACCAACCCCGGCGGGATGGGTCTCCGGCGCACGTATCTGAGCCTACCCAGGCTGAACGCTCACCTGCCACCTGCGCGAACAAAAGCGACGTTTCCGGGGTGTTCAACGGGCGCTCAAACAAGGGCTTGGAACAGATTGCCGGACGTTGTGCTGCCGGCGCCGCAAAGCCTTGCGGCAATGGCTTTTCCAAGCTCCTTCCGTCGGCCGGTTCCCGCCGCCGGACCAGTGTCGGCGGGACCATTCAGCGGGTTGCCCGGGCCATACCGCACGTCGCCAGGACGATACTACTGAGGCCGCTGCCGATTCGGCATCGCCAATTCCCCGCTCCCTGGCCATCAGTGTCCACCACGGCAGACCGCACATTCCGAGGCCGCGTTGCCAGTCCTGCCCGCCGCATGGCTAAATACCCGGACGCGGGCGTAGCTCAATGGTAGAGCTGTAGCTTCCCAAGCTACTGACGTGGGTTCGATTCCCATCGCCCGCTCCACCACCCACCCGTGAGCACCGCGCAGAACCTTGGCCCATCGGCAGCCTCATCCGCCCTGGCGTCGACCGGATGGAACCTGCGCCCAATCCTGCTATTCCACGATATCGCCGCCTTCACCCGGCTGCGGAACCGGTACGGCATTTCCACGCAACTGCTCCAGAACCCACCGCGGCCGTTCCGCGCAGGCGATTTCTTCCGGGCGGTTCCGGATGCGGTCGATGGCGACGAGCAGTTGTGTCTTGTTGTGCGCCAGCCGCTGCTGCAGCCGGTCGATCCCGGCGACCTTGCGTTGCAGGCTTTCGAGCAGGGCGTCGTGCTGCCATGTCGCCTTGGCGTCTGGCAGCAGGCTGCGGATTTCTTCGAGTGAGAACCCGGCGCTCTGGGCACTGGCGATGATTTCCAGCATCCACAGTGCTTCAGGGCCGTAGTGCCGGTAGCCGTTCTGCCTGCGCTCGACGGTGCTGAGCAGGCCTCTCTTTTCGTAGAAGCGGATGCGCGAGGTCGCCAGGCCGGTGCGTTTTGCCAGTTCGCCGATCTTCATAGCGGAGTCTGGAAGTGGCTTGACATTGAAGTTTACTTCAACTTTAGAGTCGGGCCGCCGTCGACGCTTTCGAGGTGCCGCCGGGAAAACCTGCGGCAACGGCCGGCGCCGTCCGCGGCGCATTGGCGGTTGTGCCGGGCTGGCAATGACACGGCGGCCGGTGGCCGCAGTCGGCGGCGCACCGTGCGACCGCAACCGTGATGATTCGCCCTCGCGGGTTGCAGAATTTCTTCCGGCGATCTTCAGCCAGAGCGACTAAGGAGCCCACATGCAGACCATCCTCGGTGCCACCGGCCAGATCGCGGTGGAACTGGCGCGGGAGTTGCGGCGCGGCTACACCGGCGACCTGCGCCTGGTCAGCCGCAATCCGCGCAAGGTCAACGCTACCGATACGCTGGCCGCGGCGGACCTGCTCGATGCGCGGCAGGCGGCCGAGGCGGTCAAGGACAGCCGCATCGTCTATTTCACGGCCGGATTGCCGCCGGATACAGCATTGTGGGAGGCGCAATTCCCCGTGATGCTGAAAAACGCCCTTGAGGCCAGCCGCGCCGCCGGTGCCGCTTTCGTCTATTTCGACAACACGTACATGTATCCGCAGGATGCGCGCCTGCTGACGGAAGACGCGCCCTTTGAACCGGTGGGCCGCAAGGGCAGGGTGCGCGCGGCGATGGCGTCGCAGGTGCTGCAGGAAATGGCGCGCGGCGACATTCCGGTGCTGATCGGCCGGGCGCCCGAGTTCTACGGTCCCGGCAAGACGCAGAGCATCACGAACACGCTGGTCATCGACGCCATCAAGGCGGGCAGGAAGCCGCGCGTGCCGGTGCGGGACGATACGCGCCGCACGCTGATCTGGACGCCCGATGCCAGCCGTGCGCTGGCGCTGCTGGGCAATACACCGGATGCGTTCGGTCAAACCTGGCATTTGCCCTGCGACGACGACCGCCTCACCTATCGGCAATTTGTGGCGCTGGCGGCAGAGGTCTTCGGTAGCGATTCCACGTACAAGGTCCTCCGCAAATGGGTGTTGATGGCCGCGGGACTGGCATCCCGGCAGGTGCGTGAGCTGCGTGAACTGCTGCCGCGCTACGCGCAGGACAATCTTTTCGATTCCACCGCGTTCAAGCGCCGCTTTGCCGAATTTGAAGTGACGACCTACCGGCAGGGGCTGGAACGCATTTGCAGCGAAGCCGGTCGCGGCACGGCGTGAAACAGAGCGCGGTCTGGTCGTGTACCCGATGCCTGAATTCCGTGTCCGAACCCGCCGCAGGCGGGGGCGCCGCGCCAGTCGCGCGACTTGCGGGAAACACCAGCCGGGTTGATAGTGGCGCCGGACAAGCTTGACGTTCTGTGGGGACAGGACGCGCTTTCCGAAGGGCGGGTGCGGGGCTATACGGACGACGGTCTCAGGGGGGCTGTATGTCGTATGAGACGGTACACACCATCGGTACCACGGTGTACTTCGTGTTCTTTCTGCTGTTCCTCTGGGCGATGCGTGTCCCGAGGACCAATCCCGGCGCCGGCTGGTGGGCCGTGGCCATGTTGTTCGCATTGTCGGCCCGGCTGGTTCTTATCCTGTTTCTGCAGCAGGAGAGCCGCTTCACGCTTTCCGTCTACAGCGCGCTGAACGTGGTCGAGAAAGTCTGCCTCGTCATCGGCATGGTGCGCTTCTTCAATGTCCGGGTTCCGCTGCGCTGGTTCTGGTGGGCGCTGGCGGCTATCGAAATCTGGATTCTGCTGGTCTGGGCTGGCGGCGCGCCGGCGCTGATCCGCAGCGCCGGCGTGGCGCTTTTCAACGCAGCGATACTGAGCTGCGTGGCCTGGCTGGCCTGGCGCGAGCGGGCCCGGCTCAACCGTAGCCTGATGTGCGCCACCGCGCTCCTGAGCGCGCTGCTGGTACTGCACTGGCTGTCGGCGTTTCTCATCATCGAGGCGGAGCCCAGCTGGTCCAGGCATGGTTTCATGCTGGGCACGGTGCTGGTGTTGGCGCAGTATTTCTCGCTGCTCGCGGCGGTGATGCTGAGTTTCCAGAAGCGCCTGCTGGAAGCCGAATCCCGCGCGCTGGATCTGGCATTCCAGGATCCGCTGACCGGCCTGAGCAACCAGCGCTATATGACGGCGCTGTTTGAAAAGGCCTTGCTGCTGGCCAACCGGCCGCACCAGCTGGCGGCGATCATTTACATCGATATCGACAACTTCAAGCCGATCAACGACCGTGCAGGCCACCGCGTCGGCGACGAAGTGCTGAAGCTGCTGGCGGGACGGCTCAGGAAATCCACGCGCAGTACCGATATCTGCGCCCGGGTGGGCGGCGATGAATTCGTCGCCATCTGCACGCAACTGGACGATGCCGGCCATGCGCACGAGATCGCGGCAAAGATCCTGCGCGAGATGACCACGCCGATTTCCGTCGGCGGAAAAGACTATCTCGTCGGCGCCAGCATCGGCGTGAGCCTGTATCCGATGCACGGCGACTCATTGGCCAGACTGCTCGACTACGCGGACCAGGCCATGTATCAGGTCAAGAGCAGCGGCAAGAACGGCTACCGCGTACACGAAGCGGCGGAGACGGCGCCGGCATAGCCGGACGCGGGCTTCCCGCGCCGCTGGCGTCTTTACCCGTGCCGCTGCGCGGGATCGCACGCCGGTGCAGCGGCCGGGTACGGCATTGCTACAGCCGGCTGATATCCGGTGCGCGCTCGCCCAGCCACGCCCGCTGCAAAGCCTGGCGCGTGGATTGCTCCGCGGCGGTATCGCCCTTGCGCTTGTAGACCTCGGCCAGGCCCGCCAGCGCCCAACCGTTGCCGCGCACGCGCACCAGCGAGTCGCGCAGCGTCTGCTCGGCCGCGTCGAGTCTGCCTTGGCGCAGGTAGACAGCGCCCAGCGACTGGCGGATCGGGTAATACCAGTACGGCGGTTCCATGTAGGCCAGCGAATCTTCCACCGCGACGGCTTCTTCATAGGCTTTCGCGGCGGCGGCGAGATCGCCGCGGGCATCGGCCAGCCGCGCGCTCGCGACCAGCCGCGCGGTACGCAGGATTTCCTTGCCGGGAACTAACCAGTCTGTGTAGGGCTTGAAATCCGCGCTGTCTTCCAGCCTGGCGATGGCGTCGATCTCGCGCTGGGCGCCGGCGGCATCCTTGTTCGCGGCATGGCCCAGCGCGCGTGAATAGTGCGCCAGCGCCGACACCAGCACCTGGCTTTGCGGCGGCGCTTTCAAGGCGAGAACGGTTTGCGGCGTGCTGAAGACGGCGTGCGCCAAATACGGCGCGGCCTTGATCGGCTCCAGCATCGGATAGCGCGCGACGGTCTCGTCGGCGAGGGAGGCATCGAGCCTGGCCGCGGCGTCGATCGCCGTTTCGCCGTCGCCGCCCATCTGCGCGGAAACCAGCACGAAATGGATGTTGTGCGGGTAGTAAGCCGACTTGTACATGGGATCGGATGGCGAGGTGCGGAAATAGGCTTCGTCGGCGGCCATCGCGCGCTTGTTGACCTCCAGCGATTCGCGGAACAGTCCCAGGCGGTAATAGATATGGGCGGGCATATGCACGATATGTCCTGCGCCGGGCATCAGTTCGGCCAGCCGGCGCGCGTGCGGCAGCGCGCGCTCGGGCGTGGCCGAAGCCTCGACCGCGTGGATGTAGAAATGGATTGCGCCGGGATGCCGGGGGCTGCGTGCCAGCACGGTTTCCAGCGTGGAGAAAATTTCCGCGGCGCGGCCCTTGGGCTTGGTGCCGGCGGCTTCCCAATAATCCCACGGCTGCGTGTCCATGACGGATTCGGCATAGAGCGTGGCGATGGTGTCGTCGCGCGGGAATTGCGCGGCGACCTGCTTCATGGCATCGGCGAAGGCGCCATCCAGTGCGGCGCGGTCGGCGCCGGGATCGGCGGAATAGCGCTTCTGCAGCGCTGCGATCAGAGCGCGGTCCTTCTGCGGCGCGGCGGGTGCGAGTTGCACCGCTTTTTCCAGCGCAGCCCAGGCCGGGGCCACGGCTTCGGGCAGCATCGGCGCGTTGATGTTGGGGCCCAGTACCAGCGCCTCGCCCCAGTAGGCCAGTGCGAAGGCCGGGTCTTCCTTCTGCGCGGCGCGGAAGGCGCGCTGCGCCTCGGCATGGTTGAAGGCGAACGCCCAGCGCAGGCCCTGATCGAAATAGGCCTGCGCCTTTGCGCTGCCGGTACCCGCCTTGAAGCCTACGTTGCCCAGATTGTCATACAGCGGCGGCGCGCCGTCCGCGGCTTTCACCGGCTGCGGCGGAAACGGCCGGGTTTCGGCCTGTGCAAGCACCAGCGTCTGCAGCAGGCGCGGGCGGCCTTTGCCGGATGAAGTACACAGTGGCGCGGGCAAATCGAGCAGCGGATCGGACACCGTTGCGGCCGGAACGGATTCCCCCGGCCCATGGGCGATCACGCCGGTGAAGCTGGCCAGTGCCACGGCCAGTGCCGCGGCGATCGACGTGGACGCATTCATGCGGACTTCCTCGCGGTAGGGATCGGTGGGTTTCGCGCTCCTGTTCTGGCGGGAAGTATGCGCCACATCCACGCCCCGGCGACGGCTGCGGTGGTACCGCTCCTTCGTTCAAGCGGGCACCATAGCGCGGCTTGATTCCGACTCCGGATTTCTTATGGAACACGCGCTGTTCGAGCAGTATGTGACGGCCAAGGCACAGGGCGAAAAGCGCCTGGCAAGCCACCTGATTGCCCGTTTCATCGCAACGTTCTCCACCGATGAAGAACGCGAGACATGGACACGATGGTATCTGGACAGCCGCACTGGCGATCGCCGGATCCGGCACGAACTGTTCGAGCACGTGATCTTTCCCGTGCTCCTGGCCGGCTACCAGCGGTCGGATCTCTGGTGCCTGGAGATGCTGGACCGCTATGCCCAGAACCTGTACCGGGCGCAGCACCTCTGGGCCCGGGTCGGCTACAGGACCGACGTCCAGTTTGCGCAGCAGCGGCTGGCGCTTGCGCCGCACGACGGCCAGGCCCGGGCGCGCGTGCTCCAACATTGGATAGGCTGGTTTGGCCACAGCGAACACGAGTGGCCGACCGGAATCCTCTACGGCATGGACGGTGCCACGGAGCAGCAGTGCGCGGAGATCCTTGCACAAGTCCATGAGGTCCGCGCGTTGGATCAGGAAGGCCGGTACCGGGACTACCTGGATCAGTTCGAAGCGAAGGTCCGGCAATACCTGCAGCGCCTGTCGGATAGGTCAGCCGCGGGCGGCGCATCCCCCACGCAAAGTGCCTGAGCCGGCGCCTTTTCGGCCGGCCACTCGCAGGACAGGCATATCCGGAACGCTGGCCGTCAGCGCATCCCCAGCCCGACCAGCACCGCCACGGCGCTGTCTTTCTTGTTCTTGCGCGCATAGGCCAGCGCATCGGCGGCGCCGATGATGATTCCGTCGAGGGCGCAGCCGGCGGCGGCGATGCGTTGCAGCAGGGCCGCATCGTCCTGCTCCACGGCGTGGGCCAGGGCCAGCTGCAGCGCGCGCGGATGTGCCGCCAGCGTGCCGCTGTCGAGCAGGCCGCGCCAGTCGATGCGGGCGCGCAGATAGAACGCGAGCAGGGCGTCGGCCAGCGCCGCGGGCAGGCCGTCCTTGCGGCATTGCTCCAGGTACTCCAGCAGTTCCGAGCCGCTGCCGTAGCCGCGGCCGGGCGCTAGCGGATCGTCGTGCAGTGCGAGGCAGCCGAACGCGGTATGCAGGTCGGGGGCGAAGGTCGCCACTGCGTCTTCAGTCAGCGCGGGCGACCAGGCGGGCGGAAGGCCCATCTTCCAGGCCAGTACGCCGCCGTCGTCAGGGGCGCCGGGCGCGGTAACCACATAGATGCGGTCGCGGTATTCAAAGCCGCCTATGGGCAGATAGAACAGCTTGCCGTCCCATTCGCGGCCGTCGTCCTCGGCGATTTCCCGGGCCTGTTCCTGCTCGTGTTCGATCCAGCCTTGCAGGTCGTTGTAGAAACGGCTGCCGTGATAGAACAGCTCGCACCAGCTCACGGCTTCCACGCGCGAGCCTGCGCGGGTGGGCATGGGTACGCTCAGGGCGTAGTCCAGCCGTCCGCCGGCGGTCTGCCGCCACAGTGCCCGCAGTGCCGGCGGCAGCGGCCCGGCGCACAGCGCCTGCACGGCGGCGATGGCGTCTTCGTCCATCGGCGGCTGTGCATCGAAGATCACCCGGTCCGCGAACAGTTCGATGCGGTGTTCGCGCAGCGTGGCCAGTTCCGTGGCGCTGAAGGCGTGCGTCATCCTGTCTCCCGCTCCGGCGGCTTCGCCGGCATGGCTGTCGGTGGTTGCGACAGCCAGTGTAGCGCGGCGATTCACCGGTTTTCCGCTCAGTTTGGCCGGCACTGCGCGAGGCGCGGCATCGTGTGCGCCGGCGTGCCCGGGCCGCTGCCCGGGCGTGTGGCTGCGTTCACTTGCTGCTGTCGCGGCACAGGCGGGGCGTTCCCTGCGCCGGCGGGAACGAATGGCCGCTATGCGACTGGGCCGCGCTGCGCTCTTCGAAGCGATCGCTGAAGATGAGATCCGAGGACAGGCGCAATACGCCGATATGGGTGGGATCGGCCTCCTGCAGCGAACCCGCGATCAGCGGCCGCCCGGCGTCCAGGGTCAGCGCATCGGCGCGGTTGTTGCCGTTGTGCATGGGCAGGCGCACGACGCCGTTGTTGTCGAAGGTGTTGTCCAGCGTGCCGTCGGCGTGCACGCGGGCGGCGAAGAAGTCGGTGCCCGCGGCGGCCGAATATACCCAGCCGGCGGCGACGATGCGGCCGTCGCTGCGCCGGGCCAGCGCGCCGATGCGGCTGCCGGCGTCGCGGGTCAGTTCCACGAAGCCGCCGCCGAAGCCGTAGTCCAGGGCGCCGGCGGCGGTCCTGCGCAGCAGCACGCTGCGCTGGGGTTCGGTCGCGTGCCACCAGTTCATGGCGAAGACGACGGTGCCGTCGGGATTGGCGGCGAGCGCGGCCGGCGTCCATGTGCCGCTGGCAATCGAGGGCTGCGGATTGACTATGGACCAGCCGCTGCCGGAGAAACCGACGTCGGGGTTGCCGTTGGCCAGCGTACGCGCCAGGAAGGCGAAAGCGCCACTGCCTTCGTCGACATTGCCGGTCACGACGATGCGGCCCTGGGCATCGACCGTCATCGCCGTCACGCTGGTCGGAAACGTGCCCGCTCGCTGCAGCAGCGCCCAGCCGCCGCTGCCGAATGTGGAGTCGGGCGTGCCGTCGGCGGCGACGCGCAGCAGGAACACCTTGTGCACCGAGGCTTCCGGGCAGCTGTGGCAGACGCCGGCGAATACCAGCTTACCGTCCGCCTGGCGCGCCGCGGCACTGGTAAGCAGCGTGGCCGCGGGCCAGGCCGCGTTCTGGTAGCCGCGCTTGCCGCCGGTGCCGATGGCAGTGTCGGCGTCGCCGTTGGTGGTGAGCTGGGCCAGCGCCGGGTATTGATTGAAGTCGTCGTCGAGATTGGCGCTGCCGGCGAGCTGCACGCCGCCGCTGGACAGCGGGAACAGGCCGAGCAGCTGGTCGTTGCTCGCCGGTGAGCCGGCGATGCTGAAGTCCACCGTGCGATAGCCGGCGAAGCCGAAGCCGGCCACCAGGGCACCGGCCTGGGTGAATTTCGCCACCGCGAAATTGTCGCCGCCGGTCGTGCCCAGTGTGGTGGCGCCGACGTAGACCTGCCCCGTGGACGTTGTGGCTATCTGCGCGCGGCGGGCCGGGCTGGCCCATTCGGCATAGGCTTTGCCATCGCCCGAGAAGGCGGGGTCGGGATCGCCGTCGGCGGCCGATGCGGGGCCGGCGAGGGCGAAGCAGAGCGCAAGCAGGGCGCAACGGCGCCGGCGGTGGGACATGACGGGTTTTCTGGTGGTGTGCATGGAAGCCCCACGGAGAACCCGCCGCGCCGGGGCCAGCGGCGCCGGCGCGGCGACACCGGCCATGAGTGCAGGGTGCGATAGTCAGTCAGTCCGGCCGGCCCGCAAGCAGGCACAGGGCCGCGGGAATGCGTGCGGTTTTCGACAGCTCATTTCCCGTGGCGCCTGTGCTCTTTCTCCAGCATCTGCGCGAAATTCCGCGCCAGTTCCTTGATCGCCGGATCGGCCGTGGGGCGGTGCAGCAGCGCGATGTCCACGCTGTCGATCTTCGGCCAGCCGCTGCGCGCGCCGAGCACGGCGTGATCCGCGGTGACGGCGCGCGCGGGCAGCAGGCTTATGCCCAGTCCGTCGGCCACCGCCGACTGGATGCCCGACAAACTGGAGCTGGTGAAGCTGATGCGCCAGCGCCGGCCGAGCTTCTCCGCGCTGGCGATCATCTCGTCGCGGTACAGGCCGCGGATGGGGAATGCGACCAGGGGCAGGGGATCGAGCTGCACGCTGGGGCTTCCCGCACTGTCGATCCAGCACAGGGTTTCCGGCCAGCGTGCCACTGCTTCGCGGCTGTTGCGCCGTTGCTTGACCACGACCAGGTCCAGATCGCCGCGCTCGTAGCCGCCGGCCAGGTCCTGGCTCAGGCCGCTGGTTACTTCCAGCTTGATGCGCGGGTGTTTGCGGTTGAACGCCGCCAGCAGATGGGTGGTGCGTCCGGCGGCGAAATCCTCCGGCACGCCCAGGCGCACGGTCATGCTCACTGCGCTGCCCGACAGCGCATCCCAGAGTTCGTCGTTGAGCACCAGCATGCGCCGCGCATGGGCCAGCACGGTCTCGCCCGCGTCGGTGGGCCGCACGGCGCCGCGGCCGCGTTCCAGCAGGCGATGGCCGGCCATTTCCTCCAGCCGCCGCACCTGCTGGCTCACGGTCGACTGGGTGGAATGCAGGCGTGCGGCGGCGGTGGTGAAGCTGCCGCAGTCGGCCACCATCACCGCGGCGCGCAGCAGGTCCAGGTCGAACGGCGTCCTATTCGATTTGCCACTGCCGGTCATTTGAATATTTGGCTTCTAAATGAGCAGTCCGGCTTCTACCATGTTCCACCGCCGGGCGCGAAGCCTGTGGCGGGGAGTCCGCATGAAGCGCCTCTATACTGCGTTTGCATTGGTGATCGCCATGTTCACAGCCACTGCTCCGGGCGCTGCGTCGCTGGATGAGCAATTGCAGCAGGCCGCCGCCGCGGGCGACGCTGCCGCCGTGCGGGATCTGCTGGGCAAGGGCGCCGCCGTCGATGCGCGCGACTCCGCCCGGCGCACGCCGCTGCTGCGCGCCACCCACGGCAATCATGTCGATGCCGCCAGGGTGCTGATCGACGCCGGCGCCGACGTGAA
The DNA here is from genome assembly GCF_024437735.1 of Tahibacter harae. Classification (GTDB taxonomy): domain Bacteria; phylum Pseudomonadota; class Gammaproteobacteria; order Xanthomonadales; family Rhodanobacteraceae; genus Tahibacter; species Tahibacter harae. The sequence continues at coordinate 74,366 of NZ_JANFQO010000014.1, read as the reverse complement.
CGCCAAGGACGCCATCCAGGACAGCCCCTACCTCTACGCCGGCGCCCGCGGGCATCTGGACATCCTGCGCCTGACGCTGGCGCACGGTGCGGACCTCACGAGTACGAACCGCTACGGCGGCACGGCGCTGATTCCGGCGGCCGAGCGCGGCCATATCGAGACGGTGCGGGCATTGATCGATGCCGGTGTCGATGTCGACCACGTCAACCGGCTGCATTGGACGGCGCTGCTGGAGGCCGTCATCCTCGGCGACGGCGGCGCGCGCCACGTCGAAATCGTCAAGCTGCTGGTGGCGGCGAAGGCCGACGCCAACCTGGCCGATGGCGACGGCGTCACCCCGCTGCAGCACGCGCGCCGGCGCGGCTATGGGGAAATCGAACGAATTCTTAGTGCCGCGGGAGCGCGCTGATGCTGATGAAGAGCCTGTTTCTTGCCTGTGCCGCGGCGATTTCCGCAGTTGCCGCGCCAGCTTTCGCCGCCGCTGCCAAGGGCGACGTGATCATCCGCCACGCGACCGTCGTGGACGTGGAGCACGCGCGCACCGTCGCCGACCAGGCCGTGGTGCTGCGCGGCAGCGATATCGTCGCCGTGGGCGACGACAAGGACATCGCGGCCAAGTGGCAGGCGCCGCGCTCGGTCGAAGGCAAGGGCCAATACCTGATCCCCGGTCTCTGGGACATGCACGTGCATTTCGGCGGTGGTCCGGAGCTGATCGAGGAAAACAAGGCGCTGCTGCCGCTGTACCTCGCCCACGGCATCACCACCATCCGCGACTGTTCCGGTGATCTGCCGGAGCAGGTGCTGGCCTGGCGCGACGAAATCGCCGGCGGCAAGCTGCAGGGGCCGCAGCTGTTCACCTCGGGCGCCAAGATCGAAGGCCTCAAGCCGGTATGGAAAGGCACCATCGAGGTCGGCAGCCAGGCCGATGTGGATGCGGCCTTTGCCCGGCTGCAGCGCGACCGCGTCGACTTCGTCAAGATCACCGACAGCACGCTGGATCCGCCGCTGTTCCTCTATGCGGTGGCGCGTGCCAAGCAGCTGGGCCTGCGTTCGTCGGGACATATTCCGATGGCGCTGACGGTGCAGCAGGCCGTGGATGCCGGCCTCAGCTCCATCGAGCATCTGGACTACGCCTACAAGGCCGGTGTGAAGGACGAAGCCGCCATCGCGGCGGATTTCGCCGCCAAGCGCATCGACAGGGCCGCCGCCAACCAGCGCCTGGACCAGGGTTTCGACCGCGATGTGGCCATGGCGGCGTACCGGCGCTTCGCCGCGCAGGACATGTCGGTCACGCCCACACTCAACGGCGGCCGCATTCTCGCCTTCCTGGACCGCGACACGCATGCGGACGATGCGTACCTCGCCTACATCGGCCCCAAGCTGCGCAAGACCTACGACTGGCGCATCGAACGCGCCGCCAAGGCGACGCCCGCCGAGATCCAGGCACGCCACGAACGCTATGCCCGTGTGGCCGCCGTGCTGCCCCTGCTGCAGCAGGCCGGCGTGACCATCATCGCGGGCACCGATGCGGGCTTCCTCAATTCCTTCAACTATCCGGGTATAGGCCTGCACGACGAACTCGGCCTGTTCGTGGAGAACGGACTGACGCCGGCCCAGGCCCTGTCTACCGCCACCCGCTCCGGCCCGGCCTGGTTCGGCAAGCTTGTCCGTTATGGCGCCGTGGCCGAAGGCAAGGCGGCGGACCTGGTGCTGCTGCAGAAAAATCCGCTGCAGGACATTGCCGCGACGCGCGCCATCAGCACGGTGATCCTGCGCGGCGAGGTCTACGACCGTGCCGCCCTGGACGCCATGCTCGACGCGACGCGCAAGCAAGTCGCTGCCTGGAACGCGGCGACGAAGCCCTGAGCATGCGCGACTGGGCGGCATTGCGGGCGTGCCTCGCGCCCTGGGGCGCGCTGAAATCGCAGCCGGCCAGCGACTGGCAAGGACCTGGTCCGTTGCCGCCGGCGCTGGCCGACTTCTATCGCGAAGTCGGCCCCTGGGGCGAAACCTTCCATGCGTCCGTCGGCGCCGTGGGACTCACCATCGCCGCGGGCGGCAATCCGGTCGAAGTGCCGCCGCTGCACAAATTGTGGGCGCGCCAGGCCGGTTTCGCCTGGTCGCGCTCACCGGCCGAGCCTTTGCCAGGCTGGCCGGCGCAGTGGCTGGTGATCGCGCTGGAAGGCAGCAATCCGTTCGTACTGGACCGGGACAGCGGCGCGGTGCTGTTCCATTTTTCCGGCTGCGGCCACTGGCGTGAACCGCGGGTTTTCGCGCCGGACCTGGCGATGGCGCTGGGCGGCATTGCGACGGTGGCCAATGCGCTGGGCGCACTGGGCGACGAAGCGCTGGATGACGATTACACCCTGAAAGACAGCAGCCGCGATTTCGCAGCGCGCGCGCTGGCGGAGTTCACCGGAGACAGCGGCCAGGCGCAGGCGATGCTCGCGGCCTGGCAGTGGTATCTGTGAAATCGGCCCTGGCATTTATTGCGGCAGCGACATGCGGCCGTTCATCGCTTGCGTTCGCGGTCAGGGGCAAGCGGCGATTCGCCGCTCGCGCCTGCGTCGACTGCATCGCCGGCGGCCTGGTTGCGCCGCATCGGCTGCGTGGGCGCAGCCGATGCGGCATGACGCTGCTGGCTGCGGATCTCCGCGCGTCGGATCCCGGGTTCGCCGGCCTGGCGTCGGCGGGTCACGGCTGCTCCGGCGATGAAGCATCCGGATGTGTCACCTCCAGTTCGCGCCGTTCGCATTCGACGAACGCACGCTCGCCGGGCTTGAGGCAGTTCACGACTTCTTCCTTGCGGCAGACGAATACAGAGCGGTCCGCCGTGCCGCCTTGCGTCGGGGTGGAGGCTGCGGGCTCGACCTGTTCGTAGGTGCAGCTGTGGTAGGTGCCGACGATTTCCCGCGCAGTGCGCTGGCTAAGTTCGGCGGTGTTGTAGTCCTCGGCGCAATCCGGCGAGGCGCCCATGCCCGAGGCAGTGATCTCGCCGCTGTGCAGGTCGATATAGAACGCTTCGATGCTGCGGGCCGGACAGCCGCCGCCCTGGCCCATACCGGTGATGGTGGGATGGTCGATCACATCGGTGACGGCCAGGACATTGCCGTCGTCGATCGCGAAAAAATGCGTTGGCGGCGCGACCCAGCTCGCCTCGGTGCGCCGCAGTGTGTCGCCTTTGCGATAGCTGACGGGTGGCCCGCACAGGAATGCGCCCTTGTCGTCCAGCGGCAGCGCCGCGTAGTCGATGGCGGTGATCTCCGGCGACAGGCCGTCGGGGTCGTCCTGGTAGGATGCGGCCGGCAGGCGCAGCGCCAGCACCCGGCTCACGGTGGTTTCGCTGCCGGGCAGGAAATAACCGTGGCTGAAATCCTGTACGCGCGGATGCGAGGTGCCCTGCAGCGGGAAGCCGCAGGCGACGGCGTAGCGCTGCGGCGTCGCCAGCGTCCAGGTATTGAAGCGGACGCCGGGCTCTTCCTGGTCGCGCTGCAGGATCTGGCAATGTCCGCCGCGGCATAGCGACAGCTGCGTGTAGAGGCGGGTCAGGTCGAGCTGGTCCGTGGCCGGCCAGGCATTCCAGGGCAGTTTCAATTCCAGCGTGCGTTCAGTGGCATCGGGCGGCGCCGCTCTCACGGCGAGCGCGCCGTCCGGCTTCAGCTCCTGCAGGATCGCGCGTTCTTCGCTGCGGCCGGCGGGAGTTATGCGCCACTGGCGCACGAAGCTGTCCGCGACGGCCGCCCGATGCGGCGCCTGCTGCGCGAACCATTCGCGGCAGCGTGCCTCGCCGTCCTTGGACTGCAGGTTTTCCGGATGCTCGAACGCGCAGTCATCGGCGCTGCGGTAGTAGTGCGGCGCGACGAAGCGCTGTAGCCAGCCCACCGGCGGCAGGGTCAGGCGATCCATGCTGGCGATGCGCAGGATCAGCGTCACGTCGTCGCCGGGCGGCAGGCGCGCAGCGAGGTTCAGGCCGCTGCTGTCTGCCGCCAGCCAGGCCTGCGCGTCGACGGCATCGCGGTGTTGCGGGGTGGTTTGCAGCAGGGCTTGCGCGGGCCATTCGTCGATTGCGCCGTCGAAGACGTATGCGCCGGGCATGGCCGGCAGCGGCTGGGGCTGCAGCGGAAAGAACAGCGGCTCGACCAGGTCCGGCTGCTGCAGCGCCAGAGCGATCTCGGCTTGGGGTGATGAAGACAGCAGCGCTGTCACGACTATTACAGCGATTCCGACGTTGCGGCGAAGATGCGGCAACATGGATTTTCCCCCAGATGCGACGAGTGCAGTCTAGCGCCTGCGGCGGCCTTGGCGCTGGTGACGCGACAAAGATCAGCGGATTGCCCCGCGCTGCCCGCAAAAAGGCCGTCGAGGCCGGGCGGTTCCGTGGAACTGCGACAGATAGCGGGCCATAGGGACGGTGTCGCGTACGCGCCGGGCGGAAATCCGGCGCCCCGCGACCAAGATCAGGCTTGCAATCGGGCAGTCGCGTCCTTACCCTCGCGCCGTCACTGGGGAGTAGCCGCCTCCGCACAGGAGGAGCCGACGTCAACAGACTTGGTCGCAAGACCATGGCGTCGGCAGCATCCGCTAGGCGAGACCTTTGACTCTGTAGTCCATAGCCGGGGCCGGCATGGATGGCAGGGTCATTGGTATCCGTTCGCCGGCCCCGGGATTGTTCATGGAATCTCTGATTGCTTCGTTTGGCATGGTCGCGATCGCCGAGATGGGCGACAAGACCCAGCTGCTGTCGTTCGTCCTCGCCACCCGTTTCCGCGGCCAGCACTGGCCCATCATCGCCGGCATCTTTGCGGCAACCATCTTCAATCATCTGTTCGCGGCCGCCGTCGGCGGCTGGGTCGCCACCGCGCTGAGCCCGGATGTGCTGCGCTGGATCCTGGGCCTGGCCTTCCTCGCCTTCGCCGTGTGGGCACTGATTCCCGATACCCTGGACGGCGACAGCCAGGACACCACGCGCCACGGCGCCTTCCTCACTACCCTGGTGCTGTTCTTCATCGCCGAGATGGGCGACAAGACCCAGCTCGCCACGGTGGCCCTGGGCGCGAAGTATTCGAGCGTGGTGCTGGTGACCATGGGCACCACGCTGGGCATGATGGCGGCCAACGTGCCCGCGGTGCTGATCGGCGAAAAGCTGGCGCAGCGGTTTCCGCTGGCCAGGATGCGTTTCGTCGCCGCGGCGCTGTTTGCGCTTTTCGGCCTGCTGATCCTGTTCAAGTTCAATTTCGGGCTGGGGCTGGGCGGTCTCTGAGGGGGCGCGGGCCGATGCGACAGGCGCATCGGGGCGATCCGCTCCGGTGCGCCGTGCCGGCGGTTTCAGCCGGCACGCTGGAAAAGGCAGTAGGTGAACGGTTGCACCGATCCGCCCGGCGTTTCGTGCGCTTCGACCGTGTGGCGTTGCAGCAGGTAGTCCGCTCCCAATAGCTGTTGCAGCGCGGGGGCGTCGTAGCGCTGCACCGGCAGGCCGCTGCAGCGCGCGGGGCCGTCCGGCGCGAAGGTGGCGAGGATGAGATGGCCGCCGGGTTTCAGTGCGCGGGCGAGCTGGCGCAGGTAGGCCTGGCGTCCGGTGTCATCTGTGAAAAAGTGGAAAACGGCGCGGTCGTGCCAGAGGTCGATGCTGTGCGGCTCCAGCATCACCTCGCCTATGTCACCCTGGCGCCAGCTCACCCGTGCCGCGGCGGCGCCCAGGCGCTGGCGCGAGACAGCCAGGGCTGCTTCGGACAGATCCAGCACGGTGAGGTTTTCATAGCCCTGCGCGAGCAGGTCGTCCGGCAGTGTGGACGCGCCGCCGCCGACATCGATGAGGCGGGCGCGGCGGTCGGGCAACGCGGCCTGTATCCAGTCCAGCGAACATTCCAGATGTGGCCGGAACCAGCTGACCGTATCGCGCGGCTTGCTGCGGTAGACGTTTTCCCAATGTTCGGGCGGGCTGGCGGGCGGGACGGGCATCGTCATGGCAGGGCGGCTGATTGCGGCGATGCCGCAGCGTAGCGCCGGAAGCGCGGCGTATCATCCGGGCATGAGCGAGCGGCTGTTCCTGCGTCTGGACGACGACCCGCTGGCGGGTCCGGAAACCACGGCCCCGTCCGGCACGCTGCGCGGCTTTGATGCCGGCGAGGAATTGCGCGGCTGCGTCGCCGGCATCCTGCTCTATCGCGAAACCTTCGCGCCGCGGCAGCAGGTCATTGAGCGTGTGCTGCCCGACGGCGCGGTGCGGCTGGTGTTCAATTTCGGCGATCCGCCGGCGCTGGGCGATGCGGCTGGCCAGCCTGCTGCGGTCGTGGGCGCAAGCAGCACGGCGGCCCTGGTGCAGTTGCGCGGGCGCATGGAAGGCATCTCGGTGACCCTGCGCGCCGGCGCCGCGGCCGCACTGCTCGGCCTGCCGGCCGGCGAAATTGCCGGCACGGCCGTGACGCTGCCGCAGCTGTGGGGCCGGCGCGGCGCCGAATTGCAACAGCGCCTGGGCGAGACCGCGGACGATGCGGCGCGGGTGGAACTGATACGGGCCGAACTGCGCCATCGCCTGCACCGGGCCGCGGAAGGCCCGGCGCAGGCTTGCATGGCCGCGGCGCGTTTCATCAGCGCCGCCGGCGGCCGCCGGCCGCTGCGCGAGATCGCCGCCGCCGTCGGCGTGGGCGAGCGCCGGCTGCAGCAGTTGTTCCAGGCCCATGTCGGATTGTCGCCGCGCAGCTGGAGCCGGCTGGCGCGCCTGCACGCCTGCCTGCGCCTGGTGCGCGGCGCGCGCGCGCCGGACTGGGCCGATCTGGCCCTGCGCAGCGGCTTTTACGATCAGTCGCATCTGGTCAACGAGTTCCGCGGCCTCTGCGGCGTGACGCCGACCGAATACCTGGGCCGGGCCGTTTCGGGTTCTTCCAATACGCCGGTCTGAGGCCGGCCTAGCCTTGTCGCCGGCAGCCGCCGCTGCGGCGGCTGGCGCCAGACCACCGACGACGAGGAATCCGCCCCATGCCAACGAAAACCAGCACACCCGATCTGCGCGGCAAGGTCGCCGTGGTCACCGGCGCCAGCCGTGGCGCCGGGCGCGGCATCGCCGCCGAACTCGGCGCGGCCGGCGCCACGGTCTATGTCACCGGCCGCAGCATGCGCGCGCAGCCGGCGCCGGGCTATGCGCAGATCCTGGCGCTGTCCGGCCTGGAGCAACTGCCCGGCAGCATCGAAGACACCGCCGAGGAAGTCGGCCGCCTCGGCGGCCGGGGCGTGGCCGTGCGCTGCGACCACACCCGCGAGGACGAAGTCCGCGCGCTGTTCGCCCGCGTGCAGCGCGAGCAGGGCAGGCTGGACGTACTGGTTAACAATGCCTGGGGCGGCCACGAAGCCTTCGACGGCGTGTTCGAGGCGCCGTTCTGGGAGCACCCGGCGCACCAGTGGGAAGCCATGTTCGAGCACGGCGTGCGCAATCACTGGCTGGCCAGCCGCTGCGCCGCGCCGCAACTGGTGCAGGCGGGCCGCGGCCTGATCCTGACCACGACGTTCTGGGACCGCGGCCGCTACCTGCGCGGCAACCTGCTCTACGACCTGGCCAAGGCCAGCATGACCCGGCTCGCCTTCGGCATGGCGCAGGAGCTGCGTCCGCACGGCGTGGCCTCGATTGCGTTGTCGCCGGGCTGGATGCGCACCGAGTTCGTGCTGCTGGGCCACAAGACCGACGAGGCGCACTGGCGCGAGCGGCCGGCCCTGGCCAGGACCGAGTCGCCGCGCTACCTGGGCCGCGCTGTGGCGGCGCTGGCGGCGGATCCGCAGGTGCTGGCCCGCAGCGGCGACGTGCTGCGCGTAGCGGACCTGGCGCGGGAATACGGCTTTACCGACATCGACGGGCGCCAGGTCGAGGCGTTTGAACTGTAGCGGTCTGCGCGAAGCGGCGGACATCGGCTGCCGGCCGGATGGTGCGGGCGGCGTCCGGGATTTTTGCGGCGCAACAGCAATCCGCGCCGTGCGGCAGCGGGCCTATGAAGACTTGCGACGACGGCGGATGCCGCCCGCAATCCGCGACTGCGCGGCGGCGGGCCGCAGCCGTCCTGCGGGGCGCTCCGCGGCGTTCGCCGGCCGGCCATTGTGCCGCCGTGCGATCCCGCGGCGCGCCTTCATTTGTCACATGCACCTCCAACAATGACCGCGCCGGGTCCGCCGCGCGGCCGCGGCCGGCCTATGCGGCAACCGCCGGTTGCGGTTATGTTCGCCGGCACGGCGCCGCGCCGGCGCTCTCCCTCACCGTTCCAGCAGCATGGTTCCGACGCCCCGGGTGCGAGCGTGTCGGCGCTCGGAAGTCAGTGCATGAATATTGCAATTCTGTCGAGAAATTCAAAGCTGTACTCGACCCGGCGCCTGGTCGAGGCCGGGCGCGAGCGCGGACACCGCGTGCGCGTGCTGGATCCGCTGCGCTGCTACATGCGTATTGCGCCGGGTGAGTTCAGCATCCACTACAAGGGCAAGCAGCTGGCCGACTATGCCGCGGTGATCCCGCGCATCGGCGCCTCGATCACCTTCTACGGCACCGCCGTGCTGCGCCAGTTCGAGATGATGGGCGTGTACACGCCCAATACTTCCGACGCCGTGCTGCGCGCGCGCGACAAGCTGCGCTGCCTGCAGCTGCTGGCGCGCCAGGAAGTCGGCATGCCCGACACGGTGTTCGGCGACAACCCGGACGACACCGCCGACCTGCTCGCCCTGCTGGGCGAGCCGCCGCATGTGATCAAGCTCAACGAAGGTTCGCAGGGGCAGGGCGTGCTGCTGGCGGAAAAGCGTTCGTCCTCGCAGAGCGTGATCGAGGCCTTCCGCGGCCTGTACGCGAATTTCCTGGTGCAGGAATTCATCCGCGAAGCCAAAGGCGCGGACATCCGCTGTTTCGTCGTCGGCGGCAAGGTGGTCGCGGCGATGCGGCGCCAGGCGCGCGCCGGCGAGTTCCGCTCCAACCTGCATCGCGGCGGCACGGCGAGCCAAGTGGAGCTGTCCGCGCGCGAACAGGAAGTCGCGCTGCTCGCCGCGCGCACCATGCAGCTGCAGATCGCCGGCGTCGACCTGCTGCGTTCGCGCCGCGGTCCGCTGGTGCTGGAAGTGAACTCGTCGCCCGGCCTGGAAGGTATCGAAGCCGCCACGGGTGTCGACGTGGCCGGCGCCGTCGTCGAGTACGTCTGCGCTGCGGCGCACAAGCACAGGAAACGGGTTGGCTGAGCGGCATGGGTGCAACGCCCGTGCATGTGCCAGAGGTCCCGGACTCGTGCCGCGACTGTGTCAAAGGGTGTAAATGAATGTCGTCGTACGAAAGTCATCGTTGACAGGATTTGCAACCTTGCCTAGCATCGGTCCGCCGCTGTCTTCCGTTACGCGCGACGGTGTGCAGGGGGCGCAGTTCAATCTGACGGTCGAGACGGAGTGTCAAACGTGAAACGTATAGCCAAGTTCGCTGTTGTAGCGTTCAGCCTGTTCCTGTCGTTCAATGTCTGCGCGGCGGAGAAGAAACTGGATCCCGCCCTGCAGGCGACGAACAAGGAAAAGTTCGAAGACCAGTCCGCCGCGATCCGGCAGCAGATGAAGACCGGCGGCCGCTGGGAGTTCGTCAACGCGCAGGAGCGCGGCCAGGTCGAAGCCCGCCTGGATGAAATCGCCGGCCTCATGGCCAAGGTCAACACGGTCGAGGAGCTTTCCGAGGACGACCGCCTGAAGATGTATGTGGCACAGGAAGACGTCAACGCGATCCTGACCAAGAAAGACGGCCGCCGCCTGATCTGCGAAAGCACCGCGCCGACCGGCTCCAACCGCAAGGTCAAGGTGTGCATCACCTACGCCGAGCGCGAGCGCAACCGCAAGGCGACCTCCGACCAGATCTTCCGCAACAAGCGCGACGGCGACAACCTGCAGCGCAAGTAACCAGCGGCTCCCGCGGCGCGGCCGGCCCGCCCGGCCGCCCCGGCAGCCTCTCTTGCCCGGGCGCGGTTCCTGGGGCATGCTGTACGAAGTCATTCGTTGAGCGGGGCTGCCGTGACTATCCGACGCGCATCTGAACTGCCCAAGCCGACCGAGGCCGAACTGGCCATCCTCGGCGTCCTGTGGGAACGCGGCAGCGGCACCGTCCGCGACGTCCACGAAGCCCTCTACGCCAACGACGGCGGCGGCTACACCACGGCGCTCAAGCTCATGCAGGTCATGCACGCCAAGGGCCTGGTCGAGCGCGACGACTCCCAGCGCGCCCACGTGTTCCGGGCGGTGGTCAGCAAGGAACGCACCCAGAAACGTTTTCTTTCCGACATCGTCGACCGCGTGTTCGACGGTTCGGCCTCGCAGCTGGTCCTGCACGCCCTGGGCAGCCAAAGCGCCTCGCGTGAGGAACTCAAGGAAATCCGCCAGCTGCTGAACCGGCTGGATCGGGAGTCGAAGTAATGGACGCCGCCTTCGGGGGAATGGCGTCCGTGCTGCAGCTTATCGGCCTGGTATTGCTGCATTTTCTCTGGCAGGGCGCCCTGGTCGGCGCGGTGTTCGGCCTGCTGCGGCGGGTGCTTGCCGGCGGCCAGCCGCGCTATGTGCTGGGCCTGACCTGTTTCGCGGCGCTGATCGCCGCACCGCTGATTACCGCCTGGCTGCTGCTGGCCGATACGGCCGCGCCGGCCGCTGCCGGCCTGGCCGTGGCGGCGCAGGGTTCCGCGGCGCCGGTGTACGCGCTGCAGCAGGGCGTGCTGCAGCCGTGGATGGATTACCTGCCCTGGCTGGTCGCCTGCTGGGGCGCCGGCGTCGCGGTACTCAGCCTGCGCGCCCTGCTGCACTGGCACGGCCTGAGCCGCCTGATCCGCCGCGGCACGCCGCTGCCGGAATGGGATCAGCGCCTGCGTGCGCTCTGCGCCCAGTTCGGCCTGGGCCGGGTCGGCCTGCTGTATTCGGCCAAGGTGGAGACGCCGACCCTGGTCGGCTGGATCCGTCCCGTCATCCTGCTGCCCGCCGCCGTGGCGCTGGGCTTCCCGGCCGCGCAGATCGAGCTGATCCTGGCGCATGAGCTGGGCCATCTGCGGCGCTGGGACCATATCGTCAACCTGGTCCAGGTCGTGGCCGAGACGGTGCTGTTCTATCACCCGGTGGTGCACTGGATTTCGCGCGATCTGCGCGACCAGCGCGAGATCTGCTGCGACGAACTGGTCCTGCGCATGAGCAAGGCCAATCCGCGCGACTACGTCGCCACCCTGGCCGACCTGGAGCAACTGCGCCTGGACGGCCCCGGCGCGCTGGCCCTGTCGGCCACCGGCGGCGTGCTGCTGGAGCGTGTGCAGCACATCGCCAAGGTGCCGCCGACCCGGCTGGACCTGCGCGCCCCGCTGCGCCTGCTGCCGCTGCTGGCGGTGAGCCTGGCCGTGATCGTGCTCGGCTACGCCCAGCGCGCGGCCTGGGAAAATTCCACCATGCTGGCCCTGCTGGCGCCGCAGCCCCTGCGTGAACTGCTGCTGCGCGAAGCCGCGCCGGTCCAGGTCAGCCCGCTGGCGGTGAACGACATGACCGCCGGCCGCACCCTGCGCCTGCCGCGGCTGCCGCAGCTGGCCGAACCGGCGCCGGCGCCTGTCGCAGCTGCGCCGGTCGAAGCCGTGCCGCTGGCCAGTGCCGCCGCACCGCAGGTGCCGGCGCTGAAGCTGGCGCCGGAAGCCGCCGCGCCGGTCCCGGTCGAGGCCGCCGTCGCAGCACCCGCGCCGGCCGCCGCCGAAACCGCCGCGGCCGAGCCTGCGCCGGCCGCAACCGCGCCGGTCGCCGAGAAGATCACCCTGCGCGATCCCATCGCCGCCCACGCCGTGCAGCCGGCCTATCCCGAGCGCGCCCTGCTGCGCGGCGTCGAGGGTACGGTGCGCCTGTCCTACAGCCTGGATGAGGACGGCCGCGTGACCGACGTGCGCGTCGAGCAGCACGCGCCGGAATCCCTGTTCGACACCGCCGCCGTCACCGCGCTGAAGAAGTGGCGCTTCGTGCCGGGCAGCTTCGAGGCCGGCTCGCGCCGCTATTCGCGCCTGTTCGTGTTCGCCCTGCAGGGCGCCGGCAGCAAGGCTGGCTTCGCCGAGGACGGGGTGGATCCGAACGAATGCCGCATGGTCACTGGCACCCGTATCTGCCGCCGCCCGGGCGATGTCGCCCAGGTCGAGCTGGAAGCCGCGGCGCTGGACTGAACCGGATACGCCGCTGTCTTCGCCATTTAACATCAGCCTCAAGGCCACTTAACAGCGATTTAAGCCTGACCTTCCTACCATCACTGCCACTGTAATCCTGCGAACACTCCTGGTCAGGTCGTGACTAGCAGACTACGGTAATCGGGGCAGTAGCTATTTGGCCCAAGTGAGGTGTGTTCCCCCAATGACACCTCCTTGGGCCAATCTTTTATGGCCTTCCCTCGCCCTCTCCGGCCCCCGACCTCTCCTGCCTGCCCCTCCCGGCGCATCCCTTTCGGAAACGGAGTTCGTTAAGCTAGGCCTATGCGCGTACTTGTGATCGAAGACAACCGGGATATCGCCGCCAACGTCGGTGATTACCTTGAGGACAAGGGCCACGTGGTGGACTTCGCCGGCGACGGCGTCACCGGCCTGCACCTGGCCGTGGTCAACGAGTTTGACGCCATCGTGCTGGATCTCACCCTGCCCGGCATGGACGGGCTGGAAGTCTGCCGCAAGCTGCGCCAGGAGGCGCGCAAGCAGACCCCGGTGCTGATGCTGACCGCGCGCGACGCGCTGGATCACAAGCTGTCCGGCTTCGACTCCGGCGCCGACGACTACATGACCAAGCCCTTCGCCCTGCAGGAGCTGGAAGCCCGCCTGCTGGTGCTGGCGCGCCGCGGCAAGGGTCCGCAGAGCCGCGTGCTGCAGGTCGCCGATCTCAGTTTCAACCTGGATACCCTGACCGTCACCCGCGCCGGCAAGCAGATCCCGCTCAATCCCATCGGCCTCAAGCTGCTGCAGTTCCTGATGGAGGCGAGCCCGTCCGTGGTCACGCGCCAGGACCTGGAACACCGCGTCTGGGGCGAGGAACTGCCCGACAGCGATTCCCTGCGCGTACATATCCACGGCCTGCGCGCCGCCCTGGACAAGCCTTTCGACAAGCCGCTGATCCAGACCCGCCACGGCATCGGCTATCGCATGGCCGATCCGGACGCGGCCGGCAGCTGATCCGGCTTGGTGGTCCGTCAGGGCATGCGCTATCGGCGCCGGTTACGCAGTCGCATCGTCATTTCCTTCGGCCTGTTCGGCATGGCGTTGACCGCGCTGTTCGCCCTGGCCGTGATCGGCCTGCGCGGCAAGCTGGAAGACCAGCTGATCAACGCATCGCTGCAGGATGGCGTGAACAAGTTCCTCGACTTCAAGCGCCAGCACCCGGAGGAGGGCGCCCAGTTCCCGTTCTCGCCGGTGACTGCGCTGATCGTCAGCGAACGCAAGTTCGCCAACGTGCCCTTTGCCTGGCAGAAATACGGCACCGGCGTCTACGACATACGCGAGCCCGACGAGCACGGCCGCGAGCGGCCGTACAAGCTGGCCGTGCGCAAGGAATCCGATCTGTGGGCCTTCTACCGCTATGACGTGGCCAAGGAGGAACTGGGCGAGCGCCAGCTCATCGCCGCCCTGCTCGGTGCGGTCATCGTGTTCTCGCTGCTGGCCTTCGTGCTCGGCTTCTGGTCGGCGCGGCGAGTGATGCGGCCGGTGGCCGACCTGGCCGGACGCCTGCGCGCGTTCAAGAACGGCGCGCCGGCGGAAGACCTGGCCTCGCACTATGCCAACGACGAAGTCGGCGAACTGGCCGCGGCATTGGACGACTACCGCCGCCGCCTGACCGAAATGGTCGAGCGCGACCGCGAATTCAACGCCGACGTCAGCCACGAACTGCGCACGCCGCTGGCGGTGATCTCCACTACGGTCGAGCTGCTCTCGGCCGCGCCCAATCTCACCGACAAGGTGCGCGACCGGCTCAAGCGCATCGAGCGCGCCTCGCGCCAGTCCACCGAACTCACCGAAGCCCTGCTGCTGCTGTCGCGGCGCCAGCGCGAGGCGCCCAGCGATGGCGAGACCACCGACGTGGCGCGCGTGGCCGAGCAGGTGATCGAGGTCAACCGCACCCACCTGGCGAACAAGCCGGTCGAGGTGGTGCTGGACGTGGAAGAGCCGCTGGAAGTGGTCGCGCCGTCCTCGGTCGTCGCCGTGGCGCTGACCAACCTGGTCGGCAATGCGTTCAAGTACACGCCTGCCGGCGAGGTGCGCGTGCGCATCGGCGACGGAAAAGTCGTGGTCGAGGATTCCGGTCCCGGCATCAAGCTGGAAGATGCCGAGCGCCTGTTCCAGCGCGGCTACCGCGGCGAAGGTGCCTCCGGCAAAGGCGCCGGCCTGGGTCTGGCCATCGTGCGGCGCCTGTGCGAACTGTATGACTGGAAAGTGTCGCTGCGCCCGCGTCCCCAGGGCGGGGCGGCGGCGACGCTGGATTTCCGTCTGCGCCGCTGAGGCGGGGCAAACGATCTTCCCGCGCTGCGGCGGCGCTGTCCCGCTCACATCGCTTCGCGCTTGCGCGCTGCGCCGGGTCCGGCACGCGCCTCGTCAACCGCGCCGGGCCGTGCCTGCCTCACTTGCGCAGGCCGCGCCGGCAGACAGATGCGGCGTCCCTGGTGCGGCAGCGCACAGCCTCCTCGTTTCCGCGCCGGCGGCGTACCTTGCAGCGTGCCGCCGGCGGCGTTTTTCAGGCGTCCAGCGGCTCCAGCCAGCCGTACTTGTCGGGCGTCTTGCCCTGGAACAGGCCGAAGAACAGTTCCTGGATGCGGCCGGTCAGGGCGCCGGGCTTGCCGTCGCCCACCGGCTTGCCGTCGACCGAGCGGATCGGCGTGATTTCCGCCGCCGTGCCGACCATAAACAGCTCGTCGCACAGGTACAGGTATTCGCGCGGCAGGTCGCGCTCGACCACGGCGATGCCGTTGTCGCGCGCCAGCGTAATCACCGAATGGCGGGTGATGCCATTGAGGATGGCGCTGGCCACCGGCGTGGTATGCAGCGCGCCGTCGAACACCAGGAACAGGTTCTCGCCGGCGCCTTCGCTGAGCAGTCCCGTGGACGCCAGCGCAATGCCTTCGCCGAAGCCCAGGCGGCGCGCCTCGCGCGCGATCAGCTGGCCCGACAGATAGTTGCCGCCGGCCTTGGCGCCGGCCGGGATGGTGTTGGGTGCGAAGCGCTGCCAGCTCGATACGCAGGCGTCGATGCCGCGTTCCAGCACATCCGGTCCCAGGTAAGGGCCCATTTCCCAGCTCGCCACGGTCACGTCGGTCGGGGTTTCCGCCGAAAGGCCGAATCCGCCCAGGCCGCGATAGGCGAGGGGGCGCAAGTACGCTTTGCGCAGTTTGTTGGCCCTGATCACTTCGCGGCAGGCGGCGTTGATCTCGGCCAGGGTGTACGGCATGGCCATGTCGTAGATCTTGGCCGACTGGAACAGGCGCCTGTTGTGGTCGGTGAGGCGGAAGATCTGCGGCCCGGAAGGCGTGTCGTAGCAGCGTATGCCTTCAAACACCGACGAGCCGTAGTGCAGGGCGTGCGACATGACGTGGGTGGTCGCTTCGGCCCAGGGCTTGATACGACCGTTCTGCCAGATGAATTCGGGGTATTGCATGGCCATGGCGAGGATTCCGGGCGGGCGAAATCCCGAGAGCCTAGCGGCGAGGGCCGGCTTTGCCTAGCGCATAGCCGGATGGAGCGGTTTCACGAAGCTAAACGGCCGTGGCGTTTGGAGAAACTTCTCACAAACGAGACAAATGTTCACGTCCTTGGTTTAGCATAGAGCGCAACACAGTGATTTGCGGGCCAATGAGGGGGAATCCGGCAGGCGTGGGGAGTGCGCCGCCGGCAAGCAGCAACCCGTTGGTCGGCAAGGGAAGTCGGGCGTGCAACGGCCGCCCGCAATCAGTTTGCAAGGGGATGGGTTTATGCGTATCCGGAAAGCGGCCTGGGCGGTCGTCGTATTCCTTCTGGCGTTGTGCGCGGTAAACGCGGCCAGCGCACAGACCTACTCCTACCACATCTATGTAGACGGGGATCTCAACCCGGGCACCGGCTGCACCGTGCCGGCCATCGCCGGTGCGGATTCCCGCCTGGAAGTCGATGTCACCGGCGGCACCGCTCCCCAGGTGGTCGCGGTGCGCCGGGCGCCCTGCCAGTCCGGCAGCACGTTCGGTCCGGGCACCGCCGTCGGCGGCGGCTATCCGGTAGGCCTGAACAACGGCACCAGCGGCGCGGACGTGGTCGAACTGGCCGACGCCATGGCCTCGCTGCAGCTGGGCAACAGCCGCGGTCTGCGCCTGGCGGTGGTCGCCCAGAGCGCCAGCGGCACCGACGAACTCAACGCCGCCGCCGGCGGCGGCCCGATCATCCTCGGCCTGCCGGCCATGCCGGTGCCTTTCCTGTCCTGGCCGCTGCTGTTCGTGCTGCTGGGGCTGATCGCCTTCTACGGCGCGCGGCGCGCCCGCCGCACCGCGGCCTGGCGCGCGCTGTCGCTGTTCTTCGTTGCCTGCGGCATCGCCATCGCGGCGAATTTCGCCGCCGACGGCCAGGTCGGCGACTGGAGCGGCACGCCGCCGCTGGCCGGCGACCCGGCCGGCGACGCCACCAGCGGCGAAAGCGCGATCGACATGGTCAACCTGTTCGGCGCGATCGAGAACGGCCGCGTCTTCCTGCGCATCGACGTGCGCGACCTGCAGAACAACCCGCCCGTCGTGAGCACGCCGGCGGTGACCACGCTGGAAGAAACCCCGGTTACCCTGACCCTCACCGGCACCGACGTCGAAGGCGATCCGATCACCTTCGCCATCGCCACTCCGCCGGCCCGCGGCACCCTGGGCGCGATCACGCCGGTCAATGCGACCACGGCGACCGTGGTCTATACGCCGACCGCCAACCTCAACGGTGCGGATTCCTTCACCTTCACCGGCAGCGACGGCCAGGGCGCCTCGGCGCCGGCCACCGCCGCGATCACGGTCACGCCGGTCAACGATCCGCCGTCTTTCACCGCCGGCGCCGACCAGGCCGTGCCGGAGAACGCCGGCGCGCAGACCGTCAACGCCTGGGCCACCGCGATCAGCGCCGGTCCGGCCGACGAGGCCGCGCAGACCGTGGCCTTCACCGCCAGCGTCGTCAGCACCACCGGCAACCTGACCTTCGCCGCCGCGCCCGCGGTCGCCGCCAACGGCACGCTGACCTTCACCGCGACCAACGGCACCTCGGGCATCGCCACCGTCAGCGTGGTCGCCCAGGACAACGGCGGCACCGCCAATGGCGGCATCGACACTTCGGCCGCGCAGACCTTCGTCATCAACGTCAACGCGATCAACCACGCGCCCAGCTTCACCGCCGGCGCGAACCAGACCTCGCTCGAGGACGCCGGCGCGCAGACGGTCAACGCCTGGGCCAGCGCGATCAGCGACGGCGACGGCAACACCCAGGTCGTCGATTTCCAGATCACCGGCAACACCAACCCGGCCCTGTTCGCGACCGCGCCGGCAGTCTCGCCCACCGGCGTGCTGACCTATACCGCTGCGCCGAACGCCAACGGCACGGCCAGCATCAGCGTAGTGCTGCACGACAACGGCGGCACCGCCTTCGGCGGCTCCGATACCTCGGCGCCGCAGACCTTCACCATCACGGTGACGGCGGTCAACGATGCGCCGTCCTTCACCGTCGGTCCCAACCAGACCGTGTTCGAGAATGCCAGCGCGCAGAGCGTGAACCCCTGGGCCACGGCGATCTCGCCCGGCCCGGCCGACGAAGCCGCGCAGACGCTCGCCTTCGCCGTCACCAATAACACCAATCCCGCGCTGTTCAGCGCCGCGCCGGCGATCTCGCCGACTGGTGCACTGACCTATACCCCGGCCGCCGGCGTCAGCGGCACGGCCACGATCACCTTGCAGCTGGCCGACAACGGCGGTGTCGCCAACGGCGGCGCCGACACCTCGGCCACGCAGACCTTCACCATCACGGTGCAGGGCATCAATCACGCGCCCAGCTTCACCGTCGGTCCCAACCAGACCTCGCTCGAAGATGCCGGCCCGCAGACGGTCAATCCCTGGGCCACCGCGATCAGCGACGGCGACGGCAACACCCAGGCCCTGGATTTCCAGGTCACCGCCAACAGCAACCCGGCCCTGTTCGCCACCGCACCCGCGGTCTCGCCGACCGGCGCGCTGAGCTATACCGCGGCGCCCAACGCCAACGGCACGGCGACCATCACGCTGCTGCTGCATGACAACGGCGGCACCGGCAACGGCGGCATCGACGCCTCGGCCACGCAGACCTTCACCATCACCGTCACCGCGGTCAACGATGCGCCGAGCTTCAGCGGCGGCACCTCGGCCTCGGTGCTGGAAAGCGCCGGCCCGCAGACCTTTGCCAATTTCCACACGGCGATCTCGGCCGGTCCGGCCGACGAAGCCGGCCAGACCCTGAGCTTCACCACCACGGTGACCGCGACCACCGGCAGCCTGGCCTTCAGCGCGGCCCCGGCCGTGGCGCCGAACGGCACGCTGACCTTCACCGCGCAGAACGGCACCTTCGGCACGGCCACGGTCAGCTCCACCCTGCAGGACAACGGCGGCACCGCCAACAGCGGCCAGGACACCTCCGCGGCGCAGACCTTCACCATCACCGTCAACAACGTCAACGATCCGCCGGTGTTCACCGTCGGCGGCGCGCAGACCGTGCTGGAAGACGCCGGCGCGCAGACCGCGGCCGGCTTCGTCACCGGCATCGCCGACGGCGACGACGGCAGCCAGACGGTTAGCTTCACCGTTACCGGCAACAGCAATCCCGCCCTGTTCAGCGCCGGCCCGGCCATCGCCGGCGACGGCACGCTGACCTATACGCCGGCGGCCAACGCCAACGGCTCGGCCACGATCACCGTGATCGCGCAGGACAACGGCGGCACCGGCAACGGCGGCAACGACACCTCGGCGCCGCAGAACTTCACCATCAATGTCACTGCGGTCAACGATGCGCCCAGCTTCACCGGCGGCACTGCCGCCAGTGCGCTGGAAAGCGCCGGCCCGCAGACCTTTGCCAATTTCCACACGGCGATCTCGGCCGGTCCGGCCGACGAAGCCGGCCAGACCCTGAGCTTCACCACCGCGGTGACCGCGACCACCGGCAGCCTGGCCTTCAGCGCGGCCCCGGCCGTGGCGCCGAACGGCACGCTGACCTTCACCGCGCAGAACGGCACCTTCGGCACGGCCACGGTCAGCTCCACCCTGCAGGACAACGGCGGCACCGCCAACAGCGGCCAGGACACCTCCGCGGCGCAGACCTTCACCATCACCGTCAACAACGTCAACGATCCGCCGGTGTTCACCGTCGGCGGCGCGCAGACCGTGCTGGAAGACGCCGGCGCGCAGACCGCGGCCGGCTTCGTCACTGGCATCGCCGACGGCGACGACGGCAGCCAGACGGTCAGCTTCACCGTTACCGGCAACAGCAATCCCGCCCTGTTCAGCGCCGGCCCGGCCATTGCCGGCGACGGCACGCTGACCTATACGCCGGCGGCCAACGCCAACGGCTCGGCCACGATCACCGTGATCGCGCAGGACAATGGCGGCACGGGCAGCGGCGGCAACGACACCTCGGCGCCGCAGAACTTCACCATCAACGTCACTGCGGTCAATGACGCGCCCAGCTTCACCGCGGGCGCCGACCCGGTGGTCAACGAAGACTCCGGCCCGGCCAGCATCGCCTGGGCCACGGCGATTTCCTCCGGCCCGGCCGATGAATCCGGCCAGTCCTTCGGCTTCAACGTCGCCGTCGTGAGCGGCGGCCCGCTGTTCTCGTCGCTGCCGACGGTCTCGGTCGCGGGCCAGCTGAATTTCACTCCGGCCGCGAACGCGAGCGGTACCGCGGTCTTCACGGTCACGCTGCAGGACAACGGCGGCACCGCCAACAGCGGCGCCGACACCAGCGCGCCGGCCACCCTGACCATCACCATCAACGCGGACGACGATCCGCCGGCCGCCGTCAACGACGCCGCCACCGTGACCGAAGACGCGGCCGCGACCGCGGTCAACGTGCTGGCCAACGACACCGATATCGATGCCGGCCCGATCTCGGTCGCCTCGGTCACCCAGCCGCTCAACGGCAGCGTCGTCATCACCGGCGGCGGCACGGGCCTGACCTACCAGCCCAACCCGAACTACTGCAACGCGCCTCCGGGCACGACGCCGGACACGTTCACCTACACCCTGGCCCCGGGCGGCTCGACCGCGACGGTGCTCATGACCGTGACCTGCGTGGACGACGCGCCGACCGCGGTCAACGATTCGGCGACCATCACCGAGGACGATCCGGCCACGGCGATCCCGGTGCTGGTCAACGACACCGATCCGGATGGCGGTCCCATCACCATCACGGCCATCACCCAGCCGGCCAACGGTGTCGTCGCCATCACCGGCGGCGGCAGCGGCCTGACCTATCAGCCGAACGCGAACTATTGCAACGCGCCGACACCGGGCACGCCCGACACGTTCACCTATACGCTGACGCCGGGCGGCAGCAGCGCAACGGTGTCCGTCGCGGTCACCTGCGTCGTCGATCCGCCGGTCGCGGTGGCCGATGCCGCGACAGTTGCCGAAGATGCCGCCGCGACGCCGATCGACGTGCTGGCCAACGACTCCAACCCGGACGGCTCGCCGCTCGCGGTCGCGTCCGTGACCCAGCCGGCCAACGGCACTGTCGTCATCACCGGCGGCGGCACGGGCCTGAGCTACCAGCCCAACCCGAACTACTGCAACACGCCGCCGGGCACGACGCTGGACACGTTCACCTACACCTTGAACCCGGCCGGCCCCACGCCGACCGCGACGGTCACCGTGTCGGTGACCTGCGTCGACGATGCGCCGGTCGCGGTGAATGACACGGCGACGATGCTCGAAGACGCGGCGGCGACGGCCATTCCCGTGCTGGCGAACGACACCGACGTCGACGGCGGACCGAAGGCGGTTGCCTCGGTCACGCAGCCGGCGAACGGCACCGTCGTCATCACCGGCGGCGGCACGGGCCTGACCTACCAGCCCAATCCGAACTACTGCAACACGCAGATCGGCGGCACGCCGGACACGTTCACCTACACGCTGAACCCGGCAGGCGCGACGCCGACGGCAACCGTGTCGGTGACGGTTACCTGCGTCAACGATCCGCCGGTCGTGGTCGCTCCGGCCGCGCTGCCGGTGCACACCAACATCGCCGTCGGCATCAACGACGGCGCCGCCGGCGATCTGCTGGTACTGGCCAACATCACCGATCCGGACAGCAGCAACTTCACCATCGGCACCTCGCCGACGGTGTCGGTCAACGGCGGCGACGTGGCGATCAGCGCCAACGGCGCGTACACCTACAACCCGCCGTCCGGCTTCACCGGCACCGACACCTTCCAGTACACCATCTGCGACGACGGCTCGCCGGTGGCCTGCAGCGCGAACATCACCGTCAGCCTGACCGTGAGCGGCCCGCGCATCTTCTTCGTCGATGACGATGCGGTCGTGATCGGCACGCGCGACGGCACGCTGCTGCAGCCGCTGCAGACGCTGAGCGCGGCGGCGACCGTGGCGACCAGCAGCGGCGACAAGATCTTCGTGTTCTCGGGCAACTACACCACCGGCATCACGCTGGCCAACGGCGTGGAGCTGGCCGGCCACGGCCTGGATGCGGCCACGGTGAACGACTTCGACGCCGAACTGGGCATCACGCCGCCGAGCTATTCGATTGCGCGTCCGCTGGTCGACCAGACGCCGCCCGTCATTACCAATGCCGCCGGCAACGGCATCACCCTGGGCAGCAACAACACGGTGCGCGGCGTGCAGATCGGCAACGTCACCGGCGGAGCCATCGCCGGCACCGGCTTCGGCACGCTGACCGTGTACGACGACGTGCGCATCAACACCAACGGCCAGGCGCTGAACCTCACCAACGGCACCTTCGCCGCCGGTTCCATCGTGGCTGCGCTGAGTTCAAGCGGCGGCGCCAACAATGTCTCGCTGACCACGGTCAACGGCACGGTCGACCTGGGCACGGGCGCGCTGTCCGGCGCCACCGGCACCAGCTTCAACGTCAGCGGCGGCACGGTTGCGGTCACCTATGCCGGCAGCATGAGCAAGACCAGCGCGGGCCTGCTGATCGACGTGCAGAACAAGGCCAGCGGCAACATCACGCTGAGCGGAGCGCTGAGCGCCACCAACGGCACCGGCATCAACCTCAGCAACGTGGACAGCAACTTCACGGCGAGCGGCGTGGTGACCCTGAACGGCGGCGACGCCGGCATCGACATCACCACCAATTCGGCCGGCACGATCAACTTCTCCAATACCGGCTCGGCCATCACCAACCCGACCAACGAAGCCATCCGCATCGACTCGTCCTCGCCGACCTTCACCTACGCCGGCACCATCAGCAAGAACAACACCGGCACCGGCATCCGCCTGAGCAACAACACCGGCGGCACGCAGAGCTACACGGGTGCGATCACGCTGAGTTCGGCCGCGGCCAACGCGATCGATCTCAGCACGAACGGCGCGAGCACGATGAACTTCAGCGGTGCCGTCGGCCTCACCACCACGCTTGGCGACGGCGTGCGCCACCAGACCAGCGGCACGGTGAACTTCTCCGGCGGCCTGACCATCACCTCGGCCAGCGGCGATGGCATCGACGCGACCGGCGGCGGCACCCTGACCGTCACGGCGGGGGGCGCGATCGTCAACACCATCAGCACCACCGGTACCGGCACCTCGCTCAACGTCAACACCACGCAGATCGGTTCCGGCGGCCTGACCTTCCGCAGCATCACCAACAACGGCACCGGTGCGAACGGCATTTCGCTGGTCAATACCGGCACCGGCGCGGGCAACGGCGGCCTGACCATCACCGGCGTGGGCACGACCACCAACTCCGGCGGCACGATCAACAACAAGACTGCGCGCGGTGTGTCGACCAACGGCCTGAAGAGCCTGACCCTGTCGAACATGGGCTTCACCGGCAACGGCACCAACCAG
This sequence comes from Tahibacter harae, assembly GCF_024437735.1. GTDB lineage: Bacteria > Pseudomonadota > Gammaproteobacteria > Xanthomonadales > Rhodanobacteraceae > Tahibacter > Tahibacter harae. The sequence continues at coordinate 51,340 of NZ_JANFQO010000014.1, read as the reverse complement.
GACGGCGCGGCGACCTGCGGCAACGCATTCGGCGGCACCAACACCAATTGCGGCGCCGCCATCCACATGGTGGCCACCAGCGCCGTCGCCCTGAGCAACGTCGATGTCTCCGGCGGCACGCAGATGGGCATCAACGGCAACGACGTCAACGGCCTGACCATGGACGACGTGACGGTGGCGAATGTCGGCGACGAAAACCTCGAAGATGGCGTGCAGTTCGTCAACCTGCGCGGCACGGTCAACATCAGCAACTCGTCGTTCACGGGCAACTACCACCGCCAGTTCGAGGTGCAGAACCCGAATGCGACCAGCGCGCTGACCATGGCGATCACCAACTCCACCTTCGACCGCGGCATCTACACTTCCACGGCGGCACAGGGCGTGCTGATCGCCGGCCATGGCACTTCGCAGATGACGACCGCGATCAACGGTTCGACCTTCCGCCGCAACTTCGGTACGGCGCTGACGGCCCAGGGCATCGGCAATGCGAACATGACGTTCAACGTCGGTACGACGGTGGCGAACACGTTCACCGATAACTCGCTGGCCCTCCAGTTCCTGACTGACAACGCGGCAACGATGAACGCCACCGCGCAGAACAACACCATCACGGTGAGCGGCACGGTAACCTCGGGCAATACACCGGTGACCTTCCGCAAGGGCACGGGCGCGACGGGGCTGTTCGTGGGCACGTTCAGCAACAACACGATCGGCGGAGCCGCCGTCGACAGCGGCAACAACTGCGCAGGCTGCAACGGCGTCTCGGTCACCAACGAAGGTACCGGCGGCGACATGCGCATGACCATCTCCAACAACACGGTCCAGCACATCCGCCAGCGCGCCGTGGAGGTGATCAGCCAGCTGAACGACACCATCGGGGTCGTGATCACGAACAACCAGTTCCTTTCGCCCGATCCGCCGGTTCCGGCCGGCACGCGCGTCGGCCACGCCGTGTTCGTGCAGTCGGGCAACGACGACGGCGATTCCAGCCAGTTGTGCGCCGATATCCAGGGCAACAACATCGCCGGCACCTGGGACGGCAGTGTCGCGGCCGGCAACATGCGCATGCGCATCAACCCGGCCGAGACGGGCACGGCGCCGCTCGCCAACTTCCGCCTGCGCAATCTTGGCGGCACGGGCACCATCACGGACGTAGTGAACTACCTCAACGGTGCGAACACCAACGCCCAGCCGACGGCGACGACGAACTCGTTTACCTCGTATACCACCGGTACCGCGCCTTGCTTCTGATACAGCGCGCGCAATGAGAATCTGGCGCCGGCTCCGCACGCGCGAGGCCGGCGCCGACGTAACGCGCCGCAGGGACGCGGCGCGCAGCCTGTACGCAGTCGTTCCAATCCGACCACGCAACGCATCACCAGGGGAGGCGTCATGGCAGAGCCATTCTTAGCCGAAGTCCGTATTTTCAGTTTTGTTTTCGCGCCCAAGGGTTGGGCGCTGTGCAACGGGCAACTGCTGCCCATCAACCAGAACCAGGCTCTGTTCTCGCTGCTCGGGACAACCTACGGCGGCGACGGCCGCGTGAATTTCGCGCTACCCGATCTGCGCGGCCGGGTGCCGGTCTACGTGGGCGGCGGCACGGGTTTCACGCTCGGCGAGCGCGGCGGCGAGCAGGCGCATACGCTCACCGCGTCGGAAACCCCGCAGCACACGCATGTCATGGTGTCCACATCGGTTGGTGCGACGACGAATGTGCCGACGGGTTCGACCATCCTCGCCACCGTATCGTCCAGCCTCTACAACGCGCCGGGCGGAGCACTGACGACGCTGCACCCCCAGTCGGTCACCAACATCGGCGGAAGTCAGGCACATCTGAACATGATGCCGTTCCTGACACTGAGTTTCTGCATCGCCCTGCAGGGCATCTTCCCGAGCCAGACCTGAGGAGACGACCATGGCACAACCCTATGTCGGCGAGATCCGCATGTTCGGCGGCAATTTCCCGCCCGCGGGCTGGATGTTCTGCAACGGCCAGATCCTGCCCATTTCCGAGAACGAAACCCTGTTCCAGCTGATCGGAACAACCTACGGCGGCGACGGCGAATCGACCTTCGCCCTGCCCAACCTGCAAGGTCGCGTGCCCTTGCACCAGGGCAACAGCTTCATCCTCGCCGAGTCCGGCGGCGTCGAGAGCGTCACGCTGACGACGCAGCAGATACCGGTCCACAACCACGCTGTCGTCTGCTCCACGGTGCAGGCGCAGAATCCGCAGGGTAAGGATGGCCTGCTGGCCCAGGCGCCGACCGTACAGCCCTATCTGACCGAAGCGCCGGCCGGCCCGATCTCGTCCAAGTCGATCCAACCTGTCGGCGGCAGCCAGCCGCACGAGAACATGCAGCCGTACCTGTGCGTGAGCTTCATCATTTCGCTGTTTGGCATTTTTCCGAGTCCGACCTGAGGGGGGCGAGTCATGGCAGATCCATTCGTTGCGGAAATTCGCATCTTCGGGTTCAACTTCGCGCCGCGCGGCTGGGCGACGTGCGACGGGCAGCTGTTGCCGCTGTCGCAGAACACTGCGCTGTTCTCGCTGCTCGGCACCACCTACGGCGGCAACGGCAAGAGCAACTTCGCGCTGCCCAACATGGCCGGCAACACGCCGATGCATTGGGGCCAGTCGACCACCGGCACGATCTACGATCTCGGCCAGGTCGGCGGTTCGGCGTACGTGACCTTGCTTGAGAGCGAGATCCCGTCGCACACCCATCTGCTGCAGGTGGCCGCCGACATCGGCGATCAGAACGCGCCGCTGAACACGCGTTCGCTCACCACGTCGAACAACGGTCCGATCTACGCGCCGGACAGCTCGGCACCGTCGAACATGGCGTTCCAGTCGCTGGCGCCCTACGGCGGCAGCCAGCCGCACAACAACCTGCAGCCGTACCTCACCTTGATGTTCTGCATCGCCCTGCAGGGCGTGTTCCCGGCGCGGCCTTGATGCCCGGGTGCTGATACCCGGGCGGAACCGGCTCCTGGCCGATTTCCGCCCGGACAGTGAGCAGCGGTAGCACTTTTCCGACGGCCCGCACAGATCGCGGGCCGTCGCATTTGTAAAACCACGTAAAATCGTCGGCGGGGCTGAGCTTCCGCTGCGGGTCTGGGCGCGGGCGGCGTTACAGTCCGTCACACGGCCGGGGTGACGGCCGTTACAGGGGATACGCATGAAACGTCGTGAATTTCTCGGCGCGCCGGTGGCGCTGCTGGGTCTTGGGCTGGCCGCGGGCTACAGCCCGCTTGCCGCAGCGGCCACCGATGCCGCCGCTGCCAGCTTCATCCTGCTGCGCGTGGCCGGCAGCGGCGGGGAAACCGATCTTACCGGCGACCTGCAGCAGGCCTGGCCCCAGCTCGAAGCCAGCCTGGGCGAAGCCCGCATCAACCTGCTTGGCGTAGTGCGCTCGACCGGCAACACCCTGGGCGCCATCGACATCGAATCGGCCTTTTTCGGCGAAGGGCGCGAGGTGAACCTGGCCCTGGTCTACAGCGCCGCCGCCGCCGGCCGCGACAGCGGCAGCCGGCCGATTTCCTTCCTTGCCCAGGCATCCTCGTTCGCCGGCTTCGTGGTTTCGCCGCAGGGCGGCAAGCTGCGCAGCAAGACCGCGCCCAGCGTCAACCTGATCGGCGACGCGCGTGACGGCCGCCTGGTGCCGGGCCACTACATCCTGCTGCACCGGCCGCTGAGCATGGGCCGCTTCAACCTGGCCGAGTACCGCTTCTCCGGCAGCTGGCTCAAGCCGCTGGCGCGGCGCGACCGCAAGCCCGTGACGGCCGATTACATCGTCTTCGCCGTGGATCCCGCTTGAGCGGCGCCAGCCTTGCGCAGCGCCTGCTGCAACAGTGTCCGCAGTTCGGGCTGCGCGGGGAGGCCGACGCCGATACGGCCTTCCTGTGCGCGCTCTACGCCGCCACGCGGCGCGAGGAACTGGCCCACGTGCCCTGGCCGGACGAGGCCAAGCTGGCCTTTCTCGCCGAGCAGTTCCAGCTGCAGCGCGATCACTACCGCAAAAACTACCAGGGTGCGGAATTCCTCGTGGTCGAGGCGGATGGCGAGCGCATAGGCCGCATCTACCTGTACCCGAGCGAGCGCGAAATCCGCCTGATGGATATTGCGCTGGTCGATGCGCGCCGCGGCCAGGGCCTGGGCGCGGCGCTGGTGCAGGGCCTGATGCAGATTGCGCGCGAGGACGGGCGCGAGATCACCCTGCATGTGGAAACCAACAACCCGGCGCTGCGCCTGTACGACCGCCTGGGTTTCCGCCTGATCGAGGAGCGCGGCGTCTACCTGTTCCTGGGCTGGACGCCGCCGGCCTGAACGGCGGCTTCGGCCGGGCGCCGGTCCAGGCCGGCACCGGCCTTCAGTTGAACGTGATCTCGTAGCACATGCCGGCGCCGTCCGGGCCTATCGGCACCACGAACAGATCCAGAGGGCCCAGGCTGGGGTGCTCCAGCCGGTACAGGCCCTGACCGAAGGACTGCTGCGCGCCGTTCTGGCGCAGGATCAGCGCGAACGAGGGCGCGCTGCGCGGACTGGGGCTTTTCAATGCGCGCGCTTCGGTCAGCTCCAGCGCGACGGCGCTGGTGCCGTCGCCCAGGTTCAGGCTATGGCCGACCAGCGGTTGGAAATCCTCAAGCTTGAGCTGATCCAGCATATCCCCGTCTCCCCGTATGGCGGTGGCGCAGGGTAGCGGCTGGCGCCAAGGGCGGGCAAGCACACGCGGTCCGGCGGCATTGCGCCGCCGGACCGCGAGACGGATCAGCGGAACGCCGCGACCGTCGCCTTGCGCTCGTTCAGCACGCGCGCATTGTTGCTTTGTGCCGCCGTGCCCATGGCCACGCCGTTATAGGTCTTGTTCGGATTCGACCAGTAGTTCAGGCGCGTGCAGCCGTTGGTGCAGTCATAGGCCATGATGGTGCGCCAGCCGTTCTGCGGACGCTGGTAGCCGTGGCCGTAGGCATAGGGCGAGCCGCTGGCATTGGCCGGATCGTGGTTGGCGCCGAGGTTGTGGCCTATCTCGTGGGCGAAGGAGTAATAGCCCGTCGCGCAGCTGCGCGCGACCACGGTGAAAGCCGAGGCGGCGTTGGAGTTCATGTAGCCGATGCCGCAGGCCGCGGTGCCGTTGGTGATGAGCACGGCCACGTCGGCGCTGACGTTGTTGCGCTGGGTATGGATGGCATCCATATAGCCGTCGTTGGTGCTGCGGTAGCGCGACAGGTTGGTGCTGAAGTTGCTGCTCTCGGTGTAGCTGACCAGGCCGGTGCCGGCCAACTGCAGCGTGATTTCCACGCCGCTGTTGGCATAGCCGATATTGGATTCGCTGACCGCGAGGTTGATCAGGCCGACGATATCGGCGCTGGCGTTGCGCGCGGCGGTGGTGTAGTTGACCAGTGCGCGGATCGTGGTCTGTGCCTTGGCTTCGCTGGTGACTGGCCTGGTCTGCGTGCGGCTGCGGGCCATTTCCGCGAACATCTGCCGGTAGGCGACTTCGTCGTGGTCGGGCGGCATGCGCGATTCGTCCACTTCGACTACGGCGTGGCGGCCGTCGAACAGCGGGCGTATGGCGTAGAGCTGGCCGAACACGCGCACATTGCCGGTGAGCTTGTCGCCGTTGCGCACCAGCACCACGGAATTCATGGGATCGTCGGCGATATCGCTCTCGATCTTGGCCTGGGTGCTGCGCGTCTCCATCAGCGTGCCCTGCCAGACGATGAGGCCGTCTTCGGTCTGGTGCACCTTGAGCGCATCGGCGGTCAGCCGCACCGGGCCGCCGATGTCGAGGTCGAGCTTGAAGCGCGTGGTCTTGAGATCGATCGCGGCCGCATCGGCCAGGACGATGTCGGCGCTGCGCGTGGTCGGCTCAGCGGCCAGCGCGGCGAAGGCGGCGTCGCTGACGAGCGGGGTCAGCGGCGCGGCGCTGAACAGGACGGGTTCGGCGGCGAAGGCCGGCGCGGCGAAGCCGGCGGCGGCAACCAGGCAGGCACGCGAAAGCAGATGCAGTTTCATCGGGATTCTCCGCTAGTGCATGGAAATGCAGATTCGGCAGCGGCAGGGCCCTGGTCGCTGCCGGATCGCGGCGGCGAACCTGCCAGAGATGTGACTGGGGCGCGGGGACCGAATCTACCGCCCGCGCCGGAGATCGACTCTGTACAGGCTGCGTCTTCAGGTCAAGCGGGAATACACCCAGGCGCGGCGCATTCTGTGACTTGCGTCGGATGCGCTTTGGCAAATGGCCACTTTGCTGCATCGCGCCATTGTGCGGGATTGCCGCACACGGGATTTCCGCGGGCATAAAAAAGCCTCGCGTGGGTGGCGCGAGGCGAAGCAGTCCTGCGGGTGTCGTCACTCAACTCGTAAAAGCAGTGCGCCGCGGCTCACCCGCGCAGGCGCTCCACGATGGCGACCGTGGCGCGGGCGCGGTTGAGGGTATAGAAATGCAGCGCCGGCGCGCCGCCTTCGATCAGGCGACGGCAGAGGCCGCTGACCACGTCGATGCCGAACTCGCGGATCGCCTCGGCGTCGTCGCCGAAGGACTGCAGCCGGCGCGCGACCCAGCGCGGAATTTCCGCGCCGCACAGTTCGGAGAAGCGGCGCAGCTGCGAGTAGTTCGTGATCGGCATGATGCCCGGCACGATAGGCACCTGCACGCCGAGGCGGCGGGCGTCGTCGACGAAGCGGAAATACGCATCCGGATTGTAGAAATACTGGGTGATCACGCCGTCTGCGCCGGCATCGACCTTGCGCTTGAAATTGGCCAGGTCGGCCTGGGCGTCGTCGGACTGCGGATGGATTTCCGGATAGCCGGCCACTTCGACGTGGAAGTAATCGCCGGTCTCGGCGCGGATGAAGCCGACCAGGTCGCTGGCGTAGCGGAAGTCGCCATAGCTGGCCATGCCCGAGGGCAGGTCGCCGCGCAGCGCGACGATGCGGCGGCAGCCCTTGTCGCGGTAGAGCTGCAGCAGGCTGCGGATTTCCGCCCGCGTGCCGCCCATGCAGGACAGGTGCGGCGCGGCGTCCAGGCCGTGCTGCTCGCGCAGGTGGCAGACCGTGTCCGGCGTATAGCTCAGGGTGGAGCCGCCGGCGCCGAAGGTCACGGAGACATAATCCGGCTGCAGCGCCTTGAGCGTGGGCAGGGCCTTTTCCAGCGTGTCGCGCTGCTCGTCGGTCTTGGGCGGAAAGAATTCCAGCGAGACGGGCACGGACAGGCGGGGCGGGGTGTTCGCGGACATTGCGGGCATTCCTGGCGGTTGCGGCATGACGCGGCCGGCTCTGCCGGGGCGCGCGGATGCGCAATATATCTCTATTTCCGGATACAGAGATAGATGATTTGCCGCGCCGCTCAGGCCGCCGCAACCGCGCGCTGGAAAGCCGCCAGCTTGGCGGCATCCAGGCGGCCGTCGGTGCGCACGCCGGTGCACAGGTCCAGGCCGAAGGGGCGCACCTGGCGTATCGCCTCGGCCACGTTGTCCGGGCGCAGGCCGCCGGCCAGGAACACCGGGCGGCTGCAGCGTTCGACGATCTGCCGGCTCAGGCGCCAGTCGTGCACCCGGCCGGTGCCGCCCAGCTGCTTGACCGCCAGGCGCGGATTGCCCGAGTCCAGCAGCAGCGCATCGACGTGCGGCGCCAGCGCTTCCGCCTCGTCCACCGAGCCTTGGTCCAGAACGTGTATGACCTGCACCAGGGCGATGCCGGGCAAGGCTGCGCGCAGCTGCGCATGGATGCCGGCGGGCACGGCGTCGACCAGTTGCAAGGTGTTGCAACGGCAGCGGCGCTGCTGCGCGATGATGGCCCCAGCGTCGGTCAGCGAGGTAAGCAGGAAACTCGCGACCGGCGGCGGCACCTGCGCGGCGATGGCGGCGATCTCGTCTTCGCCTATCGGCCCCGGGCCGCTGGGCATGGCCGAGACCAGGCCCAGGGCGGCGGCGCCGCACTGGATGGCGAGTCTGGCCTCGGCCGGGTCGCGGATGCAGCAGATCTTGATGCGGGGGAGGGAGTTCATGCAGCGCACTGTCCACGGCCGGACGCGGGAAAAGCAAGCCGCGGAACCGTCGCCAGGCCCACACGCCTGCGCATGACGCGCGCCCGCATTCCCGCGCCGGAGCCGGTACTGGCCGCCCCCGTGGCGGCCGGCTTCCGCCGTTCGCGCGAGCTGGGCGAAACCGCCGCGCGCGGCGTGCTGGGCGGTGTTTTCTACATGCTGGGCTGGGCCCTGGCCGGCGGTGTCGGCGGCGAATTCGCGCGCCGGCCGCTGCTCTCGGTCGCGCTGCTGCTGGCCTTCGGCCTGCTCGCCGCTGCGCGCGTGCTGCTGGCACGGCCGGCGCTGGCGGCGCGGCTGGGCGAGGCGCTGCTGGCGACCTGGTGGAGTCTGTTCCTGCTCACCGCACTGCTGTGGGGCGGGGTCACCGTCTGGGTGCTCGGCGATGCGCAGCTGGGCAATGCGCGCCTGGTGGTGCTGATCTGCTCGGTGGCCTATGCCACGGCCTATGCGCACAACTTCCCCATGCGCTGGCAGGCCGCCCTGCTCGGTATCGCCTTGCTCTACCTGCCCGGCATGCTGCTGGCCTGGTGGTCGGAAGACCTGCGCGGGGTGGCCATCGCGCTGAGCGTGTTCCTGATCTATCTGCTGTCCGCGCTGCGCCTGAGCCGCGACCAGTACGAACGCCAGCTCGCGCTGGAAGCCGCGCTGCTGCGCCAGCGCGACCTGTACGAACAGCAAAGCCGCACCGATGCGCTGACCGGCCTGGACAACCGGCGCGAATTCGCCTTCAACCTGGAACGCGCCTTCGGCGCCGGCCAGCCGGTGTGCCTGCTGATGATCGACATAGACCACTTCAAGCGCATCAACGACCGCCACGGCCACGCCGCCGGCGACGCCGTGCTGATCGCCTTCGCCGACCTGCTGCGCGGCCATTTCAGCCAGCCCGGCGCGCGCCTGGCCCGTCTTGGCGGCGAGGAATTCGGCGTGCTGCTCGGCGTCGGCGAAGACGCCGCCGAAGCCAGCGCCATCGCCCTGTGCCAGCGTCTGGCGCGCGCGCCGCTGGAACCCGGCTCGCCGCGGGGCGCGGTCACCGTCAGCATCGGCGTGGGCCAGCTGCGTCCGCAGCGCCACCGGCGTCCCGACGACTTCATCGCCGATGTGGACCGCTCGCTCTACCGTGCCAAGGAAGAAGGGCGCAACCGGGTGTGCCGTATCGCGCGCTGAGGCGCGTCGCCGCTGCGGCGGAGCTGCCGGCCGCACTGCGCCGCCGCGGACTCCCGCAGCACGCGCGGCGTTACGCACGCGCCGGCTTTCCGGGCCGGCTGCGGCGGAAATGAAAAAGGCCGGCGATCGCTCGCCGGCCCTGGTCCGCATCCGCTGCGGCAGATGCCGCAGCGTCAACGTCGGTACATCAGTAGCGGTAGTGTTCCGGCTTGTACGGGCCTTCCACATCCACGCCGAGGTAGGCGGCCTGTTCCGGGGTGAGCTTGGTCAGCTTCACGCCGATCTTTTCCAGATGCAGGCGGGCGACTTCCTCGTCCAGCTTCTTGGGCAGGCGGTAGACGGTCTTCTCGTAGACGTCCTTGTTCGCCCACAGGTCGATCTGGGCCAGGGTCTGGTTGGAGAAGGAGTTGGACATCACGAAGCTCGGGTGGCCGGTGGCGCAGCCGAGGTTGACCAGGCGGCCTTCGGCCAGCAGGAACATTTCGCGGCCGTTGGGCAGGATGTACTTGTCCACCTGCGGCTTGATGTTGACCTTCTTCACGCCGGCCAGCGCGTTCAGCGCATCGACCTGGATCTCGTTGTCGAAGTGGCCGATGTTGCAGACGATGGCCTGGTCCTTCATTTTCTGCATGTGCTCGACGGTAATCACGTCCTTGTTGCCGGTCGTGGTCACGTAGATGTCGGCGATGCCGAGCGAGGATTCCAGCGTATCGACCTGGAAGCCTTCCATCGCGGCCTGCAGCGCGTTGATCGGGTCGATCTCGGTCACGATCACGCGGCAGCCGTAGGCGCGCAGCGAGTGGGCCGAGCCCTTGCCCACGTCGCCGTAGCCGGCGACCACGGCGACCTTGCCGGCCAGCATCACGTCCATGGCGCGCTTGAGGCCGTCGGCCAGCGATTCGCGGCAGCCGTACAGGTTGTCGAACTTGGACTTGGTGACCGAGTCGTTGACGTTGATGGCCGGGACCAGCAGCTTGCCGGCTTCCATCATCTGGTACAGGCGGTGCACGCCGGTGGTGGTCTCCTCGGAGACGCCGCGCCATTCCTTGACGATGGCGGTCCAGAAGCCGGCCGGGCGCTCCTTGGCGACGCGCTTGAGCAGGTTCTTGATGACCTGTTCCTCGTGCGAGGAGGACGCGGTGTTGACCCAGTCGGAACCCTGTTCGAGTTCATAGCCCTTGTGGATCAGCAAGGTGACGTCGCCGCCGTCATCGACGACCAGCTCCGGGCCCTTGCCGTTGGGGTGCACGACGCAGTCCAGGGTGCAGTCCCAGTACTCTTCCAGCGTCTCGCCCTTCCAGGCGAACACCGGCACGCCGGCGGCGGCGATGGCGGCGGCGGCATGGTCCTGGGTGGAGAAGATGTTGCAGGAGGCCCAGCGCACGGAGGCGCCGAGATCGACCAGGGTTTCAATGAGAACCGCGGTCTGGATGGTCATGTGCAGCGAGCCGGTCACGCGCACGCCCTTGAGCGGCTTGGCCGCGGCGTACTTCTTGCGGATCGACATCAGGCCCGGCATCTCGTGCTCGGCGATCTCGATTTCCTTGCGGCCCCAGTCGGCCAGGGACATGTCGGCGACTTTGTAGTCGTGCTGCGGCTTTACGACGGCATTCATGGTGAACTCCAGTGCTTTGGGCGGGCGCGGTGTCGGAATGGAACCCGATTCCGCCGAGCCTGATTCCGTGTTCGCGTGGACCCGCGACCGGACTTGCAGCGCCCCTCGGCGGCGAGGAGGGCGCGGATTATATCGCTGATTCCGGATGGAGCGATATGTCGGGCTGGCGGGCCCGGCCGTGATGCCGGGGCAGCCGGCGGAGCGACGGTACGGGGAAAGCCCTGGCGCAGGACTGCGACGCTGCGCGCTGCGGATGCGTCCCAGGCCTTGGGGACGATGCACAACCAGGAGCTTCACAACATGAACGTGGATCGATTGTTTTTCCGTCTGGCCGCCGCGGCGGCTTTCCTGCCGCTGGCCGCCACTGCCCAGATGGAGGTGGTGCCCGCGCACCCGGTGCAGTTCGAGCGCGTGCACCTGCGCCTGACTACCGACAGCTGCCGCTTCGCCGAGGATACGGTGGCGGTGGAGATGGCGGCAGACAAGGCCGTGATCGTGCGGCACCTGCCGCGCCAGTGTCTGGTGCCGGGTTTTCCCAAAGTGGTCGATATCCAGCTCGGCGCCTTTCCCGCCGGCAACTACGAGGCCGTATTCGTCGACGGCGACACCTACCAGGCCGCCGAACGGGTGAGGTTCACCGTGGATTCCATCGCCTCGGTCGCGATGGTGCCCGGCGTGCAACTGCCCATCGCGGACTACAGCGGCCTGTGGGGCGTCGCCAGCGAACCGGGCTGGGGCCTGTCCTTGCACCAGGGCGTGGTTGGTTCGTTGTTCGGCGCCCTGTTTGTCTACGATGCGCAGCGCCAGCCGCAGTGGTATTCGCTGCAGTCGGGCGGCTGGGCGTCGCCGACCCGCTGGGAAGGCCAGGTCATCCGCAGCGACGGCCCGCCGTGGACGGCGGCGATCTACCCGCTCACCGGAGCCGCCCACCACGCCGTAGGCCAGGTGAGCATGGATTTCAGCATGGTGCCCGGCCGCGAAGACCTCGCCAGGCTGAGCTATACGATCGACGGACAGACGGCGACCAAGGAAATCGCGCGTCTGCGGTTCTGAAGCCGCCGTCAGGACCAGGCACATCCGTCGTGTGATCTGCGGTGCCGGCGGCTTTCCGGCCGGCACTCGCGCAGACACCGCGGTTGTCGGGTCCGGGCCGCCCGGCGGGGCGATCGGCTCCGCCGGGCGGCCCGGGCAGTGAAGTATGGGGGTTCGTTAAGTCCGATATCCCGGAAAACGCGGCTTTGTACACAGGACGGCAACGCCGCGCGCCGTAGGCTGATCCGGCTTCCGGAGGACGCACAGCCAGGAGTTTTCCTATGAGCATGAACCGATTGACCTGCCTGCTGGCCGCCGCAACGGCCTTCCTGCCCATGGCGGCCTTCGCCCAGGCGGGCGTGGTGCCGAAATATCCGATGCAGTTCGAGCGCGTGCACCTGCGCCTGACCGCCGACAGCTGCCAGTTCGCCGAGGACACCGTCTCGGTGGAAATGAACGCCGAGAAGACCCTGATCGTCCGCCACCGTCCGCGCCAGTGCCTGGTGCCGGGCTTCCCCAAGGTGGTCGACATCCAGCTCGGCGCCTTCCCCGCCGGCAGCTACGAGGCGCTGTTTTTCGACGGCGATTCGCGCGAAGCCGCCGCCCGGGTCAAGTTCGTGGTGAATTCCGTCGCGTCGGTCACCATGGTGCAGGGCACCATTCTTCCCATCGCCGATTACAGCGGCCTGTGGGGCGTCGCCGACGAGCCCGGCTGGGGCCTGTCGGTGCACCAGGGCACGCTGGGCGCGCTGTTCGGCGCGCTGTTCATCTACGACGCCCAGCGTGAACCGCAGTGGTATTCGCTGCAGTCGGGCGGCTGGACCTCGACCAGCCAGTGGGACGGCCAGGTCATCCGCAGCGACGGTCCGCCGTGGATGGCGGCGACGTATCCCGCCGACGGCACCCAGTACCGCGCCGTGGGCAATGTGCGCCTGGATTTCGGCATGATCCCCGGCCAGGAAGACATCGCCAGGCTGACCTATTCCATCGACGGACAGACCGTGACCAAGGAACTCACGCGGCTGCGATTCTGATGCCGGAACGGCGTTTTTTGCGGTGGAATCCGTTCCGATACGGCAATTCCAGCTGCATCGATGATCCGCCGGGCGTTTGCTGCGCAAGCGCCCGGCGGGCTGCGGCGGTAGGCGGGCGCAGCTTGTTGTTTCGACTCCAAAGAGCCGCGACCCGTCCCGCACAGTCACGCCGGAAAGGGCGGCCGGAGGCGGTGCGGACAAGTACCGGCAATGGATGACTGCAATCCCCGGCTTCTGCCCGGTTGCCTGACGCAAGCGCACCGCTGCCGGATCGCGCCAAGTCCGCGCCTCCAATCCCGAATCCCGGTTGTTCGCTTCCTCCCGCCGCGACGTTTCCTGCTATGGCCGGAGCGGTGCCCAAGGTCTGGTCCGCGCAGCCGCGGCACTGCAAGGGAATGCCGTACGGGTGCCGCGGCCCGGCTTTTGCCCGCGGGCCGGCCCGATTCCGCCGCATTCTCCTGTCCATGATTCCACGCATGAACCGATACGCTGTCCTGTCCCTGTTGCTGCTGGCCGGCATCGCCGGTGCCGCCGCACCCAAGCCCGCGCTCAACCTGCCCGGCGAGAATTTCCACGGCGACGAAGTGAGCGCCCGCGACGGCGAGACCTGGCTGGCCCTGGTCGTCGCTGACGGCAAGGCGCGGCTGCAGAGCACGCGGCTCAAGGTCGAAGCCGTCAACGATCCGGTGCTGGACGCCGATGACGAGAAGACCGGCCGCAGCGTCGCCGCGCCCGGCATCGAGGCGCTGGTGTTCCTGCGCGGCATCGCGGCGCTGGCGCCCGGCGATGTGCCCGTTGCCGCGCCGGCGGAGGTGGACTTCTCCACGGCCCGGCCGTTCGAGTCCACGCTGGCCGGCAAGCCTTTCCGCCTGGTTGCCGAATGCACCACGGCCGACGGCCGCTGCCGCCTCAGCCTGGCCGAGGGCGGGCAGCGCCAGGTGCTGCTGGAACGCGAGGCGCTGGCCGGCGAGGACGGCCGGCCGGGCTTCGGCGAAGGCGTGCCGCGGCTGCTGTTTGCCGGCGACCTGGACCGCGACGGCCGCGTCGATCTGCTGCTGGATACCACCGACCACTACAACCTGAGCCGGCCCACCCTGTTCCTGTCCGGCGCGGCCGGCAAGGGCGAGCTGGTGCGCCAGGTGGCGCAGCAGGAAGTGACCGGCTGCTGAGCCGGCGCTGCCGCGCGGCGTCTGGTCACTGCGGGTTCTGCGGCAGCCCGTCGTCGATGCGGTAGTAGTCGCCCTTGTCGGCGACGAAGATGTGCCGCGCCAGCTGCGTGTCGGTAGGCGTTTCCAGCGCACCCATGGACACGGCCGTGGTGTCGCGCTGCAGCGGCTTCCAGAACAGCACGCTGCCGCAGTTGGCGCAGAAGCCGCGCTTCACCTTGGCCGAGGACTGATACCAGCGCACATGCTCGGCGCCGCTGATGCGCAGCTGCGCGTCCGGCACGTCGGTGGAGGCCCAGTAATGCCCCGTCATCCTGCGGCACTGGCTGCAATGGCAGGCATCCGGCGCGTGCAGCTCGCCGTCGATCTCCAGGCGCACCGCGCCGCAAAGACAGGAACCCCGGTGTGGCATCGCGCGCTCCACGGTGCGTGAGACAGTCCGGCATTTCGCCGTGGCGGCGGCCGGAATGCAACCGCAGTAGCCAAGGGCCTGGCGCAGCGCCGATTCGCGCCGGATGCCGCCGTGGCGGTGTCTGGCGCGGGTGCCGTCGCGGCTGTGCCGCCGCGGCGTTCGCTCTGGCATTGCCGGACGGCTGTGCGTGCCAGCGGGTTCAGTTACCGCTCGCCAGCCAGGCGTCGTTGTCGCGGTGCCGCTGCAGGCCCACGGTCTCGAATTCGTCCAGTGCCGGCGGCACGGTCTTCACGCCGAGCAGGGCCAGGGCGTTGTTGATCGGTCCCAGTTCGGCCGACTGCGGCCCGAACACCAGCTCGCCGTCGCGGAACACGGCCGCGCCCTGGGTGCCTTCGCCGCCGAAATACTCGGTCTCGAAATACAGCAGCGTGGCGCGGCGCGAGCCGGCGGCGAGCAGCCGGGCCAGGTCCAGCGAGAGGGCGTTGAAGCCGGGATAGAACTCGTGCGCGGTCTGCGGCAGCAACTGATCCAGGGCGTCCTGGCTCAGCGGCAGCAGGGCCAGCACATCGGTCAGCGCCACCGGCGCAGGCAATCCCTGCTCGGCGGCAAACGCCTGCAGCGCGGCGCGGCGGGCGATCAGACCGGTGACAAAATGAGCCATGCGGAAGTCCGTTGCAGAAATACAGGCGACGCGCCGCGTCTTGCGTACGCGCGGCGCAGTCGACGCTGCAGCAAGCAACGGACGTGCCATGGCCCTGCAGGGCCGGCGGCGATGGCCGGCGCGCGGCTGCCTACAGCCGCGGCAACCACATCACGAGTGCCGCCCCGGCTATGCCCGCGGCCATCGCCAGCGTGGCCAGCGCGAGCAGCGCCGCTGTCGCCAGCTTGGTCAGGCCGCGGCGGTTCTGCTGCGCGCGCAGGTACAGTTCCAGCAGCGCCAGCGGCAGCAGGTACTGGGCAAAGGCAAGGAAAGTCAGAAACGGACCGCTGAAGGTCTGCGGATCGAAACCGGCCGGGCCGCGGTTGGCGATAAGCCAGAACATCAGCCCCACGCGGAAGAACCATACACCGCTGACCGCCAGGAACAGGCGCAGCGCCCAGCGCCGGTGCGCCTCGAAACGGCGCGCGACGGCGCTGCGCAGCGTGGCCAGGCCGAACAACAGGATCAACAGC
Organism: Tahibacter harae; assembly: GCF_024437735.1. Classification (GTDB taxonomy): domain Bacteria; phylum Pseudomonadota; class Gammaproteobacteria; order Xanthomonadales; family Rhodanobacteraceae; genus Tahibacter; species Tahibacter harae. The sequence goes on along the minus strand of NZ_JANFQO010000014.1, from coordinate 35,696 downwards.
GCATTGAGGCTGATCGCCAGATGCTGCGGCAGGTCGCCCACCCGGTCGCGCGTCCACAGCAGCACCAGTCCGCCCAGGCTGAGCAGCAGGGCGGCGAACAGATACAGCCGGCCGTTCCAGCGATGCAGCCGCGGCGCGCGCCGGCGCAGCGCCGGCAGCAGTTGCAGGCTGCCGCCCAGGGTGATGACCACGGCAAAGGCCAGATGTACGGCAAGGATCAGGTTGCCCAGCGCATCGCCCGCGACATAGCCGTGCGGAAGTACTTTATTCCACGTATACAGGTTTCCCTGCGCCAGCGCGCCGCCGTAGAAGCCGGCAACGTAGATGGCGAAGATGAGTTGCCCCAGCGCCATCACGCCGTAGCAGAACGCCGCGGCGGCCTTCAGCGCCGGTGCGCCTGCGCGCGCCAGCCGACCTTCGCCGTAGCCGGCCGGAATGACGCCATTGCCCGCGCGCGGCTGCGCGCGTTCGGCCAGCGGGGTCGCAGTTGCGGGACTTGCGCTCATGGAATGCCTGCCTGGTGTGGAAAACGGGCCGCTGCGGCGGACGGATGAGGCGCGCCGGATTTGGACGGCGCGCCTGTCGTCATACGGGCAGCGGCAGGCGCAGTGTGGCCAGGAGCGGCAGGCGCCTGGAGCGCGATGCGACGGATGACGGTTTTTTGGGAGTGGAGGAACGGGATTCGGGATTTGGGATTTGGGTTTCGGCAGTGGAGAGGCGGGATCCGGCGATGCGTCGCTTCCTGCTCCGGCTGGGCTCTGTCCTGGCGTGGGGTTTCTTTCGGCGCGCGGATAGGCTGCCGTTTGCGGATCTGGTCCGGTCCCGAATCCCAATCCGAATCCGAATCCGAATCCGAATCTCGAATCCCGAATCCCGAATCCCGAATCCCGAATCCCGAATCCCGCAGCTCGGCCCTCAGTCACGGTCTTCCGTCGCAATGCGTTTTGCTGCGGCCGGCGGCGGCTTCAAGGTGGCGCAGCCGGTGCGCTTTCGCCGGCAGGTGCTGCGCGGGGCCACGATCGCCGGCGTTCCGCGCGGCTTCGCCAGGCCGCCGCGGCGGCTGCACCCACCCAGGAGACGCGCCATGCTGCCCATCCATATCGCCGCCGGACTGCTGGCCCTGATCGCCGGCGCGCTGGCCATGCTCGCGCGCAAGGGCGGCGGGCTGCACCGGCGCGCGGGGCTGGTGTTCGTTGCCGCCATGCTGGGCATGAGCGCCAGCGGCGCGGTGCTCGCGCTGCTGAAGCCGGAATGGCTATCGCTCAGCGCCGGCCTGCTGACGTTCTATCTGGTGGCGACGGGCTGGCTGGCTGTGCTGCGGCCGGTGGCGCAGTCGCGCAGGTTGCTGCAGGCGCTGATGTGCCTTGCGCTGCTGACCGGTGTGCTGGCGTGGACCGCCGGTGCGGCGCTGATCGGCGGCCGGAATCGCGGCATGGGCCTGGGTTGCTTCATCTTCGGCGGCGTCGCCTTGCTGTGCGCCATGGCGGACTGGCGGCTGCTGCGCCGGGGCGCGATCGAAGGCGCGCCGCGATTGGCGCGGCATCTGTGGCGGCTGGGCTTCGCGCTGTTCGTCGCCAGCGCGTCGTTCTTTCTCGGCCAGGCCAGGCTGTTTCCGCCGGCATTGCGCAGCTCCGGACTGCTGTCGCTGCCGGTATTCGCGGCGGCGCTGCTGACGCTCTGCTGGCTGCTGCGGCTGCGGCGCCGGCGGCCGCTGCCGGTTCGTGTGCCGGCGCAAGCGAAAACCGCGGATTTGCAGGGCGCAGCACCCGGCGGTTAGACCGGGTGCTGCGCAACTGCGGGTGGGACGGTGCGCGGACATTCTCCGTGGGGGGCAGCGAAGGCCGAGGGCGCGTAGCGGAACCGGGGAGGCGCTACGTTTTGATCGGCGGCCGGTGCAAGTCAAGCGGCCTGGGGAGGGTCTGCCTGCACCGGCGCGGCTGGAGAAGGTCTACGTCCGTTCCACCCCTTGCTCAGCGTGCCGAACCGCCGAAGCGGTAGGCGAATTCCAGGTAGTACTGACGGCCGATGGGATCGAACTGGAACTGGTCGTAGTACGGATAGACGCTGTTGGTGCTGTCGCGGTGCGGCGGCGTGTTGCGGATGTTGTTGATCGCGGCACTGATGCGGGCGTTCTCGGTGACGCGGTACTCGGCCGAGAGGTTGTACGTCATGCTCGGGCCGTAGCGGCCGCTCTGGTCGCTCTTGGGCAGCGAGCCGTAGCGCTGGCCGAACAGCGTCGTGGTCAGCGCGCCGTAGTTCCAGCTCACGCTGCCGCTGACGCGGCTGCGCAGGTTGTCGTAGCCCAGGTCGTCGCGGATGTTGCGGTCGGCTTCGCCCGGGAACTGGCGGTAGGTGTACTTGAGCACGCCGGTGTAGTTGAGGCGGAAGCGGAAGTCGCCGGAATTCGCCGTTTCCAGCCGGTAATTGAGGCTGGCGTCGATACCCGAGTTGCGCAGCGCCGCGGCGTTGATCGGGTAGGTATTGGCGCCGCCGATCTGGCCCGGGTTGACCGGTGCGGTATCCGAAATGCGCTGGATCAGCGCCAGCGCCTGCTGGCAGGTCGGCGAATTGATGTCGATGGCCGCGCCGCCTTCGGTGCGGCCGATGCGGCAGTCGGCTTCGGTGCGCAGGATTTCGTCGAGGTCGCGGTCAGTGATCGCGTCATCCAGGCGGATGTCGTAGTAGTCCACGCTGATGTCGAATTCCGGCACCGGCGACCAGACGAAGCCGTAGGTGAAGGACTTGCCGGTCTCGTCGTCGAGGCTGCGGTTGCCGGCGCGCGTGCCCTTGACCGAGATGCCGTCGTAGTCGCAGGCGGAGTATGGGCGGTCCGGCTGGCGCGTGCGGCAGAGGTAGTAGTCGGTCAGGCTGTAGTACGCGCCGCTGGGGCCGGCGAAGACGTAGTGCAGGTCCGGCGCGCGGAAGCTGGTGGCTGCGCTGCCGCGCACCAGCAGCGATTCCAGCGGACGCCATTCCAGGCCCAGCGCATAGGTGGGCTTGCCGGTGGAGTTGCCGGCGAAGGAATAGCTGTCGTAGCGGACCGCCGGCGTCAGGTTGAGGTTGGACAGCAGCGGCACGCGGAACTCGGTGCCCACGGCGTAGTGGCTGCGCGAGCCGCTGCCGCCGGTGCCGGTCCAGCCGAAGTAGCGGCCGGCGATCACGTCCGGATCGATGTCCATGGCATACGACTGGCTGCCGTATTCGGCCACCGCCGCCATGCCCACGTCGCCGGCCGGCAGCGAGAACAGCTCGCCATTGTCGATGCTGAAATTGAACGACTCCGAGCGCGTCTTGGCGTTGATCGGGGTGAAGCGCGAGATCGACTCGTACTCGGCCCGGGTCAGCGGCTTGTACAGGCGGCTGATATCCGGCGAGAACAGGTCGTAGCCGGTTTCCTCGTCCACGCCCAGGCTTTCGCCGAGGAAGAACTTGTCGGCCGCCTCGGACACGATGGCGCGGTGCGCCTGCACCATCTGGAAGCTGGAATGCGAGTAGCCGGCGTCGTAGTGCCAGTTGCCGATGTTGCCTTCGATGCCGGTGTTGAGCGAGCGCGTGTTGTCGCGGTTGTAGTCGAGGATGGCGTTGAGCCCGCCGACTTCCTCCGGCGTGAAGATGCGCTGCAGTGCCTCGAACTCGCCGGTGTCGGCGTTGATGTAGGCGTTGTCGCTGGAGCCGGTATAACCCCAGAAGTTGGGGCCGCCGCCGAACTTGGTGCGGGTGTGCGCGGCCTGGAAGTCCAGGTAGGCGCGCATGTCGTCATTGATATGATAAGTCAGGGTGGCATAGCCGACCGCGTTCTCGCGCTCGTTCTGCACCGTGCCGTAGAGCGCCTCGGTACTGCCGCAGTACCAGCCGCGGCCGGGACGGAAGGAGTAATCCACCGTGCCGCGGTTCAGGTGCGACAGCGTGCTGCAGGTCTCCTGGCCCGGGTCGATGTACTGCAGCGTGGCCGGGTTCCAGCGCAGGAACGTGCGCGAGGCGATGGCGCGGCCGCCGTTGAGCGCGGGATTGTCGTTGAGCGAATCCTGGAAGCTGCGCTGGTACTGGAAGATGGGGTCCTGCTTGTAGACCTCCAGGCCGAACAGGGTGTCCAGCTCGCCGATGCTGCCGCCGGTGCTGACCTGCAGGCGCTGGGAGAAGCCGCCGCCTTCGTCGGTGTCGCCCATGCGGTAGTTGAGCGAGGTGCCGTCGGCCTTCTTCTTGAGAATGAAGTTGATCACGCCCGAGACCGCGTCGGAGCCGTAGATCGCCGAGGCGCTGCCGGTCAGCACTTCGATGCGCTCGATCATCGACGTGGGGATGTTGGCGATGTCGGTGAAGTTGCTCTGGGCGTTGTAGGCGAGCGGGAAATCCGCCATGCGCCGGCCGTTGAGCAGCACCAGGGTGTAGCTGGGGCCGAGGCCGCGCAGGTCGACCTGGGCCGCGCCCGGGGTGAAGCCCTGGAACTGCTGGGTCTGCACCGAGCCGGTGGACTGGGTCAGCGAACGCACCACGTCATAGACCGAGCCCAGGCCCTTGGCGCGGATGTCGTCGGCCGTAATCACCGTGACCGGCGACGGGCCTTCGATGGTCGCGCGCGGGATGCGCGAGCCGGTGACGACGATTTCCTCCAGGGCATTCTCGTCCGTGGCGGCGGAATTGTCGGATTGCTGCGCGTGAACAGCGGGAAATGCTCCACAGCAGAACAATGTTGTGGCCAGATACAAACGCGAACGACGCATGATTCCCCCTGATTGGCTTTTGGCTTGGGCAGTAGTTCTATGTCTGCCTGGCTCTTCGGCCGGGCAGATCGGTCCGGAGATTGCGCGCAGACTCCGTCTCCCGGCGCAGTGCCTGGGCTACGGACCGGGAATGGCGAATGCCCCCGTAGGCATTCGTACGAAACCGGCGGTACATCCGCATCGGCGCGGACACACCTTCGCACGCGCGGCGCGGCGGCGTCGCGACAGATTCCGCTGCGAAAACGTTGCGTGCCGTCCAATTGCGCAAAAAACACGCAAGCGTCATAAGCGCAGGACGCGGGATCGGGATTCGATCGACGCGCCGTGCAGATAGGCCTGAAGACGTATGGATGGCTGAACGGCGTGCCGCTTCTGCGGCACGTCATCTTTCTTTTCCGCTGATGTTGCAGTGCGCCGTCGTTTTTCGCCGCCAGTGCAACATTGCGTGAGCCAGCTCACGGGGCGGCGGGATCGTCGATCCGGTATTTATATGACAAGCGACGGGCGATGGCGCCCGGGCGGAACGCCGCCGGCCGCCGCACGGCGGATCCGCAGATCCCGGATCCCGCGCGGCGGCTACATCTGGCGGAACAGATGCAGATAGCTGCGGCTCACCGGCAGCACTTCGCCGCGGCCGCGCAGGTGGATGTCGGCGGTCTCGTTGTCGCCGCGCACGACATGGCTGATCGCGCGCAGGTTGACCACCACCGAGCGGTGCACCTGGGCGAACTGGGCCGGGTCCAGCTGGGTGAGCAGTTCCTTCAGCGGCGTGCGTATCAGCGCCTCGCCGGGCTTGCCACCTTCGCCCTGCCAGGCGATCAGGGTGTATTTCTCGTCCGAGCGCAGGAAGGCGATGTCCTCCACCGCGATCAGGCGCAGCGACTGGCCTACCGAGGCGCGGATCCAGCGCAGCGGCGCCGGCGCCGCGGCCTTCTTCTGCAGCTGAGCGGCCAGGGCTTCGAGCAGGGCCTCGGTATCGGCCAGCGGCGGCGCGACGGCGCGCAGGCGTTCCTGCAGGCGCGCGACGGTATCGGCCAGACGCGCGGTCTCCACCGGCTTCATCAGATAGTCCAGCGCGCCGTGCTCGAAGGCCTGCAGCGCGTACTGGTCGTAGGCGGTGACGAAGACCAGGTGGGCGCGGCGGCCGATGTGCTGCGCGGCTTCCACGCCGGAGAGCCCGGGCATGTGCACGTCGAGGAAGCAGATGTCCGGGCGCAGGCGTTCAAACTGTTCCACCGCCTCGCGGCCGTTGCGTGCCTGGGCGACGATTTCCAGCTCCGGCCAGGCCGCGGCGAGCAGGCGGCCGAGCGCCTTGCGCAGCAGCGGTTCGTCGTCGGCGATCAGCGCGGTGGGGCGGCGGGGATTCATGCCTGGCCTCGTTGGGCGGGGAAATCCAGTTCGGCGCAGACGCCGTGCGGCTGCTGTGGCGTCAGGCTGAGCGTGGCCGTCGGGCCGAAGCTGAGCTGCAGGCGTTCGCGCAGCGTGGCCAGGCCCGTGCCCAGTCCGGCGCTGCCCGCGTGCAGGCCCACGCCGGTGTCGCTGACCTGAGCCAGGCAGCGGCCGTTGCGGACCTGTACGCGCACATCGATGCGGCCGCCTTCCTCGCTGGGGTCTATGCCGTGGCGCACCGCGTTCTCCACCAGCGTGAGCAGGCAGGTCGGCGGACAGCGCAGGGCCAGCGCGGCTTCGTCCGCGTGCAGCGAATACTGCAGCCGGTCGGGCATGCGCAGGTGCATGATGGCGAGGTAGGCGCGCAGCAGTTCCAGTTCCTGCGCGACCGTACTGTCGGGATCGTTGAGACGCGGCACCGCGGCGCGCAGGTAGGCGATCAGGCTGCCCAGTACGGCGGACGCCTGCGGCGAGCCCGAATCGACCAGCTCGCGCACATTGGCCAGGGTGTTGAACAGGAAATGCGGCTGCACCTGCGCCTGCAGCAGGCGCAGGCGCGCGTCCAGCGCGCGCCGCTCCAGCCGCTCGCGCTCCAGCTGGAAGCTGAGCGCCTGGTTGCGCACCGTGCTGTCGCGCTGGCGCAGCAGCGCCGCCGCGGCGAACCAGGGCGCGAACAGCAGTCCGCTGACGCTGAGCGTCGCCAGGCCGCTGAGGCGCTGCTTGTCCTGCCATAGCGGCACTTCCGCCGGGCCGGTGCAATAGAGGTACAGCAGGAGCACGGTCGGCGGCACGGCGACCGCGACGCCCAGCACCTGCAATACCCAGCGCGCAAACCAGCCCGGCAGCTGGCGCGGCCACTGTTCCAGCAGGCTGAATACCAGCAGCAGCACGAAGGCGATGAACAGCGTGCGGCCGACCACGACATAGCTTGGAATCGTGAATCCGAGGCTGACCAGCAGCCCCCACAGCGTCGCCGCGACCGCCACGGTCAGCACGCGGCGCCAGCCCGGCAGAAGGGCGAGGCCGCGGGGTTGGGCCGGGGGCGGTGGTGCAGGTGTGCGCATGCGGCGACGATAGCAGCGATCCGGTGCGGTGCGAGGCCGCGTCCGGCGCAGTGTAGAACGCGCCGGTGCCGCCGCCGCCGGTGCTGCGACCGGCCGCGGATCGGCGGGCGCGAACGGCGCGCAGCGGCGACGGATGCCGGAATGCCGTCCGCGCGACCTAGCCGGCGTCGTGCGGCGCCGGCCAGCCGTCCATCACCCGTTCCAGTACGCCCTGGTCGAACTGGCGCTCGTGGCCTATGTCGCGCCGATGCATGTAGCCGATATAGCAGTCGCAGCGTGGATTGGGGCAGGGCCGCGCGGCGCGGCGGGCGCGGAAACTGCCGTCGTAGAGATTGCCCAGCGGCGCGGCGATGAAATGGCAGGGGCGTACGTCGCCGTAGCCGTCCACCGACAATGCGCTGTCGCCGGCGCGGCAGTCGGCGCCCAGGCTGGGGCGGGGTTGCAGGCTGTAGGCGAAATGCGGGTCTATGGCGCTGAGTTCGCGGACCTGCGCGGCGCTGTAGTAATCGTCGGGGCGCGGATCGAAGGCATTGATCCACAGGTATACACCGTCGGGCAGGGCGCGGCGCAGCGCGGCGATGGCGGCGATGTCTTCGCGCCGGCCCACCGTGCCCACGCTGTGGCGTATGCCGTAGCCGCGCAGGCGCCGCAGCCGCTGCAGGAAGGCGGCCTGCGTCGTCTGCGAGGGATGGAAGGTGCACCACAGCGCCAGCGTCGCGGGATTCGCCCTTTCCAGCCAATGCAGGTTGCCGCTGAGATTGGTCTGGATCGCGACGCGGCGCACGTTGCGCGCATGGCTGAGCGTGACCAGCGCCTGCATGTAGTGGCGCCGCACCAGCGCCTCGCCCCAGGGCGTGAACAGCAGGGCGAGGGTTTCCGGCGCCTGCAGGCACCAGTCCACGAAGCGCTGCAGTTCCGCCGCATCCTGCTGCAAGTGCGCGCGGCTGTCGCGGCGCTTGGCGAAGGGGCAATAGCCGCAGTCGTAGTTGCAGCTGGCCAGGCGGCCGCGGTAGAGCAGGCGCAGCGTATCGGACTCAAGCCGCCGCATGGCCGTCCAGGCGCGCCCGTACGGCGCTGGAATTGAGCCAGGGGCCTATGGCGTCGGCATGGGCCATGCCCAGTGCGGTCAACGCGATCAATTCGCCGCGGGTTTCGGCCAGGCCGGCCTGCAGCAGTTCGTCGAGTTCGCCGAAGCAGTCGCGCGCGGCGCAGCCGAAACGCGCGGCGAAAGCCGCGGTATCCAGGCCGGGCCAGGTCAGCAGGGATTGGATCAGATAGCGCCGGCGCTGTTCTTGCGCATCCAGTACGAAGCCGTAGCGCGCGCTGGCGAAGGCTTCTTCCGGCTGGGCGATGTAGTCGCGCAGGATGGCGCTGACGCCGGCGCGCTCGACCGCGTAGTGATCCGAGTAGTGCAGGCCGCGCGTATACGAGCGTGCGCCGCAGCCCAGGCCGATCATGCCGTCGTCCTGGCAGCAATACGCCGGGCCGCCGCTTTCCGGCGCATGCGCGGCGCGGAACAGGCGCATGGAGACCTGGACATAGCCCGCGGCGCACAGGGTGTCGCGGCCGAGTTCGTACAGGGCGCGGCGCGGATCGTCCGCGTTTGCGGACAGTTTGCGCTGCATGCGCCCGAGGCCGGTGCGTTCGCGCACGTACAGCGGGTACAGGTAGATTTCTTCCGGCTGCAGTGCGAGCAGGGTTTGCAGCGAGGCGGCGAAGCTGCCCGGGGTCTGGCCGGGTATGCCGTAGATCAGATCCAGGTTCAGCGTAGGGAAATCCAGGGTGCGCACGGTATCGACGGCTTGCAGTACGGCAGTTGTCTGCGCCGGCCGCACCAGGGCGCCGAGTTCCGCATCGACGAAGCTCTGCACGCCCATGCTCACGCGATCCACGCCGGCGGCGCGGCAGTGCTGCAGGCGCTCGCGCGTGGCGGTTTCGGGGCTGACCTCGATGCCGCTGGGAATCTGCACCAGCTCGGGCACCAGATGGGTCTGCACGGCCTCGAACAGGCGGGCCAGCTGATCCGCGTCCAGATAGGTGGGCGTGCCGCCGCCGATGGCGAAGCGCGCGAAGCGGCGCTCGCCCAGCAGTGCGCCGACCACGCGCAGCTGGCGCAGCAACTGGTTGAGGTAGCCGTTGACGAGGCCGGCACCCGGCTGCCCCAGCGCGAACAGATTGCAGAAGCCGCAGCGGTAGGTGCAGAAGGGAATGTGGATGTAGCCGAACAACGCGCTGCGGTCTTCCTGCTGCCATAGTCGGGCGAGATCCACCGGCTGGGCCAGCTCGCGATAGGCCGACTTGTGCGGATAGGAGTAGCTGTAGGCCTGGTAGGGCGCGGCGCGCAGGCGGGCGGGCAGGTCAGTCATGTGCGCCGATCCGGAACTGGGTATAGGGCACCTGCATCACGCTGGGATGGGCGTGGCGGTGGCCGTGCCAGCCGTCCTCGCCGTAGGCCGTGCCGTGGTCGGAGCAGACGATGACGAAGGCCGGGCCGCGCTGTTCCAGCATTTTCCACAACGGCGCCAACGCGGCATCGACATGGCGCAGCGCCGCGGCGTGGCTGTCCAGACTGTCCTCGCTCGCGCCGTCGAGGTAATGCCGGTTGGGCTGGTGCAGCGCCGCCACGTTGATGAAAAGAAACACCCGGCGCTGGCTCAGCTCCGGCGCAGCCAGGCGCGCGCAGGCCAGGGCGACCTGGTGCTCGGTGCAGTCGGGCGCGGTGACGCCGAACTCCGGCCGCCAGTGGCTTTCGGCGAACAGGCCGGGCAGTTGCCGGCCCAGCGGCGTGTGCGGATTGAAGAAGCCGACGCCGCCCAGGCACAGCGTGTGATAGCCGCGCTGGGCCAAGCCCTGCACGATGTTGTCCGCTGCGTCGAAGACGAGACTGTGCGCGTGCGTGGTCTCGCTGCCGGGAAAGCGCAGGCAGAACAGGCGCGGATGCGGGCCGGGCGTCGCCGGCGTGGGCAGGAAGCCGGCGAAGAAGGCGCAATGCGCGGCATAGGTGAAGCTGGCCGGCGTGTGGCGCAGCTCCCAGCCGTCTTCACCCATGTACTGCGCCAGATGCGGCAGCGCGCCGGCGCGCCACTGCGCCTGGGCCACGTCGTAGCGCAAGGTGTCCAGGGTGACCAGCACCAGGTCGTGGCTGCCGGCGAAGGTGTTCATGTCGGGAATTTCAGTGGACATCGCGGCGCATCAGTTCGGCCTGGTCGTCATAGGTTTCCTGTCCGGCGTGGCTCAATCCGGGCAGCAGGTCGCCGAAGCAGTTGGCTTCGAGCACGTGGATGCCGCGGCGGCCGGCGATCAGGTCGAAGCCTATGCTGTGGCAGTCGGCGAATGCCGCGGCCGCGGCGGCGACCTGCTGCTCCAGCGCAGCCGTCGTTGCGCTGTCCAGCCAGTCGGGCAGGGCACGCGCATTGCCCAGGTGCAGATTGGTCAGAGGACCGCTCGCCAGGCGCGCGACGCGCTGCCGCGCCCGGCCGGCATGGGCGACCACGCGCAGGTCGTAGTGACCTTGATGCGGCGCCGGTGCCCGCGGCTTGTGCACCCAGCACTCCGCATACGCACCCTGGCCGGCGACGGCATCGACCAGTGCGCCGACTTCCGCGCGTGCCGTATAGCGCCGCAGGCGCAGATGGTTGAACAGGCGGCCGCGGGCATCGAGGCGGGCCGGGCTGATGGCGCTGAGGCGGCCGTCCGTATGGCGCTGCAGCGCGATCACGCCGGCGGCGGAAGAGCCGTATCGCGGCTTGATGAACACGCGCGGGCAGTCGCGCGCGGGCCAGTCCGCCTCGAACTGCTGCAGCGACTGCACCAGGCCGAGTTGCCGCGGCACGGTCGCGTGGGCTGATAGGATTTGTTGACAGTAAAATTTATCCACCATGCGGCGTATCCCGGCCGTGCCGTTGAGCAGCCGCGGCGGCGCCGCGACGGCGCGCAGCGCGGCGTCGACTTCGTCCAGCAGGGCATTCAGGCCGGCGTACCACTGCGGCTGCGCGGCCTGTTCGCCGTGCAGCAGCGGCAGCGGCGGCGCACCGGCCGCGCCGTCCAACCGCCAGCCGAGGCGGCGCAGGGCGAGGGCGCAATCGGCGTCCTCGCCCGGCGAGTCGATCTTGAGCCAGCGGTACCGCCGCTCGTGCAGCTGTTGCGCCAGCCGTTGCGGCGCGGCAATGAATGCGTTCCAGCCCAGTACGTCCACGCCCAGTCCGCGCCTTGCGCAGGCCTGCTGCAGCAGCCGGGTCCGCCGCGACGCGGCATGGCCCAGCAGCAGGATCTCACTCGGCGACTTCGACGTAGCGGTCGCCGTCATCTTCTTCCTGCGCCTTGTCGATGCGCAGCTGCAGCGGCAGCTTGCGCAGCGCGGCCACGAGTTCGTCGGAGATGTAGTGGTGCTGCAGGTCCAGCACCTTGAGGCCGGCGATATAGGGGCTGTCGATCAGCGCCCGTGCGCCCTTGTCGCCTATCGTGCCCATGGACAGGTCCAGCGTATGCAGGCTGCTCAGCCAGGGCTGGCGCGCGATGTGGATGGCCAGCTCGTCGCTGATCTGCGCGTTGCGCAGGCCCAGGTAGCGCAGGCGCTCGGGGCGTATCTTCTCCAGCAGCTGGGCGTAGTCGTCCAGCTTGCCGTCGAAGCCGTAGTTGTCGTCGCCCAGCCACAGCTCCAGATGACGCAGCGCCGGCAGTATCGAACGCTGCAGATTGCGCACCAGGGCCGTGGGCAGTCCGCCGCACTCGATCGCCAGTTCGCGCAGGCCGTGGTGCTCGAAGGCCGGCAGTTCCAGGTTTTCGCTGCCGCGCAGGCGCAGCACTTCCAGGGTGCGGAATTTCTGCAGCAGGTCTTCGTAGTCGCCCTGGTGGATCCAGGAAATCTCGCAGTCCTCGGAAGTCATGTCGCCGACGAACAGCGCCTTGAATTCGGGCAGTTCCTGATGGCGTTCGACCAGGCGGTCGAGCAGTTTCTGCGGGCCGGTTTCGTAGGCCTCGGACCAGGAGCCCACCACCAGCGCCTGCAAGGTCGCCGGCGTCACCTGGCCCAGGAACTCGTCCAGCAACTGTACCTGGGTCTCCTCGGCCTCGTATTCCTGGCACAGACGGTAGACCACGTCGTGCCGGCTGACGCGGTCGCCGTAGCTGTAGTTGTGCACGGGCTTGCCGAAGAAGGTATCCAGGTAACTGCCGACGGTCATTGGGGCTCCGGTCCTGTAGAGGCGTTGGGCGAGTGTAGCGGGTGGCGGGCGGGCGCAGTCAGCGCCGCGCCCGCCGGTCCGTTCAGCGGGTTCAGCAGAGCTGGAGCTGCAACAGCACGCGCTGGTCCCTGCATTCGCGCTGGCGTGCCGAGAGCATCACCACGCGGTCGGTGCTGAGCCAGGGGATGTCCTGCGCATTGAAGCGGTGTTCCGTCACGCAGAGTTTTCCCACCGGGCCGAGGAAGGCGCGATAGGCCACGCGCTGCTGCTGCCGCAGCGCGGGATACGGGCCGCTGTCGATGGTCGCGAAGTGCTGCAGCGCGGCTTCCACGGCCTGGCGTGCGAGGCCGGCCGGCACGGTTTCCGGCAGCGAAAATGCCGCGAGATAGCTGCGGCGCAGGAAGGTGCAGAGCTGATGGCCGTGGCGGCATTCGACGGTGCAGTTCTTGAGCTGCAGGTCGATGCGCGGCGGCGCCGGGCTGTAGGCATGCGTGGAAAAACCGGCCGCTTGGCGGGCGAGTTCGCCGGCGCTGAACGGGAAGTACCGGCCCGCGGCCGGTTTTGCTATCTGGTCATGGGGCATGGCTGACTCCAGCTGCGGTGGATCAGGCAGGCGGCACGATGCCGCGCTGCGCGCGAACGGCGGCGTGGAGTTCGATTACGGCGGCAACGGCCGCAGCGGCTTCCGTGCTTGCGCAATGCGGTATGGCCGGGGACGTGTGCGCTGCTGCGCGGGTGCAGCGCAGCGGCGGCAACCTGTGCGCAGCGTGAATTCAGGCAAAACCTGCCCGCCCGGCGGCGAAAGCCGGCGCGTGTCCTGCGTGTATGCGAGAAACGGCGGCGCGCCTTGCACGCGCCGCCGCGGTATTCAGCCCAGACCTTCCGCAATCTCGAACGTGCAGCCCGTCTTCGCTTTCACGTCTTCCAGGCTCACGCCTTCATGCAGCTCGATCAGGCGCAGGCCGCCGCCGTCCTTGACCTCGAACACGCACAGCTCGGTGATGATGAGATCGACCACGTTCTTGCCGGTCAGCGGCAGGGCGCATTCGGGCAGGATCTTGGGCGATCCGTCCTTGGCCGTGTGTTCCATCAGTACCACGACGCGCTTGACGCCGGAGACCAGGTCCATCGCGCCGCCCGGGCCCTTGACCATCTTGCCGGGCACCATCCAGTTGGCGAGATCGCCGTTCTCCGACACTTCCAGGCCGCCGAGGATGGAGAGATCGATATGGCCGCCGCGGATCATGGCGAACGAATCGGCGCTGGAGAAGAAGCTCGAACCCGGGATCGCGGTGATGGTCTGCTTGCCGGCGTTGATGAGATCCGCGTCGACCTGGTCCTCGGTCGGGAACGGGCCTATGCCGAGCAGGCCGTTCTCCGACTGCAGCGTCACATTGACGCCGGCCGGAATGTGATTAGCGACCAGGGTGGGGATGCCTATGCCGAGGTTGACGCAATAGCCGTCGCGCAGTTCCTTGGCGGCACGGCGCGCCATCATGTCGCGCACCGGGTTCTCCTTGCCCGAGGGTGCGCCGCCGGTGACGGTGCGGAACTCGATGCGCTTCTCGTAGTTTTTGCCCTGAACGATGCGGTCGATGTAGATGCCGGGCGTGTGGATCTGGTCCGGATCCAGCTCGCCGGTTTCGACCAGTTCCTCCACCTCGGCCACGGTGATCTTGCCGCAGGTGGCGATCATCGGATTGAAGTTGCGCGCGGTCTTGCGATAGACCAGGTTGCCGAACTTGTCGCCCTTCCACGCCTTGACGATGGCGACATCGGCGGTGATGGCAGGTTCCAGCACGTATTCCTTGCCGTCGAATTCCTTGGTCTCGCGCTTCTCGGCCAGCTTGGTGCCGAAGGCGGTGCGGGTATAGAAGCCGGGGATGCCGGCGCCGCCGGCGCGCAGGCGCTCGGCGAGCGTGCCCTGCGGGGTGAGTTCCAGTTCCAGCTCGCCGGCCAGCACCTGGCGCTCGAATTCCTTGTTCTCGCCGACGTAGGACGCGATCACTTTCTTGACCTGGCGCGTCTTGAGCAGCGGGCCCATGCCGAAATCGTCCACGCCGGCGTTGTTGCCGACGATGGTCAGGCCCTTGGTGCCGGCATCCTTGAGCGCCTGGATCAGGTTCTCCGGGATGCCGCAGAGACCGAAGCCGCCGGCGGCCAGGGTCATGTCGTCGAAGAGCAGGCCTTCCAGCGCGGCCGAAGCCGATTCGTATACCTTTTTCACGGTGCGTCCTTTTCGAGCGGAACGGCGAGGGCGGACCGCGCGGCGGCCGCCTCGCCGGGCGGGCGGTGCGGCGCAGTCATCGGCGGGAGGGTAGTACGGCCGCGCCGGCCGATTCAATCGTACGAACGGGAAATTGCTGCGGCGCGACAGCTCCCGGCGCGGCCTGGTTGCGCGCTGGCACGCGGCGTCATGTTGCGGCGCCCTCTTCCGCGCGGCAGCGCATGGCGGCGCGGACGGAACCTGCGCTTTGCCGCCGCCGCGCGCAGCCCGCGGACAGCGCCTGCGCCTGGCGGGCTGGTGCGGGCGCAGCCGCCGCCGCGGGAACAATGCCGCGGCGGCGCGCGGCTTCAGGGATCGGAACGCAGCAGCGGCCCGAAGCTCAGGTAGAACGAGTTGTTGCCGCCTTCCGCATGGCCGAAGCCCAGGAACATGGGGCCGAGGAAGGTATCGATACCGAGGAATACGCTGCCGGCGCCGATCAGGTCCTCGCGGTTGATCGCTTCGCGCGAATCCCAGACACCGCCGGCTTCGAGGCTGGCGCCCAGGTAGACCGGCACCGACACCAGCTTCTCCGCATCGGTGAGGCGGCGGTAGTAGACCAGCCGGCCCAGGGCGATCTGGTTGGCCAGGATCTGGTTCTCGGTGAAGCCCGACAGGTTGGCCAGTCCGCCTATGCTGCCGAAGGTGGACAGCAGGTTGTCGCTGCCGCCGGCCGAATGCAGGCGGGCGCCGAGCAGCCAGCGGTTGGGGCCGTGCGAGAACGCCGTGTCCCAGCTCAGCCGGGTCACGTCGGAAAGGCTGGAATCGTCGCCGTTGAGCAGGAGTTGCTGCGACAGGTCCAGGCGCGTGCCGCGGCTGGGGAAACCCGAATCGTCGAGGCTGTCGCGGGTGGCACGGAAGGTCAGGCCGGCGTAGGTCTGGCTGACGCCGCGGCCCAGCTCGGGCGGGCCTACGCGGCGGCGCACCTCGTCATAGCCGGTCTCCAGCGTGGTGGACAGGCGCCAGCCGGAATTCGGCGTATAGCCCAGCTCCACCGCGCTGGTGCCGCGGCTGCGGCGGAATTCGGCCAGGGCGTTGTTGGCGGTGGCGTCGGTGCTGAGCGGGAAGTTGTAGGCGCGGTATTCCAGGTACGGTGCGACATAGAACTGGCCGGCCGCGCCGAAGGGCTGGTAGTACTCGCTGTGCAAGCCGGTGATGCGGCCCAGTTCGATGCGATTGCGCGATTCGCCGCCGCGCTCGTTGAGGCCGGTGAAGTTGACCTCGCCGATGAGCTGGTAGCTGTTGCGCCCGGCGAAGTCGTCGGACAGGCGCAGGCCGAAGCGCAGGAAGTTGGGGCCCCAGCCCTTGTCCACCGGGTTCACGCTGAGGCCGGTCTGGCCGTCGCGCTGCTCCACGTTGTAGGTGATGCGTTCGTAGCTGCCGTCGCCGTAGGCCAGGCCTATGTCCTTTTCCAGCTGGTCTATGTCCAGCGGCTTGCCTACGTTGCCGGACAGGCGCTGCTCCACGTAGGCCGCGGTGCGGCTGCGCCCGCGCAGCACGTCGAGGAAGGCGATCAGCGGCGGATCGAATTCGGGCCGGTGATGGCGCTGCTGGAAGGCGGCGTACTCGGCCTCGCTGACCGCGTAGCGGCGCAGCGCCGGCAGCGCGGCCTCGGCGGCGGCCTGGCCGGCGGCGACGGCTTCGGCGGAGCGGTGGAAGTCGGCGCTGCCGATATCGCCCATCTCCGGTATCAGCAGCACGTCGCTGGACTTGTCCAGGCTCGCGATCTGCAGGTCGGTCTCGCGCTTCATCAGCGTGCCCAGCATCTGGTTGGCGATGCTGAAGGGCGAATTGAGCTTTTCCTCGGGCAGCAACGGCTCGCCCACGCTGACCACGATCAGGCGCGTGCCGCCGAGTTCGCGCGCGATGTCGATGGGAACATTGTCCACAATGCCGCCGTCCACCATGAGCCGGCCGCGGTAGCGGATCGGCGCGAACGCGCCGGGCACGGACATGGAGGCGCGTATGGCCATGGCCAGGTCGCCGTCGTTGAACACCACTTTCTCGCCGTTGGAAATATCCGTGGCGACCGGGCGGAACGGAATCGGCAGCTGGTCGAAATTGTCCAGCTCCAGGGTGGACAGCAGCAGGCGGCGCAGCAGCAGCTGCAGTTTCTGGCCCTGGATCATGCCGCGGGGCAGGGCGATGCTGCCGTTCTTCAGGCCCAGTTCTATGCCGCCGAGGAAGCGCAGTTCGTCTTCCTTGCGCCGCATGGGCAGTTCCTCGCGCGATGGGTCGTCGCGGAACATGTCCTTCCAGTCTATGCCCTTGAGCACGGCCTCGACCGCGTCCGCATCGTAGCCGGCCGAATACAGGCCGCCGGCGATGGCGCCCATGGACGTGCCGGTGATGCAGTCGACCGGAATGCGCTCGCGCTCCAGCACCTTGAGCACGCCGATATGCGCTGCGCCGCGGGCGCCGCCGCCGCCCAGCACCAGGCAGGTCTTGGCCTGGCCGGCGGCGGGCAGCAGCGCGAGCGCAAGGCCGGCCACCACCGTCTGCATGAAATTCATGATTCTTCCCTGGAGATTGCGTTTGAAGCCGGGACCGGCCGTGGGCTGTGCTGCCGGCCCGGGGATGCCCCAGCGGCGGCGTTGACGCGATGAATGCGTGCGGGCGCGGGGCTGAGGTGCATCGGGGCGGGTCTGCGCAAGCCGGTCGATACGCCGATTCTAGCGGTGCCTGTGGTCGCGGCTGTGTCGCGGCGTGGCCGAAGTTGTGCGATTGCCGCCGGTGCGCTGCCTCACTGCCACTCGTACTGCCAGCGCAGCTCGACCCGGCGCGGATCGCCCAGGCGGTAGCGGGTTTCCTGGCGGCGGTCGTTGTAGCGGAAATCCACCCGGTCCAGGTAAAGCGCATCGGCGGCATTGGTCACCGACAGGGAGAAATCGGCCTCGGCCAGGCGGTAGCCGAGGCGCAGATCGGCCAGGCTGTACGCCGGGCGGCGGTTGCCCGGGTTGATGTCCAGCGTGGTCTCGGCCTCGGCCGTGTGATAGGCGTCGAGCGAGCCGTACCAGCCGGTCTCGGCGCCGTAGCGCAGGCCGAACAGGGCCGTATGTTTCGGCGCGCCAGGCAGGCGCGGCGTCGGATCCTGGTTGTAGTAGCGGTAGTAGTCGTAGCGCGCGCTGAGGTGGCCCAGGCCCAGGGTGGCCTGCCACAGGCCCAGGCGGCCTTCCAGCTCCAGTTCGGCGCCGTAGATGCGGCCGCGCGCGCCGACGTGGTTGGTGACGTAATGGAAGCGTTCGCGCACCAGGGTGTGGAACACGGCGGTGCGCAGCTTGAGGTGTTCCTCGAACCAGCTGGCCTGCCAGCTGAGCTGGGTGGAATCGTCGCGCTCGGCCGGCTGTATCCATTCCGGGCGCACGCCGGCGCTGCTGCGTATGCCGCGGCCGTGACTCAGGCTCAGGCGCTGCCGGTCGCTGATCTGCCAGTTGCCCACCAGCATGGGCACCGGCGTGCTGGTGTCGATGCGGCCGAACTGCTGGAACAGCAGGGTGGAATCGCGCTGGGCGCAGAGGCCGGGTCGGGGCACGAAATCGGTCTCGGGCACGTCGCAGGCGATGCTGACGTAGCGCTGCTGGGCGCGTTCCTTGACCTGGCGCAGGCCGACGCCGGCGCTGAAGCGCCCGTCGTCCCAGTGCCGGCCCAGCCACAGCCAGGCGCTGCGGGTGCGGAAATCCATGTCCTGGCGGTTGTCGCCCAGGCGGCGGAAACCGGCCACCCAGGTGGCATCGCGGTCGGCGAAGGAAACCGCGCTGACTTCCGCGCCGGCGGCCATTTCCCAGTTGTCCAGCATGTAGCGGCCGCTCAGGCTGACGGCGCGGCGGCGCTCGGAATTCAGGTCGCCGGTGGGGCCGAAGCCCGAGCCCATCCACAGGCCTTTCTGCTGCGCCACGGTGCTGTTGGCGTTGAGGCGCACGTTCCAGTCGTCGCGGCCGTATTGCAGACCCAGGGCCGAGCCGGCCGCGCGGGTGCGCGTGCGCGCGGTGTCGCGGGCGTAGCTGTTGCGGTCGCGCGAAAGCGGGAACGGGAATTCGCCCGCGGCGGTGTAGAGGGCCGGATCGTCGCCGCTCACGCCGAGCAGGGACAGCTCCATGCTCGCGCCCGGCAGCGATTCCGGCACCAGGTTGAACTTGGCGTAGGCGTTGTCGACGGTACGGTGGCTGCTGTTGGCCTCGGGCACGTTGACCTCGTGCACGTAATTGGCCAGCACGCGCCGCTCCAGCGCGACGCGCATGCCGCTTTCGCCTTCGCCGAAGGTGTCCGAGTACGAAGTCGAGCCGCGCAGCTGGCCGTCGTTGCCGATGCCAGCGGTGGCGCGCAGGGTGGGCGTGGGCGCCGGCGCGGCGGTGTAGAGATCCAGCGCGCCGGCGGTGGCACTGCCGCCGCGCTCGAAGCTGCGCGGGCCGCGCTGGATCTGGATGCTGGCCACGCCTTCCACCGGCACCATGTCGCCCTCGATCAGGCTGGTGCCCAGGTCGATGCCGTCCAGGCGCACGCTGAGGCCGCTGAAGGTGTCCAGGTCGCGTTCCTGGCCGCGGATGGCGAGGCTGGCGCCGCTGGCATAGACATTGGGCGCATAGCGGCCGATCTGGCTCAGGCTGAGGAAGGGCGCGGTGGCCAGGCGGTCCTGTTCGACCCGGGTCACGCTCATGGCCTCGTGCACCATTTCGGTCACCGGCGGTGCGGCCGCAGTCACCGGCGCCAGCGACGGCAGCGGGGTGTCCTCGATGGTCAGGGCGGACAGGTTGACCCGCTCGCTGGGCGCGGCGGCGAGGATCTCGATGGCCGCGTCCTCACGCCGGCGCCAGGCCAGGCCCAGCGGAGTCAGCAGTGCATCCAGCGCCTCGGCCAGGGTGGTGCGGCGGCTGGAGGCGGCGCATTCGGCGCTGGCGACCCGGCCGGAACGGTCGACGATGGCGACATTGGCCACGGCGGACAGGCGTTCCAGGCAGCCCAGCAACGGGCCGGCTTCCAGGGCGATGTCGTATTCGGGCGGCGCGTCGGCGGCCAGCAGCGGCAGCGGCAGGGCCAGGGCAATGAGACAGGCGAGCCGGCGCCGGTGCTGTCGCCTCATCGCATGATGTAGGCGACGCGCGGTATGTGGCGCAGCTTGAGCTGGGCGGTCTGCGCCAGCACGTGCAGCGCGGCGGCCGGATCGTCCAGCGGCAGGCTGGCGGTGATCGGCCGGGCGGCCTCGGCGTCGTTGCTCAGGATGATGCGCTCGGGCAGGTAGCGGTCCAGCTCGGCCAGTACCTCGGCCAGGGGGACCTGCTCCACGCTGAGCACGCCGCCGGTCCAGCCTTCTTCCAGATTGGCGCGGCGGCCCAGGCTGGCCTGGTCGGCGCCGCTGGCGACGAAGGCGTGCTGGCCGGCGGAAAGCTCGACCGGTTCGCCTTTTCCGGCGGCCACGCGCACGATGCCTTCGTGTACGCCCACGCCGGTGCCGCTGTCGCTGCGGTCGACCACGAAGCGCGTGCCCACGGCCATGGCATCCACGCCGCCGCTGGTCACGTGCAGCGGCCGCGCCGGATCCTTGGCCACGGCGATGGAGAGGCGGCCGCGCACCAGTTCGATGTCGCGCCGGTCATCGCGCATGCTCACGCGCACGGCGCTGTCGGTGTCCAGCTGCAGCACCGAGCCGTCGGACAGGGTGCGCTGCTGCGGCTTGCCGATCTCGGTGTAGAGATCGCTGTTGAGGTTCTGCCAGGTCGGCACCACGCGCGGGCCGGCCACGACCAGGGCCAGCACCAGCAGCGGCGCGGCGGCCAGGCTCCAGCGCAGGAACGTGCGCGCGGCGCTGCGGGCGGCCGGACGGGCAACTGGCTGCGCGGCGGCGGCGGGGCTTTGCTCCAGCGCGAAGGCCGCGGCGCAGATGTCGGCATAGGCCAGGCGGTGGCGCGGGTTCTGCGCCAGCCAATGGTCCAGCGAAGCGGACTCGTCGACCGACAGGTTGCGGCCGCTGGCGATGGCGTGCCAGCGGGCGGCTTGTTGCAGCAGCGATTCGGTCGGGTTCATGGACATGGTCTCCCGCTTAGACGCGCGAGTGCCGCTTTGCCCCCAACGGGCAAAAAACGGTGCTGGCGGCCTGCCCTGGCCGTGGTCATTGCCGGCGCCTGCCGGTCAGGGCCGCGCCCAGCTGGGCCAGGGCGCGGGTCAGGTGGTTCTCGACCGTCTTGGGCTGCAGCTTCAGCTGGTCGGCGATTTCTTTCTGGGTGTGGCCGTGGATGCGCGCCAGGACCAGCACGTCGCGCGCCCGCGGCGTCAGCGTGTTCAGCGCGGCGCTGACCCGGGCCACATCCTCCTGCACGCTGGCGATGTGGTCGGCGCCCGGGGCGTGGCCGCCGGCGTCGTCGTAGTCGCTGTCGATGGCGTAGGAGTCGCTGACCATGCGCCGGCGCAGCTGGTCGCGTGCCAGATTGGTCGCGACGTGGAACAGGAAGGCGCGGGGCTTGGCGATGGCCTCGCGGCGCGATTGCGAGATCAGGCGCATGCCGGCCTCCTGCGCCAGGTCCTCGGCCAGGCCGGCGTCGCCGCAGAGGCGGCGCAGATAGGCCACCAGCTCGCTGTAGCAGCTCGCATACAGGTCGGCGATGGAGTCGGCGGCGGCATCGGGCGTGCTCCGGTCCGGGGTCGCGCTCATGCCGGGCGGCCGCAACCGCAGGCGGCGGGGCCGGGCCGGCGCGGCGAGCCGGTCGGAGTGGCGGCGGCGCGGAGCATCAGATGCTGAGCTGGTAGACCACGGGCAGGCGCAGTTCGAGCTGGCGCGCCTCGCCGGTGAAGAAGGCCGCGCTGGGAACCGGCGAGGCGCGGCGCAGCAGGTCCATCGCGGCCCGGTCCAGCACCTCGTGGCCCGAACTCTGGGCGATGCGCTGGTTGACCAGGCGGCCGTCGGGCATCAGCACGACCAGGATTTCCACCGTGCCCTGCATGCGTGCGCGCCGGGCCGAGGCCGGATAGCGCCGGTGCTGGGCCAGCCATTCCAGTACGCGCAGGGTGGCGTTGTTGACCGCGGCCTCGCCGGTGTCGGCCACGGCGGTGCCGGGCAGCGGCGTTGCGCTGAGTGCCGGCGCCGGCTGCGGCAGGGCTTCCACCGGGGCCGGTTCCTGTGACGCGGCCGCAGGCAACGGCGGCGGGGTTGTGGCAGTCTCCGCCAGCTGGCGCGGGGCGGGCTGGGGACGGGAGGCGGCCACCGGCCTGGGCGGCGGCGGCGCCGGCAGGGCCTGCGGCGCGGTCTGCGCCAGCGGCGGCGGAACGGGAGCGCCGCCGGCGCGCAGGCGCACCTGCAGGGCGGGCTTTTCGGGATCGGGCTGGAAGTCGGCGATCCACTGCCACAGCAGCAGGCCGGCGGCAGCGTGCAGCAGTACGGAAATCAGCAGGGCGGCGGCCACCGGACGACGCGGTTCGACCGCCGCAGTCACCGCGAAGACGGCATCACGCGCGCCCGCGCACGCGGGAACGGCGGCGTCGGCAAGCGGAGTCTCGGGCGTTGCGAGCAGGAAGAAATGCGCGGCGTTGGATGACGAACTCGGCATCGCTGGCGTGACTGCTACGGAACTGGCGGCGGATATTAGCCATAGTGCCGCTAAAAATGCATGTGGTTTTGCGGGAAAGTAACGTGTTGGGGGGATTGGCCGCGCCGTGCGTCTTGTGTGGTTGATTGCAGGAGCACGGCCCGCCGGTCCGGGGCGCTGTAGCGGGAACAACGAAGGTATGACGATGAAAAACACCACTTTGCGTACATCGGGCCTGACCGGCCGCCTGCTCGCGGCGCTGGCCCTGGGCGTGTGCGCAAGCAGTGCCAGCGCGGTACGGCTGGATCCGGACGGCACCGGCCAGGTGCTGATCTATCCGTACTACACCACGCGCGGCGGCAACCAGACGGTTTTCTCCATCACCAACCATTCCGACCGGCACAAGGCGCTGCGCGTGATCCTCGCCGAGGCGCGCAACGGCCGCACGGCGCTGGAGCTGAATGTCTATCTCGCGCCGCGCGATAGCTGGTCCTCGACCGTGTTCTACCTCAACGATTCGACCCCGGCCGCACTGGCCACGGGCGATGATTCCTGCACCTTCCCGGGCGCGGAGCGCTTTGCCGGCGTACTGGTCGGCGGCCGTCCGTACCAGGATCTGCGCATGAACGATTTCGTCGGTTCGCGCGAGGACGCCGGTCCCAGCGTCAAGGACCGCCTGCGCGAAGGCTTCATCAAGGTGTTCGAGATGGGCACCCTGGTGCCGAACACCCCGCCGGCGCTGGCGATCACGCCCGCGGCCAGCGGCGTGCCGGCCAATTGCGGTGAACTGGGCAATGGCTGGAGCACCTACTGGCGCAGCAATCCCTCCGCGCACATGACCAATCCCACCGGTGGCCTCAGCGGCGAAGCCTATGTGCTGAATGTGGGCGCCGGCACGGTGATGTCCTACCAGGCCACGGCGCTGGCGGATTTCCGCACCGATCCGGCCGACGTGCCCGCCGGCAGCCGCTCCAGC
Source organism: Tahibacter harae (assembly GCF_024437735.1). Taxonomy (GTDB): domain Bacteria; phylum Pseudomonadota; class Gammaproteobacteria; order Xanthomonadales; family Rhodanobacteraceae; genus Tahibacter; species Tahibacter harae. Next base: position 12,583 of record NZ_JANFQO010000014.1, on the reverse strand, counting down.
GTGGTGCTGCACCGCACGGCGGAAGAGCGCGTGGATTTCGACAAGGCGCTGAACGATCCGGCCACGCAGATGGCCGAAGCCGTAGTCGACCTGCCCAACCGCCGCCTCAACCTGCAATACGCCGCTGAGCGCGCGGTGGACGCGGTCAGTGCGGTGCTGTCGGCCGATGCGGTCAACGTGAGCTATTTCAGCGACCACACGGTCGGCGCGACCACCGACTGGGTGATCAATTTCCCGACCCGTTCCTTCTACACCGACCAGGCCCGCGTCGGCACCGAACCGGTCAAGCCCTTCACCGGCCTGTACCCGACCAGCGGCAGCGAGACCAGCGCGATCATGCGCGTGCCCTACGGCCTGTACGACCGCGGCGGCGGCAACATCGCCAACGCGCCCAACGTGGCCAGCGTCGATCTGCGCTTCTCCACCCAGATCATCGCGCTTGCGCCGGGCCAGGTCGCCAACGACATCCACGGCCGCCCGCTGGGCTCGGAGCTGGACGTGTATCTGCAGTCGGTGCTCAGCGGCAGCCGCCGCGACGGCGGCTGGATAGGCCTGGACCTGGTGCGCTATCGCGACACGAGCGGCGCTGTCTATACGCGCGATTTCCGCCCGGCCGAAGACGGCACCGTGATGCTGGGCCTGCCGGTGATCGGTTTCGCGGCCGTCAACTATGTCAACAACAATGCCAACCCTGGCGTGATGGCGAACTACAGCATGGCCAATCCGCAACGCCGCAGCCAGGACTGCCGACGCAACACGCTTTCCTGCAAATGACCTGACCCCCGCGCCCGCGGCCGCCGAAACGGCGGAAGCAGGCGCGGTGCCAGGCAACTAGAGCGCCGCAGGGGCGGCGCTTCCCCGCTCTCCCTCCTGGGAATGGTTTCGTGCGCGCCACGAGGGACGCCTGTTGCCTGGATTTTGATGCGAGCGGGGTTTTTTGCTGGTTGTACATGCCGACCCAGGTCGGTTCTAGCTAAGGAAGTAGCGCCATGTACCGCATTCCCGATATGCACACTGTCATGAACGCCGGACGCCGCCCGCGCCTGCAGCGCGTCGCCGCCTACCGGCGTCTGGGCTACCGCGTCATCGTCGAAGGGACGCCGACGACCCCGCTGCGCTGGAAGGTGTTCCGCCCGTGGCTGCGTACGGTTTCCGCCTCGGGCATCGTCGCCTCGCGCGAAGCCGCGATCACGGCGGCCAACGCCTGGATTCGCGCCGACGTGGACGCGGCCCGTCTGCACAACTGATTGCCGGATGATGTGAGGGGTGCGCGGCGGCGGTGTTTTGGCCACCGCCGCCGCGCGCTCCTTGCCTCTCGATGAAATGGGGTTGGGGAAAATTGCGCGTTTGCGCAATGGCAAGAAATAACGACACGGGGAGCTGCGGCCGGCGTCGCCGCCGGCACCGCGCGGCAGGCTGACGGCGGAGCGCCGCCGGGCCGCTGCGGCGGCTTCCTCCGGGGTCAGGGCGACGGGCTGCAACGGCCCAGGCGCCTCCCGCCGCGCGGCTGCACTCGGGCAGCCGCGCGCGGGATCTTCTTCACTGCGTATTCCGGGCGGCCGCTACGGCCCGCCGCGGCACCGTTTTCCGATGGGGTGGATGCAGTCCGTTCCGCTTTCGCAGCCGTGCGGCCGCCGCGCATCCGGCCCGCCCGGCGCGGCGCGCGCCGCCCCGACGACGCCTGGCGCCGGGCACCGCTTTCCTGCCGCGGGTTTTTCCCGGCGCGGCACGCACCGGGAGCGAGGGCGTTTCCACAACCGCACCGCGGATCCCATCCGCGGACATAATATGTCTTGACATGTTATGTCCGCCGGCATAGCGTCGCCGCATGCCGCAACCGCTGCATCGCATCCCGGGAGGGGGAGCATGCCTAGCCCGCGCCGTCTGGCCACGCTGATCAAGTCCGCCGTGCCGCTGCTCAAGCGGCAGATCCTGGTGGACGCTGTCGACGCCATCCCCATCGCCGGCGAAGTGCCGGTCATCGAGATCAGCTTCCCGGGCAGCGACCGCCTGCCCATCTACGTCACCGATACCGGCAGCCAGCTGCTGTGCATCAGCTATCTCTGGCGCGACGACGAAGTGAAGCCGCGCCTGCGCGCAAAGCTGATGGAAACCCTGCTCGACCTGAATCCCGCCGTGCCGCTGTCCTCGTTCGGGCGCATAGGCGCGCATTTCGTCCTGGTCGGCGCGCTGAGTCCCGCCGCTTCGCCCGCTGACATGGCCCTGGAACTGGCCACCCTCGGCGACAACGGCCGCGACGCGCTGACCACGCTGGCCGAATTCCTGGTCTGAGGAACTGCCATGGCCTGGTGGGACGACATCCGCGACATGCTGCGCCAGGACCTGGGCGCAACCCCGGCCCGGTCCGCGCCGGAGGCGGCGCCGGCACCGCTGCGCCAGGCCCGCCAGCTGCTCAGCCGCACCGCGCGCGAACTGGCCCAGGCCCGCGGCCGCGCCGAGACCGTCGCGCGCCGCCTGGCCCGTGCCCAGGCCCAGCTGGAGGCGCTGACCCGCGCGCCGCAGCCGCATCCGCGCTACCACGCCCGCCTGCTCGACCTGTCCCGCGCCATCGCCCGCGACAGCGGCCTGGCCGGCGGCTTCCAGGCCCACCTGGCCCAGCTCGACCTGCTGCACGACGAAGTCAGCCGCCAGTTGCGCGAACTGGACCACGACCTGGACATGGCCCGCGCCGCCAGCACCCTGGGCCAGGCCACCGATGCCGTCGCGCGCCGCCGCGCCACACGCGCGGTTGCCAGGCCCGCGTCCACCCGGCCGGCCGCCGCCAAGCCCGGCTCCGTCAGCACGAAGAAGAAGGCCAGGCCGGAGCCATCGCCTTCCGATCCCGAATCCCCAATCCCGAATCCCGCCCCCAAGGGCTTCCGCCGCGCCCGCACCAGCCGCGTACTGGCCGCGCTGGAAAAACTGCCGCCGCGGCGGCCAGGCAGGCGCGATGAAGACTGAGCTGCCCAGCCGCTGGCGTTCCTCGCAGCCCGCCTTGCGCGCCGTCCAGGTGGCCTTCGACGTGACCGAGGCCGTGCTGCAGGCGGTGCGCGCGGCCGCCTACGAGGCCAACCTGTCCAATTCCGACCAGGTGCGCGTGGTGCTTGGCCTGCCGCTGCTGCGCCAGGCCAAGCGGCCGCGCCTGACCGTGAGCCTGAGCGAGGATGACTACAAACTGCTCGCCGCGCGCTATGGTCTGGACCCGGGGGATCACCTGGCCATCAAGGAGCGCGTCGGCGCCGCGCTGGTCGCGTTCGCAGAAAAACACCGCAAGACCCGTTCCGGCAAGAGGACCGTGAAGTCATGAGCTTTATCCAATTGCTGACCCAGTATCCGGCCTTCGTGCCCAGCATCCTGATCGGCGTGCTGCTGGTGTTCTGGCTGGCCGCCATCGTCGGCCTGCTGGATTTCGACAGCGTGGGCCCGGACTGGATAGGCGGCCATGACGCCGGCGATGTCGACGGCCTGCCCGAGACCGTGCTCGCCCTGGGTTTCGACCGCCTGCCGTTCTCCATCGTGATCAGTGCCATCGGCCTGTACTGGTGGCTGCTGACCATGCTCGCGGCGAACCTGCTGCTGCCGCTGGTGCCGCTGCCGGTATGGCTGGGCGGCACCGTGCTGCTGGCGGCGGCGCTGGTCGCCGCGGTATTCCTCGCCGCGTTCTCGCTGCGGCCCCTCAAGCCGCTGTTTGCCGTGAATGCTCCGGCGACGCGGGAATCGGCCCTGGGCAAGCGCTGCCGCATCCTGACCCTGAGCGTGGAGGAGAATTTCGGCCAGGCCGAGGTGGACATGGGCGACGGCACCCGCCTGACCCTGCAGGTCTACGCCAGCGTCCCCAACCGATTGGCGCGCGATGCGCAGGCACTGATCATCGACTTCGATGCCGGACGCAAGCGTTACCTGGTGGCCGAATTCGATCCGCCCTGACGTTCGCAAACCACCCGCTGCGGCGTTCATGCAGGAACGCCGGCGGGCCGCGGTGCCGCCTCATCCCTTGCACGCCCTGCACGGCGCGCAGAAAAAACCTGACGTAAACGCATACCACTTGTTGCCGGAGCCAGCGCCATGGATATCACAGTCACCACGCTGATCGTCGTCGTCGTGCTCGTCGCCCTCGCCGTGCTCGCCCTGATGGCCGTCGTGGCCAAGTTCTATCAAAAGGTCGACCAGGGCCGCGCCATGATCGTCAACACCATGCGCGCCGAGCCGGAAGTGACCTTCACCGGCCGCCTGGTCATTCCGGTGCTGCACCGGCGCGAGGTGATGGATATTTCGCTCAAGACCATCGAGATCGAGCGCATGGGCAAGGAAGGCCTGATCTGCAAGGACAACATGCGCGCCGACATCAAGGTGAAATTCTTCGTGCGCGTCAACAAGACCCGCGAGGACGTGCTGCGCGTGGCCCAGGGCATAGGCTGCGAGCGCGCCAGCAACCAGGCCACGCTGGAAGACCTGTTCAGCGCCAAGTTCTCCGAAGCGCTCAAGACCGTGGGCAAGGCCATGGACTTCGTCGACCTGTACGAGGCGCGCGACCGCTTCCGCGACCAGATCGTGCGCCAGATCGGCGATGAACTCTCGGGCTATGTGCTGGAGGATGCCGCCATCGACTACCTTGAGCAGACTCCGCTGGAAAAGCTCGATCCGCACAACATCCTCGACGCCCAGGGCATCAAGAAGATCACCGAGCTCACCGCCGAGCAGAACGTGTTCACCAACGAGCTGCGCCGCAACGAGGAAATGCGCATCAAGAAGAAGGACGTGGAGACGGCCGAGGCCGTGCTGGAGCTGGAACGGCAGAAGGCCCATGCCGAAGCCAACCAGCAGCGCGAAATCGCCATCACCCGCGCGCGTGAGGAAGCCGAGGCGGCCAAGGTCGCCTCCGAAGAGCGCGCCAAGGCCGAGGCGGCGCGCCTGCTGGCCGAACAGCAGATCGCGGTGCAGACCGAGAACATGAAGCGCGAGGCCGAGGTGGCGGAGAAGAACCGCCAGCGCGCCGTCGCCATCGAGGAAGAGAAAGTCACCCGCGCGCGCGAGCTGGAAGTGGTCGACCGCGAGCGCGAAGTCACGCTGCAGCGCATAGAAAAGGAAAAAGCCGTCGAAGTGCAGAAGAAGGCCATCGCCGACGTGATCCGCGAGCGCATCGTGGTCGAGCGCACCGTGGCCGAGCAGGAAGAAGAGATCAAGAACCTGCGCACCCTGTCCGAGGCCGAGCGCACCAAGAAGAGCACCATCGTGCTGGCCGAAGGCCAGGCGGAAGAAAAGTTCATCACCGAAGTGAAGACCGCGCTGGCCGACGAGCAGCGCGCCAAGCACAAGGCGTCCGAGGAACTCACCATGGCCGAGGCGCGCCTGGCCATCGCCAGCAAGACCGCCGAAGGCAAGAAGCGCGAAGCCGAAGGCGTGGAGGCGCTGGCCGCCGCGAGCGGACTGGCCGCCGCCAAGGTCGCCCTGGCCAAGGCCGATGCGGACGAGAAGGCCGGCATGGTCTCGGCCAAGGTGCAGATCGCCGAGGCCGACGCCATCTCCAAGCAGGGCGCGGCCACGGCCGAGGCGCTGCGCCTGAAGCTGGAAGCCGAAGCCAGCGGCAAGCTCAAGTACGGCGAAGCCGAAGCCGCGGCGATCGCCGCGCGCTTCGCGGCCGAAGCCGGCGGCCTCAAGGACAAGTTTGAAGCCATGCAGGCGATGAGCGCCGACACGCGCGCCCACGAGGAACAGCGCATGCAGCTGGACTACGCGCACGCGCAGCGCCTCAAGAGCATCGAGGCCAACCAGGCCATCGCGCGCGAGCAGGCCGAAGTGCTGTCCAAGGCGCTGGGTGCGGCCAAGATCGAGATTGTCGGCGGCGACGGCGAATACTTCGAGCGCTTCATGCGCAGCCTGAGCCTGGGCAAGGCCATCGACGGCACCGTCGACAAGAGCGACCTGCTCAGCACCGCCCTGGCCGAGCACAAGGCCGGCAAGCGCGACCTGATCGCCGATGCGCGTGAGCTGATCGCCGCGCTGGGCGGCGCCGATGCGGTGCGCGATCTTTCCATCGCCGGGCTGATGCAGAAGCTCACCGCCTCCGGACGCCACGGCGACGTGGAGACGCTCAAGCGCCTGAGCGGCGACGGCGCGTGAACGGCGCCGCTGCCGCGCAACGCTGAGGTCTGCGCCGGCGCGCGGCCGTGACGGGAATGCCGGAAGCCCCGCGGCCGCGCGCCGCAGGTGCCGGCGCCCGGGCGGCGCGGTTCCGGCCAGATGCTGTTTCCCGCCGGCCTTCGCCGCGCAACCACCGCCGCGAAAGCCGCAGCCCAGCAAGGGATAGCCATGTCCGATTCCGCCACCTTTGAACTGCTGCGCAAGCGCCTGGTCGCCGCGGCCGAGACCCTGCACGGCAAGGCCGAGGCGCTCAACGCCCGGCGCGTGGAGGCCTTCGGCCGGGTCGAATCGCGCCTGGCAGCGCGCCTGGCCGCACGCACCGAAAACAACTGCGTCGCGCGCGATATCGTGCGCGTCGGCGAGGTGCTGCTGTTCGGCTACAACGTGTTCATCGGACTGAAGAAGGAAACTGCGGTCGGCGACGTGTTCTGCCTTTACCGCCTGGACGAGGGCGCGGAAGGGCAGGAACTGGTGCCGCTGCCGCTGGAAGGCTCCTTCCTTGCCGATGCGCGCTTCGCGGCGGATTTCCGCGAACTGTTCACCTATTACCGCGCCACCACGCTGGACCAGCTGCGCGTGCTGGACGAGCGCCTGCTGCTGGTGTTCCGCACCGGCTCCCAGGCCGGCGACAAGCGCGTGTTCCGCTTCGCCATCGAGCGCGACGGCAAGGTCAGCTACATCGACAACCGCGGCGACCGCGAGCACGTGCTGCCGCCCAGCCACGATTTCGAATGGACGCCGGTAACGCGCGAGCAGTATGTGCTGGGACGGCATCCGCACATCAACGTGCTGGACAGCGTCTTCGTCGAGACCGTCGCCGGCGATTTGACGATAAAGGTGGAAAACAATACCGAGACCGGGCTGGGCATCTACAGCGAGCCGGTCGAGGACAGGAACCAGTCGCTGGCTGACGCGGAAGTCGCCTACGCCGACCTGCGCAGCCTGATCCTGCTGCGCGTGAAGCCGTACCGCGAGGACACCACGCGCTACCTGGTGTTCAACAAGCGGCTCAAGTCGGTGGTGCGCATCGACGAGATCGGCGCCTCCTGCCTGCAGCTGCCGGAAGACCATGGCCTGGTTTTCCCGGGCGGCTACTACCTGGAATCCGGCGACTTCAAGCGCTTCGCCGAACTGGGCCATGATTTCTCCGGCTACCGCATCAAGCGCCATCTGCGCGCGCCCAGCGGCGAGGACATGCTGTACGTGTTCTACGAGCCGGTCGGCGGCAGCTATGCGCTGCTGTCCTACAACCTGATCGAACGCAGCATGAGCCAGCCGCTATTGGGCAACGGCTACGCGCGCTTTGCCGACGGCCGCGTGCTGCTGATTACGCCTGAAGCGCCGGACCAGGCCTCGCGCCTGCACACCATGCAGCTGTGGCGCACGCCGTTCGCGTTCGAGGAATACGCCAGCGCACAGCCGCGCGTGGCCGGCCTGCTCGGCCGCCTGGGCAATGCGACCGTGGTGCGCGCCCTGGCCGAACTGCGCGAACTGCGCCGCCTGGCCGAGGACACCGGCAGCCGCGGCGCCTACGAGCGCCTGCTGCGCGTGGCGGCGCGCTGCAGCGACGCCTATCCCTGGCTGGGCGAGGCCGAAGTCGGCGATATCGGCAGCGAAGTCGCGACGCTGGCGCGCAGCGGCCGCGAGGCGCTGAACGCCTACGAGAAACTGGAGCGCGCGCAGAACGAAGCGGCCCAGCTGGTCGCCGCCGCCGGCAAGACCGTGGCCGAGCTGCTCTCGCGCGTGGCCAGCCTGCTGTGGCAGAAGCCCGACGATTTCACCGACGCCATCCGCCAACTCAAGCGCAAGCGCGGCGAACTCACCGTGATGGGCGAACAGCCGCATGTGGACGGCGCCGCCATCGCCGCGCTGGATGCGCGCCTGCGCGAGGAACTGGAGCGCATCGGCGCGCGTGCGCTGAAATTCTTCGCCGACCCGGCCGCCTTCGCCACGCTGCGCCAGGGTCTGGCCGACAGTGCCGCGGCGGTCAACGATGCGCGCACCACCGCGGCGCTGGCGCCGGTGGCGGAGAAGCTCGATGCGCTGGCCGAATCGCTGGATGGCCTGTCCGAACTGATCGCCGGTTTCGAGCAGAGCGACGCGCAGCAGCGCGCCGCGCTGCTCGGCGAAACCTCGCAGCTCTACGCCGAGGTCAACCGCATCCGCGCCGCCTTGCGCGCGCGCCGCGAAACCTTGCTGGTGCAGGAACAGGGCCTGGAGTTCGGCGCCCAGCTCACGGTGCTGGAGCAGTCCGTGCTCAACCTGCTCGGCCGCTGCGACACGCCGGAAAGCGCCGATGCCGGCCTGGCCCAGGTGCTGAGCCAGATCGAACAGCTGGAAGCGCGCTTCGGCGAGCAGCCGGATTTCCTGGTCGAACTCACCTCGCGCCGGGAAAGCGCGCTGGAAGCCTTTGCCGCGCGGCGCGAGCAGATCGCCGGCCAGCGCGACAAGCGCGCCCAGGCGCTGAAGGAAGCCATAGGCCGCGTGCTCGACGGCGTGCCGCGGCGCGTGGCCAAGATCGGCGTGGCCGAGGAGCTGCACGCCTTCTTCGCCGGCGACACCCTGATCGAACGCGCCCAGCGCCAGCTGGAGGAATTGCGCGGCATAGGCCAGGCCGTGGCCGCCGACGAACTGGCCGGCCGCCTGCGCGCGCTGAAGGAAGCCGGCCTGCGCGATCTGCGCGACCGCAACGAGCTGGGCACCAGCGGCGCCGCGCTGGCGCTGGGGCGGCATCGCTTCAGCATCGAACGCGGCACGCTGGATCTGGCCCTGCTGCACGACAGCGACGGCCTTGCGCTGCAGCTCACCGGTACCGACTACCGCCGCCGCGTGCAGGACGCGCGCGCCGAAAATTACCGCAGCGTCTGGGGCCAGCCGCTGCCCAACGAAACCGCGCAGATCTACCGCGCCGAATTCCTTGCCGCGCTACTGTGGCGCCGCATCGAAGCCGGCGATGCAGCCCTGCGTGACGCGCTGCGCGCCGCCGATGCGCAGGTGCTCATCGATGCTGTCGCGGCCGAAGCCCAGCGCCGTCCCAGCGAGGATTACCAGCGCGGCGTGCACGATGTGGACGCCGCCGCCATCCTGCGCGAACTCGCGCGCCTGTCCGTGGCTGCGGGCGAACTGCGCCAGCCCGCTGCGGCGCGCGTGCTGGCCCAGGCCTGGTACGCGGCGCAGCGCGAACAGGCCCAGGCCGCGCTGCGCGCGCACGCCGCCGGCTTGCACTGGTTCCTGCAGCGCGAGGAAGCCGTACCGCTGCCGGCGAGCTGGCTGAGCGGCCTGCAGAGCTGCGCGCAGCAACTGGGCTTCGCCGCCAGCGAAGCGCAGGCGCAGACGGCGGCGCGGCACCTGGTTGCCAGCCTCGGCGGCGAGCGCGCCCAGTTCGCCGCGCATTCCGCTGCGCTGGATCTGGCGGCGCGTGCGGGCAGCGAACTGCCGCGCAGCGCGCTGGCCGCATTGCAGTCCGAACTCTCCGCCGCCGAGCGCCTGGACCTGGCACGCCAGTGGTGCGCGCGCCTGGCGCCGGAGCAGCCCGACGTGGCGCTGGAAGCCGGCGCCATCCTCGCTTTCGCCGATCTGCCGCGCGAACGCATCAATGCCGAACTGGCGGTGGACGTGAGCGGCCTGCGCGGCGCCCATGCGCGCCTGCGCGATGGCGTGCTGCGGCTGGACCTGCCCGAGTTCCTCTCCCGCCTCGCCGCGCACGCGGAAAACGGCGAGCGCGCCTGGCACGATTTTGCCCGCCTGCGCCACGGCCTGGTCGAGGACGAACGCCGCCGCCTGGGCCTGGACCGCTTCCTGGCCAAGCCCATGGCCGGCTTCGTGCGCAACCGCCTGATCGACGAGGTCTACCTGCCGCTGATCGGCAACAACCTGGCCAAGCAGATCGGCAGCGTCGGCGACGCGCGCAGCGACCGTTCCGGCCTGCTGCTGCTGATCTCGCCGCCGGGCTACGGCAAGACCACGCTGATGGAATACATCGCCGACCGCCTCGGCATGATCTTCGTGCGCGTGAACGGGCCGACCCTGGGCCACGAGGTCAATTCGCTGGATCCGGCCAGCGTGAGCCAGCGCGGCGCGGCGGAGGAACTGGTCAAGCTCAACCTCGGTCTCGCCATGGGCGTGAACGTGATGCTGTACCTGGACGACATCCAGCACCTCTCGGCCGAGTTCCTGCAGAAGTTCATCAGCCTGGCCGACGGTACCCGGCGCATCGATGCCGTGATCGACGGCGAGGCGCGCACGCTGGATCTGCGCGGCAAGCGCTTCGCCCTGGTGATGGCGGGCAATCCGTATACCGAATCCGGCGAGGTGTTCCGCATTCCCGACATGCTGGCCAACCGTGCCGATGTCTACAACCTCGGCGATGTGCTGAGCGGGCGCGAGGCGCTGTTCGCCGACAGTTACATCGAGAACGCGCTGACCGCCAACCCGCTCAGCGCGCCGCTGGCCGAGCGGCCGCGCACGGAAATTCAGGCCGTGCTGCGTGCCGCGCGTGGCGGCGAGGAAGAAATCCCGGCCGAACTGCCCGGCGGCCTGGAAATGCTGGAGCTGGTGCGCCGCATGGTCGGCGTGCGCGACGTGCTGATGCGCGTCAACGCCGCCTATGTCGCCAGTGCCGCCCAGGACGACGCCTACCGCAGCGAACCGCCGTTCAAGCTGCAGGGCAGCTATCGCAACATGGTCAAGCTTGCCGCCCAGCTCAGCCCACTGCTGACGCCCGCGGAACTCGATTCGCTGATCCGCGACCATTACCGCGGCGAAGCCCAGACCCTGGGCGCCCGCGCCGAAGAAAACCTGCTCAAGCTGTCGCAGCTGATCGGCGCGCCGGATGCTGCCGAGCAGGCGCGGTGGAACGAACTAGTGGAAAACTTCCGCCGCCTTGCCAAGCAGGGGGGCAAGGACGCCGACGGCGCCACGCGCATGGCGCAGACCCTGGCCGAGATCGCCGTGCAGCTGGAAAAACAGGGCGCCCACAGCCAGGGCCTGGGCGACGCGCTGGGCGCGCTGGAGGCCCTGCGCAGCCTGGCCGATATCCAGACCAGCCTGCAGCGCGAGCCGCGCCTGGAAATGCCGCCGGCACTGAACGAGACGCTGGCGCGCATGGCCAAGGCCTACGAGGAAACCCTGTTGCCCCTGGTCTCCGCACTGCATCACAAGATGACGCTGGACCATGACATGTGGGAACAGGTGCGTACGGTGCGGACCAGTCTGGATATGTTGGTCAAGCGCCTGGGCAAGAGTTGAACTGCCGGCAGCGCCCTGTGCCGGCGGAAGCATCGATTGCTGTCGGTTCGGATGGCTTATGCCGCATCGCCGCTTGCTTGGCGTCGGGCTGCCGATACGATCGCCGGCGCCGGCCGTGGTCTTTGATCTGTCCGGCGGTCTGAGGGCGACAGCGGGTGTCTTGTTGAAGGGGGTCTTTTTTTTTTTCGACAGCGCTGCACCCGAAAGACACCGTTGTCGTTTGAGCGCGAGTATCGGAGTTTTGCGCAATTCGGGTGTGTCTGCCGAGTTTCTCTTCAGTGTTGTGTGCGCGCCTTTATCGCGCCGACTGCTTGCACGCCCTGGCATACGCAGCGGGTGTGAGTTTTTGTGAGGCAGGGAATTTTTCGGTCAGGCGTGAACTTCGCTTTACGCTTGTCCGTCTCAGGATGTAACCTCACCCAGGACATCGGGCGATCCCGCAAGGATCGTAGTTTGTCGCAGCGCCGGCCCGACGCCGGCAATGGTTTGTCGGCGCCTGCCGTACCTACGGCACCGCTCCCGCCCGGGCGCCGAATGCTCACTTCAACCAGACCGCTGTCGCCATCGGCGAGACAGCGATGCGTTGCAATACACCGGTCGTTGCGATCGCCGCATCAAACGTGTGCGGTGTTGGCGGTGGTTCCTTAATTGCTTTTCCAGCCCCGCTTCCTTCACTGGTTCCGGTCGGTCTGGTTCGGCTCCGATTTTCCGCTTTCGTCGATCCGGTTCGGGATTGTGTCGTGGCCAGGCGTCGTGGAACGGTTCGGTCCACCGATCTCTTTCGGGGGGAAAGCATGTCTGGTCCGTCGTAAGGAAAACAAAGTGCCGGCCGCCCGGCGGGCCGAGTTGGTGGCTGCAAGGCAGAGATGGCGTCATGGGCGCCGGTCCGTGGACTGGTGCCGATGCCGCCGGAGACAGAGCAGGCTGAGAGGTTTGCTTCTGTCATCGCAGTGGATGCGGACCACGCACTGGATGTGCGTGGCCGATTTTTCAGGGGGTAAGCCATGCGTGGTGGTACTGTGTCCCGGCGTCTGCTCGCCGGCGTGTTGGGCGTGCTGGCCGCCGTGCCGGTGCTGGCCCAGGTGCAACGCACCTTCGTCAACCTGGGCTTCGAGCTGCCGAGTGCGGCGCCGTCGAACTGCTATTTCCAGGTATCCGAGGCGCTGGTGCCGGGCTGGACGACGACGCATCCGTC